>NZ_FNUC01000004.1:0-1200000 GCF_900106035.1 Jiangella alba
TGCGACGACAGCGCCAGCGGGTCGATCTGCCAGGCGTCGGAGCTGGTGGAGATGCCGAACGTGCTGGTCTCGCCGGATTCGCCGAGGATGCCGAAGGTGATCAGCGCGACCAGCGCGAGCAGGCCGAACGCGATGGGCGTCTTCCAGCTCGGCCGGACGGCGAGGTCCGCGACCGTGGGAGCGGACGGTGCCGTGACAGTCGGCGCGCTCACGCGCCCCACCCCCTCTGCAGCCCGGCGACGGGTTGCCCGGCCGACCGGACCGGGACCCGGAAGATGGCCCGGACCAGCGGCGGCGCCGCGATGAACAGCACGATCAGCGACTGGATGACGACGATGATGTCGATGGGCGTGCCGGTGCTGGCCTGCATGGGCACGCCGCCGGCGCGCAGCGCGCCGAACAGCAGGCCCGCGGCCACTGTCCCCCACGGACTGGCCCGGCCGAGCAGCGCCACGGTGATGGCGTCGAAGCCGATGCCGGCCGAGATGCCGGACGTGAGGTACCGCTCGGTGCCCAGCACCTGCATGACGCCCGCGAGCCCGGACAGGCCGCCGGCCAGCACCATGACCCAGATGTAGGTGCGGCTGACGGACATGCCGGCGGTGCGCGCGGCGTTGGGGTTGGCCCCGACTGCGCGGAACTCGAAGCCCATGGTGCTGCGCTCGAGCAGCCACCACACGCCGAACGCGGCCAGGATGACCAGCACGAACCCGAGGTGCAGCCGGGAGTCGTCGAAGAACCGGGGCAGCTGCGCGGACCCGTCGACGATGGGGCTGACGGGGTTGGACGCGCCGGGCCGCTGGAACGCGGCCGTCGTGAGCAGGTAGGCGATGAGGAATCGCGCCACGTAGTTGAGCATGATCGTGACGATGACCTCGTGCGCCCCGGTGCGCGCCTTCAGTACGCCGACGATGCCGGCCCACAGCGCGCCGCCCACGATGCCGGCCAGCACGCCGACGACGAGGTGCAGGCCGGTCGGCAGGTGCCAGCCGAAGCCGACGTAGCCGGCGAGGATGGCGCCCAGGATGATCTGGCCCTCGGCGCCGATGTTGAACAGGCCGGCCCGGAACGCCAGCGCGACGCCGAGACCGGCGGCGATGAGCGGCGCGGCGTTGGTCGCGGTCTCGGCCAGCGGCCGCAGCGCCCGCCCGATCGTGTACTCGTTGATGTCGATGATCGAGCCGGTGAACAGCGCACTGTAGGCGTCGCTGATGGCGTTCCACGCGGCCGAGAGGGTGTCGCCGGGCCGGGAGAAGAAGTAGTCGGCGCGGTCCTGGACGTCCGGGTCGGACGCCGCGATCAGCACGGCCCCGATGACCAGCGCCAGCAGCACCGACAGGAGGGTGACCAGGATGCTGCCGCCGGTCAGCTCGCGCATGAACCGCTGGAAGAACGTCTCCTGCCGCGGCGGGAGCGGCTCCTCCTCGGGCGCGGCGGGCTCGGGCGCCTCGGCGGGTGGCTTGGTGTCGGTCACGGCTGTCCGTCCTCCGGGTCGCCGGTCTCGCCGGCGAGTTCGACCTCCGTCGGGTTCGCTTCGGCCTCGGCCTGCGCCTCGTCGGGCGCGATGCCGGCCATCATCAGGCCGAGCACGTCGCGGCCGGTGTCGCCGGGCACGATGCCGACGATGCGGCCGCGGTACATGACGGCGATGCGGTCGGCCAGCGCGCTGATCTCGTCGAGCTCGGTGGAGACGATGATGACCGGCGTGCCCTGGTCGCGCTCGCGCACGATGCGCTTGTGGACGAACTCGATCGAGCCGACGTCGAGGCCGCGGGTCGGCTGGGCGGCGATGAACAGCTTCAGTGGCCGCGACAGCTCCCGGGCGACGACGACCTTCTGCTGGTTGCCGCCGGACAGCGTGCCGGCCGGGGTGTCGATGCTGCTGGTGCGGATGTCGAACTCCTCGACCCGCTGCCGCGCGTTCGTCGCCAGTTCCGACCCGCGCAGCGACAGGCCGCGGGCGAACGGGGCGCGCCGGTAGAGGTCGAGGACGAGGTTCTCGGCGACGGTGAAGCTGGAGACGATGCCGTCGACGGTGCGGTCCTCTGGCACGAACCCGACGCCGGCGCCGAGGACGTCGCCGACCCCGCGGCCGAGCAGTTCCTTGCCGTCGAGGCGGATCGACCCGGTGACGTGCTCCTGCACGCCGAGGATCGCCTCGACCAGCTCGGTCTGGCCGTTGCCCTGGACGCCGCCGACGGCGAGGATCTCGCCGCCGCGCACGTCGAAGGAGACGTGGTCGACGACAGCTGTGCCGCGGTCGTCGACCACGCTGAGGTCGTCGACGGCGAACGCGACGTCGCCCGGCTCGGCCGGCGACTTGTCGACGGTGAGGCTGACGGAGCGGCCGACCATCATCGAGGCCAGCTCGTTCTCCGACGCGTCCGGCGACGCCTCGCCGACGACGGCGCCGCGGCGGATGACGGTGATGCGGTCGGCGATGGCGCGGACCTCGCGCAGCTTGTGGGTGATGAACACGATCGACGTGCCGTCGGCCTTGAGCTGGCGCATGATCGCGATCAGCTCGTCGGTCTCCTGCGGCGTCAGCACCGCGGTCGGCTCGTCGAGGATCAGCACATCGGCCTTGCGGACCAGCGCCTTGATGATCTCGACCCGCTGCTGGACGCCGACCGGAAGGTCCTCGACGAGGGCGTCGGGGTCGACGTTGAAGCCGTAGCGGTCGGAGATCTCGCGGACGTCGCGCCGGGCGGCGTCCATGTCGAGCAGGCCGGCCGAGCCGACGTGCTCCTGGCCGAGCATGACGTTCTCGGCGACGGTGAACACCGGGATCAGCATGAAGTGCTGGTGCACCATGCCGATGCCGGCCGCCATGGCGTCGCCGGGCCCGGAGAACGCGACCTTGTTGTCGTTGACGACGATCTGGCCGTCGTCGGGCTGGTACAGGCCGTACAGCACGTTCATCAGCGTGCTCTTGCCGGCGCCGTTCTCACCGAGCAGGCAGTGGATCTCGCCCGGCTCGACCACCAGGTCGATGGAATCGTTGGCCACCAGGCTGCCGAAGCGCTTGGTGATGCCGCGCAGTTCGAGCTTCAACGGCCGGACCGCCCTCCTCGTGGTGCGAGCGAAGAAGTGAGCACGACGCTACCCCGAACGGCCCGCGGGGCGGGCCGTCCGGGGTGGTCGTGACCGAGAGTCAGGAGAACGCCGCGTCCGACTCGACCACGAGGTCGCCGGAGATGATCTGCTCCTGGATCTGCGCGAGCTCGTCCTTCGTCTCCTGCGTGACCTCACCGTCGAAGTCGTGGAACGGAGCCAGCCCGACGCCGCCGTTCTCCAGCGTGCCGACGTACGGCTCGTTGCTGAACGCGCCGTCCGCGGCCTCCTGCGTGGCGGCGAGGACGGCCTGGTCCATGCCCTTGAGGACGGAGGTCAGGATGACGTCGCCGTAGTCGGGCGCGGACTCGAAGCCGTCGGAGTCGGCCCACACGACGGTGACGTTGCCGGCCGCCTGCGCCGCGATGGCCGCGCTCTCGGCCAGCGGGCCGGCGACCGGGTGCAGGACGTCGGCGCCCTGGCTGATCAGGTTGTCGCTGATCTGGCGGGCGAGGCCGGTGTTGGCGAAGTCGCCGACGAACTGGCCGTCCTGCGTCGCCTTGTCCCAGCCGAGGACCTGGACGTCGGTCCCCTTCTGCTCGTTGTAGTACTGGACGCCGTCGTAGAAGCCGTCCATGAAGATGGTGACCGTGGGGATGGGCGCGCCGCCCCAGGTGCCGACGATGCCGGTCTTGGAGTACGACGCCGCGGCGTAGCCGGCCAGGAACGCCGCCTCCTGGGTGTTGAACACCAGCGGCTTCACGTTGTCGATGGGCGTCGGCGTGCCGGTCTCGTCGGTGTACTGGTAGTCGACGATGGCGAAGTGCTCGTCGGGGTTGGACTCGGCCGCCTCGCGGGTGGCGTCGGCCAGCAGGAAGCCGACCGTCACGATGATGCCGCAGTCGTCCTGGACCATCGCGGTGACGTTCGGGCCGTAGTCGGCGTCGGTCTGCGACTCCGCGAACTTCGGCTCCGGGATGATGCCCTCTTCCTGGGCCAGCACCAGGCCGTTGTACGAGGTCTCGTTGAACGACTTGTCGTTGATGCCACCCTGGTCGGACACCATGCACGCGGTGAAGTCGGCGTTACCGCCGGTGCTGTCGCCGGTGGCGGTGCCGTCGCCGTTCTCGTCCGGAGCCTCACCACAGGCCGCGACCGCGAGCGCGACGGCGCTCACCGCGGCGGCGAGCCGAAACCTCTTGTTCATCTGCCCCTCCAGGCCCCAGATGGTCGATCGGCCGTGCCACGCGTGTTCGGTGGGGCCGAAATCGCTACGAATCCAAGGCGTAGGCTAACCGCCTATCTCGCCATTTGAACGCAGGGTGAACCGCCGAGATGTATCCGTGACCAAGTCGCTGTCGAACCGCCGCACAGCCTGAACGCCCGGAACGTCCCCTCAGCGGGCGCGTTTGACGACGGTCTGCACCTCGGCGACCGGGACGTTCACGGTCGATTCGCGGCGCAGCGGGTCGAGGTCGCCACCGACGGCGGTGCCGTCCTCTTCCTGCCCCTCCCACCACGCCGACCACTCGGTGGCGGCGGTGACGGGGTAGCCGCCCGGGTAGGCGACGGAGGCGCGGGTGAACTGGACGGTGCATCCATCGCCGTCGGCCGCGCCGGACGACCAGGCCTGCTGGGCGACCTCAGGGTCGCACTGGCGCGACCCGTTCGGCGACGCGATGGACAGCCCGTCGGTCGTCGCGGTGACCTCGGCCCACACGTCGGATCCGACGACGTCGGCGCGGATGGTGCGGGTGCCGCCGTTGCCGCCGACCATCTCGGGGTCGACCACCCAGAACCAGGTGTTGACGTTGACGAACGTGGCGCCGTCGGCGGTGCCGGCCAGCTTCGGGTTGCGGTCGACCTCGGGCTCGTCGATGACCATGACGTCGCGGGCCTCGATGGCCAGCGTCTCGGGGTCGACGGCCGGCGCCGGCTCCTCACCCGTGACGAACGGCGCGTACGTCTGCGGGGCCTGGCCACCGTTCTCCTCGGACACCTCGGTCACCTTCGGCGAGCAGGCGGCGACGTCGGGCGAGTCGGACGAGATGTGGTACCAGGTGATGTCGTTGCCGGCCGCCTCCTGGGCGATGGCCCATTCGAACACCGTGATGTCCGGGAAGGCGAGCTGGCCGACCGCCGCGTGGCCGGTGAGGTAGGGCCGCACCTCCTGGTACCACTCGTAGAACGCCGTGGGATCGCTGGGGTCGACCATGGTGCCGTCGATGAGCATCGGCGACGCCACCTCCCACCAGCAGATGGGCGGGACGGAGACCGTGTAGCTGCCACCGTCGCCGGGAGAGCCGTCGCCGGTCAGGACGACCTCGACGCCCACCTCGTAGCCGTCGCCGGTGTCGTCGCCGCCGGTGCCGTCGCGGGCGCCGGCCAGGCCGGCCGAGGCCAGCACCAGGGCGGCGCCGGCCACCAGCGTGGACAGGCTTCTGACGACGGCCCTCATGGCTCGGCACTCCAGGTGGTTCGGTCACAACGGGCGGATCTGGACTTTACCATCGGGCACGAACCCCGTCAGGACGCCGTCTCACTCGCACGGCGCGGGGTCGGCCTGCTCGGTGTCGGAGGCCAGCCACGCGCCCTCGACCAGCGACATCGTCAGCACCAGACGCTCGACCTCGGGCTGCGGCTCGCCCGTGCCGCCGATGTACTGCACCCAGTCGCGCATGATGGTGCAGACGTCGACCTCGGCGGTGGTGTCGTTGACACTGACGTCGCGCAGCACGAGTTGCGTCGTCTCGCCGACGACGACCCGCTGCTTCGAGATCGACTCGACCATGTAATTGAGCAGCCGGCCCAGTTGGGGGTCGACGGCGGTGCGCAGGAGGCCCGACTGTTCGTCGCCGGCGCCGAACAGCACGGCGTCCCAGCTGGCCATGAACCGGCCGGCGCCCTGCAGCACCGCGAGCTCCTCGTCGGTGGCGTCGGCGGGCGCCTCGATGGGCAGTTCGGAGTGCAGCTCGACGGTGCGTTCTTCGCCGGGCGGCTGGTAGGGCGGCGTGAACGCGGCACTCGGCTCGGTCACGGGGCCGGACGGGTCGTCGCCGGGCACCGTCGGCGGGTCGGACGGGACGGCGGACGCGGACGTCGTGACGTCGGCGCCGCCGGTCGACGAGCCCAGGCCGGTCGGCTCTTCACCGGCGGCCGAGCAGCCGGCCGGCAGCAGGAACGCGGCCACGGCGGCGCCCACCGCCAGCGCGCGTCGGCTCATGCGTCCCTCCGTCGATGTGCTGATCGGCACATCGTACGTTCCGCGCCGGACAGCGGTCAGATTCCGGCCGGCGGCGTGTACGTCCCCCACACCTCGCGCAGCGCGTCGCACACCTCGCCGACGGTGGCCCGGGCGGCCAGCGCGGCGCGCATCGGGACCAGCACGTTGTCGCTGCCGGCCGCGGCCGCGCGCAGGGCGTCGAGTTCGCGGCGCACGACGTCGCCGTCGCGGGACGAGCGCAGCGCGGCCAGCCGCGCGGCCTGCGCCGCCTCGATCGCGGGGTCGACCCGCAGCGGCTCGTACGGCTCCTCGTCGTTGGTGACGTACCGGTTGACGCCGACCACGGTCCGCGCGCCGGCGTCGACCTGCTTCGCGACGTCGTACGCGGACTGCTCGATCTGGTCCTTCTGGAAGCCGCGCTCGATGGCCGCGACGGCACCGCCCATGTCCTCGACCCGCGTCATCAGCTCGACGGCGGCCGCCTCCAGCTCGTCGGTGAGCGACTCGACGGCGTACGACCCTGCGAACGGGTCGACGGTGCTGGTGACGTCGGTCTCGTAGGCCAGCACCTGCTGGGTGCGCAGCGCCAGCCGGGCCGCCTTCTCCGTCGGCAGCGCGATGGCCTCGTCGTAGGAGTTCGTGTGCAGCGACTGCGTGCCGCCGAGCACCGCGGCCAGCGCCTGCACCGCGACCCGGACCAGGTTGACCTCCGGCTGCTGCGCCGTGAGCTGCACGCCCGCCGTCTGGGTGTGGAACCGCAGCATCTGCGACTTCGGGTTGGTCGCTCCGAACTCGTCGCGCATGACGCGGGCCCAGATGCGCCGGGCGGCGCGGAACTTCGCGACCTCCTCGAGAATCGTCGTCCGCGACACGAAGAAGAACGACAACCGCGGCGCGAACTCATCGACGTCGAGCCCGGCCGACAGCGCCGCGCGCACGTATTCGCGCGCGTTGGCCAGCGTGAACGCCACCTCCTGCACGGGCGTCGCGCCGGCCTCGGCCATGTGGTAGCCGGAGATCGAGATGGTGTTCCAACGCGGCAGCTCGCGCCGGCAGTAGCCGAAGATGTCGCTGGTCAGCCGCAGCGACGCGGCCGGCGGGTAGATGTAGGTGCCGCGGGCGATGTACTCCTTGAGCACGTCGTTCTGGACCGTCCCGGTCAGCCGCTCACCGGCGACGCCCTGTTCCGCGCCGACCAGCTGGTACAGCAGCAACAGCAGCGACGCCGGCGCGTTGATCGTCATCGACGTCGACACCTCGCCCAGCGGGATGCCGTCGAACAGCACGCGCATGTCCTCGACCGAGTCGATCGCCACGCCGACCTTGCCGACCTCGCCCGCCGCCACCGCCGCGTCGGAGTCGTACCCCATCTGCGTGGGCAGGTCGAACGCGACCGACAGCCCGCCGGTGCCGGCCTCGACCAGCTGGTGGTAGCGCCGGTTCGACTCGGCGGCGGTGCCGAACCCGGCGTACTGCCGCATGGTCCACGGCCGCCCCGTGTACATCGTCGGGTAGACGCCGCGGGTGTACGGGTACTCGCCCGGCACGCCCAGCCGCTGCTCCGCCGGCCAGTCGCCGAGCGCCTCCGGTCCGTACACGGGCTCGACGGGCAACCCGGACTCCGTCGTACGCGTGGCCACGCCCCTCACCTCCGTCGGCTGGATCCCTTCACGGTAGGGCTCCGGCAGGGTGCGTGGGTGGTGACATTGTGCACACGGCCCGTTCGCGGCGGCGGGGACCTCTCTTCGGGCACGTTGACGTTGGCGCCAACAGTTGGCGTCAGCGTCAACACCCGTGAACACCGCACCCAGCCGCCGCTTCGCCGGCCGGGGGCAGTTGAGGGCCAGCCGGGACGGGATCAGTCGGCAGCGACGCGGCCCCGATCCAGCGTTCTGATCCCGGGTTCTGATCCCGGCTCGGCGCCGGTCGCACCCACCCGCGGCGGCGGGGACCTGCCTTCGGGCCGGTAGACACAGGCGCCAACAGTTGGCGTCAACGTCAACACCCGCGAACACCACACCCCCAGCCGCCGCTTCGCCGGCCGGGAGCAGTAGGCGGGCCAGCCGGAACGGGACCAGCCGACAGCAACGCGGCCCCCGATCCAGCGTCCTGATCCAGCGTTCTGATCCCGGGTCCGCGCCGGCCACACCCACCCGCGGCGGGGACCTCTCTTCGGGCACGTTGACGCGAGCGTCCCGCGACAACGCTCAGCCGAGCGGATGCACCGTCGTCTCGTGGTCGGCTTCGACGACGAGGAACCGCTCGCCCCGGCCGACCCGGCGGCCCAGCGGCAGCCGCTGCCGGCCCTTGTCCAGCGGGCCGGTGTAGACGTCGGTCTCGTGCACCCGGTAGAGCGGGTCCAGCCGGTGCAGCGTGACGTCCACGTTGGCAGGCTTGCGCAGCACCAGGACGATGCTGTTGTCGCCGGACTCGTAGGCGGCGGCGCCGATGATGCGGGTGTCGCGGTTGGGCGCCGTGACGACCTCGCGGATCTGCGCCACGATGATCGACGGGATCGGCGCGAGGCCGTCGACGACCCGCAGGGTGGGGTTCTGCGCCTTCAGCGACGAGATCATCCGGTCGCGCTTGGGGCCGGTGACGGCCCGGCCCAGCGCCAGGATGTCGATGGTGGCGCCGTCGACGCCATAGCGGACGCGGTCGGCGTCGGTCTCTTCGCGGACCACCATGCCGGCCTCGCGCAACGCCCGGCCCAGCTCGTCGAGGACGCGTACCCGTTTGCCGACGAGCAGCACGCGTGCCGGTGTCCCGATCTCGGTCGTCACTCGCTACCCCCAGGTCGCCCTGTCACGGCCGAGACGCCCGTGCCAGCGCGAGCCGGCTGGCGCACTCGTAGTATCGATCTTGCGGGTAGGCATCACTCAGCGTCACCGTGCGTCTCTCATAGTGAGAATCTTGCGTCTCGAAACGTCAGTCACGGCTCAGCCGACGCCGTAGCGTCGACCGCCGTTCACGCGGCCATCCCCGTCGCGCCACCGGGTGCCCGCATCGTTGCCGACATGAGGGTAGCGATCGTCGCGGAGTCGTTCCTCCCCCAGGTCAACGGTGTCACGAACTCGGTCTGCCGCGTGGTGGAGCATCTCACGCGACGCGGCCACACCGGGCTCGTGATCGCTCCCGGCGAGGGCGTGTCGGACTACGACGGGCACCAGGTGCTGCGAGTGCCGTCGTTCGCGCTGCCGGGCAACGACGACAGCATCGTCGGCGTCTCCACCCGGCGGCGCATCAGCCGGATCCTGCGCGACTTCGACCCCGACGTCGTGCACCTGGCGGCGCCGGTCTGGCTGGGCCGGGCCGGCATGAACGCGGCCACCCGGCTGGGGCTGCCGACGGTCGCCGTCTACCAGACCGACCTCGCCGGGTTCGCCCGCGGCTACCGGCTCTGGCGCACCATCGGCGACGACGCGATCTGGTCGTGGCTGCGGCGCATCCACGACCAGGCGGACCTCACGCTGGCGCCGTCGACGGCCAGCCTGCGGCAGCTGGACGCGCACGGCTTCACGCGGCTGGCCCGCTGGGGCCGCGGCGTCGACCTCGTCCGCTTCCACCCGGCCCACCGCGACGAGGGTCTGCGGCGTGAGCTGGCGCCGGGCGGCGAGGTCATCGTCGGCTACATCGGCCGGCTGGCGCCGGAGAAGCACGTCGCGTCGCTGACGGCGCTGGCCGGGCTGCCCGGCGTCAAGCTGGCCATCGTCGGCGGCGGGCCGAGCGAGGCGTCGCTGCGGGCCGCGCTGCCCGACGCCGCGTTCCTCGGGTTCCGCACCGGCCAGGAGCTCTCGCGCGCCTACGCCAGCCTGGACGTGTTCGTGCACACGGGACCGGCCGAGACGTTCTGCCAGGCCGTCCAGGAGGCGCTGGCCTCCGGCGTCCCCGTCGTCGCGCCGAACGCCGGCGGCCCCACCGACCTCGTCGACGACGGCTGGTCCGGCCACCTCGTCGACACCGGGGACGGCGAGCAACTGCGCGCCGCGGTGGCCCGGATCGCCGCCGACCCGGTCCGCCGGGTCCGGATGGCCGCCGCCGCCCGCGAGTCGGTGTACGGGCGGTCGTGGGAGGCGATCTGCGACCAGCTGCTCGAGCACTACGCGACGGCGGTCGCGCGCAAGCGCCTGGCCGCGCCCGCGGCGTAGGATCTCCGGTGACTTAGGGTGACCTAAGTGAGAGATGTCACGGCCGAAACAGGCCTCTGAACAGGCCAGACGTGAGATTGGCCACGGACCGGACCATGGCGGCAGGGCTACCATGACCGGCGGCCGGGCACGCTGCCCGGCAGTCCCCCGTCGCAATCGGAAGGCAGCGTTCGTGCCCAAGGCACCTGCTGGCACGCTCTATCGCGGCCGTGAAGGCATGTGGTCGTGGGTGGCCCACCGGGTCACCGGCATCGGCATCTTCTTCTTCCTCTTCGCGCACATCCTCGACACCGCGCTCGTCCGCGTGTCGCCGGAGGCGTACAACGAGGTGATCGCCACCTACAAGAACCCGATCGTCGGGCTCATGGAGGTGGGGCTGGTGGCCGCCATCGTGTTCCACGCGTTCAACGGCCTGCGCATCGTCCTCGTCGACTTCTGGTCGAAGGGGCCGCGGTACCAGAAACAGATGTCCGTCACCGTCCTGGTGCTCTGGGTGGCGCTCATGGTGCCGTTCACGATCCGCCACCTCTCCCACGTGTTCGGGGGCTGACCCGATGACGACGACGATTCCCTCGCCGCGCTCGCCGCGGCGGCTGCGCGGCCGGACCAACACCGAGCTGTACGCGTGGATGTTCATGCGCGCGTCCGGCGTGCTGCTGGTGATCCTGATCTTCACGCACCTGTTCGTGAACCTGATCACCGGCGACGGCATCAACGCGCTCGACTTCGGCTTCGTGGCCGGCAAGTGGGCCGACCCCCTCTGGCAGGTCTGGGACCTGCTGATGCTGTGGCTGGCGATGCTGCACGGCACCAACGGGCTGCGCACCGTCATCAACGACTACGCCGAGCGCGACCAGGTGCGGCTGTGGCTGAAGGTCGCCCTGTACACGGCGACGACGATCACCATCGTGCTCGGGACGCTGGTGATCTTCACGTTCGACCCGTGCCCGCCGGACGCGGCCGCCGACCTGCTGCCGTCGTTCTGCCAGGTGCCGTAGTTCATCTTCGAGAGGCAAGTCATGCAGACCCATCAGTACGACGTGGTGATCGTCGGCGCCGGCGGCGCCGGGATGCGCGCGGCGCTCGAGTCCGGCCAGCGGGTCCGCACCGCCGTGCTGACCAAGCTCTACCCGACCCGGTCGCACACCGGCGCGGCCCAGGGCGGCATGTGCGCCGCGCTGGCCAACGTCGAAGAGGACAACTGGGAGTGGCACACCTTCGACACCGTCAAGGGCGGTGACTTCCTCGTCGACCAGGACGCCGCCGAGGTGATGGCGAAGGAGGCCATCGACGCCGTCCTCGACCTGGAGAAGATGGGGCTGCCGTTCAACCGGACGCCCGACGGCCTGATCGACCAGCGCCGCTTCGGCGGGCACACCCGCAAGCACGGCGAGGCCGCCGTCCGCCGGTCCTGCTACGCCGCCGACCGCACCGGCCACATGATCCTGCAGACGCTCTACCAGCAGTGCATCAAGCGCGACGTCGAGTTCTTCAACGAGTTCTACGTGCTCGACGTGCTGTTCAACGAGGTCGACGGCGTCCGCCGCACCGCCGGCGTCGTGGCGTACGAGCTGGCCACCGGCGAGATCCACGTGTTCCGCGCGAAGGCGGTCGTGTTCGCGACCGGCGGCGCCGGCAAGGTGTACAAGACCACGTCCAACGCGCACACGCTGACCGGCGACGGCATGGCCATCGCGTACCGTCGCGGGCTGCCGCTGGAGGACATGGAGTTCTTCCAGTTCCACCCGACGGGCCTGGCCGGACTCGGCATCCTGCTGTCCGAGGCGGCCCGTGGCGAGGGCGCGATCCTGCGCAACAGCGAGGGCGAGCGGTTCATGGAGCGCTACGCCCCGACGCTGAAGGACCTCGCCCCGCGCGACGTCGTCGCCCGGGCCATGGCCAACGAGGTCCGCGAGGGCCGCGGCTCCGGCCCGAACAAGGACTACGTCCTGCTCGACCTCACCCACCTCGAGCCGGCGCACATCGACGCGAAGCTGCCCGACATCACCGAGTTCGCCCGCACCTACCTGGGCGTCGAGCCGTACACCGAGCCGGTCCCGGTCTTCCCCACCGCGCACTACGCGATGGGCGGCATGCCGACGACGATCGACGCCGAGGTGCTGGCCGACAACACGCACGTCCTGCCCGGCCTCTACGCGGCCGGCGAGGTGGCCTGCGTCAGCGTGCACGGCGCGAACCGGCTGGGCACCAACTCGCTGCTCGACATCAACGTGTTCGGGCGGCGGGCCGGCATCGCGGCGGCCGAGTTCGCGGCGAAGGCGCCGCTCGTCGAGCTGCCGGCCGACCCGTCCGACGACACCGTCGCGCTGCTGGAGGGGATCCGCGACCGCGCCGACGGCGAGCGCGTCGCCGTCCTGCGTCGTGAGCTGCAGGAGACGATGGACGCGAACGCGCAGGTGTTCCGGTCCGAGGCGACGCTGAAGCAGGCGCTGTCCGACATCCACGCGCTGAAGGCCCGCTACGCGACCGTGTCCGTGCAGGACAAGGGCCGCCGGTTCAACACCGACCTGCTCGAGGCGGTCGAGCTGGGCTTCCTGCTCGACCTCGCCGAGGTCATCGTCGTCGGCGCGCTGGAGCGCAAGGAATCGCGCGGCGGCCACTTCCGCGAGGACTACCAGAACCGCGACGACGTCAACTACATGCGCCACACGATGGCGTACCGCTCGTCCGACGGCGACGGCGCCGGGGTCCGGCTGGACTTCAAGCCCGTCGTCGTCACCCGCTACCAGCCGATGGAGCGCAAGTTCTGATGACTGCTGCTGTCGCCGACGCGCCCGCCGCGGGCGCCGTCCCGTCCTTCCAGGTCACGCTGCGGCTGCGCCGGTTCAACCCGGAGAACGACACCGAGCCGCGCTGGGAGGAGCACACCGTCACCATGCACGGCACCGACCGGGTGCTCGACGCGCTGCACAAGATCAAGTGGGAGATCGACGGCTCGCTGACGTTCCGGCGGTCGTGTGCACACGGGATCTGCGGCTCCGACGCGATGCGCATCAACGGGCGCAACCGGCTGGCCTGCAAGACGCTGCTCAAGGACCTGCCGATCGACAAGCCGATCACGGTCGAGCCGATCAAGGGCCTCGCCGTGCTCAAGGACCTCGTCGTCGACATGGACCCGTTCTTCGAGGCGTACAAGTCGATCATGCCGTTCCTCGTCACGTCCGGGAACGACCCGTCCCGCGAGCGCCGTCAGTCCCCCGAGGACCGCGCCCGCTACGACGACACCACGAAGTGCATCATGTGCGCCGCCTGCACCACCTCCTGCCCCGTCTACTGGTCCGACGGCCAGTACTTCGGCCCGCAGGCCATCGTCGGCGCCCACCGCTTCATCTTCGACTCGCGCGACGAGGGCGCCGAAGAGCGTCTCGAGATCCTCAACGACCGCGACGGCGTCTGGCGCTGCCGCACGACGTTCAACTGCACGGACGCCTGCCCGCGCGGCATCGAGGTGACGAAGGCCATCCAGGAAGTCAAGCGCGCCCTCCTCTTCCGCCGCGTCTGACCCTGCGCTTCGTCACCTGATCGCCGGCCGGCGCTTGTGTTAGCCTGCCCGCCGTAAGGTGCAGCGCCTCGTTCGCGAGCGTGCCGGGACTTCCGGCCAGCACGGCCGCCGAGTGGCGGTCTTCCTTTCTTCGGAAAGCGTGCTGTGCCATGCCTGAAAACACTTCCGCCACATCCGTCGGCCCGGGTGTTCGTCGCTCCGATCGGCTTCGCTGGTGGGTCTTCGCCGTGGTTCTCGCGGCGGATCTGCTCGACATGATCGACGCGACGGTCACCACGATCGCGGCTCCGGTGATCGTTCGCGACCTCGCGGGATCGGATGCCCTGGTCCCGTGGCTGGGCCTGAGCTACGCGCTCGCTCTCGGGTCGTTTCTCGTGGTCGGCGGCCGCCTCGGGGACCGGTTCGGACAACGCCGGACGTTCCTCATCGGGCTCGTCGGCTTCACCGCGGCGTCGCTGCTGTGCGGCATCGCCTGGACTCCCGCCGCCCTGGTCTGCTTCCGCCTGATCCAGGGCGCGTTCGGTGCCCTGCTGATCCCGCAGGGATTCAGCATCCTGTTGAGGACCTTCCCCCGTGATCAACTCGGCCGGGTCTTCGGCCTGTTCGGACCCCTCCTGGCGGTCGGCTCGATCGGCGGGCCCGTGCTCGCCGGCCTGCTGATCCAGGCCGACGTCCTCGGCACCGGATGGCGATTCGTCTTCCTCGTCAACGGACTGATCGGCACCGTCCTGCTCATCGCCGGACCACGCGTCCTGCCCCGCGACACCCCCGACCCCGCGGTGCGCATCGACCCACTCGCCTCGGCCATCGTCATGCTCGGCCTGCTCGGGGTCATGGGCGGACTCATCGTCGGCGGCGAGTCCGGCTGGGGCCTCGTCCCTCTCACCGCTCTCGTCGCCGGGGTCGTGCTGATCGGCTGCTTCGCAGCGCTGCAACGCAGCACCGCCCGGCCGCTCCTCGCACCCAGCCTGTTCCGCGTCCGCAGCTTCGTCGCCGGGATCACCGTCGGCACCATCTACTTCGCCGCGGTGGCGGGGCTGTTGTACGTGGTCTCGCTGCACCTGCAACAGGGAGCCGGACTCACTCCGTTCCACGCCGCGGCGATCATGGCCCCGCTGTCGGTGGGCATCATCGTCACCTCGTTCCAGGTGCGCGACCACATCCAGCGCCTGGGCCGCAGGCTCGTCCTGGCCGGTACCGCGATCACCCTCGTCGGCGTGATCGGCCTGCTCGCCCTGATCCTGCTGGCACCTGATGTTCCAGCAGTGCTGGCCGTTCCGCTGCTGGTCACGGGTCTCGGGATGGGGTGCTGTTTCGGCTCGCTGTTCAGCACCGCCCTCGGTGACGTGACCGAGCAGCAAGCCGGCAGCGCCTCGGGCACCCTCAATGCCCTGCAGCAGATCGCCAACGCCACCGGTGCGGCCCTCGTCTCCACCCTGTTCCTCACCCTGGTGGCCGAGTCCGGGGACAACACCGCTGCGACCACCAGCCTCATCGTCATCGCCGCGATCCTCGCCCTGGCCGCCGCGTCCACCTCGCTGCTGCCTCGGCACGCAGCAGCCGACCACCACTGACCACGAGCCCGCGTCACGTTGTCCAGGCCGCCGGGTCGGCGGCCTGGACAACCGCGCCACGCCTGCTATCTTGTCTCGCATGGTACCTGGCGAGGGTCAGATCATGACCAACCTCCGGCGCGGCGCGCTGGAGTACTGCATCCTCGCCCTCGTCCGCGACGGCGAGCGGTACGGGCTGGACATCGCCCGCGAGCTGACCGACGGCGTGCTGATGGCCGGCGAGGGCACGCTGTACCCGCTACTGTCGCGGCTGCGCAAGGGCGGGCTGGTCGCGTCGTCGTGGCAGGAGTCGGAGTCGGGGCCGCCGCGCCGCTACTACCGGCTCACGCCCGACGGGCGGGCCGCGCTGGACACGTTCGAACAGACCTGGCGGCCGTTCCGCGACGCCGTCGACCGCGTCCTCGCCAACGGGCGAGGGTGAGCGCCATGGAGGAACCCATGCTGACCGCCACCCAGCATCAGCGCATCGACCGCTACCTGGACGAGCTGGCCGGCGCGCTCGGCGGCCTGCCGGCCAGCGAGCGGGACGACCTCGTCGCGGGCGTGCGCGAGCACATCCAGGCGGCGCTGGCCGACCGGCCCGAGGTCACCGACGCCGACACCGACGAGGTGCTGCGGGCGCTCGGCGACCCGCTCGCCATCGCCGCCGAGGCGACCGGCGACGACGGCGTCCGCTCCGGCCCCGCCGGGGCCGGGAACGCCAGGGCCGGCTCCGCCGGTGCCGGGTCTGCCGGGGCCGGGTCCGCCGGTGGCTCCGGCAAGCGGCCGTTGCCGCAGCGCGACTGGGTACCGGCCGCCGTGGTCGTCCTGCTGGCCGCGGCGCCGCTGGTACTGCCGGTCCTCGCCATGGTCGGCGGCTTCTTCGCGCTTCCGGTGGCGCTGATCGCCGGTTGGGTGCTGCTCTGGGTCTCGCCGCTCTGGACGCCGGGCGAGAAGACGGCGGGCACGTTCCTGCTGCCCGCCCTGGGGATCTTCTGGCTGTTCGCGCTGGTGGGCGCCGTAGGCACGACCGTGTGCTCCGGCTCGATGGACTCGGACGGCACCGTCACCAGCGAGGTCTGCACCAGCGACAGCCCGGTGCCGCCCGTGGTCGCGTGGATCCTGCTGGCGGTGTTCGCCGTCGCCACCGTGGTCACCGCGGTCGTGCTGCAGCGCAACGGCCGGCGGCGGGCGACCGCCCTGGCTCAGAGCTTCTCGACCGGCGCGTAGCGCAGCAGCAGCGTCTTCAGCCCGGACTCGCCGAAGTCGACGGTGGCCTGGGCGTGCTCGCCCTGGCCGTTGGTGGCGACGACGGTGCCCAGGCCGAACGCGTCGTGGGTGACGCGGTCGCCGGCCGACAGCGCGATGACCGGGCGGTTGCCGGCACCGCCCGCGGACCGTCCGCTGACCGCCTGACGGCGGGGCGGCGGCGGGGTGGTCCACTTGACCTGGTCGGCCTCGGTGCGGCGCCAGTCGATCAGCTCGTCGGGGATCTCGGGGAGGAACCGCGACGCCGGGTTGTGCGCCGGCGACCCCCACGCGCTGCGCAGCAACGCCCGCGACAGGTACAGCCGCTCGCGCGCCCGGGTGATGCCGACGTAGGCGAGCCGGCGCTCTTCCTCGAGCTCCTGCGTGTTGCCGCCGAGCGAGCGCTGGTGCGGGAAGACGCCGTCCTCGAGGCCGGTGAGGAACACCACCGGGAACTCCAGGCCCTTCGCGGTGTGCAGCGTCATGAGCGTGACCATGCCGTCGTGGTCGTCGCCCTCGGGGATCTCGTCGGCGTCGGCGACCAGGCTGACCTGCTCGAGGAACCCGGGCAGCGAGCCGTCGGAGTCTTCGCTCGCCTCGTACTCGCCGGCGACGGCGACGAGCTCGCGCAGGTTGTCGAGGCGGGTCTCGTCCTGCGGGTCGTCGGACTCGGACAGCTCGGCGACGTAGCCGGTGCGGTCGAGCGTGGCCTCGAGCACGGCGGCCGGGCCGACGCCGTCGGAGACCAGCTGCCGCAGTTCGTCGGTGAGCTGGACGAACCCCTCGATGGAGTTGACCGACCGGGTGGCGATGCCAGGCGCGTCGGCGGCGTGGCGCAGCGCCTGGAAGAACGTGCTGCGCTCGCGCTGGGCCAGCGCCTCGACCATGGCCTCGGCGCGGTCGCCGATGCCGCGCTTGGGGACGTTGATGATGCGCCGCAGCGACACGGAGTCTTCCGGGTTGGCCAGGAACCGCAGGTAGGCCAGCGCGTCGCGGATCTCGCGCCGCTCGTAGAACCGGGTGCCGCCGACGACGCGGTAGGGCAGGCCGACCCGGACGAAGATCTCTTCCAGCACCCGCGACTGCGCGTTGGTGCGGTAGAACACGGCGACGTCGCCGGTGCGGGCCTCGCCGTCGTCGGTGAGGCGGTCGATCTCGTCGGCGACGAACTGCGCCTCGGCGTGCTCGTCGTCGGCCACGTAGCCGACGATCTTGGCGCCGTCGCCGCTGTCGCTCCACAGCCGCTTCGGCTTGCGGCCGGAGTTGCGGGCGATGACGGCGTTGGCGGCGGACAGGATGGTCTGCGTGGACCGGTAGTTCTGTTCGAGCAGGATGACCCGGGTGTCGGGGTAGTCCTCCTCGAACTGCAGGATGTTGCGGATGGTGGCGCCGCGGAACGCGTAGATGGACTGGTCGGCGTCGCCCACCACGCACAGCTCGGCCGGCGGCACGGCGGGCGCGTCCTCGCCGGAGATGACGCCGGTGCCGACCAGCTCGCGCACCAGCACGTACTGGGCGTGGTTGGTGTCCTGGTACTCGTCGACCAGGATGTGCCGGAACCGCCGCCGGTAGTTCTCGGCGACGTCGGGGAACGCCTGCAGCAGGTGCACCGTCGTCATGATGAGGTCGTCGAAGTCGAACGCGTTGGCCTCGGTGAGCCGGCGTTGGTACAGCTCGTACGCCTCGGCGATCATCTTCTCGTGGTGCGACTCGGCCCGGGCCAGCGCGGTCTCGTAGTCGACCAGCTCGTTCTTGAAGTTGCTGACGGCGTAGCTGAACTGCCGCGGCTGGTAGCGGCGGGGGTCGAGGTCGAGCTCGCGGCACACCATGGCCATGAGGCGGTGGGAGTCGGCTTGGTCGTAGATGGAGAACGACGACGTGTAGCCGAAGTGCTTGGCCTCGCGGCGCAGGATGCGCACGCACGCCGAGTGGAACGTGGACACCCACATGATGTCGGAGCGCTTCCCGACGAGGTCGGCGACGCGCTCTTTCATCTCGCCGGCGGCCTTGTTGGTGAACGTGATGGCGAGGATGGAGCCCGGGTGCGCGTTGCGCTCGCCCAGCAGGTACGCGATGCGCCGCGTGAGCACCCGCGTCTTCCCCGACCCCGCACCGGCCACGATGAGCAGCGGCGACCCCTGATGGGTCACGGCGTCTCGCTGCGGCCCGTTGAGCCCGTCGAGCAGCGCTTCGGGGTCGCGCGAGCGCCGCTTCGCCGGCTTCTTGGGCTCGGCCGCCGCGGTCAGGGTGAGGTCGTCGAACAGGGCACTCATCGCCGGCGGGTCACACTCGCCTTCTCACTCGCTTGGCTGGCGCCCCCAGCCTATGCCCGACCGCCGACAGACTCCGCCCGAACACGCTTACGAACGCGCGACGGTCACGGCTCGGACGCATGTCTCGCGCCCGGGCGGGAACGATCCCTACGGGAGCGGTTTCGATGGGCGACACCTTCACGCCGTACGGCCCCTCCCACGTGACCGTACTGGTGGTATGGGCCGCTCTGGCCTGGTGGTTGGTGCGGCGGGGACGTGCGGCCCGCGGCACCCGCGCGGCAGAGCGTCTCAGCGCCGGCTTCGCGGTTGTCTTCCTGGCTCTGACGCTCCCGCTGCAGGTGTACTTCAACCTGCCCGGCCGCTTCGGCGTGGGCCTGTCGCTGCCGATCCAGCTGTGCGACCTGGCGTGGCTGGCGGCGACGCGCAGTTCCCCGACCCCGCGTTCGTCCTCTACTGGTCGATGCACGGCCTGACCGTCGTCGCGTCGGTGTTCCTCACGTGGGGGCTGGGCATCCGGCCCGGCTGGGACTCCTACCGGGTCGCGGTGACGGCGACGGCGGCGTGGGCGGTCACGGTGTTCGCGTTCAACGCGGCGGCCGGCACGAACTACGGCTTCCTCAACGAGAAGCCCGACTCCGCGTCGCTGCTCGACCTGTTCGGCCCTTGGCCCTGGTACGTGGTGGTCGAGACGGCACTCGTCGTCGCCGTGTGGGCGCTGATCACCTGGCCGTGGACGCGGCCGACACCTGAGCATCGAGCAGGGCGCGGTAGTCGTCGAGGGCGGACTGGTGGCCGGCGATCAACGCGGCCTGGTGCTCGGCCTCGACGGCGGACCAGACGGGGATGAGGCCGGTCGAGGACTTGCAGGCGACGTCGGCGGCGGCGGTGGCGAGCTCGTCGGGGCCGGCCGACTCGGAGGTCCACCAGCGGGGGTCGTCGTTGGCGTCCATGGGCGCGGCGTAGTGGTACCCGGCGCCGGCCATGCACGCGGACCAGGCGGCGAACGCGTCGAGCACGCGCGGGTCGGCCAGGGCGGCGTGCCAGGCGTCGGCCTGGACGGCGGAGACGAGGTCCTGGCCCGCCCGCAGCGACGACTCGGACGCGACGGACGCCGCCTGGGCGGCCGCGCCGAGGCAGCCGCCCTCGGGGACGTCGTCGCGGGTGGTGGCGGCGCCGTCGGCCGTGACGCCGACGAGGACCTCGAGCTCGGCGTCGGTGTGCGCCTCGTAGAACGCGCGCCGCACGTCGGTGGTGGGCGGCGGGTGGTAGCCGTGCTCGGCGGCGATCTCGGGGTCGGCGACGGCGTAGCGGCGATCGTGCCGGTCGGGACCGTCAGCGGCGGAGCCGAACGGCAGCGGCTCGACGGCCGCGTCGTCGAGGCCCAGCGCCGAGGCGCACTCACGCACCCGCGCCTCCGCCGCCGACCCGAGCTCGCGCCCCTCCTCGGTGGTGAGCGCGTACGCGTCGAGCGGCAGCGTCAGCGACGGCCCGGCCGCCGGCGCCGAACCTGCGGCCGGCAACGAACCCGCCACGGCGACCCCGCCGGACGACTGGACGGCGACGTCGGCGGGCGCGGCCGCGCACCCGGCGACCGGGAGCGCGAGGAGGACGGCGGTACGGACGAGCACACGTGCGGTCATGCCACGGCCTTTCCCAGGCCACCGGTCAGCCGCACACCAGGGGCTGCTGGTGGCACCAGTTGAAGGATGCGTTGTCGTTGTAGGTGTCGCCGAGATTCCGGGCGGACAGCGGCGGCACGTCGTCAGCCGGGCCAGCATAACCAGAATTGAAGTAGACGCGCGCGGTGAAATAGCCGTCGCGATTCGTGGCCGACGCGGCGTTGTTCTTCACCGGCCGGCCGGCGCCGGCGCCGGATCCGAGGAAGCGATAGGGCGCGAAGTCGCTGACCCGGTAGCGGAAGTCGTGCAGCGCGCCGGCCTGCCCGGAGTTGTAGTGCAGGCACAGTTCGAGGCCCTGGCAGGCGGCGTCGTGCTCGGCGGCGGAGGCCGTCGAGGAAGCGCCCGTGACCAGCACACTCGTCAGGATGGCGGCGGCGGCCAGGCGGCGGATCGGCGTCACGCGCGGACCTCCAGTTCGACTCGGCTGCCTCGCCACCCTAACGGATGCCGGTATCAGCTCCAGAAGACGGCGATCACGACATTCGCGGCAGTCAGCCCGAACAGGGCGAAGAACAGCCCGTCGGCAATGGCGGTGCGTTTGCGCTGGGCGAAGCACAAGGCGGTGATGATCAGCACGATGACCAGTTTCACGCCGATCTTCGCGTTGTCGACGTCCTTGTCGAGGGAGTCGATGGCGGACGCCATGCCGACCATCGCGACACCGGTGACGAGCTGCGTCAGCGCGCCGTGCAGCATGGCCATGTTGACGACCCGGCCGCCGCGCGCGCTCAGCTGCACCATGATGCCGCCGAGCAGGCTGGCCAGGCCGAAGAAGTGCAGCACGAGCACGAGGTCGTAGACGAACTCCATGATCACCCTTCCCGCGGACAACGCGGGAGCAGCCTACTACGCCGTGTCGTACTTCAGGACCACCGGGTCAGACGAGCCGCCGGTCCGTGGCCCACCGGGTCAGCTCGTACCGGTTCGACAGCTGCAGCTTGCGCAGGACGGCGGACACGTGCGTCTCGACCGTCTTGACCGAGATGAACAGCTCTTTGGCGATCTCCTTGTACGCGTAGCCGCGGGCGATCAGCCGCAGCACCTCGCGCTCGCGCTGGGTGAGGCGGTCGAGGTCGTCGTCGACGGACGGCGCCTCGGTGCCGGCGAAGGCGTCGAGCACGAACCCGGCCAGCCGAGGCGAGAAGACGGCGTCGCCGTCGGCCACGCGGCCGATGGCGGACACGAGGTCGTCGCCGGTGATGGACTTGGTGACGTAGCCGCGCGCGCCGGCCCGGATGGTGCCGATGACGTCCTCGGCGGCGTCGGACACCGACAGCGCCAGGAACCGCACGCCGGGCTCCTTGGGGTGCACCTGGCGGATGACCTCGCCGCCACCGCCCCCGGGCAGGTGGACGTCGAGCAGCACGACCTCGGGCTTGGTGCGCAGCACGACGGCGACGGCCTCGGCGGTGTCGGCCGCCTCGCCCACGACGTCGACGGTCGGCGCCTGGGCCAGCTCGGCGCGGACGCCCGTGCGGAACATGGCGTGGTCGTCGACGAGGACGACCGTCACCGGGCCGGCGTCGGCGGGCCTGGTCTCGTCTGGCTTGGTCTCGCTCACGAGCTTCTCCTGGTCGACAGTCGGACTTCGGTGCCTTCACCGGGCGCGGACCGGATGGTGGCCTCACCGCCGTGCCGCTCCATGCGCCCGATGACCGAGCGTCGCACACCCAGCCGGTCCTCGGGCACGGAGTCGGGGTCGAACCCGGCGCCGCGGTCGCGGACGAACACCTCGACGCCGTCGTCGCCGGCCTCGACGAAGATGTCGATCTTGTCGGCGCCGGAGTGCTTGGCGGCGTTGACGGTGGCCTCGCGGGCGGCCTTGAGGATGGCCCGCGCGGGGTCGTCGATCTCGGCGTCGCCGACGGTGACCACCTCGACCGGCGTGCCGAACGCGTCCTCGACCTCGGCGGCCATCTTCGTCAGCGCGGCCGCCAGGGAGGAGCCGTCGTCGACGAGGTCGCTGTAGAGCCAGCCGCGGAGGTCGCGCTCCTGGCTGCGGGCCAGCCGGACGACGGCGCGGGGGTCGTTGGCCTGCTTCTGGATCAGCGCGAGCGTCTGCAGCACGGAGTCGTGCAGGTGGGATGCCATGTCGGCGCGTTCCTGCGACACGATGCGGGCGCGCCGCTCGCTCTCGAGGTTGCGCCACAGCTTCCACAGCCACGGCCCGGCGATGAGCCCGATGCCGACCAGGATGACCAGCACGCCGCCGAGGGCGTCCATGGTGGCGTCGAACTGGCCCTGCCCGACGAGGAACACGACGACGCCGGCCACGACGACACCGGCGCCGGCCACGACCCGCATGCCGGCGATCCAGCCGCCCTTGCCGGTCAGCGCGGCCAGCCACGGCAGCCGCGGCGAGATGGCCGACAGCCGGCTGCGCTCCTGCTCGTCGGCGGCCCGCCACACCAGCGTCAGGCCGGCGGCGGCCAGCAGCAGCGGGAAGAAGACGGCCGGGCTGACGCCGAGCGGGGTCTGCTGGACCAGCAGCCACACCCCGGCGCCGAGGACGACCAACGCCGCCAGCTGGCCGAGGTCGCCGGTGCGCTGGACGAGCGTGCGGCGGCGGCGCTTGCCGGTGCGGGTGGCGGCGGCGAGGCCGGCCGGCGCGTTCGCCTCCTCGGCCTCGCGCTGCACCGTCTGGTCGAGCGGGGTGAAGATCCACAGCGCGAGGTAGAGCACGATGCCGAACCCGGAGACGGCGCTGAGCAGGCTGAACGCGACTCTGACGGCGAGCGGCTGCACCTTGAACTGCGCGGCCAGCGCCACGGCGACGCCGGCGACCATGCGGCCGTCGGAGTGGCGGACGAACTTGGGCGGCGCGCCGGTGTCGTCGGCGGCGTCGGGCTCGCGCGCGCCCGCGCGCCCGGCCTGCGGCGGCTCGCCGGGCGGCAGCTCGCGCGGCCTGCGCTCGGTGGCCGCGGCGGCCTCGGACTCGGGCTCGGGGTCGGCTCCGACGGGCTCGGCGGGCGCCGCGGCGGCCTCGTCGGCCGCGGAGACGGCGTTGTCGGGCGCCTCGACGGGGTCGTCGCCGGCCTCGTCGGGGCGCACCGAACCGCGCGCTGCCGGCCCGGCAGCACGTGGCGTCGGCACAGTGCTCATGACATCGATGGTCACACGCGCGAGCGCGCGCCGCCATGAGGGACCTCCCGGAGATCCGGGCTCGGGGACCGTTCCGGGTCATCCCCGATGCATTCGGGGTCGTCTTCTCGGCATCATCGATGCCATGAGTGATGTGCCTCCTGCCTCCCCCGCCACGGGCGCCGGGCCGAGCGTCTCGGACGAGTTCCGCTTGCTGCGCCGCAGCCGGTCCGACCGGGTCGTCGCCGGCGTGCTCGGCGGGCTGGGCCGGCGGCTCGGCATCGACCCCGTCGTGCTCCGCGTCGCGACCGTCGTCCTCGCCATCTTCGGCGGCGTCGGCGTGCTGCTGTACGCCATCGGCTGGCTGGTGGTCCCGGCCGAGGACGAGGAGCGCTCGATCCTCGACCAGGCGCTCGGGCGTGGCGAGTACCGCCGCTCGGGCACCGTCCCGCTGGCGCTGCTGCTGGGCGGCGTCGGCCTGATCGCCGGCATCGGCATCATCGCCGGCACGTGGGACGGCGGCGTGCTGCTCCTGCTCGCCGTCATGGGCGTGTACCTGCTGTTGCGCCGCCGCGCCGACGACGAGCAGGCCGGCGACGGCTACCCGCAGGAGGCCGGGTTCGGCTCGTACGTCTACGACCCCACCCTCGCCGCCGACGCGGGCACCGCGAGCGCCACCACCTCGGCGGCCACGACGCCCGGCCCCGTCACGACGCCCGCCGGCCCGACCGGCCCCACCAGCGGCTGGCCGGAAGGCCCCGACTGGGGTCCGCCGCCCGAGCCGCCCGCCGCCGCGCCGCCGCCCCCGCCTGAGAAGCCGGCCAAGCAGCGCTCGGCGCTCGGCCTGATCACGTTCTGCCTCGCGCTGGTGTCGGTCGGCGTGCTCGCCGTCAACGACGCCACCTGGGCGGTGTACCCGCCGGCGCTGTACGTCGCGGTGCCGCTGGGCATCGTCGCCGTGGGCCTGCTGGTCGGCACCTGGTACGGGCGGTCGCGCGGCCTGATCGTGCTGGGGTTCCTGCTGGCGATCGCGCTGATCCCGGCCACCTGGCTGTCGCAGTGGAACTGGACCGACGTCGGCGACGCCACCTACCGCTACACCACGGTGAGCCAGGTGCCCGCCGACAAGCAGGAGCACGGCGCCGGTTCCGTCACCTACGACCTGTCCGCTCTCACCCTCACCGACGACCAGACGACGCGCCTGGACGTCTCGCAGGGCATCGGTGAGCTGACGATCATCCTGCCGCCGAACGCCGACGTCACGGTCGAGCGGGCCGAGGTCGGCGCCGGCGACCTCATCGTCTTCGACGAGTCGCGCGACGGCGCCGGTCCGACGATCACCGACCTCGTCGACAACGGCGCCGACGGCCCCGGCGGCGGCCGCATCGTCATCAACGCCGAGATCGGCGCTGGCGAGCTGGAGGTGACCCGATGAGGCGCCACGACACCGACGTCGTCTCCCTGATCTTCGGACTTCTCTTCCTTGGAGTGAGCGCCATGTGGCCGTTCGTGCACTACGACGTGCTGGGCTTGTCCGGCCTCGAGGTCGCCATGCCGGTACTGCTGGTCTCGATCGGCCTCGCCGGGCTGCTGGCGTCGCTGAGCAAGCTGCGCCGCGAGCGCGATCCGAAGGCCTGATCCATGGCCCGCACCGCGGTGTCGGGGTGGTCGGTGACGACGCCGTCCACCCCGGCGCCGAAGAACACCCGGTACTCCCCCAGCGCGTCGCCGTGGCCGGCCGCCTCCCGGCCGCGGCGCCGGTCGGCCGGCAGGAACGAGTTCTCGTTCCGGAACGTCCAGGCGTGCACCGCCATGCCGAGGTCGTGCGCGTCGGACACCAGCCGGCCCGGATGGCCCAGCCGCCCCTCCGGGTCGCGCGGCACCACCAGCGACCGGTGCGCCCCCAGCACCGTCGCGTACGAGGCCACCTCGCGCAGCCCGGTCGGGGTGAGCAGGTCGACGAACCGGCGGCCGTCGCCGGCGCGCTCCCAGTCGAACGGCCGGCCCGTGCTGTCGACCAGCTGCGCCAGCGGCACCGACGTGCGCGCGGCCAGCCGCCGCAGCACCGACGGCTCGTAGCACTGGACGAGGACGGGGACGCCGGCGCGCTCCAGCCGGAACCCCAGCAGCGCAGCCATCAGCGCGTCCTCCGCCGACAGCCCCCGCTCGGCGTAGTAGGTGGGGTGTTTGAGCTCCGGGCACAGGCCGACCGGACGGCCGCGGCGGCGGCCGCCCTCGACCGCCAGCGTGATGATCTCGTCGAACGTCGGCACCCGTAGCCGGCCGTCGTAGGCCTGGTTGGCCGGGCGCAGCTCGGGGATCCGCTCGCGCGCGTACAGCGACCTGACCTCGTCGAGCGTGAAGTCGTCGACGAACCAGCCGGTCAGCTCGCGGCCGTCGACCAGCCCGCGGCGGCGCCGGTGCGCGAACTCCGGCCGCTCGGCGACGTCGGTGGACGCGGACAGCTCGGCGTCGTGCCGGGCGACCAGGACGCCGTCGCGGGTGAGCTGGAGGTCGGTCGCGAGGTAGTCGGCGCCGAGGTCGACGGCGAGCTGGTAGCCGGCCAGCGTGTGCTCCGGCCGGTAACCGCACGCGCCACGGTGCGCGACGACGAGGGGCCGTTGCAGCCCGAACGGGTCCGACATGCGGTCAGGCTAGGGACCGACCGTGTCCCGCCGACCACGCCGATTCGAACTGGGCATGACGTGCTGCCCAACGCACGCGCACAATCGGGCGGATCACTCCCACTCGATGGTGCCCGGCGGCTTGCTGGTGACGTCGAGCACGACGCGGTTGACCTCGCGCACCTCGTTGGTGATGCGGGTGGAGATGCGCTCGAGGACCTCGTACGGCAGCCGTGACCAGTCCGCCGTCATGGCGTCCTCGCTGGACACCGGGCGCAGCACGATGGGGTGGCCGTAGGTGCGGCCGTCGCCCTGCACGCCGACCGACCGGACGTCGGCCAACAGCACCACCGGGAACTGCCAGACCTCGCGGTCGAGGCCGGCCGCGGTCAGCTCGGCGCGGGCGATGGCGTCGGCTCGGCGCAGGATGGCCAGCCGCTCGGAGTCGACGGCGCCGACGATGCGGATGGCCAGGCCCGGGCCGGGGAACGGCTGGCGCCAGACCATCTCGGCCGGCAGCCCCAGCTCTTCGCCGACGGCGCGGACCTCGTCCTTGAACAGGGTGCGCAGCGGCTCGATGAGGGTGAACTGGAGGTCGTCGGGCAGCCCGCCGACGTTGTGGTGGCTCTTGATGTTCGCGGTGCCCTCGCCGCCGCCGGACTCGACGACGTCGGGGTAGAGCGTGCCCTGGACAAGAAATTCAACGGGCTCGACACCATCTTCGCCCGCGGCGGCGACGATGTCGCGCGCGGCGGTCTCGAACACCCGGATGAACTCGCGGCCGATGATCTTGCGCTTCTCCTCCGGGTCCTCGACGCCCTTGAGCTGGGTGAGGAAGCGGTCGGCGGCGTCGACCACGTGGAGGTCGACGCCGGTGGCGGCGACGTAGTCGCGCTCGACCTGCTCGGTCTCGCCCTGGCGCATCAGCCCGTGGTCGACGTAGACGCAGGTCAGCTGGGCGCCGACGGCCTTCTGGACCAGCGCCGCGGCCACCGCGGAGTCGACGCCGCCGGACAGCGCGCAGATGACCCGCTTGGCGCCGACCTGCGCGCGCACCGCCGTCACCGTCTCGTCGACGATGTTCGCCATGGTCCAGGTGGGCCGGGCGCCGGCGATCTCGTACAGGAAGTGCTGCAGCACGGCCTGGCCGTGCTCGGAGTGCAGCACCTCGGGGTGCCACTGCACGCCGGCCAGCCCGCGCGCGGTGTCCTCGAACGCCGCGACCGGGGTGTCGGGCGTGCCTGCCAGCACGGCGAACCCGGCCGGCGCGGCGGTGACGGAGTCGCCGTGGCTCATCCAGACCTTCGTGCCGGTGTCGACGCCCTGCAGCAGGGTGCCCTCGGCCTGCACGGCGAGGTCGGTGCGGCCGAACTCGGACCGCCCGGTGTGCGCGACGGTGCCGCCGAGCGCGCGTGCCATGGCCTGGAAGCCGTAGCAGATGCCGAACGCGGGGACCCCGGCCTGGAAGAGCGCGGGATCGACGGCCGGCGCGCCCTCGGCGTACACGCTGGACGGCCCGCCGGACAGGATGATCGCCTTCGGGTTCTTCGCCAGCATCGCCGCCACCGGCATGGTGTGCGGGACGATCTCGGAGTAGACCCGCGCCTCACGGACGCGCCGCGCGATCAGCTGGGCGTACTGGGCGCCGAAGTCGACGACGAGAACGGTGTCATGGGAGGTCTCGGCCACCCACCGAGCGTAGTGCAGACCCTTGGCAGGATGCCGCCCCCTCCAGTAGGGTCGCGAGGCGTAATTACGGTCCAGCCCGTAACTCGGAGGTTCGATGCGCCGCCCGCTGCTCGCCGCCGTTCTCGTCGCCGTCACCGTCCCACTGGGCGCGACGCCCGGCGCCGCCGCCGTCGCCGAGCCCGTCCCGCTGGGGACCCCGCTGAGCGACGTCAACCTGATCGGCGGCGCCGTGGCCACCACACCCGACGGCGTGCCGACCGTCTACGGCGTCACCAACGGCGAGCCCGCCCGGCTGACCGCCGCCGACGCGCGCACCGGCGAGATCCTGCTGACCACGCCGCTGCCGGGCGCCAGCTCGTCGTACAGCGTCATCACGCTCGACGGCGGCGACGTCTACGTCAGCGCGAACTCCAACGGGCACCTGTACCGGCTGCCGTGGGGCGCCGGCGACGTCGAGGACCTCGGCCAGGTCGCGCCCGGCCAGACGTTCGCCTGGGACATCACCGAGGGACCGGACGGCCGCGTCTACGGCGTCACCTACCCCGGCGCGCGGCTGTACGCGTACGACCCCGATACCGGCGACTACCAGGACTACGGCGCCGTAGCCGCCGACACCCAGCAGGGCCGCACCATCGCCTCGTACGGCGGCCGGCTCTACGTCGGCACCATGACGCGGGCGCACCTCGTCGAGGTCGACCCCGTCACCGGCGACCAGCGGGAGATCGCGCTGCCGCCGGCGTCCGACCCGGACAACGACCTCACCTCGGTGTTCGACGTCAACGTGGCCGGCGACCGGCTGTACGTGCGCATCGGCACCGACATCAAGTACGCCCCGCTGTACGAGTACGACCCGGCCACCGGCGCCTGGGGCGCGTCGCTGGACACCGTCGCCGGGCTGGAACTGCCGGCGCCCGGACCGGATGGCGAGCTGTACGTCATGCGCACCAACACGCTCACCGCGTGGGACCCGGCCGCCGGCGCCGTGACGCCGACCTCGCTGCGCTACGAGGGCCGCGTCTACAACTACCGCGGCGCCGGCTGGGTCGACCTCGGTGACCCGGACTGGCCGGGGCTGACGCTGACCGGCTTCTTCTGGCGCGGCGAGCTGTGGCGGTACAACCCGCAGACCGGCCGTGGCGAGGTCGTCCAGACGGCGGTGCCCGGTGAGCCGATCGAGATCGTGTCGCTCGAGGCGGCCACCGGCGGCGTGTGGGCCGGCGGCTTCCTCGGCGGCTTCGCCCACGTCGACACCGCGACCGGCGCGTCGCGGTTCAACCGGTTCTCGCAGACCGAGTACTTGTACGACGACGGCGACTCCGTGTGGGTGGGCGCCTACCCGGACGCGCGCGGCTACCGCTACGACCCGGACGCGGCGTTCAACGACCCCGACTACGCGCCCGGCCCGCCCGGGACGCCGGTCAACCCGGTGAAGCTGTGGGACTTCAAGCAGCACACCGCGAACCCGCAGGACCGGGTGTTCGCGCTGCTCCCGCTCGACGACGTGGTGCTGGCCGCGACTGGGCCGAAGGGCTCGACGTTCGGCGGGTCGGTCGCGGTCTCCGATCGTGCGACGGGCGAGACCCGGTTCCTCGACGACCTCTCCCCGGACCGCGCGCTGACCTCGCTCGCGGCGTCGGCGGACGGTGCGACGGTGTACGCGGGCACCTGGGTGTACGGCGGCACCGGCAGCCCGGAGCCCGTGCAGCCGGAGGGGACGGTGCTGGCGTTCGACCCGGTCAGCGGGGACGTGGCCTGGCAGGTGTCGCCGGTCGCGGGGGCGCCGAGCTACGTCGCGACGACGGTCGACGCGGCCGGGCGGCTGTGGACGCTGGCCGGCTCGGCCCTGCTGGAGCTGGACCCGGCCACCGGCGCGACCCTGCGCACCGTCCAGCTCGGCGACCCGCTGCCGCCGGGGCGCAAGACGTGGCCGCACCAGGCCGGCATCGTCGAGGCGGTGCCCGGCGCCGACGCGGTGTACGTGTCCGCCGGCGCCCGGCTGTACCGGGTGTACGGCGCGACCGGCGCCGCCGAGGACCTCGGGGCGTTCGCGTACTCGTCCTTCACGGTGCTCGACGACGGCGACCTCGCGATGGCGTCGGGGCCGGAGCTGTTCCGCTGGACGCCGACGGCGGCCGACGCCACGCCGCCCGCCGTCGAGGCCGGCGTCGGGCACGTGGACGGCGACTGGCGGCCGTACCTGGACCTGACCGCCGACGACGGCGCCGGTCTCGGCGTGCACGAGGTCGCCTACCGGCTCGACGGCGGGCCGTGGAGCACGTACACCGAGCCGGTGCGGCTGCGACCCGGGCGGCACCTCGTCGAGGTCAGGGCGGCCGACCGGGCCGGCAACGTGGCGAGCGTCACCGAGCGGCTCGTGGCCCGGCCGGCGTTCGGGCGCTGACCAGCGCCGGGAACCGTCCCAGCTGGCGAAAAACCAGGTGCGTCACGGCCGTCGTCATCCGTACCGTGGTATGTCGTGCGCGATCTTCCCTACGCCGACCCCGGCATTCCGGACACCCGTTCCCGTTTCAGCTTCCTGGCCTGGCTGGCGCGGGCACAGTGGCGCACGCTCCTCGTCGGCGGCTTCTTCGGCATCGTCTGGATGGTGTCGCAGGCGCTGATCCCCTGGGGCATCGGCCACGGCATCGACGGCATCATCGCCGACGACTCCGGCAGCACGGCCCGCTGGGCGATGTTCGTCGGCGGGCTGGGCCTGCTGCAGGCGCTGGCCGGCGTCATGCGCCACCGCGCGTCGGTGGCCAACTGGTTGTACGCGGCGTTCCGGGTCATCCAGCTGGTCTCGCGGCACACCGCGCGCTCGGGGCCGGCGGTGCCGAAGTCGATGCCCACCGGCGAGGTCGTGGCCACGGTGTCCAGCGACTCCATGCACATCGGCCACATGATGGAGGTGGTGCCGCGCTTCGTCGGCGCCATCGTGTCCTACGTCGTGGTCGCGATCATCGTGCTGAACACGTCCGTGCCCATCGGCCTCATGGTGCTCATCGGGGTGCCGCTGCTGGTCGTCGCCATGGGCCCGCTCATCCGCCCGCTGCAGGAGCGGCAGCGACGCCAGCGCGAGGCGCTCGGCGACCTCACCGCCCTCGGCGCCGACACCGTCGGCGGCCTGCGGGTGCTGCGCGGCATCGGCGGCGAGAAGGTGTTCATCCGCCGCTATGCCGAGCGGTCCGAGACCGTCCGTGCGGCCGGCGTGCGGCTGGCCGGCACCCAGGCCATCCTCGACGCCGTCCTCGTGCTGCTGCCGGGCATCTTCCTGGTGCTGCTGACGTGGGTCGGGGCGCGGCTGGTGCTGCGCGGCGACATCGAGCCGGGCGCGCTGGTGGCGCTGTACGGCTACGCGTTCTTCCTGCTCATGCCGGTCCGCACGGCCGGTGAGATGGCGTTCGCGGCCACCCGCGCCGTGGTCGCCGCGCGGCGGGTGCTGGCGGTGCTGGCGGTCGCGCGCGAGGTGCCCGACGTCGCCACCGCCGAGGCGCCGGCGACGCCCGAGGGCGTGCTGGTCGACGACGCCACCGGGCTGCGGGTCGAGCCGGGCTCGCTGACCATGCTGGTCGCCGACGAGCCCGGGTTCACCGCCGCGCTGGCCGACCGGCTCGGCCGGCTGGTGCCCGGCAACGGCGTGCGGCTCGGCGACGTGCCGCTCGACCAGCTGAGCATCGACGAGGTCCGCCGCCGCATCGTGGTGAGCGACCCCGAGCCGACGCTGTTCACCGGCTCGCTGCGGGGCGGGCTCGACCCCTACGGACGCCACGACGACGCCCAGCTGACCACCGCCATGGAGACCGCGTCGGCCGGCGACGTGCTCGAGACGCTGCGCGAGGGCCTCGACGCCACCGTCGAGGAACGCGGCCGGTCGCTGTCCGGCGGGCAGCGGCAGCGGGTCGCGCTGGCCCGCGTGCTGGTGCGCGAGCCCGAGGTGCTGGTGCTGGTCGAGCCCACCAGCGCCGTCGACGCGCACACCGAGGCGGCCATCGCCGGCCGGCTGCGCGACGCCCGCGCCGGGCGCACCACCGTCGTCGTCACCGCCAGCCCGCTCATGCTGGCCAAGGCCGACACCGTCGTCTGGTTCGACGACGGCCGGCTGGTCGCCACCGGCAGCCACGACGAGCTGATGAGCACCACTCCCGCCTACCGCCGCACCGTCACCCGAGAGGAGGACCCCGAATGAGCACGACGACACCGTCGGCCGACCCGACGCCCGCGGGCGCGCTGCCGGTCGCCACGCCGGCCGAGGTCCGCCACGAGGCCGGCCGGCTGTTCCGCCGGCACCGCGGCACGCTGATCATCGCGCTGACCGTCCACGTCCTGGCGGCCGCCGCCGGGCTGGCCGGCCCGTTCCTGCTCGGCCGCATGGTCGACACCGTCACCGGCGACGGCACCGAGACCCGGGTCGACGTGCTGGCCGCGGTGCTGGCCGGCTGCATCGTCGTGCAGGCGCTGCTGACCCGGGTGGCGATCAAACGGTCGCTGGTGCTCGGCGAGCGGGTCTTCGCCGAACTGCGCGACACCTTCATCACCCGCGTGCTGAGCCTGCCGCTGTCCACCGTCGAGCGGGCCGGCACCGGCGACCTCGTCGCGCGCACCACCGGCGACATCGACGCGCTGTCGCGCACCGTGCGGTTCGCGGTGCCCGAGATCCTCGTCGCGGTGGTCACCACGGTGCTCACGCTGACGGCCGCCGTCTTCGCCGGTCCGCTGGTGGCGCTGGGCGCCATCGTCGGCGCGCCGCTGCTGATCGTCAGCACCCGCTGGTACCTCAACCGCGCACGGGCCGGGTACCTGTGGGAGCGCGCGGCGTACGCCACCATCAACGGCACCATCACCGAGACCGTCGACGGCGCCCGCACCATCGAGGCGCTCGGCCTCGGCGACGTCCGCGTCACCCGCGGCGACGACGACCTGCGCGAGGCGTTCGCGGCCGAGAAGCGCACGCTCTACCTGCGCAGCGTCTGGTTCCCGTCCGCCGAGATGGCCTACGTGCTGCCGGTCGTGGCCACGCTGGCGTGGGGCGCCTGGCTGGCGTCGGCCGGGCACGCCACCGTCGGCCAGGTCACCGCCGTCGTCCTGTACATGGTGCAGATCGTCGACCCCGTCGACCGCCTGGTCTCGTGGCTCGACGAGCTGCAGGTCGGGCTGACGTCGTTCGCCCGGGTGGTCGGCATCGCCAACGTGCCGCCGGACCGCGCGCCCACCGGCGCCGTGCCCGCGGGCGAGGACATCGAGGCGTCCGACGTGCGGTACGCGTACGTCGAGGGGCAGGACGTCCTGCACGGGGTGTCGCTGGAGCTGGCGCACGGCGAGCGGCTGGCCATGGTCGGGCCGTCCGGCGCCGGCAAGTCGACGCTCGGGCGGCTGCTGGCCGGCATCCACCCGCCCCGGCAGGGCCGCGTCGACGTCGGCGGCGTCCCCCTGGTCGACCTCGAGGTCGACCAGCTGCGTCGCGAGGTCGTGCTGGTCACCCAGGAGCACCACGTGTTCGTCGGCACGCTGCGCGACAACCTCGCGCTGGCGGCGCCGTCGGCCTCCGACGACGACCTGCGCCGGGCGCTGGGCGCCGTCGACGCGCTCGAGGCCACCGACGCGCTGCCCGACGGCCTCGACACCGTCGTCGGCTCCGGCGGCCACCAGGTGGGCCCGGCGTTCGCGCAGCAGATCGCGCTGGCCCGCATCGTCCTCGCCGACCCGCACACGCTGGTCCTCGACGAGGCCACGTCGCTGCTCGACCCCCGGGCGGCGCGGCATCTGGAGCGGTCGCTGTCGGCGGTGCTGCACGGGCGCACGGTCATCGCCATCGCCCACCGCCTGCACACCGCCCACGACGCCGACCGCGTCGCCGTCGTCGAGGGCGGCCAGATCGCCGAGCTCGGCTCCCACGACGAGCTCGTCGCCGAGGGCGGGGCCTACGCCGCGCTCTGGGAGTCCTGGCACGGCACCCCGGCCTCGACGTCCGCCGACGCGGCGCGATCGCGCCGATGATCATGTTCCCTCGCGGCGTGAGAGCGACCGCGAGGGAACACGATCACCGGATCGCGCAGGTGCTGCCGCACCGCTTCGGCCGGCCGGTCCAGCCGCGGTCGCGCAGCACGCGCGCCTGTTCCTGTGCGACCCGGCACGGCTCGCCGAAGACCTCGGTGTGGCCGTAGCGCAGCGTCCAGGCGCCACGGACGGTGCCGGCGTTGTCGCGGCGACGATCGCGGAACCGGCCCTCGCCGTCGTGGCCGACGCGTCCGTCCAGCTCCACCCTGGTGTGATAGCGCTCGTAGTCGACGTCCACCCAGATGACCCGCTCGCCGGCTCGGCGCCGCTGCCGGACCCCGGCCGGCAACCGGTGGGCTCGCTCGACGGCTCGGAGGTGGCGCAGCTCGAGCGGTGACTGCGCGCCCTCGGCGACGTCGACGAGCATGGCCTCGACCATCGCCCGCCAGCGGATCTTCTTCCGTCGCATCAGCGCGTCCGCGAGCCGCGTCGAGGTGGTCAGCCGCTTCTGCACTGCCATGGTCACCCACGTCTCGACGTCACGGGCACGAGACGACACATCGACGAGGTCGAGCACCGTGTCGTCGAGTCGCGTGCGGGGCGGATTCGCCGTCGGATGTCGGGTCAGCGGCAGCCGGTGCGCGTAGTGCACGTCGACGCCGCCAGCCTGCCCGCGCACCCGCCGGCTGACCGGCACCGTGAGGTGGATGCGGTCGTCGAGACGGTCGGTCAGCCCGTGGAGTTCGGCCGCGGTCGCATGGCTCGCCACCGCGTCCGGCGTCGCCCAGAGGATGGCGGCCCAGACGTGCGCCGTCCGGCCGAGCGGGCCGCTGAACGCCGCGAAGACGCCTCGGTGCGGCCGCTGCCAGCGCCCGGCCGCGACCCAGCGGCGCGCGACACGCGGGTCGAGGCAGAGGCCGCGCAGTTGCGCGCTGCTGACGAGGCCGGCCTGGCGCTCGAGCAGCTCACGCAGGCCCGCGATGTCGTAGTAAGACGGCACGTCCATGGACGTGATCCTCCGCCGCGAACGAGGCGGCCGGGAGGGCCCGGAGGCGATCTGTGGACAACTCGGCCGCCATCCCCATGATCATGTTCGCTCGCGGTCGCTCACACGCCGTCAGGGAACATGATCACAGGACGGGGTCAGGCGCGGCCGGTGCGGCGCAGGACGCGCAGTGACTTGGCCATGGCGTCGGTGAAGGTGTCGTAGGACAGGCCGGCCGGCGGTGCGATGTTGTGCACCCGCTGCACGGCGATGGCCTGCGGTTCGGTGTAGCGCAGGATGCCCTCGCGGCCGTGCCGCCGGCCGAGGCCGGAGGCGCCCATGCCGCCGATCGGGAGGTCGTGGCTGCCCCACGCCGCGGTGTAGCCCTCGTTGACGTTGACGACGCCGGAGCGCAGCCGGCGGGCGACGTCGACGCCGCGGCGCAGGTTCGACGTCCACACGCTGGCGTTGAGGCCGTACGGGGTGTCGTTGGCCAGCTCGATCGCCTCGTCGTCGGAGGTGACGGGGTAGACGGAGACGACCGGGCCGAACGTCTCGGCGTCGGCCGCGAGCATGCCGGGCCGGACGCCGTCGAGGACCGTCGGCTCGTGGAACCAGGGGCCGAGGTCGGGCCGGGCCCGCCCGCCGGTGAGCACCCGCGCGCCCTTCGCGACCGCGTCGTCGACGTGGGCGCGGACCTTGTCGAGCTGCTCCTGCGACATCAGCGAGCCCATGTCGCAGGAGTAGTCGAACGCCGCGCCGACCCGCATCGACTCGACCCGGCCGAGGAACCGTTCGAGGAACGGCTCGCGCAGCGGCGCCGCGACGTACAGGCGCTCCATCGACATGCACAGCTGGCCGGCGTTGGAGAAGCAGGCCCGGACGGCAGCCTCGGCGGCGCGGTCGAGGTCGGCGTCGTCGAGGACGAGCATGGGGTTCTTGCCGCCCAGCTCCAGCGACGCGCCGACCAGCCGCTCGCCGAGGCGCGCCGCGATGACCCGCCCCGTCGCGGTGGAGCCGGTGAACGACACGTAGTCGGCGTGCTCGACGACGGCGCCGCCGATGACCGGGCCGTCGCCGGACACGATCTGCCACAGCGCCTCCGGCAGCCCCGCCTCGATCGCGATGGACCGCGCCAGCAGCGCCGTCAGCATGGCCTGCGAGTCGGGCTTGTGCACGACGCCGTTGCCGGCGACGAAGGCGGGCAGGCAGTCGGAGATGGCCAGCGTCAGCGGGTAGTTCCACGGCGAGATGACGCCGACGACGCCCTTCGGCCGGTGCCCCTCGATGGCCCGCGTCAGCCCCGGCAGCAGGCCGAGCCGGCGGCGTTCGCGCAGCACCCGCGGGCCGCGGACGGCGACGTAGCGGGCGGCCAGCGCGACGTCGGCGATCTCCTCGAACGCGTCGCGCCGCGCCTTGCCCGCCTCGGCCTGGACGAGGTCGGCGATCTCGCCGCGGCGGTCGAGCACGAGGTCGTGGACATGGCCGATGATGCGGGCCCGCTCGGCGACCGGCCGGGCCGCCCACCAGCGCTGGGCGTCGCGGGCGGCGGCGAACGCCGTGGCGACGTCGTCGGTGGTGGACAGCGGCACCTCGGCCAGCGGGGTGCCGCTGAACGGCGCGACGGTGACGGCGCGGTCGGCCCGCGGCCGCGCGACCACGCGGTCGGTGAGGCGGTCGAGGAGGGCGCGGTCGACCACGGCGTCGACGCTGACTGCGGTGCTCATCGCGCCCAGCCTACGACGCGGGACAGCGCGGCCGCCGAGTCCGGAGACCTGTCGGCGCTCGTTGACGCTCGCGCCAACTGTTGGCGCTGGTGGCACCAGCTCCGAACAGAAGCGTCCCGCCCCCCGCGGCCGCCGGCCGTGCGCGTCAGCCCAGGACGGTGACCTCGACCCGCTGGAACTCCTTGACCTCGGTGTAGCCGGTGGTGGCCATGGCCCGCCGCAGCGCGCCGACGAGGTTCATGGAGCCGTCGGCGAGGTAGGACGGGCCGCCCAGGATCTCGGACAGCGGCCCGATGGTGCCGACGTGCACCCGCTCGCCGCGCGGGAGGTCGGCGTGGTGGGCCTCGGAGCCCCAGTGCCAGCCGCGGCCGGGCGCCTCGGTGGCCCGGGCCAGCGGCGAGCCGACCATGACGGCGTCGGAGCCGCACGCGATGGCCTTGGCGATGTCGCCGGAACGCCCGATGGAGCCGTCGGCGATGACGTGCACGTACCGGCCGCCGGACTCGTCGAGGTAGTCGCGCCGGGCCGCCGCGACGTCGGCCACCGCGGTGGCCATCGGGACGGTGAGGCCGAGCACCGACTTCGTGGTGTGCGACGAACCGCCGCCGAAGCCGACCAGCACGCCGGCGGCGCCGGTGCGCATGAGGTGCAGCGCCGCCTGGTACGTGGCGCAGCCGCCGACGATGACCGGGACGTCCAGCTCGTAGATGAACTGCTTGAGGTTCAGCGGCTCGGCCCGGCCGGAGACGTGCTCGGCGGACACCGTCGTGCCGCGGATGACCACGAGGTCGACCCCGGCGTCGATGACGGCCTGGTGGTAGCGCTTCACTCGCGGCGGCGACAGCGCGCCGGCCACCGTGACGCCGGCGTCGCGGATCTCGCGCAGGCGGTCGGCGATGAGGTCTTCGCGCACCGGCGCGGCGTAGATCTCCTGCAGCCGGTTGAGCGCCTTGCCCTCCTCGAGCCCGGCGATCTCCTCGAGCAGCGGCTCGGGGTCGTCGTAGCGGGTCCACAGCCCTTCGAGGTCGAGCACGCCCAGCCCGCCGGCCCGCCCCAGCTCGATGGCCGTGGCCGGCGACATGACGGAGTCCATGGGCGCGGCCAGCAGCGGGATCTCGAACCGGTAGGCATCGATCTGCCAGTGCGTGGACACTTCTTCGGGGTCGCGGGTGCGCCGCGAGGGCACGATCGCCACGTCGTCGAAGGCATATGCTTGGCGGCCGCGCTTGCCACGGCCGATCTCGATCTCCGCCACCTGCGAAGGATATCGGAGCGCCTCGTCACGGATGTAACAGGACGTTGCCGACCTTGTGACCGGTGTCGACGCGGGCGTGCGCCTCGGCGGCGTCGGCGAGGTCGTAGACCTGGTCGACGACGACGTCCAGCTCGCCGGCCGCGACCAGCCCGAGCAGGAACTCGAAGTCCTCGCGGCGTTCCGCGGAGACGCCGGCGACGACGTTGCCGCGGGCGCGGATGCTGTCGCCCAGGGTCCCGACGGCCAGCAGGAGCATGCCGTCGTCGGCCAGCAGCCGGCGGCCGCTCGCGATCGAGAGGGCGCCGACGGTGTCGAAGACCACGTCGTAGCGCTCGGAGCCCTGCGTGACGTCGTCGCGGGTGTGGTCGACGACCCTGGAGGCGCCGAGACGCTCCACGAGGTCCACGTTGGCGGCGCTGGTGACGCCGGTGACGTCGGCGCCGAAGTACCTCGCCAGCTGGACGGCGTTGGTACCGACGGCGCCGGAGGCACCGACGACCAGGACGCTGCGACCGGGCGGGCCGGAGTCCAACCGCGCCTTGTCGCGCAGGAAGAACAGCGCCGTCGTGCCACCGAACAGCAGCCCGGCCGCGTCGTCGTGGCTCACGCCGGCCGGCTTCACGGCGAGCCGGTCGGCGGCCACCGTCAGGTACTCGGCGTAACCGCCCAGCCGCACCCCGGACATGCCGCTGACCTCGTCGCCGGGCCGCAGCCGCGTGACCGCCGAGCCGACGCTCTCGACCACGCCGGAGAACGACCCGCCCAGGATCCGGCGACGTGGCCGGCGGATGCCCAGCGCAAGCCGCCCGAGCAGTGCGAACCCGGTCGGGAACCGGGCGCCGCGGATGCGCGCGTCGCCGGAAGTGGCCGCGACCGCGTGGACCCGGACGAGCGCCTCCTTCGCCCCGGGCTTGGGCCGTGGGACGTCCACGAACCGCAGCACCTCTGGCGAGCCGTACCTGTCGACGATCACAGCCTTCACGACGTGCCCCCCTTACATCTGTAAGTCTCGGGAGCACGATAGCCTTACACCCGTAAGGATGACAAGACCCGAGCGAGGTGAACAGGTGAGCACGCGCCCCGCCCTGTCCCGCGAGCGGATCGTCGAGGCCGCCGTCCAGGTGGCCGACCGCGGCGGGCTCGCGCAGGTGAGCATGCGCAACGTCGGCCGCGAGCTCGGCGTCGAGGCGATGTCGCTCTACCACCACCTGCGGGCGAAGGACGACCTGCTCGACGCGCTGGCCGACTGGATCTTCACCCAGATCCGGCTGCCCGGGCTGGACGACCCGTGGCGCCCGGCGATGGCCGCGCGCGCGGCGTCGGCCCGCGACACGCTGGCCCGGCACCCGTGGGCGCTCGGGCTCGTCGAGTCGCGCCGCGGCCCGGCTCCGGCGCTGCTACGGCACCACGACACCGTGCTGGGGTGCCTGCGGCGCAACGGCTTCTCGGTCGCGCTGGCCGCGCACGCGTTCTCGGCCATCGACGCCTACGTGTACGGCTTCGTGCTGACGGAGCTCAACCTGCCGTTCGAGGGCCCGAGCGGCGCCGAGGAACTGGCCGGCGACCTCCAGCAGTTCCTGCCCGCCGACGAGTACCCGTACCTCACCGAGATGATCGCCGCGCAGGCGATCGGCCGCGAGTACAGCTACGGCGGCGAGTTCGGGTACGGCCTCGAGCTGGTGCTCGACGGCCTGGCCGACCGGCTGGCTCAGCGCGAGGAGTAGTTCGGCGCCTCGACCGTCATCTGGATGTCGTGCGGGTGTGACTCCTTGAGCCCGGCCGACGTGATGCGGACGAACCGGCCGCGCTCCTGCAGCTCGGTGATGGTGCGCGCGCCGGTGTAGAACATCGACTGCCGCAGCCCGCCGACCAGCTGGTGCGTGACGCTGCCCAGCGGCCCGCGGAACGGCACCTGGCCCTCGATGCCCTCGGCGATGAGTTTGTCGTCGCTGGTGACGTCGGCCTGGAAGTACCGGTCGCGGGTGCCCGAGGTGGCCGCGCCCCGCTTGGTGAAGGCGCCGAGCGAGGCCATGCCGCGGTAGGACTTGAACTGCTTGCCGTTGATGAAGATCAGCTCGCCCGGGCTCTCCGAGACGCCGGCCAGCAGCGAGCCGAGCATGACGGTGTCGGCGCCGGCCACCAGCGCCTTGGCGATGTCGCCGGAGTACTGCAGGCCGCCGTCGCCGATGACGGGGATGCCGGCCGGCTTGGCCGCCAGCGACGCCTCGTGGATGGCGGTGACCTGCGGGACACCGACGCCGGCGACGACGCGGGTGGTGCAGATGGAGCCCGGGCCGATGCCGACCTTGATGCCGTCGACGCCGGCGTCGACCAGCGCCTGCGCGCCGGAGCGGGTGGCGACGTTGCCGCCGATGACGTCGACGCCGCGGGCGGCGGGGTCGGCCTTGAGCTTGCGCACCATGTCGAGCAGGGCGCTGGTGTGCCCGTGCGCGGTGTCGACGACGAGGACGTCGACGCCCGCCTCGACCAGCGTCATGGCCCGCTCCCACGCGTCGCCGAAGAAACCGACGGCGGCGGCCGCGACCAGCCGGCCCTCGGCGTCCTTGGTGGCGTTGGGGAACTCTTCGGACTTCACGAAGTCCTTGACGGTGATGAGCCCCTTGAGCCGGCCGGCGTCGTCGACCAGCGGCAGCTTCTCGATCTTGTGCTTGGCCAGCAGCGCGAACGCGTCGTCGGCCTTGATGCCGACCGGGCCGGTGAACAGCGGCTCCTTCGTCATGACCTCGTGCACGCGGCGCTCGTCGAACTCAGCGGACGGGATGAACCGGATGTCGCGGTTGGTGATGATGCCCAGCAGCCGGCCGTCGTCGTCGGTGACCGGGAGCCCGGAGATGCGGTACTGGCCGCACATGCGGTCCATCTCGGTCAGCGTGGCGTCGGGGCCGATGGTGACGGGGTCGGTGACCATGCCCGACTCGGACCGCTTCACGAGGTCGACGTGGTGCGCCTGGTCGTCGATGGACAGGCTGCGGTGCAGGACGCCCAGGCCGCCCTGCCGGGCCATGGCGATGGCCATGCGCGACTCGGTGACGGTGTCCATGGCGCTGGACAGCAACGGGATGCTGACCGAGATGTTGCGCGAGACCCGCGAGGTGGTGTCGACATCGCTCGGGATGACGTCGGATTCACCGGGCAGCAGGAGGACGTCGTCGAAGGTCAGGGCAAGAGGCGCGAAGGAGTCGGACAGCATGGGGTCCATGACACTTTCCTGAGTCGGCAGCCGGGGTTGTCCCCAGGGTAGTCCTGGTCCGTGCCGTCGTGCCGCCCACTCGGGCGTGCTCGTCGTCACCCCCGCGGGGCACCGCCCAGCGCGGCCAGCGACGCCAGCCCGGCCTCGTCGGTACACAGCCGCGCGAACGAGCCGTCGGTGAAGGTCAGCTGGACGTTGCGCTCGCCGCCGCGCAGCTCGGGGATGAGCGGCTTCTTCCACCGCGTGGCGGCGCTGAGCGCGTGCCGCGGCACCTCCCAGGCCGGCTCGACGACGGCCGACTCCGGCCGGTCGGCGATCGAGTTCAGCGCGCTCACCTCGCGCACGAACCCCTTCACCAGCCGGCCCATCGTGCGCAGCAGCCCGCCGCCCTCCTTCAGCAGCCGGCCGGCGTCGGGCATCGGCTCGACGGAGCTGTCGCGCAGCTGCAGGACGGCCAGCCGGCTGTCCGTGACGGCGACGAACGCGAGACCGATGCCGCTGGTGGCGGCGCGGTAGCAGCCGACGGCGAGGCAGTCGGGCCCGTCGCCGCGGACCGCGGTGTAGTGGCCGGCCGGCTCGTCGCCGGGCTCCTCGAAGACCACCTCGGGGTCGGCGTGCGAGCGCCGGACCTTCGGCTCGCCGTACTCGGTGAGGCCGCGCACGCGATAACGCGACGCCGAGACCTCGGAGGCCGGCGCGGACGCCCGGATCGGTTCGGCGCCGGCCCAGGCCGGCCCCACCAGCTGGTCGAACAGCTGGTGCTCTGGTGTCGTCATATGTCGCTGCTCCGCGCCTCGGCCGTGTGCCCGGCCGGGTCAGTGTAGGGCGACCCCGGCCGGGCGACGTGGAACGGCCGCGCCGTCGTCACCACCGATGGGCGACGTCGATGACCAGACGTGAGCCGGCGCCCGGTCCGTCCAGCGTGAAGGCCCGGAACGGCAGCCGGGCCCGCACGCCGAGCCCGATCGTCGTCTGCCCCTCGAAGCTGCCGGCCCACGCGACCTGGCGGAAGGTGCGCCAGTCGGACACGCGGACGAGTTCGCCGGGCGTGCGCGGCGTGTACGTGGGCCGGCCTGCGTCGTCGTACGCCGGCGCGATCGCGACGATCTCCAGGTCGGCGCCGCCCCGCAGTGGCACCGTCTGGCCCGACCCGTCCATCCGGACGCTGGAGACGTAGCGAACGACGTAGCCGTCGGCGTCGTCGGCGAAGTCGAGGACGAGCCGGTCGAAGCAGGCGTGCCGACCGGCGCGGACGCCGGTGAGCGGTGCGGTCTCCGTCGCGCCCGCACGTTCCGGCAGCGACCCCCAGCGCAGGCCGCAGTACGGTGCGGCGTCCGCGGCGGCCGGCGCCGCGAGGAACGCGAGCCCGGCGGTCAGCAGTGCGGTGATGGTGGCGATGGTGCGTCTCATGACGATCCCCCCTGGTGCCCGATGGTGATACGGCCTTGACGCACGACCGGCCACGCCGGTTGACCAGAGGGGCGAATCATTACAAAACGGACGGGAGCGTCGTCAGTGGCGGCGCGTACGCGCTGCGGCGTACACGCGGATACGTTCCGTGCCCGACGACGGCGACGACGGCCTTCGACAAGGTGGACGGCATGACGATCGCCACGCAGACCCCTCCCGGCCCGGGTGGGGCCCACCCTACGGGCGGGCACCGACAAACGCGCCGTCAGTGGCGCCTCGGCGGCCGCACCCGCAAGGGCGTGCTGGTCACGCACATCCTGTCGGCGGGCACCTGGTTCGGCATGGACGTCGTCATGGCTGTGCTGGTCTTCACCGCGGCCCGCACCAGCGAGGACGAGACCCGCGCGCTCAGCTACCGGGCGCTGGCGCTGTTCGCCGGCTGGCCGCTGGCCATCGCCAGCCTGGTGTGCCTGGTGACCGGTGTGCTGCTCGGCCTCGGCAGCAAGTACGGCCTGGTGCGGTACTGGTGGGTCGCGGTGAAGCTGGTGCTCAACGTCGTGCTGTCGACGCTGGTGCTGGTGCTGCTACGTCCCGGCGTGCAGGAGGCGGCCGAGCAGGGCCGGTTGCTGGACACCGTCGCGGACGTCCGGCTGGAGCCCGGCGACCTGCTGTACCCGCCGATCGTGTCGACCAGCCTGCTGCTCGTCGCGTTCCTGCTGTCGGTCTACAAGCCGTGGGGCCGGATCACTCGGCGCCGGACTGGTCGAACACATGCATGATGTTGCCGCCCGGGTCGCGGAACGAGGCCGACCGGCCGCCCGGGATCTCGATCGGCTCGCCGACCCAGGCGAAGCCGCTGTGCTCGGCGATGAACTCGTCGAGGCTGTCGACCTCGTAGAACGGGCCGGTCGACCAGTTCTCCCCGGAGTCCGGCGGCACGTCGACCATCAGCTGGATCGGCGAGTTCGGCAGCTGGAAGGCGACGGTGCCCTCGCCCTCGCGCCACGCCTCGTCGAGGCCGAGCTCGTCGCGGTAGAAGGCGAGCGCCTCCTTCAGGTCCGGCACCGATACGTAGATGTAGGAGAGCTTCATGCCTGAGACCGTAACGACGTTATGGCCAGCCGTCAACGTGTTACGGTGATGGCCATGCAGGAGTGGATCCCCGTTCCCGGGTCGGCGAAGGCCCGGCTGATCGAGGCCGCCATGCACCACTTCGAGCAGGCGGGCTTCGAGGCGGCCACCGTCACCGAACTGGCGTCGAAGGCCGGCGTCACCACCGGCTCGCTCTACCACCACTTCGGGTCGAAGCTCGGCCTGTACACCGTCGTCCGAGACGACCTCGAGAAGCGCATCACCGACCGCATGGAGGGCGCGGCCGAGGCGGTCGGCGGGCCGGGGCGGGCGGCGGTGCGGGCGGCGCTGCTGGTGGCGTTCGACGCGACGGTGCGCTTCGGCGTGTGCCGGCTGCTCGGCGAGACCGCGCCGGACGCCGCGGCCGACCCCGTCCGCGACACCCTGGCCGCCCTGCTGCCCGGCGAGGTGCGGGTGGCCGCGGTGCCGCTGGCCGCGGCCTGGCGGGCGGCGCTGCTCGAGGTCGCCGACGGCGCGCCGGCGGCCGGCGTGCGGTCGGCGCTGGAGTTCGTGCTGGCCTGAGCTACGCCCTGGACGCCAGCCGGCTCAGCCGTTCGACGGCGTCGTGCAGCACCTCGTCGCGCTTGCAGAACGCGAACCGCACCAGCGACGGCGCCGCCTTCGGGTCGTCGTGGAACACCGACACCGGTACGGCCGCGACGCCGGCCAGCTCGGGCAGCCGCTGGCACAGCTCGACGCCGTCGGTGAACCCGAGCGGCGCGGCGTCGGCCACCACGAAGTACGTCCCGCGCGGCACCGACACCTCGAACCCGGCCGCCGTCAGGCCCTCGATCAGCAGGTCGCGTTTCGCCTGGAGACCGCCGGCCAGCCCCGCGTAGAAGTCGTCGCCGAGGTCGAGCCCGGTCGCGACGGCCGGCTGCAGCGGGCCGGCGCTGACGAACGTGAGGAACTGCTTGACGGCGCGCGCGGCGGCCACCAGCTCGGCCGGACCGTGCAGCCAGCCGACCTTCCAGCCCGTCACCGAGAACGTCTTGCCCGCCGACGACACCGTCACCGTCCGCTCGCCGAGGCCCGGCAGCGTCGCGACCGGCACATGCTCTGCGTCGTCGAAGACCTGGTGCTCGTACACCTCGTCGGTGACGACGATCGCGTCGTGCTCGCGCGCCAGCGCGCCGATCGCCTCCAGCTCGGCGCGCGTGAACACCTTGCCGGTCGGGTTGTGCGGCGTGTTGACCAGCACCACCCGGGTCCGCGGCCCGAACGCGGCCCGCAGCTCCGCCTCGTCGACGGCGAAGTCGGGCCAGCGCAGCGTCACCGTCCGCTTGACCGCTCCCGCCAGCGCGATGGACGCGGCGTACGAGTCGTAGACCGGGTCGAACGTCACCACCTCGTCGCCCGGCTCGCACAGCGCCAGGATCGTCGCCGCGATGCCCTCGGTGGCGCCGGCGGTGACCAGCACCTCGCTGCCCGGATCGACGTCGAGGCCGTAGAACCGCTGCTGGTGGGCTGCGATCGCCTCACGCAGCACTGGCATGCCGGGGCCGGGCGGGTACTGGTTGAGGCCGCCGTGAATGGCGCTGCTCGCGGCGTCGAGGATCTCCGCCGGGCCGTCGGTGTCGGGGAAGCCCTGCCCGAGGTTGATCGCGCCGGTGCGGGTGGCGAGCGCCGTGATCTCGGCGAAGATGGTCGACGTGAACGGGCGCATCCGCTCGACGAGCGCGGGTCGGCGTGGTGGCACGGGATCACCGTACTCGGCGGGCCCGCGGCGGCGAGCGGACGCGCAGCGTCGGGCGGTCCCGCGGCGTCGGGCGAGCGTGCGGACGTGCAGCGTGGGGCGGGCGGTGTTGGGTCGAGGTGCAGCGTCGGGCGAGCGGCAGACGTTGTCGGTGCGCGCGCGTAGTGTGAAGGCCCACCCGGCCGGGAGGGCACCCACCCTCCTGGGTGGGCCGCCGCACCGCCCAGAGCCGCCGCACCGCCCACGGCCGCCGCCCAACCACCTCCTGGCCGCCCCGCTGCCGGCCACCGCTGATCGGCCGGCGTCCGCCACGGCGCCGCCCCGACGGCACGCCCCCACTGCACACCCCAACGCCGGCCACCCACCGAGCGCTCCCCGCCGCGCCGCCAACCCCACCCGCGCCCAATGGATTTTTGATAAATCTCGCCCCGAGGGGATGATTTCAGCGGGTTCGGCTGCTTAAGATGAGCGGAGCCCTGGAGCACCGCTTGTGCTCTGTTGCGTCTGCCCGGTCACTGGGCAGCTGGTTCGGCGGTCGCCTTGGACCGTCTCCAACGGACCCTGCCCGCGTGTGGAGACCCCAGTGGCGCTATCCCCATCCCGAACGTTCCGTGCTGCCCTCGTCGGCGTCGCGGCCGGCGCGGTCGCGCTGACCGGTTGCTCGGCCGACGACGACGAACCGGCCGAAACGGCCGCGACCGGCCAGGCCGGCGAGTTCACGCCGGTCACCGTCGACAACTGCGGCACCGAGGTGAGCATCGACAGCCCGCCGGAGCGCGTCGTCACCATCAAGTCGACCGCGACGGAGATGATGCTCGCGCTCGGCCTCGCCGACCGCCTCGTCGGCACCGCGTTCTCCGACGGCCCGCTGCCCGGCGACGCGGGCGACCTCGACGACGTCCCCGTGCTGTCCGACAACGTGCCCGGCCAGGAGGCCCTGCTCGACGTCGAGCCCGACTTCGTCTACGGCGGCTGGGAGAGCAACTTCGGCGCCGACACCGCCGGTGACCGCTCGTCGCTGGCCGACTTCGGCATCGCGACGTACGTGTCGCCGGCCGCCTGCCAGGAGCCGGAGTACCAGCCCGACCCGATGACGTTCGACGAGCTGTTCGCGGAGATCCGCGAGGTCGCGTCGTTCTTCGGCGCCACCGAGCGCGCCGACGAGCTGATCGCCGAGCAGCAGGCGCTGCTCGACCAGGTCGAGGCGCCCGGCGAGGGGCTGACGGCGCTCTGGTACTCGTCCGGCGAGGACGCCCCGTTCGTCGGCGGCGACATCGGCGCGCCGGCCATGATGATGCGCGCGCTGGGCGTCGAGAACATCTTCGCCGACGTCGACGCCACCTGGTCGAACGTCAGCTGGGAGCAGGTCATCGACCGCGACCCCGACGTGATCGTCCTGGTCGACGCCGCGTGGAACACCGCCGACAACAAGATCGAGCGGCTCGAGGGCAACCCCGCCACCGCCGCGCTGCCCGCCGTCGCCGAGCAGCGTTACCTGCGGCTGCCGTTCCCGGCGGCCGAGGCGGGCGTCCGCAACGCGCAGGCCGTCGTCGACCTCGCGGCCCAGCTGGAGGCGCTGGACCAGTGACCACGACGACGGCTCCGGCGACCGGTGCGCCCGCGGGCGCACCGGCGGGACGGACGGCCGCGCGCACGACCGCCTGGATCGCCGTCATGGCGGTCGTGCTGGCGGCGTCGGTGACGCTGGCGGTGACGATCGGCTCGGCCGACCTGCACCCGCTGGACGTGTGGCGCTCGATCGGCGACCACCTGGGGCTGTCCTCGTCGTCGCTGTCGTTGCTGCGCGACGGCATCGTGTGGGAGCTGCGGCTGCCGCGGGTGCTGACGGCGGCCGCGGTGGGCGCCGCGCTGGCCCTCTGCGGCGCCGTCATGCAGACGCTGACCCGCAACCCGCTGGCCGACCCGTACCTGCTGGGCCTGTCGTCCGGCGCGTCGGTCGGTGCGGTGGCGGTGCTGATCCTGGGCATCGGCTGGCTCGGGCTGCCGGTGGCCGCGTTCGCCGGCGCGCTGCTGGCGCTGGTGGTGACGTTCGCGCTGGCCAACCGGCGCGGCGAGCTGGCGCCGACGCGCACGGTGCTGGCCGGGCTGGCGGTGTCGTACCTGTGCTCGGCGGCGACGTCGTTCATCATCTTCTGGTCGGCGACGGGCGACTCCTACCGCGAGATCCTCAGCTGGCTGCTCGGCTCGCTCGGCGGCGCGTCGTGGAGTGACGCGGCGATCGTCTGGGCCGCCGTCGTCGTGGTCGGGACGGTGCTGGTGTCGCGGGCCCGCATGCTGGACGCGTTCGCGTTCGGCGACAGCACCGCGTCGACGCTGGGCATCAACGTCAACGCGACCCGGTGGACGCTGCTGACGCTGGTCGCGCTGCTCACCGGGGCGGCCGTCGCCGTCAGCGGGGCCATCGGGTTCGTCGGCCTGATGCTGCCGCACGCCGTCCGGTTCCTCGTCGGCTCCGGGCACCGGCGGGTGCTGCCGCTGGCGGCTCTGGCCGGCGCGAGCTTCATGATCTGGGCCGACACCCTGGCCCGCACGCTGTTCGATCCGCGCGAGCTGCCGGTGGGCGTCGTCACGGCGTTCCTCGGCGCGCCCGCGTTCGCCGTCCTGTTGCGTCGCCGGAGGGTAGGCCGATGACCGTTCTCGACACTCCCGTCGTTCGTCCCGCTGTCGCGGCCGGCGCGCCGCCGCTCGAGATCACGGACGTCTCGTGGTCGGCCGACGGCCGGCTCATCGTCGACGGCGTGGGGCTGACGGTCGCGCCCGGCACGATGACCGGGCTGCTCGGGCCGAACGGGTCGGGCAAGTCCAGCCTGCTGCGCACCGTCGCCGGGACCTACCGCCCCGACGGCGGCCGCGTCCTGCTCGGCGGTTCGGACCTGGGCGGGATGCGCCGCCGCGACCGCGCCCGCCGCGTCGCCGTCGTCGAACAGGAGTCGACGACCGACGTCCCCCTTCAGGTGCTCGACGTGGTGCTGCTGGGGCGGACGCCGCACCGCGCGGCGGCGTCTGACGAGGCGCTCGCGCTGACCGCCCTCGAGACCGTCGGCATGCGCGACCTCGCCGACCGCGACTGGCACACCCTCTCCGGCGGCGAGCGGCAACGGGTGCACCTGGCGCGCGCGATCACCCAGCAGCCGGAGCTGCTGCTGCTCGACGAGCCGACCAACCACCTCGACATCCACTACCAGCTGGCACTGCTGACGCACGTCCGCTCGCTGGGTGTGACGACCTTGGCGGCACTGCACGACCTCAACCTCGCGGCCGCCTACTGCGACCAGGTGGTGGTCCTGGACGGCGGCCGGGTCGCGGCGGCGGGCACGCCCGCGGAGGTCCTGGTGCCCGACGTCGTCCGCTCCGTCTTCGGCGTCGACGCCGACATCCACCTCAACCCCCGCACCGGCCGCCCGGTGCTCACGTTCTCGCCGCTCTGATCTTCCGCCAGGACCGGCCGCGCCTCTAGTCTCCAGCCATGAAGACGCTCGTGTGGGCGGTGCTCGCCGTGGCGGCGTTCCTGGCCGGCGTCGTGCTGCTGGCCGCTCTTCTCACTCAGTTCGGTGGAGTCGGCCAGTACGAACTCCTGCTCATCATGCTCGTCGTCGGCGTCGCCGAGTTCCTCGTCGTTCGCCGCCTCCGCCGCCGCCCTGAGCGCGTCCCCGAGTAGTCGGCACTCGAGCAGCGCGGCGGGCCGCCTGTCATGCGGTGAGCTTGGGCAGCACCTCGCGGCCGAACACGTCGATCCAGGTGCGCTGGTCGGGGCCGGCGTCGTGCAGGTAGAGGTGGGTGGCGCCGGCGTCGAGGTAGCGCTGGAGCTCTTTGCGGTGCACGTCGAGGTCGGCGGAGATGGTGACCCGGCCGTCGAAGTCCTCGACGCGGACCATGCGGGCGATCTGGTCGACGTCGTAGGGGGAACGGAGGTCGGCCTTGGAGAAGCGCATGGCGCCGTTGGGCCACTCGCGCAGCGCCTGGGCGGCGGCCTCGGCCGGGTCGGGCGCCCACGAGAGGTGCACCTGCACGATCTTCGCCAGCGTCGACGGGTCCTTGCCGGTCGAGCGGGCGCCCTCGTCGAACCGGGCGAAGAGGGACGCCACCTTGTCGGGCGTGCTGGCGACGGTGATCATGCCGTCGCAGGAGGCGCCGGCCCGGCGCGCCGTGATGGGGCCGGACGTCGCGATGTAGACCGGCGGCGGCGCGTCGGGCATGGTCCAGAGGCGGGTGCGCTCGAGGGTGAAGAACCGGCCGTCGTGGCGGACGTCGCGGCCGGTGAAGAGCTTCTGGATGATCTCCACCGCCTCGAACATGCGGGCGATGCGCTGCGGCGCCTCGGGCCAGTATCCGCCGACGACGTGCTCGCTGATGGCCTCGCCGGACCCGATGCCCAGCCAGTGCCGTCCCGGGTACAGCTGCTCCAGCGTCGCCGCCGCCTGCGCGACGACCGCCGGGTGCCAGCGGAACGACGGGCAGGTGGCGCCGACGCCGACCGAGCCGCGGGTGCGCTCGGCCATCGCCGTCATGACGTTCCAGACGAACCCGGCCTGGCCCTGCTGCGGCGTCCACGGCTGGAAGTGGTCGTCGGCCATGACGCCGTCGAACCCGGCCTCCTCGGCCGCCACCGTCAGTTGCACCACCTCGGACGGCGCGAACCGCTCCAACATGGCGCTGTACCCGACCCGCGCACGGCTCATCGTGCCCCTCTCTCAGCGTCAGGGACACTCAGCGTACGAGGTCAGCGGCTCAGCACGTCGAGCGGCAGGTGCACGAGCGGGTCGGCGACGGCGGCACCGGCGGCCAGCGCGGCGATCTCGTCCGCCGCCGCGGCCCGGCCGAGCAGCCACACGTCGTCGAGGTCCCCGAGCAGCTGGTTGGCGCCGTCCGGCCGCTGGCCCAGGTGCAGCCCGATGGCGGCGTCGGTGGTGACCGAGCCGGGCACCGCCGGCCCCGACGCCGCGGCGACGCCGTCGACGTAGAGCGTCACGCCGTCGTCGCCGCGGACCAGCGCCACGTGGTGCCAGGCGCCGTCGGCGAACGAGCCCGGCGCGACCAGCGTGCCGCTACCCTGCGAGGTGTCGATCAGCGCCCGGATCCGGTTCGCCCCGGGCTCGAGCCGGACCCACCACTGGTCCCGTCCGCTCCCCGAGTTGTACGCCCACAGCAGCGCCTGGTCGGCGGCGACGTCGGTACGGAACCAGCCGGCCGCGGTGAACGGGCCGGCGCCGACGTCGACACGAGCACTCCGCGGCACCGCGACGAAGTCGCCCGCCGCGAATCGCACCCCCGCGTCCACGGCGCCGTCGGGCACCACCACGGGCGCGCCGCCGACCACGCCGTCCAGGCCGCCCGCCGCGTCGGGCGTCGTCACGACCGGCGCCAGCCCGCGGTCCAGCGCGGCGAACGGCACCCGCGCGAACGTGATGCGCTCGTACGTCCCGGTGTCGCCGTTCTCGTACAGCACGCCGAGCGTCCGGCCGCCCGCCTCGACCACGTCGGAGTACGCCGCCGGCCCGTCGTGCAGCACCGGCCCGCCGGTCCACGTCGCACCCTCGTCGAGGCTGTACCGCAGCTGCAGGGTCCGGCGCGCCGTCGGGTTCGCCGGGCCGGAGTACACGAGCCGGTCGCCGGCGCGCGGCAGCCGCAGCACCGAGCCCTGCACGACGGGGGTGACGATGTCCGGCTCCAGCGCGTACGGCGCGTCGAAGGTCTCGCCGCCGTCACTGCTGGTGGTCGTCGCGCGGGTGCCGACGCCGGTGCCGTTCTGGTCGCGCGCGTTGAAGTAGAGCGTGCCGTCGGCAAGCTCCGTGACGGTGTTCTCGTTCGGGTTCACGACGCCGGCCAGCGGGGTGTCGACGTCGCCGAGCTGCCAGGTCAGGCCGCCGTCGTCGCTGTAGAGGGAGTGCGCGCCGTAGTACTTCGCCTCCTGCCCGGTGTCGGACGAGCCGGGCGGCGGGCTGGTCGAGTGGTTCGCGGCCGCGACGAGCCGCCCGCGGTGCTCGCCGTGCTCCAGCGCGATGGCATGCACCGGCCCGGTGGCGTACCAGCGCCACTCGGGCAGCTTGGTGGCGGCCGTGATGTCCTGTGCGGCCGACCAGCTCGCGCCGTCGTCGCTGCTGCGCTGGACGAACACGCGGCGGCTCTGCTCGGGCGTGACCTCGCCGCGCATGATCGCGGCCTCGCTGGCGTCGCCGGCGTTGTGGGTGCTGAGCAGGACGACGTCGCCGGTCGCGGGGTCGACGACGGGCGTCGGGTTGCCGAAGACGTTCGCGCCGTTGTCGCCGACCACCTGCAGCGGACCCCACGTGCGGCCGTCGTCGTGCGAGCGGCGCAGCACCAGGTCGATGTCGCCGGTGTCGCCCCCGCCGCCGACCCGGCCCTCGGCGAACGCGAGCAGCGTCCCGGCCTCGGAACGGACGATGGCGGGAATGCGGAACGTGTCGTAACCCTCGGCGCCTGACTCGAAGACGACGGTCTGCCGGATCGGCGGCGACGCCTGAGCAGGGGCGTGAGCTGCGAGAACGGCCGCTGGGAGCGCGAGAACGAGGGCCAGGACGACGGGCCGGCGCATGGGGTCTCCTTCGTCGGGAAGATCCATCCCACATCACATATGGGATATGTGTCAAGAACGTTGACGAACCGTCGCATCTTTGGTCGGATATCCGACATGACGGATCTCACCCGGCGAGCAGTGCTCGCCTTGGCAGCGGCGGCCGGCCCGGCGGCGTGGGCCGCGTCGGCGCAGGCGAGTGGGGCAGCGCAGGCGGGCGCGTCGGCGGGGACGTCGGCGTCGCCCGGGACGTCGGCGACGGCGCGCGCGAGTGTGTCGGTGCCCGCCCGTAGGGTGGGCCCCACCCGGGCCGGGAGGGGTCTACCTATCACCGCACCAGGCGACTACGACGTTCCGGCCGGCGGCCGGGCGACGTGGCGGCGGCTGCCCGACGTGCCCGCGAACGGCGTCGACTGGCACCCGGCCATCCCGGTCGGCGAGCCGTACTGGACCCAGCTCGGGCTGGCCGGGCCGATCGCCGGAGCGCACGGCGACCACCTCATCGTCGCCGGCGGGGCGAACTTCCCGGAGCCGGCGCTGACGGCGACCCGGGCGAACACGCTCGGCAAGGTGTACTGGACCGACGCGTTCGTCTACTCGCGGCGCACCGGCGCCTGGAGTGACGCCGGGCAGCTGCCCGACGCCGTCGGGTACGCGGCGACGCTGAGCACCAGCGACGGCGTGCTGGTGATCGGCGGCGAGGGCTACCGCGGCGGTCCCGGCGGCACGCTGCTGCGCCCGGCGGAGAGGTTCGCCGACGTCTACCTGCTGCGCTGGGACGGCCGCCGGCTGCACCGCACCGAGCTGCCGTCGCTCCCCCGGCCGATGTCGTACGCCGTCGCCGGCATCGTCGACGGCGTCGTGTACGTCGCGGAGGGCGCCGACTTCTACGGCCTGGACCTCGACCGTCCGGACCGCGGCTGGGCGACGCTGCCGCGCTGGCCGGGCGACCCGCGCACCGTCGCCGTCGGAGCCGCCCAGGACGGCCGGTTCTTCCTGCTCAGCGGGCGGGCCCAGCACGCGGACAAGACCTGGACGTTCTACCGCGACGCGTACGCGTACTCACCGCGGCGGCGGCGCTGGGACCGGATCGCCGACCTGCCCTGGTGCGTCACCGCGGGCCTCGCCCACCCCGTCGGCCGGACCGGGCTGGTCGCCGGCGGCGGCGACAAGGACATCGACCGCTGGAACCTCATCGAGCGCCACGTCGCGCTGCGCAACGCGGCGCCGCCCGGGTCGGCGGAGTGGCAGCGCCAGAACGACGTCGTCACCTGGATCTACGACCACCACACCGGCTTCAACGGCGAACTGCTGCACTACGACACCCGCCGCGACCGCTGGAGCGTCGACGGCTGGTTCCCCGGTCCGCCGCCCGCCACCACCCCGGCCGTCGACTGGGACGGCGACCTGGTCGTCGCGAGCGGTGAGGTCGGCCCCGGCATCCGGACGCCGCGGGTCTGGCAGGCGAGCTTCTGAGGGACGCAGGGCGACACCCAGAATCGAGAGCGTTCCGATGATCTCGATGAGCAACTTCCGCAGATCGCTGGAGATCTCCCCCAGGACCTCGGTGTGCTCACGCAGCTTTCGCAGCCTGCACAGCATCGATCGCTCTCGCCTGTTGTTGTGGGCCACTCGAATGCCTCCCTGAGTGCTGAGGGCACCGGTGAACCGCTCTAACAGTCCGCCCGGTAGCCCATCTCTGGACTACGCCGGGCGAATTCCCGATGTAGTTAGCCCATCGGGACGACAGCTGGTCAATCGCTAGTCTGGTTGTGGCTGGAGTAGGTGCTCTAACACCGCTGATCCCGGCCAAGCCCCGGTGCGTGCTGTTGTGGCCGCGCGCCGGGGCTTCTTCGTGCCTACGCCGTCAGGTAGCCGACGGCGTAGGCGGCGAGCCAGTGCTCGACCATGTAGTCGCCGCCGACGACGTAGGGCAGGCCGGCTTCTGCGTGCACGACAGCCGACGCCGCCAGGGCGGAGGCGGCCGCGGACCCGGCGGGCAACACGTCCGCCAGCGCCACCATCGACCACGCCCGGCTGAGGTTCAGCCCGGCCAGGTGCGCGAGCTGCCCGTCCGACGGGTCGGAGACGGTGACCGGCGCGAACAGCTGCGCCGGAGCCGACGACGCCGCGCCGGGCAGGAACGCCGCGAACCACGCCGCGAACTCGGCCGGCGGCAGCACCCGCGCCACCAGCTCGGCCTCGGCCAGCGCCGGCGAGAGGAAATCGCTGCCGGACGGCTCGTAGTGCGCCGGATAGTCGGTGTCGTCGACGTACCAGCGCCGGACGGCGTCGTCGATCGCCGTCCGCAGCTCGCCGGACGCCCCGTCGTACGAGCGCAGCAGCCCGAACGCCGAGTTCGGGTGCAGCCCGCCGCGCACCGGATAGGTCTGCGCCGGCAGCCAGCCCACCAGGTTCGCCGTCAGCACGTCGGCCAGCGGGCGGACGGCGGCGGCCCAGGCGTCGGCGTCCGGGTCGGACCACGCGGCCAGCTCGTGCGCCAGCGTCAGCAGCCAGCCCCAGCCGTACGGACGCTCCCGCGCGCGGCCCGGCCCGGACGCGAAGAACTCGGCCTCCCGCGCCAGGTTCGACGGGGTCAGGTGCGCGCCCAGCCCCGCCCGCACCTCGTCGGCCAGCGCCGCAGGCAGGGCGGAACCGGCCAGCCGGAGCAGCCGCACCAGCACCCAGTGCATCTCGACCGCCGAATGCCAGTCCAGCGAGCCGTAGAACGCCGGATGCTGGTCGCGGTGCAGCGGATACGGCCCCGGCTCGACGGCGTAGACGATCGGCAGGTGCGGGTACTCGCGGTCGATGCAGGCCAGCGCCGTGCGCGCGTAGTCGGCAGCGTTCCCCCTCAGCACGTCGAAGCGGGCGCTCATCCGGCCGCTCCCTCGGGGTCGATCGGCGCGCCGTCTCCGGACGGCGGGAGGTCGCCGCGCTCGACCGGGGCGCCACCGTCGGGGGCGTCGGCGAACAGCGCGGCCAGCTCGTCCGCCGACGGCGCGTGCGCGCCGTCGACCGCGGCGCGCAGCGTGTCCTCGTCGACGGCGTCCGCGGCTGCCGACAACCGCACCGCGACGCCGTCGTGCACCGCGACGCACTCGTGCTGGTCGCCGGCGACGACGCAGCCGGGGTCGGCCGCGCCGCGCGGGTCGGTGGTGAGCATCGCCATGCGGCCGTCAGGCGCGGCGTAGGCGACCCCGAAGCCGGCATCGCCCATCACCCCGGCCGACTGGGAGGCCGGCTCGAAGCCGGCCAGCGAGACCGCGTAGACGACGTCGGGCTCGACGCCGATCGAGGCCGCCCGGGCTGCCAGTTCGTCCGCGTCGGCCGGGCCGGACGACCCGCACGCGGCCGTGACCAGCAGCGGCAGCAACAGGAGGATCCGGCGGCGCGTCACGCCGGACATCGTCTCAAAGCGACGGCCCGGGCCCCCGCGCAGGGGACCCGGGCCGCCGGTGCAGCGATGAACCTCAGTGGCCGTGACCGTGGCCGTGGCCGCCCTCGGCGACCGGCTCCTCGGGCTTGTCGACCACGAGGACCTCGGTGGTGAGCAGCAGGCTGGCGATCGACGCCGCGTTGGCGACCGCGGAGCGGGTCACCTTGACGGGGTCGAGGACGCCCTGCGCGATGAGGTCGCCGTACTCGCCGGTGGCGGCGTTGTAGCCGTGGCCCGGCGTGCCGTTCTCGACGTTGGCCACGATGACGTAGCCGTTCTCGCCGGCGTTCTCGGCGATCCAGCGCAGCGGCTCGACCAGCGCGCCGCGCACGATGGCGGCGCCGGTGGCTTCGTCGCCGGACAGGTCGAGCGCGTCGATGGCAGACCGCGCGTGCACGAGGGCCGCGCCACCGCCGGAGACGATGCCCTCCTCGATGGCCGCGCGCGTCGCCGACACGGCGTCCTCGATGCGGTGCTTGCGCTCCTTCAGCTCGACCTCGGTGGCCGCGCCGACCTTGATGACGCCGACGCCGCCGGCCAGCTTGGCCAGCCGCTCCTGCAGCTTCTCGCGGTCCCAGTCGGAGTCGGTGTTGTCGATCTCCGCCCGGATCTGCGTGACCCGGCCGTCGATGTCGGCCTGCGCGCCGCCGCCGTCGACGACGGTGGTGTCGTCCTTGGTGACGACGATGCGGCGAGCCGAGCCGAGCACGTCGAGGCCGACCTGGTCGAGCTTGAGGCCGACCTCCTCGGCGACGACCTGGCCGCCGGTGAGGACGGCGAGGTCCTGCAGGATGGCCTTGCGGCGGTCGCCGAAGCCGGGGGCCTTGACGGCGACCGAGGTGAACGTGCCGCGGATCTTGTTGACGACCAGCGTGGACAGCGCCTCGCCGTCGACGTCCTCGGCCACGATCAGCAGCGGCTTGCCGGCCTGCACGACCTTCTCGAGCAGCGGCAGGAGGTCGCTCACCGACGAGATCTTGTTCTGGTGGATCAGGATGTAGGCATCCTCGAGGACGGCCTCCTGACGCTCCTGGTCGGTGACGAAGTACGGGCTGAGGTAGCCCTTGTCGAACTGCATGCCCTCGGTGAACTCGAGCTCGGTACCGAAGGTCTGCGACTCGTCGACGGTGATGACGCCGTCCTTGCCGACCTTGTCGAACGCGTCGGCGATGACCTCGCCGATGGTCGGGTCCTGCGCGGAGATGGCGGCGACGGAGGCGATCTCGGACTTGTCGTCGACCGCGCGGGCGCTGTCGACGAGCGCCGCCCGCACCGCCTCGACGGCGGCGTCGATGCCCCGCTTGATGCCCAGCGGCGACGCGCCGGCGGCGACGGACTTCAGGCCGCGCTGGACCATGGCCTGCGCGAGCACCGTCGCGGTCGTGGTGCCGTCGCCCGCGACGTCGTTGGTCTTGGTGGCGACCTCCTTGGCGAGCTGCGCGCCGAGGTTCTCGTGCGGGTCCTCCAGCTCGACCTCACGGGCGATGGTGACGCCGTCGTTGGTGATGGTGGGAGAACCGAACTTCTTGTCGAGGACGACGTTGCGGCCCTTGGGGCCGAGCGTCACCTTGACGGTGTTCGCGAGGGCGTCGACACCGCGCTCCAGGCGCCGGCGGGCGTCCTCGTCGAACTCGAGGATCTTGGGCATGGGGAACCGGTCCCTTTCGGAGGTAATGCTGAACGAGGAAACGCCCCGACCCGAGCCGGCGGTGAGCCGGTCGGGTCGGGGCGTCAGCGCGTCACTTCTGGACGATCGCCAGAACGTCGCGGCCGGAGAGGATGAGCAGCTCGTCGCCGCCGTACTTCACCTCGGTGCCGCCGTACTTCGAGTAGAGCACCACGTCGCCGACCTTGACGTCGAGCGGGATGCGCTTCTCGCCCTCGTCGTCCCAGCGGCCCTCGCCGACGGCGACGACCTCGCCCTCCTGGGGCTTCTCCTTGGCGGTGTCAGGGATGACGAGCCCGGACGCCGTGGTCTGCTCCGCTTCGAGCGGCTTGACCACGATGCGGTCCTCGAGTGGCTTGATGGAGACCGACACTTGTCTGACCTCCCCTTTCGCGGGATGTCACGGTGATTGCTTGTGGACCGGTCGCATGCCGCCGTCGTCGCGGGTGCCGGCGACCTCGACCGTTGGCACTCTCATGGTGAGGGTGCCAGTCCTCAAGTTAGCACTCGGTCGCGATGAGTGCTAGTCCGCGTCTGGTGAGAGGCTGACCGCCGTGGAGAGGGCCACGTTCGACGCGCTCAGGTCGGTGGAGGGGGCTGGGCTGCTGGCCGAGGCGAGCGCCGCCTACGGGCGCGAGGACGAGTTCGCGCTGGGCACCCGGCTGCGGCGCGCCCACGCCCCGGACCTCGTCGCGGCGGCGCTGACGCAGGCGCGGCTGCGGGCCCGCGCGGTGGACAAGTTCGCCCCTGCCGACGCGGCGCGGATGTTCTTCACGGTCGACGGCTACGAGCAGGCGACACGGGTGCGGGTGGCCCGGCACCGCGCAGAGCGGCTGGCCGCGGCGCTCGGCCGGGGCGCCACCGTCGCGGACCTGTGCTGCGGCATCGGCGGCGACCTCGTGGAGCTGGCGCGGGCCGGCCTGACGGTGACCGGGGTCGAGGCGGACGAGCTGACGGCGGCCGTGGCGGCCGCGAACGCCGCCGCGCTGGGCGTCCCGGCGCAGGTGCGGCACGCCGACGCCACCACCACCGACCGGACGGGGTACGCGGCGGTCGTGTGCGACCCGGCCCGCCGCGGCGGCCGCGGCCGGGTGTTCGACCCCGACGCGTACCGGCCGCCGTGGTCGTTCGTGCTGGAGCTGCTGGCGGCGACGGCGTGCGTCAAGGTCGCGCCGGGCCTGCCGCACGAGCGGATCCCCGGCGGCGTCGAGGCGGAGTGGGTGTCCGAGCGCGGCGAGGTGAAGGAGGCGGCGCTCTGGTCCGGCGACCTGGCCTGCGACGGCGTCAGGCGGCGGGCGACGCTGCTGCCGTCGGGCGCGACGCTGACCGACCGCGACGACCCCGGGCCGGTCGTCCGCCCGCTGGGCGCGTACCTGTACGAGCCGGACGGCGCCGTCATCAGGGCCGGCCTGGTGACGGCGGCGGCCGCGCGGGTCGGCGGCGGGCTACTGGACCCGTCCATCGCCTACGTGACGGCCGACGCGGCGGTGGGCACGCCGTTCGCCCGCGGTTACCGCGTCCTCGACACCCTGCCGTACGACGTGAAGGCGCTGCGCCGGTACGTCCGCGACCACGGCATCGGCGTGCTGACGGTGAAGAAGCGCGGCGTCGGCGTCGAGCCGGAGAAGCTGCGGGCGGCGGTCCGGCCGCGCGGCGAGAGGACGGCGACGTTCGTCGTCACGCGGGTGGCCGGCGCGGCGACGGTGCTCGTCGCCGACCCGCTCTGAGACCCTGGGCGCATGGCGGGCAAGCAGAGCGCGGGCATCCTCCTCCACCGTGACGGCGCCGGCGGCGTCGAGGTGCTGCTCGGGCACATGGGCGGGCCGTTCTGGGCGAAGAAGGACGCCGGCGCGTGGTCGCTGCCGAAGGGCGAGTACGAGCCGGACGAGACGCCCGAGGCGGCCGCGCGGCGCGAGTTCACCGAGGAGCTGGGGCTGCCGGTGCCGGACGGCGAGCTGGTCGAGCTGGGCACGGTGAAGCAGTCGGGCGGCAAGACGGTGACGGCGTGGGCGCTGCGCGGCGACCTCGACCCCGCCGCCGTCGTGCCGGGCACGTTCGAGCTGGAGTGGCCGCCGCGCTCCGGCCGCACGCAGGAGTTCCCCGAGGTCGACCGGGTCGAGTGGTTCCCGCTCGACGTCGCCCGCGAGAAGATCGTCAAGGCGCAGGCCGCGTTCCTCGACCGGCTGGCGGCCGCCCTCGGCTGAGGACGGCCGCAGGCGACGATCAGGCGTACATCCGCACCGGCCAGGAGCAGTCGATGAGCCGGCCGGTGCTCATGTTCTTCTCGCAGACCCGCACCAGCAGGCGCCGTCCCTCGGCGAAGTCGAAGTCGTAGACCTCCCGGTCCGTCGCTCCTTCGTTCGGCCCACTGTCGCGGTGCAGCCAGGAACGGTAGGTGCCCACACTGTTCAAGGGCCCCTCGCACCAGCTGAACAGCGCCACGACGCGGTAACCGTTCGACTTGGTGTCCACCACCTCGAGCGTCTCGTCCCCGCCGTCGAACACCGCGTGGCCGCCGCCACCGACGGGACCATCGAGAAACCAGATCCCGTCCCTGGCGTCGCCGGCTCCGCAGCGTTCCCTGTCCCCGGGCCAGTAGGGCGTTGCCGCGGTGCCCAGGTCCGCCGGAGCCGGCTCGCCGGCCGCCGCAGCGCCCGGGATCAACGCCGCGCCCACCAGAGCCGCTACCGCCAGCGCCGCCCACCTGCGTGCGCCGCGTCGCGTCGCGCGCTTCGTTCGTCCCCGCATGAGCTTCCTCCGTGTGTTCCGTCGTCAGGACGGTCACACGGTGGCGGCGGCCACTTGCCTGCCGCCTTCCTGCGCCTTTCCCGCGGCCGGAGGTCAGCCGAGCCGGGCGACCGCGGCGACCAGGCGGTCGACGTGGTTGCCGTAGACGGCGTCGACGCCGGTGGCGAGGAGGCGGTCGATGGACGAGCGCGACTGCGCGTCCCAGCCGAACGCGTGCACGCCCACCTCGTGGAACAGGCGCACGTAGATCGGCGTCCAGTCCAGCCAGTGCAGGTTGACGGCGTCGATGCCGCGGTCGGCCAGCGTGCGGGCCCGGCCACGGACGCCGTCCTGCAGCCGGCTGACCCGGGTGGAGTCGACCAGCCGGACGTCCGAGGCCAGCCCGCGCCACCGCGTGACGACGGGCAGCGACGGGTGGCAGAGCCAGGTCCGCCCGGGCTCGCCGCCGGCCCGGACCGCCGCGACCACCGGTTCGAACGCGGCCGGGTCCTTGACGTCCAGCGACAGTTCGAAGTCGGTCCCGCAGGCGGCGTACAGCTCGGCCAGCGACGGCACGTGCGCCGGCAGCTCCGCCCTCGGCACCTGCGCGATCGGCCGGCGCCCGAACCGCGGCCCCACCACGCCGTCGTGGTCGAGCACGACGACGCCGTCGGAGGTCACCCAGGCGTCGCTCTCGAGGCCGGACGCGCCCAGCCGCAGCGCCAGCTCGAACGCCGGCAGCGTGTTCTCGCGCTCCCGCGCCATGGCGCCACGGTGGGCGAACGTGATGGGCGGGACCCTCGGGACGGTCATCGGGTGCATCCTCTCAAGTCTTGTCACGGGGTGGTCATGCTGCGAGGATTGGATCTTGAGCCAGCCCGCTCACCGTATGCCCACGCCCGACGCTGGCCGCGCCGGGTGCGAGTCGTCCCCGCCGGGCGAACGCCCGTGACTCGCACTCGTGAGTGAAGCGATGCCTCTTGTCAATATGCGCGACGGTTTCACTCCGCAAAAGGTGTGAGATAGGGCATTCCGTAATTACCGGAAGGCGTGTAACACTTCCGGACATGCAGATCCCTTTCGCGCCGTCCACCCACAGCAGCCTGGGCGTGGAATGGGAACTGCAACTGGTCGATCCCGAGACCCGCGAGCTGACGTCCGGCGCCATCGAGATCCTCGACGAACTCCGCCCGGCCGGCGCCGAGGAGCATCCGAAGGCCAAGCACGAGTTGCTGCAGTCGACCATCGAGGTCGTCACCGGCGTGTGCCAGACGGTCGGCGAGGCCAAGGCCGACCTCGCCGAGACGGTCCGGACGGTGGCCAAGGCGGCCGATCGCCGCGGGCTGGCGCTGATGTGCGCCGGCACCCACCCGATCACCAACTGGAACAGCCAGAAGATCAGCCCGAAGCCACGCTACGAGCAACTCGTCGAGAACCTGCAGTGGCTGGCCCGCCGGCTGCAGATCTTCGGCGTCCACGTGCACGTCGGCGTGCGCTCGCCGGAGAAAGTCATTCCCATTGTCAACGCCCTGACGTCCTACGTGCCGCATTTCCTGGCGCTCTCCGCGTCGTCGCCGTACTGGGTGGGCCACGACACCGGCCTCGCCTCGTCGCGCAGCAAGGTGTTCGAGGCGCTGCCCACGGCCGGCCTGCCGTACCAGCTGTCCGGCTGGGACCAGTTCGAGAGCTACATGGGGACGCTGATCTCCACCCGCACCATCGACTCCGTCCGCGAGGTGTGGTGGGACATCCGCCCGCATCCCGACTTCGGCACCGTCGAGCTGCGCATCTGCGACGGGCTGCCCACGCTGGACGAGGTGGGCGCCGTCGCCGCGCTGGCCCAGTGCCTGGTCGAACGGCTGGACCGCGAGATCGACCGCGGCTACCGGCTGCCGTCGCCGAAGAACTGGGTGGTCCGCGAGAACAAGTGGCGCGCCGCCCGGTTCGGCCTCGAGGCCGAGATCATCGTCGACGACAAGGACACCGTCGTGCCCGTGCGCAGGGCATTGCTCGATTTGACCGACGAACTCATGCCCATTGCCCGTAGACTGTCCTGCACCGCGGAGCTCGCCGGCATCGAACGCATTGTCGCGCACGGAGCGAGCTATCAGCGGCAACGGACAATTGCAGAGGCGAACGGCGGTGATTTGACCAAGGTCGTCGACAGCCTCTTGGAAGAGATGGCTACAGGGTTGTGACCGAGTGACCTACGACTGGCTTGCGAGCTGGCTCGACCTTCATACCGACGACCTCACAGCGCTGCGTCGCACGCTCCACGCGCGGCCCGAGCTCGGCCTGAACGAGCACCAGACCACCGACCTCCTCGTCCGCCAGCTGCGGATGTCCGGCCTCGAGCCACGAGTGCTGCCGCGCGGCACCGGCGTGGTCGTCGACATCGGCACCGGCTCGCGCACCGTCGCGCTGCGCGCCGACATCGACGCGCTGCCGCTGCCCGATCTCAAGGACGTCCCCTACCGCTCCACCGTCGACGGCGTCTGCCACGCTTGCGGCCACGACGCGCACACCGTCATGGCGCTCGGCGCGGCCATGGCGCTGGCGAAGGTGCCGCAGCTGCCCGGCCGGGTGCGGGTGATCTTCCAGCCCGGCGAGGAGATCATGGCCGGCGCCCGCGAGGTCATCGCGGCCGGCGCGCTGGAGGGTGTCGAGCGGGCGTTCGCGCTGCACTGCGACCCGCGGCTGCCGGTCGGCCAGATCGGCATGCGCTCCGGCCCCATCACGGCGGCCTGCGACCTCGTCGAGGTGCGCGTCTCCGGCCCCGGCGGGCACACCGCGCGGCCGCAGCTGACCGTCGACACCGTCGACACGCTGTCGCGCATCGCCGTCGACGCGCCGGCGCTGCTGGCCCGGCAGATCGACATCCGGGCCGGGTTCTCGCTGGTGTGGGGGTCGATCCAGGCCGGCGGACCGCCCAACGCCATCCCGTCCGAGGGCGTGCTGCGCGGCACCGTCCGGGTGCTCGACCACGCCGCCTGGGCCGACGCCGAGAAGTACGTCCGCGCCGTCGTCCGCGACCTCGCGCACCCCAGCGGCGCCCGGGTCGAGGTCGACTACGAGCGTGGCGTGCCGCCGGTGGTGAACGACGAGGCCAGCGTGGTGCTCATGCGCCAGGCCGTCGCCACCGAGCTCGGCCCGCACGCCGTCACCGGCACCTCCACCAGCATGGGCGGCGAGGACTTCGCCTGGTACGGCGAGCACGTGCCGCTGGCGCTGGCGCGCATCGGCGTGCACGGCAGCGCGCTGCCGAAGATGGGCGACCTCCACCAGGGCGACTTCGACATCGACGAGAAGGCGCTGGCCTACGGCGTGCGGGTGTTCGTCAGCACGGCCCTCGCCGCGCTGACGGCGTCGCGCTAGCAGCCCTGCTGCTCGGCCCCGGAGACGGGGACGGGCAGCGTGCCGCGCGCCGGTGACGTCCCGGCCAGCACCTCGGCCAGCGCGCGGAACGCCCCCGGCGTGCGCCCGTACAGCGCGATCTTCACCGGCGCGTCGCTGCCGCCGAGCGCGTACGGGCGGTCCAGCGCGACCACGACGTCGCCGGAGCCGGGCTCCGTCCCGCCGAGCAGCCGCACGGTCGTCGGCGCGTTCGCGTCGGTGCTGAGCCCGGCCGCCGCGGCGGCCTCGTCGAAGCGGACGCGGTCGGCCGCCTCGCCGCCGACGACGCGGACCGGGCCGTCGACCAGGGGGCCCTCGCAGGCGCCGGCGACGACCGTGACGCCGCCCAGCGACTCCTGGTAGGACAGCTCCTCGTGGGAGCCGACGGCGGCCGGGTCGGGCGCCGGGCCGGCCGCCTCGTGCAGCATCAGCGCGACGCCGCGGGTGGCCGCCTGGGCCAGCCGGTCGGCGGGCAGCTCGCCGCTCGCGACGGCGTCGACGATGGCGGTGTGCGCGGACTCGACGTCGGCCGGCATCAGCACGACGTCGGCGCCGGCGGCCAGCGACATCACCGCGGCGGCGCCGGAGCCGTAGCCGTCGCTGATGGCGGCCATGTCCTGCGCGTCGGTGACCACCAGCCCGTCGAAGCCGAGCTCGTCCCGCAGCAGCCCGATGACCTTCGGCGACAGCGACGACGGAAGACCTGACTCGACGGCCTCTACTTCTATGTGCGCGACCATGATCGCCTCCGCGCCGGACGCGACCGCCGCCTGGAACGGGACGAAGTCGCGGGCGCGCAGCTCGTCCAGGCTCGCCGTCTGCACCGGCAGCTCCTCGTGGCTGTCGGCCGGGACCGAGCCGTGCCCCGGGAAGTGCTTGGAGACCGCCACGATGCCGGAGGCCGCGTAGCCACCCAGCGACGCCTGGACGGTCTCGGCGACGACCTGCGGGTCGGACGACGCCGACCGGGTGCCGATGGTGGGGTCGTCCGGGCCGGTGGTGACGTCGGCGTCAGGGGCGAACACCATGGTCACGCCCATGCCGCGCAGCTCCTCGCCGCTGGCCTGCGCGACCTGCGCCGCCAGCTCGGTGTCGCGGGACGCGCCGAGCGTCATGTAGGCGGGGAACTCCGTGGCCGGCGCCTTGATGCGCGCGACCGTGCCGCCCTCCTGGTCGATGCCGACGATGACGGGGTAGCCGCGGTCGCCGCCGGCCTGCTGGATCTCGGCCGTCGCCCGCTCGACCTGCTCGGGCGACTCGACGTTGTCGCCCATGAGGATGACGCCGCCGAGGCCGAGCTGCTCGATCTGCCCGACCGGCGGCTCCAGGCCGCTGTACCGGGCGACGATGACCTGGCCGGCCTGCCGTTCCACCGGCATGTTCGCGACCAGCGCGGCGGCGCGGTCGAACTCGTCCTGCGTGGGGCCCCAGGCCAGCGGCGGCGGCGTGGTGGGCGTCGGTGACGGCGTGGGGCTGGTGGTGGCCGGGGTGCCGGGCTCGGTGGCCGAGGAGTCGCCGACGGCGCCGTCGTCGCTGCCGCCGCAGGAGGCGAGCAGGAGCGCACCGGCGAGGAGGAGGAGCAGTCGCCGCATTTCCGCCAGTCTGCCACGCGTGGTGTCCGGACCGTGAGCGGACGGGTGGCGGCACGCGGGCCGGCGCTCGTAGCGTCGGGGTATGCGCCGCCCGCTGCCGGTCGTCGGTGACCTGCTCGCGTTCCAGTCCGACCGGCTCCGCTTCGTCGCCGCCATGCAGCGCGAGCACGGCGACGTCGCCCGGTTCCGCCTCGGCCCGTTCCCGGTGTGGCAGCTCGCGCACCCCGACCTCGTCCGGCAGGTGCTGGTCACCGACGCCGCCGGGTTCCGCAAGGGCATGGTGCTGCAGCGCGCCCGCGTCGTCCTCGGCGACGGCCTGCTCACCGCTGAGGGCGACGTGCACCGTCAGCACCGCGACCTCGTGCAGCCGGCGTTCCACTCGCGGCGCATCACCGGGTACGCGTCGGTGATGACCGGCCGCGCGACGGCCGTGGCGTCGTCGTGGGCGCCGCGCGAGCCGCTGGACGTGCACGCGGCGACGGTCCGGATGACGCTGGAGACGGCCGGCACGACGCTGCTCGGCACGTCCGTCGACGTCGGCGTGGTCGAGGGGGCGCTGGCGGACCTGCTGAGCGCGTACAAGCTGGCGTTCCTGCCGTTCAGCGACAAGCTGCAGGCCCTGCCGGTCGGGCCGTTGCGGCGGCTGCAGCGGGGCCGGCGGCGGCTGCACGGGCTGGTCGACGGTGTCGTGGCCGACCGGGTGGCGTCCGGCCGTGACGGCGGCGACCTGCTGTCCGCGCTGGTCCTGGGTTCCGGCGACGGCCGCCTGTCGTCGCCGGAACTGCGCGACGAGGCGACGACGCTGCTGCTGGCCGGGCACGAGACGACGGCGAACACGCTGGCGTTCGCGCTGCACCTGCTCGCCGTCCACCCGTCCGTGCAGGCGTCGGTGTACGACGAGGTCTCCGGCGTCGGCGAGCTCGCGCCGTCCGACCTCGACCGGCTGCCGCTGTGCCGCGCCGTCGTGTCCGAGACGCTGCGGCTCTACCCGCCGTCGTGGATGATGGGCCGCCAGGCACTCGTCCCGCACCAGGTGGGCGAGCAGGTCATCGAGCCTGGCGACCTCGTCGTCCTCCCCCAGTGGGTCGTCCACCACGACGAGCGATGGTGGCCGCAGCCGTTCACCTTCGACCCGGCGCGGTGGCTGGCCGGGTCGGGCGACCGGCCGCGGTGGGCGTTCTTCCCGTTCGGCGCCGGCCTGCGCCGCTGCATCGGCGAGGGGTTCGCCTGGACCGAGGCGGTGCTCGGCCTGGCCACGATCCTGCGGCACTGGCGCCTTCGCCCCGTCCCCGGCCGGCCGCTGCGGCTGGACCCGCTGATCACCCTCCGCCCCCGCGGCGGCCTCTGGCTGATCCCGGAGCCCCGCTAGCATGCATCACAACTGGCATGAGCGTAGGCTCTTAGCCTACGGAGGTGACAGTCATGGCCAGGCACGCTGCTGCGCGAGTACCTTCCGCGCTGCTCCGGCACCTGCGAGTCCTGCGCCCGCAGGACGCTGTGGGTACGTACGCACACCCGCGTCCGGAGTTCGCCCGGCTCGTTCGCGCAGGCGCCCTGCACCAGCTCGCCACCGGCTACTACGCCGTGGTCCCGGACGACCACGTCGGCGATCAGTGGTTGCCCGCCTTGGAAGCGGCCGCTGCCGGCATCGCGGCGGCCGACGAGGGAATCGCCGCCGTCGCGCTCATGGGGCTGTCAGCGGCGCGTGTTCATGGTGCGCTCCCCCGCGCGATCGGCGTCGCCGTGGTCGCGGCTGGGCGGCATCGGAGCGCACTGCACCTGGCCGATCGCGATGCCACGGTGCTCTTCGTCCGCCGCGACGTCACGCGGCTCGACGTGCAGCGCTACCCCCACGAGCTCGGCGAGGGCTGGATCACGACAGTCGAACAGACCGTGCTCGATCTCGCTGCCCGGCCGGAGCTCGGCGGGCTCCGCGACGAAGCCGAGGCGGCAGCCAGAACGCTGCTGCTTCGCGCCGACGCGGCGGTACTCGACGAACTGGCGACGACACAGCGGCGGCAGGCGACGCTGCGCCGCCTGCGCACGACGGCCTGACGTGCTGGATCCGGACGAGGAACGCAGCGTCGCCGCCGCTTTCGGCGTGGCGACCGCCCAAGTGCGACGCGACCACTTCATCTCCCACGTCCTGGCAGCGCTGAGCGAACGGTTCGCCGACCGGCTGCTGTTCTTCGGCGGCACGGCGCTGTCACGCACACATCTTCCAGATGGTCGGTTGTCCGAGGACGTCGACCTGATCTCTCTCGGCTCACGGAGCGGGTTGGCCACCGACCTCGACGGCACACTGCCCCGGGCACTTCGGCGGGAGTTTCCGGGCAGCGGCTGGAGGCCGGCGCTGGGCGAGGTCCGCGAGTCGCATCCGGCCTCGCTGGTTGCTACGGACGGCACCACGGTGCGCGTCCAACTGTTGAGTCACACCGGCTACGCTCCGTGGCCCACGGAGCGACGCGCGCTCGTCCAGCGCTATTCCGATGCCGCACCAGCCACGTTGACGGTGCCGACGCTGGCGTCGTTCGTGGCGTGGAAGACCGTCGCCTGGATCGACCGGGCCGCGCCCCGCGACCTCTACGACCTGTGGCTTCTGACCGAGCTGGGCGCCGTCGACGCAGCCGCAGGCGACCTGTTCCGGCGGTTCGGACCCACGAATCGGCTGCCACATCCCCGCCAGTTCGCCACCGCGCCGGACGAGGAGACCTGGCGCCGGGCACTGGGCGGCCAGACCCGGCTTCAGGTCAGCGGCGCTGAGGCGTTGGCGGGTGTACGCGGAACCTGGCAAGCGCTGACGCCGTAGCGTGGCGGGCATGGATGCGGTGGTCTTCGATCTCGACGGCGTGCTGGTCGACTCCGAGCGGGCGTGGGACGAGGTGCGGCGGGCGGTCGTCGCCGGGAACGGGGGGACGTGGACGGAGGCGGCGACGCGGGCCATGCAGGGCATGAGCACGCCCGAGTGGGCCGCCTACCTGGTCGGCGAGCTGGGGACGGCGCTGACGGCCGATGAGGTGGCGCGGGCGGTCGTCGACGAGATGGCCCGCAGGTACGCCGACGCACCGCCGGTCATCGAGGGCGCCGTCGACGCCGTGCGGGCGGTGGCCGCGCGTGGACCGGTCGGCATCGCCAGCTCGTCGCCGCCGGTGCTGATCACGTCGTTCCTGGAGTTCGCCGGGCTGACCGGCCTCGTGCCGGTCGCGGTGTCCAGCGAGGACGTCGCCGCCGGCAAGCCCGCCCCCGACGTCTACCTCGAGGCCGCCCGCCGCCTGGACGTCGATCCGCGCCGCGCCGCCGCCGTCGAGGACTCCACCAACGGGCTGCGCTCCGCCCACGCCGCCGGCCTGACCGTCGTCGCGGTGCCGAACCCGCACTTCCCGCCCGACCCGCAGGTGCTGGCCGCGACCGCCACGACCGTCCTCGGCGACATCAGCGAGCTCCCGGCGGCGCTCGAACGTCTCTAGCCGACCAGCACCTGCGTCACCGGCAGCGACGAGTCGGAGGCGAAGTCCAGCGACGACGGCGGCAGGCCGCGCTCGACGACGGCGGCGCCGAGGGCCGCGATCATGGCGCCGTTGTCGGTGCACAGCGAGAACCGGGGCTGGCGCAGCTCGATGCCGGCCGCCGCGCAGCGCTCGCGGGTGAGGTCGCGCAGCCGGGCGTTCGCCGCCACGCCGCCGGCCAGGACCATCGTCGAGATGCCGCGCTCCTGGCAGGCCAGCACGGCCTTGCGCGTCAGCACGTCGGCCACGGCCTCCTGGAACCCGGCCGCGACGTCGGCCACGGGGACCGCGCGGCCCTCGCGCTCCGCGGTCTCGACCCAGCGGGCGACCGCCGTCTTCAGGCCGGAGAAGGAGAAGTCGTAGCGGTGCCGTTCGAGGTCGCGCTGGCTGGTCAGGCCGCGCGGGAACCGGATGGCGGCGGGGTCGCCCTCCTCGGCGGCGCGCTGGATGTTCGGCCCGCCCGGGTACTTCAGCCCGATCAGCCGGGCCACCTTGTCGAACGCCTCGCCCGCGGCGTCGTCGAGGGTCTGGCCGAGCAGCGTCGCCGACGTCGCGATGTCCTCGACCAGCAGGATCTCGGTGTGCCCGCCCGACACCAGCAGCGCGACCACCGGCTCGGTCAGCGGGCCGTTCTCCAGCTGCTCCGCCGCCACGTGACCGACCAGGTGGTTGACGCCGTAGAGGGGCTTGTCGAGCGCGACGGCGAGCGCCTTGGCCGCGGACACCCCGACCATCAGGGCGCCGGCCAGCCCCGGCCCCGCGGTGACGGCGACGGCGTCGACGTCGCCGAGCGAGGCGCCGGCCTCGGACAGCGCCCGCTGCAGCGTCGGCACCATCGCCTCGAGGTGCGCGCGGCTGGCCACCTCCGGCACGACGCCGCCGAAGCGGACGTGCTCGTCGACGGAGCTGGCGACGGCGTTGGCGAGCAGCGTGGTGCCGCGCACCAGGCCGACGCCGGTCTCGTCGCAGGAGGTCTCGATGCCGAGGATCAGGGGCTGGTCGCTCACGTCGCCGATTATCCCTCCGCCGCGGACCCGGCCCGCAGCCACTTCCGCAGGACGAGCCCGTCGCGGCCGCCGCCGTAGTACTTGCGCCGCACGGCGATGCGCTCGAAACCGTGCCGCGTGTAGAACGTCCTCGCCGGCTCGTTGTCGGCGCGGACCTCCAGCAGCAGCTCACCGGCGCCGCGGCGCCGGGCCTCCGCCTCGAGCGCCGTCATCAGCAACGTCCCGACGCCGCCGCGCTGCCGGCCCGGCGCGACGGCGATCGTCATGACGTCGGCGGGCTCGCCGGCCAGCCCGGGCAGCAGCAGCCCCGCGTAGCCGACCACCTCGCCGCCGTCCTCGGCGACGACGTACCAGCGGGTCTCCGGGACGCCGGCCAGCTCGGACCGGAACTGCTCCGCCGACCACGGCGGGTCGCCGGCGAACAGCTCCTGCTCCAGCGGCACGACGGTGTCGAGGTCCGGCTCGCGCATGGGCCGCAGCGCGACCGTCACCGGGCGAGGACGCTCTTCCGCGCGCTCGGCGGCGTGGCGTCGGGGCGGCGCAGGTAGAGCGGGTCGGGCGGCAGGATCTCGGCCGCCTCGGCGACGACGGCGGCGGCGAGGTGCGCGGCGGACGGGTACTCGGGGTCGAGCGCGCGGGCGAACGCGTCGGGGTACAGCCGGGCGCCCGCGCCGGCGGCGGGCAGCCGGCGCTCGGCGAGACCGGCGGCCGGGCCGACGTCGGGGCCGGTGACGCGCTGGCCGCCGGCGTCGTACGTGGCCCAGTACACCTCGCGGCGGCGGGCGTCGGTGGCGACGGCGAACGGCTCGCCCGGCGGGTTCGCCTCGCGCACGCCGTACGCGAGCACGTCGAGGCTGCAGACCCCGCGGACCGGGAGGTCGAGGACGGCGCCCATGGTGCGCGCCGCGGCCAGGCCGACCCGCAGCCCGGTGAACGGCCCCGGCCCGACGCCGACGGCCAGCTCGGTGAGGTCGTGACGGCTCGCGCCTGCCTCGGCGAGCACGGCGGTGACCAGCGGCATCAGCAGCTCGGTGTGCCTGCGCGGGTCAACGGTGGTCGCCTCGGCCAGCACCCGCTCACCGTCATGCAGAGCGACGGTGACGGCGGGAGTCGACGTGTCCAGGGCCAGCAACAGCACCCGCTCACCTTACGCTGGCGGACGCGACGGGCGAAGCTGGCACGGATCCTGTGCAACACGTATCCTGTGCCATGGAGGTGGAGATGGCGAACGTGACCCTGAAGCTCGACGACGATCTGCTGCGCAGAGCCCGCATCCGCGCTCTGGAGCAGGGCACCTCGATGAACGCCGTCATCCGCCGCTTCCTCGAGGACTTCACCGGTGGCGACGTACGCGCCCAGGGCCTGCGCCGGTTCCTCGACCTGGCCGGCGAGACCCGGACCGGCAGTGGTCCCGAGGGCCGGACCTGGAGCCGAGCCGACCTCCATGACCGTTGACACGCTAGCCGGCGCCGGCCGCGTGTTCGTCGACACCAGTGTCCTGGTGTACGTCTACGACAACGACGAGCCGCACAAGCAGCAGGTGGCGTCCCAGGCGCTCGCCGAGGTCGGCGCGGAGCGGGTCGTGCTGAGCGCTCAGGTACTGAACGAGTTCGTCGTCACGGTCACCCGGAAGCTCGCCCGCCCGCTGGACGACGCTCGCACCCGCGAGGCCGTCGAAGTACTCGGCCAGCTCGAGGTCGTGCCGGTCGACGCCGGCCTGGTCGCCGCCGGTGTGCTCCGGTCGCAGGGATCGCAGCTGTCGCTCTGGGACGCCCTCGTGGTCGAGGCCGCACGGCGAGGCAGCTGCGAGGTGCTGCTGACCGAGGACCTGCACCCAGGCACGGACTTCGACGGCGTCCGCGTCGTCAATCCGTTCGCGGGCTGAGCGGCGTCAGTCGACGACGATGCCGAGCTGGGCGAGCAGTTGCGACGCCTGCTCGCCGGAGATCGTGGCGCCGGACAGCAGGTGGACCTCTTGCCAGGAGAAGTCGCCGAGGTCGGCGCCGCGGAGGTCGGCGCCGTCGAGCTCGGCGGCCCGCAGCACCACGCCGCGCAGCCGTGAGTCGGTCCAGACGGTGTCGCGCAGATCGGCGCCGGCGAGGACGGCGTCGTCCATGCGCAGGCCGTCGAGCGCCTGGCCGCGCAGGCTGATGCCGGACAGCCCGGCCAGCATGAGGTTGCACCGCTTGAACGTGGCGCCGAGCCCGCGGGAGTCGTCGAGGCGGGCGCCGACCATGCGGCAGCCGGTGAAGGCCGCACCGGCGATCAGGGTGTCGCGCCAGCTCGTGTTGGCGAGGTCGACGCCGTCGAAGCGGGCGTCGGAGAGGTCGGCGCGGGAGAAGTCGGCCTTCGGGGCGCCGCCGCCGGTCCACACCGAGCCGTCGAGGTCGGCCCGGCCGAACCCGGCGCCGTCCATGGTGCAGGACTCGAAGGTCGCGCCCACCAGCGCGGCTCTGGTGAACCGCGCCGCGGTGAGGTCGCAGCGGCGGAACACCCGCGGCGCCGGCCCGGCGACGTCCAGCAGCTCGGTGAGGTCGCGCTCGGCGAGGTCGGCGTCCTCGACGGCGGCGCCGGCGGCCAGCAGCTCGGCCAGTTCGTCGTCGGTGAGCGCGGTGCGGTCGGTCATGGCCGCACCGCCGCGGCCAGCGCGTCCTCGTCCCAGCGGTCGCCGACGACGCGGACGCGGACGTGCCGCACCTCGCCGAGCTCGGCGCCGTGCGCGCGGTCGATGTGGATCTCCAGCCGGTCGCCGGCCAGCCCTTCGGCGACGCCCTCGCCCCACTCGACCAGCGTGACCGCCTCGTCCAGCGTGGCCTCGAGGTCGATGTCCTCGAGCTCGTCCCAGCCGCCCAGCCGGTACGCGTCGACGTGCACCAGCGGCGGGCCGCCGGCCAGAGACGGGTGCACGCGCGCGATGACGAACGTCGGCGACGTGACCGGGCCGCGCACGCCCAGCCCGGCGCCGACGCCCTGCGCGAGCGTCGTCTTGCCGGCTCCGAGGTCGCCGCCGAGCAGCACGAGGTCGCCGGGGCGCAGCAGCTCCGCGAGCCGTTCCCCCAGCGCCGTCATGGACTCGGCGTCGGGGACGTCGAGGTCGATCACCGCTTGCCCTCCTCGGTGCGCCGCCGGCGGACGGACGCGATACGGCTGCTCATGCGCCGCGGCCGGCCGCCGCGGCGGGACCGGTCGAGCAGCGTGCGCAGCGCCTCGGTGACCACCTCGTGCCGTTCCAGCAGCACCATGTGCCCGGCGTCGGTGGCCTCGATGTACTCGACGTCGACCAGCGCGTCGGCGAGGTCGCGGCTGTGCTGGACCGGTGTCATCTGGTCGCGCTCGCCGCCCACGACGAGCACCGGGATCTTCGCCAGGACGGGGACGGCGGGCGCGGCGTCGAGCTCGCCGAACAGCGGGAAGAACCGCGCGACGACGTCGATGGGGACGGCCGCGTTCATGATGGCGGTGAACTCGACCAGTTTCGGCGAACCGCCCTCGGCGAACGCGTAGCGCCTGGTCAGCACGTAGGCGAGGTCGCTGCCCATCTTGCGGCCGCGCTCGACCAGCTCGGGCTTGCGGGCCAGGATCGAGACGGCGGCCGGTGCGGCCCGCCCGGCCAGCCGGCCGAGGTAGCCGGGCAGCCCGAGCCCGGAGACGTCGATCTTCTGGCCGCTGGTGGCGATGAGCGCGACGGCGACGACCCGCTTGCCGAACAGCTCCGGCCGCGCCTCGGCCAGCGCCTGCACCGTCATGCCGCCCATGGAGTGGCCCACCAGCACGATGGGCCCCTTCGGCACGATCTCGTCGATGACCTGGCCGAGGTCGGCGCCGAGCCGGCGGAAGGACAGCTCGCCGTCGTCGGGCAGCGGGCCGGACCGGCCGTGCCCGCGCTGGTCCCAGAACACCAGCCGGGCGCTGCCGCGGAGGTCGCGGCGCTGGAAGTGCCAGGCGTCCATGGTGAGCGCGAAGCCGTGGCAGAACATCAGGGTGGGCGCGCCCGCCGGGCCGTCGTCGACCTCGACGTCGAGGTCGACGCCGTCGTCGGTGGTGACGGTGTGCGACGTGCCGCGCAGCGACCCGAACGGCTCGTCGGCGTAGGGGTCGTCCTTCTTCAGCGACCGGCCCATGACGTAGCGCTCGGCGGCGAACCCGACGGCGGCGCCGGCGCTGGCGACCCCGACCCACGCGCCGATCAGCCCGGCCGTGCGTCCCGCCGTGACGAGCCGGCTCACAGCGCTCCGCCGACGTAGACGCGGGGCAGCCGCGGCGCGAACCGGGTGACGATCTCGTAGGAGATGGTGCCCGCGGCGTCGGCCCAGTCCTGCGCCGTGGGCTCGCCGGCCGCGGCGTCGCCGAACACCACGACCTCGTCGCCGGCGCGGGCGTCGTCGTCGCGGAGGTCGACGACGAACTGGTCCATGCAGACCCGGCCGGCGACCCGCCGGGTGACGCCGCGCACGAGCACCGGGCCGCCGGGACCGGCCGAGCCGCCGGACGCGTGCCGCGGGACGCCGTCGGCATAGCCCAGCGGCACCAGCCCGAGCGTGGACTCGCGATCGGTGACGTAGAGGTGGCCGTACGACACGCCCTGGCCGGCCGGCACCCGTTTGACCAGCGTCAGCCGGGCCCGCACCGACATGGCCGGACGCAGCCCGACGTCGCCCGGCGCGACCTGCTGCGGCACCGGCGACAGCCCGTAGCTGGCCAGCCCGGGCCGGACGAGGTCGAAGTGGGCGTCGCGCAGCGTCAGCGTGGCGGCGGAGTTGGCGAGGTGGCGGACCTCGGGGCGGGCGCCGCGCGACTCGGCCAGCGCGACGGCGTCGCGGAACGCGGCCAGCTGCTGGGCGTTGGCCGGGTGGCCGGGTTCGTCGGCGCAGGCCAGGTGCGACCAGAGGCCGACGACCTCGACCAGCCCTTCGGCCTGCGCCTTCAGCGCGTCGTCGACCAACGCGGGCCACTCCGCCAGCGGCGCGCCGGCCCGGCCCATGCCGGTGTCGGCCTTGAGGTGCAGCCGCGCGGTGCGGCCGGTCTCGCGGGCCGCGGCGGCGATCTCGGCGATTGCCCACGGCGCCGACGCGGACACGTCGACGTCGGCGGCCAGGGCGTCGGCCCACCGCTCGCCCGGCGCGCAGAGCCAGGCCATGACCCGTCCGCCGACCCCGGCGGCGCGCAGCGCCAGCGCCTCGGCCATGGTGGCGGTGCCCAGCCAGGTGGCGCCGCCGGCCTGTGCGGCCCGCGCCGACGGAACCAGCCCGTGGCCGTACGCGTCGCCCTTCACCACCGCCATGACCTGCGCGGGAGCGGAGCGGACGGCGAGCTCGGCGACGTTGTCGCGGATGGCGGCGAGGTCGACCCGCACCTGTGCGTGCGGCACCACCCCGGGGCTGCTCTGCTCGGTCACCACGTCCCCGATTGTGTCAGCCCGCACCGACAAGGGGTGCCCGCCCCGGCGACCGGGGGTCCGCGGCTCCCTTTGCAATGAGCACCGATACGCACCGGTGCGTATCGGTGCTCATTGCAAAGGGCCGCGCAGGGACCGCAGCACGGCCGGCAGCGCGGACAGGACGTCGCCGGCGCTCGGATACCCGGACGCGGCCGCCGCGCGCCGCCCGGCGAGGCCGTGGGCGTACGCCGCCACGCTGCCCGCGTCGAGCGGCGACAGCCCGCCGGCCAGCAGCGAGCCGGCCAGCCCGGCGAGCACGTCGCCGGTGCCGGCGGCGGCCAGCGCGGACGTCCCGGTCGGGTTCACCCGCACCCGCCCGTCGGGCGACGCCAGCACCGTCGTCGACCCCTTGAGCAGCACGACGGCGTTCCACCTGGCCGCGGCGGCGCGGGCGTGGTGCAGCCGGCCGGCCTCGACCTCGTCTCGCTCGACGCCCAGCAGCCGGGCCAGCTCGCCGGCGTGCGGGGTCAGCAGCGCCGGCCCGGTGAACCGATCGGGCAGCCAGCGCAGGCCGTCAGCGTCGACGAGGACCGGCAGGCCGGCGGCCAGCGCCGCCGCGACATCGGCCTCACGGCCGGAACCGAGCCCGGAGCCGATGGTCCACGCCTGCACCCGCCCGACGGTGTCCGGCGACGGCCCGGCGATCGCCTCGGGCCAGCGGGCCCGCACCTCGGTGGCGACGGCGCCGGGCCCGGCGTAGCGGACCAGGCCGGCGCCGCCGTGCAGCGCTCCGCCGACGGCCAGCACGGCCGCGCCGGGGAACTCCCCCGACCCGGCCAGCACGCCGACGACGCCGCGGGAGTACTTGTCCGACTCGCGGCCGGGATCGGGCAGCAGCGCCGCGACGTCGGCGTCGTCGAGCACCGTCAGGCCGGGCTCCGGGAGGTACGGCGTCAGCCCGATGTCGACCGGGTGCAGCACCCCGGCCGCGGCCGCCGCGGGGTCGACGACCAGCGCGGCCTTGCCGGTGCCGAACGTGACGGTGTGGTCGGCGACGACGTGCGGGCCAGGCGTCTCGCCGGTGTCGGGGTCGACGCCGCTGGGAAGGTCGACGGCGACGACGGCGCCCGCCGTGCGGCCCCCGCGCAGCAGCCGCGCCAGCTCGGCCGCCTCGCCGCGCAGCCCGCCCCGTGCGCCGATGCCGAGGATGCCGTCGAGCACGAGGTCGGCGGCCGCGAGCGCCGTGCGCACGTCGTCGCGCGCCACGATGCGCCCGCCCGCGGCCCGGAACGCCGCCAGCCCCTCCGCGTGCGCCTTCTCCGGGTTCAGCAGGACGGCGTCGGCGTGCGCGCCGCGGCGGGCCAGCCGGGCGCCGGCCCAGAGCGCGTCGCCGCCGTTGTTGCCGCCGCCGGCCAGCACGACCACGCGCGCGCCGTACACGCCGTCCAGCAGGCCCGCGCAGACCGTCACCAGGCCCGCGACCGCCCGCTGCATGAGCGCACCGTCCGGCAGCCGCGCCATCAGGGCGTCCTCGGCGGCCCGGATCTCCGCGACGGTGTGCACGGCACTCACCGGGGCGCGCCTTCCAGGATCACGATCGCCGACGCCACCCCGGCGTCGTGCGACAGCGACAGGTGCACCGTCTCGACGTGCAGCAGCTCGCACCGTTCCTCGACCGTGCCGCGCACCTCGAACCACGGCCGCCCGTCGGCGTCGCTGACCACCTCGGCGTCGTGCCAGAGCAGCCCCTTCGGCGCGCCGAGCGCCTTGGCCAGCGCCTCCTTGGCGGCGAACCGGGCCGCCTGCGACGCGACCGACCGGGCCCGCTCGGCAGGGGTGAAGACGCGCACCGCCAGCGCCGGCGTCCGCTCCAGCGTCTCGGCGAACCGCCGCACGTCGACGACGTCGATGCCCACGCCCACGATCACCCGACCCACCCTAGTCGGGCGGCCGCCGGACGTTCCGCATGCCGATATGCCGCGGCCGACTTACACTCGCGGCTATGGGCGAATTGAGTCTCGTGGGCGGATTGGCCGGCGAGCACGTCGTCCTGCGCCCCGTCGCCGCCGATGACGTGCCGATGCTGCTGCACATCATCAGCACGCCCGAGGTCAAGCAGTGGTGGGACCCGACCGGCCTCGGTGACGGCTGGCTGCTCCAGGACGGCTCCACCACGCGGTACACCATCCTGGCCGGACGGCGCATCGCCGGGCTGATCCAGTACTGGGAGGTCGACAACCCGCGCGACCGCCACGCCGGCATGGAGATCCTGCTCGACCCCGACCTCCACGGCCGTGGCCTGGGCCGCGAGGCCGTCGGCACGCTGGCCCGGCACCTGTTCGACGCCTGCGACCACCACCGCATCGTCGTCGAGACGGCGGCGACCAACGAGGTCGCGATCCGCTGCTACGCCGCGGTCGGCTTCCGCCCGGTCGGCATGCTCACCGGCCGCGACGGCTTCGTCATGGACCTGCTGTCCAGCGACTTCTGACGCTTACTCGACCGTCACGGACTTGGCCAGGTTGCGCGGCTGGTCGACGTCGAAGCCGCGGGCGCTCGCCATCTCGCAGGCGAAGACCTGCAGCGGCACCGTCGAGACGACCGGCTGCAGCAGCACGGGGCACTCGGGCACCCGGATCAGGTGGTCGGCGTACGGCACGACGTCCTCGTCGCCCTCTTCGGCGATGACGATGGTGCGGGCGCCGCGGGCCCTGACCTCCTGGATGTTGCTGACGATCTTGTCGTGCAGCACCGAGCGGCCCTTCGGCGACGGGACCACGACGACGATCGGGGTGCCCTCCTCGACCAGCGCGATGGGGCCGTGCTTCAGCTCACCGGCGGCGAACCCCTCGGCGTGCATGTAGGCGAGCTCCTTGAGCTTGAGCGCGCCCTCCAGCGCCACCGGGAAGCCGACGTGGCGGCCGAGGAACAGCACCGACGTCGCCGAGGCGAGGTTGCGGGCCAGTTCGCGGACCGGTTCCATCGTCTCCAGGACGAGGTCGACCTTGGCCGGCAGGTCGGAGAGGTCGCGGACGACGGAGCGGATCTCGTCGCCCCACTTGGTGCCGCGGACCTGGCCGAGGTAGAGGCCGACGAGGAAGCAGGCGATCAGCTGGGTGAGGAACGCCTTCGTGGACGCGACGGCGACCTCGGGGCCGGCGTGCGTGTAGAGAACGGCGTCGGACTCGCGCGGGATGGTGGAGCCGTTGGTGTTGCAGATGGCCAGCACCCGGGCGCCCTGCTCACGGGCGTACCGCAGCGCCATCAGGGTGTCCATGGTCTCGCCGGACTGGCTGATCGCGATGACCAGCGTCTGACGGTCGACGACGGGGTCGCGGTAGCGGAACTCGCTGGCCAGCTCGACCTCGCAGGGGAGCCGGGTCCAGTGCTCGATGGCGTACTTGGCGACCATGCCGGCGTGGTAGGCGGTGCCGCAGGCCACGACGACGACCTTGTCGACCTCGCGCAGCTCGTCGTCGGAGAGCCGCATCTCGTCCAGCGACAGCAGGCCGTCCTTGCCGACCCGTCCGAGCAGGGTGTTGGCGACCGCCTTGGGCTGCTCGGCGATCTCCTTGAGCATGAAGTAGTCGTAGCCGTCCTTCTCGGCGGCCGACGCGTCCCAGTCGACGTGGAAGCGCTTCTCCTCGACGGCGTTGCCGTAGAAGTCGGTGAGCGTGACGTCGTCGGGCGTGATCTCGACGACCTGGCCGTCGCCGATCTCGAGCGCCTCGCGGGTGTGCGCGATGAACGCGGAGACGTCGGAGGCGAGGAAGTTCTCGCCCTCGCCGACGCCGATGACCAGCGGCGAGTTGCGGCGGGCGGCGACGACGCGGTCGGGGGCGTCGGCGTGCACGGCGAGCAGCGTGAACGCGCCGTCGAGGCGGCGGCAGACCGAGCGCATGGCGTCGACCAGGTCGGACCCGGCGGCGACCTCGGCGGCCAGCAGGTGCGCGACGACCTCGGTGTCGGTCTCGGAGGCGAACCGGACGCCGGAGTCCTCCAGCTCGGCGCGGAGCCGGGCGAAGTTCTCGATGATGCCGTTGTGGATGACGGCGACCCGGCCGGACTCGTCGAGGTGCGGGTGGGCGTTACGGTCGGTGGGCGAGCCGTGCGTGGCCCACCGGGTGTGACCGAGCCCGGTGCCCGACACCGGCAGCGGCCGTTCCTCCAGCGCCTTCTCCAGGTTCACCAGCTTCCCGGCCCGCTTGGCCGAGGCCAGCGCGCCGTCGGCGACGACCGCCACGCCCGCGGAGTCGTAACCGCGGTATTCGAGCCGGCGCAGCCCCTCGACGACGACGTCGAGCGCTGGGCGATGTCCTGTGTATCCCACGATCCCGCACACGGCGGTCACTGTAACCGCACTCGGCCCCGGATCGCGCATCGCCAGGACATGTCGGTCAGAATGAGGCCACCATGACTGTTGTCCGCGACTCGTCACCGTTCGTCGAGATGTCCCGCGCCGACTGGGCGCGGCTGCGCGACGAGACCCCGTTGTCGCTGACGGCGGCGGAGCTCGAGGAGCTGCGCGGGCTCGGCGACGCCGTCGACCTCGACGAGGTACGCGACGTGTACCTGCCGCTGTCGCGCCTGCTCAACCTGCGGTTCCGGGCCGCGGCGCGGCTGCACGAGGCGACGACGACGTTCCTCGGCGGGTTCGCGGCGCGCACGCCGTTCGTCATCGGCATCGCCGGGTCGGTCGCCGTCGGGAAGTCGACGACGGCGCGGCTGCTGCGGGTGCTGCTGGCCCGCTGGTCCGAACATCCCCGGGTGGCGCTGGTCACCACCGACGGCTTCCTGCTGCCCAACGCGGAGTTGCAGCGGCGCGGGCTCATGCAGCGCAAGGGGTTCCCCGAGTCGTACGACCGGCGGGCGCTGCTGCGGTTCGTGACGGCGGTGAAGTCGGGCGAGCAGGTGGTGACGGCGCCGGTGTACTCGCACCTCACCTACGACATCGTCGAGGGCGGGCAGATCACCGTCGAACGGCCGGACATCCTGCTGATCGAGGGCCTGAACGTGCTGCAGCCGGCCCGGCCCCGCGCCGACGGCGTCGCCGGGCTCGCCGTCAGCGACTTCTTCGACTTCTCCCTGTACGTCGACGCCTCACCGAAGGACGTCCGCCGCTGGTACGTCGAGCGGTTCCTGCGGCTGCGCGAGACGGCGTTCCAGCGGCCGGAGTCGTACTTCCGCCGCTACGGCGACCTCGACCACGACGCCGCCGTCACCCAGGCCGAGCAGCTGTGGGACACCATCAACGGGCCCAACCTCGCGCAGAACATCCTGCCCACCCGGGGCCGGGCCACGTTGACGCTGACGAAGGGCCCGGACCACTCGGTGCAGCGCATCAGGCTGCGCAAGATCTAGGGTGTGTCTCCCCTAGCCGTCGCCGCAGGTCAGACGTCGCGCTGGTAGCCGGCGAGCCAGCCCGCGGGCAGGTAGCCGAGCTGCTCGTTGACCGCGATCATGTAGCTGTTGGTGTCGGCGTTCCAGGTCCAGACGGTGCGCACGCCGGGCCGGTCGCGCAGCAACGTGCGCAGGTTGGCGATCTTGAGCAGCAGGCCCAGCCGGTGCCCGCGGTGCCGGGGATCGACGATGGTCTCGCCCTGCATGCCGGTGCTGTCGTCGTCGGCGGCCAGCACGATGGCGGTCTGCCCGGCGAAGGCGCCGTCGGGCGCCACGGCGGCCGCGCACCAGGCGTGGCGGCGCATGCGGGCCATGCGGTCCTCGCGCAGGCGGATCCGGGCGGGATCCCAGGCCTCCTGCTCGTAGTCGAGCGCGCCGAGCGGCGCGTCGGTGCTCATGCGCGCCGTCATGCGGGCGTACTCGGCGACGTGCTCGTCGGGGACGCGATCGCGCCAGGTGACGACGCGGTAGCCGGTGGCATGGGCGCCGGCGTCGCGCTCGAGCCGGGCCAGTGCGTCGAGGTCGAACGGCGGGCGTTGCACCCGCAGCACCTCGTCGATGCGACGGGTGTAGCCGTGCCGTTCGGCGAACCGGGTGCCGGGCGACTGCTGGGGTCCGGGCGGGCCCTCGACGTCAGCCATGAACCGGGTACGTCCGCGCCGGATCGCCTCGGCCTCGAGCGCCCGCAGCAGCGCGGTGCCGACGCCGCGGCGGCGGGCCTCGGGCCGGACCGCGAGGTCGATCTCGCCCAGGGCGCGGTTGTCGAGCAGCGGCAGCACGACCGCGGCTGCGCCCACCACCGCACCGTCGGCGTCCTCGGCCAGCCAGAGCTCGACATCGAAGGCGTCGGAGCGCTCGAAGTAGACCCGAAGCTCGTGCTCGCGCCAGTGCGGCCCGCCAGGGAAGTCGTGGGCGTAGCCGGCGTGGCGCGCGGCGTACCAGGCCGGGTAGGCGGGGTCGCGGGTGCCGTCGAGCCTGCGGATGACCACGTCCGTCCCCATGGCGGGATCAGATGGTGCGCTGGTAGGCGGCGGACCAGCCGGCGATCTCGTAGCCGAGCGTCTCGTTGATGGCGATCATGTGGGTGTTGACGTCGGCGTTCCACGTCCACACCGACTGCACGCCGGGGCGGTCGGCCAGCAGTTCGCGCAGGTTGGCCGCCTTGAGCAGCAGGCCGAGCCGGTGGCCGCGGTGGCCGGGGTCGACGATGGTGGCGTCCTGGAAGCCGATGGCGTCGCTGTCGCGCGACACCGTGATCTCGGTGACGCCCGCCATGCTGCCGTCGGGGGCGATGGCGGCGGCGACCCACGTGCTGCGGCGCATGAGGTCGCTGCGCCGCTCGGCGGTGCGGATGCGGGCGGCGTCCCACACCTCGGGCTCGGACTCGATGCCGCCCTGCGGCTCGTCGGTGCTCATGCGGCCCTCGAGCCGGGCGTACTCGTCGACGAACTCGTCCGGGGCGTGGTCGCGCCAGGTGACGATGCGGTAGCCCTCGGCGTGCGGCCGGGCCGCCTCCTCGGCCGCCGCGACGGCGTCGAGGTCGAACGGCGGGCGCTGCACGCGCATGATCTCGCCGATGCGCCGGGTGAAGCCGTGCCGCTCGGCGAAGGCCATGCCCGCCGTGCGGTCGGTGCCCAGCGGCGCCTCGATGTAGAGCAGCTGGCTGCTGCGCCCCGCGGCCTTCGACGCCTCGTCGACGGTGGCCAGCAGCGCGCTGCCGATGCCCCGGCGGGCGTCCTCGGGCCGCACGAACACCTCGGGCTCGGCCATGGTGAGGTTGTCGCGCTGCGGCAGCACCAGCACGGCGGCGCCGACGGCCCGGCCGTCGTCCTCGGCCAGCCACAGCTGCACGGAGCGGTACTCGGTGCCCTGGTAGATGACCTTCAGCTCGGGTTCGAGCCACTGCGGGCCGGTGGGGTTGTCGGCCACGCGCGCGGCGAGGTAGACCTCGTACCAGGTGGCGAAGTCGGCGTCGGACGCATGGATCGGTCTGATCTGCACACGTCGAGCCTCGTCCTCGCCACCCGGCGAGGCAACCGGTTTTTCGTCAGAGCGCCAGTTCGGCCTGGACGGTCGCGGCCAGCCGGCGGGCCACCGTCTCGGCCTGCTCCGGGGTGGCGGCCTCGACCATGACGCGGACCAGCGGCTCGGTGCCCGACGGGCGGAGCAGGACGCGGCCGGTGTCGCCGAGCTCGGCCTCGGCCTCGGCGACGGCGGTCTTGACGCCTTCGTCGACGGTGACGCGGGTCTTGTCGACGCCCTTGACGTTGACCAGGACCTGCGGGAGCCGCTGCACGACGCCGGCCAGCTCGGCCAGCGGGGTGCCGGACGACGCGACCTGGGAGAGCAGGTGGACGGCCGTCAGCACGCCGTCGCCGGTGGTGCCGTGGTCGAGCATGACGACGTGGCCGGACTGCTCGCCACCGAGGTTGTAGCCGCCGGCCTTCATCGCCTCGAGGACGTACCGGTCGCCGACGGCGGTGTCGATGACGCCGACGCCGGCCTGCCGCATGGCCAGCCGGAAGCCCTCGTTCGACATGACGGTGGCGACGACGGAGTCGCGGCGCAGCGTCCCCTGGCCGCGCATGGCCAGCGCGAGGATGGCCAGGATCTGGTCGCCGTCGACGATCTCGCCGGTGGCGTCGACGGCCAGGCAGCGGTCGGCGTCGCCGTCGTGGGCGATGCCGAGGTCGGCGCCGGCCGCGACCACCTCGGCCGCGACGACGTCGAGGTGGGTGGAGCCGCAGTTGTGGTTGATGTTCAGGCCGTCGGGCTCGGCGCAGACCGCGATGACGTCGGCGCCCAGCCGCCGCAGCGCCTCGGGAGCCGCGCGGTAGGCGGCGCCGTGCGCGCAGTCGACGACGACGCGCAGGCCCTCGAGCCGGGACGGCGCGGTGCCGACGATGTGCGAGATGTAGGTCTCGAGGCCCTCGGGGTGCTCGTGGACGCGGCCGATCTCGGCGCCCGTGGGCCGCTTCCACGGCTCGCGCAGCCGCGCCTCGATGGCGTCCTCGACGGAGTCCTCGAGCTTCTGGCCGCCCTTGGCGAAGAACTTGATGCCGTTGTCGGGCATCGGGTTGTGGCTGGCCGACAGCATGACCCCGAGGTCGGCGTCGAGCATGCCGGTGAGGAACGCCACAGCGGGCGTGGGCAGCACGCCGACCTTCAGGACGTCGGCGCCGGCGCTGGCGAGGCCGGCCACGACGGCCGCCTCGAGGAACTCGCCGGAGGCCCGAGGGTCGCGGCCGACGACGGCGACGGGGCGGCGGCCGGAGCCGAAGGCGCCGATCTCACCCAGCACGTGGGCGGCGGCGACGGAGAGGTCGAGGGCGAGCTCGGCCGTGAGATCGGAGTTCGCCAGGCCGCGAACGCCGTCGGTGCCGAAGAGACGAGCCACGGATTGTGCTCCTAGTGGGACAGCGGACGAACGATGGGAAACGCGAACGGCCCCGGGTTCTGTATACCCCCCGGGGCCGTTCGCGGATACTCGCGCGGTGCGCGAAATCAGCGCTTGCTGTACTGCGGAGCCTTGCGGGCCTTCTTGAGACCGGCCTTCTTCCGCTCCGTGACGCGGGCGTCGCGGGTGAGGAAGCCGGCCTTCTTCAGCGCCGGGCGGTTGTTCTCGGTGTCGGCGGCGTTCAGCGCCCGGGCGATGCCCAGCCGCAGCGCACCGGCCTGGCCGGTGACGCCGCCGCCGTCGATGCGGGCGACGATGTCGTAGCGGTCGCCCAGCTCGAGCTCGACCAGCGGCGAGCTGACCAGCTGCTGGTGCACCTTGTTCGGGAAGTAGGCGTCGAGCGTGCGGCCGTTGATGGTCCACTGCCCGGTGCCCGGCGCGATGCGCACGCGCGCGATGGCCTGCTTGCGCCGGCCGGTGGCCGCGGCGGCCTCGATGTTCGAGAAGCGCGACGGCGCCGACTCGGAGGTGTAGCTCTCGATGGGAGCCTCGTCGGTGTCGACCTCGTCGACGGTGGTCTCAGTCATGTCCTCACTCACTGCGCGACCTGGCCGATCTCGTACGGCACGGGCTGCTGGGCCTGGTGCGGGTGCTCCGGGCCCGCGTACACCTTCAGCTTGGACAGCATCTGCCGCCCGAGGCTGTTGTGCGGGAGCATCCCCTTGACGGCCTTCTCGATGACCCGGCGCGGGTTCTTCTCGAGGAGGTCGCGGTAGCTGGTGGAGCGCAGGCCGCCCGGCCGGCCGGAGTGCCGGTGGTCGAGCTTCTGCTCCAGCTTGTTGCCGGTGAGCGCGACCTTGTCGGCGTTCACCACGATGACGAAGTCGCCGGTGTCGACGTGCGGCGCGTAGACGGGCTTGTGCTTGCCGCGCAGCAGGGTCGCGGTCTGGCTGGCGAGCCTGCCGAGCACGATGTCGGTGGCATCGATGACATGCCACTGGCGCTGGACATCGCCGGGCTTGGGGCTGTACGTGCGCACGGTCGTAGGCCTTCGCTTTGGTCGAGAGGATGGATCTGGCTGGTGGCTGGCGTGCCGCGCTCCGGTACGCACAACGACACGACAGGATACCTGTGCGGGCGCCGCATGGTCAAAACGTGGGGAATCCCCGCCCGACGCCGGTCACACGTTCCCGTGCACCATCTCATACTGGGCCAGCTCCTCGCGAACCCAGCCGGTCGCGCGGAAGAATTCGGCCCCGTCGGACTCGGGCACGAGCGGCGGCACCGTCCACCGCCGTCCGGGGAACGCGTCGCGCAGCGCGGCCAGCAGCGCGCGGCCGTGACCACGGCGTCTGGCGGCCGGTTCGGTGTGGACGGCGGTCAGTACCGCGGTGGTCTCGGTGAGGCTGAGCAGCGCCGCGGCGGGGCCGAGCCGGTACGCCCGGCGCGGCGGCCCGGCGGCGGCCAGCGTCTCGGGCGCGAGCTGCCAGGGCGGCTCGTCGGCGTACTCGAGCCCGGCGGCGACCTCGCGGGCGAACCGCGCGGGGTCGATCGCGGACGGGGCGGACGGCGGCACCGGCCCGGCCGCGGCGGGCCGCTCCCAGCGGTAGCCGACCAGCGTGCGCACGATGCGGAAGCCGAGCCGCTCGTACAGCCGCACCGCCGCCGCGTTGCTGGTGATGACCTCGAGCGTGACGCGGGTGGCGCCGGCCTCGACGCAGCGGACGATCGCCCGCTCCATCAGCGTCCGCCCCACCCCGACGCCGCGGTAGGCCGGCGTGCAACCGAACCCGCCGATGCGTGCCGTGCTGCCGCGGCGGGTGACCAGGCAGATGCCGACGAGGTCGCCGTCCGCGGTGTAGACCTCGCTGAGGTAGCGGTCGAGGTGCTCGGCGCCGAACCGCCGCTCGAACCCCGGCCCGTCGACCGACACCGGCACGACGTAGCCCTCGAACGCCCGCGTCATGGCCTCGGCCGCCTGCTCGGACGTCAGCGTGGCGACCGGCCGCGCCGTCAGCACGCCGGCCCGGGTGGGAATCTCGTCCGCAGCGCTCACAGCACGATTGTCACCCGCGGACAGGAGTAGCGTGGCGGCAGGATCGGTCGGGGGCGCGCATGACGACTGCCGAGGCACGTGAACGGGGCCGGGCCGCGTTCGAGACGCGGGCCTGGGAGCGGGCGTACGCGCAGCTCACGGCCGCCGACGCCGCGGCGCCGCTGCCCACCACGGACCTCGAGCGGCTCGCCGTCGCGGCGTTCCTGGCGGGCCACGACGACGAGAGCGCGGCCCTGCAGGAGCGCGGCTACCGCGAGTTGCTGCGCGAGGGCCGGCCGCACGCGGCCGTCAGGTGTGCGTTCTGGCTGGCAATCGTGCTGATCAACCAGGGTGAGTTCGCGCGGGCGGCCGGCTGGCTGGCCCGCGCCGACCGCCTCCTCGACGACGCCGGGCGCGACTGCGCCGAGAGCGGCTACCTCCTCGCGGCCCGTGCCCGTCAGACGGTGGCCGGCGGCGACCCGGCCGTGGCCGCCGAGATGTTCGCCGAGGCCGTCGCCGTCGGACGGCGGCACGACGACACCGACCTCGTCGTCCTCGGCCGGATGGGCCGCGGCCGGGCGCTGATCGACCTCGGCAAGGTCCCCGAAGGGGTCGCGCTGCTCGACGAGGCGATGGTCGCGGTCACCGCCGGAGAGGCCGGCCCACTGCTCACCGGCATCGTCTACTGCACGGTCATCGACGCCTGCCGGGCGACGTTCGACGTGCGACGGGCCCGTGAGTGGACGGCGGCGCTCAGCCGCTGGTGCGACGCGCAGCCCGACCTCGTGCCGTTCCGCGGGGAGTGTCAGGTGCACCGCGTCCACGTCCTGCGCGACCAGGGCGCCTGGCGTGACGCGCTGGCCGAGGCCGGGCGGGCCTGCGTCCGGCTGTCCGACCCGCCGGGTCAGCCGGCCGCCGGCGCCGCCTATTACGAGCAGGCCGAGCTGCACCGGCTGCGCGGCGAGGTGGCCGCCGCCGAGGACGCGTACCGGCTGGCCGGGCTGAGCGGACTGGACCCGCAGCCCGGACTGGCGCTGCTCCGGCTCGGCCAGGGCCGGGTGGCGCCCGCCGTCGCCGGGCTGCGCCGTGCGCTCGACGAGACGCCGAGCCCGATCGAGCGGCCGGCCCTGCTCACCGCCCTGGTCGAGGCGCTGCTCGCGGCCGGCTCCGTCGACGAGGCGGCGGCGGCCGCGGCGGAACTGGCCGAGATCGCCGACTCGGCCCGGGTGCCGGTGCTGGCGGCGATGTCGGCGTACGCGACGGCGTCGGTGCGGCTGGTGCGCGGCGACGCCGGTGCCGCTCTGACGGCCGCCCGGCGCTCCTGGGCCGGCTTCCACGAGGTCGACACCCCGTACGAGGCCGCCCGGGCCCGCGTCCTGGTCGGCCTGGCCTGCCGCGACCTCGGCGACGCCGACGCGGCCCGGCTCGAGCTCGACGCGGCGGTGCGGACGTTCCGCCGACTGTCGGCCGGGCCCGACCTCGACCGGCTGCGGCGCCTGACGGACGGCGGCGGCGCGGGTGCGCGGCCGGGGACGGTGGGGTCGGGGTCGGGTCCGGGGCTGGGCTTGGGCGCGGCGCGGGGAGCGGGGTCAGTGTCGGAAGCGGGGGCGGCGCCTGGAGCGGCCGTCGGGTTGACGCCGCGTGAGCTGGAGGTCCTGCGCCTGGTGGCCGCCGGCCGGAGCAACCGGTCCATCGCGGCGACGCTGGTGCTCAGCGACAAGACGGTCGCCCGCCACGTCAGCAACATCTTCGCCAAACTCGGCGTCTCGTCCCGCGCCGCTGCCACGGCGTTCGCCTACGAGCACGATCTCGTGGCGCGGTGAGCCGGGCCGGGTTCAGTGCGCCGGGCGCGCGTTGGCCGGGTTTGCCGCGTTGGCCAGCCCCCTGCTGCCTCCATTGTCGGGAGCGCGGCCGGAAGATGGGCCAGGCTCTCCTGCCCGCACTTCTCCTGGTCCGCCGGGCGGGCCTGCCCATGATCATCAACCTTTTGCGTTGTTATCGCAGCACAGAAGGTTGATGATCATGGACGGACTGGTCGCCGAGCCGTCACGCCTACACAGTTCTACCCACGCCCACCCCGCCGCGAAGATGCATGGTTCGCCCGACGCGGGAGGGGCGGCGCGCGTTCTAGCGTCGAAGCCTGACCTGGCCGAACGTACGGGGAGGGCGTCATGGACCAGCACATCGAGACCATCGTCGTCGGGGGCGGGCAGGCGGGGCTGAGCGTCGGCTACCACCTGAGGCGGAAGGGCCGCCCGGTCCTGATCCTCGACGACCGCGCCCGGACGGGCGACAACTGGCGGCGGCACTGGGACACCCTGCGGCTGTACAGCCCGGCGCGCTACGACGGGCTGCCGGGGATGCGCTTCCCCGGCCCGGGGCGGGCGTTCCCCACGAAGGACGAGGTCGCGGACTATCTGGAGGCGTACGCGGCCCGCTTCGAGCTGCCGGTCGAGCACGGCGTGCGCGTCACGGCGCTGAGCGGCGACGGCGACGGGTACGTCCTGGACTGCGGCGACCGGCGGTTCACGGCCGACAATGTGGTGGTGGCGACGGGGACGTTCGGGACGCGGGCGTACGTGCCGCCGTTCGCCGGGGACCTGGACCCGGCCATCGTCCAGCTGCACTCCACCGACTACCTCCGCCCGGACCAGTTGCCGCCGGGCCCGGTCCTCGTCGTCGGGGCGTCGCACTCGGGTGCGGACATCGCCGTCGAGGCGGCCCGCGAGCACCACACGATCCTCTCCGGCCGGCCGACCGGGCAGATCCCGGTGCCGCTGGAGTCGCGGCGGGCGCGGGCGGCGTTCCCGGTGCTGTGGTTCCTGGCCCGGCGGGTGTTCACGTTGAACACGCCGATCGGGCGGAAGATGCGCCCGGAGATCCGGACGCACGGCGGGCCGCTGCTGCGGGTGCAGGCCGACGATCTCGCGGCGGCCGGCGTGGAGCGGGTGACGGAGCGGGTCGCGGGCGTGCGGGACGGGCGGCCGGTGCTCGACGGCGGCCGGGTGCTCGACGTCGCGGCGGTGGTGTGGTGCACGGGGTTCCGGCAGGACTTCGGCTGGATCAGGCTGCCGGTCCTGGGCGACGACGGCTGGCCGCTGGAGGAGCGCGGCGTGGTGCCGTCGTCGCCCGGGCTCTACTTCACCGGGCTGGCGTTCCAGAGCGCGTTCGCGTCCATGCTGGTCGGCGGCGCCGGGACCGACGCGGAGCACGTCGTGCGGTACCTGGCCGCCACGCGCCCCGTCAGGGCTGCTCGAACACCGCGACAGTCCGCGCCGGGACGGTGACGCCGGCGGCTCCGGCCTCGGAGTCGCGGACGACGGGGTCGGCGCCGCCGGCCTGGACGGGGTGCAGCCGCAGGCTCGCCCCGTCCTCCACCGGCACCGTCACCGCCGACGGCGTCGCGTTGAGGACGACGACAAGCCGCTCGCGGTCCGGGTCGAGGTCGGCGCCGGCGCGGTCGTCGAGCTGCATGACGATGACGCCGGCGGGCTGCGCCGGTCCCCCGTCGCCGAACGACAGCCGCTCCTGCACCAGCGCGGCCGACCCGAGCCGGAACAGCGGCGACGAGAACCGCAGCCGCAGCAGGTCCTGCGACATCGCCGTCGCCGCCGCCAGGTCGTCCGCTCCCGGCTTCAGCGCCGGGTCGGCCAGCAACGGCCGCATGAAGTCCCACTTCGCGGCGTTGTCCGTCTCCGGCGGCAGGCCGGACCCGAAGGTGCTCTCCTGACCGGTCCAGTCGATCCGGTTGAACCAGTCGCCGGAGTCGTAGGAGTTGCGGTCCAGCGACTTCGACCGCAGCAGGTCCGCGCCCGCGTGCCAGAACGACGGGCCCTGGCCGAGCGCCGTCGTGGCCAGCGAGAGCACGTTCATCCGGACGCGATCGGCCATCGGGGTGTCCGCGGGCAGCTTGTACGCGAGCGCGTCGAACAGCGTCTCGTTGTCGTGCGCGTCGACGTAGGTGATCACCTCGGCGGGGTCGGCGGTGTAGCCGGCCGGCGAGCCGTTGTAGTCGACGTCCGCGCCGGTCACGTCCGCGCCGGTGGCGTCGGTGAAGGCGTAGTCGCGCAGGTTGCCGGTCAGCCCGACCTTGACGAGGTCCTGCAGGTGCAGCAGCCGCGCCCGCTGCTCGTCGGGCGTCCCGTTGACGGCGGCGCCGTTGGGGTCGGTGAACAGGCCGCTGCCGAAGCCCTGGATCCGCGGGTCGTCGTCGAACGGGCCGCCGCCGCGGACGCCGTCGCGCAGCCGGTCGTTGAAGGTGCCGATGCCGGCGCCGAACAGCTCGAGCTGCGTGGCCTGCCGGAACCGGGCGTTGTCGGCGACCTCGCCGAAGTTCCAGCCCTCGCCGTACACGTAGACGGACGCGCCGTCGACGCCGTCCTTGCGCACCGTCAGTGCGTCCAGCGCGGCCCGGACCCGCTCCATCGTCGACCGGCTGTGGTGGCCCATGAGGTCGAACCGGAACCCGTCGACCTTGTAGTCGCGCGCCCAGGTGACGACGGAGTCGACGATCAGCTTCTCCATCATCGCGTGCTCCGACGCCGTGTTGGCGCAGCAGGTGGACGTCTCGACGGCGCCCGTGGCGGACAGCCGCTGGTAGTAGCCGGGCACGATGCGGTCCAGCACCGACTGGTCGTCCTGGCCGGCGGCGTGCGTGTGGTTGTAGACGACGTCCATGACGACGCGCAGCCCTGCGCCGTTGAGCGCGGCGACCATGTCGCGGAACTCGCGGGTGCGGCCGGGGCCGTCCGGGTCGGTGGCGTACGAGCCCTCCGGGACGGTGTAGTGCAGCGGGTCGTAGCCCCAGTTGAAGCCGTCCTGGCCGGCGACGGCGGTCGTGCACTCCTGCTGCGCGGTTCCGGCCGGGTCGGCGGCTGTCAGCGCCGCCAGGTCGCAGGCCGGCGTCTGCTGGTCGGCGCGGTTCTCCGGCACCGTCGCGAGGTCGAACACCGGCAGCAGGTGGACGGTGTTCAGCCCGGCGTCCGCGAGCGCCGAGAGGTGCCGCATGCCCGCGCCGTCCGCGTCCGTGAACGCCTGGTAGGTGCCGCGGTGCTCCGCCGGGACGGAGGTGTCGCCGACGGAGAAGTCGCGGACGTGCAGCTCGTAGATGGTGGAGTCCTCGGGCTGCGCCAGCTCCGGCTTGGCCAGCGCGTCCCAGCCGGCTGGTTCGAGCGCCGGATCGGCGAGGTCGACGACGAGCGAGCGCTGCGTCGCCGTCAGCGCGACGGAGTACGGGTCGGTGACGACGTTCGTCTCGACGCGGTCCGTCGCCGGCACGTACACGTCGACCTCGAACGCGTAGGCGGCGCCGGCCCAGCGCGGGTTGCCGCGGGCGGTCCAGACGCCGTCACGGTCGCGGCGCATCGCGACGGTCTGCTCGCCCTGACCGGGCAGTGTGAGCAGCAGGTCGACGTGCTTCGCGGTGGGCGCCCAGACGGCGACGTCGGGACGCCGTCCGTGCCAGACGACGCCCAGGTCGCGGTCCGCGGCGCCGGCGTACACGTCGTCCAGCACGCCGGGCAGCTGCACCCCGGTCGCGTCGACCAGCCGGCCGAGGTCGTCGTACGCGGCGACGGCGACTTGGCCGGTGAGCACGTCCTCGATGTCCTTCACGTCGCCGCGCAGGCCGTCGTAGGACGCCAGGTGCGGGTAGCGCTCCTTGACGTCGGCAGGCAGCTCGACCGGCGTGAGCGGGTACGACGTCCCGCCGGTGACGGCCTCGGCGTCCAGCCCGAGCCCGCCCGTCGGCGCCGTGTGCAGCCGGAACGTCCAGCCCGCGGCCTCCGGCGGCAGGTCCCAGGCCAGCAGCCCGCGCTCCAGCCAGTGCGCCTTCTGCTGGGTGAGGTCGGCCCGCGACTCCGCCGCCGACGACGTCACCGTCAGCACGTGCGTGGCGACGTCGTAGCTCATCGTGGTCCGGGCGCCGGCGGGCACCGTGAACGCGATGTTCGACCCGTTCGCCTCGCCGCCCGCGCCGTAATTCTCGTCCCAGCTGAGCCCGTGCGTCACCTTGGCCTCGTACGTCCCGGCGGCGATGCCCGTCGTCGAGAGCGTGTAGACGCCATCGCCGTCGAGGTCCTTCAGCCACGACCGCATGCAGGCCGGGTCCCAGTCGGCCGCGCAGCCCAGCTCGGACTGGAACGACCCCGGCACGGAGACGATCGGATCCTGCGCGTCGCTCGTGACCCAGTGCGTCGCATGGTCGTAGTAGAACGTGACGTCGCTCGGCGCGGCGAGCGGGAGCGGGATGTTCGGGCCGTCGCGGCGGGCGCCCAGGCCGTAGTTCTCCGCCCACGAGCCGTCGATCGCGGCCTTGTACTCGAAGTCGCCCGCGGGCAGCGTGAACGTGCCCTTCCAGACGTCGTCGTTCGGGTCCAGCGTGAGCCCGGCCTGCGCGCACGCCGGGTCCCAGTCACCGGGGCAGCCCGTCTCGCTGTTGAGGCTGCCGGGGACGGTGACGCGGTCCGGCTGCTCGACCGGCCCGCCGGTGCCCGGGTCCTCGCCACCGTCCCGCGGCTCACCGACGACGGCGTACGTCGACGTGACGGAGAGGTTGCCGGAGTGGTCCTTCAGGACGGCGCGGTACTCGAGCAGCGTGCCGTGCGCGAGGCCGCTGACGTCGTGGAAGACCTGGTACGGCGCGTTGTCGTCGGTGCCGATGGGGCGCCAGTCGTCGGTGCCGAGCGGCCGCCAGGCCAGCGTGACCTGGTTGAACCCACTGCCCGGCCCAGCACCGGCGGCGGGCACGGCGACGCCGATCTCCGCGCGGCCGCCGACGGTGCCGCCCGCGCCCGGCGTGCGGAACTGCACCGCGGGCGCGTCCTTCGACGGCTTCAGCGGCTTCGGTGCCCGCCAGACCACGGCGGACAGCGGCGGGACGGTGACCGAGACCCGGCCCTGGGCGTCGGACCTCGTGCTCGTCGCCGACGCGGGCCAGACCGGCTGGAACGTCGTCCGCGGGTTGAACGTCGCGAAGCTCACCGTCTGGGCGTCCGTCGAGTTGTTGGTCGCGACGACGTACTCGACCTGCTCGTCGGCGTCGATGCGGCTGAACGCGTACACGCCGGCGTCGTCGCTCGCATAGCGGTGGATCTGCGCGCCGTCGGCCAGCGCCGGGTGCTCGTCGCGCAGGGCGGCCAGCTCGGCGAGGTGCCGGTAGATCGGGTGGTCCGGGTCGAAGTTCTCCTCCGCCGTCGTCGCGTCGGTGCCGATGAGGTCGTCGTCGTTGTAGCTGGTCACCTGGCTCGGGAACATGTCCTGACGGGCGTCCTTGTCGCCGCCGTCGCCGGTGAAGCCCTGCTCGTCGCCGTAGTAGACGACCGGCTGGCCGCGGGTCAGGTACATGAGGTCGTGCGCGAGCAGCGCGCGGTCGAGCTGTTCGCCCGCGCCGGCCCCGGTCTGCTGGACGAACCGGCCGATGCGGCCCATGTCGTGGTTGCCGAGGAACGTCGGCAGCGAGTACGCGTTCGAGTCGGTGTCGGTGTAGTGGTCGTCGCCGGCGAACAGATCGCGCAGCTCCGTCGTCGGGCGGCCGGTCGCGAAGCCCTGCGCGCGGGCCTGGAAGCCGAAGTCGATGGTGGCCTGCAGCCCGCCCTCGGTCGTGTATCGCGCCATCGCCGCCGGGTTCGCGTCGTACACCTCGCCGAACATGAAGAAGTCGTCGGCGCCCGACTCGTGCGCCGCGTCCAGCACCTCCGGCGCGAACTTCTGCCAGAACTCCATGTTGACGTGCTTGACGGTGTCAATGCGGAACCCGTCAACCCCGAATGCCGCCCAGTATTGATAAATGTTGATCAACCCATCGCGAACCGCCGGCTGCTCGGTGAACAGGTCGTCGAGCCCGACGAAGTCGCCGTACAGATCGCCCTCGGTGCCGTCGAAGGCCGCGTCGCCGCGGTTGTGGTAGAGCGTCGGGTCGTTCAGCCAGGCCGGCACCTTGACCGTCGCGTCCTCCGGCGTGCGGAAGAGCGGCGTGTACGGGAACGACGTCTGCGCGTCGAGCTCGGGGAAGGTGTCGCCGGCGGCGTAGGCGGAGTCGTCGAACTCGGTGCCGGCGGCGTCCGTGTACGGCGCCTCGCTCTTCGGGATGTAGGTGTAGGCGCCTTCCTCGTAGTCGATGACGTCCGCCGTGTGGTTCGTGATGATGTCGAAGAACACCTTGATGCCCCGCTCGTGCGCCTCGTCGATGAGCCGGCGCAGCTCGTCGTTCGTGCCGAGATGCGGGTCGATGCGGGTGAAGTCGGTGATCCAGTAGCCGTGGTAGCCGGCGCTGACGTCGGCGCCGCTGCCCTGCACCGGCCGGTTCATGAACGACGGCGTCAGCCAGATGGCCGTCGTGCCGAGGTCCTCGATGTAGTCGAGCCGGCGCAGGATTCCGGCGAGGTCGCCGCCGTGGTAGAACCCTTTGTCCGCGGGGTCGAGCCCGTGCACCAGCCGCGGCTCCTCCGTCCCCGGCGGCACCTCGTACCCGCCGGTGTCGTTCGACGGGTCGCCGTTGTCGAACCGGTCCGCCATCACGAAGTAGAACCGCTCGTCGGTCAGGCCCGCGCGCAGGCTGGTGCCGGCCAGCTGCTCGTCCTCCTCGGTGACGCCGGGCGGCGGGTTCGTCGGCGCGACCGCGATGCGGTGACTCTCGTCGTCGTACGAGAACGTCACCTCGGCCGGCGCCTCCAGCACCAGCGGCAGGTTCGGCCCGTTCGCGACGCCGCCGGCGCCGTAGTTCTCGTCCCAGCTGCCGTTCAGGGCGACCTTGAACTCGTACGAGCCCGCCGGCAGCTCCACCGCCAGCGCATACCCGCCCCCGTCGGCCGGTGTCAGCGCGGTGGCGGCGCAGGCCGGGTCCCAGTCGGCCGGGCAGCCCAGCTCGCTCTGCAGACTCCCCACCAACGTGACGACCCTCGCCGCCGCAGCCTCCGCGCCCGCGCCCGTCTCCCCGATCGCCGCCGCAGCCTCCGCGCCCGCGCCGGCCGTCGCAGCGGCGGCCCCAGCCGTCGCCTGTAGCGCCGCCATCCCCGCCGCGTCGTGCGTCGTGGCTGCCGCACTCGCCGCGGCGGGCGGCGCGACCGCGGCCGACGGAGCCGCCGCTGCGGCGACCGTTCCCACTGCGGCGGCGAGGGCGAGGGCAAGGAGTCGGCGACTGGGCGGCGGAGTCGGCATCGGTCACTCCCGGGGCGGACGGCGATGTCACGGTGCCCGAGACGCTAGCCACCCCCAGCGGGTCTTGCAAGACTTTCAGCAAGCTTTCACGCGCCCGATTTGCACCCCCGCACCGCCTCTCGACACCGTCCCACCGCATCCCGCACACGTACACCGCCCACCCCGCGCACATGCACCGCGCACCGCCACGCGCCTCGCCACCGGACCGACGTCGCCTCCAGCCCGTCCAGCACGACCCGGCCGACCAGCCAGCCAGTCAGCCGCGCCCCGTACGCGCAGCGCTCACCGCCACCGGCCGGTCAGCCGCGCCCCGCCACCGCCTCTGAGCTGTCTGCACTCCACAGGCACGCACTGCTCACCCCCGCCGCAGCCCGGATCAGCCACCCCGGGCGCGCACCGCCACGCAGGCACCGCTCGCCGCCAGCGGCCCCGGCCCGGCCCGGCCCCGCGCGTACCGCTCGCCGCCACCGGCCCCGCCACGCGCATACCACTCACCGCCACCGGCCCCCCACCCCGCGCACATGCACCGCTCACCACCACCGGCCCCCGGCCACACAGGCGCCCGCTCACCACCACTGGGCCGGTCAGCCGCGCGCCTACCACCGTCACCCGCGCAGTCAACGCTTCGTCGCGCGGACTCAGGCGGCCGGGACGGGCACAGGCGGCGGCGGGCCGACGTAGCGGGCGGCGGGCCGGATGATCTTGCTGTCCGCCGCCTGCTCCAGGATGTTCGCCGTCCAGCCGACGACCCGGGCGACCGCGAACGTCGGCGTGAACATCGCCCGCGGCAGGCCGCACTGCTCCATCACGACGCCGGCGTAGAACTCGACGTTGGTGTGCAGCTCGCGTCCCGGCTTGAGCTCGGCCAGGATCGCCTCGACCTGCCGCTCCACCTCGACGGCGAATTCGGCCAGCGGGCCGCCGAAACCGGTCGCGATCTCGCGCAGCATCCGCGAGCGCGGGTCCTCCGTGCGATACACCGGGTGACCGAAGCCCATGATCCGGTCGCCGGCCAGCACCCGCTCCCGGACCCACGCCTGAATGCGGTCCGGCGTGCCGATGGCGTCCAGGGTGTCCAGCGCCCGGCTCGGCGCGCCGCCGTGCAGCGGCCCAGACAGCGCCGCGATGCCGCCGACCAGGCAGGCCGCGACGTCGGCGCCGGTGGAGGCGATCACCCGCCCGGTGAACGTCGACGCGTTGAAGCCGTGGTCGATGGTCGAGATCAGGTACCGCTCGACGGCGCGGGCGTGCGCGGGCACCGGCTCCTGGCCGGACAGCATGTACAGGTAGTTCGCCGCGTGCCCGAGGTCGGCGCGCGGTTCGACCGGCTCCAGCCCCTGCCCGAGCCGGTACAGTGCTGCCAGCAACGTCGGCACGACGGCACCGGCCAGCAGTGCGTCGTCACGCCGCTCGTCGGCGGTGAGGTCGTAGACCGGCCGGAACCCTTCCGCCGCGCCTACCAGCGACAGCGCCGTACGCAACCCGGCCATCGGACCCGACGCGACGCTCGCGCGGGCGATCGTCGGCAGCGCCGCACGTACCTCGTCGGGCAGGCCCCGCAGTCCGGCGACCCGGCCGGCGAACGCGACGCTCTCCTCCGCCGACGGCAGCGCACCGAACAGCATGAGGTGCCAGACGTCCTCGAAGCTGCGGTTCGCGGCCAGCTCGACGGCCGAGTACTCGCGGTAGTGGTAGAAGCCCTCCCGGCCACGGACATCGCCCAGCACGGTCTCGGTGACGACGACCCCGGCCAGTCCACGCGGCACCTGTGCAGTCATGGTTCCTCCAAGCACGCTCAATAGTTGACAGTAATGATAGATATATTGATTTGAGTCAATATCTGGATGAAGGTGGGCGATGGTGGAGCAGCGTCGGCTGACGACTCAACAGGTCGCGGCCCGGCTCGGGGTCAAGCCCGAGACGGTGTACGCCTACGTGAGCCGCGGCCTGCTCGGCAGTCGGCGCGGCGCCGGGGGCCGGGCCAGCACGTTCGACCCCGACGAGGTGGAGCGGCTGGCGCGCCGGCGACGGGGTCGCCCGGACGCCGGTTCCGCCGTTGAGCGCGAGCACGATGCGGCCGGCCCGGTCTACAGCGGCGTGACCCTGATCGAGGGCGACCGCTACTACTACCGCGGCGTCGATCCGGTCGAGCTGGCGCGGCGGACGTCGTTCGAACCGGTGGCGTGGTGGTTGTGGACCGGCGAAGAACGGCTCGACCCGCAGTTCGTTGCTCCGGCGGCAGGACTCGCCGCGGCCCGCGCCGCTGGTGACGCGTTGCCGCCGCAGGCAGGGCTGGTCGACAGGCTCCGGGTGGCGGCGGTCGCCGCGGCGGCCGTCGATCCGGTCCGGTTCGACCTGCGCCCCGGCACCGTCGCGGCGACGGCCCGCGGACTCATCGCCACCTTCGTCGACGCGCTCCCCCGCCGCGACGGCCGGAGTGAGGATACCGGCCGCGACACGACAGGGAGCACTGGCGGGGCGGCAGCCGAGGGCGAGTTCATCGCCGAGCGGTTGTGGCCGCGGTTGACCGACCGCCCGGCCGGGCCGTACGCCGTGCACATCCTGGACCGGGCGCTGGTGCTGTTGATCGACCACGGACTCGCGGCGTCGACCGTGACGGCGCGGGCGGCGGCGTCGGCACGGGCGCATCCGTACGCCGTCGTCTCGGCGGCGCTCGGCACCGCGGAGGGGCCGCTGCACGGCGGAGCGAGCGGCCTGGCGCACCGGATGCTCATCGACGTGCTCGAGAGGGGCGCCGAGCCGGTCGTCGCCGAGCACCTGCGCGCGGGGCGGCGGATCCCGGGGCTGGGGCACCGGCTCTACCGGACCAACGATCCGCGGGCGCAGGTTCTGTTCGAACGGCTCGCGGCCATGCCCGAGGCCGCGCCCGCCCTGGCCGCCGCGCGCGCCGTCACCGAGACCGCCGCGACGCACCTGCCGCTGCCGGCGAACGTCGATCTGGCGCTGGCGACGCTGACGGTCGCGGCCGGCATGCCCCCGGAGGCGGGCGAGGCGATCTTCACGGTGGCGCGGACGGCGGGCTGGATCGCGCACGCTCTGGAGGAGTACGACGAGCGGGCGCTGCGGGTCCGCGTCACCGGCCGGTACGAGGGCCCACCGCCGCCGCAGCCGCTACCGTCGCTGTTCTGACGGCCCCGGCAACGGGCGCGCCGAACAGGTGGAAGGCCGGACGAGCGCCGGACGCACGGTCCTGACGGCTTCGGTAGCCGGCGCGCCCGAACCCCACGAGCGGCGCCGGTTGAGGGCCGGCTCACGGCCCTGACGAGTCCGGCGGGCAGGTGCCCGACAAACCTGAAAGTTACGCCAGAGGGCAGGCGTCGCCGCTGTCTGGCAGCGCCGGCGGCAAGCGACGAACGGGAGGAAGGCCGGTCGAGGGCCGGCGTCAGTCCCCGCGGAGCCGGCGGCAGATGCTCGACAGCGCAGGAGAAGGCCCCGGTCGAGGGCCGGTCCGCCCGCTCGGGCGGCAGGTGCTCGACGGCGCAGGAGGGTGCCCGGTCGAGGGCCGGCGTCATCCCTCCACCGGCTCAGGCGGTAGGTGCTCGACAGCGCAGGAGAAGGCCCAGGTCGAGGGCCGGCTTCAGTCCTCCGCCGGCTCGGGCGGTAGATGCTCGACGGCCCAGGAGGAGATCTGGTCGAGGGCCGGCATGAGGGCGCAGCCGTGGTCGGTGAGCTCGTAGGTGACGGAGACCGGCGGGCCCTCGTCGACCCGGCGGCGGACGAGGTGGTTGCGCGTCAGCTCGGCGAGGCGATCGGCCAGGACGGAGTCGCTGAGGCCGTCGATGGCGCGCGACAGTTCCCGGAAACCGGCCGGACCGGTGCGCAGACTGCCCAGGACCAGGGCGTTCCAACGCTTGCCCAGAATCGTGAACGCCCGGGTGAGCGCGGCGTCGGTACGAGAGCAGGCGTCCGCGTCAGGGGTGGCGCGAACCGACGCGGGCATGTCAGGAATACTAGCGCGAGCGATGTTGCTTCGATTTTCGAAGCTGCTACGAGAAGGCTCGTAGCTTCGACTCTCCAAGGAGTATCCGTGACCGAGACCCCCGGCTCGCGCCCCTCCGTCGTCATCGTCGGCGGCGGGTTCGGCGGCATCAACGCCGCGAAGGCGCTCGACGAGGTCGCCGACGTGACCCTGGTCGACCCGTCCGACACGTTCCTGCACAACCTGGCGTCCTGGCGCGCGCTGGTCGCGCCGGAGTGGCTGGACCGCATCTTCCTGCCGTACGACCGCCTGCTCGCACACGGCCGCTTCGTCCGCGACCGCGTCGTCGAGGCGGACGGGGAGGGCGTCACGCTCGCGTCGGGCGAGCGGCTGGCCGCCGACTACGTCGTCCTCGCGACCGGCTCGTCCTACCCGTTCCCGGCGAAGACCGACGAGACCGACGTCGCCGTGGCGCGGCAGCGGTTCCTGGCGGCGCACGACGCGCTGCGGGGGTCGGGCCACGCGCTGGTGATCGGCGCCGGCGCGGCCGGGCTGGAGCTGGCCGGCGAGATCAAGACCGCCTACCCCGAAAAGGCCGTCACGCTGGTCGACCTCGCCGACGACATCCTGCCCGGCCCCTACGACCAGGAACTGCGCGCGGAACTGCGCCGCCAGCTCGACGAGCTCGGCGTGCGGCTCGTGCTCGGCAGCCCGCTGCGGGCACTGCCGGACGCCCCGGCCGCGACGGCGGCGCCGGTCACCGTCGCGACCGAGGCCGGTGAGGAGCTCACCGCCGACATCTGGTTCCGCGCCTTCGGCGTGACCCCGGCGACCGGGTTCGTCACCGGCTCGCTGGCCGCCGCCCGCGACGACCAGGGCTACCTGCGGGTCGACGACGAGCTGCGGGTGGCCGGTCACGACACCGTGTACGCGATCGGCGACATCGCCGACGCCGACCGCAACATGGCGGCGACCGCGCGGCTGCAGGCGGAGCTGGTCGCGGCGAACCTGACGGCGCGGATCACCGGCGCCGGCGAGGTGAGCGCGTACCAGAAGCTGCCGCCGCTGGTCGCGATCCCGCTCGGCCCGGACGGCGGCGCCGGCCAGCTCCCCGGCATCGACGGCGTCGCGGGTCCGGAGGTGATCGCGCAGGTCAAGGGCCGGGCGATGCTGATGGAGACGTACGACGACCTGTTCAACGTCGAGCCGGTGGGCTGACGGCCGAACGGTGGGCGTCCGCACGGCAGCGGACGCCCACCCCACGGGCTCAGCGGCTGAAGGTGTAGGCCGTGACGTCGGCGACGGGACGGTAGCCGAGGGCGGCGTAGACGTGGTTCGCGGTGGGGTTGGCGAGGTCGGTGAAGAGGGCGCAGCGGCCGGCGCCGGCGTCGAGCACGGCCTGGCTCACCGCCGCCACCAGCGCCGACGCGTACCCGCGGCGACGGCGGTCCGGCGGCGTGTAGACCGGCGCGATGCGGGCGACGCCGCCGACGGTGCGGGAGACGCCCACGAAACAGGCCCGGCCGTCGTCGTCCCAGAGCCAGGCACGCTGCTCGGCGACCAACTGGCCCACGACGCGCTCGGCGACGCTGGCGCCGGGCGCGGCGTTGGACTCGCGCTCGAACGCCAGCGTCCACTCGACCAGCAGGTCGCTGTCGTCAGGACCGGCGAGCCGCGCGGCGCCGGCGACCGGGCGCGGGGGCACGACGGCGTGGAGCTCGAACAGCCGCTGGTGCATCGAGACGGCGACGGTGCCGCCGGTGCGGCCGGCCCACGCCCGGGCGAACGCCGCGGACTCGTCGGCGGCGCCGGTGACGCCGTCGATCGCCGGGCAGCGGTCGAGCATGGCCAGGGCGAGCCGCTCGGCCTCGACCGGTGGCGCGGCGACGTAGACGCGGAACGGCGGCGTCCACACCGCGACGCCGGCCACCCCGGCGGTCGCGGCCATGCCTGCCTCGCCGGCCACCCCGAGCGACGCGGCCATCCCGGGTGACGCGGCCACCCCAAGCGTCGCGGCCCCGCCGGCCGCGCCGCCCGCTCCACCCATCGAGGCCCCACCGGCCGCAGCCCCGTCGGTCGCGCCGCCCGCTCCACCCGTCGCGGCCTCGCCGGCCCCGGCAGCCGCGGCCCCGTCGCTCAGCAGGGCGAACGTGCCGCCGGACCCGCCGCGGCGCTCGCGGTCGAGGGTGGTGAGCAGCACCGAGCGCAGCACCGGCTCGCGCTGCAGCCACGCGCCCGCCCGCTGCCAGAACTCGCCGGCGTCGGTGGTGATCCAGACACGGTCCATCAGCGCACCCGGCTGACGCGGCCTTCGTCCCAGACCGGTTCGGGTGCCTCGTAGACGGTGCCGTTGGCGCCGAACACGAGGAATCGGTCGAAGTCGCGGGCGAACCAGCGGTCGTGGGTGACGGCGAGCACCGTGCCCTCGAACGCCTCGAGGCCGTCCTGCAGCGCCTCGGCCGACACGAGGTCGAGGTTGTCGGTGGGCTCGTCGAGCAGCAGCAGCGTGGCGCCGGACAGCTCGAGCAGCAGGATCTGCAGCCGCGCCTGCTGCCCGCCGGACAGCGACTCGAACGCTTGGTCGGCGGCGTGCGCGAGCTCGTACCGGTCGAGCGCCCGGCTGGCCTCTTCGCGCGGCATGCCGGCCCGCCGTCCGTCGCCGCGGTGCAGGATCTCGAGGAGGGTGCGGCCGACCAGCTCGGGGTGGTCGTGGGTCTGCGCGAACCAGCCCGGACGCACCCGCGCGCCCAGCCGCGCCACCCCGGTGTGCAGGACCGGCGCGATGGGAACGTCGTCGACGGGTTCGTGCTCGGGTTCGGGGTCGGTGCCGCCGGCGGCGAGCAGCCGCAGGAAGTGCGACTTGCCGGAGCCGTTGGAGCCGAGGACGGCGACCCGCTCGCCGTACCAGACCTCGAGGTCGAATGGCTTCATCAGGCCGGTGAGCTCGAGCGACTCGCAGACGACGGCGCGCTTGCCGGTGCGTCCGCCGCGCAGCCGGATGCGGAGGTTCTGCTCGCGCGGCTGGTCTTCCGGCGGGCCGGCCTCCTCGAACCGCCGCAGCCGGGTCTGCGCCGCCTGGTAGCGGTTGGCCATGTCGGAGTTGTAGGCGGCCTTCTGCTTGTACATCAGCATGAGCTGACGCAGCTTCTCGTGCTCTTCGTCCCAGCGCCGGCGCAGCTCCTCGAGCCGGGCGAACCGCTCGCGCCGGGCCTCGTGGTAGCTGCTGAACCCGCCCGGATGCACCCACGCGGTGTTGCCGGCGGCGCCGAGCTCGACGGTGACGACGCGGGTGGCGGTGCGGTGCAGCAGCTCGCGGTCGTGGCTGACGTAGAGGACGGTCTTGGCGGACTCGAGCAGGCGGTCCTCGAGCCAGCGTTTGGCCGGGACGTCGAGGAAGTTGTCGGGCTCGTCGAGCAGCAGCACTTCGTCGGGCCCGCGCAGCAGCGCCTCGAGCACCAGCCGCTTCTGCTCACCGCCGGACAGCGACGACACCTCGCGCCAGCGGCACCGCTCGAACGGGATGCCCAGCGCGGCCGTGGTGCAGACGTCCCACAGCACCTCGGTCTCGTAGCCGCCGGCGTCGGCCCACTCGCCGAGCGCGGCCGCGTACGACATCTGGGTGGGTTCGTCGTCGCGGTCCATCATGGCCAGCTCGGCGGCGTCGACGGCGGCAGCGGCGGCCCGCACGCGCGGCGGCGCCACCGAGAGCAGGAGGTCGCGGACGTCCTGGGCGTCGCGGGCGACGAACTGCCGCATGACGCCGAGCCCGCCGCTGCGCGTGACGGCGCCGTCGTGCGCCGTGAGGTCGCCGGCGACGATGCGCAGCAGCGTGGTCTTGCCGGACCCGTTGGCCCCGACCAGCGCGACCTTGGCGCCGTCGCCGACCCGGAACGAGACGTCGTCGAGCAGCACCCGGCCGTCGGGCAGGGTGAAGGAGACGGCGTTGAGGTCGACGTGGCCCATGGGCCCAGTCTCGCCCGGCGCGAGCTGCGGGTCGAGGGGTTTTCGGCGCGCTCAGAAGCCGGGATCGAGACGACCGGCCATGACCGCGACCAGGACGTCGGGCGCGAGGTCCTCCTTGTGGACGTAGGCCCGGGCGCCGCTGGCGCGGGCGTCCTGCGGCAGGTCGGACGCCGGGTACGTCGACATCAGCAGCACGACGGCGTCGGGCGCGGCCGCGAGCAGCCGGCGGGTGGCCTCGATGCCGGAGATGCCGGGCAGGTTGATGTCCATCAGCACCAGCCCGGGCCGCAGCGCCGCCGCGAGCCGCACCGCGTCCTCGCCGCTGGTGGCCTCGCCGGCGACCCGGAACCCGGGTGTGGCGCCGACGACGTACCGGGCGACGGACAGGTAGGTCTCCTGGTCGTCGACCACGAGGACGTCGACGACGGCGGGCGGAGCCTCGGCGTGGGGGGTGTGCGGACTGCCGGCCATGACACCAGCATCGTCGCCGCCGGGCGCGTCCGCCACCCGGTCACCACCCGTCCCGCCGGGGGTGCCAGCACCCCGTCAGCGCAGCGAGGCGAGGTACAGGAGGACGGCGCTGACCCGGCGGTGGACGTCGGGCTCGGCGGTGAGGCCGAGCTTCGCGAACAGCGCGTTGATGTGTTTCTCGACAGCGCGTTCGGTGAGCACCAGCGAGGCGGCGACGCCGGCGTTGCTCTTGCCCTGCGCGATCTGCTCGAGCACCTCCAGCTCGCGCCTGGTGAGCCCGGCGAGAGGGTCGCCGGGCGGGCGGTTGCCGGCCACCAGCACCTCGACGACGCGCGGGTCGACGACGCTGCCGCCGCGGGCCACCTCGCGGACGGCCGCGGCCAGCTGGTCGGGCTCGCTGACCCGTTCCTTGAGCAGGTAGGCGCGCCGCTGCGAGCCGCCGGAGAGCAGCTCCAGCGCGTACGCGGGCGCCGCGTACTGCGACAGCACGACGACGCCGGTCTCGGGCGCGGTCTCGCGCAGCCGGGTGGCGACGCGGATGCCTTCGTCGCTGGATGTCGGCGGCATGCGGATGTCCGTGACGACGACGTCGGGCCGGTGCTCGTCGACCGCCGCCAGCAGGCCGTCGAGATCACCGGCCACGCCTACGACCTCGAGGTCGGGGTACAGGCCCAGCACCCGCTGGACGCCCTCGCGCACCAGCAGGGCGTCGTCGGCGACGACGATGCGGACCCGGGTGCCAGTGGTCACGGATGGGAGCGTACCGGCGTCAGCGCGGCGACGGGCAGCGTACCGGCGACGACGGTGCCGGCGCCGGGCGCGCTGGTGACGGTGAGCTCGCCGCCGAACGCGCCGAGGCGGTCGCGCATGTTGACGAAGCCGTGGCTCTCGCCGGCGGCCGCGGCGTCGAAGCCGGCGCCGTCGTCGGCCACCTCGAACTCCAGCCCGCCGTCCGCGGGCGCGCCGACGCGCACCGTCACCGTCGCGTCGGGGCCGGCGTGCTTGCCGGCGTTCTGCAGCGCCTCCAGGCAGCAGAAGTACACCGCGGCCTCGGCCTCCGGCGCATAGCGCGGGACGGCGTCGGCCTCGACGCGGACGGGGATCGTGGCGCGCCCGGCGGCGTTGCGCAGCGCCTCGCCGAGTCCGTGTTCGCGCAGCAGCGGCGGGTAGATGCCGTGCGCCAGCTCGCGCAGCTCGGTCAGCGTCTCCTGGACGTCGGTGCGCAGCTCCTCCAGCAGCGCCGCCGCGTCGCCCGTCGCCAGCCGCCGGGCCAGCCCCAGCTTCACCGCCAACGCGACCAGCCGCTGCTGAGCGCCGTCGTGCAGGTTGCGCTCGATCTGCCGCCGGGACGCGTCGGCCGCGGACACGATGCGGGCCCGGGACGCCTGCAGCTCGGCGTTGCGGCGGCGCAGCTCCTCCAGCGACGCCTGGAGCGCGGAGTCGAGGCGGACGTTGTGCAGCGCCAGGCCGACCTGCCGGGCGAGGTCGGCCAGCACGCGGTCGTCGTCGTCGCTGAACGGACGGTCGTCGGCCGTGCGGACGACGACGAGCAGCCCGAGCAGCCGGCCCAGGTGCGTGACCGACGCGACGCGCACCGATCGACGATCGTTCGCCGATGAGGTAGGCATGACCCGCCCGGCCCGGGTGGGGCCCACCCTAGGGGTGGGCACCGACAACGTCGGCGCGTTTTCGGCCGACGCGCTGCTGGCGGACGTGACGCCCGGCGCGCTGGTGCCCGACGCGCTGGTGCCCGACGTGCGTCCGCCCGAGGCGCTGGTGCCCGGCGCACTGGTGCCCGAGGCGCTGGTGCCCGACGCTCCTCCGCCCGACGCGCCTCCGCCCGGCGCACTGGTGCCCGACGCGCCTCCGTCCGGCGCGAGGTCCGGCACGCCTCCGAACGACGCGAGGTCCGGCGCGCTCGCGGCGGGAACCGCCCCGCCCGGCTCACCGCCGTCCGCCAGCAGCGACGGCAGCCACATCGCCGCCCAGGCATTGCCGGACACGCGGGCCCGGCTGACGGCGGCCAGTTCGGGGCCGGCGAGGGTCAGCCGGGCGTGACCGCGCTCGGGCACCGAGACGGCGCGTTCCAGGACGGCGTCCTCGCCGGTCCAGACCTCGGCGCCGGCCGGGCCGAGGGTGGAGCGCAGGGTCTCGGCCAGCTGCAGCAGCAGCTCGTCCATCGGGACGGCGCGGGTCATGCGGGAGCCGAACGTCTCCAGCGCCGACGATGCCGGGCGCTGCGGCGGACCGGCCCACTGTGAGGCCAGCTCGTGCAGCCGCGCCCGCACCGGTTCGGCCAGCACGACCGCCGTCAGCGCGGCCAGCATCGAGAAGGCCAGCACGCCCTGACCGTCGTCGTCGACCTCGCCGCCGAGGCCGATCACGACCACCAGGTAGACGGCGAGCACCATCAGGGCCAGGCCGCAGAACACCAGCGTCGGCCCGGCGACGGAGCCGGCGCGGCGCCGCAGCCGGGGCACGACCGCCGCCGTCACGGCGACGGGGACCGCGGCCAGCCCGAGCAGCGCCCACGGCAGCAGCTCGCCGGGCACGTCGATCAGCGTCCGCAGCGCCCACACCGCGAGCGCGACGGCGCCGGCCACCAGCGCCGCCCACCCGGCCCACAGCGCGACGTCGCGCCGGTTGCGCGCGTGCACCGAACCGTTCACCCCGCCCACCTCCCCTGTCCGGCGGCCATCACTCGGCCCTCAGCACGGAACTCACCCGCAACGACGCCGCCCGCTGCGACGGCCACGCGGCCAGCAGGTTCGCCGCCACCAGGGCGACCGGCGGCACCAGCGCCAGTGCCAGCGCGGCCACCGGCGGCACGTACAGCAGCGGCGTGGTGTCGGCGACGTAGCGCCAGACGGTGCGGCCGAGCGCGACCCCCAGCGGGACGCCGATCAGCAGCCCGGCCAGCGCCAGGACGCTGGCCTGCGTGGTCACGACGGCGCGCGACTGCCGCCGGGTCAGCCCGACGGCGCGCAGCACGGCCAGCTCGTGCCGGCGACGGCGCACGGCGGTGGCCAGCGCGTGCCCGACCGCGCCGAGCGCCAGCACGGCCAGGAACCCGGCCAGCACCACGGGCAGCGTCCGGATCTGCCGGATCTCCGCGACCGGGGTGGGCGGCTCCGGCGGGGCGAACCCGACGCCGGTGGTCTCGGCCAGCCGGGCCGCGACGGCCGCGGCGTCGGCGCCGGGACGCAGCTCGACGTGCGCTTCGTGGAACTTGACGTCGCCGGCGAACAGCGCGTCGTAGCCGTCGCGGGTGGCCCAGGAGCCGGTCGTGTAGTCGTTGTGCGAGCCGTCGGGCAGGTACGCGATGCCGGTGACGGTGGCGCTGCCGGTGCCGCCGGTCGCCGCCAGGTCGACGCGGTCGCCGACGCCCGCTCCGGCGGCCGCCGCCGTCGCCGGGGCGAGCACGATCTCGTCCGCCCGCGCCGGCATCCGGCCCTCCAGCACGACGACGTCCGGCACGCCGTCGCCGACCGGCGCGTAGGCGTAGACCGCGGCCGACACCCCGCCGATCTCCGCGGCGCCGATGCGGGCGTCGTTGACGGCGGCGACGTCGGGGTCGGCGGCGGCCGCGGCCAGCACGTCGGAGGCCGGCGGCGCGTCTTCGCCGTCGTCGAGATAGGCCAGCAGCTGGTGGGTCTGGCCGAACGTGCGCAGGTCGCCGGTCGCGTCGTCGACGCCGCTGGAGAACGTGAACGCCGCGAGCACGCCGGCCACGCCGGTGACGGCGCCCAGCAGCGCGGGCCGCACGGGCACCGCCTGACGGCCTCGGCCGGGCTCCAGCGCGAACCGGGCGCCGACGACCACCGGCACCGGCAGCCCCGCGGCGGCGACGGCGCCCGCGACCGCCGAGCGGCGGGGGTGCGGCGCCGACCGGGCCGCGCGCACGGCCAGGACGGCCGCCGTCCCGGCCGCGACGGCCACCAGGACGGGCACCGCGAGCAGGCCGCCGACCAGGACCGCGACGTCGGCGTCGACGCCGGGAGCAGGCTCCAGCGTCGCCGCGGAGCCGATCGGGAACCACCGCGACGCCGCCACCGCGCCCGCCACGCCCAGCCCCGCGCCTGCGGCCGCCGCCAGCACCGGCCCGAGCGCCGCCGACGCGACCACCTGCCGCGGCAGCATTCCGACGCCCCGCAGCGCCTGCAGGTCGGCGACGGACGCGGCGACGTAGCGGGCGACCGGCTGCCCGACCAGGAACACCGCAGCGGCGGCCGCGGCCAGCGCGAACACCAGCAGCGCGTCGGCCTCGAAGCCGGTGACGTCGCGGGCGTGCTGGTGGAAGGCCTCGCCCAGGTCCCAGACGTCGATGGTGCGGCCGGTGAGCCGCTCCAGCTGGGCCTGGAACGCCGGGATGGCCGCGGCGCCGCCGTCGAGCCGGGCGATCGCGTTGAAGATCTCGTCCGGCGCCCCCGCGCCCAGCTCGGCCGGGTACCGCTCGAACAGCCCGGCCGACGACGTCAGCAGCCCCTGCCCGCCGAGGCCGTCGCCGTGCCAGAACGACCGGACGACGCCGACGATGCGCGCCTCGACGACCGGCCCGTCCGGCGGCAGCGACGGATCGGCCCGGTAGGCGGCGAACGACTCGGGCCGGAACAGCCGGATCGTCACGGTGTCGCCGACGCCCAGACCGTAGGTCTCGACGAACCGCGGGGTCACCGTCGCCTCGTCGGCGCGGTGCGGGTCGGGCAGCCGCCCGGCGAGGACGGCCGGCCGCTCCACCGTGACCATCGTGTCCGGGCCGACGGCGCCGCCGAGCGACTCGGCCGGCACGCCGTCGACGACGTAGGGCGCGCTGCCGAAGGTGGACAGCGCGGTCACCCCGGGCAGGTCGCGCACCGCGTCCCAGTCGAAGCCGGGCTGGTTCGGCAGCACCGCGACGTCCGCGGGCAGCGTCCGCTCCAGCAGCCGGTCGACGGCGCTCGCGCCGCGCCGGGCGCCCGCGACCGCCGTCAGCACCGTCCCCGCGGCCAGCGCCACCAGCAGCGCCAGCACCAGCAGCGACCGCCACCGCCGTCGCAGCTCCAGCCGCAGCCACGCCGCCGCCATCACTCGGCCCTCAGCACGGAGCCCACCCGCAACGACGCCGCCCGCCGCGCCGGCCAGGCCGCCAGCAGCACCGCCGCCAGCACGGTGAGCAGCGCCACCACCGCCACCAGCTGCCAGCCGCCCGGCGCGACGTAGTGCGCGCGCATCGTCGTGGCGACCGACCGCCAGACCGTCCGGCCCAGCGCCAGGCCGAGCGGCACGCCGAAGGCCAGGCCGGCCAGCGCCAGCACGAGCGACTGCGCGGTCACCGCGACGGTCGACTGCGCCGGCGTCATCCCGACCGCCCGGAGCACGGCCAGCTCGCGGCGGCGCTGCCGCACGGCCGTCACCAGGCCGTGCCCGACGGCTCCCGCGGCGAGCAGCGCCACGCAGCCTCCGAGCACGACCGGGACCGACCGCATGAGCCGCAGCTCCGGCGGGCTGCTGAATTCGAACGGGCGGATCCCGTAGGTCTGGTCCGGGACGGCGGCCGCCAGCGCCGGGAGCACGGCCGCCGGGTCGGCCGCCGGGTCCAGGCCGATCGCGGCGTACTGGAACAGGAAGGCGCCGTCGAACAGCGCATCGTAGGTGGACGGGGCCACGACGACCGCGGTGCCGAACCCCGGGTCCAGGACGGCGACGCCGACGACCGCGAGCTCCGCCGCGCCGCCGCTGCCCGCCATTGGGAGCACGTCGCCGACGCCCACGCCGAGGTCACCGGACGCGGCCAGGGAGACGAGCGCCTCGCCGCGGCCGGACGGCATCCGGCCCGCCGTCACCAGGTAGTTCAGCGGCTCGCCGACCGGGTGGAACGAGACCACCATGACCTGGGCGTCGCCGGCGTCGCCGAGCTGGCCACGGACGTCGTCGACCCCGCGCACGCCCGGCACGTCCGCCAGGGCCGGGAAGACGTCCTCGGCCGACGCGAGCCGGCCGCGGTCGAAGCCGACCCACGCCTCGGCCTGGTGCACCACCCCGAACCGGAACGGGGTCTGCGCCGCGTCGCGGGCCGCGTCCGAGAACGTCAGGGCCGCCAGCACCCCGGTCACCCCGACGACGGCGCCGGCCAGCGCGGGCCGCACCGGCGACCGGGCACCCGCGGCGCCGCGCTCCAGCGCGAACCGGGTGCCCAGGACCACCGGGACCGGCAACCGGGCGCCGGCCACGAGCCGGGTCACGGCGGACGTCCGCCGCCGCGCCGGCCGGTCCGCCAGGCCGGCCCGGGCGAGGACCGCCGCCGTGACCGCGACCAGCAGCGGCGGGAGCAGCACCCCCGGGACCAGCACGGCCGGGTCGACGCTGACGCCCGGCGCGGGCTCGTGGAAGCTCGCGGACCCCACCGGGAACCAGCGCGACACGACCACCGCCACGGCCGCGCCGAGCACCGTCCCGGCCGCCGCGGCCACGGCCGGGCCCGTCGCGGCGGCGCCGGCGACCTGCCGCGGCGTCATGCCGACGGCCGACAGCACCCGCAGGCTCCCCAGCATCGAGGCGACCTGCCGGCCGGCCGACCCGCCGATCAGGAACACCCCGGCGACGGCGGCGACGCCGGCCAGGACGTACAGCGCGGTGGCCTCGAACCGCAGCGTCTCGCCGATGGCCGCGGCGGGCGCCGTCAGGTCGTGGACGGTGAGGTCGGGACGCCCCGTCGCCTCGGCCAGGGCGGCCCGGAAGGCGGGGATCGCGGCCGCGCCGCCGGACAGCCGCACCAGCGCGCCGGTCGACGCCACGCCCTCGGCGCCGAAGAAGCTCTCCGGGTGGGCCGCGACCAGCCCGGCCGACGGCACCAGGAAGCCGGGCGCGTCCAGCTGGTCGCCGAACATCGGCGACCGCACGACCCCGACGATGGTGGCCTCGACGACGGGCCCATCCGCCGGCGCGCCCGGATCGGGCTGCAGCCCGGCCGCGACGGCCGCGGCCTGTTGCTGGTAGGTCAGGAGCCACACGCCGGACACCAGGTTCGTCCGGGCGGCGCCGGGCACCTGGCCGGTGTCCACCTGCTCGGGCGTGTAGAGGCCCAGCCGCACGGTGTCGCCGACCGATCGCCCGTACGTGCGCAGGAACGCCGGCGTCACCACCACCTCGTCCGCCCGGCCGGCGTCCGCGAGCCGGCCCGCCAGGACGACCGGGCGTTCGAGCGCGTGCATGGTCTGCGCATCGGCGGGCGGGACCATGAACGACTCCCCGCCCGGCCGTCCGTCGATCTCGTAGCCCGTGAACGCCAGGCGCCCGAGCGCCTCGACGCCGGGCAGCGCGCGCACCGGCGCCCAGTCGAAGCCCGGGATGTTCGGCACCACCAGCACCGTCGCCGGCTGGGTGGCGGCCTGGAGCCGGTCCATGCCGGACGCGCCGCGCCGGGCGCCCGCGACCGCCGTCATGACCGTCCCCGCGGCCAGCGCCACCAGCAGCGCCAGCACCAGCAGCGACCGCCATCGGCGGCGCAGCTCCAGCCGCAGCCACGCCGCCGCCATCACTCGGCCCTCAGCACGGAGCCCACCCGCAGTGATGCGGCCCGGTGCGACGGCCAGGCCGCCAGCAGGTTCGCCGCCAGCAGCGCCAGCGGCACGATCAGCAGCAGCGCCAGCGCCGCCAGCGGCGCGACGTAGAGCAGCGGCGTCGTGTCGGCGACGTAGCGCCAGAGGGTCCGGCCCAGCGCCAGGCCGAGCGGCACGCCGGCGGCCAGCCCGATCAGCGCCAGCAGACTGGCCTGGGTGACGACGACGCCGCGGGACTGCCAGCGGGTCATGCCCAGCGCCCGCAGCACGGCCACCTCGTGCCGGCGACGGCGCACGGCGGTGGCCAGCGCGTGCCCCACGGCGCCGAGCGCGAGCACCGTCAGGAACCCGGCCAGGAACACCGGCAGCGTCCGGACCTGGCGCAGCTCCGCGAGCCGGCTGGGCGGCTCGGCCGGGGAGACGACGTCGGTGACGGACTCCGGCGGCGCGCCGATGGCCGCGGCGATCACCGGCGCCACGGTGGCCTCCAGCCGCTCGGTCACCGCCGCCGGGTCGGCGCCGGGCGTCAGCCCGAGCAGCACGAGGTGGTACTTGAACGCCGGCGACACCGTGCTGGCCGGGTCGAACAGCGTGTCGTACCCGTCGCCGGAGACCCAGCCGCCGGTGACGTAGTTGTTGTGCGGGCCCTCCGGCACGAACGCCAGGCCGGTGACGGTGAACTCGCGGTCGCCCGCGGTGCCGGACATCGTCACGACGTCGCCGACGCCCACGCCCAGGGTGTCGGCGCTGGCCGGCGCCAGCGCCACCTCGCCCGGCTGCTCCGGCGCCCGGCCGTCGACCAGCACCGGCCGCAGCGGCTCGCGTCCGGCCTGGTCCAGCGTGAACAGCGTGACCGGCCGGTTCTCGACGGCCGCGACCGCGACGCGGGTGTCGTTGACGACCCGCACGTCAGGGTCGTCGGCCATGGTCTGCATGACGTCGTCGACGGGCCCGAAGTCCTCGCCGGCGTCGCCGACGAACGCCGCCAGCTGGTACACCTGCCCGAACCGCTCCGGGTGCCCGGCCGCGTCGGTGACACCGCTGGAGAAGGTGAACGCCGCGATGACGCCGAGCACCCCGACCACGGCACCCACCAGCGCCGGGCGCACCGGGACCGCCTGCCGGCCGCGGCCGGGCTCCAGCGCGAACCGCGCGCCGACGACCACCGGAACCGGGGCGCCGGCCCGCCGGGCGGCGGCCGCGAGCGCCGACGGCCGCGCGCGGCGAGCCGTCCGGGCCGAGCGCAGCGCCAGCCGCGCGGCCAGGCCCGCGCCGAGCGCCGCCAGCAGCACCGTCGCCGTCCCGACCACGGCGATGACCAGCGGGTCGACGTCGATGCCCGGGTCCGGTTCGAACAGCGCGGCGGTGCCGATCGGGAACCACCTCGACGCCACCACCGCGGCGCCCGCGCCGAGCAGCGTGCCGGCGGCGGCCGCGCCGACCGGGCCGGCCGCCGCGGCCACGACGGCCTGCCCCGACGTCATCCCCAGTGCCCGCCCGATCTGCAGCTCGGCCGCCGCCGAAGCCGCGTACCGGGCCACCGCCTGGCCGACGAGGAAGATCGCCGCCGCGCCCGCCGCCAGCGCGAACGCCTGCAGCGCGTCGGCCTCGAACCGGGTGACCGAGTTCAGGTGCCGGGCGTCCTCGGCGAGGTCCATGAAGTCGATGTCGCTGCGCCCGCTGACCTCCCGCAGGCCCGCCTTGAACGACGGAATCGCGGCCTCGCCGCCGCGCAGCCGGACCAGCGCGTTCAGCTCGCCCTGGCCGGACGCGCCCATGAGGTTGTCGCGGTACTGCGCGAACAGGCCCGGCGACGGCGACAGCCCGCCCTCGGAGTCGCCGACGACGTCGCTGAACCACGGCGACCGGATGATCCCGACGATCGTGGCCGGCACCACCGGGCCGTCCGGCTCGGGCAGCGTCGACGCGAACTTCAGGCCGTCCTGCGTCTCCGGCGTGAACAGCCGCAGCGTGACGTCGTCGCCGACGCCCAGCCCGTAGGTCCGCTCGAACTGGCGGCTGACGACGACCTCGTCGGCCCGCGCCGGGTCGGGCAGCCGGCCGTCGAGGACGACCGGGCGCTCGATGGTCCGGAACACCTCGTCGTCGCCCGGCGGGAAGCCCGCGGCGTACGAGTCCGGCGGCAGCTCGTCGACCACGTATGACCCGGTCAGCACGAACGTCGTCAGCGCCTCGACCTCGGGCAGCGCGCGGACCGCGTCCCAGTCGAAGCCCGGCTGGTTCGGGAGGACGGCGATGGTGGCCGGCAGCGTCCGCTCCAGCAGCCGGTCGCCGGCGGTCGCGCCGCGCCGGGCACCGGACAGCGCCGTCATGACCGTCCCCGCGGCCAGCGCCACCAGCAGCGCCATGACCAGCAGCGACCGCCACCGGCGCCGGGCGTCCAGCCGCAGCCAGGCGCGGACGGCCGTCACGGCGCGCGCTCCTCCACCACGGACGCGGCCGGCGCCGAGCCGACCCGCACGCCGTCGATGCGGCCGTCGCGCATGCGCACCACGCGGGACGCCCCGGCGGCGACGTCGGCGGAGTGGGTGACCATGAGGATGGTCTGCCCGTCACCGTGCAGCCGGCGGAACAGCTCCAGGATCTCCGCACCGCCCTCGCTGTCGAGCGCGCCGGTCGGCTCGTCGGCCAGCAGCACGGCCGGCTCATTGACCAGCGCGCGGGCGATGGCCAGCCGCTGGCGCTGCCCGCCGGAGAGCACCGACGGCAGCTGCTCGGTGCGGTCGCCCAGGCCCAGCAGGTCGAGCAGGTCGCGGGCACGCGACTCGGCCGCCTTGCGCCGCAGCCCGCCGAGGATGGCCGGCAGCGCGATGTTGTCCAGCGCCGAGACGCCCTCGAGCAGGTTGAAGAACTGGAACACGATGCCGACGTGGTGCCGGCGGAACCGGGCCAGCCAGTTCTCGTCGCGCCCGCTCACCACCAGCCCGTCGACGACCACCTCGCCCTCGTCGGGCTGGTCGAGCCCGGCGAAGATGTTCAGCAGGGTCGACTTGCCGCAGCCCGACGGCCCCATCAGCGCGACGAACTCGCCGCGGTCCACCCGCAGGTCGACGCCGCGCAGCGCCCGGACCGGCGCCAGTTCCGCCTCGAACGTCCGGCGGACCCCCTGAGCCAGCAGTGCGGTCATCGGCTGTACTCCTCCACCTCGTCGGGGGCGGCGGCGGGCGCGAGCACCCGGCACGCCGTCACCGCGGCGTCGCGGCCCTTGACCCGGACCGGGTCGAGCCGCTGGAACGTCCACGCGGGCGCGGCCGCCGCGGTGGCCGCGCTGGCCACCGTCGTCCCGGCCGGGCGGGCGAGGTCCTGCAGGCGTTGCGCCAGGTTCACGGTGTCGCCGACCAGCGTGTACTCCAGCCGCTCGTCGCTGCCGAGCAGCGCGGCGGCCACCTCGCCGGTGGACAGGCCGATGCCCATGCCGAACGGCTCCAGCCCCTCGGCCGCCCACTGGGCGTCGACGCCGGCCTGCCGCCGGTGCATGTCGTGGGCGGCCCGAAGCGCCCGCTCGGCGTGGTCGGCCTGCGGGAACGGCGCTCCGAAGACGGCCATGACGGCGTCTCCCACGTACTGCATCACGGTGCCCCCTTGGTCGAGGATGGCACCGTTCATGGCCCGGCGGTGCGCGTTCAGCTGACGGGCCAGCGTCGACGGGTCGGCCCGCTCGGCGATGCCGGAGTAGCCGCGCACGTCCGACATCAGCACGGTGACGATCAGCCGCTCGGTGCGGGCGACGGCGCCGGGGTCGTCGCGCAGCTTGTCGGCGAGGCCCGACGGCAGCAGCCGGGTGAGCGTCTCGCCCTGCTCCTCGCGCTCCAGGATCGCCGTGTGCAGCTTGCGCAGCCGCTCCAGCGCGCCCCTGACGCCGGAGCTGGCGTCGCGGGCGAGGTGCAGGAACAGCTCCTCGACGGCGTGGTCGACGGCCTCCGGCGTGCTGCGCAGCGTGGCGGCGATGGCCTTGACGGCGCGGCCCTCGGCCACCATGGTGAGCAGCCGTTCCTCGTCGGCGGACAGGCCGGTGCCGCCCCGTGCCGGTGTCACGAGGGCCTGCACGATCTCTGGGTCCAGCATGGAACCCCCCGCTGCGACCTCGCGGACCGCCCGGGCCAGCCGGTCGCCGTCCGCCACCCGCTCCTTGAGCAAGTATGCGTAGCCGGCGGCGCCCTGGGCCAGCAGTGCGACCGCGTATTCCGGGTCGTCGTACTGCGACAGCACCACGATCCCGGTGCCGGGGAGCCGCTTGCGGACCTCCTTGGCCGCCTCGATGCCCTCGTCGGCGAAGCGCGGCGGCATCCGGATGTCGGTGACGACGACCTGCGGGCGGTGCTCGACCGCCTGCGCGACCAGCCCGTCGTAGTCCTCGGCCGTCGCCACCACGTCCACGTCGCCGGCGACGCGCAGCAGCGCCCGCACTCCCTCGCGGACGAGCAGGTTGTCGTCCGCGAGAAGCACCGTGATGCGCGCGGCGGCCGAGGTCATGCCGCCATGACACTCCTACCGGCGCGAACGCGCCAGGGCGGCAGCCACCCGAATGCGACGGGGTGCCAGCACCCCCGGACGGGTGGCCGAGACTAGCCGCCGGTGAAGATGCCGGTCTCGGACGCGACGTCGAAGGCGCGGACACCGAGCCTCTGGAGCAGCTGGGCGACGAACCGGTTGGCGTCGTCGTCCGCACCACGGATGTGAAGTGCGAAGGAGTCCAGCTGCGGGCGGTCGGCGACATTGACCTCGATGTCCGCGCCCCCGACCAGAACGTGTCCCCAGGTCGGGTCGGTGAAGTCTGCCGAGGGCACGAGTTCCCGCACTGCCGCGACGACCTCCGCGTGGCCGAACGGAAGCGGCGCCGGTCGCCACGAGTCAGGGATCTCCGCAACGCTGCGGACGGCTGGGGGTACGTCCTGGACGAAGACGTCGCGGCTCATGCCAGCCATGATGGCATCCGGGCGACGGACGAACCTCGACCCGGACCCGAGTCGTCACCGGCTGGGCGCGCGCAGGGTGGCGAGGCCGACGATCCAGCCGGCGAAGATGCCGTAGGTGGCGCCGGACGAGATCAGCGCGAACACGGCCGGCGCGGAGGCGTCGCTCTGGACGAGCCCCATGATCAGCCCGGCGGCGGCCCCGGCGAAGACGACGCTGGCCCAGCCGGTGAGCAGCTGGGCGCCCGCGTTGCCGGTGCGCGGCCAGGCCAGCGCGGTGAGGAACGCCGCCGTGAGGATGACCACCAGCACCGCGCGCAGCACCATCGCGAGGACGTCGCGGGCCGGCGCGTCGAGGGTGAAGTCCCAGGACGGCCAGGCGAGGACGCTGAGGAACAGGTCGAGCGCGCCGGCGCCGTTCGCGTTGTCAGCGGCCCAGCTGCCGAACGGCGGGCTGCCGAACACGAACACCAGGACGAGCACCGCGATCACGCCGGCGGCCGTCGTCGACCGAAACCGCGTCGAGACTCCCATACGTCAAGAAATACCCCACGATGATCGCGCTCATGCGGAGGCGTGCCAGCACCCCCGCCGACCGGCCTGTCTGCACCCTGCCCGGCGGCGCCGCCGCTCCCTAGCGTGAACACATGGACACACGTATCGAGGCCACGGCCACCACACTCTCGTGGATTCCGTCCGAGGCGGTCACCGGACTCACCAAGGCCGCCTTCGAGACCGGGTTCACCCACTACGACCCGCCGCCGCCCGACGTCGTCGAGGACCTGGCCGGGCTGGGCGCCGCGGACCGGTTCCGGTACGCGAACGTGCTGGCCGGCTGGGCCGAGGTCGCGGACGGACGGATCGTCCGGGCCGGCTACGACGCCGGCGCCGGCGTGCGGATGGGGTCGACGACGGTTCGGATCGGGCGGCTCGGCGCGACGTTCGCCGCGGTCGCGCTGCCGGTCCTGCGCCGCGACCCGGAGTACCTGCCCGACGGCGGTGTGCGGCTGACGCAGACCTGCGGCGGCCGGACCGCGCTGCCCGCACCGCGCGCCGTCCCGCATCCGCCGTTCGTCCAGCTGCGCTCGCCGCTGGTGTGGACGACGCTGACGCTGACCATCCACCCGGACGGCCGGTCCGAGCCGGGCCTGCCCGGCGCCAGCGCGTTCCCGCGGCACTGGGTCTACGACGACGGCGGCGCGCTGGTGCGCAAGTCCGGCCTCACCGACTACTCGGCGTGGGCCGCGCACTCGTTCGGCGCGCGGACGCCGTGGGGCGACGAGGACTCCCCGGCGCTGAGCGTCGAGGTCGAGAGCGCCGCCGAGCGGGTGCTGTCGCGGCTGCTGATGACCGGCGCGGACAAGCCGCGCATCCGCACGCTCGCCGACGGCGACCTGCTGACGCTGCAGGGCGAGCCGGGCGACGAGCTGTACCTGCTGCTCGACGGCGTGCTGCGGGTCGAGGTCGACGGGCGGCGGCTGGCCGAGGTCGGGCCGGGCGCGGTGCTCGGCGAGCGGGCCGTCCTGGAGGGCGGGCGGCGGACGTCGACGCTGGCCGCCGTCACCCCGGTGCGGGTGGCCGTGGCGCCGTCGGCGTCGATCGACCGCGAGCGGCTGGCCGAGCTGGCCGGGTCGCACCGCCGGGAGGACGTGCCGGCGTGAGGATCGTCCTGCACGGGGTGCGCGGCTCGACGCCCGCGCCCGGCGCGGCGTTCCTGCGGACCGGCGGCCACACCTCGTGCGTCTCGGTGACCGTGCGGGACGAGTCGGCGCCGCGGCTGGTGCTCGACGCCGGCACCGGGCTCGCCGCTCTGACGGCGCTGCTGGGGGGCGCGCCGTACCGCGGCGACCTGGTGCTCAGCCACCTGCACTGGGACCACGTGCAGGGGCTGCCGTTCTTCCGGTCCGGCGACGTGGCCGGCGCGGACGTGCGGCTGTGCCTGCCCGCGCAGGCCGGCGCGTCGCCGTCGGTGCCGGGGTCGGCGGCGGCGCTGCTGGCGCGGGCGATGTCGCCGCCGCACTTCCCCATCGGGCCGGACGGGCTGGCCGGGCGGTGGCGGTTCGACGCGTGCGACGCCGGCTGGTTGGCGGCCGGCGGGGCGCGGGTGCGGCTGGCGGACCTCCCGCACAAGGGCGGGCGGACGTTCGGGATGCGGGTCGAGGCGGACGGCGCGTCCTTCGCCTACCTGCCCGACCACGCGGCGGGCGCCGGCGATGGCCCCGCCGCCTCCCTCGTCCGCGGCGTCGACCTGCTGCTGCACGACGCGCAGTTCTCCGACGCGGAACGGTACTGGGCCGAGGCGTACGGTCACTCCACCATCGGCGACGCCATCGCGCTGGCCGCCCGCGCCCGGGTCGGCCGGCTGGTGCTGATCCACCACGCGCCCACCCGCACCGACGACGAGGTGGACGAGCTGGCCGCCAAGTACGCCGCGGCCGCCCCGCTCCCCGTCAGCGCCGGCCGCGAGGGCGACGTGCTGGAGCTCTGAGCTGGTCGGCTCACGGACCGAGCAGCGCCGCCGGAACGACGGCGATGCCGTCCGGACGCCGGTAGGCGGCCCTCCCGGTCGTGATGACGGCGGCGTCGAGCAGGTCGTCCCCCAGCCGCTCGCGCAACCAGAGCAGGTGCTTGACGTCCTTGTCGTCGACCGACGGCGACAGCTTGACCTCCAACGCCGCGACCCGTCCGTCGTCACGAGCGACGATCAGGTCGACCTCGTGATCGCCACGCATGGTGCGCAGATGATGAACGCCGGCCCGCGACGGCTGCGCGTAGACCCGTACGCTCAACGTCACGAGCGACTCGAAGAGCGCACCCAGCAGCGGCCCGTCGCGGCGGATCGGCGGACCCGCCGAAGGCTGGTCGAGCAGCGCGGACGCGCCGACGCCGAGCAGGCGCGCGGCCAGCGCCGGATCGGCGAGATGATGCTTGGGCGCCTGACTCAGCCGCGCGAAGTGGTTGCGACCCGCCGGCAGCCACGCCGGGACCGGTTCGAGCAGCCAGAGCTGGGTGAGGACGTCGCGGTAGGCGATCGTCGTCGTCTTGGCCGGCTGCTCGCCATGGCCGGATGTCGCCGCCTGGAGCACGACGTTGTAGGAGGCCGTGCTCGCCGTGGCGGCGGCGTAGGCACGCAGCCACGCCTGCAACGTGGCCGGACGGCGCACGACGTGCCCCTGCTCGGGGAAGTCGCGGCGGACGATCTCGGCCAGATAGCCGTCGAGGGCGTCGCGGCGGTGGGGCTCGTCCATCATCCGGATCGCCGGGAAGCCGGAGCACACGATCTCGTCGGTGTAGTCCGCCAGGTCGAGCGGGCTCTCGCCGGTGATCTCCGGACGCCCTCCGGCCAGGAGACCGGCCAGGCTGACAGCCGGAGTCGTCACCTGGCGTTCGGCCAGCGACATGGGGCGCATGCGCAGCCGCACGATGCGGCCGGCACCCGAATGGGTCGGTGCGTGCACCGGGCTGGCGCTCCCGGTCAGGACGAACCGGCCAGGCGACGGATCGCGGTCGACGCTGCGCCGGACCAGATCCCACACGCGTGGGAACCGTTGCCATTCGTCGACCAGCACCGGGGCGGGCAGCCGCGCGAGCCGGCCGCGGTCGGCGTCGAGCAGCGCCAGCTCGTCGTCATCGTCGAGCGCGACGACGGACCCGGCCCGTCGTGAGGCGGTCGCCGTCTTCCCCACAGCCTTCGGACCCTCGATGCTGACCGCCGGCAACCCGGACAGCATGCCGTCCAGCTCGGCATCGGCGACCCGCGGAAGGTAGCGCATGACTCATACGCTACCGTTTCTCAGTCACATACGCTACCGTTCTTCGCCCGCAAACACTACCGTTCTTCGCGGGCCGGCCACCTCACTGGATGCCGTGGCGACGCAGGATGGCCTCGATGTCGTCGAGCTCGGGATCGCCGGAGGCCTGCTGCTTCTTTCCCTTCTTCGGGCCGGCGTCGACCGCGCCCTTCGGGGCCGGGCCGGACTCGCCGACCGACTTGGGCTTGGCGGAGTCTTTCGGCACCTCGAGCTTCTGGCCCGTCACGAACAGCAGGCCGGCCACCGCGAGCATGCCGACGCCGATCCAGGCCATGGGCGAGAGCACCAGGCCGACGACGAAGCCGACGATGCCGATGGCGGAGGCGCCCATGAGCAGGAAGCCGCCCGCCGCCATCTGCAGCGAGGCCGCCCAGCCCTTGGCCCGCGCCTGTCGCACGGACAGCACGACAAGCCCGAGCCCCAGTGCGGCTACGGCAATCTCGATCGCATCGGTGAACACTCCACCAGGCTACGCGCCCGAGCCGATTTTGCCCTCAGGGATCTCCCCGACCTTCGCCCTCCCCCGGACGGAGGGTGCGGACGTTGCGGGCGACGGCCGCCCGGAGGGCCAGCTCGGTGTCGGGCGGATAGCCGACGGCCTCGAGGGTCAGGCCGTGCGGCGGGATGACGATGACGCCGGAGTCGCGCACGCCGGCCGCGAGCACCGTCGCCGGCCAGTCGACCGGCCGGCGGCCGTCACCGACGAGCAGGAGGGCGCCGATCATCGCGCGCACCTGGTTGTGGCAGAACGCGTCGGCCTCGACGGTCGCGACGGCCAGGCCGTCGGCCGAGCGCTCCCAGGAGAGCACCCGCAGCTCGCGGATCGTCGTCGCGCCCTCACGGGGCCGGCAGTACGCGGCGAAGTCGTGCTCGCCCAGCAGACCGGCGGCCGCGACGTTCATCGCGTCGACGTCGAGCGGACGGTCGTGCCACAGCACGAATCCGCGCAGCAGCGGGTCGGCGCCGTAGGCGGTGTCGGCGACGCGGTAGCGGTAGCGGCGCCAGACGGCGGAGAAGCGGGCGTCGAAGCCCGACGGCGCAGCCGCGACGCCGTGCACCCGGACGTCGCCCGGCAGCACCCCGGCCAGCCGCCGCGCCAACGCGACCGCCGGCGGCCGGTCCGACCGACCGGGCGCCGCCGCCCACGCCGTCACCGGAACGTCGACGTGGCAGACCTGGCCGCGGGCGTGCACCCCGGCGTCGGTCCGCCCGGCGACGGTGAGCCGCGGCGGGTCGATGCGCAGCACCCGGCCCAGCGCCTCCTCGAGAACGCCCTGGACGGTGCGCCGGCCGGGCTGCGCGGCCCAGCCGGAGAAGTCGGTGCCGTCGTAGGCGAGGTCGAGCCGCACACGCAGCAGCCCGCCGTCCCCAGGAGTGGGGTCGGCGGGCTGCATGACGGTGCTGTGCGTGTGACGCGGGGGTCAGGCCTTCTCGGCCGGGCCCTCGGCGTCGTCGGCCTTCGCCTCGGCGTCGTCCGCCGGCGCCTCGGCGTCGTCGGCGACGGCCTCGGTCTCGTCGGCCGGCGCCTCGGCGACGGCCTCCTCGACCGGAACCTCGACCTCGGCCGGAGCGTCAGCCGCCGGAGCGGCAGCGGCCGGAGCGGCCGCGGCGGCCCGCCGGGTCGCGCTCGTCGCCTCGGTCACGACCTGCTCGGCCAGCGGCTCGACCAGCTCGATGATCGCCATCGGAGCGTTGTCACCCTTGCGCGGGCCGATCTTCACGATCCGGGTGTAGCCGCCGTTGCGGTTCTCGTAGCGCGGGCCGATCTCGGCGAACAGCACGTGCACGACGTCCTTGTCGCGGATCGTGCTGAGCACCTGGCGCCGCGCGTGCAGGTCGCCACGCTTCGCCTTGCTGATCAGCCGCTCGGCGACCGGGCGCAGGCGGCGGGCCTTGGCCTCGGTCGTGGTGATGCGGCCGTGCTCGAACAGCGCGGTCGCCAGGTTGGCGAGGATCGCGCGCTGGTGAGCCGGCGAGCCTCCCAGGCGAGCACCCTTGGTTGGGGTGGGCATGGTGATCTACTCCTGTGTGGTGGCGGCCGCTACCGGCCGCGCTCGGTCAGTACTGCTCGTCTTCGGCGTAGGACTGGTCGTCGTCGCCGTAGCTGTCGACGGCCGCGGCCGGGTCGAAGCCCGGCGCGCTGTCCTTCAGGCCGAGGCCCATGGTGGCCAGCTTCGCCTTGACCTCGTCGATCGACTTCTGGCCGAAGTTACGGATGTCGAGGAGGTCGGCCTCGCTGCGGGAGACGAGCTCACCCACGGAGTGGATGCCCTCACGCTTGAGGCAGTTGTACGAACGGACGGTGAGCTGCAGGTCCTCGATCGGCAGCGCGAGGTCCGCGGCCAGCTGGGCGTCGACCGGCGACGGGCCGATCTCGATGCCCTCGGCCTCGATGTTCAGCTCGCGGGCCAGGCCGAACAGCTCGACCAGCGTGCTGCCGGCCGACGCGAGCGCGTCCCGCGGCCGGATCGAGGGCTTGGTCTCGACGTCGACGATGAGACGGTCGAAGTCGGTGCGGCCCTCGACGCGGGTCGCCTCGACCTTGTAAGTGACCTTCAGCACCGGCGAGTAGATGGAGTCGACCGGGATGCGGCCGATCTCGGCGTCGGCGCGCTTGTTCTGCACGGCCGACACGTAGCCGCGGCCGCGCTCGACCGTCAGCTCCATCTCCAGCTTGCCCTTGCCGTTCAGCGTGGCGATGTGGAGGTCCGGGTTGTGCACCTCGACACCGGCCGGCGGCGCGATGTCGGCGGCGGTGACGGCGCCGGGGCCCTGCTTGCGCAGGTACATCACGACCGGCTCGTCGTGCTCGGACGAGACGACGAGGCCCTTGAGGTTCAGGATGACGTCGGTGACGTCCTCCTTCACCCCGGGGATGGTGGTGAACTCGTGCAGCACGCCGTCGATGCGGATCGACGTGATGGCCGCGCCGGGGATGGACGAGAGCAGGGTCCGGCGCAGCGAGTTGCCGAGCGTGTAGCCGAAGCCGGGCTCGAGCGGCTCGATGGTGAACCGTGCGCGGTAGTCGTTCAGCGACTCTTCGCTGAGACTGGGACGCTGGGTGATGAGCACTTCTGACTTCCTCTCCGCGACGCCCGCTATATGACTGTCGCGATCAGGGCGCCGTGGCCGGCCCGGTGCCGGCCACGGCGATGGTGCGGACTACTTCGAGTAGAACTCGACGATGAGCTGCTCCTGCACCGGCGTGTCGATCTGCTGCCGGGACGGGAGCTGGTGGACCAGCACGCGCAGCTGGTTCGGGATGACCTCGAGCCACGCGGGGACCGGGCGGTCGCCGTGGGTCTCGCGGGCGATGATGAACGGGGTCGTCTCGCGGGACTTCTCCCGCACGTCGATGACGTCGTGCAGCGCCACCTGGTACGACGGCACGTTCACCTTGCGGCCGTTGACCGTGAAGTGGCCGTGGACGACCAGCTGGCGGGCGTGCCGGCGGGTGCGGGCCAGGCCCGAACGGTAGACGACGTTGTCGAGACGCGACTCCAGCAGCTGGAGGAGGACGTCACCGGTGCGACCCTGGCGACGGTTGGCCTCCTCGTAGTAGCGGCGGAACTGCTTCTCCAGGACGCCGTAGGTGTAGCGCGCCTTCTGCTTCTCGTGCAGCTGGAGGCGGTACTCGCTCTCCTTCTGCCGGCCGCGGCCGTGCTGGCCGGGCGGGTAAGGACGGCGTTCGTACGCCTTGTCCTCGCCGATCAGGTCGACGCCGAGCCGACGCGACTTCTTCGTGAGTGGACCGGTGTAACGGGCCATGGTGGTTCAGGTCTCCTCGAGGTCTCGGTGGGTCAGACGCGGCGGCGCTTCGGCGGACGGCAGCCGTTGTGCGCCTGCGGGGTCACGTCCGAAATCGAACCGACCTCGAGGCCGACGGCCTGCAGCGAGCGAATCGCGGTCTCCCGGCCCGAGCCCGGGCCCTTGACGAACACGTCGACCTTGCGCATGCCGTGCTCCTGGGCACGGCGAGCGGCGGCCTCGGCGGCCATCTGCGCGGCGAACGGCGTCGACTTACGCGAGCCCTTGAAGCCGACCTGGCCGGCGCTGGCCCACGCGATCACGTTGCCCTGAGGGTCGGTGATCGAGACGATCGTGTTGTTGAACGTGCTCTTGATGTGCGCGACACCATGAGCGACGTTCTTCTTCTCCTTGCGGCGCACCTTGGTCTGGCGGCCCTTGGCGGGTGGCATGTGTGCGGTACTCCTGTCCGAAAGCTTCTGAGGTCAGCGGTTCGCTGCGCGCGACGGCGTGCGTGACGCCGTCGCGGCACTCACTTGCCGGCCTTCTTCTTGCCGGCGACGGTCTTCTTCCGACCCTTGCGGGTACGGGCATTCGTGTGAGTGCGCTGACCACGGACGGGGAGCCCGCGGCGGTGCCGGATGCCCTGATAGCTACCGATCTCGATCTTGCGGCGGATGTCGCTCTGCACCTCGCGGCGGAGGTCACCCTCGATCTGGTAGTTGGCCTCGATCCAGTCGCGGAGCTTGACCAGCTCCTCGTCACCGAGGTCCTTGACGCGGATGTCCGGGCTGACGCCCGTCTCCTTGAGAGTCTCCAGCGCTCGGGTACGCCCGATGCCGAAGATGTAGGTGAGTGCTACCTCCAGGCGCTTGTCGCGCGGGAGGTCGACGCCGACGAGGCGTGCCATGCGGTGTTCCTCACTTCGTTCGCGGAGGTGTCTGACGCACCGCGTCTCGGCGATCCTGTGCCGCCGAGCCCCGGCCTCCGCCCGGGGGTGGTCCCCGCCGTAGCCGGCAGGGGTGCTGGTGCGTTGTCCTGTGTATTCAGTTGTGTCCGGGCGAGCGGTGCCCGGTGATCAGCCCTGACGCTGCTTGTGACGCAGGTTCTCGCAGATCACCATGACCCGGCCGTGACGGCGGATCACCTTGCACTTGTCGCAGATCGGCTTGACGCTCGGCTTGACCTTCATCGGGGACTCTTTCTTGACGTGTGCCGAGAGTTCGGAGTTGGCCGAAGCCGCCGGCAGAGGTCGTGGTTACTTGTAGCGGTAGACGATGCGACCGCGGGTCAAGTCGTACGGGCTGAGCTCCACCACCACCCGGTCTTCGGGAAGGATCCGGATGTAGTGCTGACGCATCTTGCCGGAAATGTGGGCGAGCACCTTGTGACCGTTGGAGAGCTCTACCCGGAACATGGCGTTCGGGAGAGCCTCGGTCACGGTGCCCTCGATCTCGATGACCCCGTCCTTCTTCGGCATGTCCTCCGCACTTCTTCTGTCGGTCGTCTTCCGCCTCGGCACACCACGCCACCGGGAGTCCTGGGAGGGACGGGCGGCGAGCTGTTACGCACACCCCGTCCCGGTCGAAGACACGTCCGGAACCAGCCGCAGGGCGCAACGAAACAGACCACAGTGGGCCGACCAAGAATTGTACGGTACTGGGCCTACCAGAGGCCAATCGTGTGAGGCAAGCCGACCCGCGGTCACCGTGGCGCGGGCGTCTCCCGGGAACGGTACGCCATCTCCAGGCCGCCGAGCAGCAGTCCCCACGGGCCGGCCACCCACATCGGCCAGAAGTACTCGGGGCCGCCGCCACCGATGCTGACCAGCATCCACACCATGAGGTTGAGGGCCACGACGAAGCCGTAGAACCACCATGCGCCGGTCAGCAGGCCGCGGGCGATGCGCCGCCCCGTGCGGCGCGGCGCCGGGCGCGGCGCGGACAGCGGACGCGGCATGATGCCGGCCGGTTGGCGGCGCACCGGCAGGTCGGCGATGACGCGGTCGAGATCCTGGTACGTCTTCGCCGAGTAGGTCGACTCGACCCGGAGCAGCAGCTCGTCCTGGCTCAGCCGGCCCTCGCCGTGCGCGTCGCGCAGGATCTCGGCCACGCGATCGCGATCGGCGTCGCTGGCGCGCATCTCGAACCGCTCGGCTCCCATGCGCACCAGTATCCGCCGCACGACGGGGTCCGCCTATCGGGGTAACCCCCCAGTTCGCCCCGGGGACACCCCCGGGTCAGCGACGTCCACCGTGATCATGTCCGCTCGCGGCGTGTCAGCGACCGTCGGCGAACACGGTCACGACAGCTCTCGCCGCGCCGCCTCGGCGACGGTGCGTATCGGTGCTCATTGCAAAGGCGGCGGACGGACCACCTGAGAGCGGGCCAGTCGCGGGCAGCGGCGGCGGCCGGGTCAGCCGCTGTGGACCCGGCGCGGCGGGCGGACCACCCTGCGAGCGGGCCAGTCGCGGGCAGCGGCGGCGGCCCGGTCAGCCGCTGTGGACCCGGCGCGGCGGGCGGACCACCCCGAGAGCGGGCCAGTCGCGGGCAGCGGCGGCGGCCCGGTCAGCCGCTGTGGACCCGGCGCGGCGGGCGGACCACCCCGAGAGCGGGCCAGTCGCGGGCAGCGGCGGCGGCCGGGCCAGCCGCTGTGGACCCGGCGCGGCGGGCGGACCACCCCGAGAGCGGGCCAGTCGCGGGCAGCGGCGGCGGCCGGGCCAGCCGCTGTGGACCCGGCGCGGCGGGCGGACCACCCCGAGAGCGGGCCAGTCGCGGGCAGCGGCGGCCGGGTCAGCCGCTGTGGACCTGGGCGGCGGCCGGCACACCGAGCGCCGCTAGCCGGGCGGCCCCGCCGTCGAGGGCGGTGAGGACCCACGGGCCCTCGGGCGTGACAGCGATGCTGTGCTCGAAGTGCGCGGCCCATGTGCCGTCGTCGGTCTTGACCGTCCAGTCGTCGGGCAGGACGTGCGTCTCGGGGCCGCCGAGGGTGATCATCGGCTCGACCGCGAGGCACAGGCCGGGCACCAGCTTCGGGCCGCGCTGGCGGGTGCGGTAGTTCATGACGTGCGGGTCCATGTGCATCGCGGTGCCGATGCCGTGGCCGCCGTACTCCTCGACGATGCCGTAGTCGCCGCGCGCCTCGATGGTCTTCTCGATGGCGGTGCCGATGTCGCGCAACCGCCGGCCGGCCTTCATCGCCGCGATGCCCGACCACAGCGCGTCCTCGCAGTCGGTCAGCAGCCGCGCGACGTCGTCGGGCAGCTCGCCGGAGCCGACGGGCACCGTCACCGCGGCGTCGCCGTGCCAGCCGTCGAGGACCGCGCCGAAGTCGAGCGAGACGATGTCGCCGTCGCGGAACGGGGTGGCGTCCGGGATGCCGTGGACGACGACGTCGTTGACCGAGACGCACACCGTGGCCGGGAAGCCGCCGTAGCCGAGGAAGTTCGACGTGGCGCCGCGGGCGGCCAGCTCGCGCCGGGCGATCGCGTCGAGATCCAGCGGGGTGGCGCCCGGCACGATGGCCGCGCGCATCACCTCGTGGATCTCGGCGACGACCAGCCCGGCCGCGCGCATGCCGGCCAGCTGCTCCGGCGACTTGATCTCGATGGTGGCTCCTGGAGAACCTAGTGCGGCTGCGGCGGCTGCTCGATGGCGTCGGCCACTCGCTGCTGCACGTCGTCGACGGTGCCCAGGCCGTCGACCTCGAAGACGAGGCCGCGCTCGCGGTACACCGCGATCAGCGGGGCGGTCTGCTCGAGGTAGAGCTCCTGCCGCTTGCGGATGGTCTCGGGGGTGTCGTCGTCGCGACCCTCCTTGAGGGCCCGCTCGTGCAGCCGCTTCACGACCTCGTCGACGTCGACGTTGAGCACGATGACGTGGTCGATCTCGTGGCCCTGCTCGGCCAGCACCTTGTCGAGGAAATCGACCTGCGCCAGCGTGCGCGGGTAGCCGTCGAGCAGGAAGCCCTCGGCGACGTCGGCGCGCGTGAGGCGGTCGCGGACCACCTCGTTGGTCAGCTCGTCCGGCACGTACCGGCCGGAGTCGAGGTAGCCCTTCACCTGGCGGCCGAGGTCGGTCTCGTCGGCGATGTTGGACCGGAAGATGTCGCCGGTGGAGATGGCCGGAACGGCGAACCGCTTCGCCACCAGTTCGGCCTGCGTGCCCTTGCCCGCGCCCGGCGGGCCCATGATCAACAGTCGCGTCACCGCAAGAACCCCTCGTAGTTGCGCTGCTGCAGCTGGCTCTCGATCTGCTGCACGGTCTGCAGGCCGACACCGACCATGATCAGGATGGAGGTGCCGCCGAACATGTTGTTGAACGACTGGCCGCCGTCGGCGGGGTTCAGCACGTTGAAGGCCAGCAGTGGCAACAGGGCCACGAGCGCCAGGTAGATGGCGCCGGCCGACGTGATGCGGTTGAGCACGTAGGCCAGGTATTCCTCGGTGGCGCGGCCAGCACGGATGCCCGGCACGAAGCCGCCGTAGCGCTTCATGTTGTCGGAGATGTCCTTCGGGTTGAACGTGATGGACACGTAGAAGAACGCGAACCCGACGATCAGCAGGAAGTACGCCGCGATGTACACGGGGTGGGTGCCACGGGTGAAGTTGTCCTGGATCCAGAGCGCCCAGCCGGACGTCTGGTTGAACTGCGCGGCCAGCAGCGGGATGTAGAGCAGCGACGACGCGAAGATGACCGGGATGACGCCGGCCTGGTTGATCTTCAGCGGGATGTACGTGGCCGAGCCGCCGTACATGCGCCTGCCGACCATCCGCTTGGCGTACTGGACCGGGATGCGCCGCTGTGCCTGCTCGACGAAGACGATGAGCGTGACGACGATCAGCGCGACCACGACGACCAGGCCGAAGACGCCCCAGCCGCGGCTGGTCTGGATGCTCCAGAACATGCTCGGCACGCTGGCGACGATCTGGGTGAAGATCAGCAGCGACATGCCGTTGCCGACGCCGCGGTCGGTGATGAGCTCGCCCAGCCACATGACCACGCCGGTGCCGGCCGTCATGACGATGATCATGATGGCGGCGGTGGTCAGCGAGTCGTTCTGCAGGACCTCTTCGGGGCAGTTCGGGAAGAACTGCCCGCGGCGGGCCAGCGTGACGATGGTGGTCGACTGCAGCAGCGCCAGGCCGATGGTGAGGTAGCGGGTGTACTGCGTGATCTGTGCCTGCCCGGACGCGCCTTCCTTGCGCAGCGCCTCGATGCGGGGGATCACGACCGTCAGCAGCTGCAGGATGATGCTGGCGGTGATGTACGGGATGATGCCGAGCGCGAAGACCGCGAGCTGCAGCATCGCCCCGCCGGAGAACAGGTTGAGCATCCCGTAGATGCCCTCGTTGCCGGCGAGGTCCACACAGGTCCGTACCGCCGGGACGTCGACACCGGGCGTGGGCAGGACCGAGCCGACCCGGAAGATCGCGATGATGCCCAGCGTGAACAGCAATTTACTGCGCAGGTCAGGTGTACGGAACGCCTGCGCGAACACTCTGAGCACTTCAAGGCCTCCTGCGTGGCCGACGGCGGAGACGACTGGCGAGTCGAAGCCGGCGCGGTGGTACGGACGGAACAGACGGTAACACCGCCGGGTCCGAACGGCCGAAAGCGCCTGCCGCCTGGTAAGACGGCAGGACGCTCTCGAAACCGTTCGAACGCACCGGTGCGGGACCCCTACACCTCGGTGGCGGTGCCCCCAGCAGCGGTGATCTTCTCCTTCGCGCTGGTGGAGAACGCGTTCGCGTTCACTCGCAGCGCAACCGAGATCTCACCGGTGCCCAGAACCTTGACCGGCTTGCCGGCCCGCACAGCGCCCTTGGCCACGAGGTCGTCGACGGTGACGTCCCCGCCCTCCGGGAAGAGCGACGCCAGCTTGTCCAGGTTCACGACCTGGAACTCGACGCGGAACGGGTTCTTGAACCCCTTCAGCTTCGGCAGGCGCATGTGCAGCGGCATCTGCCCGCCCTCGAAGCGGGCCGGCACCTGGTAGCGGGCCTTCGTGCCCTTGGTGCCGCGGCCCGCGGTCTTGCCCTTCGACGCCTCACCGCGACCCACACGGGTCTTCGCGGTCTTGGCGCCGGGGGCCGGCCGCAGGTGATGCGGCTTCAGCGGCGAGTTGCTCATGCCTCTCAGACCTCCTCGACGGCGACCAGGTGCGCCACCGTCTTGACCATGCCCCGGATCTCAGGGCGGTCCTCTTTGACGACCTCGTGTCCGATCCGCTTCAGGCCGAGCGAGCGCAGGGTGTTGCGCTGGGACGACGTCCCACCGATCGGGCTCTTGACCTGACGGACCTTCAGCTGGCCGCTCATGCCGACGCTCCCGCGGCCTGAGCGCGCAGCAGCGCGGCCGGGGCGACGTCCTCGAGCGGCAGGCCGCGGCGGGCCGCCACCTGCTCCGGACGCTCCAGCGAACGCAGCGCCTCCACCGTGGCGTGCACGATGTTGATGGCGTTGGACGACCCGAGCGACTTGCTCAGGATGTCGTGGACGCCCGCGGCCTCCAGCACGGCGCGCACCGGGCCACCGGCGATGACGCCGGTACCGGGCGAAGCCGGGCGGAGCAGCACGACGCCGGCAGCCTTCTCACCCTGCACGGGGTGCGGGATGGTGCCCTGGATCCGCGGCACCTTGAAGAACTGCTTCTTGGCCTCCTCGACACCCTTGGCGATCGCCGAGGGCACCTCCTTGGCCTTGCCGTAGCCGACGCCCACGGTGCCGTCGCCGTCGCCGACGACGACCAGAGCGGTGAAGCTGAAGCGACGCCCACCCTGCACGACCTTGGCGACGCGGTTGATGGCGACCACGGTCTCGATGTAGTTGGTCTTGTCCGCACCGTCGCCGCGACGGTTGTCGCGATCGCGACGGTCACGACGATCGCGGCGCTCGCCACCGGCACCGCCACCGCGGCGCTGGGGTTCAGCCATGATGTCCCTCTATCCTCTCGAGATTGTGCGTGGTCAGAGCTTCAGGCCGCCCTCGCGGGCGCCCTCCGCCACCGCGGCCACCCGGCCGTGGTACTGGTTACCGCCACGGTCGAAGACCACGGCCTCGACACCGGCCGCCTTGGCGCGGTCGGCGACGAGCTCGCCGACGCGACGTGCCTTGGCGGTCTTGTCGCCGTCGAGCGAGCGCAGGTCGGCTTCCATGCTGGTGGCCGAGGCCAGGGTGCGGCCGGTGGCGTCGTCGACGACCTGGACCACCATGTGCCGCAGCGACCGGGTGACGACCAGGCGCGGACGCTCGGCCGTGCCGGTGACCTTCTTCCGGACCCGCAGGTGCCGGCGGTCCCGGGCAGCCCGCTTGTCGCCCTTCCTGATCTGGCGATTGATCGCGATGCCCATGTGTTACTTACCAGCCTTTCCGACCTTGCGCCGGACGTGCTCGCCCTCGTAGCGCACGCCCTTGCCCTTGTACGGCTCGGGCTTGCGGATCTTGCGGATGTTCGCCGCGATCTCGCCGACCTTCTGCTTGTCGATGCCCTGCACCGAGAACTTGGTGGGCGACTCGACGGCGAACGTGATGCCCTCGGGCGGCTCGACGACGACCGGGTGGCTGAAGCCGAGTGCGAACTCGAGGTTCTGGCCCTTGGCCGTGACGCGGTAGCCGACGCCGACGATCTCGAGCTTCTTGACGTACCCGTCCGTGACACCGGTGACCATGTTGGCGACCAGCGTGCGGGTGAGCCCGTGCAGGGCGCGGCTCTCACGCTCGTCGTCGGGGCGGACGACCTGCAGAGTGCCGTCGTCGCCCTTCTCGACGCCGATGACCTCGGGCAGCGTGTGGTTCAGCGTGCCCTTGGGACCCGTGACCTTGACCGCGCGGCCGTCGATGTCGACCTGGACGCCGGACGGTACCGGGATCGGGAGCTTGCCGATGCGCGACATGAGTATGCGCTCCTTTCCCGTTACCAGACGTAGGCGAGGACTTCCCCGCCCACACCCTGCTTGGCGGCCGCCTGGCCCGTGAGGAGGCCCTGCGACGTGGAGATGATGGCGACACCCAGCCCACCGAGCACGCGCGGCATGTTCGTCGCCTTCGCGTAGACCCGCAGCCCCGGCTTGCTGACGCGGCGGATGCCGGCGATCGAGCGCTCGCGGGACGGGCCGTACTTCAGGGTGAGCTCGAGCGTCTTGCCGACCTGGTCCTCGGCCGGCTCGCGCACGGAGAACCCGGCGATGTAGCCCTGCTGCTTGAGGATCTCGGCGATGTTCACCTTGATCTTGCTGTGCGGCATCGCCACGGTGTCGTGGTGCGCCGTGTTGGCGTTGCGCAGACGGGTGAGCATGTCTGCGATCGGGTCGGTCATGGTCATGTGTGGTTGCCGCTTTCCCGTCGTGGTATCCGCAGTACGGACCTGCGACGAATGATGAGTCTGGGCTTCGGACTTACCAGCTGGACTTCGTCACGCCCGGCAGCTCGCCGCGGTGCGCCATCTCGCGCAGGCACACACGGCACAGCCCGAACTTGCGGTACACCGAGTGCGGACGGCCGCACTTCTGGCACCGCGTGTACGCGCGCACGGCGAACTTCGGCTTGCGCGCGGCCTTGATGACAAGCGCCTTCTTTGCCACGTCAGTTCTCCTTGAACGGGAAACCGAGCAGCTTGAGCAGCGCCCGACCCTGGTCGTCGTTGGTCGCGGTCGTGACGACCGTGATGTCCATGCCGCGGACCCGGTCGATCCTGTCCTGGTCGATCTCGTGGAACATCGACTGCTCGTTGAGACCGAACGTGTAGTTCCCGTTGCCGTCGAACTGCTTGCCCGACAGGCCGCGGAAGTCCCGGATACGGGGCAGCGCGATGGTCACCAGACGGTCCAGGAACTCCCACATGCGGTCGCCGCGCAGCGTCGCGTGCGCACCGATCGGCATGCCCTCGCGCAGCTTGAACTGCGCGATGGACTTGCGGGCCTTGGTGACCTGCGGACGCTGGCCGGTGATGGCCGCGAGGTCGGCGATGGCGCCCTCGATCAGCTTCGCGTCACGAGCGGCCTCGCCGACACCCATGTTGACGACGACCTTGGTCACGGTCGGCACCTGCATGACGTTCGCGATCTGGAACTGCTCACGCAGCCCCGCGATGATCTCGTCGCGGTAGCGCTGCTTGAGCCGCGGCAGTGCGCGGGTCTCAGTGGTGGTGGTCATCAGATGTCCTCACCGGTGCGCTTGGCGAACCGGACCTTGTTGCCGTTGTCGTCGATGCGGTACCCGACCCGGGTGCCCACCGTCTTCTTCTTGCCGTCGACGTCGGCCTCGACCGCGAGCTGCACGTTCGAGATGTGGATGGGCGCCTCCTGGTGGATGATCCCACCGGACTGCTGCGTACCACGCGCCGTCTGAGTCGGCTTCTGGTGCTTGGTGATGCGGTTGACGCCCTCGACGAGGACACGCTCCTGGCGCGGGTAGGCCGCGATGACCTTGCCCACCAGGCCCTTGTCCTTGCCGGCGATGACGACGACCTTGTCACCCTTCTTGATCTTCATCTCACAACACCTCCGGAGCGAGCGAGATGATGCGCATGAAACGCTTGTCCCGCAGCTCACGACCGACGGGGCCGAAGATGCGCGTGCCGCGCGGGTCCCCGCCGTCCCTGATGATGACCGCCGCGTTCTCGTCGAAGCGGATGTAGGAGCCGTCCGGACGGCGGCGCTCCTTCACGGTCCGCACGACCACGGCCTTGACGACGTCGCCCTTCTTGACCGCGCCGCCGGGAATGGCGTCCTTGACGGTGGCCACGATGACATCACCGATGCCGGCGTATCGCCGACCGGAGCCACCGAGCACACGGATGCACAAGAGCTCCTTGGCACCGGTGTTGTCGGCGACCCGCAGCCGCGACTCCTGCTGAATCATCTCGCTCCTACTTCGCCTTCTCGAGGATCTCCACGACGCGCCAGCGCTTCGTGGCCGACAGCGGACGGGTCTCCATGAGCAGGACGCGGTCGCCGATGCCGGCGGTGTTCTGCTCGTCGTGGGCCTTCAGCTTGCTCGACCGACGGACGACCTTGCCGTAGAGCGGGTGCTTGAAGCGGTCCTCGACGGTGACGACGACGGTCTTGTCCATCTTGTCGCTGACCACAACGCCCTGGCGGGTCTTGCGGTAGCCACGGCCGCCCGGCGCGTTCCCAGCGGTCTTCGGGCTCTCGGTCACGTTCTCTTCCTTGTTCGCGGGGCTCACTCGGCACCGTCCTCAGCAGCGGCGGCCTTCTTGGTCGTCCGCTTGCGCGGCGCGGCCTTCTTCGGCGCCTCGGCGTCGTCGTCGGCCTTGACCTCGGCCTTGGCCGCGGTCTTCTTGGCCGCCGCCTTCTTCGGCTCGGCCTTGGCCTCCGCCTTGTCGGCCTTCGGCTCGACCGGCGCCGCCACGACGGCGACGATGCCGAGCTCACGCTCGCGCATGATGGTGTAGATGCGCGCGATGTCGCGACGGACGGCCTTCAGCCGGCCGTGGCTCTCGAGCTGACCGGTGGCACCCTGGAAACGCAGGTTGAACAGCGACTCCTTGGCCTTCTGCAGCTCCTCGACCAGCTCGTCGTCAGACCGCTCGCGCAGCGACACGGCGTCGAGGTCCTTCGAACCGATCGCCATCAGAACTCACCTGCCTCGCGCTTCACGATGCGCGCCTTCATCGGGAGCTTGTGGATCGCGCGCGTGAGCGCCTCGCGAGCCACGGTCTCGTTCGGGAACGACAGCTCGAACATGACCCGGCCCGGCTTCACGTTGGCGATCCACCACTCGGGCGAACCCTTACCGGAACCCATGCGGGTCTCGGCCGGCTTCTTCGTCAGCGGGCGGTCCGGGTAGATGTTGATCCACACCTTGCCGCCACGGCGGATGTGCCGGGTGATGGCGATACGAGCGGCCTCGATCTGGCGGTTGGTCACGTAGTGGCCCTCGACCGCCTGGATGCCGTACTCACCGAAGGCCAGCGTCGTGCCGCCCTTGGCCATGCCGCGCCGCTTCGGGTGGTGCTGCTTGCGGTGCTTGACCTTGCGAGGGATCAGCATGGTGTCAGCCCTCCTGCCCCGTCGTGGTCGCCGCGGCGTCGGCGACGGGCGCCTCGGGCGCGGTCGCGGGGGCCTCGGCGGCCTGCGTGGCGGGAGCGTTGTCGCCGCGGTCGCCACGGCCACCCGGCCGACGGCGCTCCGGACGGCCACGGCCGCCACCGCCGCCACCGCGCTGCTGCTGAGCACGGGCCTGCGCGGCCTGCTCAGCGGCGCGCTCGGCGCGGGAGCCGCTGACGTCACCCTTGTAGATCCACACCTTCACGCCGATGCGGCCGAAGGTGGTGCGGGCCTCGTAGAAGCCGTAGTCGACGTCGGCGCGCAGCGTGTGCAGCGGGACGCGACCCTCGCGGTAGAACTCCGAGCGGCTCATCTCGGCGCCGCCGAGACGGCCCGAGCACTGGATGCGGACACCCTTGGCGCCGGCACGCATGGTGGTCTGCAGCGCCTTGCGCATCGCGCGGCGGAACGCCACACGAGCCGACAGCTGCTCGGCCACACCCTGCGCGACCAGCTGAGCGTCGATCTCGGGCTGCTTCACCTCGAGGACGTTCATCTGGACCTGCTTGCCGGTGAGCTTCTCGAGCTCGGAACGCAGGCGGTCCGCGCCCACGCCGCGGCGGCCGATGACGATGCCCGGCCGGGCGGTGTGGATGTCGACGCGCACGCGGTCACGCGTCCGCTCGATGTCGACGTGCGAGATGCCCGCGCGCTCCATGCCGTCGGTCATCAGCTTGCGGATGGCGACGTCCTCGGCGATGTAGTCGCGGTAGCGCTGACCCTGGGTCGTGCTGTCGGCGAACCACCGGCTCTTGTGATCGGTGGAAACGCCCAGCCGGAACCCGTGCGGGTTGATCTTCTGACCCACTAGCGGGCCCCTCCCTTCGCTGCAGCGATCGACGCCTTGTCGTCGACGATCACCGTGATGTGGCACGTCCGCTTGTTGATGCGGCTCGCGCGGCCATGGGCGCGCGGGCGGAACCGCTTCATGGTCGGGCCGTCATCGACGTACGCCTGCGCGATGACCAGCGTCTCGCGCGGCGTGCCCGCGAGGTCGTCGGCGTTCGCGATGGCGCTCTCGAGCACCTTGCGCACCGGCTCGGCGGCCGCCTGCGGTGCGAACCGCAGCAACGCCGAGGCCTCGTCCGCGTCCATCCCACGGATCAGGTCCACCACACGGCGCGCCTTCATGGGCGTGACGCGGACGAACCGCGCTTGAGCCCTGGCTTCCATCGTTACTCCTCAGTCATTCCGTGGTGGACGTCACCGGCGCCGGGCGCGGCGGTCGTCCTTCTCGTGGCCCTTGAACGTGCGCGTGGGTGCGAACTCGCCGAGCTTGTGCCCGACCATCGCCTCCGTCACGAACACCGGGACGTGCTTGCGGCCGTCGTGCACCGCGATGGTGTGGCCGATCATGTCCGGCACGATCATCGAGCGACGGGACCAGGTCTTGATGACGTTCTTCGTGCCCTTCTCGTTCTGAGCATCGACCTTCTTGGCCAGGTGCTCGTCGACGAAGGGGCCCTTCTTCAGGCTGCGCGGCATCTGTTCCTACTCCCGACTCAGCGCTTCTTGCCGGTCTTGCGACGGCGGACGATCTGACGGTCGCTGGGCTTGTTCTTCCGGCGGGTGCGCCCCTCGGGACGACCGTTCGGGTTGACCGGGTGACGACCACCGGAGGTCTTGCCCTCGCCACCACCGTGCGGGTGGTCGACCGGGTTCATGGCGACACCACGGACCGTCGGGCGCTTGCCCTTCCAGCGCATGCGGCCGGCCTTGCCCCAGTTGATGTTCGACTGCTCGGCGTTGCCGACCTCGCCGACGGTGGCGCGGCAGCGCACATCGACGTTGCGGATCTCGCCGGACGGCATGCGCAGCTGCGCCCAGGTGCCTTCCTTGGCGACCAGCTGGACGCCGACACCGGCGGAGCGGGCGATCTTCGCGCCGCCACCGGGCCGCAGCTCGATGGCGTGGACGACCGTACCGACCGGGATGTTGCGCAGCGGCAGGTTGTTGCCGGGCTTGATGTCGGCGCCGGGGCCGGCCTCGACGGTGGCGCCCTGCGCCAGGCGGTACGGCGCCAGGATGTAGCGCTTCTCGCCGTCGGCGTAGTGCAGCAGCGCGATGCGCGACGTGCGGTTGGGGTCGTACTCGATGTGCGCGACCTTCGCCGGCACGCCGTCCTTGTCGGCCCGGCGGAAGTCGATGACCCGGTACTGGCGCTTGTGGCCGCCACCCTGGTGCCGCGTCGTGATCTTGCCGGAGTTGTTACGGCCGCCCTTCTTGGGCAGCGGCCGCACCAGCGACTTCTCGGGCGTGGACCGGGTGACCTCGACGAAGTCGGCGACACTGGAGCCGCGTCGGCCCGGCGTCGTCGGCTTGTACTTTCGGATTCCCATTCGTCGTTACCTCAGTAGCTCGTGTCCTGGCCGGCTCAGCCGACCGGGCCGGAGAAGATGTCGATGCGCTGGCCCTCGGCGACCGTCACGATCGCGCGCTTGGTGTCGGGGCGCTTGCCCACACCGAAGCGGGTGCGACGGCGCTTGCCCTGGCGGTTCTGGGTGTTGACACCGGTGACCTTGACGTTGAACACCTTCTCGACCGCGATCTTGATCTCGGTCTTGTTCGCGTCGGGCGCGACCACGAAGGTGTACTTGTTCTCGTCGAGAAGGCTGTAGCTCTTCTCGGACACGACCGGCACGATGAGGATGTCGCGCGGGTCCCTGCGGTTGACGGTCACTTGGTGCCCTCCTCAGCGGCCTGCTCCCCGCCACCCAGGAACGCGTCGAGCGCGCCCTTGGTGAAGACGATGTCGTCGGCGCAGAGCACGTCGTACGTGTTCAGCTGGTCGGCCACGAGCAGGTGCACCTGCGGCGCGTTGCGCAGGCTCTTCACCGTCACCTCGTCGCCGCGCTCGATCACGACCAGGACGCTGCGCCGCTCGGTGACCGATTGCAGGGCCTTCAGGGCGCCCTTCGTGCTCGGGACGTCGCCGTCGACGAAGCCGGTGACCACGTGCACACGGCCGTGGCTCGCCCGGTCGGACAGCGCGCCGCGCAGAGCCGCGGCCTTCATCTTCTTCGGCGTGCGCTGCGAGTAGTCGCGCGGCTGCGGGCCGTGGACGATGCCGCCGCCGGTGAACTGCGGCGCGCGGATCGAGCCCTGACGGGCGCGGCCGGTGCCCTTCTGGCGGTACGGCTTGGCGCCGCCGCCGGACACCTCGGCGCGGGTCTTGGTGGCGTGCGTGCCCTGACGGGCCGCGGCCAGCTGGGCCACCACGACCTGGTGGATCAGCGGAACGTTGACCTGGACCTCGAAGACCTCGGCCGGAAGGTCGACCGTGCCGGACTTCTTGCCGGCGGCGTCGAGAACCGTGACGGTGCTCACTGGGTCACTCCCTTCGCGGCCGTGCGGACGAAGACCAGACCGCCGTTGGGGCCCGGGACGGCGCCCTTGAGGAGCAGCAGCCCCTGCTCGGCGTCGACGGCCTGGACCGCGATGTTCTGGGTGGTCACACGCTCGGCGCCCATGCGGCCGGCCATCTTCATTCCCTTGAAGACGCGGCCCGGGGTGGCGCAGCCACCGATGGAGCCCGGCGAGCGGTGCTTGCGCTGCACACCGTGCGAGGCGCGCAGACCGTGGAAGCCGTGGCGCTTCATGACGCCGGCGAAGCCCTTGCCCTTCGTGGTGCCCGTGACGTCGACCTCCTGGCCGGCCTCGAACACCTCGACCGTGACCTCCTGGCCGAGCGTGTACTCGGAGGCGTCAGCGGTGCGCAGCTCGGCGACGTGACGGCGCGGCGTGACGCCGGCCTTGTCGAAGTGGCCCTGGGCGGGCTTCGTGACCTTGCGCGGGTTCGGCGCGCCGAAGCCGAGCTGGACCGCGTCGTAGCCGTCCTTGTCGGGCGTGCGGACCTGCGTGACGACGCACGGCCCGGCCTTGATCACGGTGACCGGCACGATGCGGTTGTTCTCGTCCCACACCTGGGTCATGCCGAGCTTCTCGCCCAGCAGGCCCTTGCGCACCGTGGTGGCGGCCTCGGAAGACTGAATACTCATCGTCGGCGGTCCCTCAGAGCTTGATCTCGATGTCGACGCCGGCCGGCAGGTCGAGACGCATGAGCGAGTCGACGGTCTTCGGCGTCGGGTCGATGATGTCGATGAGCCGCTTGTGCGTACGCATCTCGAAGTGCTCGCGGCTGTCCTTGTACTTGTGCGGCGATCGGATGACGCAGTACACGTTCTTCTCGGTAGGCAGCGGCACCGGGCCTGCGACCTGCGCACCCGTGCGCGTCACCGTGTCGACGATCTTCCGTGCCGACGTGTCGATGACCTCGTGGTCATAGGCCTTGAGCCGGATGCGGATCTTCTGTCCCGCCATGGCTGCTTGTCGTCCTCACTCTTCGTACTGCTAAGACCCGATCTGAACCAACACTGAGCTGCTGCTCCGCCGACCCCCGCGGTCGGGCGTGTCGCGCCCCGCGCCACATGACGGCCACGGCGAACACGCTGGTCATCGGGGATTGGACCGGCCGGACAGCCACACCGGAACGGCGCGGCTCCAGCCCCATCGGAGTTCTTCGTCACGAGCGCACAGCGCTGACGTCGCCCTCCGCCGAGCAACCTGAACAGTATGCCAGATCAGATTGGCTGAGGCCAATCGCGGTACGAGGGGCGGCCGAGACGGCCGCCCCTCGCAATGTCGAACTACTTGAGGATCTTGGTGACGTTGCCGGCACCAACGGTCCGGCCACCCTCGCGGATGGCGAACTTCAGGCCCTCTTCCATGGCAATCGGCTGGATCAGCACGACGGACATGCTCGTGTTGTCGCCCGGCATGACCATCTCGGTGCCCTCGGGCAGCGTGACGACGCCGGTGACGTCAGTGGTCCGGAAGTAGAACTGCGGACGGTAGTTGTTGAAGAACGGCGTGTGCCGGCCACCCTCGTCCTTGGACAGGATGTAGACCTGCGCCTCGAAGTCGGTGTGCGGCGTGTTGGTGCCGGGCTTCACCGCGACCATGCCGCGCTCGACGTCCTCGCGCTTGGTACCGCGCAGCAGCAGGCCGACGTTCTCGCCCGCACGCGCCTCGTCGAGGGTCTTGCGGAACATCTCGACGGCGGTGACCGTGGTCTTCTGGGCCGGGCCCGGACGGATGCCGACGAGCTCGACCTCCTCGTTGGCCTTCAGCACACCGCGCTCGACGCGGCCGGTGACGACCGTGCCACGACCGGTGATGGTGAAGACGTCCTCGATCGGCATCAGGAACGGCTTCTCGATGTCGCGCACCGGGTCCGGCACGTTCTCGTCGACGGCCTCCATGAGGTCCTCGACCGACTTGACCCACTCGGCGTCGCCCTCGAGCGCCTTCAGCGCCGAGACCTTGATGACCGGGACGTCGTCGCCGGGGAACTCGTACTCGGAGAGCAGCTCGCGGACCTCGAGCTCGACGAGCTCCAGGATCTCCTCGTCGTCGACCATGTCGGCCTTGTTCAGCGCGACCAGGATGTACGGCACGCCGACCTGACGGGCCAGCAGCACGTGCTCCTTGGTCTGCGGCATCGGGCCGTCGGTGGCCGCGACCACGAGGATCGCGCCGTCCATCTGCGCCGCGCCGGTGATCATGTTCTTGATGTAGTCGGCGTGGCCCGGAGCGTCGACGTGCGCGTAGTGACGCTTCTCGGTCTGGTACTCGACGTGCGCGATGTTGATCGTGATACCGCGCTGCTTCTCCTCCGGCGCCTTGTCGATGTCGTCGAACGGAGTGGCCTCGTTCAGCTCCGGGTACTTCTCGTGCAGCACCTTGGTGATGGCAGCCGTGAGCGTGGTCTTGCCGTGGTCGACGTGACCGATCGTGCCGATGTTGACGTGCGGCTTGTTCCGCTCGAACTTCGCCTTACCCACTGTGTGGTCCTCCTGGACTTCGTACGTTGCCGATCCCCCGCCGGTGCGGTGTGTTCGGCCGTTGTTTCTCGGTCGGGATTGCTCGTTACTTCGGGCCGGGTGAAGACCCGGAGAGATTACTCTCCCCGGACCTTCTTGATGATCTCTTCCGCCACGTTCCGGGGAACCTCGGCGTAGGAGTCGAACTGCATCGAATAGCTGGCCCGGCCCTGGGTCTTGCTGCGGAGGTCACCGACGTAGCCGAACATCTCCGACAGCGGGACCAGCGCCTTGACGATGCGCTGGCCAGCACGCTCCTCCATGGCCTGAATCTGGCCACGGCGGGAGTTGAGGTCACCGATGACCTCGCCCATGTAGTCCTCGGGCGTGGACACCTCGACCTCGAACATCGGCTCGAGCAGCACCGGGTCGGCGCGCCGAGCAGCTTCCTTGAACGCCATGGAACCGGCGATCTTGAACGCCAGCTCCGAGGAGTCGACGTCGTGGTAGGCGCCGTCCTGCAGCGTCACCTTCACGTCCACCAGCGGGTAGCCGGCGACGACACCGAACTCCATCGCCTCCTGCGCACCCGCGTCGACCGACGGGATGTACTCCCGCGGGATGCGGCCACCGGTGACGGAGTTGACGAACTCGTAGCCGCCGTCGCCCTCGCCGCCCGTGGGCTCGATGTCGATGATGACGCGGGCGAACTGGCCGGACCCACCGGTCTGCTTCTTGTGGGTGTACTCGACCTTCTCGACCTTGCGGCGGATGGTCTCGCGGTAGGCGACCTGCGGCTTGCCGACGTTCGCCTCGACCTTGAACTCCCGCTTCATGCGGTCGACCAGGATCTCCAGGTGGAGCTCGCCCATGCCGGAGATGATGGTCTGGCCGGTGTCCTCGTCGGTGCGGACCTGGAACGTCGGGTCCTCGTCGGCGAGGCGCTGGATGGCCGTGCCCAGCTTCTCCTGGTCGCTCTTGGTCTTCGGCTCGATGGCCACCGAGATGACCGGCGCCGGGAACTTCATCGACTCGAGGATCACCGGCTGGGCGGAGTCGGACAGGGTGTCGCCCGTCGTGGTGTTCTTCAGACCCATGACGGCGACGATCTGGCCGGCGCTGGCCTTCTCGATCTCCTCACGCTTGTTCGCGTGCATGCGGTAGATCTTGCCGATGCGCTCCTTGTTGCCCTTCGTACTGTTCAGCACCATGGTGCCGGTGGTCAGCGTGCCCGAGTAGACCCGGACGAAGGTGAGCTTGCCGAGGTGCGGGTCGGCCATGATCTTGAACGCCAGCGACGACAGCGGCGCGTCCTCTTCGGGCGCGCGCGTGAGGATCTCGTCCTCGTTGTCGACCGCGTGGCCCTCGACCGCGCCGACGTCGACCGGCGACGGCAGGTAACGCACGACGGCGTCGAGCATGGGCTGCACGCCCTTGTTCTTGAACGCCGAGCCGGTGAGCACCGGGGTCAGGTTGCCGGCGATGGTCGCACGGCGGATGGCGGCGATCAGCTCGTCGCGGCCGGGCTCCTTGCCCTCGAGGTACAGCTCCATCATCGCCTCGTCGTTCTCGGCGATGGTCTCGAGGAGGCGGTCGCGCCACTCCTGAGCGGCCTCGGTGTGGGTGTCGGGGATGTCGACGGTGTCGTACATCTCGCCCAGCGGCGTCTCGGCCGACCAGAGCATGGCCTTCATGTCGACGAGGTCGACGAGGCCGCGGAAGTCCGCCTCGGCGCCGATCGGGAGCTGCAGCACCAGCGGGGTGGCCTTGAGCCGCGACACGATCATGTCGACGCAGCGGTGGAACTCGGCACCCGTGCGGTCGAGCTTGTTCACGAAGCAGATGCGCGGGACACCGTACTTGTTGGCCTGATGCCAGACGGTCTCCGACTGCGGCTCGACGCCGGCGACGCCGTCGAACACGGCCACCGCGCCGTCGAGGACGCGCAGCGACCGCTCGACCTCGACGGTGAAGTCGACGTGGCCGGGCGTGTCGATGATGTTGATGGTGTGGTCGTCCCACTCACAGGTGGTCGCGGCCGAGGTGATCGTGATGCCGCGTTCCTGCTCCTGCTCCATCCAGTCCATGGTGGCTGCGCCATCGTGGACCTCACCGATCTTGTAGTTGATCCCGGTGTAGTACAGGATCCGCTCAGTGGTGGTGGTCTTACCGGCGTCGATGTGGGCCATGATGCCGATGTTGCGGACCTTGGCCAGATCGAGCTTGCGGAGGTCGGTCGCCATGTGCGTGCGTTCGCTTCCTGATATGCGGTCTCGTCGACTCGGCGCCAGCGACTACCAGCGGTAGTGCGCGAAGGCCTTGTTCGACTCGGCCATCTTGTGGGTGTCCTCGCGACGCTTCACGGCGGCACCGAGGCCGTTGGAGGCGTCGAGGATCTCGTTCATGAGGCGCTCCATCATCGTCTTCTCACGACGGGCGCGGGAGTAGCTGACCAGCCAGCGCAGCGCCAGCGTGGTGCTGCGGCCGGCGCGCACCTCGATGGGCACCTGGTAGGTCGCGCCACCGACGCGGCGGCTGCGGACCTCGAGGGTCGGCTTGACGTTGTCGAGCGCGCGCTTGAGCGTGACGACGGGGTCGGTGCCGGTCTTCTCGCGGCAGCCCTCGAGGGCGCCGTGCACGATGCCCTCGGCGATGGACTTCTTGCCGTCCTCGAGCACCTTGTTGACCAGCTGGGTGACCAGCGGCGACCCGTAGACGGGGTCGACGACGACCGGCCGCTTGGGAGCGGGACCCTTACGCGGCATCAGCTCTTCTCCTTCTTCGCGCCGTAGCGGCTGCGCGCCTGCTTACGGTTCTTGACGCCCTGGGTGTCGAGCGAACCGCGGATGATCTTGTACCGGACACCCGGGAGGTCCTTCACACGGCCGCCGCGCACGAGCACCATCGAGTGCTCCTGCAGGTTGTGACCGACACCGGGGATGTACGCGGTGACCTCGATCTGGCTGGTCAGCTTGACACGGGCGACCTTCCGAAGCGCCGAGTTCGGCTTCTTCGGCGTCGTGGTGTACACGCGCGTGCACACGCCGCGACGCTGCGGGCTGCCCTTGAGCGCCGGGGTCTTGTTCTTGGCGACCTTGTCCTGGCGGCCCTTGCGGACCAACTGCTGGATCGTAGGCACTACGTCTCCGTGTCCTCTGCTCGTCGAACTGCCTCGACTGGTCTGGTTTCCGGGGATCACACCGGTCGCTTGCCTGGCGTCTGCGCAGGTGGAAGGCGCCTTACGGCGACCCCCGCGGTCGGGCGTGTCGGCCCGGTCCCACGCCGCACGATCAGGCTCCCGATCGATGTGGTCCGTTGATCTGTCCGGTATGCGCCGACTCTGCGGCCGGGCGCGCCGGATTGCCCGGAGCAGTCCAGGCACGGAGACCGAGATTACCTGGTCGAGGGTACCCAGGTCAAAGTGATGCCGCGGCTCGACGGGAAGACGTCAGCCGACGATAACGCACCGGTCTCGTCCGCGTCACGGCCCCACGCCGGAGCGGCGTGCTGTGGCCGCGTACCCGCTGCGGCCGCGTGGGGCGGACGGTCACGCCGGTGCTGCGGCCCTCCTGCCCGGTGCGCTGGCCTGTGGCGAGTGGTCGCCGCCCGGTGCGGTGGCCTTCGCCGTCCGCTCGGTGGGCCGTCGCCGTCGTGGTGGCCGGCCGGTTCACGGGCGGCGGCCCGGTGCGGACCGGTGCGACGACCAACAGCTTAGCGGTGCCTCCCGCCGGCCCGCCGCCGGGTCCGTCGTCCCGTGCGCCGCCCACGTCCTCGTCGGCCGGGTCCCGTCCGCGGCGACCGGAGCGGTCGGCCGTCAGCAGCGGTAGCCGCCGTCGGCGAGGCCGGCCTCGCGTTCGAGCGGATGCTCGCACGGCTTGCGCGGATCGTGCCTGATGACGTACTCCCAGATGAACCGCGCGTAGCCGTAGCGCGCCCACTGCTCGGAGTGCACCCGTTCGTGCCGCAGCAGGCGGGCGAGGCTCGGCGCGCCGGACCCGGGCGGGCGCCGGCCGGACTCGATGGCCGTACGCAGCACGTCGGCGGGTTCGTCGAACGAGCCGTTGACGACGTAGATCTCGCCCCACGTGGTGCCGCCGCGGGCGGAGAACCAGTCGACCGGGTTCGGGACCGCGCGCAGGGCACGGCGGCCGGCCGCCGTGATCATCGTCCCCTCGGGGGTCGCGACCAGGGCTCCGCGCTTCACCGCCGTGCCGGCGTCGCCGCGGTTGAGGCCGAACAGGCCGGTGTAGGACCAGCGGTTGCGGCGGCGGCGTTGCTCGCTGCGACTCGGCCGCCCGCCGTTGAGCAGTTCGGTGAGCCGGGCCAGCTCCCCCGCCCGCCGCGCGTCGTCGATGCGGACGTACGGGCGGTCGTCGGGGCCGCGCCAGACGGTGCGGCCGGCCAGCGGGGCGAACGTCGTCGCGGTGACGCCCTCGTCGCGGGCGATGCCGACGACCTCGGCCGGGGTGTGGCCGGCCGCCAGCGTCCAGCGGATCCACTCGCGGTACCACTCGTCCGCCTCGCCGTCGAGCACCCCGGCGTCGCGCAACAGGGCGACGGTCGGCTCGGTCATCGGCTGCTCCTCTGGCGGCGGCGTGCCTTTCGGCGGCGACGTTGTCTCGGCTGGTGCGGTGGCTGCGGCGGTGCGGTGGCTGCGGCGACGTGTTTCGGCGGCGACGAGGACATGGCCCGCCCGGCTGGGAGGGAGTCCCACCCTACGGGCGGGCACCGACACCCGGCGCGTTGAAGCGCGTTCCGAGGCAGAACGAGATCGATCTCGGGGACGCTGTCACATTCGGGGTGCGCGAACGACCCATAGGAAGTGTGGTCCTCTCGTCCTCCGCGCGACCCGTCCGGTCCGCCGCCCGCCGGTTGGCGCAGCTGCCCGGCGCGGTTCACGACGCCACCGGCGGGCTCGCCGCGGTGGTGCTCTCCCACGTCCGCGTCGTCGAGCGGCGGGCCGGAGCGGCGCTGTCATCGTCCGAGCAGCACGCCCTCCGCGACGCCGCCGCGGCCATGCGACAGGCGCTCGCGACCGCCACCGAGGCGCTGACGCTCGCCGCCGTCTCCGCGGCCGCCGAGGCCGACGAGCTGCTGCGCCCCCTGCCGACGGCGATGACGGCGGCCGCGGCGGTTCCGATCTCCGCGCAGGCTCCGGCCCCAGCCACTGTTTCGGCGCTGACGGCCGGACCGGCACCGGGCCAGGTGACGGCATGCGCCACGGCCGCGGCACCGGCCCAGGTGACGGCATGCGCCACGGGCACGGCCCCAGCAACGACGCCGGCCACGGCACCGGTAGCGGCACCGGTCGCGGCGCCAGCCCGGGCAAGGACCTCGGCCGCCGCATCGGCACCGCCAACGGCGCTGGCCACGGTCCCCGCCACGGCAACCACCCAGGCCCCGGCCCCGGTCTCGACCCCCGTCTCGGCCCCGGTCTCGACCCCCGTCTCGGCCCCCGTCTCGACCCCAGCCCCGGTCTCGACCCCAGCCCCGGTCTCCACCGCAGCCCCGGTCTCCACCCCAGCCCCGGTCTCCACCCCAGCCCCGGTCTCCACCCCAGCCCCGGTCTCCACCCCGGCCACGGCCTCGACCCCGGCCACAGCGCCGGCGACGGACCCGGCAGCGGCCCCTGCCACGACACCTGGGCGGGCGGCGCTGGAGCGGCTGACGTCCGCGCAGCGCCGCGCTCTGCATCACTACACGACGGTCGAAGGGGCCGGCGAGCTGAACGCGTACCTCCGCCACCCCACCGAGGTTCCGGCGAAACGACGGGCGGCACTGGGACAGCTGGTCGACGACGCGGTGGCGGGGGTGGCGGCGCTGCCCCGATTCGCCGGCCTCGCCTACCGCGGCACGTCGCTGCCGGCGGCGCAGCTGCGGCGGTGGCGGCCGGGCGTCGTCGTGGCGGATCGGGGGTTCGCCAGTGCGTCGGCGAGCCCGTCGGTGGCCGACGCGTTCCGGGGCGGCGGAAACGCCTTCATCACCGTCGTGGGGCACAGCGGCGCCGACATCCGGGCGCTGTCGTCGTTCCCGCACGAGGCCGAGGTGCTGTACCCGCCCGGCACGCGGTTCCGCGTCGTCGATCGGTCGTGGGACCATCGGCGCGAGTGCTGGAGCTTCCTGATCGAGGAGGTCACGTCATGCGCTTCGACCGCACCGTCTACGACCAGCTGAGCGACGCCGAGAAGGCCGCCTATGCACGGGCCGCGGCCCAGGACGACGAGGACGAGACCGAGACCGACGGCATCGCGCGCGAGAAGGCCGGCCGCGAAGGCCTCGAGATCGTCGAGGAATGACGACGGCGCCGCCACCCGCGAAGGGTGACGGCGCCGGCGATCAGAGACGTCGGCTCAGTTGTACGAGCCGAAGTCGTAGTCCTCCAGGCGCACGGCCTCGCCGGACCCCTGGCCGAACTCGTAGTCGGAGTAGTCGGCGCCGTAGTCGACCATGGAGTACATGGCCGCCTTGGCCTCCTCGGTCGGCTCGACCCGCAGGTTGCGGTAACGGGGCAGGCCCGTACCGGCCGGGATCAGCTTGCCGAGGATGACGTTCTCCTTCAGGCCGATCAGCGGGTCGGACTTGGCGTTGATGGCCGCCTCCGTGAGCACCCGCGTGGTCTCCTGGAACGACGCCGCCGACAGCCACGAGTCGGTGGCCAGCGACGCCTTCGTGATGCCCATCAGCTGCGGACGACCCGAGGCCGGCTGACCGCCCTCGGCGACCGCACGCCGGTTCTCCTCCTCGAACCGCGACCGCTCGACCAGCTCGCCGGGGAGCAGGTCGGTGGTGCCGCTCTCGAGCACGGTGATCCGGCGCAGCATCTGCCGCACGATGATCTCGATGTGCTTGTCGTGGATCGACACACCCTGCGACCGGTAGACCTCCTGGACCTGGTCGGTCAGGAAGACCTGGACCGCCCGCTGGCCCTGGACCCGCAGCACGTCGTGCGGGTCGGCCGTACCGGAGTGCAGCAGCTCACCGACGTCGACGCGGTCGGCCTCCTGCACACGCCACTGGGCGATGCCCGGGGCGCGCCGGTTGGTCCACTCGAACACACGCCGCGACAGCGGGAACGACTGCTCCTCGCCGCCGTCGTCGGGGACGATGACCGCGTGGGCGCCCTTGGCGTCCTCTTCGATGCGGACCCGGCCGGACGACTCCGACAGCGGAGCCTTGCCCTTCGGGGCGCGCGCCTCGAACAGCTCGACCACACGCGGCAGACCGTGCGTGATGTCCTCACCCGCGACACCGCCGGTGTGGAACGTCCGCATGGTCAGCTGGGTGCCGGGCTCGCCGATGGACTGGGCGGCGATGATGCCGACCGCCTCGCCGACGTCGACGAGCTTGCCCGAGGCCAGCGACCGGCCGTAGCACATGGCGCAGACGCCGGTCTTGCTCTCGCAGGTCAGGACGCTGCGGACGCGGACGTTCTCGACGCCCGCGGCCACCAGGCGGCCGATCTCGACATCGCCGAGGTCGTCGCCGGCCGAGGCCACCTTGGTGCCGTCGGGCGACACGACGTCCTCGGACAGCGAGCGCGCGTAGACCGAGGTCTCGACGTGCTCGTCGACGACCAGCCGGCCGTCGGCGCCGGTGGTGGCGATGGGCAGGGACAGACCACGCTCGGTGCCGCAGTCGACCTCGCGGATGATGACGTCCTGGGAGACGTCGACCAGACGACGGGTCAGGTAACCGGAGTCGGCGGTCCGCAGCGCGGTGTCGGCCAGACCCTTCCGGGCGCCGTGCGTCGAGATGAAGAACTCGACGACCGACAGGCCCTCGCGGAAGCTCGCCTTGATCGGCCGCGGGATGGTCTCACCCTTCGGGTTGGCGACCAGGCCGCGCATACCCGCCAGCTGGCGGATCTGCATCCAGTTACCACGGGCACCGGAGGTGACCATGATGTTGATGGCGTTCTCCGACGCGAACGACGCGCGCATGGCGACGTCGACCGCGTTGGTGGCGTCGGTCCAGATGTCGATGAGCTCCTCACGCCGCTCACCGTCGGAGATGACACCACGGGCGAAGTTGCGCTCGACCTTCTCGGCCTTCGACTCGAAGCCCTCCAGGATGGAGGCCTTCGTGGGCGGCGGCACGACGTCGTCGAACGAGACGGTGACGCCGGACCGGGTGGCCCAGTGAAAGCCGATCTCCTTCAGCGCGTCCAGCGTGGCGGCCACCTGGATCTTCGGGTACCGCTCGGCGAGGTCGTTGACGATGCTGCCGAGGCGCTTCTTGTCCACGACGGCGTCGACGAACGGGTAGTCGAGCGGCAGCGCCTCGTTGAACAGCGCCCGGCCCAGGGTGGTGCGCAGCGTCAGCGGCTGGCCCGCCTCCCAGTCCTCCGGGGTCTCGTAGCCGGCCGGCGGCACGACGTCGTTCACCCGGATGGTGATGGGCGCCTGCAGCGACAGCTCACCGCGGTCGAACGCGGCGATGCCCTCGGCGACGGACGAGAACGCCCGGCCCTCGCCGACCTGCTCGGGCCGGTCGGAGGTCAGGAAGTAGATGCCCAGCACCATGTCCTGCGTCGGCATGGTGACCGGCCGGCCGTCGGCCGGCTTGAGGATGTTGTTGCTGGACAGCATGAGGACGCGGGCCTCGGCCTGCGCCTCCGCGGACAGCGGCAGGTGCACGGCCATCTGGTCGCCGTCGAAGTCGGCGTTGAACGCCGTGCAGACGAGCGGGTGGATCTGGATGGCCTTGCCCTCGATCAGCTGCGGCTCGAACGCCTGGATGCCGAGACGGTGCAGCGTCGGCGCCCGGTTCAGCAGCACCGGGTGCTCGGCGATGACCTCCTCGAGGACGTCCCAGACGACCGGGCGGGCGCGCTCGACCATGCGCTTCGCGCTCTTGATGTTCTGCGCGTGCGAGAGGTCGACCAGCCGCTTCATGACGAACGGCTTGAACAGCTCGATCGCCATGCCCTTCGGCAGGCCGCACTGGTGCAGCTTCAGCTGCGGGCCGACGACGATGACCGAACGGCCGGAGTAGTCGACGCGCTTACCCAGCAGGTTCTGCCGGAACCGGCCCTGCTTGCCCTTGAGCATGTCGGAGATCGACTTGAGCGGGCGGTTGCCGGGACCCGTGACGGGACGGCCGCGGCGGCCGTTGTCGAACAGCGCGTCGACGGACTCCTGGAGCATCCGCTTCTCGTTGTTGACGATGATCTCCGGCGCACCGAGGTCGAGCAGCCGCTTGAGGCGGTTGTTCCGGTTGATGACGCGACGGTAGAGGTCGTTGAGGTCGCTGGTCGCGAACCGGCCACCGTCGAGCTGCACCATGGGGCGCAGGTCCGGCGGGATGACCGGGACGGCGTCGAGCACCATGCCGCGGGGGTCGTTCTTCGTCGTCAGGAACGGCGAGACGACCTTGAGCCGCTTCAGCGCACGGGTCTTCTTCTGGCCCTTGCCGGTGCGGATGAGGTCGCGCAGCTTCTCGGCCTCGGCCTCGAGGTCGAAGCCGTCGATGCGCTCCTTGATGGCCTGCGCGCCCATGCCGCCGCGGAAGTACTGACCGAAGCGGTCGCGCATCTCGCGGTACAGCAGCTCGTCGCCCTCGAGGTCCTGGACCTTGAGGTTGCGGAAGCGGTCCCAGACCGCGTTCAGGCGGTCGATCTCGGCGTCGGCGCGCTTGCGCAGCTGGCTCATCTCGCGCTCGGCCGACTCCTTGACCTTGCGGCGAGCGTCGCCCTTGGCGCCCTCGGCCTCGAGCTCGGCGAGGTCGGCCTCGAGCTTCTTCGCGCGGGTCTCGATGTCGGCGTCGCGGCGCTGCTCGACCTGCTTGCGCTCGACGTCGATCTGGCCCTCGAGCGACGACAGGTCGCGGTGCCGCGCCTCCTCGTCGACCCAGGTGATCATGTAGGCGGCGAAGTAGATGACCTTCTCGAGGTCCTTCGGGGCGAGGTCGAGCAGGTAGCCCAGCCGCGACGGCACACCCTTGAAGTACCAGATGTGCGTGACGGGGGCGGCCAGCTCGATGTGGCCCATCCGCTCGCGGCGCACCTTGGCGCGCGTGACCTCGACGCCACAGCGCTCACAGATGATGCCCTTGAAGCGGACGCGCTTGTACTTGCCGCAGTAGCACTCCCAGTCGCGGGTGGGCCCGAAGATCTTCTCGCAGAAGAGCCCGTCCTTCTCCGGCTTGAGCGTGCGGTAATTGATGGTTTCAGGCTTCTTGACCTCGCCGTGCGACCACTCACGGATGTTGTCGGCGGTCGCGAGGCCAATGCGTAGCTCGTCGAAGAAATTGACGTCGAGCACGTGTGTCCTTCTCTCGCTCAGATGTTTCAGGTCTGTGGTGGCTGGCGGAAATGGGAGGCCGGCTCAGCGGACCGGCCTCCCACCACCGTCAGACCTCTTCGACGCTGCTCGGCTCGCGCCGGGACAGGTCGATTCCGAGTTCTTCGGCCGCGCGGAAGACGTCTTCGTCGGTCTCCCGCATCTCGATCTGCGATCCGTCACTGGAGAGCACTTCGACGTTGAGGCACAACGCCTGCATCTCCTTGAACAGCACCTTGAACGACTCGGGGATACCCGACTCGGGGATGTTCTCGCCCTTGACGATGGCCTCGTAGACCTTGACCCGGCCGGGGACGTCGTCGGACTTGATGGTGAGCAGCTCCTGCAGCGCGTACGCGGCGCCGTAGGCCTGGAGCGCCCAGACCTCCATCTCGCCGAAACGCTGGCCGCCGAACTGCGCCTTACCACCCAGCGGCTGCTGGGTGACCATCGAGTACGGACCGGTCGACCGGGCGTGGATCTTGTCGTCGACGTGGTGGTTGAGCTTCAGGATGTACATGTAGCCCACCGCCACCGGCTTCGGGAACGGCTCACCGGACCGGCCGTCGAACAGCTGGGCCTTGCCGTCGCCACCCACCAGGCGGACGCCGTCGCGGGTCTTCGTCGTCGACCCGAGCAGGCCGGCGATCTCGTCCTCGCGCGCGCCGTCGAAGACGGGCGTGGCGACCTTGGTGTCCGGCGGCGCCGACGCCGCGCCGATGCCGCGCAGCCGCGTCTTCCACTCCTCGTCGTCGCCCTCGACCTCCCAGCCGGTCTTGGCCACCCACCCGAGGTGGGTCTCCATGACCTGGCCGAGGTTCATCCGGCTCGGGACGCCCAGCGGGTTCAGCACCATGTCGACCGGGGTGCCGTCCTCGAGGAACGGCATGTCCTCGACCGGGAGGATCTTGGCGATGACGCCCTTGTTGCCGTGGCGGCCGGCGAGCTTGTCGCCGTCCTGGATCTTGCGCATCTGAGCGATGTAGACGCGGACCAGCTGGTTGACGCCCGGCGGGAGCTCGTCGCCCTCGTCGCGGTCGAACACCCGGACGCCGATGACCTTGCCGGACTCGCCGTGCGGCACCTTCAGCGAGGTGTCGCGGACCTCGCGCGCCTTCTCACCGAAGATCGCGCGGAGCAGCCGCTCCTCCGGGGTCAGCTCGGTCTCGCCCTTCGGGGTGACCTTGCCGACCAGGATGTCGCCGTTGGTGACCTCGGCGCCGATGCGGATGATGCCGCGCTCGTCGAGGTCGGCCAGCACCTCGTCGGAGACGTTCGGGATGTCCCGCGTGATCTCCTCGGGGCCCAGCTTGGTGTCGCGGGCGTCGACCTCGTGCTCCTCGATCTTGATCGAGGTGAGGACGTCGTCCTGGATGAGCCGCTGCGAGATGACGATGGCGTCCTCGTAGTTGTGGCCCTCCCATGACATGAACGCGACCAGCAGGTTCTTGCCGAGCGCCATCTCACCGAGCTCGGTGGACGGGCCGTCGGCGATGACCTGGCCGGCCTCGATGCGCTGCCCTTCGTCGACGACGGGGCGCTGGTTGATGCACGACCCGGCGTTGGAGCGGCGGAACTTGGCCAGCTGGTACGTCTGGTAGGTGCCGTCGTCGGCCATGACGGTGATGTAGTCGGCCGACAGCTCGGTGACCACACCGCTCTTCTCGGCCAGGATGACGTCACCGGCGTCCTCGGCCGCGTGCGACTCCATGCCGGTGCCGACCAGCGGCGACTCGGAGCGGAGCAGCGGCACGGCCTGGCGCTGCATGTTCGAGCCCATGAGCGCGCGGTTGGCGTCGTCGTGCTCGAGGAACGGGATCATGGCCGTGGCCACGGACACCATCTGCCGCGGCGAGACGTCCATGTAGTCGACCTCGGCGCCCGGCACGGTCTCGATCTCGCCGCCGCGCTTGCGCACCAGCACCTTGTCTTCGGCGAACCGGCTGTCGTCGGTCAGCGGCGCGTTGGCCTGCGCGATGACCCGGCGGTCCTCCTCGTCGGCGCTCAGGTACTCGATGTCGTCGGTGACCTGGCCGTCGATGACCCGGCGGTACGGCGTCTCGATGAAGCCGAACGGGTTGATGCGCCCGTACGTGGCCAGCGAGCCGATGAGGCCGATGTTCGGGCCCTCAGGGGTCTCGATGGGACACATGCGGCCGTAGTGCGACGGGTGGACGTCGCGGACCTCCATGCCGGCCCGCTCGCGGGACAGACCACCCGGACCCAGCGCGTTGAGCCGGCGCTTGTGCGTCAGCCCGGCCAGCGGGTTGGTCTGGTCCATGAACTGCGACAGCTGGGACGTTCCGAAGAACTCCTTGATCGCGGCCACGACGGGACGGATGTTGATCAGCGTCTGCGGCGTGATGGCCTCGACGTCCTGCGTGGTCATGCGCTCGCGGACGACGCGCTCCATGCGGGACAGACCGGTGCGGACCTGGTTCTGGATGAGCTCGCCGACCGTGCGGATGCGGCGGTTGCCGAAGTGGTCGATGTCGTCGACCTCGACCGGCACCGTGGTGTCGCCGGTCGTCAGCTCCGTCTCGTTGGCGTGCAGCCGCACGAGGTAGCGCAGCGTGCCGACGATGTCGTCCATGGTCAGCGTGCTCTGGTCGAGCGCGAGGTCGACGCCGAGCTTCTTGCCCAGCTTGTACCGGCCCACGCGGGCGAGGTCGTAGCGCTTCGGGTTGAAGTAGGCGTTCTCGAGCAGCTGCTGCGCGGCCTCGCGCGTCGGCGGCTCGCCCGGGCGCATCTTCCGGTAGATGTCGAGCAGCGCTTCGTCCTGGGTGGTGGTGTGGTCCTTCTCCAGGGTGGCGCGCATCGACTCGTAGTCGCCGAACTCCTCGAGGATCTGCTCGTTCGTCCAGCCCATGGCCTTGAGCAGCACCGTGACGTTCTGCTTGCGCTTGCGGTCGAGGCGGACGCCGACCATGTCGCGCTTGTCGATCTCGAACTCCAGCCAGGCGCCCCGCGACGGGATGACCTTGGCGGTGTAGATGTCCTTGTCGGACGTCTTGTCGAGCGAACGCTCGAAGTACAGGCCCGGCGACCGCACCAGCTGCGACACGACGACGCGCTCGGTGCCGTTGACGATGAAGGTGCCCTTGGGGGTCATGAGCGGGAAGTCGCCCATGAACACGGTCTGGGACTTGATCTCGCCGGTCTCGTTGTTGATGAACTCGGCGGTGACGAACAGCGGCGCGGAGTACGTGAAGTCGCGCATCTTGCACTCGTCGATGCTGTTCTTGGGGTCCTCGAAGCGAGGATTCGAGAACGACAGCGACATGGTCGCCGAGAAGTCCTCGATGGGGCTGATCTCGTCGAGGATCTCCTGCAGGCCCGACGTGGTGTTGACGTCGGTGCGCCCCTCGGCCTCGGCGGCGGCGACCCGCGCCTGCCAGCGCTCGTTACCGAGCAGCCAGTCGAAGCTGTCTATCTGGAGGGCGAGAAGGTTCGGAACGTCGAGAGGTTCGCGAATCTTGGCAAAAGAGATGCGACGCGAGACATTGGGGCCAGCAGTGGTGGTGGGCGTGACGGCCAACAGGGGTCCTTCCGAGGGCACACGGTCGGAATGCACGCGCAGTCCTCAACCCAAGCGGGCAGCATCGGCGAAGGGCAGCGCAAAGCTGCAGTCTAACCCAATGGGCACACTGCTGTCGAGTGGTCAGCCACTCCGCGCTTCCTTCTGTCTCGCATCCCCCACCCCACTGCCCGATCAGCATCTCGTCCGCAGCCGCCCCACGTCAAGCACCGAAGCCCCCCTTGTCCCCGATGTGGCACCTGAAATGCCGCATTCGCCGTGCTCAGCGGCCCATCGGTGACTCATCCGAACGTACGATCCAGTGGCGCGCCGCGGGTCTGGGGCCGGTCGGCGCGACTGGAAGGCCTGGTCGCGCGGATCGGGGCGAGAGCCGGAAATTTCGCTGACGGCGAACAGACTGGCGTCGATTCCCAGGTTCTGGATGGGCTCACGGGTGTGCGCCCGCCGCGTTCGCCGCCTTGCGGCCGTTCGCCGCCAGCCCGCCCAGCCGCCGTCCGGTTCGCCCCGACGGCGGCCCCGGCGACTGTTGATCATGGAGAAAATGGGGGTGCCGGCGCACCGGGATCCCCGATCTTCTCCGTGATCAACTCGGCTGGGAGCCGACCGGAGGCGATCTGAAGACGCACCGGGAACGCGAACGGGCCCGGCACCCCGCGAAGGGGTACCGGGCCCGCGGCTGTCAGTGGGTCAGTGACTCACTTGACGGAGACGGTGGCGCCGGCGGCCTCGAGGGCCTCCTTGGCCTTGTCCGCGGCCTCCTTGTTGACCTTCTCCAGCAGCGGCTTCGGCGCGGCCTCGACGAGGTCCTTGGCCTCCTTGAGGCCGAGCGACGTCAGCGCGCGGACCTCCTTGATGACCTGGATCTTCTTGTCGCCGGCGGACTCGAGGACGACGTCGAACTCGTCCTTCTCCTCCTCGGCGGGGGCGGCGCCACCGGCGGCAGCGCCACCCGGAGCGGCGGCGACGGCGACCGGGGCGGCCGCGGTGACCTCGAAGGTCTCCTCGAACTTCTTCACGAACTCGGAGAGCTCGATCAGAGTCATCTCCTTGAACGCGTCGAGCAGCTCGTCGGTGTTGAGCTTCGCCATGGTGGCGGTTTCCCTTCTCTGTTCGGCTGAATGCCGGGTTGTCGTACGGGCTCGGGGCCGTGGGACGACCCCCGGGCGTTCAGCCCTCGTTCTGCTCCGTCGTCTCGGCCGCGTCGGCGGCCTCGGCGACGGGTGCCTCGGCGGCGGGCGCCTCGACTGCCTCGGCGGCGGGCGCCTCGGCTTCGACCTTCTGCCGCAGCGCCTCGACGACGCGAGCGGTCTGCGCCAGCGGCGCGTTGAACAGCGACACCGCGTTCTGCAGCGAAGCCTTCATCGCACCGGCCAGCTTGGCCAGCAGGACGTCGCGCGACTCGAGGTCGGCGAGCTTCGTGATCTCCTCGCCGGTGAGCGGCGCCCCGTCGAGCAGGCCACCCTTCACCACGAGGACGGGGTTCGCCTTGGCGAAGTCACGCAGACCCTTCGCGGCCTCGACCGGGTCGCCCTTGACGAAGGCGATGGCCGACGGGCCGGAGAGGTAGTCGTCGAGCCCCGAGATCCCGGCTTCCTTCGCCGCGATCTTGGTCAGCGTGTTCTTCACCACGGCGTAGGACGCGTTCCCACCGAGCGACCGACGCAGTTCCGTCAGCTGCTTGACGGTGAGGCCGCGGTACTCGGTCAGCACGACCGCGTTGCTGGCACGGAACTCGTCCGCGAGCTCGGCGACCGCGGCTGCCTTGTCAGGCCTCGCCATGGGGCTCCTTCTCCAGATGGTGGTGCCGGAGGAGACCCGCAGACATGAAGAACGCCCCGGCGCAGGCACGGGGCGAAGAAGACCGGCGGCAACACCGACGGCGCGACATTCGTCTCTCACCTGCGCGGGCCGCCCACATGGCTGTGGGTCCTTCGTCACGAACAACGAGCGAACGTGAGACCGGCGGTCTTTGGCAGCGTCCATCGTACGGGCACCGGGGCGCCGTCGCCAAATCAGCCGAACGGGCCGGTCTTCTGATCCTGGAACGAGTGCACCATGTCGCGCAGCTCGTCGGTGCGCCCGGCCGGCCAGTCGTCCGGCGGCGCGACCGCCAGCCAGGCGTCGACCAGCTCGCCGCCGTAGTTGTGCCCGTGCCCGGCCGGGACCGTCGCCGACAGCGCCATGTCGGCAGTGACCTGCCAGAACGTGACGAACGGATACCAGTCGAGGGTGGGCAGGACGTCAGGCCCGTGCTCTTCGTCGATCCACTCCGGCCGCTCGAACATCAGGTCCCACGACCACAGCGCCACGGGGTCGGAGGCGTGCTGCAGGAACAGCACCGGCGGGCCGTCGTCGAACGTGAGGTCCATCGGCTCCTGCCAGCCGCCCCAGAACTTCACCTCGCGGCCGCCATCGACGACGGGCAGCCGGGCCGGCGAGCCGGCGTCGCGCTCGGCCGTCAGCTCGGTGCGCAGCCCGTGCCGGCTGGGCGAGCCGACCCAGAGCGCGCCGTCGACCTTCGAGCGCAGGTCGTCCAGCGAGTCGAACGCGGACGCGCTGCCCATGGCGCCGAGGCTCTCGCCGTACACGAGCAGCTTCGGCCGCTGCGACGGCGGACGCTCCAGCCACGCCTCGTGGACGGCGTCGAACAGCGCCTCGCCGGCGATGCGCACCTGCTCCTGGTCGGCGACGAACGAGATCCAGCTGGGCAGGTAGGAGTACTGCAGGGCGACGATGGCGGTGTCGCCGTTGTAGAGGTACTCCAGCGCGTCGGCCGCGGCGCCGTCGACCCAGCCGGTGCCGGTCGTCGTCACCACCACGAGGACCTGACGGTCGAAGCCGCCGGCCCGCTCCAGCTCGCGCACGGCCAGCGACGCCAGCCCGGCGGGCGTCTCGGCGGAGTCCATGCCGACGTAGGCCCGCACCGGGTCGAGCGCCGGCCGGCCGCTGAACTCCGTCAGGTCGTCGACCGTCGGGCCGGACGACACGAACTCGCGGCCCTTGCGGCCCAGCGAGTCCCACGTCACCAGCGAGCCGGGGCCGCCGGAGTGCGTCACGGAGCCGGGCGAGTTGTTGCCGGCCTCGGTCTCCATGTTGACCGCCGCGAACGCGTCGTTGGCCACGCCCAGCAGCGTCGGGTAGAGCAGGCCGGTCCACGACCAGAACGCCACCCCGCCGACGACCAACACCGACGCGACCAGCGCGACCTGCGGCGGCACCCAGCGGCCGAAGAACCGCCGCAGCCGCCGCGACGCGCCGCGCAGCAGCCGGGCCAGCGCCAGGAACACCACGAAGATGGCGCCGGCGACCAGCAGGATCAGCAGGTAGTGGTTGGGCCCGGGGCTCTCGACGTCCATCAGGGCGCGCAGTTCGGTCTGCCAGGCGGCGTTGTCGGCGAGATACCAGGCGATCGCCGCGGCCGACACGCCCGCCAGGCCCCACCAGGCGATCAGCCGGGTCCGTGCGGACGGGGCCAGCAGCTGCGGCCGCGCCCGGCGCACGATCAGCCGGACCACCCAGGCGATCAGGACGCCGAGCGCGTAGCCGATGGTCGCCGTCAGCCCGCTCACCATCGCCTGGTAGATCCAGGTGCGCGGCAGCAACGTCGGCGTCAGCGACCAGCAGAAGAAGCAGACGGCGCCGATCAGGCCGCCGTAGTCGGGCCGCAGCCAGACCAGGAACCGGCCGAGCACCGGGATCTCCCGCACCGACGGCAGCCCGCGACGGGCGGACGCGCCCCGGTCGAGCAGCTGCGTCACCGGTACCACGTCCCGACGCCGGCACGGACAGGACAGCACGACCGCCGCGAGCCAGCGGACTGGCTCGCGGCGGTCGGCGGGCGGTGAACCGTCAGCAACGGCTCACCGATTCGAGCTCATGCGTCGGCGGACTCCGCCGCACGGACCTTCGACGGGTCGAGCGGGATGCTCGGGCCCATGGTCGTGGCGAGCGTCGCCTTGCGGATGTAGCGGCCCTTCGAGGCCGACGGCTTGAGCCGGTTGACCTCGTCGAGCGCGGCAGCGTAGTTCTCGGCGAGCGCCTGCTCGGTGAACGACGTCTTGCCGATGATGAAGTGCAGGTTGGCGTGGCGGTCGACCCGGAACTCGATCTTGCCGCCCTTGATGTCGGAGACGGCCTTCTCGACGTCCATGGTGACGGTGCCGGTCTTCGGGTTCGGCATCAGGCCGCGCGGGCCGAGCACCCGGCCCAGCCGGCCGACCTTGCCCATGAGGTCGGGCGTGGCGACCACGGCGTCGAAGTCGAGCCGGCCGCCCTGGACCTCCTCGACCAGCTCGTCGCCGCCGACGATGTCGGCGCCCGCCGCCTTGGCCTCCTCGGCCTTCGGGCCGACGGCGAAGACCAGGACCCGAGCGGTCTTGCCGGTGCCGTGCGGGAGGTTGACGGTGCCACGGACCATCTGGTCCGCCTTGCGGGGGTCGACGCCCAGCCTCAGCGCGACCTCGACGGTGGAGTCGTACTTGGTGGTCGACGTCTCGCGGGCCAGCTTGACGGCCTCGGCGGGGTTGTACAGGCGGTCGCGGTCGATCTTCTCGGCCGCGGCGCGGTAGGACTTGCTGCGCTTCATGTCTTCTCCTCGTGGTTCCTGGAGTCGTGGTGCGGGCCCAGCGCTGGGACCCTCCCACTGACCGGCCGGTCTGCCCGGCCGGCGGTTCAGTCGGCGACCGTGACGCCCATCTGACGGGCGGTGCCCGCGATGATCTTCTCGGCGGCCTCGACGTCGTTGGCGTTGAGGTCGGGCATCTTCTGCTCGGCGATGGCCCGCAGCTGCTCGCGGCTGATCGACGCGACCTTCACGCGGTGCGGCTCGCCGGAGCCCTTGTCGATGCCCGCGGCCTTGAGGATCAGCTTGGCGGCCGGCGGCGTCTTCGTGACGAAGGTGAAGCTGCGGTCCTCGTAGACCGTGATCTCCACCGGGATGACGTTGCCGCGCTGCGACTCGGTGGCCGCGTTGTACGCCTTGCAGAACTCCATGATGTTGACGCCGTGCTGGCCCAGCGCGGGGCCGACCGGCGGTGCGGGGGTCGCCTGGCCGGCCTGGATCTGGAGCTTGATCAGGCCTGCGACCTTCTTCTTCGCTGGCATTCCTCGGGTCCTTGTCGTGATGGTGATGCTGTCCCATGTGCGCCGGACGGCGCGCGCGGGGACCGTCAGAGCTTCTGGATCTGGTTGAACGAGAGCTCGACGGGGGTCTCGCGGCCGAAGATCTCGACCAGTCCCTTGATCTTCTGGGAGTCGGCGTTGATCTCGTTGATGGTCGCGTGCAGGGTGGCGAACGGCCCGTCGACCACCATGACGGAGTCGCCGACCTGGAAGTCTACGACCTCGACCTGCTTCTTCTCCTCGGCCGGCTTGGCCTGCTCGGCCACCTGCGGGGCGAGCCACCGCTCGACCTCGTCGAGGCCCAGCGGGATGGGCTGGTGCGCGTGCCCGACGAACCCGGTGACGGCCGGGGTGTTGCGGACCGCGGACCACGACTCGTCGGTCATGTCCATGCGCACGAGCACGTAGCCGGGGAAGCGGTTGCGCTTCACCAGGCGGCGCTGGCCGTTCTTGATCTCGGCGACCTCTTCGGTCGGGACCTCGATCTCGAAGATGTAGTCCTCCATGTTGAGGCTGCCGATGCGGTTCTCGAGGTTGGCCCGGACCCGGTTCTCCATACCGGAGTAGGTCTGGACGACGAACCACTCACCCGGCTTGGCGCGCAACACCCGGCGGAACTCGGCCAGCGGGTCGGCCTCTTCGGCCTCTTCGGCGTCGTCGGCCTCCTCGGCCTCGTCGCTGCCGGCGGCGTCGTCCTCGGCGGCGTCGCCCTCGGACTCGTCGCTGCCGACGGCGTCGTCCTCAGTGGACTCGGCGTCGGTGGCAGCCTCGACCGGACCGGTCTCGCCCGCGGGCGACTCCTCGGTCTCGGCGTCGTCGATGGTCGACTCGTGCTCGGACACGGTGTGCGCTTCTTCCTCCTGGGTGCGGCTGACCACGGGATCGATCAGCCGAAGACCTTGAACATCGCCCAGCCCAGGCCCAGATCGAGCAGCGAGACGGTGGCGATCATGATCGCCACGAAGACGAGCACGACGGCCGTGTACGTCAGCAGCTGCTTGCGAGTCGGGTAGACGACCTTCCGCAGCTCGGCCACGACCTGGCGGATCCAGAGCGACAGCCGGGCGAACGGCCCGCGGCGCCGGGGCGAACGCGGACGCTCGGGTGTAGCGGTCTTGCCGCTGGTCTCCGTCACGTGCTACCTCGCTGACTCTGGAACAACGTCAGGCCGCTGGGTGTGGCGACCTCGCAGGGCAGGAGGGACTTGAACCCCCAACCGCCGGTTTTGGAGACCGGTGCTCTACCAATTGAGCTACTGCCCTTCGAATGGACGCGACGGTTCCAGCCAGTGAGGTGCGGGCACGCTTCGGCTGGGGGTCCGGCGACCACCCAAGAGTGAGAGTGTACGGGGTGAGGGGCGTCCTGGTCGAACTCGCTGCGGAGAGCGCTCTTCACCACCACGAAGGTCATAACGAGATCACCCCTCGGTCCGTTCCTTGACCGCCGCCCGGGCGCGACGGAATGATCACGATTCGAGCGAGATGTCACCTGCCGTCGACCGGGAGGCAGCCCGTGGCCACAGCGACCGTCCCCGTCCGTCTCGCCGCCGGCGCGCTCGCGCTCGGCCTGGCCGGAGCGCTCTTCGCCGGGCCGGTCGCGGCCGGCCGCCCCGCACCGTCGGCCACCCTGCCCGGTGCGGAGGTCACCGTCGTCCGCGTCGAGGCGGGCACCGACGACGACCGCCGCCGGCTGCTCGGCCTCGGCCTGGACGTCGTCGACGCCGACGAGAGCGGCGCCGAGCTGTTCCTCTACGACGACGCCGAGGCGGCGGCCCTGCGCGCCGCCGGCTTCGACCCGGTCGTCGTCGACCACGACCGGTCGCCGGCCGCGCTCGCGCAGGAGGCGACCCGCGCCGCCGAGGAGCGCGCCGAGGCGACGGCGGCGACGTCCGAGCTGCCGACCGGGCGGGTGTCGTACCGCACGCTGGACGAGATCGAGGCCGAGCTGGCCGAGCTGGAGGCGGCCCACCCGGACCTCGTGCGCCGGTTCGCGCTGCCGCACCCGACGCTGCTCGGCCGCACCGTGTACGGCGTCGAGATCTCCCGCGACGTGCACGCGCCGTCCGGCGAGCCGGTGTTCCTCACCACGGGCGTGCACCACGCGCGCGAGTGGCCGACCGCCGAGGTCACGCTGGAGTTCGCGTGGGACGTGCTGCAGCACGACGGCGCCGACGAGCGCGTCACGCGGCTGCTCGACAGCACGACGATGATCGTGGTGCCGGCGGTGAACCCGGACGGCTACGAGCTGTCGCGCAGCCTCGTCAACGAGCAGAAACGGAAGAACTGCCGGGTGGCGCACGGCGCCGTCCCCACGTACGAGCAGTGCGCCGACCCCGTCAACGCCGGCCGCGGCGTCGACCTCAACCGCAACTACGCGCCGTTCTGGGGCGGGCCCGGGTCCAGCGGCAGCCAGACGGCCAGCAACCACTACGGCGAGGCGCCGTACTCCGAGCCGGAGATCCGCAACATCGCCGAACTGACCGCCGCCCACCAGGTCACCGTCGCGGTGCACAACCACTCGCCGGACGGCCGGCTGCTGCGCGCCCCCAGCTCGCCGCTGGAGCCGGTGCCGGCCGACGTCGAGGCGTACGACGCGCTGGCCCAGGAGCTGGGCGCCGCGCTGGACTGGCCGGCCGGGCCATGGCCGGAGATCTACTACGAGGCCAGCGGCGTCGCCGAGCAGAACGCCTTCTACACCGCCGGGATCTTCGGGTTCACGACGGAGATGACGCCCGGCCACGACGGGCTGGCGCGGTTCCACCCGCCGTACGAGTACGTCGTCGACCAGTACTTCGGCACCGGCAGCTACCCCGGGTCCAGCATGCGCGAGGCGCTGCTGATCGCCTGGGACGCGGCCGCCGACCCGGCGCTGCACTCGGTGCTCACGGGGCGGGCCAAGCCCGGCATCGAGCTGACCATCGCCAAGGACGTCGTCGTCGACTCGTCGCCGGTGGCGGGCGCGGTCCTGTCGACGCCGGTCGAGCTCTCATCGACGCTGACGGTCCCGGCGAGCGGACGGTTCGAGTGGCACGTCCAGCCGTCGCCGCGGCCCAGCCAGTACGAGTCCGCGCGGCTGCCGGAGAGCTGGACGGTGTCCTGCCGCAACCGCTCCGGCCGGGTCGTGCACAGCCAGCAGGTGACGATCGAGCGCGGCCAGAGCGCCGACCTGGACCTGCGCCGCTGCCCGGCGGTGCCGCCGAGGGGCCGCTGATCGCTGGCGCCGTCGGTCACGGGTCTCTACTGTCGATACAGAGGCCCGCGACCGGACGGAGAACGGCATGAGCGGTACGGCGGACCCGCCCAAGACCGGCAGCGCCGAGCGGCTGCGGCCGCCCCGCGACGTCGTCCTCGCCGTGCGCCTCATGTACGCCGGCGCCGCCCTGACGGCTGTGCTCGGCCTGCTGCGGCTGATCGACCCCGACGCGTACGAGGACGTCCTCGACACCTCGTCCGGCACCAGCGCCCGCGGCTCGTACGTCGTGTACCTCTTCGTCGTCGCCGCGATCTGGCTGCTGGTGGCCCGCTACTGCGCCCACGGCAGCCGGCGGGCCCGGCGGGCGGCGACGTTCTTCGCGGTCCTGTACGTGGCCGCCGTCGCGGCGACGCTCGCCGGCTCGCCGCGGTTCGACGCCTACAACGTGGTGAGCGTTCTCATCGCGGTGGTCGGCGCCGCCGTGATCTGGCTGTTGTACCGGCCCGATTCGCGGCGCTGGTTCCTGCGTCAACACCCTCCGACCAGCTAAGGTGCGCCAGAAAGGCACCCGACGACGATGGAGAATCGACCATGAGTGGCACCACCCCTCCGCCGGGATCCGGTCCGGGCGAGGACGAGAACCCGTATGCGCAGTCGGGCCAGGGCCGGCCGCCGGAGCAGCCGTGGGGGGCCACGCCGCCGCCCAGCGGGCCGCCGGCGTGGAGCGGGCCGGTCGACGGGGGTGCCTCCGCCTGGGGCGAACCCGCGCCGCCGTCCGAGCCGCCGCAGTCGATCCGCCGCGCCGCCATCCTGATGTACGTCGGCGCCGGCCTGTCGGTGCTCGGCCTGCTGTTCACACTGCTGGCGCGCGACTCCATTCGCGACGCGATCCGCGACAACGACAGCAGCCTCAGCGCTGACGACGTCGACGCCGCCGCCAACCTCATCGTCGGGGTGGGCGTCGTGGTCGGCCTGCTCGGCGCCGCGCTGTGGCTGTGGATGGCCTACGCCAACAAGGCCGGCAAGTCGTGGGCCCGGGTGGTCGCCACCGTGCTCGGTGGTCTGAACATCCTGTTCACGCTGTTCTCGCTCAGCGGTGGCGGCGGCCTCAACCTCATCATCAACGTGCTGACCATCGCGCTGGCGGCGTACATCCTGTACCTGCTGTACCGGCCCGAGTCGAGCGCCTACTACGCCGCCGTGAGCGGCAAGCGGCGCTGACTCGTCCAATCGGCGCAACCCCTTGGCGCGGCGCGGCGAGGTGATGCCAAGATGAACGGCATGACCCCGCCTGCGCCCGCCGGCGCCCGCCCCCGCGTCTCTGCCCGCATCGCCGCCATCGCCGAGTCGGCCACGCTCGCGGTCGATGCGAAGGCGAAGGCGCTCAAGGCGGCGGGCCGGCCGGTCATCGGCTTCGGGGCCGGCGAGCCCGACTTCGCGACGCCCGACTACATCGTCGAGGCCGCGGTCGAGGCCTGCCGCGACCCCCGCAACCACCGCTACACCCCGGCCGGCGGCCTGCCCGAGCTGAAGGAGGCCGTCGCGGCGAAGACGCTGCGCGACTCCGGCTACCAGGTCGAGCCGAGCCAGGTGCTCATCACCAACGGCGGCAAGCAGGCCGTCTACGAGACCTTCGCGGCGCTGCTCGATCCCGGCGACGAAGTGCTGCTGCCCACGCCGTACTGGACCACGTACCCCGAGTCCATCGCGCTGGCCGGCGGCGTCCCCGTCGAGGTGCTGGCCGACGAGACCACCGGCTACCGCGTCAGCGTCGAGCAGCTCGAGGCGGCCCGCACGCCGCGCACCAAGGTGCTGCTGTTCGTGTCGCCGTCGAACCCCACCGGCGCCGTGTACTCCCCCGAGACGGTCCGCGAGATCGGCCGGTGGGCGCACGCCAACGGCCTGTGGGTCGTCACCGACGAGATCTACGAGCACCTCGTCTACGGCGACGCCACGTTCTCGTCCATCGTGGTCGAGGTGCCCGAGCTGGCCGACACCTGCGTCGTCGTCAACGGCGTGGCCAAGACCTACGCCATGACGGGCTGGCGGGTCGGCTGGATGATCGGCCCGAAGGACGTCATCAAGGCGGCCGGCAACCTGCAGTCGCACGCCACGTCCAACGTCTCCAACGTCGCGCAGCGGGCCGCGCTGGCCGCCGTCTCCGGCGACCTCTCCGCCGTCGCCGAGATGCGGGCCGCCTTCGACCGTCGCCGCCGCACCATGGTGTCGATGCTCAACGAGATCGACGGCGTCTTCTGCCCCGAGCCCGAGGGCGCGTTCTACGCGTACCCGTCGGTGAAGGACGTGCTCGGCCGCACCATCGCCGGGCGCACGCCGAAGACCAGCGCCGAGCTGGCCGAGCTCATCCTCGAGGAGGCCGAGGTCGCGGTGGTGCCGGGCGAGGCGTTCGGCCCGAGCGGCTACCTGCGGCTCTCGTACGCCCTGGGCGACGACGATCTCGCCGAGGGCGTCGGGCGCATCCAGCGGCTGCTCGGCTGAGTTCGCGGCGGTGACCGGACCAGCCCTTCGCGACCTGCGGGCCCTGCCCAAGGCGCACCTGCACCTGCACTTCACCGGCTCGATGCGGCACGCGACGCTGCTCGACCTCGCCGACGAGCACGGCGTGCGGCTGCCCGACTCGCTGCGCGAGGACTGGCCGCCGCTGCTGTCGGCGGCCGACGAGAAGGGCTGGTTCCGGTTCCAGCGGCTGTACGACCTCGCCCGGTCGGTGCTGCGGACGGAGCGCGACGTGCGGCGGCTGGTCACCGAGGCGGCCGAGGACGAGGCGGCCGAGGGGTCCGGCTGGCTGGAGATCCAGGTCGACCCGTCAGGCTACGGCGGCCGGTTCGGCGGCATCACCGCGTTCACCGACCTCGTGCTCGACGCGGCGCGGGTCGCGTCGGCGTCGACGGGGGTCGGGATCGCCGTGGTGATCGCGGCGAACCGGACCCGGCACCCGCTCGACGCCCGCACGCTGGCCCGGCTCGCCGTCCAGTACGCGGGTCGCGGCGTGGTCGGGTTCGGGCTCTCCAACGACGAGCGGCGCGGCGTCATCGCGGAGTTCGCGCCCGCCTTCGCCATCGCCGGCCGGGCCGACCTCATCTCCGTCCCGCACGGTGGCGAGCTGCGCGGCCCCGGCAGCGCCCGTGCCTGCCTCGACGACCTCCACGCCGACCGGCTGGGGCACGGCATCCGCTCGGTGGAGGACCCCGCGCTGCTGGCCCGCATCGTCGACGCGCGGACCACCCTCGAGGTCTGCCCCGCGTCCAACGTCAGCCTCGGCGTCTACCCGACGCCCGCCGACGTACCGCTGCGCGCCCTGGCCGACGCGGGAGCGCGGGTGGCGCTCGGCGCCGACGACCCGCTGCTGTTCGGGTCGCGGCTGCTGGACCAGTACGAGACCGCGCGGCACGTGCACGGCTTCTCCGACGCCGACCTCGCCGAGCTCGCCCGCGGCTCGATCGAGGGCTCGTCCGCCCCGTCCGACGTCCGCAAGGTCCTCCTCGAAGGCGTCGACGCCTGGTTGGCGTCCTGAGGTTCTGCGGAGGTGTGGCGCCTCCCCGTCCGCTGCGGTGCGGGGCGTCGTGATCATGTCCCCTAGCGGTCGCTCACACGCCGCAACCGAACATGATCATGGAAACATGGTCCCTCTTGCGCCACACCCAACCGCATGCTCCTACGCCGGCGCACCGACCACGGCCGGAAGAGCCAGCTCGTCCAAGATCCCAGAACTGGCGCCCGACCGCAGGTACCACTCGTAGCCGTACGCCTCGTCGAAGCCGGCGTGGCCGAGCGACTCGGCGCTGACCTGGCTGGCGTGCACGGCGATGGCGGCCCGTTTGACCGCCAGCTCCCCCGCCGTCGCCCCGATGCGCAGCGCGACGTCGGCGGACGGGACGCCGAACGGCAGGCCGGTCGCCTCGGCGGCGGCGTGGATGAGGTGCGACCGGGTGACGCGGTCGTGCAGGTGGTCGCGGTCGACGGTGGACTGGTAGGCGGTGACGCCGGTCAGCCGGGCGGCCGCCGCGCCGATGCGGTGCGCCGCCAGGTGGTCCGGGTGCCCGTAGATGCCGCGGCCGTCGTCGTGGACGAGGGCCTCGGCGGACTCCTCGTCGATCAGGTCGGCCATACGCCGGGCGACGCGCGAGGGGTCGGCCGCGGCGAGGGCGTCGGGGTGGACGTTGTCGGCGGCGCCGGGCAGCCCGGAGTCGCGGGCGCCGAGCAGCACCAGTCGCTGCACACCCAGTAGGGCCGCCGCGCTCTCCAGCTCGGCGACCCGCCGCTGCGCCATCGTCTCGCCGGGCGACAGCGGCACGTGCACCTCGCCCAGCTCGCCGAGCGTGGCCGTGACCAGCACGACCCGCGCCCCGGCGTCGGCCAGGCGGCGCATCGTCACGCCGGTGAAGATCGCCTCGTCGTCGGGGTGGGCGTGGAGGACGAGGACGGTGCGCCCGCGGAGGGGCGAGGGGTTCGAGAACATTCCTGCCTGCTGTGGTGACGGAGCCGGCGAACGGCCCCGAGGGTGGTCGGGTCGCGGGTGAGGTTCAGCGACAGCGACAACAGCAGGACATGCCGAGGACCGCCGGGACGGCGGTGCGGGTCGGCATGGCGATCACGAGCGCAGAGTCTGCCACATCGGCGGGCGCCCGCGCACCCCGTTCCGGGCAGGAACCTCAGGCGTCGACGAGCTCGGCGGCGGCCGCGGCGCGCTGGTCGTACGCGTCGCGCGCGGCGGCGATCTCCTGCTGGTGGTCCTCGGTCCAGCGGACCAGCGCCTCGATGGTGTCGTGCAGGGTGGCGCCGAGCGGCGTCAGCTCGTAGTCGACCCGCGGCGGCACGACGGGGTGCACGGTGCGGCGGACCAGGCCGTCGCGCTCCAGCTGGCGCAGGGTGACCGTCAGCATGCGCTGGCTGACGCCGTCGATGCGGCGGCGCAGCTCGGTGAAGCGCAGGCTGCGGCCGTCGAGCAGGGCGATGACGAGCAGCGACCACTTGTCCGCGATGCGGTCGAGGATCTGCCGGACGTCGCAGTCTTCGCGCGGGTCCCACTGCTGGCAGTCGTCGGTTCCCTGAGGGTGCCCGGGTGACTTCGAAGTGCCTTCTTCCATGGTCAGCCATAGTGCCGGAAGATGCGATCAGTTACAAGAAGGAACCGACCCTCGGTTCGATAACCATGAAGGAGCGCTTCCCGTGCCAACCCCGACGGCACCCGCCGACCGGCTCACCGGTCGCGGCTGGGCCATCCTGCTCGTGCTCAGCAGCGCGATCTTCCTCGAAGGCATCGACGTCTCGATGATGGGCGTCGCGCTCCCCTCGATCCGGGCCGACCTCGGCCTGTCCACGACCTCGCTGCAGTGGGTGGTGAGCGCGTACGTGCTCGGCTACGGCGGCTTCGTGCTGCTCGGCGGGCGCGCGTCGGACCTGCTCGGCCGGCGCCGGATGTTCGTGCTGTGGCTCACCGTCTTCCTGCTCTTCTCCGGCCTCGGCGGCCTGGCCACCGACGGCTGGCTGCTGATCCTCGCGCGGTTCGTCACCGGTGTCGCGGCGGCTTTCATGACCCCGGCCGGCCTCTCGATCATCACGACGACGTTCCCCGAAGGCCCGCTGCGGACCCGTGCGCTGCTGGTCTACGCCGGCATCGCGGCCGGCGGCTTCTCGCTGGGCATGGTCACCGGCGGGCTGCTGACGTCGATCGACTGGCGCTGGGTGTTCTTCGCCCCCGTCATCATGGCCGCGGTCATCCTGGCGGCGGCGGTGCGGCTGATCCCGCACGACACCCCGGCGGCGCGGACCGGCGGCGGGTACGACGTCGGCGGCACGCTGAGCCTCACGGGCGCCATGCTGCTGCTCGTCTACACCGTCGTCATGCTGCCCGACGTGGAGCCCGCTTCGACGGTGACGACGGCGGCCGCCGGGCTGGCGCTGCTGGCGCTGTTCGTGACGATCGAGCGGCGATCCCGCACGCCGTTGCTGCGGCTCGGGCTGTTGCGCTCCGCGCCGCTGCTGCGGGCCAACGCCGGCGCGATGCTGCTGGTCGGCGGGTTCGTCGGCTTCCAGTTCATCGCCGTGCTCTACCTGCAGGAGTACCGCGGCTGGTCGGAGACGCAGACGGGACTCGCGCTGATGGTGCTCGGACTGGACGCGATCCTCGCGCCGACGCTGACGCCGGTGCTGGTGCGCCGGTTCGGCAACGCGACGGTGATCGTGGCCGGGCTGGTGCTGGCCGCCGTGGCGTACGCGCTGTTCCTGCGGGTCGGCGCGGACTGGACGTACGCCGCCATGCTGCCGTCGTTCCTCGTGCTGAGCACCGCGTTCGCCCTGGGCTACGGGCCGCTGACGATCGCCGCCACCGACGGCGTCGCCGCGGAGGAACAGGGGCTGGCCAGCGGCGTCCTGACGACGTCGTTCCAGTTCGGGTCGGCGCTCGGCCTGGCCGTCGTGACGGCGGTGGTCGTCGGCAGCAGCGGGCCCGCCGGCGCGGACCTGGACGCGTTCCGGACGGCGCTGCTGGTCCCCCTGGCCGCCGCCCTGATCGGCGTCGTCGTCACCGCGTCCGGCCTGCGCCGCCGTCGCCGTCCGGCCGCCGACGTCGTCGCAGCGGAGGTGACGGTATGAGCGGCGACGTCGTGGACAGCCCGGACCGGTCGGTGGCCGAGCACGTGCGCCGCTACCTCGCCACCGACGGCCGCGACGGCCACCTCGAGGGCGGCGTGCCGAACCTGGTGCTGACGGTGACCGGCCGGACCAGCGGGCGGCGCTACCGCAACGCCATGTTCTACGGCACCGACGGCGACCGGTACGTGCTGGTCGCGTCCGGGTCGGCGGTGACCGCGACGCACCCGTCCTGGTACCGCAACCTCGCCGCCAACCCCGTCGTCGAGGTGCAGGTCAGGGGCGAGCGGTTCACCGCGACGGCGCGGACGGCGCAGGGCGCGGAGCGGCGCCGGCTCTGGGCGCTCATGACGACGCTCGCCCCGGTGTACCTCGCGTACGAGGAGCGGACGCCGCGCACGATCCCGGTGGTGGTGCTGGAGCGCACTGAGGGTGTGTCTCCTGGGTCTCGGCCGTAGCGAGCGGCGTCCAGGTGGATGCCTCGCAAGGCCGAGGAGGGAGTCATAGCGGGGTTCTATGACGACTGACGAGAACGTAGCGAGGCGCCGCCTGGGCGTCGCGCAGTAGGCCATGGACCCGGGAGACCCACCCTAAGATGTGCCGATGACCGACGGCGTGACGACCGACCGGCTGCTGGTGCGACCGCCCCAGGAGACCGACCGTGCCCGGTTCCTCGAACTCTTCCAGGACGAGGCCTTCATGGCGTTCGCGCCGGCGGTCCTCACCCCGGAGCAGGCCGGTGCCCGCTTCGACCACATGGCCGACGTCTGCCGGACGATCCCGTTCGGCAAGCAGCCGGTGGTCGAGCGGGCCACCGGCCGCGTCGTCGGCTACACCGGCGTCGACCACATCGAGATCGACGGCCGGGACCGGCTGGAGTGGGGGTACCGGTTCGTGCCGGAGGCACGCGGCCTCGGGTACGCCACCGAGGCCGGCGCGGCGCTGCTGGAGCACGCCGGCCGGACGTACACCGGCGAGCTGCTGGCGATCATCGATCCGGGGAACGGCCCGTCGAAGCGGGTCGCCGGCAAGCTCGGCTTCGCGTTCTGGACCCAGACGACGATCGACGGCGACCGCTGCGACCTCTACACGCTGCGGGTGGGGCAGGCATGAGCGCCGGCGAGCTGCTCCGCCACGGCGATCCGGGCTTCGACGCCGCCGCCTCGCCGCGGCCGTTCACGGCGCACGACGGCGTCCCGGTGCCGGTCGCCGTGCTGCGCTGCCGTGACGCCGCCGAGGTCGCCGTCGCCGTCGAGTACGCCCGCCGCGAGGCGCTGCCGATCGCCGTCAGGTCCGGCGGGCACTGCGCGGCCGGCCTGTCCTCGACGACCGGCCTGGTGATCGACGTGTCCCCGATGGACTCCGTCGAGGTCGACGGCGACCACGTCGTCGTCGGCGGCGGGGTGCGGCTGGCCGCGCTGGTCGAGGCGCTCGGCGCGCACGGCCGGGCGATGCCGACCGGGACCTGCCCGACGGTCGGTGTCAGCGGGCTGACGCTCGGCGGCGGGTGGGGCATGCTCAGCCGCCGGCACGGGCTGACCTGCGACCAGCTGGTCCGGACCGAGGTCGTCACGGCGGACGGCGCGGCGGTGGTGGCCGACGACGACCACGAACCGGACCTGTTCTGGGCGCTGCGCGGCGGCGGGACCAGCGGCCTCGGCGTGGTGACGTCGATGCGGTTCCGCACGGTTCCCGCGCCGCTGATGACGAACTTCCGCTACACCTGGCCGCTGGCCGCGGCCGCCGACGTGCTGCGCGCCTGGCTCGACCGCGCCGTCGACGCGCCCGCCCGGCTGTGCGCCGAGGCCGGCCTCTACCCCGCCGAGGTGGCGCTGCACGGCGCGATGGCCGGCACCGAGGCCGAGACCCGCGCGGCGCTCGACCAGCTCTGCGACGGCCTGCCGGCACCGGTCCGCGTCGAGGCCGCCGAGCTGTCCTACCTCGACTCCGCCCGCGACCTCGCCGGCGCCATCGACACCCCCGACCCGTCCCGTCATCTCTACGCCACCTCGGAGTTCTTCGAGACGACGCTGCCCGACGACGCGGTGGGCGCGCTGCTCGCGCTGTTCGCGGCCGGTCCGGCCGAACGCGAGGTCGGCTTCATGCCCTGGGGCGGCGGCGACTCCGACGTCGCCCCCGGCGCGACCGCCTTCCCGCACCGCGGCGCCCGCTACGTCGTCCACCACATCGCCCTCACGCCCGACGCCGACGCCACGGCCCGCGGCTGGACCGGCGCCATGCGCGACACCCTCGGCCCATACGGCACCGGCGGCGTCTACGCGAACTTCGCCGACCGCGGCCTCGCCGACCCGGAGCTCGCCTACTACGGCGCCAACGCCGCCCGCCTGCGCAAGATCAGGCGCCGCTACGACCCGGACGCCGTCTTCCGCGCCGGCTAGGGTGTGTCCCCCAAGTCTCGGCCGTAGCGAGCGGCGTCCAGGTGGATGCCTCGCAAGGCCGACGAGGAAGTCATAGCGGGGTTCTATGACGACTGACGAGAACGCCGCGAGGCGCCGCCTGGGCGTCGCGCAGTAGGCCATGGACTTGGGAGCCACACCCTAGATGAGTGAGTCCTATTGATCTTGTGGGTGTGTCGCTGTCGATAGACATGGGTGGAGGGCGTCGAGGATCAGTGTGTGAGCAATGATCTTGACGCCCTCCTGACCGCACTCTATGTCCATGTCGAGGATCGTGTCTTCCCGGTGTTGGGGTGGTCGCGTGATCACCGGCCGGGCCGCAAGCCGGGGCTGTCCGACGGTGAACTGATCACCCTGGCGGTGGCGCAGCAGCTGCTCGGCGTGGCGTCGGAACGGCGGTGGGTCCGGTTTGCGCGCGCCCGGCTGGGCGGACTGTTCCCCTACCTGCCCGGCCAGTCTGGATACGGCAAACGACTCCGGTCCTTGGGAGGGCTGCTCGCCGCGGTCATCACCGAACTGGCCCGGGACACGCCGTCCTGGCACGACGATCTGCGGCTGCTGGATTCCACCCCGCTGCCGTGCGCGGCGTCGCGGGAGACGGTGAAGCGCTCGGACCTGGCCGGGCACGCCGGTTACGGCTACTGCGCCAGTCACTCGCGGTTCTTCTGGGGATTCCGGCTCTACCTGGTCACCACCGCCGAGGGCATGCCGATCATCTGGGGTCTGGCCAACCCCAAGATCGGCGAACGCGACGCCGCCCGGGCGCTCCTCGACCACGACCACCACCTCGTCGCGTCCGGGCAGGTCATCCTCGCCGACAAAGGGTTCGCCGGGCGCGACTTCGACCAGTTCGTCACCAGCCTGGGCGCGCACCTGATCCGGCCCGACCGCAAAGACGAACCGACCAGACGGGGCAAACTGGCCCGGGTCCGCCAATGGATCGAAGCCGTCTTCGACACCCTGAAAGGTCAGCTCACCCTCGAGGAACACGGCGCCCGCACCCTGAACGGAGTCCACGCCCGCATCGCCGCACGACTACTCGCCCTCGCCACCGCGATCTGGCACAACTGGCACACCGGCACCCAAGCCAAACGATCCCTGATCGCCTACGACCACTAACGATCAATCGGACTCACTCATCTAGAGGGAGCAGCCGACGAGCATCGGCTCAGGCACCAGCTCGACGCCGAAGGCGGAGCGGACGCCGTCGCGCACCTCGCGGGCGAGGCCGAGGAGGTCGGCCGTGCTGGCGTCGCCGCGGTTCGTCAGCGCCAGCGTGTGCTTGGTCGACAGCGAGACGTCGGTGCGGCCGCCGTCGTAGCCGCGGCCGAACCCGGCGTGCTCGATCAGCCACGCCGCGCTCGACTTCACCAGGCCGTCGCCGGCCGGGAACCGCGGCGCGCCGTCGGGCAGCGCCGCCGCCTGCGCCTCGGTGAGCACCGGGTTGGTGAAGAACGACCCGGCGCTCCAGGTGTCGTGGTCGGCGGCGTCGAGCACCATGCCCTTGCCGGCGCGCAGGGCGAGGACGGTGTCGCGCACCGCGGCGATCGGCGCGCGCCCGCCCACCTCGACGCCGAGCCCGCGGGCCAGCTCGGCGTAGCGGACCGGCATGCCGAGGCCGCCCTCGCGCAGCTGGTAGCTGACGGTGAGGACGACGTAGCGCTCGGAGCCCTTGAACCGGCTGTCGCGGTAGGCGAAGCGGCAGTCGGCGTTGGCGAACGTGCGGACGCGGCGGTCCTGGCGGTCGTAGGTGCGCACCGTCCAGACCGTCTGCGCCACTTCCTGGCCGTAGGCGCCGACGTTCTGCATGGGGGTGGCGCCGACCAGGCCGGGGATGCCGGACAGCGCCTCGATGCCGGGCCACTCGTTCGCGACGGTGTACGCGACGAGGTCGTCCCACGGCTCGCCGGCGGCGGCCGTCAGCAGGACCCCTCCGCAGGCGGCGAGCGCGCCGCTGTCGCAGGAGGCGCTCGCGTCGACGTCGATGCCGCGGGTGCCGGCCAGCACCACCGTGCCGTCGAAGCCGGCGTCGTCGACGACCAGGTTGGAACCGCCGCCGACCACCAGCACCGGCTCGCCGCGCTCGTCGCAGTCGCGGACCAGGCCGATCAGCTCGTCCTCGGTGGTGGCCTCGACGACGCGCTTGGCCGGCCCGCCCAGCCGCAGCGTGGTCAGGCCGGAGAGGGCGACGTCGGTCAGTTCGCGCATCGCGGCCTCGTCGCTACGAGCTCGACGGCCGGTCGGCCGGCAGCCGGCACAGCGCCCGGGCCTGCGTGAGCACCTTCTGCTCGTCGACCTTGACGGTCAGTTCGAGCGCCACCAGGCCGTCGTCGCGGACGTCGGTGACGATGGCGGCCACGCGCACCGCGACGCCGGTGTCGTCGTCGGGGACGACCACCGGGCGGGCGAAGCGGACGCCGTACTCGACCACCGCGGCGGGGTCGCCCAGCCAGTCGGTGAGCAGCCGGCCGGCCAGCCCCATGGTCAGCAGACCGTGGGCGATGACCCCCGGCAGCCCGACGGACTTGGCCACCCGCTCGTTCCAGTGGATCGGGTTGAAGTCGCCGGACGCACCGGCGTACCGGACCAGGTTCTCGCGGGTGATCCAGTACGTCTGGTCGGCGACGACGTCGCCGACGGCCAGCTGCTCGGTCACCCGCTCAGTCACTGGCTCCTCCGTCGGAGTCCTCGGGGCGCACCAGCAGCGTGGCCTCGGACAGGCAGACGTCGGTGCCGTCGGCGTCCTGGACCTCGGTGCGGATCTTCAGCAGGTCGTTGCCGGCGACGGCGCGGACGCCGTCGAGCCGCGTGGTCGCCTCGACCCGGCTGCCCACCGGCAGCGACCGGGAGTAGGTGAAGCGCTGGTCGACGTGTACGACCCGGGCGAACTCGATACCGAGGTCCTTCATCAGCAGGTCGAAGCCGTTCATCACGATGATCATCACGAAGGTGGGCGGCGCGACGACATCGTCGTGCCCGTAGCCGCGCGCGGCTGCGGTGTCGACGTACGCCGGGTTCGCGTCGCCGATGGCCTCCGCGAACTCGCGAATCTTCTCCCGGCTCACTTCGTAGATCTGGGGAGGGTAGACCCGTCCGACGACCGAAGGATCAATGGGCATGCGTTGAACTTACCGTCACCAGAGCCGGGCTCCGACGGGAGACCCTGGCCACGAGCCGGACGCGAACGCGTCAGCGGGTCTCGCGGTGGACGGTGTGGGTGCGGCAGCGCGGGCAGAACTTCTTCAAGTCGAGCCGGTCGGGGTCGTTGCGCCGGTTCTTCTTGGTGATGTAGTTGCGCTCCTTGCACTCCGTGCAGGCCATGGTGATCTTGGGACGGATGTCAGCGCTCTTGGCGGCCACGGGTGCCTCTTTCGGGGACGTCTGGATCGTCGGAACCGTGCAAGGGTACCCGACCTGGTCGTGTCGCACCCAATCGTGCGGGTGTGACGGCCGGGCTGGTGGTAGCGGGGGCGGGATTCGAACCCGCGACACAACGATTATGAGCCGTTTGCTCTAACCACCTGAGCTACCCCGCCGAGGGGAGTCGGCGCCGCGCAAACGGCGCAGCCTCACCAGAGCCCCAATACGGAATCGAACCGTAGACCTTCTCCTTACCATGGAGACGCTCTGCCGACTGAGCTATTGGGGCGTGCGCCAGTTGAGGGTACACAACCTGGGGCCGTGGTGCGAAATCGGCCGTTCGGCTGCGGAGTTCACGTCCCGAACCGGCGGGCCGGGACGTGCACTCACTGTCCTCGAGAGGCGTGGCAGGTGCAGGATTCGAACCTGCGTAGGCTGTGCCGGCTGATTTACAGTCAGCTCCCTTTGGCCGCTCGGGCAACCTGCCGGGTGGTTCCCCGCCATTGGCTGGGACCGGTGAGAGAATACATCAGTGCGGAGGGCGCCGGACAATCGGTTCGGGCTCGAGAGATCCAGAAGGAGCCGTCGTGGCTAGCGAGTCGTCGTTCGACGTGGTGAGCAAGGTCGACCGGCAGGAGGTGGACAACGCGCTGAACCAGGCCTCGAAGGAGATCGCGCAGCGGTTCGACTTCCGTGGCACCGGCGCCTCGATCCGCTGGCAGGGCGAACTGGGCGTCGAGATGGAGGCGTCCGCCGAAGACCGCGTCAACGCCGTGCTCGACGTCTTCAAGGACAAGCTGATCAAGCGCAAGGTCTCACTGAAGGCGCTCGACGCCGGCGAGCCGCGCGCGTCCGGCACCGTCTACAAGATCAACGCCACCCTGCAGGACGGCCTCGACCAGGACCAGGTGAAGAAGATCACCAAGGCCATCCGCGACGACGCGCCCAAGGGCGTCAAGACCCAGGTGCAGGGCGACGAGGTGCGGGTCTCGTCGAAGAGCAAGAACGACCTGCAGACCGTCATGGCCATGCTGCGCGAGCAGGACTTCGACTTCGCCGTCCAGTTCACGAACTACCGCTGACGGGTCGGCCGGCTGCTAGCCTGCGGGAGGCCATGCGAGAGAACGAGGAGGTGGTACCCGTGAACGCAGTATCGACATGGGTGCTCCCCTCCGGGGTCACGGCCGGGCGATAGGTCGTCCGGGAGCGCCGTTCACGAGCCTCCCGAAAGGCACGACCATGCGATTCACGTCGGAACAACGCCTCGACGACGCCGTCCTCGAACGCGAGTTCACACTCGGCGAGATCCCCGGCATCCTGTGGACGCCCGCGGCGGCGTCCGCGCCGGCCCCGCTGATCCTGCTCGGCCACCCCGGCGGGCTGCGTCAGATGTACCCGCGGCTGGTGGGCCGCGCCCGGCACTGCGCGGCGCTGGGATTCGCCGCGGCCACCATCGAGCTCCCCGGGGGCGGCGACCGGCCCCGTTTCGCCGCCGCCGAGCAGGCCCGCGCCGACCTGCGGCGAGCGGTGCGCGCCGGTGAGCCGGTCGACGACGAGATCGTCGACCGGCTCGTCCTCCCGCTGGTCGACCAGGCGGTCCCGGAGTGGCGGGCCACCCTCGACGCGCTCCTCGCGCTGCCCGGGATCGGCGGGCCGGTCGGGTTCGCGGGCGGGGTGATCGCCATCGGCGTCCGGCTGGCGGTGGTCGAGCCGCGCATCTCGGCCGCCGTGCTGTTCGCCGGGAGCTACGTGCCCCGCGTCATCGTCGAGGAGGCCCGGCAGGTCACCATTCCGCTGCTGGTCCTGCTGCAGTGGGACGACGAAGGCAACGACCGGCAGCAGGCGCTGGACCTGTTCGACGCCTTCGGCAGCGAGGAGAAGACGCTGCACGCGAACATGGGCGGGCACACCGGCGTCCCGTCGCACGAGGGCGACGCCGGCGACCGGTTCTTCGTCAGGCACCTGACGTGACGCGGCCGTTCGCGCGGACTTCGGCCGTGCGCCGGGCGGCGTTCACGACGGCGTCGCGTCGTCGTCGCAGGGCGCGGTTGTGATCGGCGAATGAGAACTCCACTCGCGCGTTCCGTCGCGGCCGCCGTCGCCGCGACCCTGCTGCTCCCGGCAGCCGCGGCCGCCGGAGAACACGAGCCGCCCGGGCGCGGCTCCGTCACGCACCCCGTCCTCGAGGGCCGCGCCACGCTGTCGGCCGACCACCTGGCCGAAGGGCCGCCGTCGGGCGCCCTGGCGTCACCGGCGAACGGGCGCCAGGGCCCGTGGGACGGCCAGGTCATCCCGGGCTTCTCGGCCATGGTCGACAACGGCGACGGGACGTTCTGGGCGCAGCCCGACAACGGGTTCGGCTCGAAGGGCAACTCGGCGGACTTCCTGCTGCGCAACTACCTCGTGCGGCCGGACTGGAACACCGGCGACGGCGACTCGGGGCAGATCGAGGTCGAGCGGTTCGTCCAGTACAACGACCGCGACCACGTGCTCGACTTCCCGATCGTCCACGAGAACACCGCGGACCGGCTGCTCACCGGCGCCGACTTCGACATCGAGTCGCTGGTCCGGGCGAAGGACGGCACGTTCTGGGTGGGCGAGGAGTTCGGCCCGTTCCTCCTGCACTTCGCCGCCGACGGCACGCTGCTGGAGCCGCCGGTCCCGCTGCCCGGCGGGCTGAAGTCGCCGCAGAGCCCGTACCTCGCGCCGGGCGAGACGCCGCTGGTGCGGTCCAGCCGCGGGTTCGAGGCGATGGCCGCCTCGCCCGACGGCCGGTACCTCTACCCGATCGTCGAGGGCGCGTACGTCGACGACCCCGACCAGCGCCGCCGCGAGATCCACGAGTTCGACACCCGCCGCGGCAGCTACACCGGCCGGACCTGGAGCTACCAGACGCACCAGGAGGCCAACGTCATCGGTGACGCGTTCACCATCAGCCGCGGGAAGTTCTGGATCATCGAGCGCGACGACTTCGAGGGTGACCAGTCGGTCGTCAAGCGCGTCTACGAGATCGACCTCAACCGCCGCGACCGCGACGGCTACGTGCGCAAGACGCTGATCCTCGACGCGCTGCGCATCGACAACCCGCTGGGCATCGACGCCGGCGAGGGCTACGGGCTGGGCGACACGTACGCGCTGCCGGTGCAGTCGTTCGAGACCGTGCTGCGGCTGAAGGACGGCCGCATGCTGATCGGCAACGACAACAACTACCCGGGCAACGACGCGCGCGTCACCGGCACCCCCGACGACACCGAGCTGGCCATCGTCGACCTGCGCCCGGCCCGGCCATCCGACGACGGCGTCGCGGTCGTCGGGCACCGCGGCGCGTCGGGCTACCGGCCGGAGCACACGCTGGCGTCGTACGAGACCGCGATCCTGCAGTGCGCCGACTACATCGAGCCCGACCTCGTCTCGACGAAGGACGGCGTGCTGGTGGCCCGGCACGAGAACGAGATCGGCGGCACCACCGACGTCGCGGCCCACCCGGAGTTCGCCGGGCGCCGCACCACCAAGGTGATCGACGGCGTCAACGTCACCGGCTGGTTCACCGAGGACTTCACCCTCGCCGAGCTGCGCACGCTGCGGGCGAAGGAGCGCATCCCGGCGACCCGTCCGGCCAACACCGCGTTCGACGGGCTCTACCAGATCCCGACGCTGGACGAGGTGCTCGACCTCGCCCGCACCTCCCGCACCTGCGACGGGGAGCCGGTCGGCGTCTACCCGGAGACGAAGCACCCGACGTACTTCGACTCGATCGGGCTGTCGTTGGAGGAGCCGCTGGTCGCGCAGCTGCGGGCGAACGGGATGGACCACCGGAACGCGCCGGTCATCCTGCAGTCGTTCGAGACCGGCAACCTGAAGGAGCTGGACCGCATGACCGACGTGCCGCTGGCCCAGCTGATCAGCTCCAGCGGCGCCCCGTACGACCTCGTCGCCGCCGGCGACCCGCGCACCTACGCCGACCTCGCGACGGCGGCCGGGCTGCGCGCGATCGCCCGCTACGCCGACGGCGTCGGCCTGGAGAAGAACGTCATGATCCCGCGCACCGCCTCGGGCACGCTGGGCCAGCCGACCCCCGTCATCCGCGACGCGCACCGGGCCGGGCTCGAGGTGCACGGCTGGACCTTCCGCCGGGAGAACCAGTTCCTGCCGGCCGAGTTCCGCTCGTCCGCCGACCCCAACGCCGTCGGCGACGTCGAGGGTGAGATCCGGGTGTTCCTGGAGGCCGGCATGGACGGCTTCTTCACCGACAACCCCGACCTCGGTTCCGCCGCCGCCGAGGAGTTCCGGGACTGACGGCTGATGGCCGGCGGTCTGCTGGGGCTACTGCGCCAGTAGACCGCCAGCCATCGTTCGACGGGTCAGCGCAGGCCGCCGTCGACGTCCAGGGTGACGCCGGTCGTGTAACTGCTCTCCAGCAGGAACACCGCCCCGTGGGCCGCCTCGGCCGCGGTCCCGATGCGGCCCAGCGTGGCCTCGCGCCCGGCCATGGCCACGTACTCGCGCCGGGCGTCGTCGGGCATCGGCTCGCCGCCGCCCAGGGTGTCGATGCGGCCGGGCGACAGCGCGTTGATCCGCACCGGCGCCGCCTCGACGGCCAGCGCCTTCACCAGACCCTCGATGGCGCCGTTGACGGCGGCGAACGCCGACAGGCCGACGGCCGGCTTGCGGTAGAGGAAGCCGGAGAACAGCAGCACGGAGCCGTCGGACGGCAGTCGCGGCAGGACCGCGCGCACCGCGCGGTACTGCCCCCAGAACTTGGTCTCGAAGAGGTCGCGGACGGCGTCCTCGGGCACGTCCGCGAACGGACCGGCCACGCCGCCGGCGGCCGCGGTCACGAGGTGGTCCAGCGGCCCGGCCTGCTCCAGCGCGGAGTCCAGCGCGGCGCCGTCGCTCACGTCGGCCACCAGGTACGAGGCCCGGGGCCCCAGGTCCGCCGCCGCCTCCTTCAGGCGGGCCTCCGTCCGGCCGATCAGCGTCACCGTTCCGCCCCGCCCGACCACCTCGGCGGCGATGGCGGCGCCGATGCCGCCGCTGCCTCCGGTGATCGCGACCCGCTTGCCCGCCAGCGTCATGCGCCGTCTCCCTCGCTCGGATGGATGCTCCGAGCGCTTCAGCGGCGGTAGCCGGCCCGTTGTTCCAGCCGGGCGACCCGTTCGGCCATCGGGGGGTGGGAGGCGAACAGCTTGGCGATGCCGGTCTGCTGCAGCGGGCTGGCGATCATCAGGTGACTGGTGGCGACGATGTCGCGCTCGGGCGGCAGCACCAGCCGCCGGGTGCTGGCGTCGAGCTTGCGCAGCGCGGCGGCGAGGCCGAGCGGGTCGCCGGTGATGCGGCTGGCCTCGGCGTCGGCCTCGTACTCGCGGGACGGGGTGACGGTGGCGCGGACGACGGCGGCGGCGAGCGGGCCGAGCACCGTCAGCAGCGCCCGCCCCACCGGCCCGGCCCGGCCACCGACGACCATGACGATGCTGGCGACGGCGCCCGCGGTGGACGAGACGACGGTGTCGCCGCGGCGGACGTGCGCCAGTTCGTGCCCGATGACGGCGCGCAGCTCGCGCTCGTCGAGGAGGTCGAGGATGCCCTCGGTGCAGCAGACGGCGGCGTGGGCGGGGTCGCGGCCGGTGGCGAAGGCGTTCACGGCGCGGGTGGGGCTGACGTACAGGCGCGGCATCGGCACCCGCGCCCGTGCCGTCAGTTCCCGCACCACGCGGTGCAGCACGGGCTGCTCGGCCTCGCTGACGGGGTAGGCGCGCATGGCCCGCAGCGCGATGGCGTCGGAACGCAGCACCACGTAGCAGTTCAGCCCCACGACCACGACCGCCGCCACGAACAGGCCGGCCGGACCCAGCCACGAGCCGGCCAGCAGGGCCAGACCCGACAGCCCCGCCAGCAGCAGCACGGCCTTCACACGATTGCGTTGCACGTCCACCTCTCGGCGCCCGTCACCACGAGCACGACGCCCCTCGGGGTGAACGCGCGGTGGACCGGCCGGGTTCCGGCGCGCTCAGCAGCAGCGTTGCTGAGGCGACCGGTCGCGGTCGTCCTGCCGGCGACGCTCGAACTCGCGCCTCGACAGCACCTCGGCCCCCGCGTCGTGCCGGCGACTGTGCTCGACATAGCGATCGTAGGCGGTCTCCCCGCTGACCTCACGCAGGTACCACCACACGCCCGCGGCCGCACGTCCGACGGCGCCCAGCACGGCGGTCACCGGTCACCGTCCCGGTCGCCGCGCGCCGCGGCCGCCATCAGCTCGCGTTCGGCCCGGGTCGGGATCAGCCCAGACGGCGCCACCAGCGTCGACCGCACGTACGGCGCCTCGGTGCTGGTGGCGGCCGACGGGTTGCGCAGCGCCTTGACGCACACCCGGGTGGCGTCGGCGATGATGATCACGACCAGCAGCGCGAAGAACGCCGCCAGCACGCCGTCGACCGTGGAGTTCGTCACCACCTGCTCCATGTCGTCCAGCGACCGTGCCGGTGGCAGCACCTCGCCGTTGTCCAGCGCCTCGGAGAACCGGTCACGCTGGGCGAAGAACCCGAGCGTGGGGTCGTCGGAGAACACCTTCTGCCAGCTGGCCGTCAGCGTGACCGCGGCGTCCCAGGCCAGCGGGATGCCCGTCACCCACGCCCACTTCAGCCGCCCCGACTTGATCAGGATCGTCGTGGCGACGGTCAGCGCGATGGCGGCGAGCAGCTGGTTGGCGATGCCGAACAGCGGGAACAGCTGGTTGATGCCGCCGAGCGGGTCGGTGACCCCGGCGTACAGGAAGTACCCCCACGCCGCGACGACGACCGCGCTGGTCAGCCACAGCCCCGGCTTCCACGACACGTCGCGCATCGGCTTCCACACGTTGCCCAGGGTGTCCTGCAGCATGAACCGCCCGACCCGGGTGCCGGCGTCGACCGTCGTCAGGATGAACAGCGCCTCGAACATGATCGCGAAGTGGTACCAGAACGCCTGCCCGCCGGCGCCGAACCCGTCGGAGAAGATCTGCGACATGCCGACGGCGAGCGTGGGCGCGCCGCCGGTGCGGGCCACCAGCGTCGACTCCTCGACGGACGCGGCCGCGGCGGCCAGTTGGTCGGGCGTGATCGAGAACCCGAGACTGGCGACGGCCTGTGACGCCGACTCCAGTGAGTCACCGAGGAAGCCGGCCGGCGCGTTCATCGCGTAGTAGAGACCAGGGTCGATGACCGACGCGGCGATGAGCGCGCTGATGGCGACGAACGACTCCATCAGCATGCCGCCGTAGCCGATCATCCGGACCTGCGACTCCTTCTCGATCAGCTTCGGCGTGGTGCCGGAGGCGATCAGCGCGTGGAAGCCGGAGAGCGCGCCGCAGGCGATGGTGATAAACACGAACGGGAACAGCGAGCCGGCGAAGACCGGGCCGTCGCCGCGGGACGCGAAGTCGGTGATCGCCTCGTTCTGCAGCATCGGCCGGGCCAGCAGCAGCCCGACGGCGAGCAGGATGATCGTCCCGATCTTCATGAACGTCGACAGGTAGTCGCGCGGCGCCAGCAGCATCCACACCGGCAGCACCGACGCGACGAAGCCGTAGATGATCAGCGCCCACACCAGCGTCTCGGGCGACAGCGTGAAGGTGTCGGCCCAGTTGGAGTCCTGGACCCAGCCGCCGCCGACGATCGCCAGCAACAGCAGCCCGACGCCGATGATGCTGGTCTCGATCACCCGGCCGGGCCGCAGCGAGCGCAGGTAGAACCCCATGAACAGCGCGATCGGGATGGTCATCGCGATCGAGAAGGTGCCCCACGCCGAGTGCGCCAGCGCGTTGACGACCACCAGCGCCAGCACGGCGAGCAGGATGATCATGATCGTGAAGACGCCGACCAGCGCCGCCACACCGCCGACGACGCCGATCTCCTCGCGCGCCATCTGGCCCAGGCTCTTGCCATTGCGCCGCATCGAGAAGAACAGCACGACCATGTCCTGCACGGCGCCGGCGAAAATCACCCCTACGACGATCCAGAGGGTGCCGGGCAGATAGCCCATCTGCGCGGCGAGCACCGGGCCGACGAGCGGGCCGGCGCCGGCGATGGCGGCGAAGTGGTGACCGAACAGCACCCGCCGGTCGGTCGGCTGGTAGTCGGTGTCGTTGCGCAGCGTCTCGGCCGGCGTCGCGCGGGCGTCGTCGGCCTTCAGCACGCGGCGGGCGATGAACCGGGCGTAGAAGCGGTAGGCGATGGCGTACGAGCCCAGGGCGGCTGCCAGCAGCCACAGCGCCGAGATCTCCTCGTCGCGGGTCAGCGCGACGACACCCCAGGCGATGGCGCCCACGACGGCGACCAGCGTCCAGATCACGATCGATCTGAGCGGAGGACGGCGCCGGGGCTGGGTGGGCTCGGTGCGGACGGTGTCGACCATTGACGACCTCCGAACTGATCCGGGTCCTGCGATGGTGACCGTAGAGATTACGCTCAGATGTCCTCTCGGTCGAGAGCCGCCGGGGACGTGTCATCTCTCACGCTTCGGACGCTGGGACGGCTCCTGTGAAAAGTCGCCGTAGCATGGATGGTCGGGATTCGAGCCGGGACACCCCGGGACCGACCGTCTGAAGGAGGCGTCGACACCGGTGACGGTGAAGCACGTACGCGAGCTCGACCGTGTGGTGATCCGATTTGCTGGCGACTCCGGTGACGGCATGCAGCTCACCGGAGACCGGTTCACCGCCGAGACCGCCTCCTTCGGGAACGATCTCTCCACACTGCCGAACTTCCCGGCCGAGATCCGGGCGCCCGCCGGCACGCTCCCCGGCGTCTCCAGCTTCCAGCTGCACTTCGCCAACTACGACATCCTCACGCCGGGCGACGCGCCCGACGTGCTGGTGGCGATGAACCCGGCGGCGCTCAAGGCCAACCTGCCCGACGTCCCCAAGGGCGCCACGATCATCGTCGACACCGGCGACTTCACGCCGCGGGCGCTGAAGAAGATCGGCTGGACCACCAACCCGCTCGAGGACAACACCCTCAGCGCCTACAAGGTGCACGCGCTCGACCTCTCCGGCATCACCATGGAGGCGCTGGCGCCGTTCGACCTGTCCCGCAAGGACGCCTCGCGCTCGAAGAACATGTTCGCGCTGGGGCTGCTGTCCTGGATGTACGGACGGTCCATCGACGGCACCGTGTCGTTCCTGCGAGAGAAGTTCGCCAGCCGCGAGACCATCCGCGACGCCAACATCGCCGCACTCAAGGCGGGCTGGAACTACGGCGAGACCACCGAGGACTTCGCGGTCTCGTACCAGGTCAAGCCGGCCGCCATGCCGGCCGGCACGTACCGGAACATCACCGGCAACCTGGCGCTGTCGTACGGCCTCATCGCGGCCGCGCGGCAGTCCGGCCTGCCGCTGTTCCTGGGCTCGTACCCCATCACCCCGGCGTCGGACATCCTGCACGAGCTGTCCAAGCACAAGCGGTTCGGCGTGCGCACGTTCCAGGCCGAGGACGAGGTCGCGGCCATCGGCGCCGCGCTGGGCGCGTCGTTCGGCGGCGCCCTCGGCGTCACGACGACCTCCGGCCCCGGCGTCGCACTGAAGGGCGAGACCGTCGGCCTGGCGGTGTCGCTGGAGCTGCCGCTGGTCATCGTCGACGTGCAGCGCGGCGGGCCGTCGACCGGCCTGCCCACGAAGACCGAGCAGGCCGACCTCCTGCAGGTGCTGTACGGCCGCAACGGCGAGTCACCGGTGCCGGTGGTGGCGGCGTCGTCGCCGTCCGACTGCTTCCACGCCGCCATCGAGGCCGTGCGCATCGCCGTCACGTACCGCACGCCGGTGTTCCTGCTCTCCGACGGCTACCTCGCCAACGGCTCCGAGCCCTGGCACGTGCCCGACGTCGAGTCGCTGCCGACCATCCACCCGAACTTCGCCACCGAGCTCAACCACGACGGCGAGGGCGAGCGCGACTTCTGGCCGTACCTGCGCGACCCCGAGACGCTGGCCCGGCCGTGGGCCGTGCCCGGCACGCCCGGGCTCGAGCACCGCATCGGCGGCATCGAGAAGCTCGACGGTCCCGGCACCATCTCGTACGACCCCAACAACCACGACCGCATGGTGCGGCTGCGCCAGGCGAAGGTCGACGGCATCGCCGGCGTTCACGACCTCGACGTCGAGGACCCCAGCGGCGCGGCCCGGCTGCTCGTGCTCGGCTGGGGGTCGACGTACGGGCCCATCGGCGCGGCGGTGCGGCGGGCCCGCAAGGCCGGCCACCAGGTGGCCCAGGCGCACCTGCGCCACCTCAACCCGATGCCCGCCAACACCGGCGACGTGCTGCGGTCCTACGACCGCGTGCTCGTGCCGGAGATGAACCTCGGGCAGCTCGCCCTGCTGCTGCGCGGCAAGTACCTCGTCGACGTCGTCGGGTACAACCAGGTCCGCGGGCTGCCGTTCAAGGCCGAAGAGCTGGCCGACGTGATCATGGAGGAGGTGGGTGCGCTGTGACCGCACCCGTCGAACTGGGCCTGCCCGGCCTCGCCGGGGTGCCCACCACTGACGTCAAGCAGACGAAGAAGGACTTCACCAGCGACCAGGAGGTCCGCTGGTGCCCCGGCTGCGGCGACTACGCCGTGCTGGCGGCCGTCCAGGGCTTCCTGCCCGACCTCGGTCTGGCCCGCGAGAACATCGTCTTCGTCTCCGGCATCGGCTGCTCCTCGCGCTTCCCGTACTACATGAACACCTACGGGATGCACTCGATCCACGGCCGCGCGCCGGCCATCGCGACCGGCCTCGCCGCGTCGCGTCCCGACCTCTCCGTCTGGGTCATCACCGGCGACGGCGACGCGCTGTCGATCGGTGGCAATCACCTGATCCACGCCCTGCGGCGCAACGTCAACCTGACGATCCTGCTGTTCAACAACCGCATCTACGGGCTGACGAAGGGCCAGTACTCGCCCACCAGCGAGCAGGGCAAGGTCACCAAGTCGACGCCCATGGGGTCGCTGGAGGCGCCGTTCAACCCGGTGTCGCTGGCGCTGGGCGCCGAGGCCACGTTCGTCGCCCGGACCATCGACTCCGACCGCAAGCACCTCACGTCGGTGCTGTCGGCCGCGGCAGCGCATCGCGGCACGTCGCTGGTCGAGATCTACCAGAACTGCAACATCTTCAACGACGGCGCGTTCGAGATCCTGAAGAACCGCGAGAGCAGCGACGAAGTGCTCATCCGGCTGGCGCACGGCGAGCCGGTGCGCTTCGGCGCCGACGGCCAGCAGGGCGTCCGCCGCAACCCGTCGACCGGTTCGCTGGAGGTGTGCGCGGGCGACGCCCCCGGCGTCATCGTCCACGACGCCACGGCCGACGACCCCACCCAGGCGTTCGCGCTGTCCCGGCTGGCCGACCCCGGCACGCTGGCCCGCAGCCCCATCGGCATCTTCCGCCAGGTCGATCGGCCGGCGTACGGCGACCTCATGGCCGAGCAGCTGGACGAGGCCGCGGCCAAGCAGGGCGAGGGCGACCTCCAGTCGCTGCTGCGCGGCAAGGACGCCTGGACGGTCGGCTGAGCCGGCCCGTCCCGCAAGGCGGCTCAGCCGGCCCACTCGGCCCGGCGGCAGAGCCGGCCCGTTTCCGCGAAGCGGCAGAGCCGACCCGTTTCGCGAGGCGGCAGAGCCGGCTCGTTTCGCGGGGTACGGCAGACCCCTCCCGGCCCGGGTGGGGCCCACCCTACGGGCGGGCACCGACAAGCGCGCGTCTCGCGTCATGAGCCAACCGTGCAGTGGTTGCTGGCAGCCCACTAGCATGCGCTGGTGAGCACCTCTCGGCCCGGCCTGCTGTACGGCGTTGGCGCGTACGCACTCTGGGGTGTCTTCCCGCTCTACATCAAGCTGCTGGAAGACACCGGCGCGGTGGAGATCCTGTCGCATCGGGTCGTATGGTCGCTCGTCCTCGTGCTCGGCCTGCTCGCCGTCGGGCGCAACCTCGGCAAGCTGCGGACCCTCGGGCGGCGCTCGTACGGGCTGCTGACGCTGGCGGCGCTGCTGATCTGCATCAACTGGGGCGTCTACATCTGGGGCGTCAACAACGACCACATCGTCGAGACGTCGCTCGGCTACTTCATCAACCCGCTGGTGACGGTGGTGCTCGGCGTGCTCGTCTTCGGCGAGCGGCTGCGGCGGCTGCAGTGGGCGGCGCTCGGCCTGGCCGGTGTCGCCGTCATCGTCCTCACCGTCGACTACGGGCGGCCGCCGTGGATCGCGCTGACCCTCGCGTTCTCGTTCGGCACCTACGGCCTGGTGAAGAAGAAGGCCGGCGTCGACGCCGTCGAGAGCCTGGCGGTCGAGACCGCGGTGCTGTTCCTGCCGGCGCTGGGCTACCTGGTGCTGCTGGCGGCGCGCGGCACCGGCGACTTCGGCACGGCCGGCTGGGGCATGACGCTGCTGCTGGCCGGCTGCGGGGTGGTGACGGCCGTCCCGCTGCTGTTCTTCGGCGCGGCCGCCGTGCGGGTGCCGTTGACGACGCTGGGAACGCTGCAGTACCTGACGCCGAGCCTGCAGTTCCTGCTCGGGGTCGCGGTCTACGGCGAGACGGTGCCGCCGGTGCGGTGGTTCGGGTTCGCGCTCATCTGGACGGCGCTCGTCGTCCTCACCGCCGAGGTGCTGGTGCGGCGACGGCGGGAGCGGCGGGCGGCGCTGGATCGGCTGGTGCTGGACCCGGCGGCCGCTGCGTGATCGGTCTCGGGTTGGCCGGGCGCCCGTTCGCTGGGGTTCGCCGCGTTCCGCCTGCCCCCTGCTGCTCTCGATTGTCGGGGGCGCGGGAGGCCGCCTCAAGCGGACCTCGTGCTAGGGCGCTTCGCGCGACGGAGGACCGCTTGACCCGGCCGCCCGCGCCCCCGTGAAAGCAGCGTCAGGTGGCCGGCCGAAAGATGGGCCCGGCTCCCCTGATCGCGGTGCCTTCTTCTCCGCTGGCCGCTCACGGTCGTGGGTGGGTGTCCGGCCACCGACTCCACGGCTGGTCCGGTCCGCTGGCCGCCGCCAGGCCCGCTTCCCCTAGCCGTCTGCCGCGTGTCGGCGGTAGGCCGACCCCTCCCGGCCCGGGTGGGGCGACAACGTCGCGCCGCCATCTAGCGGCGTCGGCCGCTGCTGAGGATGCCGATACGGACGGTCGACGAGCGGGCCGATGGACCGGGCGTGAACATGCCATGATCATCCACCTTTTGGGCTGCCTGAACGACCAAGAAGGTGGATGACATCCGCCAACAGGCCGTGCGCCCGGTCAGGTGTCGCCGTCGGCGGGCTGGTCGGGCGCGACGAAGGTGCCCTTGCCGTGCACCGTCAGGATGCGGCCGCGCTCGCGCAGCTCCACCATGGCCCGCCGCACGGTGAGGTAGGCGACGCCGTACTCGACGGCGAGTTCGCGCTCGGGCGTGAGCCGCGCGCCGGGCTGGAGCTCGCCGGCGTCGATGCGGGCGGCGACGTGGTCGGCGATGGCGACGTACAGCAGTTCGTGGCCCTGCGGCCGGAACTCCGGTACGTCACCCATGCGCTCCACGATAGAAGCTCTGCTGACCTGCACAAAGACGCTGAGCTATACAAAGGTCTACAGTGCCACCTAAAGTCATCACATGCGCGACGAGACCTACACCGGGTGGCTGTTGTGGAGCCGCCCGCCGGCCCGGCTCCTGGACGAGATCGTCATCACCGACCAGGACGGCCACACCATCACCAACCGCCCGCTCCCCTACGGCACCGTCGGCACCCGCGGCTGGGACGTGACGCTGCGGCGGCTCGGCTTCGAACGCCTCGGCGGCTGGATGCCGGCGACCGGCGGGTACGTGTGCCGCATCCAGCGCATCCCGCCGCCGCCGGCGGGGGTGCTGGCGCGGACGGCATGACCGCCGCCATCGCCTCGGCACGGCCGAACACCGCTACCCCGGCCGGCTCGTCCCCACGCGCAGCACGCCCAGCACGGCAGCTACGAGCAGGGGTGGCTGCCTAGGACATGCGGGTGACGACGGTGTCGCAGAGGGCGTGCAGGGCGGCGCGGGCCGGAAGGTCCGGTAGCGCCGCCAGCGACGCCCGGGCGTCGTCGGCCCAGCGGCGGACGTCGGCGGAGGCCTCGGCCATGGCGGGGTGGGCCCGCAGCAGCTCGAGCGCCTCCGCATGGTCGGCGTCGTCGACCACGGGGCCGGAGATCAGCGACAGCAGCCGCTCGTCGCCCGGCCGGGCGGCCCGGCGGGCGTAGAGGACAGGCAGGGTGGCGACGCCCTCGCGGAGGTCGGTGCCGGGCGTCTTGCCGGACAGCCGCTCGGAGCCGGCGATGTCGAGGAGGTCGTCGGCGAGCTGGAAGGCCATGCCGATGCGCTCGCCGAACTGGCCCAGCACCTCGACCTGCGACGGGTCGACGCCGGCGTGCAGGGCGCCCAGGCGGGTGGACGCGGCGATGAGAGAGGCCGTCTTGTCGGAAAGCACGGAGAGGTAGTGCGCGACGGCGTCTTCACCTTCGCGCGGTCCGAGCGTCTCGTGCAGCTGGCCGTGCACCAGGCGCTGGAACGTGCGCGCCTGGATGCGCACCGACTCGGGACCGAGGTCGGCCAGCAGGTCGGAGGCGCAGGCGAAGAGGTAGTCGCCGGTGAGGATGGCGACGCTGTTGCCCCACCGCGCGTTCGCGCTCTCAGCACCGCGCCGCAGCTGCGCTTCGTCCATGACGTCGTCGTGGTAGAGGGTGCCGACGTGGGTCAGCTCGACCACGACGGCGGCCGGCACGACCTTCGGCGCGTCGATGTCGCCGAAGCCGGCCGCCAGCAGCGTGAGCATGGGCCGGAACCGCTTGCCGCCGGCCTGCGCGAGATGCCGCGAACTCTCGCTGAGCATGGCGTCGTCGGTCTTCACCGCCGCCAGCAGCCGCGCCTCGACGTCGTCGAGGGCGGCGCTGATGGACGCCTCGAGTGCACCGTCGACGGACGGTATGCCCAGACCGCTGCTCAAACCCCGGCCCCTCCCTCAAAGCCGGGCGCGTTCACCCAGCAGGAGCATCCACTCTAACGAACGAAGATGGACGCCTGCTGCGCCAGGTCCAGCAGCGGACCGGGCACGATGCCCAGCAGCAGCGTCGCCGCCGCGCCCACGGTGATGCCGACGGCCGTCCACAGGCTCGGCACCGCGACGGTCGGGCCCTCCGGCGCGGGGTCGCTGAAGAACATCAGCACGATCACCCGCACGTAGAAGAACGCCGCCACGGCGCTGGCGATGACGCCGACCACGACCAGCGGCGCCGCGCCGCCGTCGATGGCCGCCGTGAACACCGTCAGCTTGCCGACGAAGCCGCTGGTGAGCGGGATCCCGGCGAAGGCCAGCAGGAACAGCGCGAACGTCGCCGCCAGCACCGGCGAGCGCCGGCCCAGCCCGGCCCACTTGGCCAGGTGAGTGGCCTCGCCGCCGGAGTCGCGGACCAGCGTGACGACGGCGAACGCACCGAGCGTCGAGATGCCGTAGGTGGCCAGGTAGAACAGGATCGCCGCAGTGGCCGACGAGTCGGCCGCCACCATCGCGGTCAGCACGAAGCCGGCGTGCGCGATGGACGAGTAGGCCAGCATCCGCTTGATGTCGGTCTGCGTCAGGGCGACGATGGCGCCCACCAGCATGGTGGCGATCGCGACGGCCCACAGCATCGGCTGCCAGTCGGTGCGCAGCCCGCCGAACGCGACGTAGAACAGCCGCACCAGCGCGCCGAACGCGGCCAGCTTGGTGCACGCCGCCATGAACCCGGTGATGGGCGTCGGCGCGCCCTGGTAGACGTCGGGCGTCCACGAGTGGAACGGCACCGCACCGACCTTGAACAGCAGGCCCACGGCCATCAGTCCGACGCCGGCCAGCAGGATGCCGTCCTGGCCGACGTTCGCCGTCAGCGCCTCGGAGATCTCACCGAAGCGCAGCGTGCCGGCGTAGCCGTACACGAACGCCATGCCGAACAGGAAGATCGCCGACGAGAACGCACCGAGCAGGAAGTACTTGAGCGCCGCCTCCTGCGAGAGCAGCCGGCGCCGGCGGGCCATGCCGCACAGCAGGTACAGCGGCAGCGACATGACCTCGAGCGCGATGAACAGCATCAGCAGGTCGTTGGCGGCCGGGAACAGCAGCATGCCGCCGACGGCGAACAGCGCCAGCGGGTAGACCTCGGTCTGCAGCCGCCGCTCGCGGACGAGCACCCGCTCGTCCTCGCTGCCAGGCAGCGACGCCGCGGCGGGGGCGAACGCGTCGCCGCCGGCCTCGAGTCGCCGCTCGGCGAAGAACCCCACGCTGATGATGGCCAGCACGAGGATGGTGCCCTGCAGGAACAGCGCCGGGCCGTCGATGGCGACCGCGCCGACCGCGGCGACCATGTCGGTGCCGGCCAGCAGCATCACCTGGACCAGCGCGGCCACCAGCGCGAGCAGCGCCAGCCCGACCTGGATCGGGTGCCGCAGCTTCCGCGGGACGAACGCCTCGATCAGGACGCCGACGACGGCGGCGCCGAAGATCGTGATGAGCGGCGCCAGCTCCGCGTACTCGATGGTCGGGGCGTTCACCGGCCAGTCCCTTCCTCGACGTGTTCAGCGACGGGAGCCAGCGGCTCGGGTTGGTCGACGTCGACCTCGACGAGCGTCGGCTGGACGGCCTCGTCGATCGCGTCGGTGAGCGGCTTCGGGAAGAACCCGACCACCAGCAGCAGCGCCAGCAGCGGGGCGACGACGGCGACCTCGCGGGTGCGCAGGTCGGGCATGCCCTCGACCGCCGGACGCACCGGGCCGGTCATGGTGCGCTGGTAGAGCCACAGGATGTAGAGCGCGGACAGCACGATGCCGAGCGTCGCGATGATCGCCGCCGGCCGGTACCGCAGGAACGTCCCGGAGATGACCAGGAACTCCGACAGGAACGTCGACAGCGGCGGCAACGCCAGCCCGGACAGCCCGGCGAACAGGAACACGCCGGCCAGCTTCGGCGCCGGCTTCTGCACGCCGCCGAAGTCGTCGACCTGCCGCGACCCGCGCCGGCTGATGAGGAAGCCGACGACGACGAACAGCGCGATGGTCGAGAGGCCGTGGTTGACCATGTAGAACGTCGCGCCGGTCGCGGCCTGGCCGGTCAGCGCGAAGATGCCCAGCACGATGAAGCCGAAGTGCGAGATCGACGTGTAGCCGATCAGCCGCTTCATGTCGGTCTGGCCGATGGCCAGCAGGGCGCCGTAGATGATGCTGATGACGGCCAGCACGACGATGACCGGTGCGGCCTCGCGCGACGCGTCCGGGAACAGCGGCAGCACCAGCGCGATCATGCCGTAGGTGCCGACCTTGTCGGCGACGCCGGACAGGAACGCCGCGTTCGCCGGTGTCGCCTCGGCGGCGGCGTCGGGCAGCCAGGTGTGGAACGGCCACAGCGGCGCCTTGATCGCGAACGCCAGCATGAACCCGATGAACAGCCACCACTGGGTGGTGGTGTCGATGTCCAGCGCGACGAGGTCGGGCAGGTAGAACGACGGGTTGCCGGCGTCGACGGACTGCACGTACAGCCCGATGACGGCGGCCAGCATGGCCAGCCCGCCGACCAGGTTGTACAGCAGGAACTTCACCGCGGCGTAGCGGCGCTGCGGGCCGCCGTACATGCCGATCATGAAGTACAGCGGGATCAGCATCGCCTCGAAGACGACGTAGAACAGCAGCACGTCCTGCGAGAGGAACGCGGTCAGCGTCAGCGCCTCGACCGACAGCAGCAGCGCGAAGAACGCCTTCGGGTCGCGCTTCTCCTCCTCGGCCTCGTGCCACATGGCCAGCGCGACGATCGGCGTCGCCAGCACCGTCAGCGCGACCAGCGCGAGGCTGATGCCGTGGATGTCCAGCGCCCACGAGGCCCCGAGCTCGGGGATCCACTCGTAGGTCTCCGACTCGACGCCCATGTCGACGTCGAACAGGAACTGGATGCTGATCAGCGCGCCGACGACCAGCGTCAGCAGCGCGAAACCGGTCGCGACCTGCTTGGCGAGCGTGCCCCGCCCGGACGGCACCAGGGCGGTGAGCACCGCCCCGAGCGCCGGCAGCGCGATGAGCGTGGTCAACCAGGGAAAGGTCACGGAAGCCTCACCAACAGCATGGCCAGCACGACGACGCCGACGCCGCCGAGCATCGTCACGGCATAGGAACGGACGAAACCGGTCTGCCAGCGCCGCATGCGGGCCGACAGGCCGCCGACGGCGGTGGCGGTGCCGACCACGGCGCCGTCGACGCCGCGGTTCTCGAAGTAGACCAGCGAGCGGGTCAGGTACTGGCCCGGCCGCATGAACACCGCCTCGTTGAACGCGTCGCCGTAGAGGTCGTTGCGGGCGGCGACGGTGATCGCGTTGCCGGCCGGGACGTCCTCGCGGACCGTGCGGCGCCCGAACATCGCCCAGGCGACCGCGACACCGACGACGACGGTGGCCAGCGTGATGGTGATCAGCAGCCAGAGCGGCATCGGGAGGTCGTGGTGCGCCTCACCGGTGACCGGCGCGAGCCAGTCGACGATGCCGGCGCCGAGGTACAGCAGCCCGAACCCGCCGACGACCGAGAGCGCGCCGAGCACCCAGAGCGGCCCGGTCATGACCGGCGGCGACTCGTGCGGCGGCTCGCTCTGCTTCCAGCGGCGGTTGCCGAAGAACGTCATCAGCATGAGGCGGGTCATGTAGAACGCGGTGATGCCGGCGCCGATCAGCGTGGCGAGGCCGGTGATCCAGTTGTCCGCGAACGCCGCCTCGATGATCTTGTCCTTGGAGAAGTACCCGGCGAACGGCGGGATGCCGATGATGGCGAGGTAGCCCATGGCGAACGTGAGGAACGTGGCCGGCATGAGGATGCGCAACCCGCCGTAGCGGCGCATGTTCACCTCGTCGTTCATGCCGTGCATCACCGAGCCGGCGCCGAGGAACATGTTGGCCTTGAAGAAGCCGTGCGTCAGCAGGTGGAAGATCGCGAACGCGTACCCGGCCGGGCCGAGCCCCGCCGCGAGCACCATGTAGCCGATCTGGCTCATGGTCGAGCCGGCCAGCGCCTTCTTGATGTCGTCCTTGGCGCAACCGATGATCGCACCCATCAGCAGCGTGATCGCGCCGATGACGACGACGGCGGTGCGCGCGTCGGGGGCGAGGTCGTAGATCGCGGCGGACCGGACGATCAGGTAGACGCCGGCGGTCACCATGGTGGCGGCGTGGATCAGCGCCGACACCGGGGTCGGGCCCTCCATCGCGTCCAGCAGCCAGGACTGCAGCGGGAACTGCGCCGACTTGCCGCAGGCGCCGAGCAGCAGGAACAGGCCGATGGCGGTGAGCCAGCCGGTCTCGGCGCCCTCGGCCGAGGCGAACACCACGTCGAAGGCCGTCGAGCCGAAGACGAGGATCATCGACGACATCGCGAGGACCATGCCCATGTCGCCGACGCGGTTGACGACGAACGCCTTCTTGGCCGCGACCGATGCCGAGTCCTTGTGCTGCCAGAACCCGATCAGCAGGTACGACGCCAGGCCGACGCCCTCCCAGCCGATGAACAGCACCAGGTAGTCCGACGCCAGCACCAGCAGCAGCATCGCCGCGACGAACAGGTTCAGGTAGCCGAAGAACCGGCGCCGCCGCTCGTCGTGCTCCATGTAGCCGATGGAGTAGATGTGGATCAGCGACCCGACACCGGTGATCAGCAGCACGAACGAGATCGACAGCTGGTCCAGCAGCAGGCTGACGTCGACGCTGTAGCCGCCGGCGTTGACGTACTCCCAGAGCTGGACGGTGAACGCGCGGCCGTCGGACGGCTCGCCGACCATCGCGAAGAACAGCACCAGGCCCATGACGAACGAGGCGATCGACGCCGCGCAGCCGATGAGGTGGCCGACCTTGTCGGTGCGCCGCCCGCCGAGCAGCAGGATCGCGGCGCCCAGCAGCGGGAACGCGATCAGCAGCCAGGTGAGGTCGAAGACGCCGGTCGCGGCGGTGGCCACCTGGCCGCCGCCGTGCCCGCCCTCGGTGGCGACAGCCGTCGCCAGCGCGCTGAGTGTGGAAGTCACTGGTTCCTCACGCCCGTCAGAGCTTCAGCAGGCTGGCGTCGTCGACCGACGCGGACCTGCGAGTTCGGAAGATCGTCACGATGATCGCCAGCCCGACGACGACCTCGGCCGCCGCCACGACCATGACGAAGAACGCCACGATCTGGCCGTCGATGTTGCCGTGCATCCGGGCGAAGGTGACGAACGCCAGGTTGGCCGCGTTGAGCATGAGCTCCACGGACATGAAGGCCACCAGCGCGTTGCGCCGGATGAGCACGCCGGCGGCGCCGATCGAGAACAGGATGATCGACAGCACCAGGTAGTTGGTCGGGTTCATGCGCGCTCACCTCCGGATGCGTCGTCGTCGGTACCGGACTCGCCCACCGGCTCGTCGGCGTCGCCCTCGGCCGCCGCCTCGATGTCGCCCGGCGTCGGGTGGTGCCGGAACTCGTCGGTGGAGCGAGCGGCGCCGCGGGCGACCAGCACCCGGTTGACGGAGTCCTCGCTGGGCGTGCCGTCGGGCAGCAGCGCCGGGGTGTCGACGGCGTTGTGCCGCGCGTACACGCCGGGGACGGGGAGGCCGGCGGCCTCGCCGGGCGCCCCCTCGGTGAACCGCTTGATCGACAGTTCCTTCTGCGTCGCGCGGGGCTGGGTCCGCTCGCGGTGGGTCAGCGTCATGGCGCCGACGGCGGCCGTGATCAGCAGCGCGGCCACGACCTCGAAGGCCCACACGTAGGTGCCGAAGATCGCGTCGGCGATGGCCGGGACGTTGCCGTCCGGCGTGGCCTGCGCGAGCCCGGCCGGCTCCTCCGGCAGCGTCGCCCGGATGGTGACGCCGGCCAGCAGCAGCACGACACCGGCGACGGCGAGCGTCGCCGCGACTCGCTGGCCGCGGATGGTCTCGACCTTGGAGTCGGAGGAGTCGATGCCGACCAGCATGATCACGAACAGGAACAGCATCATGATCGCGCCGGTGTACACGACGATCTGCACGACGCCGAGGAACGGCGCCTCCTGCGCGATGTAGAACAGCGCCAGGGAGATCATCGTGACGGCCAGGCTCAGCGCGCCGTGCACGGCCTTGCGGGAGAACACCAGGCCGAGCGCGCCGAGCACGGCGACCGGCGCCATGATCCAGAACAGGGCTGCCTCGCCCATCAGGCCCCCTCACCGCTGGAGCGGCCGAGGCCCGCGCCGAGGTAGTAGTCGCGCTCGTCGTCGCCGAGCCGCATCGGGTGCGGCGGCTCCTCCATGCCCGGCAGCAGCGGCGCGAGCAGGTCCTTCTTCTCGTAGATGAGGCTCTCGCGGGTGTGGTCGGCCAGCTCGTACTCGTTGGTCATCGTCAGCGCGCGGGTCGGGCACGCCTCGATGCACAGCCCGCAGAGGATGCAGCGCAGGTAGTTGATCTGGTAGACGCGGCCGTACCGCTCGCCCGGCGAGAAGCGCTCGTCCTCGGTGTTGGAGGCGCCCTCGACGTAGATGGCGTCGGCCGGGCAGGCCCAGGCGCACAGCTCGCAGCCGACGCACTTCTCCAGCCCGTCGGGGTGCCGGTTCAGCTGGTGCCGACCGTGGAAGCGCGGCGCCACCGGATGCGGCTGCTCCGGGTACTGCTCGGTGACCGGCTTGCGGAACATGGTCCGGAACGTGACTCCGAAGCCCGCCACCGGGTCGAGGAACTTAGGCACGACTGCTCTCCTCGGTACGGTCGTCAGTCTGGGTGGTGGCCGCGGGGATGCGCGCCGCCACGAACTCCTGGCCCGGCATCGGCGGCACCGGGTGGCCGCCGGCGAACGCGTCGAACTCCGGCGGCTCGGCCGGCTCAGGCTCGGCCGGCACCTTCTTCTCCGGGATCAGCAGGCTGCCGATCAGCAGCACCGCCACGGCGATGCCGCCGTACAGGAGGATCTGGTTGCGCTCGACGCCCTCGTTGAACGCCAGCCGCATGCCGGCCACCGCGACGATCCAGACCAGCGAGATCGGCAGCAGCACCTTCCAGCAGAAGTGCATGAACTGGTCGTACCTGAGCCGTGGCAGTGTGCCGCGCAGCCAGATGAAGATGAAGATCAGCAGGATGACCTTGCCGAGGAACCACAGCATGGGCCACCAGCCGGTGTTGAACATGCCGTCGTTGATCGCCGAGATCGGCCACGGCGCCCGCCAGCCGCCCAGGAACAGCGTCGTGGCGATGGCCGAGACGTTGACCATGTTGAAGTACTCGGCCTGGAAGAACATCGCGTACTTGAACGACGAGTACTCGGTGCCCCAGCCGGCCACCAGCTCGCCCTCGGCCTCCGGGAGGTCGAACGGCGCCCGGTTCGTCTCGCCCACCATCGAGATGAGGTAGATGAGGAACGACGGCAGCAGGATGATGCCGTACCAGAGCCGTTCCTGCTCCTCGACGATGCCCGACGTCGACATGGTGCCGGCGAACAGGAAGACGCCGACGAACGACAGCCCCATGACCAGCTCGTACGAGATGACCTGGGCGGTCGAGCGCAGGCCGCCGAGCAGCGGGTACGTCGAGCCGCTGGACCAGCCGGCCAGCATCAGGCCGTAGACGCCGACGGACGCGATGGCCAGCGTGAACAGCACCGCGACCGGGAGGTCGGTGAGCTGCAGCCGGGTCTCGTGCCCGAAGATCGAGACCTCCGGGCCCATCGGGATGACCGCGAGGATCAGGAACGACGGCACCAGCGCCACGATCGGCGCGAGGACGTAGACGACCTTGTCGGCCGCCTTCGGGATGATGTCCTCCTTGAACATCAGCTTGGTGCCGTCGGCGAGGCTCTGCAGCCAGCCACCCGGGCCGGTGCGGTTCGGGCCGAGGCGGTGCTGCATGCGTGCCACGACCTTGCGCTCGAAGACGATGTTGAACAGCGTCAGCAGGATCAGCAGCACGAAGATCGCCACGACCTTGATGGCGATGATCCACCACGGGTCGTTCCCGAAGCCGGGGACCTCGTTGGCGGTCGTCTCAGCGGCGATCGCGATCACGACTCGGTACCTCCACCCGCGAGCTTGACGACCTGACCGGCGCCGGCGCCCAGCGACTGGTGCAGCGTCGAACCGTTCGAGTTCTCCGGCAGCCAGACCACGCGGTCGGGCATGTCCGTCACCCGCACCGGCACGCTGACCGAGCCGGTTCCGGTGCGGACGGTGAGCCACTCGCCGTCGGCGACGCCCACCTCGGCGGCGGTGCCGGCGGAGATGCGCGCCTCGGCCTTCTTCGCCGTCGCCGCCAGGTGCGGCTCGCCGTCCTGCAGCCGGCCGCTGTCGAGCAGCAGCTTCCAGCTGGCCAGCACCGCCTCCCGCTCGCCGGGCCGCGGCGGGCCGGCGGGCGGGGTGTCGGTGGACTCGGGCCGGGCGCCGTCCCAGACGCCCAGCTCGGCGATCTCGGCGCGGACGTCGTCGACGTCGCGCAGCCCGAGCCGGATGCCCAGCTCGTCGGCGAGTGCGTCGAGCACGGCGGCGTCGCTGAGCGACGGCGTCTGCGCGAGCACCGCGGGGAACGGCCGGACCCGGCCCTCCCAGTTGAGGAACGTGCCGGCCTTCTCGACCGGCGGCGCCACCGGCAGAACGACGTCGGCCAGTTCGGTGACCTCGCTGTGCCGCACCTCGAGGCTGACGACGAAGCCGGCGGCCTCGATGGCCCGCTTCGCCGCGGCCGGGTCGGGCAGGTCGGCCAGCTCGACGCCGGCCACCAGCGCACCGGCCAGCACGCCGCTGGACAGCGCGGACAGGATGCCGGTGGTGTCGCGGCCGGGCAGCGACGGCAGCGTGTCGACGGACCAGGCGGCGGCGACGTCGACCCGGGCCTCCGGGTCGGCGACCGGCCGGCCGCCGGGCAGCAGCGTCGGCAGCGCGCCGGCCTCCAGCGCGCCGCGCTCGCCGGCCCGTCGCGGCACCCACGCCAGGCGGGCGCCGGTGACGGTGGCGACGCGGGCGGCCGCGGACAGCGCGCCCGGGATCGTCGCCAGCCGGGAGCCGACCAGGATGACGGCGCCCTTCTCGCGCAGCGCCTCGCCCAGGTAGGCGACGCGGTCGTCGCCGAGCGTGACGGCGTTGAGGATCTCCGGCTCGGTGCCCGGCGCGGCCGGCAGCAGCGTGCCGCCGGTCTTCGTCAGGCCGCGGGTCGCGAACGGCGCGATGGCGTGCACCTGCGTGCCGTTCTTCCGGTTGGCCTTGCGCAGCCGCAGGAACAGCGCGCCGGCCTCCTCCTCGGGCTCGAGCCCGACCAGCAGCACCGCCGGCGCCTTCTCGACGTCGGTGAAGGTGACGCCCAGCCCGGACCCGGCGATCGAGGCCAGGAAGCCGGTCTCCTCGGCCGAGTGCGGACGCGACCGGAAGTCGACGTCGTTGGTGTCGAGGGCGACCCGGGCGAACTTCGCGTACGCGTAGGCGTCCTCGTGCGTCAGCCGGCCGCCGGTCAGGACGCCGACGCCGCCGGCGTCGCGCGAGCGGGCCAGCCCCTGCGACGCCAGCGTCAGCGCCTCGGGCCACGACGCCGGGACCAGCTCACCGGTCTCCTCGTCGCGGACCAGCGGGTGCGTGATGCGGTCGTCGAGCGTGGGCCAGCGGAACGCGAAGCGGTCCTTGTCGGTGATCCACTCCTCGTTCACCTCGGGGTCGTCACCGGCCAGCCGGCGCATGACCGCGCCGCGGCGGTGGTCGACCCGGATCGCGCTGCCACACGCGTCGTGCTCGGCGACGGACGGGACGGACACGAGGTCGAACGGCCGGGACCGGAACCGGTAGGCCGCCGACGTCAGCGCGCCGACCGGGCAGATCTGGATGGTGTTGCCGGAGAAGTAGCTCTCGAACGGCTCCTTCTCGTAGATGCCGACCTGCTGCAGCGAGCCGCGTTCGAGCAGCTCGATGAACGGGTCGCCGGCGATCTCCTTGGAGAACCGGGTGCAGCGGGCGCACAGCACGCAGCGCTCGCGGTCCAGCAGCACCTGCGCGGAGATGTTGATCGGCTTCGGGTAGGTCCGCTTCTTGCCCTCGTAGCGGGAGTCGCCGCGGCCGTTGCTCATCGCCTGGTTCTGCAGCGGGCACTCGCCGCCCTTGTCGCAGACCGGGCAGTCGAGCGGGTGGTTGATCAGCAGGAACTCCATGATCCCCTGCTGCGCCTTGTCGGCGACCGGCGAGGAGAACTGGGTGTTGATCACCATGCCCGGAGCGACGGTGAGCGTGCAGGACGCCTGCGGCTTGGGCATGCCGCGGCCGTTGCCCATGTCGGGCACCTCGACCATGCACTGGCGGCAGGCGCCGACGGGCTCGAGCAGCGGGTGGTCGCAGAACCGCGGGATCTGGATGCCGATGAGCTCGGCGGCGCGGATGACCAGCGTGCCCTCGGGCACGCTCACCTCGAAGCCGTCGATGGTGACCGTCACCAGGTTCGGCTGCGGCTCCACGGTGTCGGACGTGGAGTTGGTCGTCACGGTCATCAGGCCTTGGCCCCCAGTTCCTGCGCGAACAGCGTCGAGGCGGCCGGGTCGAACGGGCAGCCGCCGTGCTCGAAGTGCGCGATGTACTCGTCGCGGAAGTGCTGGATGGTCGAGACCACCGGTGCCACCCCGCCGTCGGCGAGCGCGCAGAACGAGCGGCCAGCGATGTTATCGCTCATGTCCAGCAGCTTGTCCAGGTCGGCCTCGGTGCCGTCGCCCTTCTCCAGGCGTTCGAGGATCTGCACCATCCACCAGAAGCCCTCGCGGCAGGGCGTGCACTTGCCGCAGGACTCGTGCTTGTAGAACTCGATCCACCGCTCGGTGGCGCGCACGACACAGGTGGTGTCGTCGAAGATCTGCAGCGCCCGGGTGCCCAGCAGCGAGCCGGCGCCGGCCATGCCCTCGAAGTCGAGCGGGATGTCGAGGTGCTCGGCGGTGAGGACCGGCGTGGACGAACCGCCCGGCGTCCAGAACTTCAGCTCGTGACCGGCCCGGATGCCGCCGGCCATGTCGAGCAGCTCGCGCAGCGTGATGCCCAGCGGCGCCTCGTACTGGCCGGGCTTCGTGACGTGCCCGGACAGCGAGAAGATGCCGTAGCCGGGCGACTTCTCGCTGCCCATGCCGCGGAACCACTCGGCGCCGCCGGAGATGATCGACGGCACCGACGCGATGGTCTCGACGTTGTTGATGACGGTCGGCGACGCATACAGGCCGGCCACCGCCGGGAATGGCGGCTTGAGCCTCGGCTGGCCGCGCCGGCCCTCCAGCGAGTCGAGCAGCGCGGTCTCCTCGCCGCAGATGTACGCGCCGGCGCCGGCGTGCACGACGACGTCGAGGTCGACACCGGAGCCGAGGATGTCCTGGCCCAGGTAGCCGGCCTCGTACGCCTCGGCGACGGCGTTCAGCACGCGGCGGAACACGTGCAGCACCTCGCCGCGCACGTAGATGAACGCGTGCTTGGCGCCGATGGCGTAGGACGTGATGATGACGCCCTCGACCAGCACGTGCGGGTCGGCCATCATCAGCGGGATGTCCTTGCAGGTGCCCGGCTCGGACTCGTCGGCGTTCACCACGAGGTACGTGGGCTTGGGCGAGTCCTTCGGGATGAAGCTCCACTTCATCCCGGTCGGGAACCCGGCGCCGCCGCGGCCGCGCAGACCGGAGTCCTTGACGATCTCGACGATGTCCTCGGGCTTGCGCTGCAGCGCGCGGCGCAGCGCCTTGTAGCCGCCGGCCTTCTCGTAGTTGCGGCGGGTGAAGGCGTCGGACTGGTCCCAGCGGGCGGTGAGGACCGGGGTGAGAGTCGTCTGGCTCACTTGCTGCTACCTCCCAGCTCACGCTGGCCGCCCTCGGGCGCCGTCCAGCCGTTCTCGTGCGCCAGTTCCAGCCCCACGACCGAGGCCGGGCCGGCGGCGACGCCGTCGGTGGCGAGGTCGTCGGGGAACCCGGCCAGCACCCGCTCGGCCTGCTTCCAGCTGCAGATGCGCGGGCCGCGGGTGGAGCGGACCTCCTCGCCGGCCCGCAGCCGGTCGACCAGCTCGCGCGCGGACTGCGGCGTCTGGTTGTCCATGAACTCCCAGTTGACCATCATCACCGGCGCGTAGTCGCAGGCCGCGTTGCACTCGACCCGCTCGAGCGAGACCCTGCCGTCATCGGTGGTCTCGTCGTGCCCGACGCCGAGGTACTCGGAGAGGTCGTCCCAGATCGCGTCGCCGCCCATGACCGCGCACAGCGTGTTCGTGCAGACGCCGACGTGGTACTCGCCGACCGGGCGGCGCTTGTACATGGTGTAGAACGTGGCGACCGCGGCCACCTCGGCCTCGGTGATGTCGAGCACCTCGGCGCACAGCTCGATGCCCTCGGGGGTGACGTACCCCTGGTGCGCCTGCACGAGGTGCAGCATCGGCAGCAGCGCCGAGCGCGGCTCCGGGTAACGCGCGATGATCTCGGCCATCTCCGCCCGGACGGTGTCGTCGAGCGGGCCGGCCGTGGCCGGTGTGTCGTTCACGTCGGTCATCGGTCACATCCACCCATCACCGGGTCGATGCTCGCGACGGACACGATGACGTCGGCCACCATGGAACCCTCGCACATCGCCGGTACGGCCTGCAGGTTGTTGAAGGACGGGTCGCGGAAATGCACGCGCCACGGCCGCGTGCCGCCGTCGGACACCACGTGCGCGCCGAGCTCGCCGCGCGGGCTCTCGATCGGCATGTACACCTCGCCGGCCGGGACCCGGAAGCCCTCGGTGACCAGCTTGAAGTGGTGAATCAGCGCCTCCATCGACTCACCCATGATGTGCCGGATGTGGTCGAGGGAGTTGCCCATGCCGTCGCTGCCGATGGCCAGCTGCGCCGGCCACGCGATCTTCTTGTCGCCGATCATGACCGGGCCCGGCTCCAGCCGGTCCAGGCACTGCTCGACGATCTTCAGCGACTGCTTCATCTCCTCGACGCGGATGCGGAAGCGCCCGTAGGAGTCGGAGGTGTCCCAGGTGGCCACCTCGAAGTCGTACGTCTCGTAGCCGCAGTACGGCTGCGACTTGCGCAGGTCCCAGGGCAGGCCGGTGGAGCGCAGCACCGGGCCGGTGATGCCCAGCGCCATGCAGCCGGCGAGGTCGAGGTACCCGACGCCGACGGTGCGGCCCTTGAAGATCGGGTTCTCGTTGCAGAGCGCCTCGTAGTCGCCGATGTGGCTCCACATCCAGCGCAGGTACTCGCGGACGCTCTCGACCGCGCCGGGCGGGAGGTCCTGCGCGACGCCGCCGGGGCGGATGTACGCGCTGTTCATCCGCAGGCCGGTGATCAGTTCGAACAGGTCCAGAGTGCGCTCACGCTCGCGGAACCCCGCCGTCATGACGGTGAGCGCGCCCATCTCCATGCCGCCGGTCGCGAGACAGACCAGGTGCGACGAGATGCGGTTGAGCTCCATCATCATGACGCGGATGACGTTGGCGCGGTCGGGGATGTCGTCGGTGATGCCGAGCAGCTTCTCGACGCCCAGCACGTACGCGGCCTCGTTGTAGAACGGGGACAGGTAGTCCATGCGGGTCACGAACGTGACCCCCTGGGTCCACGTCCGGTACTCCATGTTCTTCTCGATGCCGGTGTGCAGGTAGCCGATGCCGCAGCGGGCCTCGGTGACGGTCTCGCCGTCCAGCTCGAGGATGAGCCGGAGCACACCGTGCGTCGACGGGTGCTGCGGGCCCATGTTGACGACGATGCGCTCTTCGCCCGCGGCGACCGCGCCCACCACGTCGGCCCAGTCCTCGCCGGTGACGGTGTAGACCGGGCCCTCGGTGGTCTCGCGGACGCCCGCGTACGGGTCGTCGGTGTCGCCGGCCGGTGTGAAGGTGACGTCCTGCTGGCTCATCAGTTGTACGCCCTCCGCTCGTCCGGCGGCGCGATGGTCGCGCCCTTGTACTCCACGGGGATGCCTCCCAGCGGGTAGTCCTTGCGCTGCGGGTGCCCCGGCCAGTCGTCCGGCATCTGGATGCGGGTCAGCGCCGGGTGGCCGTCGAAGAGGATCCCGAAGAAGTCGTACGTCTCGCGCTCGTGCCAGTTGGCCGACGGGTACGTGTGGACGATCGACGGGACGTGCGGGTCGGTCTCGGGGCAGGTGACCTCGAGGTTGACCCGGCGGTTGTGCGTGATCGAGAGCAGCTGGATGTGGACGTGCAGCTCGCGGCCGGTCTCCTCCGGGTAGTGCACGCCGTTGACGCCCATGCACATCTCGAACCGGAGCAGGGGGTCGTCGCGGAACGTCCGGGCGACGTCGGCCAGCTTCTCGCGCTTGACGAAGAAGGTGATCTGGCCGCGGTCGGCCACCACCTTCTCGAACACGTCGGCGTCGGTGCTGCCGGCCTCGGCCAGGGCGGCGGTGACGTCGTCGCCGAGCGCCTCCAGTTCCTCTGGCCAGGGCCGCGGGGTCGAGTCGCCGCGCACCGGGTTGGAGTCGCGGACCACCAGCCGGCCGTAGCCGGAGGTGTCGCCGCTGCCGCCGTAGGCGCCGAACATGCCGCGCCGGGACGGGTGCTCCGGCGGCAGCGCCGGGCCCTCCGGCTCGGCCGGGAGCGACTCGTCCTCGGGCTCCTCGGCGGCGGCCTCGTCCTCGGCCGGCGCCTCGGCCGCCTTCTGGTCCTCGGCCGGGCTGGACTCGGAGCGGGTCTGCGCGGCCTCCGCGACGTCGTCGGGGTGCTGCGTTCCGCTGGTCATGCCCTGCGCGTCGTCCGCGCTGTCGGCGGCGTCGGTCCGCTTCTCGTCGCTCACCGGAGCAGGCCCTTCATCTCGTGCGTGGCCTCGGCCCGCAGCGCCAGCTGCTCGGCGTCGGCGTCGGCCGCGACCTTGTGCGCGCCCAGCTTGGTGTGCTGGATCTGGTCGTGCAGCTTGAGGATGGCGTCGATCAGCATCTCCGGCCGCGGCGGGCAGCCCGGCAGGTAGACGTCGACGGGCACGACGTGGTCGACGCCCTGGACGATGGCGTAGTTGTTGAACATGCCGCCGGACGAGGCGCAGACGCCCATCGACAGCACCCACTTCGGGTTGGCCATCTGGTCGTAGATCTGCCGCAGCACCGGCGCCATCTTCTGGCTCACCCGGCCCGCGACGATCATCAGGTCGGCCTGCCGCGGCGAGGCGCGGAACACCTCCATGCCGAAGCGCGCGGAGTCGTGCCGGGGGCCGCCGAACGCCATCATCTCGATGGCGCAGCAGGCCAGGCCGAACGTCGCCGGCCAGACCGAGCCCTTGCGCAGGTACCCGAGCAGGTTCTCCATGGTGGCCAGCAGGACACCGGACGGCAGCTTCTCTTCAACACCCATGATTTGCCTCAGTCCCAGTCGAGCCCGCCGCGCCGCCACTCGTAGATGAACGGCACGGTGATCAGGAAGATGAACGTCACCATCGCGACGAAGCCGAAGAGCCCGAGGTGGTCGAACCGGACCGCCCACGGGTACAGGAAGATGATCTCGATGTCGAAGATGATGAAAGTCATCGCGGTCAGGTAGTACTTGACCGGGAACCGGCCGCCGCCCACCGGTTGCGGGGTCGGCTCGATGCCGCACTCGTAGGATTCCAGGCGCGCCCGGTTGAACCGCTTCGGGCCGGCCACCACGGAGAAGGCCACCGAGCCCACCGCGAAGACAGCGGCGAGCAGGATGAGCCCGAGAATCGGTGCGTAGGCGTTCACGCCGGGCCACTCCTCTGCACTGAGTTCAGCAAGACGTCCTGCATGGTGCTCCTCACGCCGCCGGGGCGAGTCGGGTCATCGCGTTGATGACGCGGTCGTACACGTCACCGTCGCGGTGGTCGGTCAGGTTGGCGAGCAGCTTCAGCGTGAACTTCATCAGCCAGGGTCGCGGCAGACCGTGGTTCCGGGCGATTCTCATGATCCGTGGGTCACCGATCAATCGGACGAAGATGCGGCCGAGCGTGAAGTAGCCACCGTGTTCGTGCTTCAGCGCCGCAGGATAGCCCTGCAGCACCCGCTCCCGCCCGGCGGCATCCCGGGAGAGCGCGTCGGCGACGACGGTGGCCGCGAGACCGGCCGCCTCCATCGCGTAGTCGATGCCTTCGCCGTTGAAGGGATTGACCATGCCGCCGGCGTCACCGACCAGGAGCAGCCCACGACTGTAGTGGGGCTGGCGGTTGAAGCCCATCGGCAACGCCGCGCTGCGGATGTCACCGACCTGGTTCTCCTCGGTGAAGCCCCATTCCGGCGGCGTCTGCGCGGCCCAGCGGCGCAGCATGTCCTTGTAGTCGACCCGCCCGAACGCCTTCGAGGTGTTCGTGATGCCGAGGCCGACGTTGCTGGTGCCGTTGCCGGTGCCGAAGATCCAGCCGTAGCCGGGCAGCAGGTCGCGCCCGCCGGCCGGGTTGTCGGCCCACAGCTCCAGCCACGACTCCATCCAGTCGTCGTCGTGGCGCGGCGTCTTGTAGTACGTGCGGACGGCGACGGCCATCGGGCGGTCGTCGCGCTTGTGGATGCCCATGGCGGTGGACAGCCGCGACGACGTGCCGTCGGCGGCGACCACCAGCGGCGCGCGGTACGTGACGGCCGCGCCGGCGGCTCGGCCGCGCTCGTCCAGCGGCTTCGCGGTGACGCCCACGATGCGCCCGGTGCGCTCGTCCAGCACCGGCGCGATGACGTTGGTGCGCTCGTGCAGCCGCGCTCCGGCCGCCGCGGCGTGCCGGGCCAGCAGCTCGTCGAAGTCGGTGCGGGTGCGGACCAGGCCGTAGTCGGGGTAGCTGGCCAGCTCGGGCCACGGCAGGTGCAGCCGCATGCCGCCGCCGATGATGCGCAGGCCGCGGTTGCGGATCCAGCCCGGCGCGCTGGTGTCGACGCCCATGCGGACCAGCTGCCGGACGGCGCGCGGCGTCAGGCCGTCGCCGCAGACCTTGTCGCGCGGGAACGACGCCTTCTCGAGAAGCAGGACGTTCAGCCCGGACCGGGCCAGGTGGTAGGCCGTGGTCGCCCCCGCCGGCCCGGCGCCGACGACGATGACGTCGGCCTCGCCGGCGGTGCGGGTCGGGGCGCTCGGTCGCGTTCGACCAGTGCGCTGGCTCATCGACGGTCCTCTTGCGTGTCACTGTCCGGTTGCTGGCGGCACGCTCGTGAATGCGTTCACGAGCGCACACTCGGACCCAAGTGTAGGGGTTCCCTGTTGTGTCACTCACCCCGGGTCACCCGCTCTGACCAGGGGATTTATGCAGCAACAACGTTGCGTAATTCAGCCCCGTCAGGTTGTCTGCAGAACCTGCTGCCCGGCGGCGTCCCAGCGGACGTAGCCGATGCCGTTGTCACCCTCCAGATACACCCTGATGGTGACCTGCCCATCCCACTGGTGATCGATGATCGCGTACCCGACGGTGACATCGGGCAGTCCGACCGCGGCGGGCGTGGCGTCGATCGCAGCAACCACCGCCGCCGGCGTCACGTCGGCCCAGGAGAAGAACACCTCCTCGTCCGACTCGTAGTCGCCCAGGTCCCGCCAAGGATCCGGCGGCAGCAGCAGCCCACCCTGGTACTCGACCGTTGCCAAGGCGCGGTGCGCCGAGTCCGCCCGCACGGTCAGCGAGGCCCGGTCGGGCCGGATCGTGAGGTCGCTCGGCTCGGTGCCGGCGGCGGCCGCCCACAGCTGCTGCAGTCCCTCGACCGTGAACAGGCCGAGCTTCACCGTGGCGATGGGCGGCAGCTCGACCTCCTCCTCGACCGGCGGCGGCACGTCGACGGCGTCGTCGGGCGGCGGCGCCTCGGCGGCCGGCGCCGGGTCCGGAGCGCTCGGGGCGTCGTCACCGACGGAGCTCAGCAGGATGGCGCCGAGGATCAGCACCACGGCGAGCGCGCCGAACAGCGCCGCCGCGGCCGCGCCGGCCAGCTTGCGCCGGGGCACGCGCACCGGCACGGCCTGGTCGCGCGGCGCCGCCGGAGCGGGCGCCGGCATGTCCTCGACCAGCGCGTCGAGGTCGGCGATCGACGTGGCCTCGTAGACCAGCGCCGTCCTGCTCTCCATGTCGGTGGCGTCGATGCGGCCCTCGGCGAACGCCTGCGAGATGGCGGCGGCGTACCGCTCGCGGTCGGCGTCGGCCGGCCGCCAGCGTCGGTCCGGGCGGCTCACGTGCCGGTCCCGTCGTCGAGCAGGTGCTGGCCGGACGCGTTCCAGGTGAGCACCGCGCTGGCGCCGTACGCGTCGGACTCGAGGTGCACGTTGATCGTCACGGTGTCGCCGTAGAACACGTCGCGCTTGATCACGATCAGCTCGACCGCGCGATCCGGCCGCTGGGCGACCTCGGCGGCCTGGGCGGCGCACGCCGCGACGACCGCGGGATCGACGTCGCCGAGGGCGAAGAACACGTCGTCCGGGTTCTCCTCGTTGACCTGCCCGCCCGGCGTGGGCTCGCTCAGCGCGCCGTCGTACTCGAGCTCGTCGTAGGTGGGCGCGCCCGGCGCCGTCCGCACCTCGAGGTCGGCCCAGTCGTCGTGCAGGTAGATGCTCTGAACGCCGGAGACCTGCCGCGCGTCCAGCGCCTCCCACAGGGCGGTCAGCTCGGCCGCGGAGAACAGGTCCACCGGTGCGGCCTCGACCTCCTCGACCGGCGGCGGCTCGGCCTCGGCCACTGCCGGCGGGTCGGCGGGCGGCGGGTCGTCGCCGCCGGAGCTCGCCGCCGCGACGCCGAGGCCGACGGCGGCCAGCAGCGCGACGCCCGCCACGGCCACGGTCACCAGCGACCGGCCCTCCGCCGTCCGGTCCGGGCCGGGCAGATCGCCGACGACGGCGTCCAGCTCGCCCATCGTCTGCGCGTAGCGGACGGTGAAGGAGCGCCGGGACAGCTCGGCATCGTCGATGCGGCCGTCGGCACGGGCGGAGTCGAGCACCGCGGTGTAGCGCCGGCGGTCGTCGTCCTCCGGCCGCCTGTTCTGCCCCCGGGCCATCCCGTCAGGGCTTCACGGCGTGGTGCAGCGCGACGATGCCACCGCTGAGGTTGCGCCAGCGCACGTCGGCCCAGCCCGCCTCGCGCAGCCACGCGGCCAGCCCGGGCTGGTCGGGCCAGGCGCGGATGGACTCGGCCAGGTACACGTACGCGTCGGGGCTGCTGGACACCCGTCGGGCGACCGGCGGCAGCGCGCGCATGAGGTACTCGACGTACACCTTGCGGAACGGCGTGAACGTCGGGTGGCTGAACTCGCACACCACGACCCGGCCGCCGGGACGGGTGACGCGCAGCAGCTCGCGCAGGCCGGCGATGGGGTCGTGCACGTTGCGCAGGCCGAAGGAGATGGTGACCGCGTCGAAGACGCCGTCGGCGAACGGCAGCCGGGTGGCGTCGCCGGCCACGAACGGGAGGTCGGCGAAGTTCTGCCGGCCGGCCCGGAGCATGCCGAGGGAGAAGTCGCAGGGCACGACGAACGCGCCGCGGGCCCGGAACGGCTCGCTGGAGGTGCCGGTGCCGGCGGCGAGGTCGAGCACCCGCTCCCCCGGCCCGACGCCGAGCGCCGCCACGACGGCCCGCCGCCAGGCGCGGTCCTGGCCGAGGGAGAGCACGTCGTTGGTGCGGTCGTACTTCTCGGCGACGTCGTCGAACATCGCCGCCACCTCGTGCGGCTGCTTGTCCAGGGAGGCGCGGGTCACGTCCGTCACTGTAGCCGGGGCCGCGCGGCCGTACTCTTGATGGTCGTGACGACGCTGCCCGCCTCCGCGCCGATGGTCGTGCGCACCACCGAGGTCCCGGACCCGGGCCCGCTGCTGGAGCTGCTGCCCGAGGACTCGCCGATGGCCTGGGTCCGGCAGGGCGAGGGCGTCGTCGGCTGGGGCCAGGCGGCGCGGTTCGACACCATCGGCGCCAACCGGTTCGTCGCGGCCGACCGCTGGTGGCGGCGCATGGTCGGCACCGCCGTCGTCCGCGACGAGGTGCGGCTGCCCGGCACCGGCCCGGTCGCGTTCGGCTCGTTCGCCTTCGACGACGTCCCCGGCTCGTCCTCGCTGGTCCTCCCGGACACCGTCGTCGGGCACCGGTCCGGGCGCTGGTGGGTCACCACCATCGACGTCACCGGCAACCTGCCCGGCGGTGCGGCGCTGCCGGCGGTCTCGCCCGCGCGGCGGCCGGTCGACGTCACCTACGCCGACGGCTCGCGGTCGGGCACCGAGTGGGAGGGCATCGTCGCCGAGGCCGTGCGCCGCATCGTCGCCGGCGACCTGGAGAAGGTGGTGCTCGCGCGCGACCTCATCGCCGAGAGCCCGGCGCCCATCGACATCCGCTGGCCGTTGCAGCGGCTCTCGGACGGCTACCCGCACTGCTGGACGTTCAGTGTCGACGGCATGATCGGCGCGACGCCCGAGCTGCTGGTGCGGCGCGAGCGCGGCCTCGTCACGTCCCGCGTCCTCGCCGGCACCATCCGCCGCACCGGCGACGACGAGCACGACCTCGCGCTGGCGGCCTCGCTGGCGCGGTCCAGCAAGGACCTCGAGGAGCACGAGTACGCCGTGCGCTCCGTCGCCGACGCGCTGGCGCCGTTCTGCTCCAGCATGAACGTGCCCGAGTCGCCGTTCGTGCTGCACCTGCCCAACGTCATGCACCTGGCGACGGACCTCGCCGGCGTCTCCGACTCCGACGCGTCGTCGCTCGCCCTGGCCGCCGCCCTGCACCCGTCCGCGGCCGTCGGCGGCACCCCCACGGCGGTCGCGCTGGAGCTCATCCGCGAGATCGAAGGGCTGGACCGCGCCCGCTACGCCGGCCCCGTCGGCTGGATGGACGCCCGCGGCGACGGCGAGTGGGGCATCGCGCTGCGCTCCGCCGAGGTCTCCGACTCCCGGCTGCGCCTCTTCGCCGGCTGCGGCATCGTCGCCGGTTCCGACCCGGCCGCGGAGCTCGCCGAGAGCGTCGCCAAGCTCGTCCCCATGCGCGACGCGCTCTCCTCCTGACCCCTCGGGAGGCCTCCCCCGGGGAGTGTGTTTCGCGGGGGTGACTTGAGCGCCAACTGTTGACGCTCAAGTCACCCGGCCGAGGCGAACACCCCGTCCCGGCCGGCCGGGACGGCGTCAGGCGAGGGCGGCGTCGACGGCGGCGCGGACGCGGGCATGCAGGTCGCGCAGCGCGGCCCGGGCGACCGGCAGCTCCAGCACGCTGCGTCCCCTCACCGGCTCGGCCAGCGCGGAGGCCAGCGCCGCCGCGTCCGTCAGCCGGCGGTGCGGCACTCCGTAGCCCGCGCACAGCGCTGCGAGGTCGGCGCCGTGCGGGGTGCCGAAGACCCGCTCGAAGCGGTCGGCGTGCACGGGGTCGCCGTGTTCGAGCAGCGCGAAGATGCCGCCGCCGTCGTCGTTGACGACGACGATCTGCAGGTCGGGGTGGTCCTCCAGCGGGCCGACCAGCAGGCCGCCGGCATCGTGCAGGAAGGTGAGGTCGCCGACGAGGGCGCGGACGGGAGCGCCCGTCCCCAGCGCGACCCCGGTCGCGGTCGAGAGGGTGCCGTCGATGCCGGCCAGGCCGCGGTTGGCCAGCACCGGGCCGGCGTCGTCGTCGAGCAGGGGCGCCGCGGCGAGGTCGAGGTCGCGGATCGGGTTGGACGAGCCGGCCACCAGCGCCTCGCCCGGCCGGCGCGCCGCCCACACCAGCGCGGCCACCGCGGGCCCGGTGAGCGGCCCGGCCGCGAGCACGGCGTCGACGGCGTCCTGGGCGACCTTCCCGGCGCGCTGCCAGGACGCCAGCCACTCGTCGTCGCCGGAACCCGGTGCGGCGGCGACGGCCGGCAGCACCCGCGCCGCCCGCCGTCCGGCGTCGAACCAGTCCGGCGCGGACCCGGCCACGACGACCACCTCGGCGCGGTCGCCCGCCAGCAGCGCGCTGACCGGCCGCGACAGCGTCGCGCGCCCGAACACGACCACCCGCTCGACCCGGCCGCCGAGCTCGGGCCGGTCGAGCAGCAGGCGGTACGGCCCGACGGCGTGCGGGCCGGACCGCGCGCCCGACGACGGCTCGGCCAGCAGCGGGACGCCGGCCGCCTCGGCGTACGCCAGCGCGGCGGACCCGGCGCCGTCACCCGCCACGACCACCGTGCGCGGGCCGTCGTCCAGCAGCACCGGCTCGGCGGGCCCGGCACCGGCCGCGACGCCCAGCGCGCCGTCGGACGACACCGGCCACCCGGAGTCGGCGTCGGGCACCAGCGGCTCGCGGTAGGCGAGGTCGAGGTGGACGGGGCCGGGGTCGCCCGAGCGGGTCCCCACGGCCGCCGCGAGGGCGCGGGCCAGCAGCGCCCGCAGGTCGCCGTCCTCACCAGGCCGTCCGTACGGCGCGGGCACGTCGGCGAAGAACCGGACGGCGGACCCGAACAGCCGCACCTGGTCGGTGGTCTGGTTCGCGCCGGTCCCCCGCAGCTCGTGCGGCCGGTCGGCCGTCAGCAGCAGCAGCGGCACCCCGGCGTGCGAGGCCTCCAGGACGGCCGGGTGCAGGTTCGCCGCCGCCGTCCCCGACGTCGTCACCACGGCGACCGGCCCAGCCACCCGGGCCAGCCCGAGCGCCGTGAACGCCGCGGCCCGCTCGTCGACGCGGACGTGCAGCCGCAGGTCGCCGCGCGCGGACGCCGTCGCCAGGGCATGGGCCAGCGGCGCCGACCGCGAGCCGGGCGCCAGCACGACGTGCCGGACGCCGGCCCGGACCAGCTCGGTGACCAGCGTGCGGGCCGCCCACGTCGAGGGGTTCACGGTGTCGATTCTGCCCTGCGGCCGCGCCACGCCCGCTGCTTGGCCCGGTTGCCGCAGACCTGCATGGAGCACCACTTACCCGACCGCGCCCGCGACTCGTCGTAGAACGCCCACTGGCAGGTGTCGTTGACGCACACCTTGAGCCGCGCCCACGTGCCGTCCGCCATCGCGTCGCCGACCAGCGCGAGCAGCCCGCCGAGCGCGCCGTCGACCCCGTCGGCGGCCGGGCGGGGGCGCCAGCCGTCGCGGGCGGTGAGGGTCGCGGTCAGCCGGGCGCGTCCGGCGGCGTCGTTGAGGACGGCGAGCGCGGCGGCCGGGATGGGGTCGCCGCCGTGGTTGGCGGCCAGGGTCTGCCGCAGCGCCTCGCGGACGGCGACCGCGCGGGCGAGGTCGTCGCGGCCGGGCGCGTCGCCGGTGTCGCCGGACAGCAGGTCCGCGGCGCCGAGCCACGCGACGAGGGCGCCCGGTGAGGTCAGCGCGTCGGACCCGGTCTCGACGTCGAGCGTGTTGACGAAGCGCCGGACGGTCTCGAGCCGGCCGGGCGCCGGCGTGCTGGCTCCGGACATGCCACCGAGCATAACCCTCTTGCGGTCGTCATTGGTTATTCCCTAACCTCTGAACTCATGACAACGGTTACGGAGAGCCGGCGCGCCTGGGACAGCCGCGACTTCCGCCGGCTCTGGACCGGCTCGGCGGTGTCGACGTTCGGGTCCGAGGTCGCCGAACTGGCCGTGCCGCTGCTGGCGATCGGCGTGCTGGCCGCCACGCCGGGCGAGCTGGGCGCGTTGCGGACCGCCCAGTTCCTGCCGTTCCTGCTGGCCACCCTGCCGCTGGGACTGCTGGTCGACCGGCGACGCCGGCTCCCGCTCATGATCGGCGCCGATGTCGGCCGGTTCGGCCTGATCCTGGTCATCCCGCTGGCCGTGTGGGCGGGGGTCGCCGGGATCGAGCTGCTGTACGTCGTCATGTTCCTGGCCGGCGTCCTGACGGTGCTGTACCAGGTCGCGGACTTCGCGTTCGTGCCCGAGGTCGTGACGCCGCACCAGCTGGTCGACGCGAACGGGAAGCTGGCGGCGGCGCAGTCGGCGAACGAGATCGGCGCCCGCGGCTTCGGCGGCCTGCTCGTCCAGGCGGCCTCCGCACCGGTCGCGATGCTGGTCAACGCCGTCGCGTACCTGGTGTCGGCGCTCAGCCTGCGCGGCATCGCCGTCGTCGAGACCGCCCGCCCGGCGGCGTCCGCGCGGCCGTCGTGGGCGGAGGTGACCGCCGGGCTGCGCGAGGCGTTGCGCAACCGGTTCATCCGGGCGCTGCTCGGCGAGGCCACCACGTTCAACCTGTTCAACGAGGTGTTCATCCTCGGGCTGATGCTCTTCACGGTGCGCGAGGCCGGGCTCAGCCCGGTGCAGCTCGGCATCGTGTTCACCGCCGGCGGCGTCGGCTCCTTCCTCGGCGCCTGGTTCGGCGCGCGCGTGACGGGACGGTTCGGCTACGGCCGGGTGCTGCTGATCACGCTGCTCCTCGGCAACACCGCGCCGGTGCTGGTCGCACTGGCCGGCACGGACGCCGTCGAGACCATGAGCCTGTTCTGCGCGGTGTTCGTGGTGATGGGCGTCGGCATCGGGATCGCCAACGTGCACGCGGTGACGCTGCGGCAGGCGGCGCTGCCGGAGCGGCTGCGCGGCCGGGTCAACGCCGCGTACCGGCTGATCTCGTGGGGCGCCATCCCGGTCGGCGCGTCGCTGGGCGGGCTGCTGGCCGGGCTCACCGACGGGCGCACGGCGATGGTCACCGGCGCCTGCGGCATGGTGCTCGCGACGCTGTGGGTGGCGTTCTCACCGGTGCGCCGGCTGGCCTCGATCGACGAGGCCACCCGGCTCTCGCGCGCGAGCTGACGGCGTCAGGTCTGCGGCTGGCCGGCCGGCGGCGTCTCACCCTCGGGCAGCTTGCGCAGCCAGGTGAAACCGGTGTTGCTGCCCTGACAGGTCTGCAGGATGATGTCGCAGTCGTCGCCGCAGGTCCAGTTCGACGCCGAGCCGAGCGCCGAGCCGCGGCCCTGCGCGATGACGCGGTCGACCACCTCGTACAGCCCGGTGAACTCACCCTCCATCTGGACCACGGTGCCTTCGGGGATGGAGTTCCACCACGAGTTGCCGAGGTAGTCGTGGGCCACGACGAACGTGCCCGACTCGACCGGCGTGTAGTGGCAGCCCACGCCGTTGCCGAGGTTGTCGATGTCGACGTCGTCGTCGCAGGTCTCGACCGGGATGGTGCGGACGTCGTCGCCGATGGCGAGCGCCTCTTCGCTGACGACGGCGCCGAACCGGCTGCCGCCGGGGTAGCTGAACCGGAACCGGGCGGTGTGCTCGGCGGTGGCCTCGGCGACCGCCGTGCCCTCGGCCGTCGTGGCGACGGCGGACACCGGCGCCCACTCCGCGCCGTCGGACTGCTGCTCGAGCCCGATCTCGCCGAGGATCGGGACGCCGCCCTCGGTGGTCCACGCGGCGGTGACGCCCACGCCGTCGTCGGACTTCTCGGCGGTGGCGGTGATGCGCGACACCAGCGGCGCGCCGGCGGTGATGACGACCTCGTGCGACTCGACCGCCTCGACCTCGGGGCCGCCGCCGTACGCGAGCCGGTAGATGCTCGACGACTGCACCTGCACCTCGACCTCGCCGGCGCCGTTCTCGACCGGGACCGTGGTGACGGTGGTCCAGGAGTTGCCCTCGATGCGCTGGAGGTCGACCTCGCCGCTGATGGCCTCGCCGGACGGCGTGATCCAGCTGACGCTGAACGCGACCGACGCGCCGGGACGGGCCTCGGCGGGGGCGGTCAGGACCAGTGGGAGATCGTCGGCCGCGGCCGGCGCCTCGGCGGCGATGGCGCCCGCCACCTGCTCGGGCGCCGGCGATGCCGCCGCCTGGACGATGCTCGCCTCGGGGCCGCTCCCGCCGGCCACCGAATCGTCGTCGTTGGTGGCGCCGAGGATGGCGAACACCGCCGCCACGACGAGGGCCAGGACGCCGGTGACGGCGAGCACGCGGTACTTCATGCCTCTATTTTCCATGATCACGGGCGCATGTCGGCCCCGACCCGTTCCTCCCACACCCCTGAGACGACCGAATCGGGCCGTTCGTTCCCTCGTTCTCAGGGGATCGTCACCGCTTCGCTCACCATCGCGACGAGGTTCCGGGCGTAGCCCACCCGCTCGGCGAGGTTGCCGGCGTAGACCACGAGCACGTGGTCGTCCAGGGCGACCACGCGGTGGACCCACTGCCAGCCCTGGTCGTCGATCACCGCCTCGACGCCGGCGTGCCCCGCGATGTCGCTCGGCTCGGAGCTCTCGACCGTCCCGCCGAGCTCCTCGGCCCGCAGGGCCAGCGCGTCCTCGGGGCCGAACCCGCCGGGCGCGGCGTCGACGACGATCACCCCCGAGGACGTGTTCCAGTCGTTGTACACGCGGGCCGACGTGGCCGCGCCGCCGGCGTCGGCCAGGTACCACGACCGCGGCTCGACCTCGGACCGGAACGGCGCGACGATGCCGCTGGGTTCGTCGGTGAGGTACACCCAGTCGACGGCCGAGCGGACGTCCAGCGAGAGGGTGAGCCGGGCGAACTCGGACTCCAGCCGCTCGCGGTCGTCCTCGGGCCCGCCGACGAAACCGGCCCAGACGTCGCCGGCCTCGTTCACCACGACAATGCGGAACAGCATGACCTCGTCGTCGCCGTGCACGATCTCGCCGTCGGCGGCCAGCGCCTGAGTGACCTCGGCCGGCTCGATCGACACCACGCTGCCCTCGACGCTGCTGGCCAGCAGGGCGGCCAGCTTGGCGAAGTCGTCACCGTCGGCGTAGGCGTCGATCAGCTCGTAGCCGATGACGCCGGCGGCGTGTTCGAACACGTGGCCGCGCGACGTGGTCGTGCCGTCCTGGCCGGGAAGGGCGTTCTCGAACGGTGTCGCGCCTTCGGGCAGGGCGGTGCTCGTGTAGCCCTTCGCGTCGTCGAACGTCACCCAGTCGAACAGCACGCCGGTGCCCGGGCTGCGGACGACGGGCGGCGGGACGAAGCTGTCCCTCGACCCCGCGATGTCGATGGTGGGCGTCGGCGTGCCCGCGACCGCCGCGGGGTCGGCGCCGCCGCCGCAGGCCGTCGCCGCCAGCACGACCAGCAGGGCTGCAGGAACCCACCGCATACGTCCCCCCGAACACTGTGCGGCGCGCCGGGTCGGCGACCCTGGTCGGCATCCGAGCGGGACCCTATCGGAGTGCTCGGACTCATGCACCGGCTAGCGTGATCACGGTGACGACCGCACCGTTCGACCCGTCCCGCTGGCGCACCGTCGAGGGATTCGAGTTCACCGACATCACGTACCACCGCCAGGTCGAGGACGGGCGCGACCGCGGCACCGTCCGCGTCGCGTTCGACCGGCCCGAGGTGCGCAACGCGTTCCGCCCGCACACCGTCGACGAGCTGTTCCGCGCGCTCGACCACGCCCGTATGACCCCCGACGTCGGGTGCGTGCTGCTGACCGGCAACGGCCCTTCGCCGAAGGACGGCGGCTGGGCCTTCTGCTCCGGCGGCGACCAGCGCATCCGCGGCCGGTCCGGCTACCAGTACGCCAGCGGCGAGACCGCCGAGACCGTCGACGCCGCACGGGCGGGGCGGCTGCACATCCTCGAGGTGCAGCGGCTGATCCGGTTCATGCCGAAGGTGGTCATCGCGGTCGTGCCCGGCTGGGCGGCCGGCGGCGGCCACAGCCTGCACGTCGTCAGCGACCTCACCCTGGCCAGCGCCGAGCACGCCCGGTTCAAGCAGACCGACGCCGACGTCGGTTCCTTCGACGGCGGCTACGGGTCGGCCTACCTCGCCCGTCAGGTCGGCCAGAAGTTCGCCCGCGAGATCTTCTTCCTCGGCGACGAGTACTCGGCCGAGGACGCCCACCGCATGGGCATGGTCAACGCGGTCGTGCCGCACGCCTCGCTGGAGGACGTGGCCCTGGAGTGGGCGGCGAAGATCAACGCCAAGAGCCCGACGGCGCAGCGCATGCTCAAGTTCGCCTTCAACGCCGTCGACGACGGCATGGTCGGCCAGCAGGTCTTCGCCGGCGAGGCGACGCGGCTCGCCTACATGACCGACGAGGCCGTCGAGGGCCGCGACGCGTTCCTGGAGAAGCGCGACCCCGACTGGTCGCCGTTCCCCTGGTACTTCTAAGCCGTAGTCGTTTCCGCCGTTCAGAGGCTGCCGAGTGTCGGCCAACCAGGTCTGCGGCCCGCGAAATGGGCCACACGCGTCCAGGACTCGCCGTGGCGTCTTCGGCGTGGGAGCTTGGCCCAGTGGTGACCATCGGAATGGCTAGCCACGGCCACGCCGCCCAGAGGGTTCCGATGGTCACCACTGGGCCAACTACGTGCTGGGTGCTGTGCTAGTCTTGCAGTGCTGGGCTGGCCGGGAGGCCCTGGTCCACCCTTTAGGCGGGGATATCCCCCGCCTAATTGTGTTTCTGGGAGTGCTGGTGCGGGAGCTCAGCATCTTCATCGACGAGTCCGGCGACTTCGGCCCCCTGCAGAGGCACTCGCCGTTCTACATTTTGAGCCTCGTCTTCCACGACCAGAGTGACGACATCACCCGTCACCTCGACAAGATCCACCAAGCACTCCTGGTGCGCGGACTGTCAGCGGACCATGCGATTCACACGGCACCACTCATCCGTCGGGAACACGACTATCGCTGGCTGGACCTGCCGGCTCGTCGATCCATCTTTCGCGTCTTGGTCGACTTCGTCCGCACATGCGACGTGACCCAGCACTCCCAGGTGTTCAGCAAACGGGACCACGGCGACACCGACCAACTCGTGAGCGCGATGTCGCGCGAGCTCGGCGCATTGATCCGCGCGAACCACCAGTACTTCGGCTCATGGGATCGGGTCGTCATCTACTACGACAACGGGCAGAAAGAGATCACGAACCTCGTCAACAGCGTCTTCAACGCCCACCTGACGAACGTCGAGGTTCGGAAGGTCATCCCATCGGACTACAGCCTGTTCCAGGCTGCTGACCTCTGCTGCACCCTGGCGCTGCTGCGCAAGAAGATCGAGGCGGACGGTCTGTCCAGCTCCGAGAGAGACTTCTTCTCCACCTCGAAGGACAGCGCCGAGCGCGCCCTGAAGAAGGGTTACTTCAAGACGATGGACCGCATGAAGTTCGGAGATTGACCGGCGGACGACCCGAGCCATCGACTGGGACCGGCGGGGCGACATCTAGGGTGGTGGGGCGATGCAGAAGCCCACCCGCTCCCTCATCACCGTCGAGGTGCCGCTGCGGCCCGCCGTGGTGCCGCGGCTGCTGCCCGCCGTCGCGGGGGCGATGGCCGGGGGCGATGCGCTGTTGCCGCTGCCGTCGTCGCCGGCGGCGGTGCGCGACGAGCTGGTCGCGGAGTTCGCGCCACACCGCGCGCTGGAGCCGGACGTCGCGTTCATCGTGCCGACGTCGGGGTCGACGGGGCGGCCGAAGGGTGCGCTGCTGAGCGCCACCGCCGTCCGGGCGTCGGCCGAGGCGACGCTGGAGCGGCTCGGCGGGCCCGGCCGCTGGCTGCTCGCGCTGCCGGCCACCCACATCGCCGGGCTCATGGTGCTGGCCCGGTCGGTCGTCGCGGGGACGGAGCCGGTGGCGGCCGACCTCAGCGGCGGCTTCGACCCCGAGCTGTTCGCCGCCGCCAGCGTCCAGGTCTTCGCCGGCGGCGGACGCCGGTACACCGCGCTGGTGCCGCGCCAGCTCAGCCAGCTGCTCGACGTCGGCGGGGCGCCGCTGGCCGCGCTGACGGGCTACCACGGCGTGCTGGTCGGCGGCGCCGCGGCCGACGACGCGCTGCTCGACCGCGCCCGCAAGGCCGGCGTCGAGGTCGTCACCACGTACGGCATGACGGAGACCTGCGGCGGCTGCGTCTACGACGGTGTCCCGCTGGACGGCGTGCGGGTCGAGCTGGCCGCCGGCGGTCGCATCCGGCTGGCCGGCCCCATACTGGCCCACGGCTACCGCCTGCGCCCCGACCTCGCGCACGTGTTCGCCGACGGCGCTTTCACCACGTCCGACCTGGGTGAGGTCGACGACGACGGACGGCTCACCGTGCGAGGACGGGCCGACGACGTCGCGGTGTCGGGCGGCGAGAACGTCCCGCTGGGCGCCGTCGACCTCGCCGTCGCGTCGCACCCCGACGTCGCCGAGGCGCTCAGCATCGCCGTCCCCGACACCGAGTGGGGCGAGCGGGTCGTCGTTGCCGTCGTGCCCGCCGACGCCGCTCGACCCCCGTCGCTCGACGACATCCGCGCCCACGTCCGCGAGCGACACCCCGTCGCCTACGCACCCAAGGAGCTGCACGTGCTCGATGCGCTGCCCACCCTGCCGGGCGGGAAGACCGATCGCCGCGCGCTCGCGGCCCGGCTGGGACTGGCGGACGCCTGATGGCCACGCTCGGTCAGTGGGTCGAGGGCGCCCGCCCGCGGACCCTGCCGGCCGCCGTCGCCCCGGTGCTGGTGGGCACGGGCGCGGCGGCGGCCGCCGACGCGGCGCACCTGGGCAAGGCGCTGCTGGCGCTGGTGGTCGCGCTGGCGCTGCAGATCGGCGTCAACTACGCGAACGACTACTCCGACGGCATCCGCGGCACCGACGAGCACCGGGTGGGGCCGTTCCGGCTGGTCGGGTCCGGTGCGGCGCGGCCGGCGGCGGTGAAGGCGGCGGCGCTGTGGAGCTTCGTCGCGGCCGGGGTGACCGGCGCCGTTCTGGTGGCGTGGTCGGGGCACTGGTGGCTGTTCGCCGTCGGCGCGCTCGCCATCGCGGCGGCCTGGTACTACACCGGCGGCCGCAACCCGTACGGCTACCGCGGGCTCGGCGAGATCTCGGTGTTCGTGTTCTTCGGGCTGGTGGCCGTCGCCGGGACGACGTACGTGCAGGCCGACCGGCTGACGTGGACGTCGCTGGTGTCGGCGGTGGCGATCGGCTGCCTGGCGTGCGCGCTGCTGCTGGTCAACAACATCCGCGACATCGGCACCGACACGGTGAGCGGCAAGCGGACGCTGGCGGTGACGCTCGGCGAGCAGCGCAGCCGCATGCTCTACGTGCTGCTGATGACGGCGCCGTTCCTCATCGTGGCGGCGCTGGCCGTCACCGGACTGCCGTGGGGCGCCCTCACGCTGCTGTGCGCCCCACTGGCCGTGGTGACCGCCCGGCCGGTGGTCCTGCGGGCGACGGGCCGGGACCTCATTCCGGTGCTCAAGCGGACCGGCATGACCGAACTGGCCTTCGCGGTGCTGCTGACCGTCGGCCTGGCGGTGGGCTGAGGGGTTCGCCCACGCGCCGGGCCGGTGTCGACTTGGCGAGCTCCGACGGGTTCGCTGATGTCACTCGGGGCCGGGCCGGTGTCGACTCGGCGAGCTCCGACGGGTTCGCTGATGTCACTCGGGGCCGGGCCGGTGTCGACTCGGCGAGCTCCGACGGGTTCGCTGATGTCACTCGGGGCCGGGCCGGTGTCGACTCGGCGAGCTCCGACGGGTTCGCTGATGTCACTCGGGGCCGGGCCGGGTCGGGGTCGGGCGGGACCGCTGGCGGCGGCCGTCCGCGGGTCGGATAACGGGGTGGATGCTCCCGCGCGCACCCTCAGGCGTGCCGGCGAGCGCGGCGCGGGCCGGTGTAGCCGCGGTCCTCAGTGGGGACGCGCGACAGGATGGCCTGACGCAGGTCCTGCAGCAGCGACTGGCTCTCGCCGCGGTGCCGGCCCCGCTTGGCCTGCTTGGCGTCTTCGGCAGCGCGCTCGTATTCGTCGGTCATCATGAGGAACCTCCTGTGTGAGGACGGCACCTCGCGGTGCCGTCTGACCCACAAGACAGGGGGACGACCGGATCATGACGCGCCCTGTCAAGATTTTTTCTCGATATGTGGTCAGCTCTCGTTCCGAAGCTCGGGAACATCGGTGGCGTCGTCGAGTTCGTGCAGGTCACGGCCCTTGGCATCGGCACTGAGACCCTGCTTGCCGGTGGCGTCCTGCGGATGCACGACGCCCTCATAGGCGTCCATCTCGTCGAGCGCGGCGTCGTCGAGGCGTTCCCTGTCGATGTCGCGCGGGTCCTCACCAGGAGTGGCGCCGGGTTTCGTGCGGCGATCGTCGGTCATGGCGCGCACGTACCCAGCCGGACGCGTTCGCACGCGCCCGGGCTGCCCTCGCCGACGACGGGGCTACGGGGTGTCGCGCGGCGGGCGGCCTTCAGCGTCGGCGTCGGCGTCCGCGTCGACGTGAGCGCGCTGCTCGTCGTCCCACGCGTCTTCGGCGGCGGTGCGCTCACGGACGGTGCGCAGGCGCCGGTCCCAGGCGATGGACACCTGGTCGCGACTGCTGCGCAGCACGAAGAAGCTCACCAGCCCGGAGAGGACGAGCCCGAGGGCCACGAGCACCAGCCCGCGCAAGCCGACGAGCCAGAGCAGCGCCGCGATGATGACGAACACCAGCGCGCGCAACAGGGTGTAACGGAGAACGGCCATGACGTGACGGATTCTACGCCGCCCGGAGATCGGCAGGGCCGCCGCCCGTGGGTCGGGGGAAGCCCGGGCGACGGCCCCTGCCGATCACCCCGGGGCGGGTGGTGGCCTGGAGGGGCGGCTCGGCCGCTGCCCGTAGCCGGCCGCCGGTGTGGTGTTCGGAAGGACCATGGGTTGACACTATCGAACAGGTGTTCGAGCGTCAACCGCTGTCTCAGCCTCAGTCCAGCGGTGCGGGCCACTCGTGTGCCGGCAGCAGCTCGCGCAGCGGCGCCGCGCGGTCCCGTCCCAGCACGACCCGGGTGTCGAGGTTGTCCGGGTGCAGCTGACGGACGAACTCGCGGCACCGCCCGCACGGCGGCACCACGTACAGCACGCCGTCGTCGTCGCGCCACACCGCGACGATGGCGGCGATGCGTTCCTCGCCGCCGGTCACCATGGCGGCGATGGCGCTGTGCTCGGCGCAGAACCCGGTGCCGCACGGGGTGTCGATGCAGACGCCGTGGTACGCGTGGCCCCGATCGGTCACCAGCGTCGACGCGACGTCGCCGATCAGCCGGTCGCCGACGTGGCGGGGGTTGAGGTGCCCGGCGGCCGACGCGATCAGCTCGTCGTCGTTCACGCCTGCTCCTTGATGCGCGTGACCTGCTCGATCAGGCTGGCCGCGAGCTCGGGCAGCACCCCGGTCTGCCCGGCGACCCAGCGCTTGGCCACGAGGTTCGCCGGATACAGCAGGACGTCGCCGGGCTGCCCGTGCAGCGCCAGCTCGCTGCCGTGCTCGTCGGCCGCGACGACCCAGGCCAGCCCGGTCTGCCTGCGCAGGTGCTCGCCGAACCCGATGCCCAGCCGGTTGATCAGGCCGTTCGGGTCGGGCCGCTCGTCGGGCGACACCGACGTCCAGCCCCGCAACGCCGCGTCGTAGGCCGCGCCCAGCGCGACGATGTCGCCGTCGGACCGGCCGAGCTCGGTCAGGCTCTCGCTGACCCACGCCCGCTCCGCGTCGTTCAGGTCGGTGATCTCCACCATCGTGGCAGCCTACCCATGGCGAAAAGCGGAGGCTCGTCTCCGAACGTTCACCGTCTTGTCCTACGGTGACCCCCATGACTTCTTCCCCCATGAAGTTCGGGCTCTTCGTCCCCCAGGGCTGGCGGCTGGACCTCGTCGACATCGCTCCCAAGAGTCAGTGGGAGACGATGCTGCGCGTCGCCCAGCACGCCGACGCGGGGCCGTGGGAGTCGATCTGGGTCTACGACCACTTCCACACCACCCCGGTGCCGACCGAGGAGGCCACCCACGAGGCGTGGACGCTGATGGCGGCGTTCGGCGCGGCGACGCAGCGGGTGCGGCTGGGCCAGATGTGCACGTGCATGGCCTACCGCAACCCCGCCTACCTGGCGAAGGTCGCCGCGACGGCGGACATCGTGTCGGGCGGGCGGGTCGAGATGGGCATCGGCGCCGGCTGGTACGAGCACGAGTGGCGCGCCTTCGGGTTCGGCTTCCCGCGCGCCGGCGTCCGGCTGGCCATGCTCGACGAGGGCGTCGACATCATGCGGCAGGCGTGGACGAACGGGGTCGCGACGCTGGCCGGCGAGCACTACCAGGTCGACGGCGCGATCTGCCGGCCGCTGCCGTTGCAGGAGGAGGGCATCCCGCTGTGGATCGCCGGCGGCGGCGAGAAGGTGACGCTGCGCATCGCGGCGAAGCACGCCCGCGGCGCGCAGTACACCGGCTCGCGCAGCTACACGGCGTACACCAACTTCAGCGGCACGCCCGAGGTGTTCCAGCACAAGTCCGAGGTGCTGGCGCAGCACTGCCGCGACCTCGGCACCGACTACGACTCCATCACCCGCTCGATGAACTTCAACGTCATCATCGGCGCCGACCAGGCCGAGGTCGACGCCAAGCTGGCCCGCATCGAGGAGATCTACGGCCGGTTCATGACGCCCGACGTCGTGGCGGAGAAGATGCGGCCGTTCCGCGAGAACCCGACGGCCGGCACGCCCGAGCAGGTCGCCGACGCCATCGGGCAGTACCGGGACAAGGGCATGAGCTACGCCATCGGCTACTTCCCGGAGGCCGCCTACGACCTCAGCGGCGTCGAGCTGTTCGAGCGCGAGGTCATTCCGGCACTGGACTGAGCGTCAGGCCGGCTGATCACCCTCGACACCAGCGGCGACGAGTACACGACGGAGGTCGTGACGCTGCCGAGGGTGGCCAGCCGGCCGGCCAGCTCCTCGAGGTGGCGCATGGACCGCGCGGCCACCTTCAGCACGAAGCAGTCGTCGCCGGTGACGTGGTGGCACTCCAGCAGTTCCTGCGTGCGGTCCAGCTCGGCGTGCAGGGCGCGGTAGTTGCCGGACGGGTAGCGCAGCCGCACGTAGGCGATGACGGTGTAGCCGATGCGCTCGAGGTCGAGCTCGGCCCGGAAGCCGGCGATGACGCCGAGGTCGGTGAGCCGGCGGATGCGGTCGGCGGTGGCGCTGGGCCCGAGGTTGACGCGACGGGCCAGCTCGGCGACGGCGATGCGGCCGTCGCGCTGGAGGTGCTCGAGCAGCTGCCAGTCGACGCGGTCGAGGGCGGCGGCGGAATCGTCGGCCATGCCGCGACGATACCGGGCTTTCCCCGCCCGATCACCGCCAGCGACCCTTGATCACCCCTGCCGCAACCCACGACCGCCGCCGTAGCGTCGTTGCCATGACGACCATGATCCCGCCCGCGCCGCCGGCCGACGCCGCCGCGCACTTCGCCGCCCTGCTCGCGTACGAGACCGACTGCTGGGACGTGCACCACGCGCTGACGACCGGCACCGCGGACTTCGTCCTGCTCGACGTCCGCAGCCCGGAGGACTACGCCGCCGGCCACGTGCCCGGCGCCGTCAACCTGCCGCACGGGCGCATCGTCGAGCGCAACCTCGCCCAATGGCCGGCCGGCACCGAGTTCGTCGTCTACTGCGCCGGACCGCACTGCAACGGCGCCGACAAGGCCGCGCTCCGGCTGGCCCGGCTCGGCCGCCCGGTGCGCAAGATGATCGGCGGCGTCACCGGCTGGCTGGACGAGGGGTTCACGCTCCAGGCGACGTGAGCACCCGAGCCAGCTGCGCAGGGTCGGCGTTGCCGCCGGACACCACCGCCACCGCGCGCCCGAACCGGGCCGGCTCGGCCAGGAACGCCGCGGTCGTCAGCGCGCCCGTCGGCTCGGCCACGACGCGCCCGCGCAGGGCCAGCAGCCGCATCGCGGCCAGGATCGCGTCCTCCGGGACGGTGACGATCTCGTCGACGTGGCGGCGGATGTGCTCCCACGTCAGCTCGCCGACGACCGGAAGCCGGACGCCGTCGGCGATGGTCCGGTAGGTGTCGGCCGGGTCCCAGGCGACGCGCTCGCCGCGGGCCAGGCTGTCGCGGGCGTCGGCGGCCAGCTCGGGCTCGACGCCGACGACGCGGGTGCCGGGCGCCAGCGCCTTCACCGCGACGCCGATGCCCGAGATCAGCCCGCCGCCGCCCACCGGGACGAGGACGGTGCCGGCGTCGGGGCGGTCCGCGGCGATCTCCAGGCCGACCGTGCCGCCGCCGGCGATGACCCGCGCATCGTCGAACGGCGAGACGAACGTCAGGCCGCGCTCGGCGACCAGCTCGCGGACCCGGCTGTCGCGCTCGGGCGGCGGCACCATGACGACCTCGGCGCCGAGCGCCCGCGTCGCGGCGACCTTCACCGGCGCGGCGGCGTCGGGCATGACGACGGTGGCGGCGATGCCCTGCTCGCGGGCGGCCCAGGCCAGCGCCTGCGCGTGGTTGCCGCTGGAGTGCGTGACGACGCCGCGCTTGCGGGCGTCGTCGTCGAGCAGGGCGACGGCGTTGAACGCGCCGCGCAGCTTGAACGCACCGGTGGCCTGCAGGCCCTCCGGCTTCAGCCACAGGTCGCCACCGGACCACGCGGCCGGGATCAGGGGCGTGCGGACGGCGACGCCGTCGAGCCGCCGGGCCGCCGCGCGGACGTCGTCGAGACCGACCAGGCCGGGTGCGTCATCCATCGCAGCATCATCGCCTACGCACCCGGCGCGCGGGCGTCAGGCCCGCTCGGCCTGCCACATCCAGTACTGCTTCTCCAGCTCCTCGACGGCGTCGAGCAGGATGTTGTTGCTGACCGGATCGGCGTCCTCGACGTCGTGGGCGCGCTGGCGCATGCGGGCGATGATGCCGTCGTACAGCCCGACGAACGTCGCCACCACGTCGTCGTCGCGCACCCAGCCGGCGTCGAGCCGGGGCAACTGGGAGTCGCGGGCGACCGTCTCGGCGCGGCCGTCGGCCGGGCTGCCGACCGTCACCGACCGCTCGGCCACGATGTCGGCGTGCTTCCGCGCGGTGTCGACGACCTCGTCGAGCTGGAAGTGGACGGTGCGGAAACGCGGACCGGTGACGTTCCAGTGCGCCTGTTTGCCGGCCAGCGAGAGGTCGATCAGGTCGACGAGGGCGTCGCGCAGAGCCTCCGTCACGACCTTGTGGGCGTCGTCGGCGAGCGGGCTGTGGATCGGCGTCATGGTGGACCTCCTCGGTTCGGCTCTCCTGTGTCCGTAACCGATCCGCGGAGTTTCACCCGGTGGGTCAGCTGCCGACCAGCTCCGGCTCGACCTGGCGGTCCTCGAACCGCGTCGAGATGACCAGGGTGGTGCGGGTGCGCGCGACCCCCTCGATGCGGACCAGACGGCCCAGCAGCCGCTCGAGCCCTTCGACGTCGGCGACCCGGACCTTGAGCATGTAGGCCTCGTCGCCGGCGATGAACCAGCAGTCCTCGACCTCCGCGACGTCCTCCAGCCGCGCGCCGACCTCCTCGTGACCGGCGGAGTCGGACAGCACCAGCCCGATCAGCGCCGTCAGCCCCAGACCCAGCGCCGACGGTTCGACGGTGGCGCGGTAGCCGGTGATGACCCCGCGGTCCTCGAGCCGGCGCACCCGCTCCTGGACGCTCGGCCCGGACAGCCCCACCAGCCGGCCCAGCTCCGCGTACGACGCCCGGCCGTTGGCCCGCAACGCCGCGACAAGACTCGTATCGACGGTGTCCATGGCGCTCCATCCTCGCAGCGCCCCGGAGCGCGCCGCCAACGTGGTGGGGATCACCCGGTTCGAGATTGTCCCGTGACCTGGCCGTGACTTAGAATCTAAGGCACAAGGCCGCTTGTTGCCTTTGATTTGATTGAATTTCCTCACAGGGAGTGACGTTGTACGGCTTGGAGTACGCCCAGACCCGCATCGACGACCTGCGTCGGGAGGCGGAGAAGGCGCGCCAGGCAGCCGCCCTCCGCGCCGGCCACCGCACGCGCCGCCGGCTCTTCTCCTGACCCGCGCTCCGGCCGGACGACGCTTGCCCGGACAAGCGGAATCCGGTCCGGGGTGCGTCGCGCCCGGCGCACCACCTAGGCTGGTGGAAAGGAACACAGCTCGACCGGGGAGGTCGCACGGTGGGTCGGGTACTACCAATCGTGGTCGCCATAGCGCTGCTCGTGTACGCGCTGATCGACTGCCTGCAGACCGACTCCACCCGGTTCCGGTCGCTGAACCGGGTCGCCTGGGTGGCCATCATCGTGCTCATCCCGCTGATCGGGCCCATCCTCTGGCTGGTCATCGGCAAGGAGCGGGCCCGCCCGCAGCGCCCCACCGGGCCGCCCCCTCGTCCCCTCGCCCCCGACGACGACCCCGAGTTCCTGCGGCACCTGCGCGACAGCGACAGCAAGCACGAGCAGATGCTCAACCAGTGGGAGGCCGACCTCCGCCGGCGTGAGAGCGAGGTCCAGCGCAAGAAGGACGCCGAAGCGGCGCAGGCCGCCGAAGAGGCCGAGGCCCGCCGTCAGGCCGAGGCCCGCAAGCGCGAGGACGAAGCCCGCCAGCACACCGACGACGAGGACGACTCCCGCTAGTCAGCGGGCGCGCCGCTCCTCGGGGCGGCCGGGCCCCGGGTATGCCTGCCCGACGCGGTGACGGTGGCGCCAACAGTTGGCACCACCGTCAACACCCCCGACACCACTACCGGGCCCAGGGGCTCAGGCCGGCCGACGCCGCCGCCCCCGCGCAGGCTGTCGCCGAGGACGCTGCTGACCACGACCGTGCTGTGGCGCCCGCCGCCGACAACGCGGACGACTCCCTCTCGTCATCGGGCGCACCCTCGCCGGCCGGGGGCGACCGGACCGGCCGATGCCTGCCCAACGCAGTGACGGTGGCGCCAACAGTTGGCACCACCGTCAACACCCCCGACACCACCACCGGGCCCAGGGCGGGGGCTCGAGCGGTCAGAGGCCGCCGTAGGAGTGCAGGCCGTTGAAGAGGATGTTCACGCCGAAGTAGCTGAACAGCACCGTGCCGTACCCGACCAGCGCGACCACCGAGGCCTTCGAGCCCTTCCAGCCGGCGGTGGCGCGGGCGTGCAGGTAGGCCGCGTACGCCAGCCAGGTGATGAGCGCCCAGACCTCCTTGGGGTCCCAGCCCCAGTACCGGCCCCACGACACCTCGGCCCAGATGGCGCCGAGGATGAGCGGGCCGAACGTCCAGATCGGGAACGCGATGGCGGTGAGCCGGTAGCCGAGCCGGTCGAGCGCGACGGAGTCGGGGAGGGAGGCGCCGAAGCCGGTGGTGCGGCCACGGTCGGCGGCCCGCTCGGACACGATCTGCAGGGCGCTGACGACGGCGCCGACGGTGAACAGGCCGAACGCGATGACCGCGCAGCCGACGTGGATGACCAGCCAGTACGACTGCAGCGCCGGCTGCACCGGGCCGGGCGACACGTAGAGGAACGTGGCGGCGAGGCCGACGGTCATGAAGATCAGCAGGACGGCCCAGACGGCGACGACACGGCCGACGACGGTGCGGGCGAGGACGAGGAAGACGATCGAGGCGACCAGCGCGCCGGTGATGGAGAACTCGTACATGTTCGCCCACGGCGCCCGCTCGGTGCCCAGGCCGCGCATGGTGACGCCGACGGCGAGCACCAGCGTGGCCAGGCCGAACAGCCCGCGGCCGATGCCGCCCAGACGGTCGGCGCGCTGCACCAGCTCGGCGTCGCCGGGACCGGACGAGCCGGCCGGCGGCCCCGCAGGCGGGTCAGCGGGCGCATCGGAGCCAACGGCCGACGACGCGACGCCGATCAGCTCGCGCTCGGGGGCGGCCGCCGTGGTGACCGTGCGACGGCGACGGCTGTGGATGCCGGCCTCGGCACAGAAGGCCAGCCAGGACGCCAGGTACCCGAGCGTGGCCACGACGACGACGTAGCGGCTCCACTCGGCGACGGCATCGAGGTCCATCAGTCTTCCCTCTTTCCTTCCGCGCCGCCCAGGCGCAGCAACAGCCCGTCAGTGATGGCACCGATCTCGTCGGCGAGGCGGTCGCCCGCCGAGCCCTCGGCCCGGTGCAGCCCCGCGACCTCGACCACGGTACGCCCCTCCGGTCCGACGCTCGCACGCACCCAGGCCCGGCGCCGCCGCACGTACAGTGAGCCCATCAGCCCGACCACCGCGAGCACCCCGCCGACGAGCGCCAGCTCGCGGCCGGAGTTGCGGCCGATCTGCAGGTTCACCCAGGTCACGTAGCCGTCGAAGGTGATGTAGCGGCCGTCGGGCAGCTGGGCGGTGTCGCCGACGGCCAGGCGGGACCGGAACGGCTCGCCGCCGGCCTCGTACTGCTCCATGTCGGTGGTGTCGAGGCGGTACACCGACTGCGGCTGGCCGTCGTCGAGTCCGAGGTCGCCGTGCCACGCGGTCAGGTACATCTCGGGGTTGCGCGCGCCGGGGAAGATCGAGCGTGGGCCGTTCTGGTCGAGGTAGGCCGTGGGCAGGAAACTGCCCTGGATGCCGATGTCGTCGCCGTACTGTGGCGGCACCTCGACCTTGACGACGCCGGTGGACGTGAAGCTGCTGTCCTCGGGCAGGAACGGCACCGGCCCCTCGGCGAGGATCGTCTCGCCGTCGGCCGCCCGGACGGTGAACGCGGGGGCGTAGCCGGGGTTGATGATGTGGATCGAGGTGCCGTCGATGGTCAGCGGCTCGTTGACGCGGATCGTGTGCGTCTCGGGCTCCGCACCCGGCTCGGGCACCACCGTCACCGTCGCCTCGTAGTGCGACGGCTGGCCCATCTGGTTGCCGGCCTCGATGAACTCCATGCTGAACGCGTCGACGTCCATGGAGAACGGCGGCAGGTCGTCGGTGTCGAACAGCGCGCCGGCGGACAGGCTGTCGAACTGGATGACCTGGTTGGAGAACCCCGTGCCCTCCGGCACCAGCACCGTCGCCCGGTAGCTGAACAGCCCGCCCAGCGCGACCGCCAGCAGCACCACCACGACGGACAGGTGGAACAGCAGGTTGCCGGTCTCGCGCAGGTGACCGGTCTCGGCCGCGACGGAGTCGGCCTCGCCCTCGACGGGACGGCGCAGCCGGAACCGCCGCGACCGCAGCTCGGCGCGGGCCACCGCGAGCACCTCGTCGGGGGTCGCGTCGACCTCGACCTTGCGGTAGGCCGGCATCCGCGTGAGCCGTTTCGGCGCCTTCGGCGGCTGCGCCCGGACCGCCTTCCAGTGCTGCCACAGGCGCGGCAGGATGCAGCCGACCAGCGACACCATGAGCGCGATGTAGATGGCGGCGAACCAGGGCGCGGAGTAGACGTCGAACAGGCCGAGGCGGTCATACCACTCGGACAGCGTGGGGTTGCGGGCGCGGAAGTCGCGGACGTTGAGCGGGTTGACGTCGCTCTGCGGGATGATCGAGCCCGGAATGGCGGCGACGGCCAGCAGGAACAGCAGGATCAGCGCCACCCGCATGGAGGTCAGCTGCCGCCACGCCCAGCGGGCCAGCTCCAGCCCGTGCAGCGGCGGCGGCCGGTTGTCGACCGGCGGGCGGGTGTCCATCTGCGTCGTCATCGTGTGCCCATCTCTACACCGCCACCTCGAAGCCGCCGATCCAGCCCTGCATCGACGTCATCAGTTCGTTCCACAGCCCCGTGACCAGCAGGACACCGAGCACGATCAGCATGATCCCGCCGGCCCGCATGAACGCCTGCTGGTGCTTGCGCACCCACTGGAACCACCGCGTCGCCCGCTGGTAGGCCAGTGCGGCCAGCAGGAACGGGATGCCCAGCCCCAGGCAGTAGGCGAACGACAGCAGCGCGCCGCGACCCGCGCTGGCCTCGGTGAAGGCCAGCGCCTGGACGGCCGCCAGCGTCGGCCCCATGCAGGGCGTCCAGCCGACGCCGAAGACGGCGCCCAGCAGCGGGGCGCCGGCCAGGCCGACCGCCGGGCTCGCGCCGGTGTGCCAGTCGCGCGACAGGCCCGGCAGCCAGCCGGCGAACAGCAGGCCGAGCCCGATCGTCACGACGCCGAGCACCCGCATGATGATCTCGCCCTGCTCCAGCAGCAGCGACCCCAGCCCGCCGAAGAGCAGCCCGTACGAGACGAACACCACGCTGAAGCCGAGGATGAACAGCAGCACCCCGGCCAGCAGCCGGCCGCGCCGTCCGGACGCCAGTTCCGCGCCGGACAGCCCGGTGACGTAGCCCAGGTAGCCGGGGACCAGCGGCAGCACGCACGGCGACAGGAACGAGACCAGCCCGGCCAGCACCGCCACCGGCACGGCCAGTGCCAGCGAACCGGTCAGGACGGTGTCGCCGAAGGAGCTCACGGTGACTCAGCGGTGCCTTCCGCCGCGGGCGTCTCGGCCGCGATCTCGCCGACGATGTCGGTCAGCGACGCCTCGCCGATGGCGCCGAGGATGCGCGCCGCGATGCGTCCCTCGCGGTCGATGACCAGCGTGCTCGGGATGGCCTTCGGCGGGACGGTGTCGCGGAACGAGAGCAGCGCGTCGCCCTTGGGGTCGTAGACGCTCGGGTAGGTGATGCCGAACTCTTCCTCGAACTGCTGCGCGGGCCGCTCGCCGTTGGGCTCGCGGACGTTGACGCCGACGAACTGCACGCCCTGCGGGCCGAGCACCTCGTAGGAGGCCTGGAGGTCGGGCGCCTCCTTGCGGCACGGCGGGCACCACGAGCCCCAGATGTTGAGGACGACGACCTCGCCGAGCTGGTCGGCCAGCTGGAAGTCGCCGCCGTCGAGGAGGTCGCCGCCGAACTCGGGCGCGGCGTCGCGCTCGGCCGGGTCGAAGATGCTGATGGTGCCGTCGCCGGCGATGTAGCCGGCCTGGTTGCCGTTGTCGCTGCGCTCGACCTGGCCGTCGGAGCAGCCGGCGAGGGCGAGCACCGCCACCGCCGCGAGCACGAGCGGGCGGCGCATCAGGCACCCGCCGTGAAGGGCTTGCCGGCCTGCGGCAGCAGGTCGCCGGCCGGTTCGCTGTAGGCGACCGAGACGATGGTGTCGTCCTCGTACGTGACGGTGGTGAGGCTGGCCAGCGAGCACTCGCGCCGGCGTGGGTCGTGCCAGAGCCGGCGGCCCTCGATGAAGCTGCGTGCCGTCCAGATCGGCAGCTGGTGCGACACCATGACGACCTCGTGGCCGGCGGCGTCGCGGCGGGCGTCGCTCATGGCGGCCAGCATGCGGGCGGCGATGTCGCGGTACGGCTCGCCCCACGACGGCGTGAACGGGTTGCGCAGGTGCCGCCAGTGCCGCGCGTGGCGCAGCGAGCCGTCGCCGACGCCGAAGGTCATGCCCTCGAAGACGTTGAGCGCCTCGAGCAGGCGGTCGTCGATGCGGACGTCCAGGCCGAGCGTCTCGGCGAGCGGCGCGGCGGTCTCGCGGGCCCGCTCGAGCGGCGAGCTGACCAGCAGCGTGATGTCGCGGTCGGCGACGGCGGCGGCGACCCGTTCGGCCATGGCCCGGCCGAGGTCGGACAGGTGGTAGCCGGACAGTCGGCCGTAGAGCACCTTCGACGGGTTGTGCACCTCGCCGTGGCGCAGCAGGTGCACCCGTGTCAGCTCGCTCATGCGGCGTCCACCCCCGCGGCGGCCGCGGCGGCCGCGGGCAGTGCTTGGGCGATGCGGTCGACGGCGCGGGAGTCGTGCGCGGCGCTGACGAACCACGCCTCGAACGCCGACGGCGGCAGGTACACGCCGGACTCGAGCATGGAGTGGAAGAACGCGCCGAACCGCGCCGTGCTGGTGCGCTTGGCGGCGGCGAAGTCGGTGATCGGCCCGTCGTCGGGGGCGAAGAAGACGCTGAACAGGTTGCCGGCGTACTGGACGCGGTGCGGCACGCCGGCCGCCGTCAGCGCCTCGCCGGCCAGCGCGCCGATGCGCCGCGCCGTGGCGTCGAGGTGCGCGTACACCTGGGCGTCGGCCAGCCGCAGCGTGATCAGCCCGGCCGTGGTGGCGACCGGGTTACCAGACAGCGTGCCGGCCTGGTACACCGGTCCGGCCGGCGCGAGCAGCTCCATGACCTCGGCCGATCCGCCGAACGCGGCGGCCGGGAAGCCGCCGCCCATGACCTTGCCGAAGGTCGTGAGGTCGGGCGTGACGCCGTCGAGGCCGTGCCAGCCGGACCGCGACACCCGGAAACCGGTCATGACCTCGTCGAGGACGAGCAGCGCGCCGTGCTCGTGCGCGGTGTCGCGGAGGAACGCGTTGAAGCCGTCGGCGGGGGCGACGGCGCCCATGTTGCCGGCCGCGGCCTCGGCGATGACGCAGGCGATCTGGGCGCCGTGCTCGGCGAACGCGGCCTTGACCGCGCCGGTGTCGTTGTACGGGAGGACGATGGTGTCGCCAGCGCTGGCGCCCGTGACCCCGGGGGTGTCGGGCAGCGCCAACGTCGCGACGCCGCTGCCGGCCGCGGCCAGCAGCGCGTCGACGTGCCCGTGGTAGTGGCCGGCGAACTTCACGACCTTGCTGCGCCCGGTGGCGCCGCGGGCCAGCCGGATGGCGCTCATGGTGGCCTCGGTGCCGCTGGAGACCAGCCGGACCTGCTCGACGCTGGTGCGGCCGACGATCTCTTCGGCCAGCTCGACCTCGGGCTGGGTGGGCGTGCCGTAGGACGTGCCGAGCGCGACCTGAGCGCGGACCGCCTCGACCACCGCCGGGTGGGCGTGGCCGAGGATCATCGGCCCCCACGAGCCGACGAGGTCGACGTACTCGCGGCCGTCGGCGTCGTAGAGGTAGGGTCCGGTGGCACGCTGCATGAACCGGGGTGTCCCGCCGACGGCGCGGAACGCCCGCACCGGCGAGTTCACCCCGCCGGGCGTGACGGCCCGCGCACGGTCGAAGAGCTCCGCGCTGCGCGGCACGTCGTCGTTGGTCACCGCGTCATTCTCGCAAGTGGCCCGAGCAGCCCGAACGCCGCCCCCACGACGTCCGGGCCGCCCGCTCCCGAGGCCGTCTCAGCGCCGCAGCTGCGACCCGAGGAACAGTGACTCCGACTGGCCGGTGGCGTTGCCCTTGCCGGTCCCTTCGACGGCCGACGTGGTCATGGCGAAGGTCAGCGTGGCGTGTGCCGCGGCGTCGGACATCTCGTCCAGCGCCTGCTGCGACACGTTGCCGATGTCGTCGCACTCCTGGTGGTAGCAGGGGTCGTACGCGACGCCCGCCGTGCCGCCGTAGATCGCGGCTTCCTCGGCCGTCTTCACGCCCTCGGCGCCGGTGAACAGGCCGCCCGCAGGGATGCCGGCGCTGATGAACGCGTCGTAGTCGGAGCGCCCGTCGAACGCGGTCGGCTCGGTCTCGAGGCCCTGACCGGCGAAGTAGCCGGTGAACACGTCCTCGACGACGCCCGACCCGGTCGATCCGAGCGAGTCGGTGTCGGACGCGTCGCCGTCGTAGACGAAGCGCACGTAGTTCGGCGAGCCGACCATGTCGAAGTTCAGGTTCACCGCGGTGTTCTTGAGCTGGCGCGGGGTGAGCGAGTCGACGTAGAACTGCGAGCCGATCAGCCCGGACTCCTCGGCGCCCCACCACGCGAACACGATCTGGTTGCGCGGCGTGACGTCCAGCTCGGCCAGCTGCAGGGCGATCTCGAGGTTCTGCGCGGACCCGGACCCGTTGTCGTTGATGCCCTCGCCGGCGGAGACGGAGTCGAGGTGCGCGCCGACGACGACCTGCCGGTCACCGCGCCCCTCTCCGGTGGTGGCCAGCAGGTTCGCCGTCGGCACGTCGTGGGTGATCAGCGTCGAGGTCTCGACGTGCACCGTCACCGGCCCCGCCTGGGTGCGCGCGTAGAGGTCCGCCCCGACGGCGAAGCTCGCGCCGAGCACCGGGATGGTCGCCTCGGTGTCGGCGCCGAGCGTGCCCGCGACGGCCTCGGTGCGCCCCTCCTGGCCCTCGTTGAAGATCACGACGGCGTCGTAGCCGGCGGCCTGCGCGTTGACCGCCTTCACGGTGAAGTCGCAGGTCCCGCGCTGGATCAGCGCGACCTGGGGCTCGGTGGCCGACGCCGGGACGAAGTCGGCGGGCTCGCAGCCGCTGCTCGACCCGGGCTGCGCCGGCGGCGGGATGAGGACGTCGGTGGTCGGCACCAGCGTGCCGGTGACGTCGCCGCTGCCGGAGTACTCCATGGTGAGGAAGTCGTCGCCCTCGGCGTACGTGGCGGGGTCCGGCGCGACGCGCTCGAACGTCGGCGCCGCCAGCTCCTCGAACGTGTCGAACAGGAACGACTGCACGGTCGTGTCGTAACCGGCCGCCTCCAACTGGTCCTGGACGTACGCCAGCGAGGCGTCGTAGCCGGGCGTGCCGGACGCCCGGGTGCCGCCGTTCGCGTCGGCGATGTCCTGGAACGCCTCCAGGTGTTCCGTGATCCCCGCCGCCGTCACGGCGTCGCGCAGGTCGGTGCTGTCAGTCGGCTTGGCCGCCCCCGCCAACGGCGCGGTGACCAGAACGATCGCGGCCGTGGCCGCCACGGCGCATGCTGCGTTCCGCCTCATCTCGGCTCCCCAGTTCGTGGTGTCCTGGAGGGTCCTGCGGAACCCCGTTCTGGGGGTGGAGGCTACGCCTGCCCCGCCACATGCGGAACCCCCTGTGGCCGCACGAATCTGCGGCCGCAGGGGGTTCGGCGGGGTGGGTCAGCGGCCGACGGCTGCCTCGACCCGCTTGCCGAGCGTCTCGTCGACGCCGCGCCAGTAGGCGTAGACGCGCTGGCGCAGCTCGTCGATGGTGACGTTGCCGACGTGACCGGCGATGTTCGCGACCAGGCGGTCGCGGGCGGCGTCGTCGAGGACCTCGCGGACCAGCGTGCCGGCCTGGCCGAAGTCGTCGTCCTCGGCGTGCAGGGTGGCCGCGGCGCGCACCATCTCGCCGTCGGACTCCCAGCCGGCGTCGCCGACCAGCGACGGCTCGGCCGCCGGGCCGCCGTGGCTGTTCGGGGCGTACACCGGGCGCTCCGGCGAGGCGTACGAGAACCGCATGGCGCCGTCCTTCGCGTACGAGTTGACCTCGTTCTTCGGCGCGTTGACCGGCAGCTGCGCGTAGTTGGTGCCGATGCGGTACCGGTGCGCGTCGGCGTAGGAGAAGATGCGGCCGAGCAGCATCTTGTCGGGGCTCGCGGCGATGCCGGGCACGAAGTTGCTCGGCTCGAACGCGGCCTGCTCGATCTGCGCGAAGTAGTTCTCCGGGTTGCGGTCGAGCCGCAGCGTGCCCACCTTGATCAGCGGGTAGTCGGCCTTCGGCCACACCTTCGTGAGGTCGAACGGGTTGAACCGGTAGCTCGCGGCGTCGGCGTACGGCATGACCTGCACGTGCACCGTCCACGAGGGGGCGTCGCCGCGGGCGATGGCCTCGTAGAGGTCGCGGATGTGGTGGTCGGCGTCCTCGCCGGCGATGCGGTCGGCGTCGGCCTGGCTCAGGAACTCGTGGCCCTGGTCGGTGCGGAAGTGGTACTTCACCCAGAACCGCTCGCCACCGGCGTTGATCCACTGGTACGTGTGCGAGCCGAAGCCGTCCATGTTGCGCCACGTGCGCGGCAGCCCGCGGTCGCCCATCAGCCACGTGACCTGGTGCGCGCTCTCGGGCGACAGCGTCCAGAAGTCCCACTGCATGTCGTGGTCGCGCAGGTTGGAGCCCGGCAGCCGCTTCTGCGAGCGGATGAAGTCGGGGAACTTGATGGTGTCGCGCAGGAAGAACACCGGGGTGTTGTTGCCGACGAGGTCGTAGTTGCCCTCGGTCGAGTAGAACTTCAGCGCGAAGCCGCGGGGGTCGCGCCAGGTGTCGGGGCTGCCCTGCTCGCCGGCGACGGACGAGAACCGCGCCAGCGCCTCGGTGCGGGCGCCCGGCTGGAACAGCGCCGCCTTGGTGAACTGGCTGACGTCCTCGGTGACCTCGAGGACGCCGAAGGCGCCGCCGCCCTTGGCGTGCACCACGCGCTCGGGGACCCGCTCGCGGTTGAACTGGGCCAGCTTCTCGACCAGGTAGTGGTCGTGCAGCACGATCGGCCCGTCCGGCCCGACCGTCAGCGAGTGGGCGTCGCTGGCCACCGGGGCGCCGGAGTTGGTGGTCGAGTGCGGCGTAGAACTCATGCATTCTCCTCGTTCGCTGATTGACAGGCGGGGCACAGCCCCCAGAAGGTCACCTCGGCCTCGTCGAGGACGAAACCGTGCGTGTGCTCGGGCGCCAGGCACGGCGCCACCCCGGAGCAGTCGACGTCGGCGATGACGCCGCAGCTCCGGCAGATCATGTGGTGGTGGTTGTCGCCGACCCGGGTCTCGTAGCGCGCCGCCGACCCGGCCGGCTCGATGCGGCGCAGCAGCCCCGCCTCGGTCAGCGCGTGCAGGACGTCGTACACGGCCTGTGTGGAGACGGCGCCGAGCGAGCTGCGCACGTGCCGCGCGACGGTGTCGGCGTCGGCGTGCGACTCGCGCTCGAGGGCGACGAGCACGCCCACGCGGGGCGCGGTGACCCGCAGCCCGGCCGCACGCAGCCGCACCGCGGCGTCGTCGCGGAGCTGCTCGTCGGCGGGCATGATCCGATCCTCGACGCTTTTCTGGAATCAGTCAAGTAAGCGTCCGATTCCAGTGTTTTGCCGGTTCAGTCGGCTTCGGGCGGCCCGGCGTCGGGGTGCCGGCGCAGGTGCACGAGGCTGCCCAGCAGGCCGCCCCAGACGATGACGATGGCGACGATCAGCATGACGACCGCTCCGGTGCTCATGCCCGCTCCCTTCCGCCGACGGTCTCGAGTTCGGCCGGGACGAAGGTGTCGCGGCCGCGCCAGGGGAACAGCGACAGCAGCACGCCCAGTACGGCGGCGCCGATGGCGACGCCCCAGCCCACGGCCAGCAGGAAGCCGTCGGAGTAGCCTGCGTAGTTCTGGTCGAACTCCTGGCGCAGGCTGTCCCAGAGCATCCAGCCGAGCATGACCGGGGTGACGACGCCGAGCGCCACCTGCCACCACCCGCCGAGCCGGACCGTGGACGTGAGGTTCGCGTGCGCGCGCAGCGACGGCAGCAGCCGCAGCCCCCACGCCACGACGACCACGACGACGAAGGCGGCCAGGACGATGCCGTACTGGTTGATGAAGTGGTCGGCGACGTCGAGGTAGTGCAGGCCCTGCGCGGTCGGGAAGATCAGGATCGAGATCAGCGCGATGCCGCCGCCGACCGTCAGGACCGCGGGGAGGCGGCGCATGCCGGTGCGGTCCTGGGTGGCCGACACCACCACCTGCACGATGCTGATGAGCGACGTGACGCCGGCGATGACCAGCGAGGCGAAGAACAGCACGCCGAACAGCCCGGCGCCGCTGGTGAGGGTCGAGATGATCTGCGGGAAGGCGATGAACGCGAGGCCGATGCCCGACTGCGCCACCTCGTCGACGGCGACCCCGGAGGAGGCGGCCATGAAGCCCAGCGTGGCGAAGACGCCGATGCCGGCCAGGATCTCGAACGAGCTGTTCGCGAACCCCGCCACCAGCGCCGACCCGGTGAGGTCGGACCGGCGGTGCAGGTGCGAGGCGTAGGTGATCATGATGCCGAACCCGACCGACAGCGAGAAGAAGATCTGCCCGTACGCGGCCACCCACACGCTGCCGTCGGTGATGGCGTCCCAGTCGGGCGAGAACAGCGCGTCGAGGCCCAGCGCGGCGCCGTCGAGGAAGAGCGCCCGCACCACCAGCACGAGGAACAGCACGACCAGCAGCGGGATGAACACCCGGTTGGCCCGCTCGATGCCGCGCCGCACCCCCAGCGCCAGCACGACCAGCACGAACGCCCAGACCGCGACCAGCGGCCAGAACACGCCGGACACGTACGACGTGATGGCGCCGGGTTCGCCGACCTCGAGGAACTCGCCCAGCAGGAACGCCTCGGGGTCGTCGCCCCAGTCCTGGCTGACGGAGAACCCGATGTAGCGGGCCGCCCAGGCGATGATGACGGCGTAGTAGGCGGCGATGACCACGCAGATGCCGACCTGCCACCAGCCGAGCACGCTCGCCCGCCGGTGGATGCGCCGGAACGCCAGCGGCGGCGAGCCGTGGTAGCGGTGGCCGATGGCGTACTCGAGCACCAGCAGCGGGATGCCCGCGGTCAGCAACGCCACCAGGTACGGCAGCAGGAACGCGCCGCCGCCGTTGTCGTAGGCGACGTAGGGGAACCGCCAGATGTTGCCCAGGCCCACCGCCGAGCCGATGGCCGCCAGCAGGAAGCCGGCCCGGCTGCCCCACTGCTCCCGTTGGTGCTGCACTGTCACTCCTCGCTCGCGTGACAGTCGACCTTACCGGGCGAAACCGACAGCGTGAACCTCGTTTGCGCCCGCGGCGGGTGGGAACGACTCCAGCATGTCGACCCTGGCACCGATCGCCCATCGCGCCGTCGCGATCGACGGTCTCGAGATCTTCTACCGAGAGGCCGGACCGCCCGACGCGCCGGTCGTGCTGCTGCCGCACGGATATCCGTCGTCGTCGTTCCAGTACCGCGGGTTCATGGCCGCGCTGGGCGACCGGTGGCGGCTGGTCGCGCCGGACTACCCCGCGTTCGGGTACAGCGCGCAGCCGCCGCGAGAGGAGTTCGACTACACCTTCACCGGCTACGCCGACGTCCTCGACGCCTTCCTGGCGAAGTTGGCCATCGACCGGTTCGCGCTGTACCTGTTCGACTACGGCTCGCAGGTCGGGCTGCAGCTGGCGATGCGGCGGCCCGAGCGCGTCGCCGCCCTCGTGATCCAGAACGGCGACGCCTACGAGCACACGCTCGGCCCGAAGTACGAGCTGTTGCGCCGCTACTGGGCGACGCCGACGCCGCGGCTGCGTGCACGCCTGGAGGACGCGGTCACCGAGTCCGGGCTGCGCGAGGAGGTGCTCGGCGAGGTGCCGCCGCACGTCGTCGAGCGCATCTCACCGGACCTGTGGCGGCAGGCGTGGGTGCGCATGTGCGAGCCCGAGAACCGGGCGATCATGGTCGACCTGTTCGCCCAGATCCAGGACAGCGTCGCGCTGTTCCCCGACTACCAGGCGTACCTGCGCGAGCACCGGCCGCCGACGCTGATCGTGTGGGGCCCGCACGACGGCTACATGCCGGCCGAAGCCGCGCACGCCTATCTCGCCGACCTCCCCGACGCCGAGCTGCACGTGCTGCCCGACGCGGGCCATTGGCTGATCGAGACGCACCTGGGCGAACTCGTGCGGCTGACCCGCGACTTCCTGGCGCGGGTGCACGTCGAGGGTGCTCAGCGGGCGGCGCGCAGCCAGTGGGAGGCCTCGACCGCCCAGTAGGAGAGCACGATGTCGGCGCCGGCCCGGCGGATGGACGTCAGCGCCTCCATGACGGCGCGGTCGCGGTCGATCCAGCCGCGCTCGGCGGCGGCCTGGATCATCGCGTACTCGCCGGAGATCTGGTAGGCCGCGACGGGGACGTCGACGAGGTCGCGGACGCGGACGAGCACGTCGAGGTAGGACATGGCCGGCTTGACCATGACCATGTCGGCGCCCTCTTCGATGTCGAGGGCGGTCTCGCGCAGCGCCTCCAGCCCGTTCGCGGGGTCCTGCTGGTACGTCATGCGGTCACCGGTCAGCGACGACTCGACGGCCTCGCGGAACGGGCCGAAGAACGCCGACGCGTACTTGGCGGCGTAGGCCAGGATCGCGACGTCGGTGTGCCCGGCCGCGTCGAGCGCCGCGCGGGTGGCGCCGACCTGGCCGTCCATCATGCCGCTCGGCCCGACGACGTGCACGCCGGCCTCGGCCTGGGCGACGGCCATGCGGCCGTACACCTCGAGCGTCGCGTCGTTGTCGACGGAGCCGTCGGGGGCCAGCACCCCGCAGTGGCCGTGGTCGGTGAACTCGTCGATGCAGAGGTCGGCCATGACGACGGTCGCGTCGCCCACCTCGGCGACGACCTCGCGGATCGCCGCGTTGAGCGGGCCCTTCGGGTCCACGCCGCCGGAGCCGACCGCGTCCTTGCGCTCCGGGATCGCGAACAGCATCAGCCCGCCGACCCCGGCCTCGGCCGCCTCCAGCGACGCCTTGCGCAGCGACTCCATGGTGTGCTGCACGACGCCGGGCATGGACGAGATCGGCCGCGGCTCGGTGGCGCCCTCGCGGACGAACATCGGCAGCACCAGGTGGCGCGGCTCGAGCGACGTCTCGGCGACGAGCCGGCGCATGGCCGGCGTGGTGCGCAGCCGACGCGGCCGGATCTGCGGGTAGCCCATGCCGGTGTCCTCTCCTACTGGGCGCTCTTGCGACGGGCGGAGGCCCGGCGCCGCTGCGACGGCTTCAGCACCGGCTCGCCGGCCTCGACCATCGCCAGCCGGCGGGTCAGGCCGAACTGCGCGAGCGCGTCGGCCAGCGCCTCGATGGACGGCTCGGGCGCCAGGACGTCGACCCGCAGGCCGTGTTCCTCGGCGGTCTTCGCCGTCGCCGGGCCGATGCAGGCCACGACGGTGGACGCGTGCGGCTTGCCGGCGATGCCGACGAGGTTGCGCACCGTCGACGACGACGTGAACGCGACCGCGTCGAACTTGCCGGTCTTGATCGCGTCGCGGGTCTCGGCCGGCGGCGGCGCCGCGCGCACCGTGCGGTACGCGGTGACGTCGTCGACCTCCCAGCCCATCTCCGTCAGGCCGGCCGCCAGCGTCTCCGTGGCGATGTCGGCGCGCGGCAGGAACACCCGGTTGATCGGGTCGAGCACCTCGTCGTACGGCGGCCAGTCGTTCAGCAGGCCGACCGCGGACTGCTCGGCGGACGGGACGAGGTCGGGCTCGATGCCCCACGACCGCAGCGCCTCGGCGGTCTTCTCGCCCACGGCGGCGACCTTGAGGCCGGACAGCGCGCGGGCGTCGAGGCCGTACGCCGTCAGCTTCTCCTTGACCGCGCGCAGCGCGTTGACCGAGGTGAACGCGATCCACTCGTAGCGGCCCTCGACCATGCCACGGACGGCCTTGTCGATCTGCTGCGGATTGCGCGGCGGCTCGACGGAGATCGTCGGGACCTCCTCGGGGACCGCGCCGGAGCGGCGCAGCGCCGTCGACAGCACCCCGGCCTGCTCCTTGGTGCGCGGCACCAGGACGCGCCAGCCGAACAGCGCCTTCGTCTCGAACCACGACAGGGAGTCGCGGTGCTCGACGGTGTCGCCGACGATGACGACGAACGGGCCCTCGACCTTGGCCGCGCGGACGTCGGCCACGATGGCGCCGAGCGTCGACACGACGGTCTGCTGCTCGACGGTGCTGCCGGACGTCACGACGGCGACCGGCGTGGACGGCACCCGGCCGGCGTCGACGAGCCCGTCGGCGAGCAGGCCGAGCTGCTCGGTGACGCCGGTCAGCAGGACGGTGTCGGCGGTACAGGACCGCAGGTCGATCTTGCCGCCGACGTCGAAGATCTCGACGCTGCGACGACGGCCGGTGACCAGCGGGATGCCGGCGTGGGCCGCGACGGACGTGGCCGTGGCGACGCCGGCGACCACCTCGAACGGGATGCCGGCCTTGGCGCAGGCGAGCGCTTCGTCGGCACCGGTGGCATGGGTGAATGGGTCACCGCCGAGGAGGCGGACGACCCGCCGGCCTCCCTTGGCGGCCTGGACGACACGGCGCCCGCGGGCGGACGCCGTCAGGGTGACGCCTTCGTCGTCGACGCTGACGTCGACGATCTCGACGATGCCGGGAGCGTAAGCGAGCATCGAACGGTGCGCCGGTTCGTCGATGACGACGACGTCGGCCCCACCGAGCACCTCGACCGCCCGTAGGGTGAGCAGCCCCGGATCGCCGGGACCGGCGCCGACGAATGCGACGCCACCTTCTGCGGCGCGCTTCTGCGCGCCTCGCGGAGTGGTCACGACTCTATTCCTCCTTCGACGCCGCACCAGCGGCGTCGACGACTGCCCCGGCCCCGTCGGCGAGAAGCTCGTGCGCGAGGTCGCGCCCGATCTGCTCCGCCCCCCCGAGGGATCCGGTGGCTGACTTGCGGATACTCACAGAGCCGTCGCGTGCTGCCACGACGGCCCGGATGTACAGCTCGAGGCCACTATCTCCCTCTGCCGCCTCGGCGTAGGCGCCCACGGGCGCCGTACAACCGGCCTCGAGCACGGCGAGGAGGGTCCGTTCTGCGGTGACCGCCGCTCTGGCGGCGGAGTCGTCGAGCGCGCCCAGCGCCTCGACCAGGGTGGTGTCGGCGGTGCGGCACTCGATGCCGAGCGCGCCCTGACCCGGCGCCGGCAGTACCTGCATCGGGTCGAGCACCTCGGTGACGGAGTCGAGCCGGCCCAGCCGCGACAGCCCGGCCCGGGCCAGCACGACGGCGTCGAGCACGCCGTCGGTGACCTTGCCCAGGCGGGTGTCGACGTTGCCGCGCAGCCCGACGATCTCGATGCCCAGCCCGAGCGCGCGCAGCTGCGCCTCGCGCCGCGGCGAGCCGGTGCCGACGCGCGCGCCGACCGGGAGGTCTGACAGCTTGAGGCCGTCGCGGGCGCACAGGACGTCGCGGGGGTCCTCGCGCTCCGGGACCGCCGCCAGCACGAGGCCGTCGGCCGGCGCCGTCGGGAGGTCCTTGAGCGAGTGGACGGCGAGGTCGACGCGGCCGTCGAGCAGGGCCTCGCGCAGCGCGGCGACGAACACGCCGGTGCCGCCGATGCGGTCGAGCGGCGCCGCCGAGACGTCACCCTTCGTGGTGATCTCGACCAGCTCGACCTCGTGCCCGAGCGCGCTCAGGCGACCGGCGACGTACCGGGCCTGCGCCATCGCGAGGGCGCTGCGGCGGGTTCCCAGCCGCAGCGGTGTTGTCGTCATGTGGACACCGTCCCGTCAGGCTTGGCGACGGCGTCGATGGACCGGCGGTCCAGCGCGAACAGCTCGCGCAGAGCGGCCTCGTAGGACGCGCCGTCGGGCTGCGCGGCCAACTCCTTGACCCGCACCGTCGGCTGGTGCAGCAGCTTCTCGACCACCCGGCGGACGGTGCGGGCGATCTCGGCGCGGGTGCGCTCGTCGAGGTCGGGCAGCCGGCCGGACATGCGGGTGAGTTCGGCGTCGACGACGTCGTCGGCCATGCTGCGCAGCGCGACGACGGTGGGCGCCACCTGGGCGGCGCGCTGGGCGGTGGCGAACGCGGCCACCTCGTCGGTGACGATCGAGCGGACGGCGGAGACGTCGCCGGCCATGGTGATGGCGTCGGCGACGTCGTCGTCGGCGGCCTCGCTGAGCCGGGCGAGATCGGCCAGCACGACGCCGGGCAGCTCGGCCACGCCGGCGTCGACGTCGCGCGGCAGGGCGAGGTCGACGATGCCCAGCGGGCGCCCGCCGCGGCCCGCGACCGCCGCCTCGACGGCCTCGAACGGCAGCACGACGCCGGCCGCGCCGGTGCACGAGATGACGAGGTCGACCTCGCGCAGCACCTGCGGCAGCGCCGTCATCGGCACGGCCCGGCCGCCGACCGCCTCGGCCATCCGGACGCCGTTCTCCTGCGTGCGGTTGGCGACGACGACGTCGACGCCCTCGCGCTGCAGCGTGGCCGCGGCCAGCGCCGCCATGGACCCGGCGCCGACGACGAGCGCGGACGTGCCGGTCAGCAGCTCGCGCCAGGACGCACCGCCGACCCGGCCGGACGACCAGCCCTCGGCGGCGACCGCCGGCAGCACCCGGGCCAGCCCGAGCGTCACCAGCGAGCGGCCGGCGGCGTCGATGCCGGTCTCGGCGTGTGCCCGCTTGCCGACCCGCAGCGCCGTCTGGAACAGCTCCGTCAGCACCCGGCCGGTGGCGCCGGAGGTCTGCGCGAGCCGGAACGCGTCGCGCACCTGGCCGAGGATCTGCGTCTCGCCGACCACCATGGAGTCGAGGCCGCTGACCACGTGGAACAGGTGCGACACCGCGCGGTCGCCGTAGTGCACGTAGAGGTACGGGGTGAGCAGCTCGATGGGCGCGCCGGTGTGCTGCGACAGCAGCGCGCTTGCCTCCTCGACGCCGCCGTGGAACGTGGCGGTGTCGAGGTACAGCTCGAGCCGGTTGCAGGTGGCCACGACGACCGCCTCGGCGATCTGGTGCGACGACGGCACCTCGTCGAGCAGCTTCCCGACCGCGGGGCGGTCGAGCGCGACGGACTCCAGCACCTCGACCGGCGCGCTTCGGTGCGAGACACCGATGGCCAGCACGCTCATCCGTTCACCGCCTCGGCCAGCTCGGCCGCCTGCTCGGCGGTCAGGGCCAGCGCGGCGCCGTTCTTGCGCTGTTCGTGGTAGGCGAGGATCTGCAGTTCGGTGGAGAGGTCGACCTTGCGGAGGTCGACGCCTTCGGGCACCTGCACGATGGCCGGCGCGAAGTTCAGGATGCTGGTGACGCCGGCCGCGACGAGGCGGTCGCAGACCAGCTGCGCGGCCCGGGCCGGGGTGGCGACGACGCCGATGGCGATGCCGAGGTCGTCGACGATCTGCTCCAGCTCGTCGGCGTGCCGGACGTTGAGGCCGGCCACCTCCTCGCCGAGCCGGGTGGGGTCGGCGTCGACCAGCGCGGCGATGCGGAAGCCGCGGGACGCGAACCCGCCGTAGTTGGCCAGCGCGTGGCCGAGGTTGCCGATGCCGACGATGACGACGGCCCAGTCCTGGGTGAGGCCGATCTCGCGGGTGATCTGGTGGCGCAGGAAGTCGACCTCATAGCCGACGCCGCGGGTGCCGTAGGAGCCCAGGTAGGAGAGGTCCTTGCGCAGCTTGGCGGAGTTGACCCCGGCCGACGCGGCCAGCTCTTCCGACGACACCGTCGCCACGCCCCGCTCGGCCAGTGTGGTGAGCGCCCGCAGGTAGAGGGGCAACCGCGCGACCGTCGCTTCCGGCACACCGCGCTGCGATGCAGCGGCTGCTGTCGGTGTGGACGACGGACGGCTGTTTCGGGTCACGACACTCCCCGGTAGGCCGGCACGGAAGGCGACATCCGGGGGCCGGGTGACGAACCCGAACCGGCAGGACTTACGATGCGCCCCAGCCTAGACGCTTGTGAACGTGTGCACAAAGTTGCTGTTCTGGGCTGGATGTTCTATAACCCGCCGGTGAGAGCGCGTCGGAGCCGGTCGGAGCCGACCCGCCAGAAGTCGTGCTGAGCACCGTCGACGAACGTGACGGGGATCTGCTCGCCGTAGCGCCGCTGCAGCTCCGGGTCGCCGTCGATGCTGCGTTCGGCCCACCGCACCCCCAGCTCGGCGCAGACCGCCGCGACCACGGCGCGGGCGTCGTCGCACAGATGGCAGCCCGGCCGGCCGAGCAGCAGCACCCGCGGCGATTCCCCCATGGAGGTCCCCTTCCGCTCGCTTTGCAATGAGCACGGATACGCACCGGTGCGTATGGGTGCTCATTGCAAAGCCCACCGTACGTCCCGCCGCACCCGGCGTCGGGCATGCGGTCGGACGCTGCGCCGCTACGCTTGGCGACCATGCGCTTGCGCAGGGAACGGACCGGGGCCGCATCGGAACGGGTGCGGGCCGACGTCGCCGCCAGCGCCGCCGAGGCGATCGCCGGCATCGAGCTGCCGTCCGACGCTCGCGCCGCCGCCTTCTTCGACCTCGACAACACCGTCCTGCGCGGCGCCTCGATCTTCTACCTGGCCCGCGGCATGCACCAGCGGGGGCTGCTGCGCACCAGCGACATCCTCCGGTTCGGACGGCAGCAGCTGCAGTTCGCGCTCGGCGCCGAGGACCCGGACCACATCGTCGAGGCGCGGGCGGCGGCGCTGTCGTTCATCGCCGGCCGGTCGGTCGAGGAGCTGTCCCGCGTCGGCGAGGAGATCTTCGAGGAGCGAATGGCCGACAAGATCTGGCCCGGCACCCAGGCGATCGCGCAGCTGCACATCGACCAGGGCCAGCGGGTGTGGCTGGTGACGGCGGCGCCGGTCGAGGTGGCCACGATCATCGCCCGGCGGCTCGGCCTCACCGGCGCGCTGGGCACCGTCGCCGAGCACGTCGGCGGCACGTACACCGGACGGCTGGTCGGCGACCTGCTGCACGGCGCCGACAAGGCGGCCGCCGTCCGGTCGCTGGCCGAGCGCGAGGACCTGGACCTGCAGCGATGCTCCGCCTACAGCGACTCCGCGAACGACATCCCCATGCTCTCGCTGGTCGGCTTCCCGTGCGCGGTGAACCCGGACCGCAAGCTGCGCCGGCACGCCCGCAAGCACGGCTGGCGCATCCGCGACTACCGCGCCCGGCGCCGCAACACCACCCTGGGCATCGCGGCCGGCACCGGCGCCGTCGCGGGCGCCGCCGTCGGCATCGTCGCCGCCCGCAAACGCCGCTAGCCGGACCTCAGCCGAACGCAGGCCCGCGCAGCTCCAGTAGCTCGGTGAGCGTCGCCTGGATGGTGTCGCGCACCTGGTCGGTCAGCTCGAACACCACCATGGGGTCGTCGGCGGCGCCGGGCGGGTAGTCGTCGGTGCGGATGGGCTCGCCGAACTCGATGATCCACTTCGACGGCAGCGGCACCAGCCCGAGCGCGCCGAGCCAGGGGAACGTCGGCGTCAGCGGGAAGTACGGCAGCCCGAGCAGCCGGGCCAGCGACTCGGCGTTGCCGATCATCGGGTAGATCTCCTCGGCCCCGACGATCGAGCACGGGATGATCGGCGCCTTGGTGCGCAGCGCCGCGGACACGAACCCGCCGCGGCCGAACCGCTGCAGCTTGTAGCGCTGCGAGAACGGCTTGCCGACGCCCTTGAAGCCCTCGGGCCAGACGCCGACCAGCTCGCCGTTGCCCAGCAGCGCCTCGACGTCCTCGGTGCAGGCGAGGGTGGTGCCGCTCTTGCGGGCGAGATCGGCCACGACCGGCAGCTGGAACACCAGCGTGGCGCCGAGCGCGCGCAGGTGCCGGGCCTTCGGGTGGGTGTCGTGCACGGCCAGCTGGGTCATCAGGGAGTCGACCGGCAGCGTGCCCGAGTGGTTGGCCGCGACCAGCGCCGCGCCGGTCTCCGGGATGTTCTCGATGCCGCGCACCTCGACCCGGAACCAGTGCTTGTACAGCGGCCGCAGCGCGGGCAGCAGCACGGTCTCGGTCAGCTCGGGGTCGAAGCCGAACGGGTCGACCTCGAACTCACCGGTCAGCCGGCGCCCGGCGAACGCGACCACCTGGTCCAACCGCTCGCCGTCGATGCCCAGGCGGTCGCGCAGCGCCCGGCCGGCGGCGGTCGCGACGCGGTCCAGCAGACCGGGCAGCGGGCTATCGGCCACGGGCGTCCTCCCCGGTCAGGATGCCGCGGACGGTGTGTTCGACGGCGCGGATGCGGTCGCGGTCGAGCAGCCCGCCGCGGGTGCGCGCGTCGGCGAACGCGTCGAACGTGGCGACGGTGTCGTAGACGGGGTCGAACTTCAGCTGCGTGCGCATGCGGGTGGTGTCGACGCCGCGGCCGAAGGTGAGGAATCGCACCAGCGCGGAGTCCATGTCGACGACGCCGCTGCGCTTGAGGACGCCGCCGACCAGCGGCGAGCCCAGCGTCGGCAGCGGCAGCGCCGGCCGGCCGGCCCGCCGCAGCGCCTGGCTCAGCACCAGGAAGCCGTCGCCGGCCACGTTGAAGATGCCCGGCCGGTGCTCGACCGTGGCCACCCGCAGCGCCTCGACGCAGTCGAGCTCGTGCACCAGTTGGAACCGCGGATCACGGCCCAGCACCACGGGCACCACCGGCAGCACGAAGTACTCGGACAGGCCGGTGCGGATCTGCGGGCCCAGCACGTTCGCGAACCGCAGAATGGTGACGCCGACGTCGGGGCGGCGCCGCGAGAACCCGCGCACGTACGCCTCGACCTCGCCGGCGTCCTTCTCGTACCCGCGCCGCGAGTGCGCGCCCGCCACCATGTCCTCGGCGAACAGCGCCGGCGACTGCGGGCCCGAGCCGTACACCGTCGTCGACGACTTCACGACCACCTTGCGCACCGACCGCGAGCGCTGGCACGCCGCCAGCAACTGCATGGTGCCGATGACGTTGATCTCCTTCTGCGGCGTGCGCCCACCGGCGTCGGCACGCGTCGCGAGGATGTTCATGTGCACGACGGTGTCGGGCGCGGCCCGGTCGATCGCCCGGCCGATGTCGGACGTGCGAATGTCGGCGCGCACGAACTCGGCCCCGCCGATGCTCTGCGTCGGCTCGACGAGATCGACGCCGACGACGCGGTCGACCCCCGCCTCGTCAGCGAGGCGTTCGGCCAGCCGGGCGCCCAGATACCGGGCGACCCCCACCACCATGACGACTTTGGACACTCGTGTCCTGCTCTCCCCTGGAGCACGGCCGCGCGAGACACCACCCCCGCACGGCCGCCGGAGGGACTTAGCTGCTCAGTGACTTACTTGCCCATGCGGCGACGCTGCACGCGCGTCCTGCGCAGGAGCTTGCGGTGCTTCTTCTTCGCCATCCGCTTGCGGCGCTTCTTGATCACAGAGCCCACAGGGCAACCTCACTCGCAGGTCGACTGAACGCGCGACAGCCGCGCGACCGGCCAAGCCTACCCGGCTGACCGGGGGCGTCGTCCAATCGGATGCGGCGTCAGCCGGCTTCCATGCCCCGGACGTAGGAGTCGCGCAGGTACTCGTGCACCGCGCTCTCAGGGATGCGGAACGACCGGCCCACCTGCACGGCCGGCAGCGTGCCCGCGTGGACGAGGCGATACACCGTCATCTTCGACACCCTCATCGCCGTCGCCACCTCGGCGACAGTGAGGAATCGCACCTCTCCGAGTGGTGCTTCGGGCCCGTTGGTCGTCATCGCTCCTCCGCGACGTGCCTGCGGCGCCCATGGGTTGGACGCGCGTCTTCGGCTACGTGTTGCTTGATGGTAGTGGCGGATGTGACGGATGGGAAAGGGGGATCGAGAAGTGATTCGGGTTTGGGGCGGGTTTGGTCCTCTCTTGTGATCTTTTGGGGTGCTCTCGCTTCCTGGCGTGGGGCGCCGGCGGGGTGGGGACGCCGGTCGCCCGCGACGCCACTGTGCCGAGGCGATCGTGATCCGGGCTGCGGACGTGACGGCAGGCCAGGACGTTGACGCCCGGAATATCGCCTGACGCCCCGGAAACCGGCGCTCGAGACCGCGAAACGGGGCCCTGTCCGCCGGTTCCCGGGGCGTGCGCCGATTTCCGACGGCGGCTAGCACCCGCCCGCCTCGCTCGTTCCCCGCTCGGACGCCCGCGCCAACCCCTGCCGGCGTCCCCGGCTCCGTCCACTGTCAGGTGCGCGGTGAGCGCCCCGGGGTTCTCGTCCCGCTTCCCGGCCGGCGTCAGTAGGTGGGGTCGAGGGCGTGCGACGGGAAGACGGCGAGGCGGGTGGCGTGGATGGCGCGGTCGAGGGAGCTGGCCGGGTCGTAGCCGGAGGACCAGTCGGCGTACGCCGGGGTGCCGCCGTCGGTCATGCGCCGCGGCGCGGTGTGGTGGTAACGGGCCTGGACGTGCGTCCGCCAGGCCGACGGCGTCTCGGTCGCGGGGTCGATGGGACGCTCGGCGGCGATGGCCAGCAGGTGCGTCCAGGCCCGGGGCACGACGTCGATGAGGGCGTACCCGCCGCCGCCGGTGGCCACCCAGCGGCCGTCGCAGAGCTCGTGCGCGAGGTCGTGCAGGACGCGGTAGGACTCGAGCTGGCCGTCCAGCGTCAGCGCCAGGTGCGCCAGCGGGTCGTCGACGTGGCTGTCACAGCCGTGCTGGGTGAACAGCACCTGCGGCTGCCAGGCGCGCAGCAGCGGCGGCACGACGGCGTGGAAGGCGCGCAGCCAGCCGGCGTCGCCGGTGCCCGGCGGCAGGGCGACGTTGACGGCGCTGCCCTCGGCGCCGGGGCCGCCGGTCTCGCTCGGGAAACCGGTGCCCGGGAACAGCGTGCGCGGCGATTCGTGCAGGCTGATCGTCAGCACCCGGGGGTCGTCGTAGAAGACGGCCTGCACGCCGTCGCCGTGGTGGACGTCGACGTCGACGTAGGCGACCCGCTCGGCGCCGGCGTCGAGCAGCGCCCGGATGCCCAGCGCGGGGTCGTTGTAGACGCAGAAGCCGGACGCGCTGGACGGCATCGCGTGGTGCAGCCCGCCCGCGACGTTGACGCCGTGCCGCGCGCGCCCCTCCCAGACCGCCCGGGCCGCCGCGACGGTCCCGCCGGCCACCAGCGCGCTGGCGTCGTGCATGCCGGCGAAGCACGGGTCGTCGGTGGTGCCGAGGCCGTGCACGAGGTCGACGGTGCTGGGATCGATGCTGGCCGCCTTGACCGCGTCGAGGTAGCCGGGGGTGTGCACGGTGCGCAGCGTGGCGTCGTCGGCCGGTTCGGGCACCTCGACGTGCACGCCGTCGCCGTCGAGCACGCCCAGCGCGCGGGCCAGCCGGATGGTGAGGTCGACGCGCACCGGGTTGAGCGGGTGCCCGTGACCGAAGTCGTAGCCGGTCAGGGCGTCGGACCAGGCGACATGCACGGTGTGCATGGTCAGGCCGGCTCGCCGGACGACAGCGCGCGGGAGCGGTCGCGGGCGGCCTCGAGCGCGGCGAGGAAGTCGGCGCGGACCTTGCCGTCCTCCAACTGCCGCAGCGCCGCCGCCGTGGTGCCGCCGGGCGAGGTGACCCGCTCGCGCAGCACCGTCGGGTGCTCGCCGGAGTCGCGCAGCAGCGCGGCCGAGCCGGCCAGCGTCTGCACGACCAACTCGGTGGCGGTGGCGCGGGTCAGGCCGAGGTGGACACCGCCCTCGATCATCGACTCGGCCACGTAGAACACGTACGCCGGGCCGGAGCCGGAGACGGCGGTGACGGCGTCCTGCTGCGACTCGGGCACCCGCGTGACGCGCCCGGTGGAGCGCAGCAGCTCCTCGGCCTCGCGCAGCTGCTCGTCGCCGCTGTGCGTGCCGGGCGAGATGGCGGCCATGCCCTCGCCGACCAGCGCCGGGGTGTTCGGCATGACCCGCACGACGGCGACGCCGGCGGGCAGCCGCGACTCGACGAACGCCGTCGTGATGCCGGCCGCCAGCGACACGAACAGCTGGCCGGGGCGGGCCTCGGCGGCGACCTCGTCGAGCAGCGGGCCGACGTCGTGCGGCTTCACCACGAGCAGGACGGTGCCGGCGCGGCGCACGGCCTCGGCGTTGCCGACCACCTCGACGCCGTACCGCTCGGTCAGCTCGGCCGCGCGTTCCGGCCGCTTCTCGCCGACCAGGAGGTCGGACGCGGGCCGTCCCTGCAGGATGCCGGCGAGCAGCGCCTCGCCCATCACGCCGGCCCCGAGCAGCGCCACCGTCATTTCGAACTCGCCACCGATCGCAGGAGGAAACCGAGGTTGGCCGGCCGTTCGGCCAGCCGGCGGACCAGATAGGCGTACCACTCCGGGCCGTAGGGCACGTACACGCGGACCCGCTCGCCGGCCCGGACCAGCCGGAGCTGCTCGCGCGAGCGCAGGCCGTAGAGCATCTGGTACTCGTAGCTGCCCTGCTCGCGGCGGTGCCGGGCGGCCAGCGACCCGGCGATCTCGACCAGCCGGGCGTCGTGGGTGGCGATCATCGGGTAGCCGGCGCCGGCGAACAGCACCTTCATGCAGCGGACGTACGAGCGGTCGACCTCGCCGCGGTCGCGGAAGGCGACGGTCTCGGGCTCGTCGTAGGCGCCCTTGCACAGCCGCACGCGCGAGCCCTCGTGGGCGAGGTCGCGGCAGTCGGACTCGGTGCGCTTGAGCTGGGCCTGCAGCACCGCGCCGACGCTGGGGAAGTCGGCGCGCAGCTCGCGCAGGACGTCCAGCGTGGCATCGGTGGTGGTGTGGTCCTCCATGTCCAGCGTCACCGTGGTGCCGGCGTCGGCCGCGGCCTGGCAGATCTGCTGCGCGTTCTCCAGCGCGATGGCGGCGCCGTCGGCCGGCAGCGTCTGACCGACCGCCGACAGCGGCACCGACACCTCGACGTCGGGGGTGAGCTCGGCCTTGCGCAGCGCCTCGAGCAGCGCGACGTAGGTCTGCGCGATGCGGGTGGCGTGGGCGCGGTCGTGGGTGGGCTCGCCCAGGTGGTCGATGGTGACGGCGAGCCCCTCGCCGGCCAGCTCACCGGCCACTCGCACGGCGTCGCTCTGCTCGCTGCCGGCGACGTACCGGGCGACGACGTTGCGGGTCAGCGGGATGCGCTCGACGGTGTGCCGCAGCCGCTCGCTGCGCGACGCGCCCAGCAACGCCGAACGCACCATCGTTCCTGCCAAGGCGGTGCCCTCTCCTTCACGGTAGGCGGACCCCGCCAGCGTACGGCACCAGCGATCAGGGGGTGCGGCGACGCAACGTGGCCGCGCCGAGCGCCAGCAGCGCCACCGAGAAGCCGAGAACGACGCCGATCTGACCCCACACCTGCGGGTCGACGTTGGTCTGCACCTCGCTCATCGCGTCGACGGCGTACGACAGCGGCAGCACGTCGGAGATGGCGCTCAGCACGTCCGGCAGCTGGTCGCGCGGCACCAGCAGGCCGCAGAGCAGGAACTGCGGGACGATCAGCGCCGGCATGAACTGGACGACCTGGAACTCCGTCGACGCGAAGGCGCTGACGAACAGCCCGAGCGCCACGCCCAGCAGCGCGTCGAACACCGCGACGGCGACCAGCAGCCAGGCCGGGCCGGCCGTGTTGAGGTCGAGCAGGCCGATCGCCACCGACGCCGTGATCAGCGCCTGCACCAGCGCCACCAGCCCGAACGCCACGGCGTAGCCGGCCAGGAAGTCGAACTTGCCGGTCGGCATCGACAGCAGCCGCTCCAGCGTCCCCGACGTCCGCTCCCGCAGCGTCGCGATGGACGTCACCAGGAACATCACCAGGAACGGGAAGATCGCCAGCAGCGCCGGGCCGATGCGGTCGAACACGGCTCCGCCGTCGTAGATCCACCACAGCAGCGCCAGCAGCAGGCTGGGGACGACCAGCATCAGCGCGATCGTGCGCGGGTCGTGGCGCAGCTGCGACAGCACGCGCGCGGCCGTGGCCAGGGTGATCCGCGGGGTCATGACGACACCTCCTGCTCGGCCTTCTCCACCAGTTCGAGGAACGCGCCCTCGGCGTCGGCCGCGCCGGTGCGGGCCAGCAGGCCGGCCAGCGTGTCGTCGGCCAGCAGCCGTCCGTCGCGCAGCAGCACCAGCCGCTCGCACCGCTCGGCCTCGTCCATCACGTGGCTGGACACCAGCAGCGTGGCGCCGTCGGCGGCGAGCCGGTTGAACAGCTCCCACAGCTGCACCCGCAGCACCGGGTCGAGGCCCACGGTCGGCTCGTCGAGCACCAGCAGTTCCGGCGAGCCGAGCAGCGCCGTCGCCAGCGAGACGCGCGACTCCTGCCCGCCGGACAGCCGCCCGACCAGGTGGTCGGCGTGGGTGCCGAGGTCGACCTGCTCGATCGCGCGGTCGACGTCGCTCGCCGGGGCGCCGAGGACGCGGGCGTAGTAGCGCAGGTTCTGCCGGATCGTCAGGTCGGCGTAGACGCTGGGCGCCTGGGTGACGTAGGCGACGCGGTCGCGCAGCACCTTGGCGCCGGCCGGCTGACCGAGCACCTCGACCGTCCCGCCGGCGACTTTCTGTACCCCCACGATCGCGCGCATCAGCGTCGACTTCCCGGACCCGGACGGGCCGAGCAGGCCGGTCACGCTGCCGGTGCGGATGTCCAGGTCGAAGTCGTCGAGGACGGTGAGCGGGCCGCGGACGACCCGCAGCCCGCGGATCCGTACTGCGGAATTCATCATGTGATGAATAGTGCGGCCGCGAGCGAGCCCCCGTCAAGCGTCGGGGGTATCAGTCCTGCTCGAACGCGCCGTCGTAGTAGCGCTGCAGCACCGGGGCGATCAGCCGCACCAGCTCCTCGTCGGACACCGAGGCGATGGGCTCCAGCTTGACCACGTAGCGGGTGATCGCCAGCCCGATGAGCTGCGACACCATGGCCTCGGCCCGCAGCGCACCGTCCGGCACGCCCTCGAAGGCGACGAGGACGCGGCCGAGGATGGCGCGGGTGACGAACTGGCGCATCAGCCGGGCCGCAGCCTCGTGCTGCATGGCCGAACGGAGCAGCGCCAGGATCGGCGCCCGGCCGGCCGGCTGGCTCCAGACGCCGAGGAACGTGCGGATGGCCCGCTCCCCGATGCCGTCGCCGCCGGCATCGTCGATGACCGCGTCGGCGATGAGCTCCGGGTCGAACGGGATGTCCATGGCGGCCAGGAAGAGCTTCTCCTTGGTCCCGAAGTAGTGATGGACGAGCGCCGGGTCGACCCCCGCGGCCGCCGCGATGGCGCGCACGCTGGCGCCGTCGTACCCGCGCTCCCCGAACACGTCGCGCGCCGCGGCGAGGATCTCTCCCCTGGTGTCGGGCGCGCCTCGGCGACGCCCCGACCGACCTCGAAGAACCTTTCCCACAATTCCGGCATCCTATCCGCCGGCGCCGGCCAGCGCCCGCCGCCGACTCCGTCACACATCTGACATGTGCCGTGTTGTCGCATTCTTTCGGTGATGTGCGAGAAGTGTCGAAAACTCGGTGGAAATGCGCCGCCACCATCATGAACCTCCTGTACAGGAGGGGTATGCGGCGGCGAGTCACACCAATCGGGTGACTCTCCGACAACACGCTTGACATAGCTCGCCGGCCAGTCAAAGCTTTCGTGCTGATGCGCATCAAAGCACCAACCGACCGCAACACAACGCGTGATCATTCAAGGAGTATTCTGGTGAAGAACGTACTGCGCGGCGCCCTCGTCGCTGGTGTGGCGTTCGCAGCCTCCATGGGCATCGGGGCCACGGCTTCCGCGGTCCCGGAGGTTCCGGAGGTTCCGGGCGTCGACGCTCTGCCCGAGATCGACATCCTGAACAACGCCTGCATCCTGCCCTGGTTCTGGCAGGGCCCCGTCAACCTCGGGGTCGAGGACCAGTACGGCTCGTACTCGGCCTGTAACGGTGCGGCCGAGGACGGCGAGGGCAGCAGCATCGCCGACAACGCGTGCATCCTGCCGTGGTTCTGGCAGGGCCCGTTCAACGTCCTGCTGGGCAGCCAGGCCGGCGACTACGCGGCCTGCAACGGCTCCGAGGAGATCCCGGCCGACGTCCAGGAGCAGCTGGAGAGCCTGCTGCCCGAGGGTGTCGCCCCCGAGGACCTCACCGAGACCGAGCTGCTGGAGCTGCTCCCCGAGGGCACGCAGCTGCTGCCGCAGGGCTGACTCTGGGCTGAGGGCACGGGACGGAGATTGTCAGCTTCTCCTGCGGCAATCTCCCCCGTGCTGCTCGGTTTCTCGCATCGCGACTCGCGTCGGGGGCATTGGCCCTCGGCGCCTTTCGTCGTTTCTTCGGTTCTTTCGTTGGCCGGGTTCGCGTTGGCTTTGATCTGCCGCGTTGGCCTGCCCCCTGCTGCTCTCCATTGTCGGGGGCGCGGGAGGCCGCCTCAAGCGGACCTCGTGCTTGGGCGCTTCGCGCGACGGAGGACCGCTTGACCCAGCCGCCCGCGCCCCCGTGAAAGCAGCGTCAGGGGGCCGGCCGAAAATGGGCCCGGCTTCCAGCTTTGCTGGCCTTCTTCTCCGCTGGCCGCTCACTGGTCGTGGGTGGTTCGGCTACCGGCTCCGCTCGATTCGTCGTTCGCCGGCCACTCGCCCTTGCCGGGCGGTTCGGCCACCGGCTCCGCTCGACTCATCGTCCGCCGGCCAGGCCCGCTCCAAGATCATCCAGGTTCCGGGGCGTGATCACGCCACACATCCTGGATGATCATCGTACGACGGGCCGGGACCCCTGACGTGGCGTGGAAGCGGCGCAAATCCATCGACGTCGCCGCGTCGAGCTGCGCCGTGGTACGTAGACCCCTCCCCGGGCCCGGGTTGGGGCCCACCCTACGGGCGGGCACCGGGCGGGCACCGACAACCTCGCGCGGCGCTACCGGGACGGCAGGATGGGTCCGATCCCCGAACCGCGAAGAAGGAGCCGCCGCGATGACGAAGTACCTGATCTCGTTCCCGAGTGCCGCCATGGTCGTCCCCGCCGAGGAACTGCAGGCGGTCGCCGACGCCGCGCACGCGGTGGTGGACGAGGCGAAGGCGGCCGGGGTGTGGGTGTTCGGCGGCGGCATCGACGAGAGCGTTCCGCCGGTCCTGGTCGACGGGGATGGGACGGTGACCGAAGTCACCTACCCGCAGACGACGCAACTCGAGGGCGGCTACACGGTGCTGGACGTGCCCACGCGTGAGGCGGCCTTGGAGTGGGCCGCGAAGATCGCGGTCGCCTGCCGGTGCGCGCAGGAGGTGCGCGCGTTCCAGTACGACCCCGCCGGCTGACGGGTGCGCGAGGCGTCTAGATGAGTGAGTCCTATTGATCTTGTGGGTGTGTCGCTGTCGATAGACATGGGTGGAGGGCGTCGAGGATCAGTGTGTGAGCAATGATCTTGACGCCCTCCTGACCGCACTCTATGTCCATGTCGAGGATCGTGTCTTCCCGGTGTTGGGGTGGTCGCGTGATCACCGGCCGGGCCGCAAGCCGGGGCTGTCCGACGGTGAACTGATCACCCTGGCGGTGGCGCAGCAGCTGCTCGGCGTGGCGTCGGAACGGCGGTGGGTCCGGTTCGCGCGCGCCCGGCTGGGCGGACTGTTCCCCTACCTGCCCGGCCAGTCCGGATACGGCAAACGACTCCGGTCCTTGGGAGGGCTGCTCGCCGCGGTCATCACCGAACTGGCCCGGGACACGCCGTCCTGGCACGACGATCTGCGGCTGCTGGATTCCACCCCGCTGCCGTGCGCGGCGTCGCGGGAGACGGTGAAGCGCTCGGACCTGGCCGGGCACGCCGGTTACGGCTACTGCGCCAGTCACTCGCGGTACTTCTGGGGATTCCGGCTCTACCTGGTCACCACCGCCGAGGGCATGCCGATCATCTGGGGCCTGGCCAACCCCAAGATCGGCGAACGCGACGCCGCCCGAGCGCTCCTCGACCACGACCACCACCTCGTCGCGTCCGGGCAGGTCATCCTCGCCGACAAAGGGTTCGCCGGGCGCGACTTCGACCAGTTCGTCACCAGCCTGGGCGCGCACCTGATCCGCCCCGACCGCAAAGACGAACCGACCAGACGGGGCAAACTGGCCCGGGTCCGCCAATGGATCGAAGCCGTCTTCGACACCCTGAAAGGCCAGCTCACCCTCGAGGAACACGGCGCCCGCACCCTGAACGGAGTCCACGCCCGCATCGCCGCACGACTACTCGCCCTCGCCACCGCGATCTGGCACAACTGGCACACCGGCACCCAAGCCAAACGATCCCTGATCGCCTACGACCACTAACGATCAATCGGACTCACTCATCTAGCTGGCCTCGCCGCGGGCGACCAGTTCCGCCGTCCCGTCGGGGCCGACCGCGAAGGCCGTCTCGACGGAGGCGGCGAGGTTGAGGCGCGTGAAGGCCAGCGCCTCGGCGAGGTCGGCCTCCCGCTCGGCCAGGTTCCGGGCCCGCCGGGTGCTCACCTCGAGGATCACCGACCCGGACCACTCGATGCGGGCCAGCCGCTCCAGCACCGCCGAGCACGGCTGGTTGCCGCGGCCGGGAATCAGGTGCTCGTCGCGGGCCGAGCCGGTGCCGTCGGTCATGTGCACGTGCGCCAGGCGGTCACCGATCGACTCGGACAGCACCAGGGAGTCCTGCCCGGCGACGGCGGCATGGGAGAGATCCAGCGTGATGTGCCGGTACGACTCGTCGGTGGGGTCCCAGTCGGGCGCGTAGGCGGCGACCTCCCGGCCGGCGGCGCGCCACGGGTACATGTTCTCGACCGCGACGGCGATGCCGAACTCGTCCTCCAGCCGGTCGACCAGCTCGACGAAGCCGCGGGCGTACTCGCGCTGCCACCGGAACGGCGGATGGACGACGACGGTGGAGGCGCCGAGGCGGCGGGCCGCCTCGAGGGACTTCGTCAGCCGCACCGTGGGGTCGGGCGACCACACCCGCTGGGTGATGAGCAGGCACGGCGCGTGCACGGACAGCACCGGCAGGCCGTAGCGCTCGGCCAGCTGCTCGATCTGGTCGATGTCCTGGCTGACCGGGTCGGTCCACACCATGACCTCGACGCCGTCGTACCCGAGCGAGGCGGCCATCTCGAACGCCGTGGCCGCCCCCTGCGGGTAGGTGGCGGCGGTGGACAGCCCCACCGGCGCCTCGGGGACGCGCAGCACCCCGGAGGCACTCTGGCGCAGTTCGGACACCTCCCAAGAGTAAGCGGCCGCGCCGGTTCAGGACGCGGGTGTGAACTCCCAATGCCACGGCTCCGGCGTGCTGCCTCCGGGCCGGGCCCAGCCGGGGTTCTCCCAGCCGAAGTCGCCGGCGTTGTCGTCGAGCCAGCCGTAGAGGGCGCCGTCGAAGGAGTTGGCGCCGCAGCCGACGTCGACGGCGAGGCCCCAGCCGTGCTCGCTGGTGCCCGGCTCGGCGGCCAGGCCGGGCTTGCGGTCGGCGACGTCGACCTGCGCCTCGTAGCTGCGATAGGAGTCGGTGACGCACGAGATCAGGCCCTCGCCGGTCTCGGCCCGGTAGAACGCGTCGAGCGCGACGAAGGAGGCGGCGGCGTCGGGACGCAGCTGCTGGCCGCTGCCGATGCCGCACAGGTGCTCGTCGCCGAGCTCGCCGTTGCCGACGTCGTCGCCGGGGACGGTGGCGTCGCAGCCGGCGATCGGCGCGAACCCGGCCGGCGTGGGCGTGGGCGACGGAGCGGGCGGGACGGGCGTGGGCGCCGGTGTCGGCGCGGCGGTCACCGCCGGCGACGGGGCGGGGGTGGACGGCGTCCCGCTGCCGGCCAGCGGGGACGGCGCGGCGTTGTCACCGCGGTCCGGGCCGGCCGCGGCGTCCTGGCGCAGCTCGTCGATGTCGAAGGGGGCCGGCGAGACCGGCGAGACGGCCGCCACCGGGGGCGGCGCCGACGAGAACGCCGTCGCACCGACGGCGGCTCCGGCGGCCGCGCCCGCACCCGCGACGGGCAGGACGAGGCGACTGAGACGGCCAGGACGGCGCCGCTTGTGGCGAGCGTGGGGCACGAGCGGCGGTCCTCCGGAAGATCACGAGACGGTAACAGCCAGACGACTCTAACCCGATTCGTCCGATTCGCCGAACGTGCCCTCCTCGATCTGGTCCAGCCGGCGCAGGATGACGCCCTCGCGCAACGCCCACGGGCAGACGTCGACCTCGTCGATCTCGAACAGGTCGAGCGCGGCGTCGGCGACGATGGCGCCGGCCAGCAGCTGCCCCGCCCGCCCGGACGAGACACCGGGCAGCTTGGCCCGCTCGGCGGCCGTCATGGAGGCCAGCTTCTTCGCCAGATCCTGCACGTCAGAGCGGCTGAGCGTGCGCCGGACGTAGGGGCCCTCGCCGGACGGCGCGGCACCGGCCGCCCGGGCCAGCGACCGGAACGTCTTGCTCGACGCGACCGCGCGGTCGCGCCCGCCGTACCGGTTGACGTCGCCGATGATCGACGCGACCTCGGCCCGCACGTGCCGCCGCAGCGCCCGCACCTCGTCCTTGTCGGGCGGGTCGCCGGTGAACCAGTCGCGGGTGAGCCGGGCGGCGCCCAGCGGCAGCGACACGGCGACGTCGGGATCTTCGTCGCCGCCGGCGGCCAGTTCCAGCGAGCCGCCGCCGATGTCGAGGCTCAGCAGCCGCCCCGCCGACCAGCCGTACCAGCGGCGCACGGCCAGGAACGTCAGCCGCGACTCGTCCTCGCCGGACAGGATCTGCAGGTCGACGCCGGCTTCGTCGCGCACCCGGTCGAGGACGGCGGTCCCGTTGACGGCCTCGCGCAGCGCCGACGTGGCGAAGGCCAGCATCGACGTGGCGCCCTTGTCCTCGGCCGCCTCGACCGCCTCACGGCAGCTCTGCACCAGCCGTCTGGCGCCTTCCTTGCCGATGGATCCGGAGTCGTCGAGCAGTTCGACCAGCCTCAGATCGGTCTTCTGCTTGTACGCCGGCAGCGGACGCGCACCCCTGTGCGCGTCGACCAACAGCAGATGGACGGTGTTGGAACCGACGTCGAGCACACCCATGCGCACGAAAACGACGATACTCGTGGGGTGGAGTTGCGGACACACGGAGCGCGAGCCTGGGTGGAATTCACCGATCCGGCCGACGACGGCCAGGTGCTGCGCTGCGATCTCACTTGGCTGACGTCCCGGTGGACGTGCATCTTCGGGCAGGGCTGCCCCGGCATCTACGCCGACCGCCCCGACGACGGCTGCTGCACGCACGGCGCCCACTTCTCCGACGAGGACGACGAGAAGCGCGTGCGCGGGTACGCCAGCCGGCTGGGCCCCGAGACGTGGCAGCTGCGCGACGAGGGCCTGCGCGGCGGCATCGTCGAGACCGACGACGAGGGCGAGCGCAAGACCCGCGTCGTCGACGGCGCGTGCGTGTTCCTGAACCGGCCCGGGTTCGCCGGCGGCACGGGCTGCGCGCTGCACGCCTACGCGCTGGCGAACGGGCAGCACCCGCTCGAGACCAAGCCCGACGTGTGCTGGCAGCTGCCGATCCGGCGTTCCTACCGCGAGGCCGAGCGGCCCGACGGCACGTCGTACCTCGAGATCTCCATCGGCGAGTACGACCGCGCCGGCTGGGGCGCCGGCGGCCACGACATGACGTGGTACTGCACGACGGCCACGGAGGCACACGTCGGGCGCGAGCCGGTGTACCGGTCGAACGAGCCGGAGCTGCGGGCGCTCATCGGTGACAAGGCGTACGAGCAGCTGGCCGAACACTGCGAGGCGTTCCTCGCCGCCCAGCTGCCGTTGCTGGTGCACCCGGCTACCGCGGCGCGCTGACGCCGTTCAGCAAGAGGCCGCCGAACCCGGACGTCGTCCGGGCCGGCGGCCTCTGCAGGGGAGGTGCCGCTTACTGCTGGACCTGGCGGCGGTTCACCGCGAACGCGGCGGCCGCACCGGCGAGCAGCAGGCCGGCGCCGACGAACAGCAGCTGGCTCGACGCGCCGGTGTCCGGCAGCGCCTCGCCGTCGCCCGCACCGTCGGCGGCGCCGTCCTCAGCGCCGTCGGTCTCGGTGCCGTCGGTCTCGGTGCCGTCGGTCTCGGTGCCGTCGGTCTCGGTGCCGTCGACCTCAGTGCCGTCGACCTCAGTGCCGTCGACCTCAGTGCCGTCGACCTCAGTGCCGTCGACCTCAGTGCCGTCGACCTCGGTCCCGTCGACCTCAGTGCCGTCGACCTCAGTGCCGTCGACCTCAGTGCCGTCGACCTCAGTGCCGTCGACCTCAGTGCCGTCGACCTCAGTGCCGTCGACCTCGGTCCCGTCGACCTCGGTCCCGTCGACCTCAGTGCCGTCGACCTCGGTCCCGTCGACCTCAGTGCCGTCGACCTCAGTGCCGTCGACCTCGGTCTCCGCCTCGGCGCGGTTGTCGCAGGCCTGGTAGTAGGCCTCCTGGCTGCCGATCAGGGCGTTCAGCGGGCCCTGCCACAGCCACGGCGCGGCGCACGCGTCGTTGAGGATGTCGATGCTGCCGCCATCCTCACCCGGTGCTGCGACGAGGCTGCTCAGCAGGTCCGTCGACGGCGCGTCGGCGCCGCTGCAGGCGGTGTAGTGGGCCGACTGCGAGCCCAGCACCGCGTTGACCGGACCCTGCCACAGCCACGGCGCGGCGCAGGCGTTGTTCAGCAGGTTGACACCGTCGCCGGTCAGCGTGCCGTCGTTGTTGCAGGCGGCGTAGTGCGCGGACTGACCGTCGCTGAACCCGTTGACCGGGCCCTGCCACAGCCACGGCAGCGCACAGGCGTTGTTGCCGACGTTGAGGCCGTCACCGTAAGTGGTGCCGTCGCTGTTGCACGCGACGTAGGTGGCCTCCTGGCCCTCGACGAACACGTTCGCCGGGCCCTGCCACAGCCACGGCAGTGCGCACGCGCCGTTGAGCACGTTGATGCCGTCGCCGTACGTGGTCTCCTCCGTGTTGCAGACCACGTAGTAGGCCGCCTGGTCCTCCGTCGCGCCGTTCGCCGGACCCTGCCAGAGCCAGGGCGCCGCGCAGGCGTTGTTGAGGACATTGATGCCGTCGCCGTACGAGTCGGCGCCGTTGTTCAGGACGTTGATGCCGTCACCGATGGCGATGCCGGTGTTGCCGTTGCAGGCCTCGTAGTAGGCCTCCTGGCCGCCCACGAAGATGTTGAACGGGCCCTGCCAGAGCCAGGGCAGCGCGCAGATGCTGTTGCCCACTTCGATGTCACCGAGGCCGAGGTTGTCGAGCAGGCCGTCGGCCTCCTCGACACTGGTGATCTCGTTGGGGAGCTCAACCCCCTTGCCCTCCTCGGCCGTGGCCGCCGGCACGCTCAGGGCGAAACAGGCGGCGAGCGCAGCGCCGGCCACAACGGCGCCACGCAGCACTGTCTTCAACACAATTCTCCTCAAATCATTCGAAAGGTGTTTCCCAGGCAACCTTTTTTCTGGGTGCCCGCCAGGGAGTACATTTGACGCCCTGGCCAGGGGTGTCAAGGTACTCTACAAAAGGTCAATCTTCTAGGTGACATACCGGTGACACTGTTTTCTTAAATCCCTTTCTGTCCGAATTCGACCTGAGCGTCTGCAATGATTGCTCTGTGCGCCGCGCCGTGATCCCGAGTCCGAACATCTGGCACCATCCCGACGTCTACGAGATCGAGAACCGCGGGGTCGATCCCGGCGGTGTCATCGAGGCCGCCATGCTGCGTCTGCACGACTGGGCGGGGCTCGAGTTGCTCGACGTCGGCTGCGGCGCCGGGTACCACCTCCCGCGGTTCGCCGCGTCCGCCCGCCGCGTCGCCGGCGTCGAGCCGCACCCGCCGCTGGTGCGCCGGGCCCAGCAGCGAGTCGCGACGCTGCCGGCGGCGGTGCGCTCCCGCATCACCGTCCGGCGCGGCACGGCCCAGCAGCTGCCGCTCCCGACTGCCTCCGTCGACGTCGTGCACGCCCGCTGGGCCTACTTCTTCGGCCCGGGCTGCGAGCCGGGCCTGGCCGAACTGGGCCGGGTCCTGCGGCGCGGCGGCACCGCGTTCGTCATCGACAACGACGCGACGCGCTCGACGTTCGGCCGCTGGTTCCGCACCGCGCTGCCGAAGTACGACGCCCAGGCGGTGGAGCGGTTCTGGGCCCGGCAGGGCTGGCATCGCGAGCCGCTGACGATGCGCTGGGAGCTGCCCGACCGCGCGGCCTTCGAGGCCGTCGTGCGGATCGAGTTCGACCCGGCCAACGCCGACGCCATCCTCGCCGAGCACGACGGCGCCTCCGTCGACTACGCCGTCAACCTCTTCTGGCGCCGCTTCTGAGGCGACCGGACCCGCGTTGTCGGACCCGCCGTCTACGGTTCATCACATGGCGAAGGCGAAAGCGACGGCTCCGGCGTTCCGGTGCTCCGAGTGCGGCTGGACCACCGCGAAGTGGGTCGGCCGGTGCGGCGAGTGCCAGGCGTGGGGCACCGTCGAGCAGGCGGGCACGGCGAAGGCCGGGGTCACGGCGGCCGGCCCGGTCACCGAGGCGGCCCGGCCCATCGGCTCCGTCGCGCTCGAGGCGGCCCGGTCCCGGCCCACCGGGGTCGGCGAGTTCGACCGCGCGCTGGGCGGCGGGCTGGTGCAGGGCGCCGTCATCCTGCTGGCCGGCGAGCCGGGAGTCGGCAAGTCGACCCTCCTGCTCGACGTCACCGCGCGGTGGGCGCACGAGGCCGGCCGGGCGCTCTACATCACCGGCGAGGAGTCGGCGGCGCAGGTCCGGCTGCGGGCCGAGCGCACCGGCGCCGTCGCCGACCACCTGTACCTCGCCGCCGAGACCGACCTCTCCGCCGTCCTGGGCCACATCGACGAGGTACAGCCGTCGCTGCTGGTGCTCGACTCCGTGCAGACGGTGTCCAGCCCGGCCGTCGACGGCGCGGCCGGCGGCGTCACGCAGGTGCGCGAGGTGGCGGCGTCGCTCATCCGGGTGGCCAAGGACCGCGGGCTCGCCACCATCCTCGTCGGCCATGTCACCAAGGACGGCGGCATCGCCGGCCCGCGCGTGCTCGAGCACCTGGTCGACGTCGTGCTGCAGTTCGAGGGCGACCGCCATTCCCGGCTGCGGCTGGTTCGCACGGTGAAGAACCGGTTCGGCCCGGCCGACGAGGTCGGCTGCTTCGACCTCACCGACACCGGCATCACGTCGCTGGCCGACCCCACCGGGCTGTTCCTGTCCCGGCACGCCACGCCGGTGCCCGGCACCTGCATCACGGTCACGCTGGAGGGCCGGCGCCCGCTGCTCGGCGAGGTGCAGGCGCTGGTGGCCACGTCGGCGCTGGCCTCGCCGCGGCGGGCGAACAGCGGGCTCGACTCCTCCCGGGTGGCCATGGTGCTGGCCGTGCTGGAACGCCGTGGCCAGGTGAAACTCAGCAACAGCGACGTCTACACGTCCACCGTCGGCGGCGCGAAGCTGTCCGAGCCGTCCACCGACCTCGCGCTGCTGCTCGCCGTCGCCAGCGCCGCCACGGGCACGCCGTTGCCGGCCGGGCTCACGGCGCTCGGCGAGGTCGGGCTGGCCGGCGAGATCCGCCGCGTGTCGGGCCTGAACCGCCGGCTGGCCGAGGCCGAGCGCATGGGATTCACCACAGCGCTGGTGCCCGCCGACCCCGGCCCGGTGCCCGGCGGCATCCGCGTCGTCGAGGTCACCGACGTCGGGCAGGCGCTGGCGGCGACGGGCCGCGATGCCCGGTTGGCTGCGGATTCGCCCCAGCGCACCTGAATCGTTGCGTGGTATTGACGTGAACGTCGCCGCGCACCGGCACATCACGCCCTAGACTGTTCTATCCAGCGTCGTCTGCCGCACCCTCCCCGGGCCGGCGTCGCGCGACCGTACACTGTTCATCACGACAAGCCGTCCGGGTCACGACAGGGGTCACGTGCAAGGCATCGATCGAGCCGGCGCCGACGCGAAACTGCGCCTGGCTCTCGCAGCCGTCGCGCCCGGCACCAACCTGCGCGAGGGCCTCGAGCGCATCCTGCGCGGCCGCACCGGCGCCCTCGTCGTGCTCGGCTACGACAAGACCATCGAGGCCATGTCCACCGGCGGTTTCAGCCTCGACGTCGAGTTCAGCGCCACCCGGCTGCGCGAGCTGGCGAAGATGGACGGCGCCATCGTCGTCGACCGCGACTGCACGAAGATCCTCAAGTGCGCCACCCAGCTGGTGCCCGACCCGTCCATCCCCACCACGGAGTCCGGCACCCGGCACCGCACCGCGGAGCGGGTGGCCAAGCAGACCGGCTTCCCGGTCATCTCGGTCAGCCAGTCCATGCGCATCGTCGCCATCTACGTCGACGACATCCGGTACGTGCTCGAGGACGCCGGGCAGATCCTGTCGCGCGCCAACCAGGCGCTGGCCACGCTCGAGCGGTACAAGCTGCGCCTCGACGAAGTGTCCGGCACGCTGTCGGCGCTGGAGATCGAAGATCTCGTCACCGTCCGCGACGTCGTCTCGGTGGCGCAGCGGCTGGAGATGGTGCGGCGCATCTCGGTCGAGATCGACGGCTACGTCGTCGAGCTGGGCACCGACGGCCGGCTGCTCAGCCTGCAGCTCGACGAGCTCGTCGCCGGCGTCGACTCCGACCGCGAGCTGGTCATACGCGACTACTTGCCGGCCCCGTCCGGACGCCGCAAGCGCAGCCTCGGCGAGGCCATCAGCGCGCTCGACACCCTGTCCGGCACCGAGCTGCTCGACCTCGGCGCGGTGGCCCGGTCGCTCGGCTTCCCCGGCGGCGGCGAACAGCTCGACGCCGCGGTGAGCCCGCGCGGGTTCCGGCTGCTGGCGCGCGTGCCGCGGCTGCCCGACAGCGTCATCGACCGCCTGGTCGAGCACTTCGGCGGCCTGCAGAAGCTGCTCGCCGCCAGCGTCGACGACCTCCAAGCCGTCGAGGGCGTCGGCGAGTCCCGCGCCCGCAGCGTCCGCGAGGGACTGTCCCGGCTGGCCGAGTCCAGCATCCTCGAACGCTACGTCTGACGCCCAGCCGCCTGCGCGCCACCGCCGACCATGAAGCGGTGACCTGCCGGTGCCCTTTGCAATGAGCACCGATACGCACCACCCGGGTGCGCGCCGCCTTCGTCCGCCTCGCGCCGCCGACCGGCCGCGCCACCCACCCTTCACGCCGCCACCCGACCGCCACGCGCCACCGCCCAGCCGCCTTCGTCCGCCACCGCCGACCATGAAGCGGTGACCTGCCGGCGCCCTTTGCAATGAGCACCTATACGCACCACCCGGGTGCGCGCCGCCTTCGTCCGCCTCGCGCCGCCAACCGGCCGCGCCACCGCCCAGCCGCCTTCGTTCTCCCGCCGGCGCGGGCCCGGCACCCCCCGCGGCACGACCGGCGCCGGTCGAACGACGTTGTCAGTGCCCGCCCGTAGGGTGGGTGGCCCTCCCAGCCGGGCGGGGACCGTGCTCCGCGCGAACAGCCGCCCGCGCCGTCAGCACACACCCACGCCCCACCCGCCAGGGCACGCCACGCCACGCCTCGCCCGCCAGCCCACACCCCACCCGGCAGCCCACGCCAGCGCCGGCACGTCAGCGGGCGAACGCGGCCATCGCGTCGGCGCACCGGCCGAGGTCGGCGGCGAAGTCCGGCCGGGGCGGCTCCGTGCACCCGGGCAGCACGGTCGCGCCGGGCACCAGCCGGGCCAGCGCGTCCACCGTCCGCCGCTGGTGGAACGGGTTCTCCGGCTCGGCCGGCAGCAACCCGAGCGGCACCGTCAACCCGGCCAGCGCGGCGTCGGTCACGCCGCGCAGCGTGTCGCCGGCCAGCAGCCCCGCCACTACCTCCGGGGCGGCGCCCGACGCCGTGAGCGCGGCCGACGTCCGGGCGTCGACGGCGGGATCGCCGGCCGTGGCGGGCCAGGCGAGCAGCAGCCGGGCGACCGCGTCCGGCCGGGCCAGCGCCAGCCGCACCGCCGCCGGGCAGCCGTTCGACCCGGCGACGACGGTGCAGGGTTCCGCCGGCAGCGCCCTGGCCAAGTGCTCCGCCTCGTCCGCCCACGACGCCGCGTGGACCGGCCGGTCCGGCGCGACGACGTCGAACCCGCGGTCCTCCAGCGCGGCGACGACGCCGGGGCGCCGCCAGAAGGCGTCGGCGTCCATGCCCGCTTCCCAGAGCCCGCCATGCACCAGCAGCAGCGTCGTCACCCGCCTCATTCTGCCGCAGACGGACTCGTGGGCCCGGCCGCCTTCTCGCGAAGGGGCCGGACCCACGAGGTCATTCTCATTCTCCAGTCACGGCGACGGGTGGAGCCGCCGTGCCAGGTCTCACAGCGAGCGCGCGGCCTCCGCGGCGGCGCCGCCGGTGATGCCGCCCTGCGGCACCTCGACGCTCAGCTCGGGGAAGCTCAGCAGGCCGACCTCGGCGCTGGCCACCTCGACGTCGCCGACGACCGGCACCGGGACGCTGACCGTCACGCGCACCGACAGGCCGCCGCCCGACGCGGACGCGACCGTGCCGTCCTCGGCGAGGACGGTGTCGGAGTCGCGGTAGTCGGCGAAGTTCAGGTTCACCGACAGGCCGCCCAGGTCGAACGTCTCGTCGAAGCCCGGCTCGACGTGGACGACGTCGTTGTCGCCGACGTGCAGCTCGAGGGCCGGCAGCTCGTAGTCGAACGCCGCGCCGCCCGGCTCACCGTTCGCCTCCAGCCGGCCCCACGCGTTCGGCGTCTCGCCGTCGTCGGCGCCCGCGAAGCCGAGCGAGATGCCGCCGTTGGCCGCCCCGCCCAGCACGCTGAGGTCGGCGAACCGACCGCTGACCTCGGCGTACGCGCCCAGGGAACCGTCCTCCTTCGGGAAGGTGCCGGTCTCCTGCAGCAGTTGGCCGGCGCCGACCGTGACGACCGGGCTGCCGACGGGCAGCTCGATCGGCAGCAGCTCCGTCACCGCACCCAGGTCGGCGACGTCGATCAGGTCGACCTCGCCGACGCCGGAGTACAGCGACGTCAGCACGCCACCCTCGCCACCCTCGGTGACGAGGTCGTCGTTCCAGTTCGCCTTGACCTCACCGGAGATCGCGTCGAGGTTGCCGAGGATCGGCACCTCGAGCTCGTGCAGGCCGTACGTCGCCGACTCTGCCTCCTCAGGCAGCGCGACCTGCTCGACCAGGTACGGGACGTCGAACTCGGCGCCCGCGCCGCCGATGCTGGCGATGGTGCCGAACGCCCGGGAGAAGACGCCTTCGTCCTCGCCCTCGACGCCGGCCGAGTTGGCCTCGGACTCGATCTGCCCGACGGTCACGTGCGCGTCGAGCTCCGGCACCTGCACCGGGAGCGGCGCCTGCGCGCCGGTCCGCACCTGAGCGGTGGCGTAGTAGCCGTCCGCCGCGATCCTGAACTCGCCGGAGCGCTGGTCCGGCCCGGAGGGCTGGCCGGACTCGGCGGCCTGTGCCTGCAGTCCGGCGGCCGAGCAGGCCAGCGCAGCGCCGGCCACACCCGCTGCCACCTTGACCGCACCACGACGCACACGCCGCCGGTCAGTCGCTTCCAGAGTCATGCTTGCTCCTTCTCCACTTACCCAATTCCGGCCTCAATGAGAACAGAGTCCGGATTTATCCGTGCGCAATGAGATGATCGCGCGCCAGAGACGCTAACTACGAGAGTGATCATGAGTCAACGACCTATGCGGAACGTCATCGGATGATTTTTTCGAATGTCCTTTTCGACCCTTTGTGACCGGCCCGCCGGAGGCGTTTAGACTCGGCGCTGATGCACGCCGCCGTCCTCTCCTGGTACTCCGCGCACGCCCGCGACCTTCCGTGGCGCGCGCCGGACCGGACGCCGTGGGGCGTGCTCGTGAGCGAGATCATGCTCCAGCAGACGCCCGTCGTCCGGGTCGAGCCGGTGTGGCACGAATGGATGCGACGGTGGCCGCGGCCGGCCGACCTCGCCGCCGAGGAGCCGGGCGAGGCGATCCGCGCCTGGGGGCGGCTCGGCTATCCGCGGCGGGCGCTGCGGCTGCACGCGGCCGCGGTCGCGATCGTCGACCGGCACGGTGGCGCGGTGCCTTCCGGCTATGACGAGCTCATCGCCCTGCCCGGCATCGGCGACTACACGGCCGCCGCCGTCGCGTCGTTCGCGTTCGGCGCCCGGCACGCCGTCCTCGACACCAACGTCCGGCGCGTGTTCGCCCGCGCCGTCGCCGGGACGCAGTACCCGCCGCCCGCGCCCACGGCGGCCGAGCGGCGCATGGCGCTGGACCTCGTGCCGGACGCCGAGACCGCGCCGCGCTGGGCGGTCGCCGTCATGGAGCTCGGGGCGCTGGTCTGCACGGCGCGCTCGCCGCGCTGTTCGTCGTGCCCCCTGGCCACATCCTGCGCCTGGCGCCTCGCCGGCTCCCCTCCGGACGACGGTCCCCCACGCCGCGGCCAGCCCTGGCACGGCACCGACCGCCAGGTCCGCGGCCGGCTGATGGCGATCCTGCGCGACTCGGACGGCCCCGTGCCCAAGCATCTGCTGGACGCGGCGTGGGCGGAGCCGGTTCAGCGCGAACGCGCCCTCGACGCCCTAGTCTCCGACGGCCTCGTCGAGCCCCTCGACGGCCACCTCTTCCGCCTGCCGACTGGCGCTCCACTAGACCGACCGGTTTAGTGGCCCGGGGGGATTGAGGATACGGGGGGCGGCGGTTCGGCGCGGCGGTTCGAGGTGCCGGTTCGGCGCGGCGGTTCGAGGTGCCGGTTCGAGGTGCCGGTTCGAGGCGGCGGTTCGAGGTGCCGATTCGGCGCGGCGGTTCGAGGTGCCGGTTCGGCGCGGCGCCCGCAACTCGCGGAGGTGCCGACGGGGCGGCGGTTCGAGGTGCCGATTCGGCGCGGCGGTTCGAGGTGCCGGTTCGGCGCGGCGCCCGCAACTCGCGGAGGTGCCGACGGGGCGGCGGTTCGAGGTGCCGATTCGGCGCGGCGGTTCGAGGTGCCGGTTCGGCGCGGCGCCCGCAACTCGCGGAGGTGCCGACGGGGCGGGCCGCCGGACCACGAGCGCGCCGCGACAACGCGGCGGCACGGCGGAGGCGGTGCCGGTTCACGAGGGCGCTATGAGAAGGGGGCGGCGGGTGCGGAGCCGGCGTCAAGAGCGCACGCGGCATGCTTCACCGCCGCGAAGCGGAGCCGGCGCAGCGCCCACCGCACGCTCCGACCCGGCCAACGAACCCAGCCGGCGCCGACCGGTGCGGAGCCGGCCCACGAGCGCGCCATGAGGAGGCGGCGGCGGGTGCGGAGCCGGCGCAGCACGCGCCGCCACTTCCGGCCCAGCCACGAACCCGACCCACGAACCAGCCCACGAATCCAGCCCGTAGCACCCGTAGCACGACGAACGAAACGACCTCGGGGCGTGACCACTCTTGACCGGCGGTAATCATTTCGCTACGTTCCGCCACAAGCTGGCTCGCTGAAAACGGCAACCGCCCATCCCCGCTGGGAGGCCCGCATGCCCCGGATGCACCGTCGCAGCCTGTTACGTGTCGCCGCGGCCACGACCGCCGCCGCGCTGATCGCCGCCCCGACGCTGGCAGCGCCGGCGTCCGCGGACGACGAGAGAGAGGAGTGGGTGGCCGCCCAGCTGGACGGCATGACGCTGGAGGAGAAGGTCGGCCAGCTGTTCGTGGTCCAGGTGTACGGCGCCGACGCGCACACCGTCACGGACGCGCAGCGGGCCAGCAACCAGGCCGCCTACGGCGTCGACACCCCCGCGGACGTGGTGCAGAAGTACCACCTCGGCGGCGTCATCTACTTCGCCTGGTCCGGCAACGTCACCAACCCGCGGCAGGTCGCCCAGCTCTCCAACGGCCTGCAGCGGACGGCGACGGAGGACGGCGGGCCGCCGCTGATCATCAGCACCGACCAGGAGACCGGCATCGTCGCCCGCATGCCGGCCCCGGCGACGCAGTTCCCGGGCGCCCAGGCGCTGGCGGCCGGCCAGAGCACGAACGCCGCCCGCGAGGCCGCGAAGATCACCGCCAGGGAGCTGCGCGCCGTCGGCATCAACCAGAACTTCGCGCCGGTCGCCGACGTCAACGTGAACGCGGAGAACCCGGTCATCGGCGTCCGCAGCTTCAGTTCGGACCCGGCGATGGCGTCGGCGTACGTCGCCGCGCAGGTGGCCGGGTACCAGAACGGCCAGGGCGTCGCGGCCGCGGCGAAGCACTTCCCCGGCCACGGCGACACCAGCACGGACAGCCACTACGGCGTCCCGGAGATCGACCACACGCGCGCCGAGTGGGAGGCCATCGACGCGCCGCCGTTCCAGGCGGCGGTCGACGCCGGGATCGACGTGATCATGACGGCGCACATCGTCGTCGACAGCCTGGACCCGACCGGCGTCCCGGCGACGCTGTCCGAGCCGATCATCACCGGGCTGCTGCGCGGCGAGCTCGGCTACGACGGCGTCGTCGTGACGGACGCGCTGAACATGGAGGGCGTGCGCCAGGGCTTCGGCCCGGACCGCGTCCCGGTGCTCGCGCTGCAGGCCGGCGTCGACCAGCTGCTGGTGCCGAAGGACGGCGACATGGACGTCATGTACCAGGCGGTGCTGGCGGCGGTCCGCGACGGCGAGATCAGCGAGGACCGGCTGGACGAGAGCGTCGAGCGGATCCTGGAACTGAAGTGGAAGCGCGGCATCACCGGCGACGAGCAGGTCGACGTCGACCGCGTCGACCGGACGGTCGGCGTCCGCGCGCACCAGGCCGCCGCCCAGCGCATCACCGACCCGACCGTCACGGCGCTGCGCAACACCGGCGCCGACGGCGCGGCGATCCTGCCGGTCGCACCTGCCAGCAGCGTCAACGTCGTCACGACGAACACGGCGGCCGGCAACGACCTCGCGGCCGCCCTGACCGCCCAGGGCGCGACGGCGACGACCCAGGCGGTCGGCACCCGGCCCAGCGACGCCGCCATCGCCGCCGCCGTCCAGGCCGCGCCCGCCCACGACCTCACCGTCGTCGTCACGTCCAACGCCTGGGACACGCTGACGACGGACCCGCAGGGCCGGCAGCGCCGCCTGGTCGCCGAGCTGGCCGCCACCGGTCACCCGGTCGTCGCGGTCGCCGTCCGCAACGCCTACGACGTCGCCTACCTGCCCGAGTCCGCCGGGTTCCTCGCCGCCTACTCGTCGACGACGGTGTCGATGCGCAGCGTCGCGAAGGTCCTGACCGGCGCCATCTCCCCCGCGGGACGGCTGCCCGTCGTCGTCCCGGCGGCCGACGGCAGCGTGCTCTACCCGATCGGCCACGGCCTCACCTGGTGACCCCCGCCCGCACACACCGAGGAGCCCCCATGGACCGCCGTACGTTCATCGCATCCGCCGGTGCCGCAGGCGCCGCCGTCGTCGCCGCCCCGTCAGTCGCGTTCGCCACCGGCAACGACCCGGCGAGGGCCGTGCTGACGGGCGCGCAGCGGCTGGCCGACGACGGCTGGACGGCGCTGTCCGGCCACCGCGTCGGCGTCATCTCGAACCCGACCGGGATCCTCCCGGACGCGTCGCACATCGTCGACAGCATGGTCGCCTCCGGCGCCGTGAACATCGTCGGCGTGTTCGGCCCCGAGCACGGCTTCCGCGGCTCGGCGCAGGCCGGCGAGGCGGAGGAGACGACGATCGACCCGCGCACCGGCGTGACGGTGTACGACGCGTACGGCGCGCAGGAGGCCGGCTTCATGCGGATGTTCGCCGAGGCGGACGTCGAGGTCGTCGTCTTCGACATCCAGGACGTCGGCGCCCGGTTCTACACCTACATCTGGACGATGTGGTCGGCGATGCGCGCGGCCGCCCGCATGGGGCTGAAGTTCGTCGTGCTGGACCGGCCGAATCCGGTCGGCGGCTCGGCCCGGGGACCGATGCTGTTCCCCGGGTTCGAGTCGGGCATCGGTCAGCGCTACATCGTCCAGCAGCACGGCATGACGGTCGGCGAGCTGGCCCGGTTCTTCAACACCGAGTTCCTGCCCGACGACGCCGGCGCCTCCGTCGAGGACCTCGAGGTCGTGACGATGCGCCGCTGGCGGCCCGATTCCCGCTACGCCGACACCGGCCTGCCGTGGGTGCTGCCCAGCCCGAACATGCCGACCCCCGAGACCGCGCAGGTCTACGTGGGCACCTGCGTGTTCGAGGGGACGACGGCGTCGGAGGGCCGCGGCACCACGCGGCCGTTCGAGCTGATCGGCGCGCCGTACGGCACCTACCACTGGGCCGACGACCTCAACGCGGCCGGGCTGCCCGGCGTCGACTTCCGCGAGGCCTACTTCGTGCCGTGGATCAGCAAGAACGTCGGCGTGGTGAACGGGGGCGTCCAGCTGCACGTCACCGACCCGGCCGCGTTCGACCCGGTCCGCACCGGCGTCGCGATGCTGGTCGCGGCGAAGGGCCGGTATCCGGACACGTTCGCCTGGCGCGGCGGCGGCACCAGCGACGGCTTCATCCACAAGCTGCACGGGTCGGAGCGGCTGCGGGTGATGGTCGACGCGGGGGCGTCGACGGACGATATCGTCGCCTCGTGGCAGGACGAGCTGGCCGAGTTCGACCGGCGCCGCCAGCCGTACCTGCTCTACCGGGGCCGGCGATGACGGCGCGCCGCGTCATCCTGGTCACAGCGCTCGCGACGGCCCTGCTCGGCGCGGGCGTCCCCGCGGGCGCCGGCGGCGACGACGCCCGGTTCGACCGCCCGCACGACGACTTCATGTCGCCGCGCACCACGCTGCGCGCGGCCGATCCTGGCGACGTCGGCCTCGACGAGGATCGCGTCGACGCGCTGGTCGAGGCCGCCGCGTCGTACACCCAGACGCCGCCCGGCACCGCCCACCCGCTGTACTCCGGCATGACGGTGCTGGCCGCGCACGACGGCCGCGTCGTCGCCGAGGACGCCGCCGGCTGGGCGCTGCGGTTCACCGACAACGCCGGCGGCGAGCTGCCGCAGGACGAGTGGGTCGCGGCCGGCACCGACACCATCTACGACCTCGCCTCGGTGTCGAAGCTGTTCACGACGATCGTCGTGCTGCAGCAGGTGGAGGCCGGCCGGGTCGACCTCGACGCGCCGGTCGCCCGGTACCTGCCCGCGTTCGCCGCCAACGGCAAGGAGGCCATCACCGTCCGGCAGCTGCTGACGCACACCAGCGGGCTGGTCGCATGGCTGCCGTTGTGGCGGGACTGGCCGACGCCGGAGGCGCGCATCGCCGCCGTCCTGAACACCACCCCGGCGAACCCGCCCGGGACGACGTACCTCTACTCCGACCTCAACATGATCACGGCCGGGCTGATCGCCGAGACCGTCACCGGTGAGCCGCTGGACGAGCTGGTCGCCGGCGGCGTCACCGGGCCGCTCGGCATGACCGACACCGGCTACAACCCGCCCGCGTCCGAACTGCACCGCATCGCCGCGACGGAGTTCCAGGCGGCGCCGCCGCGCGGCATGGTCCGCGGCGAGGTGCACGACGAGAACGCGTGGTCCCTGAACGGCGTCGCGGGGCACGCCGGCGTGTTCGGCACGGCGCAGGATCTCGCCCGGCTGGCGCAGGCCATCCTCAACGGGGGTGCTTACGGCGGCGAGCGGATCCTGCGGCCGGACACCGTCGAAGCGATGCTCACCGACGAGAACGCCGCCTTCCCCGGCAACGCGCACGGCCTCGGCTTCGAGCTGGACCAGCGCTGGTACATGGACGCGCTGGCGTCGCCGTCGTCGGCCGGGCACACCGGCTTCACCGGAACGAGCATGGTCGTCGATCCGCAGTCGCGCTCGTTCGTGATCCTGCTGACCAACCGCGTGCACCCGTCGCGCAGTTGGGGCAGCATCAACCCGGCCCGGCGGGCGGTCGCGCACGAACTGGCCTACGCGCTGGCCGTCGAACCGCGGGCCGGCGACGACGCCTGGCGGGCACACGAGGGCGACGCGACGACGTCGACGCTCAGCCTGCCGGTCGAGTTGTCCGGCAGCTCGACGCTGCTGTTCGACCTGTTCGTCGACACCGAGTCGACCGACACCCTGACGCTGGAGCGCTCCACCGACGACGGCGCCACCTGGACGCCGGTGCCGTTCTCGGCCCGGGCCGGCGGCGAGACGATCGACGCCACCGACGGCGTCGTCAGCGGCTACCAGGGCCGGCAGTGGTGGACGGTGCGGGCCGGGCTACCCGGCGACGGCGACACGATCCTGCGCTGGCGCTACGTCACCGACGCGCTCTACCAGGGCCGCGGCGTCTACGTCGACGGCGTCAAGGTGCGCACCCGCGGCAAGCCGGTGTTCGACGGCGAGCGGCACCCGGACCGGTTCGTGGCCGACGGCTGGGTCAGATCACGTCGATGAGGTCGGCCACCGAGTTGACCACGTGGTTCGGCTGGAACGGGAACCGGCCGATGTCGGCGCGGGCGGTGGAGCCGGTCAGCACCAGGTAGGTGCGCAGGCCGGCCTCCATGCCCGCGACGACGTCGGTGTCCATGCGGTCGCCGACCATGGCCGTCATCTCGGAGTGCGCCTCGATGGCGTTCATCGCGCTGCGGAACATCATCGGGTTCGGTTTGCCCACGTAGTACGGGTCGCGGCCGGTGGCCCGGGTGATCATGGCGGCGACGGCGCCGGTGGCCGGCAGTGGGCCGTCCTGCGACGGGCCGGTGGAGTCGGGGTTGGTGGCGATGAACCGGGCGCCCTCGCCGATCAGCCGGATCGCCCGGGTGATGGCCTCGAACGAGTAGGTGCGGGTCTCGCCCAGCACCACGTAGTCGGGCTTGATGTCGGTGAGGACGTAGCCGATCTCGTGCAGCGCCGTGGTCAGCCCGGCTTCGCCGATGACGTACGCCGTGCCGCCCGGGTGCTGGTCGTCGAGGAACTGCGCCGTCGCCAGCGCAGACGTCCAGATGGACTGTTCGGGGAGGTCGAGGCCGCTGCGCGCCAGCCGGGCGGCGAGGTCGCGCGGCGTGTAGATGGAGTTGTTGGTGAGCACCAGGAAGCGCCGCTCGCGGTCGACGAGGCGGCGCAGGAAGTCCGCCGCGCCCGGGATGGCGCGGTCCTCGTGCACGAGGACGCCGTCCATGTCGGTCAGCCAGCACTCGATCTCGCGGTCGCTCACGCGCACCACTCTAGGACGTGGCGCGTTCGTTCCCTCACTGTCGGACGGATCGGGTAGGGTCGCCGGGGTTTGACCAATCACGCACCCCCTTGCATAGGAGTTCCACGATGTCCCGATCCACCCGGTCCGCTTCGCTGCTCGGCGCCGCGGCCGCTCTCGTCCTCGGCCTCACCGCGTGTAGCAGCGACGGCGGCGGGGAGTACTGCGATCTGCTGAACGCCGCCGAGGACGACTCGTCGCTGGCCGACGCCGACCCCACCGACCCGGAGGCGATGGAGGAGTTCTCCAACCGCATCCAGGAGATCGTCGACGCCGCGCCCGACGACATCAAGGGCGACTGGGAGACGTTCGCGTCCTCCCTCGAGGCCGCCTCCGACCCCGAGTCGGTCGACGAGGACGCCATGACCGAGACCATGACGGCGCTCGAGAACATCACCCAGAACGTTCAGGACGAGTGCGACATCGACATGAGCTGACCGCTCAGCACGCGAAACGGCCCCGGAGCGGATGCTCCGGGGCCGTTGTCGTCGTGACGGTCGTTACGACGTCTTCTCGCGCTTGGTCGCCGCTGCCGTGCCGCTGGCGGCACCGGCGCCGACCGGCGTGGCGACGTCGGCCAGCTCGGACTTCGGGCTGCCGGTGAACGTGAACGCCGCCTCGGCGCCCTCGCCCTCGACGTCGATCAGAACCAGCTCGCCGGCCTTGAGCTCGCCGAACAGGATCTTCTCGGACAGGGTGTCCTCGATCTCGCGCTGAATGGTGCGGCGCAGCGGCCGAGCACCCAGCACGGGGTCGAAGCCGTGCTTGGCCAGCAGCTCCTTCGCCGGATGCGTGAGCTCGAGCCCCATGTCCTTGTCGCGCAGCCGCTCGTCGAGCTCGGCGATGCGAAGATCGACGATGCGCAGGACCTCGTCGCGGGTCAGCTGGTGGAACACGACGATGTCGTCGACACGGTTGAGGAACTCGGGCCGGAAGTGCTGCTTGAGGTCGTCGGTGACCTTGGCCTTCATGCGCTCGTAGCTGCCGGTGGTGTCGTCGCCGGCCGAGAAGCCGAGGTTGACGCCCTTGGCGATGTCGCGGGTCCCCAGGTTCGTCGTCATGATGATGACGGTGTTCTTGAAGTCCACGACCCGGCCCTGCGCGTCGGTGAGCCGGCCGTCCTCGAGCACCTGCAACAGCGAGTTGAAGATGTCGGGGTGGGCCTTCTCGACCTCGTCGAAGAGCACGACGGAGAACGGACGCCGGCGCACCTTCTCGGTCAGCTGGCCGCCCTCTTCGTACCCGACGTAGCCGGGCGGCGAGCCGAACAGCCGCGAGACGGTGTGCTTCTCGGAGAACTCGCTCATGTCGAGCTGGATGAGCGCGGACTCGTCGCCGAACAGGAACTCGGCCAGCGTCTTGGACAGCTCGGTCTTACCGACACCGGACGGGCCGGCGAAGATGAACGAGCCACCGGGACGCTTCGGGTCCTTCAGGCCGGCGCGGGTACGGCGGATCGACTTGGACAGCGCCGAGATGGCGTCCTCCTGGCCGATGATCCGCTTGTGCAGCTCGTCCTCCATGTGCAGCAGCCGCGAGGTCTCTTCCTCGGTGAGCTTGAACACCGGGATGCCGGTGGAGAACGCCAGCACCTCCGCGATCAGCTCGTCGTCGACCTCGGCGACGACGTCGAGGTCGCCCGCCTTCCACTGCTTCTCGCGCTCGATCTTCTGCGCGATGAGCTGCTTCTCCTTGTCGCGCAGCGACGCGGCCTTCTCGAAGTCCTGCGAGTCGATGGCCGATTCCTTCTCACGACGGACGTCGGCGATGCGCTCGTCGAACTCGCGCAGGTCCGGCGGCGCCGTCATGCGACGGATGCGCAGCCGCGCACCGGCCTCGTCGATGAGGTCGATGGCCTTGTCGGGCAGGTACCGGTCGGAGATGTAGCGGTCGGCCAGCTGCGCCGCCGCGACCAGCGCGCCGTCGGTGATGGACACCCGGTGGTGCGCCTCGTAGCGGTCGCGCAGACCCTTGAGGATCTCGATGGTGTGGGCGAGGGTCGGCTCCTGCACCTGGATGGGCTGGAACCGGCGCTCGAGAGCGGCGTCCTTCTCAACGTACTTGCGGTACTCGTCGAGCGTGGTGGCGCCGATGGTCTGCAGCTCACCCCGGGCCAGCATGGGCTTCAGGATGGACGCGGCGTCGATGGCGCCCTCGGCGGCACCCGCCCCGACGAGGGTGTGGATCTCGTCGATGAACAGGATGATGTCGCCGCGGGTGCGGATCTCCTTCAGGACCTTCTTCAGCCGCTCCTCGAAGTCACCGCGGTAGCGGGAGCCCGCCACCAGGGCGCCGAGGTCGAGCGTGTAGACGTGCCGGTCCTTCAGCGTCTCGGGCACCTCGCCCTTGACGATGGCCTGCGACAGGCCCTCGACGACGGCGGTCTTGCCGACGCCGGGCTCGCCGATGAGGACGGGGTTGTTCTTGGTGCGGCGGGACAGCACCTGCATGACCCGCTCGATCTCTTTCTCGCGGCCGATGACCGGGTCGAGCTTGCCCTCGCGGGCGGCCTGGGTCAGGTTGCGGCCGAACTGGTCGAGAACGAGCGAGCTGGACGGCGCCTCGCCCTGCGGGCCGGCACCGGCGGTGGCTGCCTCCTTGCCGCCCTGGTAGCCCGACAGCAGCTGGATGACCTGCTGGCGGACGCGGTTGAGGTCGGCGCCGAGCTTCACCAGCACCTGGGCGGCGACGCCCTCGCCCTCACGGATGAGGCCGAGCAGGATGTGCTCGGTGCCGATGTAGTTGTGGCCGAGCTGCAGCGCCTCGCGCAGGCTCAGTTCCAGCACCTTCTTGGCCCGCGGCGTGAACGGGATGTGCCCGCTCGGCGCCTGCTGGCCCTGGCCGATGATCTCCTCGACCTGTTGGCGCACGGCCTCGAGCGAGATGCCGAGACTCTCGAGCGCCTTCGCCGCCACACCCTCGCCCTCGTGGATGAGGCCCAGGAGGATGTGCTCGGTGCCGATGTAGTTGTGGTTGAGCATCCGGGCCTCTTCTTGGGCCAGGACGACAACACGCCTCGCGCGGTCGGTAAACCTCTCGAACATCAGTGGCGCTCCTTGCCGAGCGGTCGGCTGTGGAGACGGGGACTCCACATCTGACCATTCGATGCTATATCCGCCGGCCGCTTCTCTCTCCGCGGTGGTCCCGGAGCGAGACGGCGGCGACGGATCCTTCGTACTTACTGTGCCTGCAAGAACACCACGCCGGGTACCCGATGTTCCACTCGATGAGCCTGTTGACCCCGGAGTTCGCTGCGGGCGAAGTTCCGTAGAGTAGCCCGATGCGCCGCGCCGCCGTCACTCTCGCGGCGTTCGTGGCTCTGTGTGCGGGCTGCGCGGCCGACGACGAGCCGGCGCTGACGCACGTCACCCCGTCCCCCGCCGCCGCGACCTCCTGGGACGACCTGAGCGGCCGGCTGGCGGCCCTCGACGCCGACGTCGGCATGGTGGCGGCCCGCGTCGACGACTCCGGGCGCTGCGAGCCGGTGGCGGAACTCGACCCCGCCACGCCGCGGCCGATGGCGTCGATCTTCAAGCTGTACGTGCTGGGCGCCGCCGCGGCCGCCGTCGACGCCGGGTCGCTGGCCTGGACCGACCAGCTCACCGTCAACGGCGGGCTGCGCAGCCTGCCGTCCGGCGAGCTGCAGGACCTGCCCGACGGCACCGCGGTCTCGGTGGAGCGGGCGGCGGCGATGATGATCGCGGTCAGCGACAACACGGGCGCCGAGCTGCTGATGGACCGCGTCGGCCGGGCCGCCGTCGAGGACGCGATGACGGCCATGGGGCACGCGCGGCCGCAGCTGAACCGTCCGTTCCTCACCACGCGCGAGTTCTTCACCGTCGGCTGGGGGCCGCTGGACCTGCGGGACGACTGGGCCGGGGCCGGTGCGGCGGCGCGGACGCGGATGCTGGCGGCGCTGCCCGGCGGCCCGCTGCGGGTGTCCGGGCCGGACATCACCGACCCGGTCTGGGACTCCGGCGTCGACTGGTTCGGCTCCGCCCTGGATGTGTGCGCGGCGCAGGCCGCCCTGCATACGTCGCAGGACCCCGTGCTGCGCGCGGTGCTGGGGCGGAACCGCGGGGTGACGATCGACGAGGGCGACTGGCCCTACGTCAGCTACAAGGGCGGCAGCGCGCCCGGCGTGCTGACGGCGTCGTGGTACGGCGAGCGCGCCGACGGGCAGCGATACGTGTTCGTCATGCAGGCCGCGGCGACGTCCACGAGCGCGCTGGCGGACGCCGACGCGTTCTTCGCGCTGGGTGCGGACGCGTTCGCGCTACTGGCCGGTCACCAGGGGCCGTAGGGCCCGTCGTGGGTGTTGCCGCCGCGCCGGCCGCCGCCGTACTGCCGCACCGCCGGCCGGACGTCGACCAGGTACACGGCCGCGCCGACCACGCCGAGCAGGTTCACGAAGAACAGCGGCGACGGGAACAGCGCGATCTCGATGAGGGTGGCGACGCCCAGAATCGCCAGCCAGATGGTCTTGCTCCATTTGCCGGCGGCGGGGAACGCCTGCGTCGGCACCCGGAGCGCGTCGACGAACGCGTACCCCTTCAACCCCAGCGCGCCGACGCCCAGCAGCACCAGGATCCAGGACTGGAAGTCACCGAAAGCGTTGGGGCCCATGGCGCAACTCTACGTGATCTACCGGCGTGCGCCGAGGTCAGCGCTTGGGCTTCAGGTCGTCGGCCGCCTTCTCGGTGATCTCGGCCACCTCGTCGGCGGCGTCGGCCACCCGGTCGCGCACGTTCGCGACCGCGTGCTCGACGGCCGGCCCGTAGTCGGAGCGCAGCTTCGTGACGACGCCCTCGCCGCGGCTGGCGAACTGCTCGTAGGCCTTGCCGGCCTCGCGACCGGCGTCGGCCAGCAGCTCGCGCACCTTCTGCGGCAGGTCGGCGGCCTTCGCCTGCGCCGACAGCAGAAGGTCGGGCAGGCCCTCGCGGAACGCCTTCACGTCGGCCGGCAGCTCGGCGAACCGCGCGCGGAACTCGTCGCGCAGCTTCTCGTCGTTGACGGCCTCGGTGACCTTCGCCGGCAGCTCCCGCAGCGCCTGGACGGCGGCCTCGGCGGCTCCGGCGGCGGCGTAGAGGGGCTTGCGGTCGGTGTTCGTGGTGTCGGTGGTCATGGGGATCACCCTTCTTTCTCGGCGCCGTGGCGCGCGGCGTTCGCGGCCCGGAACGATGCGTAGACGTCGAGCAGCGCCCGCTTCTGCTGCTCGTCGAGCCCGGGGTCGGCCAGGACGGCGTCCTCGACGCTGTGGTCGCCGCTGGGTTCGTCCAGCAGCCCGGCCCGGACGTAGAGCGCCTCGGAGGAGATGCGCAGCGCCTTCGCGATCTGCTGCAACACCTCGGCCGACGGTTTACGCAGGCCGCGCTCGATCTGGCTGAGGTACGGGTTGCTGACGCCGGCGAGGTCGGACAGCTGCCGGAGCGACAGCTGCGCGGTGCGCCGCTGGTCGCGGAGGAACTCGCCGATGCCGGCCTTCGTCATGCTTCGACTGTAGCTAACTTTTGCAAGCAGATGCAAACGGTGGCTAGCGCCGGGGTGGGCGGACCGGGACGGAGCGGCCGGGTGGGGCGGCTTGGTCGGCGGGGTAGCGGCTGGCTGGCTCCGGGGGGCCGGTCGGGGGCGGCTGGCCAGTCTGGGCGGCTGGCCCGGCGGCGCAGCGGACGGCGGCGGCAGTGCGCGGCGACGACCTGAGCGTTTCAGCCGGAATACGGTCCCCGCCCGGCCGGGAGGGCACCCACCCTACGGGCGGGCGCCGACAACGTTCGCGCGGCGAGCAGCTGGCCCGGCGGCGCACCGGACGGCAGCGACCTGAACGTTTCAGCCGGAGTACGGTCCCCGCCCGGCTGGGAGGGCACCCACCCTACGGGCGGGCGCCGACAACGTTCGCGCGGCGACAACGTTCGCGCGGCGAGCGGCTGGCCCGGCGGCGCAGCGGGCGGCGGCGGCAGTGCGCGGCGCCGAGGAGCGTCAGTCGGCGGCGGGCACGACCGGGAGGCCGTCCTCCAGCTCCGCCAGCGTGAGCAGCACCAGCGACGACGTCCAGGCGAGGGGCGCGACGGAGGCCGGCGTGGCCTCGGAGTCGACCTTCTCGGGCAGCGAGCCGAGCGGCGTGCGGTAGTCGTCGAGGAAGGTGAGCAGGCGGTCGGCGTCGTCGCGATCGCCGTTGCCGGCCAGCGCGAGCGCCAACAGCGCCGTCTCGGGCGTCCACGCGACGTCGACGTCCTTGCGCCAGGCCTCGCCGGGGCGGTGGCCGCCGTTGGGGACCCGCAGCGCCACCTCGGTGTCACGCACGGCCGCGCTGACCTCGGGCGTCGACGGCGCGAAGGGCGGGGCGAGGAACGTCACCGCGGCGTCGGCGCCACCGTCGGGGAGTGTGCGCGGGTAGCCGTGGGCGCCGAACTCGCGGGCGACGGCCTCGTCGAGGCGGCGGGCGGCGTTGCTCCAGACGAACGGGTCCTCGACGCCGAGCTGCGGCGCCAGCGCGAGCGCCGAGCGCAGCCCGAGCGACAGCGGCGCCGCCACCCCGAGCGTCAACTCGGACTCCTCCTTCTCCCAGTAGTCCGACGACGGCTCGGGCAGGCCGTCGTCCTCGAGGGAACCGACGATGGCGTTCGCCGACGCGATGACGGCCGGCCGCATGTCCTCCAGCACCTCGGCCGCGACGTCAGGCTCGGCGGTCTGCGACACCAGCCACACCGCCCACAGCACCCAGCCGGCGCTGTCGAGCTGCTTGGGCCGGTCGTCGGGCGGGCCGGAGCCGTCGGAGAGGTAGCGCGCCTCCCACTCGCCGTCGGCCGGGGCCACCCGGGCGAGGAAGCCGAGCACGTCGGCCGCTTCGTCGTCGTGCCCGGTGACGGCGTAGGCGGCGGCCGCGAACGACGCGTCGCGTGGCCAGACGTGCCGCCAGGCGGTGACGGGGGCGGCGATCAGCGCGCCGGTGGGCGACGTCAGGGCGCGGAGGTCGAGCAGCGCCCGCTCGGACATCGCGTGGTACCGGGTGCCGTGGCCGGGGATGTCGCCGTCGGACAGCCAGCGGCGGTCGTCGTCGATCTGGGCCGAGACGGCGGGATCGGACCGGTTCGCGGAGCTGAGCACGCTGCTGCCGGGCACGAACGCCGCGTCGGATCCGGCCGGCACCGTGGCCACCACACCGCCGGGTTCGACCATGACGCCGTCGGCCCGCAGCGGGAGGACGGTGCCGCGCGACGGGGCCATGCTGAGTGCGGCGATGACGAGGATCACCGCCGGTAGCCCAATGCGCCACCCGAGGCGGCGGGACGATCGCACCTCACCAGCGTACGTGGTCCAGACCATTGCGACGTTCTCCGCCCGGTCACGGTTCGGCCGCCGTCCGTTCTCCCGGAGTTGGTTCGAGGGTCCAGGATGGTGCCGTGGCCCCGTCCCCAGAGTCCCGGCTGGTCAGACGGCTCGGCACCGGCGACGCGGTCGCGGTCGGGCTGGCCGCGATGATCGGCACCGGCGTCTTCGTCGCCTGGCAGCCGGCGGCGTCGGCGGCCGGCGCGTGGCTGCTGGCCGGGCTGGCCGTCGCGGCGTTCGTCGCCTTCTGCAACGCGGCGTCGACCGCCCAGTTGGCCGCCGTCCATCCGGAGGCCGGCGGCGCCTACCACTACGGGCGGCTGCGGCTCGGCGACGCGTGGGGCGCGCTGGCGGGGTACGCGTTCGTGCTGGGCAAGTCGGCGTCGTGCGCGACGGCGGCGCTCGCGGTCGGCGCGTACCTGTGGCCCTCGCAGGACGTCCTGGTGGCGCTGGCGGCCGTCGCGGCCGTGACGGCGGTGAACCTGGCCGGGGTGACGCGGACGGCGCGGGTCGGCGCGGTGCTCGTGGCGCTGGTGGTCGTGGTGCTGGCGGCGGTCGTCGTGACGGGGCTGGGCGACGCCGGGGTGGCGCCGGACTGGTCGTCCGGGCCGTCGGGCGGCGTCACGGGGGTGCTCGGCTCGGCCGCCGTGCTGTTCTACGCGTTCGCCGGGTACGCGCGCATCACGACCCTGGGCGAGGAGGTCCGCGACCCGGCGGCGATCCCCCGCGCCGTCGTCGTCTCGCTGACGGCGACGCTCGTGCTCTACGCGGCGGTCGGGCTGACGGTGCTGCTGGTGCTCGGCGCGGACGGGACGGCGGAGTCGGCGCGGCCGCTGCGAGCGGTCGCGGCCGCCGCCGGGGCGTCCTGGCTGGAGCCGGTCGTGGCGGCGGGCGCGGCGGTGGCGGCGCTGGGCGCGCTGCTGTCGCTGCAGGCCGGCGTCGGGCGGACGGCGTTCGCGATGGCGTCGGCCGGCGACCTCCCGGCTCGGCTCGCGGCCGTCCACCCCCGCCGTCGCGTCCCGCACGTCGCCGAACTGGCCTCCGCCGTCGTGACGGTGTTGTTCGTGCTGGTCGGCGATCTCGCGACGACGCTCGCGGCGAGCGCGTTCGCGGTGCTGGTGTACTACGCGGTCGCCAACGCGGCGGCGTGGCGGCTCGGGCCGGACGAGCGCCGGTGGCCGCGCTGGCTGTCCGCCGCCGGCCTGGCGTCGTGCGTGCTGCTGGCGGTGTCGCTGCCGTGGCGGACGGTCGTGGCGGGCGCCGCCGGGCTGGCCGTCGTCATGGCCGTCCGCGCGATCCTGCGGCGACGCGCCGGGCCGTGACCCGCGGCTGCCGCAACGTCAGGACGGCCGGGACGAGGAAGGCCCAGAACCCCGAGACCGGCATGAGCGCGACGCCCCACACGGTCAGCCCCAGCAGCCCCCAGCCCAGCCCGCGCGGCGGCGCGTCACCCCGCCGCTCCATAGACCGCACCAGGCCGCCGAGCAGGGCGACGCCGAGGCCGGCCGTGACGTACCAGAAGCCCACGCCGCGCTCGGCGATCAGGGCGGGATCGGCCTCGACCGCCAGCACGACGCCGGCCTCCCACGTCGAGCGCAGTGAGTCGGGGTAGATCATCGGGGCGCTCAGGACGTGCAGGCCGGCGATGACCAGCAGCGACCAGCCGACGAGGGGACGGCGCGCGGCGTGCGTCATGATGCCATGATGGCACAACGTGCCAGCTACGGCCAGATCGCCCCCAGCCGGTCGAGGATCAGCTCGACGGCCTCGGCGACGGTCCCGCCGCCCTCGGCCGCCCACCGCAGCATCGCCGCATCCAGCGCACCCAGATAGGCGCCCGCGATCACCACCGCGGTCGCGCGGTCGAGCGGCGTACCGCGGGCCGGGTCCTCCAGCACCGTCACCACGCGCGCCGTCCAGGCCGGGTTCGCGAGGAACGCCGCCTGCAGGGCGGGGACGGCGTCGCTGATGCGCCAGGCGGTGCGGATGCGCGCGCTCTCGGCGTCCAGCCGCGCCCCGATGGCGCGGGCGGCCTGCTCGACCACGTCACGCGGCGGGAGGTCGGCCGCGACGCCCGCGACCACCTCGTCCCACATCGCCATCCACTCGGCCGGGAGGTCGAGCAGGATCCGGTCCTTCGTCGGGAAGTGGCGATACAGCGTCCGCCGCGACACCCCGGCGGCGGCCGCGATCTGCTCCATCGTCACCGCGTCGTAGCCGCGCTCGTCGAACAGCCGCAGCCCCGCCTCGACGATCTCGCCGCGGGTCGTGCGGCGCCGGCGGGCGCGGAGGTCGCTCACCGGCCCACTCTCCCACAGCGACAGGCGGCTGGAGTGCCGGCGTGGACCGGCGCGGAGACCCGCAGGAGCTGTTCCCGTCGCGGCCGTTCCCGTTCACCGGCGGACGCTTCCCCGCCGACCTCGGCGCCGTGGTGCAGCGGACCCTGCTCGACGGTCGCCGAGCTGGCGGAGCTGCCGCTCGGCCACGAAGCGCGGCGCGACGGGCCCGGCCGGCCGTGGATCATCGAGCCGCACAGCTGGCCCGAGGACTGACCCGTCAGGCTGACCGGTCGAGGGCGGGGCGGAGGGTGCCGACGGGGTGACCACCGCCCAGGACGGGGGCATCGGCGAGGGCGTCCAGCACCGGGGCGCCGACCCCCAGCCGCCGGAGGGCGGCGACCAGGACCGGCATGCGCGCCCGCGCTCCCCCGTCGTCGATCTTGACGGCGACCGCGCGGCCGTCGTCGAGGGCGGCGGCGAGGACGGCTTCGGCGCCGGCCTTGGCGAACAGGCCCGGCACGCCGCGGATCAGCTGCGCCTCATCGCGCGTGGTGCCGCTGGTGTACTCGGGGTGCGCCTGAATGGCGTCGGCCACCCGCCGCTCCGGCGACCCCGGCGGCGCCAGCGCGAGCGACCGGAACAGCCGCGCCAGCCCCACCAACGACACCGCGAACAACGGCGCGCCACAGCCGTCCACCCCGGTGTGCGCGACCGGCGCACCCGCCAGCGAGCCGACGGTGTCGTGGATCGCCGCCTGCAGCGGATGCGCCGGGTCCAGATAGTCCTCGACCGGCCATGCGTTGACGACGCAGGTCAGCAGCATCGCCGCGTGCTTGCCGGAGCAGTCGGCGGCCAGCGACGACGGCTCACCGCCCTTGCGGACGTAGTCGACCATCGTGTCGTGGTCGATCGGGAAGCCCGGCGTGTTCCGCAGCGCCGACTCGTCCAGCCCGCCGAGCGCGAGGATGCGCCGCACGCCGTCGAGGTGGATCGGCTCGCCGGAGTGGCTGGCCGCCGCGAGCGCCAGCAGCTCGCCCTCGAGCGGCAGCCCCAGCCGGAGCATCGCCGCGGCCTGCGCCGGCTTGTTCGACGACCGTGGGTACATCGGCTCGTCGGCGCGGCCGGCGGCGAACGCCACCGACCCGTCGGCGGCCAGCGCGGCCACCGAGCCACGGTGGCGGGACTCGACCAGCCCCGACCGGACCACCTCAGCCACCAGGACGGCGTCGCCCGCGTGCATGTCGCTCCTCGGATCGTCGGCGCAAACAGGTGCGACGATCCTGTCACGAGCGACTCAGATGGTGAAACCGCCGTCCACCAGCACCGACGTCCCGGTGATGAAGCGGCCGTCGTCGCCGGCGAGGTGCGCGACGGTGGCGGCGATCTCGTCCGTGCCGGCGTACCGGCCGAGCGCGGTGTGCGACCGGATGGTGTCGGAGTACGGCCCGTCCGCCGGGTTGAGGTCGGTGTCCGTCGGCCCGGGATGCACCAGGGTCGCCCGGATGCCCCGTCCGCCGAGGTCGCGCGCGAGCCCCTTCGTCAGCCCGACCAGCGCGGTCTTGCTCATCGAGTACAGCCCGTAGCCGGGGAAGACCGTCCGCTCGGCGACCAGGCTGCCGATCGTGACGATGCTCCCGCCACCGGTCATGTGCCGCGCGGCCGCCGTCGCGGCGACGAACGGGGCGCGGACGTTGACGGCGACGGTGCGGTCGAACTCCTCGACGGTGAGCTCGTCGATCGGGCCGACCGGGTACAGCGCGGCGTTGTTGACCAGGACGTCCAGGCGGCCGAACCGGTCGGCGACGACGTCGACGGCGGCCGCCAGCGCGGCGGCGTCGGCGCTGTCGACCGGCAGCGCGAGCGCGCGCCGTCCGGTCCGCTCGACCTCGGCGACCAGCTCGTCGGCGGCGCCGGCCGCGGAGACGTAGGTGAACCCGACGTCGGCGCCGTCGCGGGCCAGCCGGCGGACCACCGCCGCGCCGATGCCGCGGCTGCCGCCGATCACCATGGCCGCCCGGCCGTTCAGGGGAGGTTGCGTGTTCATGCCTCGATCCTGCGTGCGCCCGGCGGGCGGTGCTGGCGGCAAACGGCCGCCGCGTTCGTGCGACGATGCGCAGCATGCGAGCGGTCGTGCAGCGGGTGGCGTCGGCGTCGGTCTCGGTCGACGGCGAGGTCGTCGGCGCCATCGAGCCGGACGGGCAGGGGCTGCTGGTGCTGGTCGGGGTGACCCACGACGACAGCGCCGACGACGCCGCCAAGCTGGCCCGCAAGATCTGGGGCCTGCGCATCCTCGCCGACGAGCGGTCCGCTTCCGACGTCGGCGCGCCGATCCTCGTCGTCAGCCAGTTCACGCTCTACGCCGACACCGCGAAGGGCCGCCGCCCGTCGTGGGGCGCGGCGGCGCCGGGGCCGGTGTCCGAGCCGCTCGTCGCCGCGTTCGTCGCCGCGCTGCGGGGGCTCGGCGCGACCGTCGAGACCGGCGTGTTCGGCGCGGACATGCGGGTCGGCCTGGTCAACGACGGCCCGGTGACACTCGTTCTCGAAACCTGAAGGGGCACCCCATGATCATCGTGACCGGTGGCAGCGGCCAGGCCGGCCGGGCCTGCGTCGCGGACCTGACGGCGCACGGCTACGACGTCGCCTCGGTCGACCTCGTGCCGCCGGCCGACCCGTCGGTCCGGCACAGCCGCGTCGACCTCACCGACTACGGGCAGACGGTGGCGGCGTTCGCCGGCATCGACGACCGCGTCGACGGCGTGACGGGCATCGTGCACCTCGCCGCCATCCGGGCGCCGGGGCTGGCGCCGAACCCCGTCACGTTCTCCGTCAACACGCTGAGCACGTACAACGTGTTCGAGGCGGCCCGGCAGCTGGGCATCAAGAACGTCGTGTGGGCGTCCAGCGAGACGGTGCTCGGACTGCCGTTCGACACGCCGCCGCCGTACGTCCCCGTCGACGAGGAGTACGCGGGCCGGCCGGAGACCGCGTACTCACTGTCGAAGCTGGTCGGCGAGACGATGGCCGAGCAGTTCTGCCGCTGGGACCCGGAGCAGAAGATCATCGGGCTGCGGCTGTCGAACGTCATGGACCCCGAGGACTACGAGCGGTTCCCGTCGTTCCAGGACGACTCGCTGCTGCGCAAGTGGAACCTGTGGGGCTACATCGACGCCCGCGACGCCGCACAGGCCGTCCGGCTCGCCCTCGAAGCTCCGCTGACCGGCGCGGACGTGTTCGTCATCGCCAACGCCGACACCGTCATGGAGCGGCCCAACGGCGAGCTGCTGGACGAGGTGTTCCCGGGCGTCGAGCGGCGCCGCGAGGTGGGTGAGCACGAGACGCTGCTGTCGATCGAGAAGGCCCGCCGGGTGCTCGGCTACGAGCCGCGGTACGGGTGGCGTCAGCGCAGCTGAGGCCGCACGTGCAGGCCGGCCTCGGGGTCGACGACGACCTCCTGGGCGGCGGCCACCCCACCGGCCAGCAGTTCGGCGTCGACGGGGGTGTTGCGCTTGACGACGGCGAGCGCGACCGGGCCCAGCTCGTGGTGGCGGGCGGCCGAGCCGACGGTGCCGACGGTGCGGCCGTCGAGCTCGACGGGGGCGCCGTGCTCGGGCAGGGTGTCGACGGAGCCGTCGAGGTGCAGCAGGACGAGGCGGCGCGGCGGCCGGCCCAGCGTGTGCACCCGGGCGACGGTCTCCTGGCCGCGGTAGCAGCCCTTGTCGAGGTGCACGGCGGTGCCGATCCAGCCGACCTCGTGCGGAATGGTGCGGTCGTCGGTGTCGAGGCCCTGACGCGGCTCGCGCGCCTCGATGCGCAGCGCCTCGTACGCCCACACGCCGGCCGGATCGGTGACGTACGCCGTGAGCTCGGCGCGCGGGACGAACACGTCGCGGCCGCGCTCGGTGACCCGGCTCAGGTGCCGCTCGGCCGGTTCCGGCCGGGGCTCCCAGACGAGGGCGAACTCGTCAGTGACGTCGGCGACCTCGACCTGGGACCAGAACTTCATCTTCTCCAGGTAGTCGCGCAGCGGCTCGGCCGACGTCCGCTCGGTGTGGAACCAGAACGCCTCGCCGTCGTCGACGCCGTAGAGCGCGTGCTCGACCCGGCCGTTCGCGTCGAGGACCAGCGCGGACGTGGCGCGGTGCGGCTCGAGGCGCTCGACGTGCTGGGTGAGCAGCTGATGCAGCCACGTCAGGCGGTCGGGCCCGCTGACCCGCAGGACGCCGCGGTGCGAGAGATCGACCGCGCCCTCGCCGGCGACGAGGCGGCGCTGCTCGCGGAACGGGTCGCCGTAGTGCGCGGCGACGCCGTCGTCGGGCTCGGTGGCCGCGACGGCCCCCGGGGTGGCGAGCAGCGGGCTGCGGTAGGCGTCCATATCCTTCCCAACGCCGGGAGACCCGGAATCAGTCCCGGGCTTCGGTGGCCCCGGCGACCCTCTTGAGCTCGGCCGACAGGTGCGGCTGCAGCTCGTGGCCCATGGCCGACATCTCGTACACGTACATCAGCGCGCCCTCGACCAGCCCGTACAGCCGGTGGCCGGTGCGGTAGTCCTTGGCGGTCTCGGTCTTCAGGACGCCGCGTGTGGCCAGCTCGACCCGAGCCGGCTCGGTCTGCCCGATGTAGATCTCGACGAACCCGGTCGGGTGCGTGAGCAGCACCTCGATCTCGTCGTTCTCCTGCGGCCGCCAGTAGCCGGTCTCGCGGGCCGCGGGCCGCACGAGGTTGCCGTCGTCGTCGAGGATCCAGCTGCGGCTGCGGTAGGACAGGAACGGCTTGTCCGGCACGTAACTGAACTCGACCTCCTGGCCGAACCGGAACGCCTCGATGGTCGGGTAGTCGCCGAGACCCGCACCCTCCCAGCGGCCCAGCAGCCAGGCGATCGGCAGGCAGGCCGGGTGGAGGTCTTCGGGGATCTCGATCAAGCCTGGCCCTTGAACAGCTTGTAGACCACGAGCACGCCCATCATCCCGGCGGCGATGGTGACCAGGACGAGGATGCTGGTGAAGACGAGTTCGAGCACGCCCGCAGTCTAGCCGCCCGGCACGAGGTGCATCGCCGCGGTCCCCTGCGGGAACTCGACCGGCAGCGACACGTGCTCGTGCGCGATCGTCCAGCCGCCGGCGCCGCGCCGCAGCCCGTCGGTGGCGCGGACCCAGTAGCCGACCTCGCGGCCGGTCGCCAGCGTGCCGCTGGTCCGGATCAGCATCCGCACGACCGCGACGTCGCCGCCGTCCTCGACGTGGACGTCCTCGGTCTGCTGGCCGATCGGGCCGGACCAGCGGGCGAACCAGTCGGCGAACCGGTCGCGCATGGCGTCCGCGCCCGCGTAGAACAGCGGCGGGACGACGTCGAAGTACACGATGTCGTCGGCGTAGAACGACATCAGCCGGTCGAGGTCCTTCGCGTGGATGGCGGCGGACCGGGCGTCCAGCAGGGCCGTGATCTCGGTGGTGTCCATGCCCCTCCGACGAGGCAGCGCGGCGGTGTGTGAGGCTTGCGTTCCATGGAGCGCACCCTCGTCGTCAAGGTCACCGCCGGGTCCGACGCGCCGGAGCGGTGCTCGCAGGCCTTCACCGTCGCGACCACGGCGCTCGCAGCGGGCGCGTCGGTGTCGCTGTGGCTGACCGGCGAGTCCGCGTGGTTCGCGCTGCCCGGCCGGGCCGCCGAGTTCGAACTGCCGCACGCCGCGCCGCTGCCCGACCTGCTCGACGCGCTGCTGGCCGGCGGCACGGTGACGCTGTGCACCCAGTGCGCCGCCCGCCGCGGCATCGGCCCCGACGACGTCATCCCCGGGGTCCGCATCGCCGGCGCCCCGACCTTCGTCGAGGAGATCATGGCCGACGGCGCCCAGGCCCTCGTCTACTGAGGGCTGAGCAGCAGAAACCCCGGCGCGGAGTCAAGGCAACGAAGCCACGCGCCGGGGTCCGGCCGGGATCACCGGTGTTACCAGCACCTCCCCCGGCTGGATACCAGCCTAGTCGTTGACGTTTCTGCTGACCAGATGTCACTCTGGTGGGTTAACTACATCGGGATTCCGCCCGGTGTAGTCCAGAGATGGGCTACACCGAGGTGCTCGGCCAGGTGGCCGACGATCTCCGGCGGGTCGGAGCGCTGTCCATCGTTGGTGTCGCCCTGCACCAGGTCGTCGCGCTGCTGAGGTAGCGGACGACCCGCAGGGAGCGGAACGGGGCCGGCGAGTGCCGGCCCCGTTCGTGTGTCCGTGAATCAGCCGACGTGGACGTCGACGTCGGTGACGCCGATGTCGGCGACGACCGAGCGGTCGACGGTGTCGGCGCCGGGGGCCAGCGTGCGCAGCGTCCAGGTGCCGGGCGCGGCGAAGAACCGGAACTGGCCGGTCGCGCTGGTCGGGACCTCGGCGGTGAACTCGCCGGTCGCGTCGAGCAGCCGCACGTACGCGCCGGCCAGCGGCGCGTCGTCACGGTGGACGACACCCTGGATGACGGTCTCCTTGGTCACGTCGACTCCTTCCAACGACACGCCGCCGGTGGTGGCTCCGCACATGTCAGGCCGTCCCGGGCTCATCGCCGAGGGCCACGGGGACGCCGACCAGCGAGCCGTACTCGGTCCACGAGCCGTCGTAGTTCTTGACGTTCTCGACGCCGAGGATCTCGCGCAGCACGAACCACGTGTGCGACGAGCGCTCGCCGATGCGGCAGTAGGCGATGGTGTCCTTGCCGAAGTCGACGCCGGCGTCGCCGTAGAGGGCGCGCAGTTCGTCGTCGGAGCGGAAGGTGCCGTCGTCGTTGGCCGCCTTGCTCCACGGGACGTTCGCCGCGGTCGGGATGTGGCCCGGGACCTGCGACACCTCCTGCGGCAGGTGGGCCGGGGCCAGCAGCCGGCCGGCGTACTCGTCGGGCGAGCGGACGTCGACCAGGTTCTGCGCGCCGATGGAGGCGACGACCTCGTCGCGGAAGGCGCGGATCGAGTTGTCCGGGTCCTGCGCGGTGTAGGCGGTGGCCTCGCGCGCCGGGGCGGTGTCGACCAGCTCGCGGCTCTCCAGCTCCCAGATCTTCCGGCCGCCGTCGAGCAGGCGCACGTCGCCGTGGCCGTAGACCTTGAAGTACCAGTACGCGTAGGCGGCGAACCAGTTGTTGTTGCCGCCGTACAGCACGACGGTGTCGTCGTTGCCGATGCCGAGACCGCCGAGCAGCGCCTCGAACTGCTCCTTGTTCACGAAGTCACGACGCAGCGGGTCGCGCAGGTCGGTGGACCAGTTGACCTTCACGGCGCCGCGAATGTGGTTCTTGTCGTAGGCGGCGGTGTCCTCGTCGACCTCGACGAGCACCACCTTCGGGTTGTCGAGGTTCTGCTCGACCCAGTCGGCCGAGACGAGGCTGGACTCGCGGCTCATGACGCGACCTCCGTGGTGTTGGGTTGGGATGGGAACAGACGCCGGAAGGCGAGGTACAGCTCGCAGCCCAGGCAGAAGCCGAAGGCCGCGTTGAGAAATGCCGCGGCCAGTGCGGCCGCGACGGCGACGTACGCGACCGCGGTCAGCCCGGCCGCGAACGCGATGACGCCGACGACGGCGAACACCAGCCCGACGGCCTGGGCGAACCGCGGCGGCGCGGCGTCTTCGAGCTCGCCGGGCGGACCGAGCCGGGGCCGGACGAGCTTCGCGTACAGCTGCCCGTACGGCGCCCGCGGCAGCCCGAACACCGCTCCGGCCGCGAACACCAGACCCTGGACGGCCAGCAGCCAGGCGCTGCCGGTGACCAGGACGACCGCGAGGACGACGGTGGTGAGCGTGGCCGCGAACCGGGGACCGCGTGGGTCGATGCGAGTCGGCATGGTCCTCCTGACGTGGACGGAACGGGAGATGTTCGTCAGGAACGGCAGAGGCCGTGGACGCGAATGCGTGGCCGCGTGGCGGGGCCGTTCCCCGTCAGGGCAGACAGAGCATGGACGCGGCGCGACCGAAGTCGATGGCGCGGCGCTTCCAGAGCTCGGTGCGGAACATGGGACGAGCGTACGGCGACGACACGCCGTCGTCACCGTCCGTATCAAATAACGAGATATGTCGTCTCGGGATCCGGCCAAATCAGGCAGGGAGGGCGGCTCTCACCTCCGCCAGCCGTGGCGCGCCGGTCGCCCGGCGGACGATGCGGCCAGTGCCGTCGAGCACCAGCGTGGTGGGCGTACGCAGGATGTTCAGCCGCCGGACGAGGTCGAGGTGGTGCTCGGCGTCGATCTCGACGTGCACGACACCCTCGGTGTCGGCGGCGACGTGCGACAGCGTGGCGCGGGCGGCCCGGCACGGCTGGCAGAACGCCGTCGAGAACTGCACCAGCGTGGCCCGCTCGCCCAGCGGCGCGCCCAGCTCGTCGGGGCCCAGCAGCTGCTCGTCCACCCTCGCCTCCACCACCCGGCCGTCGCGGGCACGCCGCCACAGCCCGAACGCCGTGGCGGCCGCGAGCACGGCGACGACGACCACCAGTCCTGTCACACCGGGCACAACGCGCCCGCCGCGGCGGACGATTCCCTAGCCGACGAAGATGCGGCCCAGCACGTAGGCGACCGGCGCCGCGGCGACGAACGGCAGGCTGACCCGCAGCGGCAGGAACGCTCCGGCGCCCCGCGGCACGGCCGCGACCTCGGCGCCGTCGCCCGTCTCGGCCGGCGCGGCGGCGCCCACCTGCACCGCGACCGGCTGCGGCTGGGGCGTGAACTCGTCGGCCAGGCGGTCGACGGCGGCGAACGCGACGGCGGCCAGCAGGCCGGCGAACGTGGCGACGACGACGGCGCTGACGGCGGGCACGGCGTCGCCCACCCAGTCGGTGGTGAGCACCAGTGCACCCGCGCCCAGCGCGGCCAGCAGCACGCCGATGAGCCGGCGCACCGCCCGCGACACCGGCAGCGACTCGGCCAGCCCGACGGCGCCGACGCCCAGCAGCGCCAGCCCGACCGGGTACTCGCCGTCGCCGGACTCGCGCAGCGCCAGCCAGGCCACCGGCAGCACCGCCAGCACGCACGCGGTGACGGACAGCGCCAGCGACGTGGTCAGCCCGGCCCGGCCGTCGCGCCGCAGCAGCTGCACGACGATCGACGCCACGAGTGTCGGGCCCAGGACCGCCGCCATGGGGGTGAGGTCGGAGCCGCCCTCGGTCCACGTCCACCCGAGCGCGCCGAGCCCGGCGGCCAGCGCGATGCCGGCCGACCAGCGCGCCGCGCCGGCCCGGGCCGCGGCCACGCCGCCGAGCGTGAAGATCAGGATGACCAGGGCGAGGCCACCGGCCAGCAGCGCACCCCCGGATGCCGACGCCAGGGCCAGGACGCCGGCGAGGGCGGCGACGGCCAGCGAGGCATGAACGGAGGGCACCTTTGAATGCTTGCAGACGCGGACCGCCCACCCGCGCCGAAATGACAACAACTCCACAACAGTCCGGCTGCCCCCGAGGCACGGCGTGATCTCGGTCTCGCCTGCTGGACGCGGCCCGGTCCTCTACGGTATATGGCACATCGTTTTACGTCACCGGGCACACCGCGCAGCTCGTTCGAGAGGATCCACTGGACATGAGGAACATTCGCGGCCGCGCCACAGCGCTCCTGGCCGTCGCCGCGGTCGCCCTGACGGCATGCGGCGACGACTCGGAGCCGTCGGCCGACGAGACCAGCACCGAGGCGCCGAGCGAGGAGCCGTCCGACGACCCGTCCACCCCGGAGGAGACCACCCCGGCGTTCAGCTGCCCGCCCGAGCTCACCGACGCCCTCCCCGAGAGCCTGGACCCCGGCACCTGCTGGTCGCACCCGGACCTGGAACGCCCGGCCCTGGCCGACGGCACGGTGTTCGCCCTCGAGCCCGACGCGTCCGACCCCACCACCGCTCGCCACATCCTCGCGCTGGACGCCGAGACCGGCGAGCGGCTGTGGAAATCCGAGGTGCTGCCCGGCCAGGTGTCGGCGCTGCGGGCCACCGAGGTCGACGGCGGCCCGGGCGTCGCCGTCGTCGTCACCGAGGACAACGCCGGCGACGCGGTCACCGAGGCGTCGACCGCGTGGGGCTACCTCGCCTGGCCGGCCGACGCCGGTGGCGACGACGGCGGCAACGCCGGCAGCGAGGACCCCGCCTTCGAGGCCGAGGAGCACATCACCGTCGCGCAGGGCGAGAACCCGCACACCGAGGTGTTCTGGACCGACCAGGGCGTACTGGCCGGCGACTTCCTGCTGAAGCCGGGCGCCACCGAGTTCGTCCCGGTCAACCGCGACCCGGAGCCCATGGTCGTCGGCGCGTACGACCTCGACGAGTTCTTCGCGGGCGTCTCCGGTGACCTGATGATCTCCTACGTCCGCGGTATCGCCTACGAGGTCTCCGAGGACGGCGACACCTACGTCGGCTGGCTGGCCCGCACGCTCGACGGCGCCGAGGCGTGGAACACCGTCACGTCGACGCCGAACGAGGAGGACCTGCTCTTCGCCGAAGGACCGAACCACACGACGATCCTGGTCGGCCCGTACCTGCTGACCATCGCCGCGACGGACGAGAACGCCACCGCCTTCGAGGTCACCTGGCTGGACGCCGCGACCCACGAGCCGGCGACGCCGTCGGCCGCCGACCTCGCCGGTGCGCAGCCGGTCATCGCCGACTCCGGCGGCCTGGCTGCCGCCGGCGCGCTGCTCTCCCCCGACGGCACGCGCCTGTTCACCGGCTGGTCGGGCGGGGCGCTGATCCTGGACGTCGAGGCCGGCACGGTCACCCCGGTCGCCACGGACTTCACGATCCAGGGGTCCGCGATCGACGACTCGACGGTCTTCGGCGCCACCGAGAACGGCACCCTGACCGTCGACCTCGCCGGCGCTGAGGCGACGGCGATCGAGCCGCCGCACGAGAGCTTCGACCTCGTCGACGACGAGGTCGGCGTGGCGCTGCTGCAAGGCGGCGTGGGCGAGACGTCCTACCTGGTCGGCGGCCCACGCGCCGACGGCTGACGTCCGTCGCCGCTCAGCGGTCCGGGCTGCTCCCGCCGGCGAAGGGTGGGAGCAGCTCGACCGCGGTGCCGTCGCGCAGGACGATGCCGGCCGGATCGCGCGACCCGGCCGGGGTGCCGTCGACGACGACGGCGCAGATGTCGAGGACGGCGGCGAAGCGCGCTGACCCGCTGTGCGCCGAGCGGGCCGCCGCCAGCGCCTCGGCGAGCGTGCCGGCGTCGACGACCTCCTCGGGGATGCCGGCCGCCGCGCGGAGAGCCGCCCAGTAGCGGAGCGTCACCTTCGCCATCAGGACATCATGCCCGCACCGGGTCGACCGCGAGGGTGTGCTCGTCGAGCCAGGCGCCGATGCGCGTCACCAGCGACTCGGTGGCGCCGGCCTCGGCGTGGCCGAAGCCGCGTTCCAGCCAGAGCGAGCCGGACGGCGCGGCGGCGTGCACCTGCCAGGCGTGGTGCACCGGGAAGTAGCCGTCCTCGTCGCCGTGCACGACCAGCAGCGGGACGTCCAGCTCGGCGGCCGCCGCCCGCGCGTCGATGGGGTCGGGCGTGGACCAGCCCGACGGCGACACCCGCGTGCGGCGCAGCAGCCGCAGCAGCCCGCGGCCCGGCTTGGTGAGGATGAGCCGCAGCAGCGTGCGCATGGCGGCGGTGCCGCGGTAGTGCCATTCGCCGGGGACGCTGACGGCGGCCACGGCGCCGACGCCGCGGTGCAGCGCGCCGTGGCGCACCGCGACCGCCGAGCCGAGCGAGAACCCGAGCGTCGCCACCCGCCGGTAGCCGAGCGCGCGCGCCCAGCTGACGGCGGCGTCCATGTCGAGCACCTCGCGCCAGCCCAGCGTCGAGTGTCCGCGCGACCGGCCGTGCCCGCGCAGGTCGAGCAGGACGACGGAGGCGTGCTCGCTGAGCCAGCTCGAGATGCGTTTCATCTGCGGGCTGTGCGAGCTCTGCGTGAAGCCGTGCGCGACGACGACGGCGAGGTCGCCGTCGACGCCGTCGCGGCGGGGGAAGTAGCGGGCGTGCAGCAGCGTCCCGTCGGCCGCCTGCAGGCGGCGCGAGTGTCCGGAGCGTTGCGGGCGTGCGTCCGGCCGGGGCGCGGTGGCTGCCCCAGGAGTGTCGAGGTCCGGCATATCAGCTATTCTCTCTCACCAAGGGACCTGGGCGATGACGCCGGCAGGTCCCTTCTGCGTTCAACGGCCCCGGCCGACAGGAGGTCGCGACATGGCAACCATCGTCCTGCTGACCAATTCCCTGCAGTCGTCGGCCGAGGTGCTGCCCGCCCTCGGCTTCCTCCTGCACGACGTCCGGGTGCTGCCCGCGGAGGCGTCCGCGCTGGTCGACGCGCCGACGGGTGACGTCGTCGCCGTCGACGCCCGCCGCGACCTCTCCCAGGCGCGCGGCCTCACCCGCCTCATCCGCACCACGGGTGTCGACGTCCCGCTCATGGCCATCGTCACCGAGGGCGGGCTGGCCGCCGTCACCGCCGAATGGGGTATCGACGACGTCCTGCTCGATTCCGCGGGCCCGGCCGAGGTCGAGGCGCGGCTGCGGCTCGCGCAGGGCCGGCTGGCCGCCGCCGGCGACGACGCGCCCGACGAGATCCGCTCCGGCGACCTCCTCATCGACGAAGCCACCTACACCGCCAAGGTGGCGCGCCGCACGCTCGACCTCACCTACAAGGAGTTCGAGCTGCTCAAGTTCCTCGCCCAGCACCCCGGCCGGGTGTTCACCCGCGCCCAACTGCTGCAGGAGGTGTGGGGCTACGACTACTTCGGCGGCACGCGCACGGTCGACGTCCACGTGCGGCGGCTGCGGGCGAAGCTCGGCGCCGACTACGAGTCGCTCATCGGCACCGTCCGCAACGTCGGCTACCGGTTCGTCCCACCTCAGCAGGGCCGCTCCGGCCGCCCCCCGGCGGGCGTCCCGCTCCCTGAGGACGACGTCGCCACCGACCGCGCCGGCATGAGCATCACGCTGTCCGACTGACCGTTTCTGCCCGGCGGGTAGGGTCGCTGCCGTGGCGACGACGTTCACCCCGGCGGAACTGGCCCAGGTCACGGCACTGGCCGAGCGGGCCCGCGCCGCCGACGGCGTGGCCCCCTTCTCCGACGACCTCTTCCCGGCCGCCCGCTCCGGCGCGACCATCGCGGCGTTGACGGTGCCGACTGGGGCTGGTGCGGGCGAGCCAGCCGGAACCGGCGAGCTGGCCGGGGCCGCGTACGCGGCGCGGCAGGGCGACCGGCAGGCCGCGGAGCTGGTGATCGACCCGGCGCGGCGGGGGCAGGGGCTGGGCGGCGGGCTGCTGGCCGATCTGCTCGGCGCCGTGTCCGGCGAGCTGTGGCTGTGGTCGCACGGTGATCACCCGGCGGCCGCGGCGCTGGCTCGGCGGCACGGGCTGGTGCGGGCCCGCGAGCTGCTGCAACTGCGCCGCCGCATCGCGCCCGGCGAGCTGCCGGAGCCCGTGCTGCCCGACGGCGTGCGGCTGCGCCCGTTCGTGGTGGGCCAGGACGAGGCCGCGTGGCTGGAGGTCAACAACGCCGCGTTCGACTGGCACCCGGAGCAGGGCGGCCAGACCCTCGACGACATCGCGGCGGCCGAGGCGGCGTCCGACTTCGACCCGGCCGGCTTCCTCCTCGCCGTCGACGCCGACGACCGGGTGCTCGGCTTCCACTGGACGAAGGTGCACCCGCACGACCCCAACCCGGGCCGAGACATGCTGTCCCGTCGAGGGCCGGAATCGAGTGGCCCCGGCGGCGGCGTCGACGCGCCCCTCGGCGAGGTCTACGTCCTCGGCGTGGCGCCCTCGGCGCACGGCCGCGGGCTGGGCGGCGCGCTGACCATCGCCGGCCTGCGCCACCTGGCCGACGTGGCCGGCGTACGCACCGTGACCCTGTACGTCGAGGGCGACAACACCGCCGCCGTGCGCCTGTACGAGCGCGAAGGCTTCACCCGCCACGCCATCGACGTCGCCTACCGCCGCGACTGAGCCGCCTGAGCGCCGGGCGGGTGGTGATCGCAGCGTGGGTGACGAGAGCGCCAACAGTTGACGCTCCCGTCAACACGCCACCCCATGACCCCAGCGCCAGAACCCGGCCTCCACGACCCTCTCAGCCGCAGCCCGACCACGTCACCCCGGGCGGAGGCGCAGCGCCGGACCGGCCACGACGACAACGCAGAACGGGTGGTGATCGCAGCGTAGGTGACGAGAGCGCCAACAGTTGACGCTCCCGTCACCCAGTCCCACCCCACGACTCGGGGGCGCCCTTTACTCCCGCAGCCCGATCGCGTCGACCGGGCGAAGGCGCAGCGCCGCGCGGGCCGGGACGCCGATGGCGAGGAAGCCGAGCAGGGAGGTCGCGAGGACGATGCCGCCGAAGCCGGCCGGTGAGATCGACGGCAGCGGCGACTCGGTGAGCCCGATGCTGATACCGACCAGCGGGGGCAGCGCCACCAGCAGGCCGACCAGCACCGACACCGCGACGATGACCCCCGCCTCGACCCGCATCATGGCCAGCACGTGCCGCCGGGCCGCGCCGGCCAGGCGGAGCAGGGCGAACTCGCGGGTGCGCTCGGCCGTGGCCATGACCAGCGTGTTCACCACCGACACCGCCAGGTACGCGAGCAGCGCGAGGATGGCCACCAGGCTGGACGACGTCTCGGCGGACCGCTCGGACGAGCCGGCCGCGGACAGGTCGGACCCGGTGCCGGCGGCCAGGCCGGGGTGCTCGGCCGCCACCTGCGCGACGGTGCCGGGGTCGCCGCCGCCGATCAGCACCCAGCTGTCGAGGCCGGTCGTGGTGTGCGCGGCCAGCTCGTCGTGCGGCAGGGTGACGTCGCCGAAGCCGAGGCCGCGGCCGTAGACCGCGACCACCGTCGGTTCGATGACGGTGCCGTCGCCGAGCACGATGTCGACGGTGTCGCCGACGGACGCGCCGAAGGTGGCCGAGGCGTTGCGGCTCAACGCCACCGTGCCGTCGCGGAGGTCGCCGAGGTCGCCGTCGCGGACCTCGAGGTCGAGCGTGCGGTGGAGTCCGGCGGGGTCGAGCCCCTGCGCGGCGAACGACTCCTGAGTGGGGTCGCCCAGCTCGGTGTAGCGGACGATGACCTGGCTGTGCACGACCGGCGTCACGGTGGCGTCGTCGCCCAGCTCGCGGCGCAGCTCGTCGGTCACCGCCCCGCCCACCCCGCCGTCGCGCCCCGTGATCACCTGGTCGGCCACGACGCCGTCGATGGTCTGCCGTCCGGCCGCGGCCGCCAGCGTGCTCTGGCTGAACAGCTGGACGGACACGACCGCGACCGCCAGCACGATGGGCGTGACGGCCGCCGCCAGCCGGCGCGAGTTGGCCCGCATGTTCGCCGTCGCCAGGTACCCGTGCACCGGCGACAGCCGCCGGATCGGAGCGGCCAGCAGCCCGGCCGCCGCGCCCAGCACCCGCGGCCCGAGCAGCGCCACGCCGATGGCCAGCAGCAGCGCCCCGCCCGCCGCCGCGGCCACGCCCACCATGCCGGGCACCAGCATGGGCACACCGGACACGGCCAGCCCGAGCACGACCAGCACCGCCCCCGCACCCACCCGGCCCGCACCGAGGCGCCGCTCCTCGACCGCGCTCTCGCCCAGCGCCTCGACGGGGTTCAACCGCGCCGGTCGCCTGGCCGCCACCCACCCCGCCAGCCGCGCCGTGACCAGGCACAGCACGATGGCCGCGAGCCCCGGCAGTGGGCTCATCGCGAGCTGGAAGTCGGCCGGCAGCAGACCGGTGCCGGCGAACGCCCGCCCGAGCCCGACCGCCACCAGGTACCCGGGCACCGCGCCGAGCACCGCCGCCGTGACCCCCAGCAACATGACCTCGGCGCCGACCAGCCGCCGGACCTGCCCCCGCGTGGCGCCGACCGCACGCAGCAGCGCGAACTCGCGCCGTCGCTGCTGGATCGACAGCGCCAGCGTGCCCGCCACCACGAACATCGCGATGAGCACCGTGGTGCCGGCCAGCGACATCGCCATGACCGTCAGCTCGCCGCGGGCCTGGCCGATGTCGAGGAACTCCACGTGGCCGCGGGCGTCGCCGGTGTGGGTGCGCACGTCGGGCACGGCGTCGGCGATGCGACCGGCCAGCTCGCCGGCGGACACCCCGTCGTCGGCGACCACCACGACGGCGTCCCACCGCCCACCCGCCCCGGCCAGTTCGCCGGCCCGCTCGTCGGTGAGGAACACCGCCGACTCCCGCGCGTCGCCGGGCCGGGACACCACACCGCTCACCGTGTAGGTGGACGGGACCCCGCCGACGGCGAGGTCGACGCGGTCGCCGGTCTCGACGCCCAGCGACGACGCGAGGCCGGCCTCGAGCGCCACCTCGTCGTCGCGGCGCGGGCCGTCGCCGCCGTCGACCGTGAACGGTGCGAGCGCCGCCGCCGACCAGCCGTGCCCGACGACCGGCCGGGACAGGTCGGCCACGGCGCCGTCGGCCACCACGCTGACCGGGACGTTGACGTCGCCGGCCGCCTCGGCCACCCCCGGCACGTCGGCGACGGCGTCGACAGCGTCGGCCGGCAGCCGGACCCGCTCGGGCAGCGCGATGTCGGTGTCTTCGACGACGGGGAGCGCCTGCACGCCGCTGACCACGACGTCGGCGCCGGCGTAGCGCTGCGGCGGCAGACCGCCGCGGATGCCGGACTCGACCAGCACGCCGAGCGACGTGACCAGCACCGACGCGAGCAGGACGGCGAGGAACGCGCCGATGAACCCGGCCTTGCGTCCCTTGATGGTCTTGCGGGCGATGTCGCGCACGGTCACCACGCCCCGAGCTTCGTCATGCGCTCGGCCACCAGTTCGGCCGTCGGCGCGTCCATGACCCCGGTGACCCGGCCGTCGGCCAGGAACAGCACGCGGTCGGCGAACGACGCCGCGACCGGGTCGTGGGTGACCATGACGACCGTCTGGCCGCTGTCGTCGACGATGCGGCGCAGCAGTTCGAGCACCTGCCGGCCGGTGCGGGTGTCGAGCGCGCCGGTGGGTTCGTCGGCGAAGACCGCGTCGGGCTGGGTGACCAGCGCCCGCGCGATGGCGACCCGCTGCTGCTGGCCGCCGGAGAGCTGGGCCGGGCGGCGCTGCAGGTGGTCGCCGAGGCCGACCGACCCGGCGACCCGGGCGATCCAGCCGGGGTCGATCTCGCGTCCGGCCAGCCGCAGCGGCAGCGACACGTTGTCTTCGACCGTCAGCGACGACAGCAGGTTGTAGGCCTGGAACACGAAGCCGATGCGGTCGCGCCGGACCACCGTCAGCTCGTTGTCGGAGAGTGTCGACAGCTCGGTGTCGGCCAGCCGGACCGACCCCGACGTCGGCCGGTCGAGCCCGGCCGCGCAGTGCAGGAACGTGCTCTTGCCGGACCCGGACGGGCCCATCACCGCGGTGAAGGTGCCGACGGCGAGGTCGACGCCGACTTCGTGCAGCGCCGTGACCCGCTGCTCGCCACTGCCGTAGATCTTGGTCACGGCGTCGAGCCGGACCGCCGGTGCCGTCATGGTGTGCACGTCGCTTCCTCCTTGTAGGGCCTGGTCACGACGTTATGGATCGGCAGTGGCGGGAACGATCCCGCTGGCGCCCCGATCAATGGTGGTGCTGGGTATACCGTCTGGCGGCGCCCGCTCGGGCATGCTGAACACATGGACAGAGTGCGAGCGGCGTACCGGGCGACGCGGCGGGCGCTGCCGTTCCTGCTGCGCGGTCTCGTCAGCTCGGCGGTGGCGCTCGTCCTGCTGATCCGCGTGCTGCTGGTGGCCGCGTTCACGCTCGTCGGCGTGGGCTGGCTGGCCGTCCCGTCCACGGTGCGGGCGGTGCGCCGCTGGGCCGGCGACGAGCGCCACCGGGTCGCCACTTTCACCGGCCGCCCGGTCCCGCGGCCCTACGCCTCCCCCGACCCGCCGCGCACCCATCAGGACGACGCGGGCGCGCCGAAGGTGCCCACCCGCACGCTGCTCGCCGACCCCGCCACCTGGCGCGACGTCGGCTGGGTGCTGTTCCACGGCCTCACCGGGCTGGTCGTCGGGGTCGTGGCGGTGCTGCTGCCGCTGAGCGTCGTCAACGCCGCCGTGGTGCCCATCTACTGGTCGGCGATGCCGGCCGACGACCCGGTGCAGTCGCCGTACCCGGTGACGTCCTGGGCCGGTGCGCTGGGCATGCTGCCGCTCGGCTTCGGCTGGCTGGTGCTGACGCTGACGCTGGTGCCGTTGCTGGCCAGATGGCAGGCCGGGGTGGCCGGCCAGCTGCTGCGGCCGACGAAGGACGCGCGGCTGTCCGAACGCGTCACCGAGCTGACGGCCACCCGCGCGGCCGCGCTCGAGGCGCACGGCGCCGAGCTGCGGCGCATCGAGCGCGACCTCCACGACGGCACCCAGAACCGGCTGATGGGCGTCATCATGCACCTCGGCATCGCCGAACGGGCGCTGCGCCGCGACCCCACCTCCGCCCTGCCCCTGCTGCTCCAGGCGCAGAACCAGGCCGGCGACGCGCTGACCGAGCTGCGCGACGTCGTCCGCACCATCTACCCGCCGGTGCTGGCCGAGCGTGGCCTCGACGGCGCGCTGGCGGCGCTGGCGGCCCGCTGCGCGATACCGTGCACGCTGCGCGTCGACCGGCTGCGTCGGCTGCCCGCCGCGCTCGAGGCGGCCGCGTACTTCGTCGTCGCCGAGGCGCTGACGAACGCCTCGAAGCACAGCGGCGCCGACCACGTCGAGGTGACGCTGACACTGCGGCCCCCGGCCAGCCGGGGTGACGAGGAGACGCTGGTGATCCACGTTCGCGACGACGGCCACGGTGGCGCCGACGAGTCCGGCGGCAGCGGGCTGGCCGGCATCCGCCGCCGGGTCGCCGCGTTCGACGGCCAGACCACGGTGACCAGCCCGCTCGGCGGCCCGACGGTGGTCGAGGCGGTGATCCCGTGCGCGTCGTGATCGCCGAGGACGACACCCTGCTGCGCGAGGGTCTGGTGTTGCTGCTGGGCGGCGAGGGCATCGAGGTGGCCGCCGCCGTCGACAACCCCGTCGACTTCCTCGCGGCGGTGCGCGCCGAGCGGCCCGACGCCGCCGTCGTCGACGTGCGGCTGCCGCCCGACTTCAAGGCCGAGGGCATCGAGGCGGCCGCCGCGGCACGGCGCGAGCGGCCCGGACTGCCCGTCCTCGTACTGTCCGCCTACGTCGAGGACAGCTACGCCACCGAGTTGCTGGCCAACGGCGCCGACGGCGTCGGCTACCTGCTCAAGGAGCGCGTCGGCAAGGTCGAGCAGTTCCTCGACGCGTTGCACCGGGTGGCCCGCGGCGGCACCGTCATGGACCCCGAGGTGGTCTCGCAGCTCATGGTCCGCCGCCGCGCCGACGACCCGATCCGCACGCTCACGCCGCGCGAGCGGGAGGTGCTGGCGCTGATGGCCGAGGGCCTGGCCAACCCCGACATCGCGGCGCGCCTGGTGGTCACCGAGACCGCCGTCAGCAAGCACATCCGCAACATCTTCGCCAAACTCGGCCTCGCGCACGGCGACACCGGGCATCGCCGTGTGCTGGCCGTCCTCGCCTATCTGAAGTCGTGATCACCGGCGCTACCCAGTGTTCACTCGCGCGTGTCAGCATGGGGACATGGCGGAGCCGACCAAGCCGGAAGAGCGTTATCTCGACCGCGAGTTGTCGTGGCTCGCCTTCAACCACCGGGTGCTCGAGCTCGCCGAGGACCCCGACGTGCCGCTGCTGGAGCGGGCCCGCTTCCTGGCCATCTTCTCCAGCAATCTCGACGAGTTCTACATGATCCGCGTGGCCGGCCTGAAACGGCGCATGGCGGCCGGCGTCGCGTTCCCGTCGGTGAGCGGCATGATGCCGCGCGAGGTGCACGAACGCACGCTCGAACGCACCCGCGAGCTGATGGCCCGGCAGACCAAGTGCTTCCGCAGCGACGTGCTGCCGGCGCTGGTCAAGGAGGGCATCGACATCGCCCGGTGGGACGACCTCGACGACGCCGAGCACGTCAGGCTGCGGCGGCTGTTCAGCGAGCGGATCTTCCCGGTGCTGACGCCGCTGGCCGTCGACCCCGCCCATCCGTTCCCGTACATCTCCGGGCTGTCGCTGAACCTCGCCGTCGTCGTGCGCAACCCGCGCAACTCGACCGAGCACTTCGCCCGGGTCAAGGTGCCGCCGAACTTCCCGCGCTTCCTGCCGGTGGCCGAGCAGCGGTTCGTGCCGCTCGAGGACGTCATCGCCGCGCACCTCGCGCAGCTGTTCCCGGGCATGGAGGTGCTGCAGCACCACATGTTCCGGGTCACCCGCAACGAGGACGTCGAGGTCGAGGAGGACGACGCCGAGAACCTGCTGACCGCCATGGAGCGCGAGCTCATGCGGCGGCGGTTCGGCCCGGCGGTCCGGCTCGAGGTCGAGGAGACCGTCGACCCGCACGTGCTCGACCTGCTACAGCGCGAACTGGGCGTCAGCGACGGCGAGACGTTCATGCTGCCCGGCCCGCTCGACCTCACCGGCCTCACCGCCATCGCCGACCTCGACCGCGCGGAGCTGCGGTACCGGCCGTTCCTGCCGGCCACCCACCGCGACCTCCGCGACGTCGAGTCGGCGTCGCCGGCGGACATGTTCGCGGCCATCTCGAAGGCCGACGTGCTGGTGCACCACCCGTACGACTCGTTCTCCACCAGCGTGCAGCGCTTCGTCGAGCAGGCCGCGGCCGACCCCCGGGTGCTGGCGATCAAGCAGACGCTCTACCGCACCAGCGGCGACTCCCCCATCGTCGACGCGCTGATCGACGCCGCCGAGGCGGGCAAGCAGGTGCTCGCCGTCGTCGAGATCAAGGCGCGCTTCGACGAGCAGGCCAACATCACCTGGGCGCGCAAGCTCGAGCAGGCCGGCGTCCACGTCGTGTACGGCCTGGTCGGGCTGAAGACGCACTGCAAGCTGTGCCTGGTGGTGCGCGACGAAGCCGGCGGCATCCAGCGCTACAGCCACATCGGCACCGGCAACTACCACCCGCGCACGGCCCGCATCTACGAGGACATGGGCCTGCTCACCGCCGACGCCGACGTCGCCGAAGACCTCAACCACCTGTTCAACACGCTGTCCGGCTACTCGCTGGAGTCCGACTACAAGCGGCTGCTGGTGGCGCCGCACGCGCTGCGCAGCGGCATCGTCGACCGCATCCAGCGCGAGATCGAGCACCACCGGGCCGGGCTCCCGGCCGGCGTCCGGTTCAAGATGAACAGCATCGTCGACGAGGCGATCATCGACGCGCTGTACGAGGCGTCCGAGGCGGGCGTGCCCATCGACATCTGGGTGCGCGGCATCTGCAGCATCCGGGCCGGCGTGCCCGGGCTGTCCGAGAACGTGCGGGTGCGCAGCATCCTCGGCCGGTTCCTCGAGCACTCGCGCATCTACTCGTTCGAGAACGGCGGCGACGCCGAGCACTGGATCGGCTCCGGCGACCTCATGCATCGCAACCTCGACCGCCGGGTCGAGGCGCTGGTGCGGCTGAGCCGGCCGGAGCACCGCCACGAGGTCGAGGGCCTGTTCGACCTCGCCTTCGATCCCGGCACGGCGTCCTGGCACCTGCGCCCCGACGGGACATGGGACCGCGTGCACACCGACCCCGACGGCGCACCGCTGTCCGACATGCAGCAGGTGCTCATCGAACGCAAACAGCGCCGGAGGTCCACCACGTGAACCGTGCGGAGCAGACCGCCCGACCGCACACCGAGCGTGAGGTCGAGCAGAAGTTCCGCGTGCACGGACTGTTCCGCATCCCCGACCTCTCCACCCTGCCCGGCGTGGGCGGCGTCGACGATCTCGGCGTCGTCGAGCTGGAATCGGCCTACTACGACACCGACGACCTGCGGCTGGCCCGCGAGGGCATCACCTTCCGCCGTCGCAGCGGCGACGACGAGGGCTGGCACCTGAAGCTGCCGGCCGGCGGCGTCGGCGCCCGCGACGAGGTGCGGCTGCCGCTCGACGACGGTGACGTCCCGCCGCCCGCGCTGGCCGCGCTGGTCCGGGTGATCACGCGGACTGAGCCGCTGCGGCTGGTCTCGACGCTGCGCACGACGCGGGCCCGGCAGCTGATCCGCGCCGGCGACGGCGACGGCGATGTCGGCGAGCTGGTCGACGACACCGTCCACGTGGTCGGCGCCGACGGCGCCGTCGCCGCCCGGTTCCGGGAGCTCGAGCTGGAAGAGCGCCACGGCGGCCCGCTCATCGCGAGCGTCGCGGCGGCGCTGACGGAGGCCGGCGCGGTCGGCGGCGAGTTCGTCGCCAAGGTGGTCCGGGCGCTCGGTCCCAACGCGGCGGCCCCGCCTGAGGTGCCGGAGCTGCCGGTGCCGCGGCCCAAGGACCCGGCCCACGACGCGCTCGTCGCGTACCTGGCGCTGCACGTGCGGGCGCTGCGAGCGGCCGACGTCGCGTTCCGCCGCGAGCCGGCCGACCCCGAGGCCGTCCACCAGCTGCGGGTGGCCGCGCGCCGGCTGCGCAGCGGGCTGCGCACGTTCCGGCCGATCCTGGACCGGCCGTGGGCCGAGGAGCTGCGCGCCGAGCTGGCGTGGTTCGCCCGCTCCCTGGGTGAGCTGCGCGAGGGTGACGTGCTGCGCGAGCGGCTGGAGCGCCACTGCGGCGACCTCCCGCCGGACCTCCCCGCCACGGAGGTGAAGCAGCTGCTGGCCGAGGTGCTGGGCGGCTCGGTCGCCGACGCCCGCGTCAGGGTCGGCGAGCTGCTCGACGACCACCGCTACCTCGCCCTGCACGACAGCCTGGTCCGCGCCGTCGCCCAGCCGCTGACCCGCGCCGACGCCGAGCGTCCCGGCCGCGACGTCCTGCCGACACTGGTCGCGAAGGCGTGGGCGAAGCTCGACCGCGCCGCCGACGACCTCACCGACGCCTCCCCCGACGACGACTGGCACATCGCCCGGCTGGCCGCCAAGCGGGCCCGCTACGCCGCCGAGGCCGTCGCTCCCGTGCTCGGCTCCGACGCGAAGGCGTTCGCCAAGCAGCTCGAGAAGATCACCGAGATCCTGGGCGAGCACCAGGACGCCGCGCTGGCCGCTGCCCGGGCCCGCGAGCTGGCCCACTCCGAACACGCCTCCGCCGACGTCGCGTTCGCGCTCGGCGTGCTGGCCTCGAACGAGCGGGCCCACGTGCACGCCGCGCGCGCGGCGTTCGCGGACACCTGGCGGAACGTGCGTCGGGCGAAGTGGCGCCGATGGATGGAATCGTGACGCCCAGGCGCGACCCGGTGCTCGCCGCCGGGGCCGTGCTCTGGCGCGCGCGGCCGGGCGGCGAGGTCGAGCTGTGCCTCGTGCACCGCCCCCGGTACGACGACTGGTCGCTGCCCAAGGGGAAACGGGAGCCGGGCGAGTCGCTGCTGGTGTGCGCCGTCCGCGAGGTGTTCGAGGAGACCGGGCATCGGGTGACGCTGGGCCGGCCGCTGCCGCAGCAGCACTACCCCGTCGCCGGCCGGCCGAAGACCGTGCACTACTGGCTGGCCGAGGCCGACCCGCACGCGGCGCCCCGGCTGCCCGACCACGAGGTCGACGAGGTGGTGTTCCTGCCGGCCGGCGAGGCGGTCCGGCGGCTGACCCACGAGCGTGACGCGGAACTCGTCCAGGCCGCGTTGGGTGGTCCGCTGCGCACCACCGCGCTGGTGCTGCTGCGGCATGCCAAGGCGGTGTCCCGGTCGTCCTGGTCCGGCCCGGACGTCGAACGGCCGCTGTCGCCGGACGGCATCGCCGACCTCGAGCCGCTCGGCGAGGCGCTGGCGACACTGGCGCCCCGGCGGGTGTTGTCCAGCGACGCCGTCCGGTGCGCCGAGACGGTGCGCGCGTTCGCCCGCAAGCAGGGACTGGTCGTCGAGCTGGAGCCGCACCTGTCGGAGGAGAGCCTGCGGGTGACCGCCGACCAGCACCCGGCCGAGGAGATCATCGCGTCGCTGCTCCGCAACGGCGCGGCCGTCGTGTGCTCGCACCGCCCGGTGCTGCCGCTGCTCTTCGCGGCGGCCGGCACCGACGCCGACGGCGGGCTCGAGCCGGGCGCGTTCGCCGTGCTGCACCACGACGACGGCCAGGTCGTCGCGGTGGAACGGCACGCCCCGCCCCGTTCGGCTGGACTCTAGTAAGAGCGCTGCGTTGGGCCGGGTGCCTGGGCGGGACGGTGGATGGGGCCTCGCGAGGTTGCGCCGTGGTAGGTGGACGCTGACGGCCACCCCCGGGGGCGGGCCCGGTCGTCGTCACCGACAGGTTGACCAGAGCGGCACACGTTGGCGCTGGTGTCACCACGCCCGCGACCATCACCGCACGCCCGGACGACTTGACGCCACAGCGGGCGACGCCGCCCCGCCGCTGGTTATCGACCTGTGACCGCTCTCAACGGCACGTTGTGATCGTCTCGCAACCGACCACGCGGCCTGTTCACGTGACAGCCATCACACGGTCAGCGATCCGTCGTCTGCTCTGCGCCAGGCGTTCATTCCCCGTTCACTCTCAGCGGGGAACGGCGTCACCTCCGAAATCTACGTTCTAGGCGATACGCAAGGACGAATTGGTCCAGGAAGGACACCAGACGTGAACCTCAGCATCGTGCGCCGCACGCTGGCACCCGTAGCCGTCGCCAGCGCGGCCGCCCTCGTGCTGGCAGCCTGCGGCTCGGACCCCGACACCGGCAACTCGTCGAACGAAGAGAGCCCCGACGGCGGGAGCAGTGAGGAACCCGACGGCGGCAGCGGCGGGGACCTCTCCGGCACGCTGAACGGCGCCGGCGCCAGCTCGCAGGAGTCCGCGGTCCAGGCGTGGATCGCCGGTTTCCAGGGCCAGTACCCCGACGTCACCGTCAACTACGCCCCTGAGGGCTCCGGCGCCGGCCGCGAGCAGTTCACCTCCGGGGCGGTCGCGTTCGCGGGCTCCGACGCCGCCCTCGACGAGGAGGAGCTGGCGGCCGCCGAGACCGCCTGTGGCGCCCCGGCCGTCGACCTGCCGCTGTTCATCGACCCGATCGCCGTGCCCTACAACCTGCCGGGTGTCGACAACCTGCAGCTGGGCCCGGTGACGCTGGCGAACATCTTCAACGGCACCATCACGACCTGGAACGACCCGGCCATCGTCGCGGACAACCCGGACGCCACGCTGCCGGACACCACCATCACGCCGGTGCACCGCTCGGACGAGTCGGGCACCACCGAGAACTTCGTCGAGTACCTGGCCGCGGCCGCGCCGGAGGCGTGGACGTACGAGGTCAGCGGCGAGTGGCCGGGCGACCTGCCGGGTGAGGCGGGCGCTCAGACCCCGGGCGTCATCGCCGCCGTCCAGGCCGCCGAGGGCACCATCGGCTACGCCAGCGCCGCCGCCGTCGGCGACCTGCAGACCGCCGCCATCGGCGTCGGCGCGGAGTTCGTCGAGTACTCGGCCGAGGCCGCTGCCGCCGTCGTCGACGCCTCGCCGCGGGCCGAGGGCCGGGCCGAGAACGACATCGTCCTGGAGCTGGCCCGCGACACCACGGAGTCCGGCGCCTACCCGATCGTGCTGGTCTCGTACACCATCGTCTGCACCTCGTACGCCGACCCGGCGGTCGGTGACCTGGTGAAGGCGTACGTCGGCTACGTCGCGAGCGACGAGGGCCAGCAGGCCGCCGCCGCTGCCGCGGGCTCGGCCCCGATCTCGCCGGAGCTGCAGACCGAGGTGCAGGCCGTCGTCGAGTCGATCGAGGTCGGCTGAGTCCTATCCTGTGCCACGGAGTTCCACGTCGCCGGGCGGCTCGTCCCCATGCGGGACGGACCGCCCGGCGTCCGCACGACACCGGCATGAACCGCGAGACCTCCACGACCCGGAGCTGACGCCGTGACCACCACCGAACCACCGCCGACCGAGCGGCCCGTCGTTGCCCGGCGGGCGAAGACGCGCCCTGGCGACCGCATCTTCTCCCGGTCCGCGCAGGTCGCGGGCATCCTGATCCTGGTCATCCTCGCCGGCGTGGCCGCCTTCCTGGTCAGGGAGGCGCTGCCCACGTTCACGGCCGACCCGTCGGAGATCGACGGTGGCGAGGGCTTCTTCTCCTACGTCTGGCCGCTGGTCTTCGGCACGCTGGCCGCGGCGGTCATCGCGCTGATCGTGGCGACGCCGCTGGCGCTGGGCATCGCGCTGTTCATCTCGCACTACGCGCCGCGACGGCTGGCGCAGGGCCTCGGCTACATCGTCGACCTGCTGGCCGCCATCCCGAGCGTCGTCTTCGGCCTGTGGGGCATCCAGTGGCTGGCGCCGCAGGTGCAGCCGGCCTGGGGCTGGCTGGCCGACAACCTCGGCTTCATCCCGTTCTTCTCCGGCCCGGCCTCGGCCACGGGCCGCACGATGATGACGGCCGGCCTGGTGCTCGCGGTGATGATCCTGCCGATCATCACCGCCATCTCGCGCGAGGTGTTCCTGCAGACGCCGACGCTGCACGAGGAGGCGGCGCTGGCGCTGGGCGCCACCCGCTGGGAGATGATCCGCATGGCGGTCATCCCGTTCGGGCGGCCGGGCATCATCTCCGGCATCATGCTCGGCCTGGGCCGCGCGCTCGGCGAGACGATGGCCGTCGCGATGGTGCTCTCGACCGGCGGCTTCACCTGGTCCATGGTCACCGCCGGCAACAACACCATCGCCGCCGAGATCGCCCTGGACTTCCCCGAGTCGTCGGGGCTCAAGACCAACACGCTCATCGCCGCCGGCCTGGTGCTGTTCGCCATCACGCTGGCCGTGAACATGTTCGCGCGGTGGATCGTGTCGCGCCGCAGTGAGTTCTCGGGGGCCAACTGATGTCCGTCGCCACGAAGCCCGCGCCGCCGGCCGGCGGCAGCTCGCTGGCCCAGAACCAGCTGCCCCGCTACACCACGCAGGTCGTCCTGGTGCTGTCGATCGCGGCCGGCGCCGGCCTGTCCGCGATCTTCCGCGGGTTCTCGATCGTCTCCTTCGCCGTGCTCTCGGTGCTGGCCTTCCTGGTCGTCAACACCGTCCTGTCGGCGGTGGTCGAGGGCCGGCGCAAGGCCACCGACAAGCTGGTCACCGGGCTCGTCTATACCGCGTTCGGCATCGCGCTGGTCCCGCTGGTCTCGGTCATCTGGTCGGTCGTCGACAACGGCATGGCGCGGTTCAGCATCGACTTCCTGACGACGTCCATGCGCAACGTCACCGGCCTGAACGACCAGCAGGCGCTGGAGGGCGCCGCGCCGTACATCGGCGGCGCGTACCACGCCATCCTCGGCACCTTCCTCATCACCGGCCTGGCCACCGTCATCTCGGTGCCGATCGGCCTGCTCACCTCGGTCTACCTGGTCGAGTACGGGCGCGGCCGGCTGGCCAAGGCGATCACCTTCTTCGTCGACGTCATGACCGGCATCCCGTCGATCGTGGCCGGCCTGTTCGCCGCCGCGCTGTTCGCGGTGCTGTTCGGCGTCGGCACCCGCAACGGCTTCGCCGGCGCCGTCGCGCTGTCGGTGCTGATGATCCCGGTGGTCGTGCGCTCCAGCGAGGAGATGCTGCGGATCGTCCCGAACGAGTTGCGCGAGGCGGCGTACGCGCTGGGCGTGCCGAAGTGGCGCACCATCGTCCGGGTGGTCATCCCGACGGCGATCTCCGGCATCGCGTCGGGCGTGACGCTGGCCATCGCCCGCGTCGTCGGCGAGACCGCGCCCCTGATCGTCACCGCCGGCTTCACCTCGTCGATCAACAGCAACCCGTTTTCCGACTGGATGATGTCGCTGCCGGCGTACGTTTACAGTCAGGCCATGCGGCCGCTGTCGGGCTCGTCGCCGCAGCCGAGCTTCGACCGGGCCTGGGCCGCGGCGCTGACGCTCATCCTGATCGTCATGCTGCTGAACCTGGTCGCCCGACTCATCGCCCGCCTGTTCGCCCCGAAGACCGGCCGCTAGAGCAAGGAAACCGCCCTTATGTCCAAGCGCATCGACGTCGGCGATCTCAACGTCTACTACGGCAACTTCCTCGCGGTCGAGGGCGTGTCGATGGCCATCGAGCCTCGCTCGGTCACGGCCTTCATCGGCCCGTCCGGCTGCGGGAAGTCGACCTTCATCCGCACCCTCAACCGCATGCACGAGGTCATTCCGGGCGCGCGGGTGCAGGGCAAGGTACTGCTCGACGGCGAGGACCTCTACGGCCCCACCGTCGACCCCGTCACCGTCCGCCGCCAGGTCGGCATGGTGTTCCAGCGGCCCAACCCGTTCCCGACGATGTCCATCCGCGACAACGTGCTGGCCGGCATGAAGCTCAACAGCACCCGGCTGAGCAAGAGCGACGCCAGGGACGTCGTCGAGCGCTCGCTGCAGGGCGCGAACCTGTGGAACGAGGTCAAGGACCGCCTCGACAAGCCCGGCTCGGGCCTGTCCGGCGGCCAGCAGCAGCGCCTGTGCATCGCGCGCGCCATCGCCGTGCAGCCCGACGTGCTGCTGATGGACGAGCCCTGCTCGGCGCTCGACCCGATCTCGACGCTGGCCATCGAGGACCTCATCGGCGAGCTCAAGCAGAACTACACGATCGTCATCGTCACCCACAACATGCAGCAGGCCGCCCGGGTCAGCGACCGCACGGCGTTCTTCAACATCGCCGGCACCGGCAAGCCCGGCAAGCTGATCGAGATGGACGACACCGCGAAGATCTTCACCAACCCCAGCGTGAAGGCCACCGAGGACTACGTCTCCGGCCGCTTCGGCTGACGGACCGGCGCCCGCCCACCACGCTGCGGCGTGGTGGGCGGGCACGGCATCACCCCCGGCCGATGCCGGACTCCGCCGCGGCCCGGCGGATCGCGGCGGCCTCCCGGTTGTCGACGACCTCCTCGGCCAGCAGCCGGTCCAGCACCTCGCCGACGTGCCGGAGGAACGCGCCGGACGATCCCCAGTCGCGGTCCTCCTCGATGAGGTCGTTGACGGTGCACCCGTCGGCGGCCGCGCGGTTCGGCACGCCGCTGTCGACCGTCCCGACGACGACGGTGGCCCGCGGGTCCGGCTGCGGGCAGGCGGCCTCGACCGGTGCGATCCACACGTCGCGGATCTCGACGTCGGAGCCGTCGTGGTGGTTCTGGAACCCGATGTGGCCCTCGAGCGCCCGGCTCCCGTCACCGGTGTAGGTGTTGACGAGCTCGCCGTTCAGCCAGACGGTGTACGTCTGCCCGACGGCCCTGATCTCGTACGTGTTCCACTCGCCGATCGGGTTGGCCAGCACGTCGGTGATGGTGGCGAAGTTGTAGATCGAGCCGGTCTTCTGCGGGTCGCCGCCGCCCGGGTCGTCGTGGATCTGCGCCTCGTAGCCGCGCACGCTGTCGTCGGGCTGGCGGACCCACGGGCCCTGCCAGTCCAGCGGCGCCGGGAAGCGCAGGAACACCCCGGAGTTGTCCGACGCGTTGTTCATCTTGTACTGCAGCCGCAGGTGGAAGTCGCCGAAGGCCTGCGGTGTGTACCAGAGCAGGCCGCCGGAGCCGCGGCTGAGCAGCGTGCAGTCGGACGTGACGGTGAACGAGCCGTTGCCCACCATCGCCCAGTTCTCCAGCGACTTGCCGTCCCAGAGGGCGGTGAAGCCGTCGGCCGGCTCCGGGTCCGGGCACACCTGCGGCTCGGACTCGGTCAGCTCGAACCGGTCGAACGCGACGTCGACGACGGGGATGCTGGGGTCGCCGTTGCCGCCGGACAGCGCCAGCACACCCACGTTCCACGTCGACATCGTGCCCAGGCCGTACGGACGGCCCACCGGCAGCCACTGCTCGCCGTTGGTGGAGTACTCCGCCCGCACCTCCAGCCCGTCGCTGACCAGCCGCAGGTCGAACGTGTCGGGGAAGTCGGCCGGCAGCGCGACGTAGTCGGCCGACGTGTTGCGCTCCTGCCCGCCCGCGACGGTGAAGAACGACATCCGCCGGGTGCCGTCCGGCCGCGCCATGACCACCGCCTTGGCGAAGTCGGCGTCACCGGCATGCAGGACGAGACCGGCCTGCTGGAACGCGGTGCCCACGTCGGCGGTGACGCGGGTGGTGGCGGTCCAGCCGCCCTCCGGCGCCGGCCGCATGACGAGGTTCTTCGCGTCGGCCCGGGCGGAGGTCAGCTCGCCGTGCGCCGTCGGCAGCACCAGCTGCCCGTCCGCCACCTGGTAGCCGGCCGGGTCGTGGCGGACGATCGACGACCAGCAGGACGTGTTCAGCGCGTCGCCGTCGAACTCGTCCACGCCGCCGTCCTCGCACGGCGGCCGCGGCACGCTGACGCCGTCGCCGTTGAACCGCAGCCAGTCCAGAGCCATCAGGTCCGCGGTGACACCCTCGTTGCGGAACACCAGATAGATGTCGAAGGTGTCGCCCGGGTCGACCAGGTCGGTGGTCCGCTCGACGACGGTGTCGACGTTGTCGGTCACCGGCACGTCCACCGAGCCCAGCAGGTCGCCGTCTGGCGCGTCGCGACGCACCTCGATGGTGCCGCCGTGCGCGGCCGACGAGGCCCCGACGGTCAGCGACTCGATGTTCGTCAGGTTCACCGTGTCGAACCTGATCCAGTCGCCGTGCGAGATGCTGCCGACCCGCGCCCGAGCGCTGGCCAGCGGCCGTTCGAAGATCTGCACGCCCTCGCCCGCGGCGTAGTGCTCGGCCTCGCGCCGCTTCGGGTTCAGCCGGACGGCGTCACCGCCGGTGAGCGGCTCGACTCCGGGCGCACCGGCGTCGGTGAAGCTGGCCTCCAGCACGTAGTAGAGGTTGGTCTCCTGGCCGTGCCCGCCGTCGGTGATGGTCGGGATCGTCCCGGTGCAGTGCGGGTAGTTGTCCAGCGGGTGTGCGTGCTGGTCGTGCCCGAGCAGCGCGCCCACGGTCACGGCGCCGCACTCGATCGAGCCGTCGGCGATGCTGCCGTCCTCGACGTCGTCGACCGTCACGTCGTAGGCGACCTCGTCACCCCAGTCGAAGAAGCCGCCGTGCGGTGGCCAGCTGAAGCCGACCTCCGGCCGGGTGTTGCCGGCCGAGATCCGGACCGCGGCCACCGAGCTGCGGTCCCGGCTGTCGGTGACGGTGAGCAGCGCGGTGTAGTTGCCCGCCTCGGTGTACGTGTGCGACGGGTTCGGCTCGTCCGAGGTGGCGCCGTCGCCGAAGGACCAGTGGAACGTCATCGGCAGGCCGGCGGAGTGCTCGGTGCCCTCGCTGGAGAACTGCACGGTCAGCGGCAGCTGGCCCGACGTCGGCGTGCCGGACGCCTTCGGGGTCGGCGGGCGGTCGCCGCCGACGTAGTCGATGCGGTAGATGCCGGCGCCCTCGTTGACGTCGCCGCGTCCCGCCCCGCTGCCGGAGCCGAAGTCGATGACGTACATGGAGCCGTCCGGGCCGAACGTCGCGTCGAACGGGCCGCGGAACGTGGTGCCGCCGAACACCGGGTTGATCGACATCAGGTCGCCGGCCGCGACCGGGGCGAACCGCTCGTCCTGGAAGGACTGGTCCGCCTCGACCCGGGTGAACGTCTTGTACCAGTTCCGGGCGTACTCGAAGACGAACCACTTGCCGTCGTAGTACTCGGGGAACTTGGTGTCCGACTCCAGGTCCGGGTCGTAGTCGTAGACCGGGCCGCTCATCGGGGCCGCACCGCCGCTGCCGAGTTCGGGGAAGTTCGGCGACGTGCCGTAGCCGTACCAGACGAACGCCTCCTGCACCGGCGGGAGCTGCTGCAGGCCGGTGTTGTGCGGCGAGTCGTTGACCGGGCCGCCGGCGCAGTCGAACGGCTCGCCGGAGGTGCCGGTGGCGAAGTCGTAGTCGATGTAGGGGAGGTTGTTCCCGACGCAGTGCGGCCAGCCGTAGTTGCCGGCCTCGCTGACGACGTTCCATTCGACCAGCCCTTCGGGGCCGCGCGCCGGGTTCGCCTGGGTGGCGTCCGGCCCGTAGTCGGCGACGAGCACGTCACCGGTCTGCTGGTCGACGGTCATGCGGAACGGGTTGCGGAACCCCATCGCGTAGATCTCCGGCCGCGTCTGCGCCGTGCCCGGCGGGAACAGGTTGCCGTCCGGGATGGTGTAGCCGCCGTCGTCGGCCGGCTGGATCCGGATCACCTTGCCGCGCAGGTCGTTCGTGTTGGCCGACGTCGCCTGGGCGTCCCAGGCCGCGCGGTCCGGCCGCTCGTCGATCGGCGCGTAGTTGTTCGACTGCGAGAAGTCGGTGTTGTCGCCCATCGACGCGTACAGGCTGCCGTCCGGACCGAACTCGACCGCGCCGCCCATGTGCACGTTGGCCAGGCCGATGTCGCGCCACGTCGGGAAGTCCAGCAGCCGGCTCTCCGACTCCATGTCCAGCAGCGACGTCTCGAAGTCGAAGGTGAACCGGGAGATGTTCATCTGCGCGACGTCGGGATCGGAGTACATCGCGTACACCCAGCCGTTCGCGGCGAAGTCCGGGTCCAGCGCGAAGCCGGTCAGCCCGTCCGAGTGCCGGGCGGTGCTGAGCCCCAGCTCCAGGTCGCCGACGGTCGTGACCTCGAGCGTCGTCTGGTCGATCAGCTTGAACTGCCCGGTGCGCTGGATGTACATGACCCGGCGGTCCGGCAGCACCTCCAGCTCGAACGGGTCGGCGAGGTCGTCGGTGAGCTGCGTGACGGCGAAGCTCTCGGCGTCCGTCGCGCCGCAGTCGCCCGGCACCGCGCCGGCCGCCCAGGTGAGGCCGCCGAGCAGGTGCCCGGCGAACTCCGGCTCGTCGAACGCGGCGGCGTCGTGGCCGCCGGCGGTGTACCAGGACCGGCCGCCGTCGTAGACCTGGCACCACGAGAACGGGTGGTTCAGCCCGGAGCCGAGGCCGGGGATGCCGTCGCGGAGCTTGATCTCGGCCAGCACGTGAACGCTGCCGGTCGGGTCGGCGTCGAGGTTCACCCAGCCCTCCGAGCGCTCCCACAGCTGCGGCAGCTCGCTGGTCGACGGGTGCACCCGGTCCAGCACCTCGATGCGGCCGGGCAGCGTCTCGCCGGCGGCGCCGAGGTCGGCGTGGTTGCTGACCCGGGCGCCGACGAGGCCGCCGTACCACTCCCAGTCCGGCTCGGCCGCGGCCGCGGCGTGCAGGCCGACGTAGCCGCCGCCGTTCTGGATGTAGCGGGTGAACGCGGCGCGCTCCTCCTCGCCGAGCAGCGCGCCGTCCGCCGGCGTGTTGTTGAAGACGACGACGTCGAAGCCGGCCAGCTCGGCGTCGGTGAACAGGGCGGTGGAGTCGTCGACCACCACCTCGAAGTCGTTCGCGGCGCCGAGCTCCTGGATCAGGGCCGCGCCGGCCGCGACCGGCTCCTGCGGCTCGGCGGCCGCCGCGGAGTAGACGAGGGCGCGGAACTGCGCGTCCGCGGCCTCGGCAGGAGGCGGATCGGGTGCTGCTGCTGTCGGCGGGGCGCCGGCGAGCGCGGCTGCCAGGACGCCGGCGGACAGGGCTGAGAGCAGGCTGGATCGGCGCATTCGGGACTCCGTCCATGCGGGGGTGAGGACGATTCGGAAAGCGCTTACCGCGGACGAGTCTGTCGGTGATCACTCCGACCTGTCAAGACCCCGGACCCCGCCGGGGCGCCGCTCAGAGCGAGCTGAGCCCCGGCATCAGGTGCAGCAGGCCGTAGCTGAGCGCCGCCGCGAGACCGGCCATCGGGATGGTGAGCACCCAGGCGGTGACGATGTTCCCGGCCACGCCCCAGCGCACGGCCGACAGCCGCTTCGTCGAGCCGACGCCGATGACGGCGGAGGTGATGGTCTGGGTGGTCGAGATCGGCGCGTGGTAAGCGAACGCCGTCGTGTAGAGGACGCCGGCCGCCACCGACTCGGCGGCGAAGCCCATCGGCGGGTCGAGGTGCACGATGCGCCGGCCCAGGGTCCGCATGATCCGCCAGCCGCCCGCATACGTGCCCGCCGCGAGCGCCGTCGCCGCCAGCACGATGACCCACCACTGGACGTCGAAGCCGGCCTGGTACCCGCCGACCACCAGCGCCAGCGTGATGACGCCCATGGTCTTCTGCGCGTCCTGCAGGCCGTGGCCGAGCGCCATGGCGGCGGCGCTGAACGTCTGCGCCAGCCGGAAGCCGCGGTTGACCCGGCCCGGGTTGGACCGGCGGAAGATCCACTGGATCGCCGTCATGACCAGGAACGCCAGCGCGAACCCGACGATCGGCGACACCACCATCGGGATGACGACCTTGTCGAGGATGCCGGTCCACTTGACCGTGTTGGCCGACGCGATGGCCGCGCCGACCAGTCCGCCGATCAGCGCGTGCGACGACGATGACGGCAGGCCGAACCACCACGTGATGAGGTTCCAGACGATCGCCCCGACCAGCGCCGCCAGCACCACCAGCAGTCCGCTGTCACCCTCGGGCGCCTCGATGATGCCGCTGCCGACGGTCTGCGCGACGCCGGTGCCGAGGAACGCGCCGATGAGGTTCATCGACGCGGCCATGAGCAGGGCCGCACGCGGCGTGAGCGCCCGGGTCGACACCGACGTGGCGATGGCGTTGGCGGCGTCGTGGAACCCGTTGGTGTAGTCGAACGACAGCGCGACGACGATCACCGTCAGGATGAGCGCGAGCTCCACCCGCTCACGACTCCTTGATGGCGATCTGCTCGACGATGTTGGCCACCGTCTCGAAGCCGTCGACGGCCGATTCCAGGGTGTCGACGACGTCCTTGAGCTTGTGCACCGTCAGCGCGTCGTACTCGCCGGAGAAGATGCGGGCGAGCAGCCGCCGGTAGTCCTGGTCGGCCTGGTTCTCCAGCCGGTTGACCTCGATCCAGTAGTCGGTCAGCTCCGACGGCGTCCGCAGCCGCGGCATCGCCTCGGCGGTCAGCTCGGCCGCGCGGGCCAGGACGTCGACGAGGTCGCCCACGCCGGACGGGAGTTCGCCGACGCGGTACAGCACCATGAGGTCCAGCGCGGCGTCGACGTCGTCGAGCACGTCGTCGAGGGCGCTGGAGAGCCGGTAGATGTCCTCGCGGTCGAACGGCGTCACGAAGGTGGAGTTGACCCGCCGGATGATGTCGTGGGTGTGCTCGTCGCCCTGGTGCTCGACCTCCTTGAGCTGGACCGCGAGGTCGGCTCGGTCGGCGTCGGACGCGAGCGCCTCGGACAACAGCCGCACGCCGTCGCGCAGGTTGCGCGCGTCGGCTTCGAACAGGTCGAAGAAGGCGTTGTCCCGCGGAGAAAAGCGCACGAAACTCCTCTGTCGGACGGAGGCGAACGGTCGAATGCTAAACGGTGAACACTCTGTGACGCGTCACACGCTCGCCCGTTTCGTCAGTGGATCTTCAGCTACCCCACCAGGTGAGGTCGTCGACCGAGAAGTCCGCCGGCCACCAGCCGCCCCCGAACGAGTCGAACACCAGCACCGCGCCGCAGGCCGCGACGAACAGCGCACCGAGCACCACCCACGCCACCTCACGAGACCGGTCCAGCGGCGCGAGCATCGACCTGATGCCGTGCCGGCTGCGCACCGTGCCCGGGCCGCGCCAGACCAGCCAGGTGCCGACGACGGCGGCCGCGATGGACGGTGTGCGCGCGCCGCCGACGTCCAGGAGGTCGAGGGCGCCGCCGACCACGAGCGCGCCGAGCGCCGCCACCAGCAGCTGGAACAGGCACGGCACCGCCGCGGCGACGATGTCCCAGGGTGCGGCCAGCGCCGCCACGACGCCGTCGTTGCGCTGTGTGCCGCGCGCCTCGCGCCGTTCGAACAGCCGCCGCTGGACCCGCCAGACGATGCGGCCGGTCAGCAGAACGGCGAGGGCGACGGCGCCACCGGCGTACGGCTCGGCCGCGGTGAGGAAGACCAGCAGCAGTCCGCCCAGGCCGATCGCCAGCCGGGACCGCCAGCTGCCCGGCGCCAGCGACTCGCCGCCGGGCCGCGGCGGCGGGACCGCCAGCGGTGACGGCTTCTGCTGCTGCGGACGGCGGTCGCGGCCCGGCAGCGGCGGCGGGTGCACCTGGGTCGGCGGGACGTACGGGGGCGGCGCGGGCGTGACCGGCAGCGGGGGCGGCGGCACCGGCGCGAAGCGCGCGGTGTCGTCGACGGCGGGCGGCACGGCGACGGTGGGCGGCTCGGCGACCGGCGGCGCGGCCGTGATGGTGGGCGGCTCGCCGGTGCCGATGGCGTGCGCCAGGGCGGGGACGTCGGGCCGGCGGGCGGGATCGGGGTGCAGCGCGGCGTCGAGCACCGCCGCCAGCCACGGCTCGACGCCGGTGAGGTCGTGCTCGCCGCGCCGGATGCGGTCGACGACGGCGAGGTCGGGGCCGCCGCCGTAGGGCGCCCGGCCGGTGGCGGCGTAGGTGAGCGTGGCCGCCCACGCGTGCACGTCGGTGGCCGGCGTCGGGTCGCGGCCGAGGACGGTCTCGGGGGCGAAGTAGCCGGGGGTGCCGGAGATCAGGCCGGTCGCGGTGAGCCGGGTGTCGTCGGTGGCGTGCGCGATGCCGAAGTCGATCAGCACCGGCCCGCCCTCGGCCAGCAGCACGTTGCCCGGCTTGATGTCGCGGTGGACGACACCGGCCGCGTGCACCGCCTCGAGCGCCTCGAGCAGGCCGCGGGCCAGGATGCGCAGGTCGGCGGCGGCCAGCGGCCCGTACTCGGACACCCACGCGCTGAGCGGGACGCCGTCGACGAACCGGGTGACGATGTACGGCGGCTCGGCCGCGATGTCGGCGTCGAGCACCTCGGCGACGCGCGCGCCGCGCACCCGGACCAGCGTGGCGACCTCGCGTTCGAACCGGCGCCGGCCGTCGGTGCCGCCGACGAGCCACGGCCGCAGCGTCTTGACCGCCACCGAGCGGCCGTCAGGTGCGGTCGCCAAGTACACGACCCCCATGCCGCCCTCACCAAGTTGGCGGACCACCCGGTACGGGCCGATGTGGGTGAGTTCGGCCGGCCTCGCATCCACACGTAGACGGTAACCGACCGGGCCGCGACGAGGCATTCCGAAGCCACGCCGGGCGAGCGCCACGCCTGCGGGGCCGCGGCGTGCTTTGCTATGACGAACACGATTGATCATGGGGGTGCGGCCGGGCCGAATGCGTCCGGCTGGGGAGGACCGGCGATGGGCAGCCAGGGCCAGGCGACGGCTCAGCACGACACCACCGACGCACCGTCCCGCCTGCCGCGCATGCGCCGGCCGGCCGAGACCCCGGCGGCGCCTCGGCGCGGGCCCGGCGGCGCTCGTCCGTCGCCGGCCGACGCCCGGCTGGGCGAGGCGGGCGGGCGGGCCAGCCGCAGCACCCGGCTCGACAGCCTGGCCCGCGAACTGCACGCGGCCGGCCGCCAGGGCCGCACGTCGTCGTGGCTGGCCGAGCGGCTCGGCGTGTCCGCGCGCACGGTGAAACGCGACGTCATCGCGCTGCAGCAGTCCGGCGTCCCGATCCGCGCGTCCAGCGGGCCGCAGGGCGGCTACGTCATCGACCAGTCCGGGCAGCGGGCCCTCAGCCTCACCCCCGACGAGGCCCTGGCCATCGTCGTCGGGCTGCAGGCGGTGCCCGACCAGCCGTTCGCCGCGGCCGGTGCGTCCGCCGCGGCCAAGGTCCTGCGCGCGGTCGCGCCCGACCGCCGGGCCGACGTCACCGCCGTCGCCGAACGCATCTGGATCCGGCCCGGCGAGCCCGAACCCGACCACGACGACGCCGTCCGCTCCGTCCTCGCCGACGCCATCCGCGACCACCGCGTCGTCCTGCTCGACCACGCCGCCGGGCCCGCGTCCGCGTCCGCCGCCACCGACGACGACGCCGAGGCGCTGACCGAGCAGGTCGAGCCGCTCGGGTTCGCCCACTCGCACGGCGCCTGGTTCGTGCTGGTCTGGAGCCGCGAGTCCGACGCCGGCCGCTGGTTCCAGCTCGACCACGTGTCCGCGGCCCAGCCCACCCACGAGACGTTCGAGCCGCGCGACGTGCGCGAGATCTTCCGCCCCGTCCCCGCTGCTGACTGACTAGACCGCGGCCGGCTCGCCCACGACGTCGGCGAGCCGCACGACGGTGGCGAACCGGCCGGCCAGCACGTACTCGGTCCGCGTCATGACCTCGTCGACGCCCAGCGTGCGCGGGTCGGCGAGGATCTCGGCGTTGCCGCGCCCGGGCGGCGCGTCCGGAGCCTCGATCGGGTTCGTCGCGGTCGCGTCCAGTACGAACGTCACCCGGTAGCCCAGGTCCGACGCCAGCCGCGCCGTCGTCTCGCAGCACTGCTCGGTGCGGATGCCGCTGATCACCACCTCGCGGATGCCGCGCTCGGTCAGCAGCTGCTGCAGCGCGGTCGTCGTGAACGCGTTGTGCGACGACTTCGTCAGCACCGGCTCGCCGGGCCGCGGGTCGAGGCCGGGCAGCAGCTGGACGTAGCCCCGCTCCGGGTCGAAGACGGTGCCGGTGCCCGGCTCGGTGTGCAGCACCCACACGACGAGGTCACCCTGCGCGCGGGCGTGCTCGACCAGCCGGCCCGCCTTGGTGGCGATGTCGGGGTCGGAGATCAGCTCCCAGATCGGCCGCTGCCGGAACGACTCCTGGACGTCGATGACGAGTAGCGCTCTGCTCATCCTTCGATCCTCCGGCGGCCGGCCGTCGCCGCCCAGGCGTGATCGCGCCGACCTACCGCCACATCCCGCCACCCCCGCACACCCCCGTTGACTGAGGCGGTGGAGCGGAGGTGGACGTAGCGCCGGATGCGGTCGACCGTGCGGTGCGGGTGGCGCAGCACGTCGTCGGCGGTGAGGGGATGACCCGAAGACGACCAAGACCGGAAAGTCATCCCACAGCCCCAGCCTCGCCTCGAGTTGGCGGCGGGGAGGGTGAGGGGCGCACGTAGAATTGGCGCCATGCCCCCTGTCTCCGCCGCGTCGCCGGCTGCTGCCTCCGGCGTCGCCGCCGAGGCGGCGCGGCGCCGGACGTTCGCCGTCATCAGCCATCCCGATGCCGGGAAGTCGACGCTCACCGAGGCGCTGGCGCTGCACGCGCGGGTCATCGGCGAGGCCGGCGCGGTGCACGGCAAGGCGGGCCGGCGCGGCACCATCTCCGACTGGATGACGATGGAGCAGGAGCGCGGCATCTCCGTCACGTCGGCGGCGCTGCAGTTCGAGTACCAGGGCCACGTCGTCAACCTGCTCGACACGCCGGGGCACGCCGACTTCTCCGAGGACACCTACCGGGTGCTGGCCGCCGTCGACTGCGCGGTCATGCTGCTCGACGCCGCCAAGGGGCTCGAGCCGCAGACGCTGAAGCTGTTCGACGTGTGCCGGCACCGCGGCGTCCCGGTCATCACGTTCGTCAACAAGTGGGACCGGCCGGGCATGCACGTCCTCGAGCTGGTCGACGAGCTCGACCAGCGCATCGGGCTGACGGCCACGCCGCTGAACTGGCCGGTCGGCGAGGCCGGCACGTTCCACGGGCTGCTCGACCGCGACGACGAGACCATGACGGCGTTCGAGCGGGCGCCCGGCGGCGCGCGCATCGCCGAAGAGCAGGTGCTCACGGCGGCCGAGGCGAAGGAGCGGCACGCCGACGCCTGGGGCACGGCGCTCGACGAGGTCTCGCTGCTCGACACCCTCGACCTCGAGACGTTCCACGCCGGCACGTCGACGCCGCTGCTGTTCGGCGCCGCCGTGGTGAACGTCGGGGTGCGCCAGTTGCTCGACGCAGTGGTCGCGCTGGCCCCGCCGCCCACCGCCCGGCCCGACGCCGAGGGCACGCCGCGGCCCGTCGACGCGCCGTTCTCGGGGCTGGTGTTCAAGGTGCAGGCCGGCATGGACAAGGCCCACCGCGACCGCCTCGCTTTCGTCCGGGTCTGCTCCGGACGGTTCGAGCGCGGCGCCGTCGTCACGCACGCCGCCACCGGCCGGCCGTTCGCCACCAAGTACGCCCGCACCATGCTCGGCCGCGAGCGCGAGACCATCGACATCGCCTACCCCGGCGACATCGTCGGCCTGGTCAACGCGAACGCCCTGACCGTCGGCGACACCCTGTACGCCGACGGCGCGCCGGTCGCCTTTCCGCCGATGCCGTCGTTCGCGCCCGAGCACTTCGTCACCGCGCGCACCACCGACACCAGCAAGGCCAAGCAGTTCCGCCGGGGCATCGAGCAGCTGGCCGAGGAAGGCGTCGTCCAGATCCTCACCTCGAACCGCCGCGGCGACGGCTCGCCGATCCTGGCCGCAGTCGGGCCGCTGCAGTTCGAGGTCGCCACGACCCGCCTCGGCCAGGAGTTCGGCGTGCCGGTCGCCCTCGACTCCCTCCCCTACGGGCTGGCCCGGCGCACCGACACCGACGGCACGCCGCTGCTGAACGCCGAGGCCGGCGTCGAGGTGGCCGAGCGCCGCGACGGCGCCCTGCTGGCGCTGTTCCCGGACAAGTGGCGGCTGGCGTCCGTGCAGCGCCGGCACCCCGACGTCATGCTCGAACCGCTCGTCGCCGGCGCCGACTGACGCAGGGGCACACCTTCTATAAGGTGGCCGCCATGACTGCTCGGCCGCTCTCCGAACTCGTCGATCCCGGCTGGGCGCGCGCCCTCGAACCGGTCGCCCCGCGCATCGCCGCCATGGGCGAGTTCCTGCGCGCCGAGCTGGCCGCCGGCCGCACCTATCTCCCCTCCGGGCCCAACGTCCTGCGCGCGTTCACCCAGCCGTTCGACGACGTCCGGGTGCTCATCGTGGGCCAGGACCCGTACCCGACGCCGGGCCACGCCGTCGGGCTGAGCTTCTCGGTGGCGCCGGAGGTGCGGCCGCTACCGCCGAGCCTCGTCAACATCTTCCAGGAGTACGCCGCCGACCTCGGCCACCCGGCGCCCGCCAACGGCGACCTCACCCCGTGGACCGAGCACGGTGTGCTGCTGCTCAACCGAGCCCTGACGGTGGCGCCGAGAAATCCCGGCGCGCACCGGGGAAAGGGGTGGGAAGAAGTCACCGAGCAAGCCATCCGGGCGCTCGTCGGACGTGGAACGCCTTTCGTGGCCATCCTCTGGGGTCGCGATGCGAGAAATCTCCGGCCACTACTTGGTAACGTTCCATGCATTGAGTCGGCCCACCCGAGCCCCATGTCGGCACGCAACGGTTTCTTCGGCTCACGCCCGTTCAGTAGGGCAAACGAGCTCCTGCAGGGGCTGGGCGCACCGCCCGTCGACTGGAAGCTGCCCTGACACGTCGCGTTCACAAAGTGGGATACACACTTGTGCAACTAGCGTTCGATCATCGTATGCTTCCCGGCGCGGGCCCAAGGTGGTACTGTTTCCGCGGTTGCAGTAACAGTTCCTCGCACGTCCTTGAACGCCCGTGGGATGTTATCGCGGGCGTTTTTCGCTTCTCTGTGCCTCCAGCACTGTGGTAGCGGGAGACGGCGGCAGCAACCCGGAGGTCGCACGGTGCGGCCTTCGTCACCGTCCCGTAGGAGGACACGGCACATGGCACAGGGAACCGTCAAGTGGTTCAACGCCGAGAAGGGCTTCGGCTTCATCGCACAGGACAACGGCGAGCCGGACGTCTTCGTGCACTACTCGGCGATTCAGTCCGACGGCTACCGCACGCTGGACGAGAACCAGCGGGTGGAGTTCGAGATCACCCAGGGCCCGAAGGGCCCGCAGGCTGACGCGGTTCGTCCGGTCTGATCAACCTGTCGCTCCGCTGCCCCCGCACCTCTCGCAGGTACGGGGGCAGCGGTGCGTCCGGGCCCGGTTCGGTCGCGGTCCGGACCGCCCACCACGCCCCATCCGCCCTGTTCAGCGACTCCGCCCGCGGCCGCTGCCGAGGAGTAGACGGACCTTTCTGTTCGGGAGGGGGTTGATAACGAACGCGTAACTGTGATTCGGTGGGAGGCACGTGGTCAAGCAATCGCCACTTCCGCTTCATTCTGGATGAGGTGTAGGCCGTGCAGACCCACGTTCTCGCGACGACGGACAACCACCAGCACCAGAAGGCCGACCGTCACGAACTCACCAACGACCTGCTCCGGCGGGCCGCCACGAGTTCCGGCCGGCAGCGTCAGCGCCTCATCGACGAGGTCGTTCTCCTTCACCTGAAGCTGGCCGAGTCGATCGCCCGGCGCTACTCCGGGCGCGGCATCGAGCGCGACGACCTCCTGCAGGTCGCCAGCCTCGGCCTGGTCAACGCCGCGCAGCGGTACGACCCCGACCGCGGCAGGGACTTCGTGTCCTTCGCGGTCCCCACCATCACCGGCGAGGTCAAGCGGTACTTCCGCGACCACGGCTGGACGGTCCGGCCGCCGCGCCGGGTCCAGGAGCTGCACGCCCGGGTCACCGCCGCCACGGCGGAGATCTCACAGGCCAAGGGCGCGGCTCCCACACCGGCCGAGCTGGCCGAGCACCTCGATGTCGAACTGGAGGACGTCTTGGAGGCCCGCGCGTCGCACGAGTGCTTCACGGTGGCCTCCATCGACTACCGCGGCACCGGCGGCGAGGAGACCCCACTGGCCGAGACGCTCGGCCAGGACGACGACGGCTTCGCCCGCGCCGAGGCCGTGGTCGCGCTGGCCCCGGCCTGCCGCGACCTGAAGCAGCGCGACCGCCAGATTCTGTACCTGCGCTTCTTCAAGGGCTGGACCCAGCAGGAGATCGCCAAGGAGCTCGGCGTCACCCAGATGCAGGTGTCGCGGCTGCTGGCCCGCATCCTGACCCAGCTGCGCGCCCGGGTCGGCGCCGCCGCGGCCTAGGGTGCCCGCAGCAGCCCGAGCAGGCGGTCGACGGCGACCCCGCGACGCTGGGCGGCCGGCAGCGCGACGGAGACCGCCCAGCGCGGCAGGGCGTCCTCGACCTGGAGGACGTCCAGCCCCTGGGCGGCCCGCTTGCGGGTGACGTGCTCGGGCACCAGCGCGACGCCGAGGCCGTGGCCGACGAGGTCGAGCAGTGTGTGGACGTCGTTGACCTCCATGGTCACCCGGCGGTCCAGGCCGGCCGCGGCGAACGCGGCGTCGGCCAGTTGCCGGGCGCCCCACTCCTCCTGGAAGTCGACGAACGCCGTGCCGTGCAGGCGGTCCAGCCCGATGCTGCCGCGCCCGGCCAGGGGGTGGTCCGGGCGGCACAGGACGACCATGCCCTCGGCGCCGAGCGGGATGAGGTCGACGCCCTCCGGCGGCGGCGCGACGACCGGCAGGAACGCGACGTCGAGGACGCCGGTCCGGACGCCGTCGAGCAGCGCGGCCGAGCCGGCCTGGTCGAGGCGCACCTCCACGCCGGCGTGCGCGGACCGGAACCGGGCCAGCAGGCCGGGGACGTCGACGGCGCCCAGGCACTGCTCGGCGCCGATGCGCACCGTGCCGCGCAGCAGGCCGTTGACGGCGGCCACGGCCTCGCGCGCCGCCTCGACCGACGCCAAGGTGCGGCGCGACTCCGCCAGCAGCGCACGGCCCGCCTCGGTGAGGCTGACCTGCCGGGTGTTGCGGTGGAACAGCGCCGCTCCCAGCTCGCGCTCCAACGTCCGGATGGACGCCGACAGCCCGGACTGGCTGATGATCAGCCGCTGCGCCGCCCGGGTGAAGTGACCCTCCTCGGCGACGGCGACGAAATGCTCCAAGTGCCGCAGTTCCACGATTGAGAATCGTAGCTTCTGAATTCGTTCGGGTTCTCCTGTTGGACACACCGAGCAGCCCGCACGAAGACTGGACCCACACACCCGATCCCCGGAGGTCCCTTCCCATGCAGTTCCGCCGCATCGGCGACGTCCAGGTCAGCGCCATCGGGCTGGGCGGCATGCCCATGTCCATCGAGGGCCGGCCCGACGAGTCCCGCTCGATCGCCACGATCCACGCGGCCCTCGACGCCGGCGTCACGTTCATCGACACCGCCGACGCCTACCACCTGCACGCCGACGAGGTGGGCCACAACGAGACGCTGATCGCCACGGCGCTGGCGAGCTACGGCGGCGACACGTCCGGCGTCCTCGTCGCCACGAAGGGCGGCCACCTGCGCCCCGGCGACGGCACGTGGTCGCGCAACGGCGCACCGGACTATCTGAAGCGGGCCTGCGACGCGTCGCTGAAGCGCCTGGGCGTCGACGCGATCGGCCTCTACCAGTTCCACCGGCCCGACCCCTACGTCCCGTACGAGGAGTCCGTCGGCGCCCTGCGCGACCTGCTCGACGACGGCAAGATCCGCATGGCCGGCATCTCGAACGCCAACCCTGAGCAGATCGCGCTCGCCGACGACGTGCTGGGCGGCCGCCTGGTGTCGGTGCAGAACCAGTTCTCGCCGCGGTTCCGCAGCAGCGAGCCGGAACTGGAGCTGTGCGACCGACGCGGCATCGCGTTCCTGCCGTGGAGCCCGCTCGGCGGCATCTCCCGCGCCGGCGACCTCGGCTCGGCGCACGAGCCGTTCGCCCGCGTGGCCGCCGCGCACGGCGTCAGCCCGCAGCAGGTGTGCCTCGCCTGGATGCTGGCGAAGAGCGAGCACGTGATCCCGATTCCGGGGTCGAGCCGGCCGGAGACGATCCGCGACTCCGCCGCGGCCGTCGACCTCGTGCTCTCGCCGGAGGAGCTGGCCACGCTCGGCTGAGGTGGCTCAGGAGCGGCGGTGGACGGCGTGCTGGCGTCGTCCACCGCCCGGTGCTCAGGCGAGCCGGGCGAGCCCGGCCTGGCGCTCGGACATGGACGCCTCGAGGGCGTCGCCGATCTCGGTGTAGCAGCGGGGCGCGGGTCCGGCCGCAGACCGCTCCAACTGGGCGCGCACCCCGAGGTCGCGGGTGACGACGCAGACGCCGCCGCCTCTCGCGTGGATGCGCTGGTGCAACCCGACCAGCACCGTCGCCGCCAACGGCTCGACCGAGCCGGCCCGGCCCAGGTCGACGACGACGTGACGGCTCTCGGCGGCACTGGCGGCCCACCGGATCTCGTCGGCCAGCGCGGCGTCGAGATCGCCGGGAACGGTCAGGATCGTGCAGCCACCGAAGTCGCGGGCCTGCACAGCGACGTCGTTGCTCACGGACGCTTCACCACCATCGGTTCGGGAGGCCTGGACTCCACCCCGAGTCCTGCCAAGCCTCCAGTGGTCGGCACCCAACGCGGGGACGAGGTGCCGATGTCATCCGACGCCTACCTTTACTGAGCGTCGTGCGGACTGTCAAGGTCTCCCTGGATCAACACGAGGACGTCACTCTGGCACGGCGAGCGCCCGGAAGCAAGATCCTTTGCGCTGGCAATCGATCGCGTCGCAACCTCGATGCAACCGTCCACCCGGGTCGCGGGTCATCAGATACGGCGGGCCGGCGTGCCCGTCACGGGGGTGCCCGCGCCGATCCGGCGCACCGGGTGGCCGGGCCCGCGTCCCGAACGCGGGCCCGGACTCCCTCGGCGGTCAGCTCGACTCGGCGTCGACCCAGGCCAGGTACGGTTCGCTGCCGCCGACGATGGGCGTGACGACGACCTCCGGCAGGTCGTACGGATGCACCTCGCGCAGGTGCGCCGTCAGCGCCTCCGCACGGGCCGCCGTGGTCTTGATCTCGACCCGCCACTCGGGCTCCGTCCGCACCTCGCCCTCCCACCGGTAGACGCTGGTGACGGGGACGAGCTGCGCGCAGGCCCCGAGCCGCGCCGCGACGACACCGGCGGCCAGTTCGCGCGCCGCCTCCTCGTCGTCGACCGTCGTCGTGACGATGACCTGACCACTGGACATGCTTCGCAGCCTAGTTGACAACGCCCACTCGGAGGCGAATACTCGAAGTCGAGTATTCGAACGAGCGAGGAGGCGTCGTGGCCGCGACCCGTCCGTCCAACCCGCTGGCGCTGGCCGTGCTCGTGCTGCTGGCGGAGCGGCCGATGCACCCGTACGAGATGTCCAGCACCATGCGCGAGCGGCGCAAGGAAGACAGCATCAAGCTGAACTACGGCTCGCTGTACTCCGTCGTCGAGTCGCTGCAGAAGCGCGGGCTGATCGAGGCGGCCGAGACGGTGCGCGAGGGCCGGCGGCCGGAGCGGACCGTCTACGCCATCACCGAGTCCGGCAGCCAGGTCATGGTCGACTGGATGGTCGAGCTGCTGAGCACGCCGAAGAAGGAGTTCACCCAGTTCGAGGCCGCGTTGTCGCTGGCCGGCGCGCTGCCGCCGGACGAAGTGATCGAGCTGCTCGGCCAGCGCCTGCGCAACCTGCGCTTCCAGCAGAAGGCGGTCGACGCGATGTTCGAGGAGGCGAAGGTGGTCGGGCTGCCGCGGCTGTTCATGATCGAGGCCGAGTTCTCCGCCGCGCTGCTCGCGGCCGAGACCGCGTTCGTCGAGAACCTGCTGGCCGACCTCCGCGACGGCAGCCTCGGCGGGTTCGCCATGTGGCAGCGCATGCACGAGCTGCGCCGCGACGGCGTGCCGCCGGAGGAGATCGAGGCGAAGCTCAGCGCCGAGTTCGCCGACGACCTCGCGTTCGGCCGCGACGAGGGCACGTAACGAGCAACGGCTCCCGGCCACGGTGCTGCAACACCACGGCCGGGAGCCGATCGAAAACCAGGAACCGGAGACTCACCTCGCGGATCGCCCCGATCCCAGGTCCTGCACCACCCAGGATACGGGCGGCACCGTGCGGCACCGGTTCCTTCCCATCGGAAGGAGATCCACCCATGCAGCACGCCATCGAGGCCGAGGGTCTGGTCAAGACCTACGGCAAGGGAGCGAAGGCCGTCCGGGCGCTGTCCGGCGTCGGCTTCGCGGTCCCCAGTGGCACCGTGTTCGGACTGCTCGGCCCGAACGGCGCCGGCAAGTCCACCACCACGAAGATCCTCACCACGCTCTCGACGCCCGACAGCGGCAGCGCCGTGGTCGCCGGGCTGGACGTGGCGACGCAACCCGGCCGGGTCCGGCACGCCATCGGCTACGTCCCGCAGAAGCCGTGCTTCGACCCGACCGCCACCGGCCGCGAGAACCTCACGCTGCAGGGCCACATCTACGGCCTCTCGCGCTCGGACATCCGCACCCGCGGCGACCAGCTGCTGGAGCGGTTCGGGCTGGCCGACGCCGCGCACCGCGTCACGAAGACGTGGTCCGGTGGCATGCAGCGCAAGCTCGACGTGGCCCTGGCGCTCATGCACCGGCCGCGGGTGCTGTTCCTCGACGAGCCGACCACCGGCCTGGACCCCGAGGCCCGCGCCGACATGTGGGCCGAGATCTCCGGCGTCACGCAGGCCGACGGCGTCACCGTCCTGCTCACCACCCACTACCTGGAGGAGGCCGACCACCTGGCCGACCGCCTGGTCATCATCGACCGCGGCCAGGTCGTCGCCGAGGGCACGCCGGAGGAGCTGAAGGGCGGCCTCGACGGCGACACCGTCCAGGTCGAGCTGGCCGACCCGGGTCAGCAGCTCGCCGCCCGGACCGCCATCGCCGCCGTCCGCGGCGTCGGTGAGGTCGGCGTCGACGGCGCCCGGCTGCACGCCAGCGTCGGCAACGGCGCTGCGACGCTGCCCGGGCTGCTCGCCGCGCTGGAGGGCGCCGGCGTCCCGCTCGCCTCCGTCACCGTCGCCCGGCCGTCGCTGGACGACGTCTACCTGCGCCACGCCGGCCGGTCCTTCCACAGCGCCGACCGCGCCGGTCTGGCCGCGACGGAGGTGGCGGCATGAGCGCGACGCTCGCCCCCGTGGCGCCGGCCCGCCCCGACGTCCCCCGCGGCCTGGCGCTGCGGCACACGGCCTACCTGATCGCCCGCTCGCTGCGCATCCTGCGCCGCCAGCCGGTGTACCTGGCGTTCACGCTGATCCAGCCGATGGTGTGGCTGCTGCTCTTCGGCGCGCTGTTCGAGCGGGTCGCCGACCTGCCCGGCTTCGGCGGCATCTCCTACCTGGAGTACCTCACCCCCGGCGTGGTCGTCATGACGGCGATGATGTCGGCCGGCTGGGCCGGCACCGCGTTCATCGACGACATGCAGCGCGGCGTCATGGACCGCAACCTGACGTCGCCGGTGAGCCGGGGCGCGCTGATCACCGGCGCACTGGCCTACCAGGCGGTCGTCACGGTCGTGCAGTCGCTGATCGTGTTCGGGGTCGGTCTGCTGGCCGGTGCTCGGTACGACGGCGGCGTGGCCGGCGTGCTCGTGGTGTTGCTGTGCGCCACGCTGCTCGCGGTGATCTTCGCGGCGCTGTCCTGCGCGGTGGCGCTGACGCTGCGGTCGCAGGAGTCGTTGATCGGCGTGTCGCAGTTCCTGACGCTGCCGCTGGCGTTCATGTCGACGGTGATGATGGCGCCGGCGCTGCTGCCCGGCTGGGTCGGCACCGCCGCCCGCTACAACCCGGTCGACTGGGCCGCCCGGGCCAGCCGCGACGCGTTGCTCGGCCACCCCGACTGGTCCGCCGTCCTCGGCCGGGCCGGCCTGCTGGCCGCGCTGACGCTCGTCATGGCCTGGCTGGCGACCCGGGCGTTCCGCGCCTACCAGCGCTCGGTCTGACGCGGACGGGTCAGGCCGCGGCGCCGAACACCCGCGCCGCGGCCCTGACCCGCAGCGTCTCGACCACCGCCGCCTGCTCGGCGGCCCGTTCCAGCAGCCGGTCGACGCGGGCGACGTCGGGGCGGCCGCGCTCCGCGCCGACGGTGCGCAGGGTCCGCCAGCCGCTGGCCTTGCCCTCGATGCCGAGCCGCAGCATCTCCAGCTCCACGATCACACTCAGCGGTGACCGGGTCAGCAGATGGCCGTTGAACTTCAGCCGGCCGGCCAGCTCGGCGGCAGCGGCCGTGTACAGCTTGTAGCGGCGGACCGGCACCTCCAGCTCGTCCATGATCTCGACCAGCTCGTCGCGGTCGGCCCGGACGTCCGCCGCCAGGCCGGCCAGCGGCTCCTCCACCGGTCTGCCGTGCATCTTGCGAGCCAGCCGGCGCACCAACTGGACTCCGGCGGTGGCGCCGGCCAGGTGGTCGTTGAGGTAGATGCCGAGCAACTGGGGCTCCGGCCGGGTGGTCTGATCGGCTGCGGACTCGGACACCGCGCCTCCTCCCGAATGGGCGACGTGCGTCCGCTTACCCGGTCCGGCGGCGCCCATTCGGACGCCACCGGAACCCGGCGAAAGATTGAGGTTGCGACCCCGGCCTCCGCAGCGAACCGGGGCCGCAACCTGCACCCGACGTCGTCGTGGTACGTCGGGCGTTCTCGGGGCCCTTAAGGGCCGTTTCCGTTGCCGTTGTTGCCGTTACCGGAATTCCCGTTGCCGTTGCCGTTCCCGTTGTTCCCGGAATTGCCCTGGCCGTTACCGGAATTGCCGTTGCCGGAGTTGCCGTTTCCGTTGCCCTCGTTACCGGGCTTCTCCGGCTTCTCTGGTTTGCCCGGCGGACTCTCGGGCTTGTTCGGGTTGTCGGGCTTCTCGGGCGGTTTACCCGGCGGCTCCTCGGGCTTGTTCGGGTTGTCCGGCTTCTCCGGGGGCTTCCCGGGCGGGGTCTCCGGCTTGCCGGGTGGCCTCACCGGCTCGCCGGGGTCTTCGGGGCGGCCCGTGTCGGGCTCGGTGGTGGTGCCGGTGTCGCTGACGTCCTCGACGACGTCGGTGCCGGGCTCATCGTGCTGGAAGCTGATCGGCGTCACCGTCTCGATGAACTTCTCGACGTGGGCCTGCGCTCCGCCGGGCAGCGCACCCGCGGCCGTGGCCGCGGTGAGGCCCGTGAACACGACCACGGCGCCGGTGACGACGCGGGCACGCGGGCTGACCCCGGTGAGCCACGCCCGGATGCGGCGACGGCCGGCCGGCTCAGGGCTCAGCGGTGCTGGCGGGATGCCGGAGAAGTCGCCCGTGGCCATGCGCCGCGCCAGCTCCTCGGACGGCCGCACCGGCTGCCGCGCGGCAGCGCGGAGCTGCCCGACGGCGCCGGCCAGCGGCGCGAGTCCGGGCGTGACCGGGCGGCCGGTCAGCAGGGCCTCGACGGCATCCTCGTCGAGTAGGTGCAGCGGGAGCATCTCGTCCTGGTAATCGACGCGGGTACGCCCAGGGGTACGGGGTCAGTCGATTTTTTTTCGCAGCGCGGTGAGGCCGCGTCGTTGCAGCGCCTTCACCGCGCCGACGGACCGGCCGACCGTCCGGGCGACCTGCTCGACGGTGAGGTCGCCGACGACGCGCAGCAGCACGACCTCGCGCTGCTCCGCGGAGAGCGTCGCGCACAGCTCGTACACGCGCCGCAGCCCGAGCGCGTCGATGGCCTCCGCCTCGGCGTCGCCGCCGGGCCCGTCGAGCGTGGCGGGGTCGTCGGTCGGCTCGCTGGGACGGCGCGCGGCCCGCCGCCGCTCGTCGATCAGGCGGCGGTGCGCGATGGTGAAGACCCACGACCGGAACTGCGGCTCCGTCCCCTCGAACGAGGCCAGCCCGGCGAACACCCCGAGGAAGACCTCACTGGTCAGGTCGTCGGGCTCGGCGGCGCCCTGGAGCCGCAGATAGCCCGTGACGACCGGCGCGAGATCGGTGTACAGGCGTTCGAAGGCCCACGGCGCACCCGCGCGCGCCGCGTCGAACACGACCTCGAAGTCTTCCCCGATGATCGCTCGCCTCCCGTTGGCGCCCGCTGCGCAGTCTGATCACCTCGCTGGCCAGAAGGTTACGGGCACACCTCCACCTTCCGGAACGCGCGCCGACCCGACCCGTCAGAATGGACCCGTGGACAGCCGGATCATCGACCTGCGCACCGGCACCGATCTGGTCACCGACGTGACCCGCGACGTGCTCGAGTTTTGCCGTGGCCGCGGCGACGGCCTGTGCCACTTGTTCGTCCCGCACGCGACGGCCGGGCTGGCGCTGATCGAGACCGGCTCCGGCACCGAGCCCGACCTCGCCGGCGCGGTCGACCGGCTGCTGCCGCGCGAGGACGTCTACCGGCACCGCCACGGCAGCCTCGGCCATGGCCGCGACCACGTGCTGCCCGCCTTCATCGCGCCGTCGCTGACGCTGCCCGTGCTGGGCGGCGCGCCGGCGCTGGGCACCTGGCAGAGCGTCGTCGTCGTCGACTCCAACGTCGACAACCGCGACCGCAAGCTACGGCTGTCGTTCCTCGCCGGGTGAGCTCAGTCGCCGTCCCCGGGCTCGGGCGTGCGCTGCCTGACGGCCGGCCGTCCGGCCATGACACTTCGATGTCGAGTTGCTTGACAGAGAGACCATCCAACTTCTGGGCTGTCAGAGCAGCCCAAAAGTTGGATGATCATGGCGGACGTCATCGTCACAGCATCCGTGCCGGGTGCGCTGCGGCCGGAGGCAGCGTCAGCCAGCCCACTCGATCAGCGGCTGGTGCCGCGCGGGGTCGCGCAGCTCGGCCAGCGCCAGCTTCTCCAGCTGCCGCACCCGCTCCTTCGTGAGGCCGACGCGCTCGGCGACCTCCTGCAGGGTGTGCTGCTCGCCGTCCTCGAGGCCGAAGCGCATCGAGACGATCAGCGCCTCGCGGGGGGCCAGCGTGTTGACGAGGTCGCGCACCTGCTCACCGAGCGCCTGGAACTCGATGACGTCGGTGGCCTGCGGCGTCTCGGTGTCCTCGATGAGGTCGCCGATGCTGGCGGTGCCCTCGTCGCCGACCGGGGTGTCGAGGCTGACGGTGTCGCGGCGGATGCGGCGCAGCTCGATGACCCGGGCCGGGGTGAGGTCGATCTCGGCGGCCAGCTCGTCCGCCGTGGGGTCGCGGCCGAGGTCGACGGTGAGCTTGCGCTCGGCCTTGCCCAGCTTGGACAGCGTCTCGAGGACGTGCACCGGCAGCCGGATGGTGCGCGCCCGCTCGGCCTTGCCGCGCTCGATGGCCTGCCGGATCCACCACATCGCGTAGGTCGAGAACTTGAACCCCTTCGCGTAGTCGAACTTCTCGACCGCGCGGATCAGGCCCAGGTTGCCCTCCTGCACGATGTCGAGGAACGGCAGCCCGCTGTTGCGGTAGTACTTGCGCGCCGCGGACACGACCAGCCGCAGGTTCGCGCGGATCATGTGGTCGCGGGCCTGCTCGCCGTCGAGGACCAGCGCCGCCAGCTCGTCGCGGCGCCGGCCGGGCTTGGTGTCGTCCAGCAGCGACGCCGCGTACACGCCGGCCTCGATGCGACGCGCCAGCTCGACCTCCTCGGCCGCCGACAGCAGCGGCGTCGTGCCGATCTGCTTGAGGTACTGACCGACGAGGTCGTAGTCCTCGTCGCGCCCCCGGTCCGGGGAGCGCACCTGCTCCTGCACCATCGTCATTCGTTCGTCTCCCTCGTGTCTCAACGTTGTCGTGGCGGCCCATGGCACGCCCGGGCGCGCGCACTCAGGCGCGGACCGTCGGTGGTTGCGTTGGTGGGTTGCCCTGCGGGAGCCCGCGGATCTCTCGATCCGGCTCCCGAAGCCCCGGGCCGATGGCGGCCTACCGGGGACTTCCAGCTAGAGGAACGTCCCGATAGCGCCGGGTATTCCGGCGTTCGCGCTTGTCGGCGGGGTGCTCCCCGGCGACGATGGAACGGATGAGCGACGACGATGGTTCCGGCGGGCGGTTCGTCGTCCAGGAGCACCATGCCCGCCGGCTGCACTGGGACCTGCGGCTCGAGCACGACGGCGTGCTGGCGTCGTGGGCGTTGCCCCGCGGCTTCCCCCGCACGCCCGACGAGAACCGGCTCGCCGTCCGCACCGACGACCACCCGCTGGAGTTCCTCGACTTCGACGGCGAGATCCCGGCCGGCCAGTACGGCGGCGGCGCCCTCACGATCTGGGACCACGGCACCTACGAGGCGGAGAAGTTCCGCGACGACAAGGTCGTGGCCCGGCTGCACGGCGCGAAGGTCCAGGGCCGGTTCGCGCTGTTCCGCACCCGCGGCGACGACTGGATGATCCACCGCATGGACGGCCCGGCCGACGACGGCGAGCCGCTGCCGCCGTCCCTGCTGCCGATGGCCGCCACGCTGTCGACGCTGCCGCCGGACCAGGACGCGTGGGGCTTCGAGATCAAGTGGGACGGCGTCCGCGCGCTCGCGTTCGGCGAGCCCGGCCGGCTCCGCCTCGTCGGGCGCAACGGGCGCGACTTCACCCGGCAGTACCCCGAGCTGCGGCCGCTGACGAACGCCGTCGGCGCGCATCGGCTGGTGCTCGACGGCGAGATCGTCGCGTTCGGCGACGACGGCCGGCCCAGCTTCCAGCGCATTCAGCCGCGCATCCACCTGGCCTCCGACGCCGACATCCGGCACCAGGCGCAGGCCGTGCCGGTCGTCTACGTGATCTTCGACCTGCTCCACCTCGACGGCCGGTCGTTGCTGGACACGCCGTACGAGGAGCGGCGCCGCGAGCTGGCCGCGCTCGGGCTGACCGGGCCGCACTGGCAGGTGCCCGACTACCAGCGCGGCGACGGCGACGTCCTGCTCGACGCGACCCGCCGCCAAGGACTGGAGGGCGTCGTCGCGAAGCGGCTGGCCAGCCGGTACCAGCCGGGCCGGCGCAGCCGCGACTGGCTGAAGATCAAGAACGTGCGCAGGCAGGAGGTCGTCATCGGCGGCTGGATCGCGGGGCGGGGACGGCTGGCGGGTTCACTCGGCGCGCTGCTGGCCGGCTACCACGACGACGACGGCGCGCTGCGGTTCGCCGGCAAGGTCGGCACCGGCTTCGACGACGCCACCCGCGCCCGCCTGCTCCGGCGGCTGGAGGGCCTTCGCACCGACGAGAGCCCGTTCACCGGCCGCCAGCCGCAGCGCGACGCCGTCTTCGTCCGGCCCGACCTGGTCGCCGAGGTCGAGTTCGCCGAGTGGACCGGCGCCGGCACGCTGCGTCACCCGTCGTTCGAAGGGCTGCGCGAGGACAAGCCGGCCCGCGACATCGTTCGCGAGGAGCCGGTGCCGCCACCAGCCTGACCTCGGGCGGTGCGGACCGCGCGGCATGCCCGCGGCCGGGGCGGGTACGGGTGCCGGATGCCGCGGCCACCGTGGCCGCGGCGGAGGGAGGTACCCCATGAGTACCGAGCTCATCGTGGTGCTGGTCATCATCGTGGTGCTCGTCGCCGTCGCCGCGTGGCTGCTGTCGCGCCGTCGCCGCAGCGCCGCCCGCCGCGAGGCGGCCGTCCAGGAGCGGCAGCAGGCCGCCGCGGCCGAGCGGGCCGCCGAGATGCACCGCGCCGAGGCCGACGAACGCGCCGCGCAGGCCCGGCACGCACGGGCAGTGGCCGCGGAGCAGGAGGCCGAGGCCGAGCGGCTGACCGCCACCGCCGGCGACGAGGCCGCGGCGGCCGCCGAACGGCGCCGCACAGCCGACACCCTGCACCCCGACGCCTCTGACGCCGACGCCCCGGACCCCGCCTCGCCGCGCGACGCCGCGCCGAATCCGGACCGGACCGGCCCCGACGTCGTCTCGGACGAGCAGCGCCGGCCGGGCTGACGACGCGGTCAGCTGGAGCGGCGCATCCCCCGTCGCCGCCGCTCCAGCTGCCGCCGCTCCTCGGTGTCCAGGCCGCCCCACACGCCGTACTGCTCGTCCCGCTCCATCGCCTCGGCGAGGCAACGGTCCCGGACCGGGCAGGTCTCGCAGATCCGTTTCGCACGGGTCTCCTGAGCGCGTCTGCGGCTGGGCGACACCCCCTCGGGGACGCAGAACAGGTCTGCGTCCCACCCCCGGCACAGCCCGTACTCCCACCACGACGCCGAGTCGACTCGAGCACCTGGCTCGTCCGGACTCGGCACCACCACATCGCTGCGTCGTCCGGCCTCCGTTCTCCGGACGATCCGCATCACCCCGACAGTCATCACCCCCGGTTACCCACGGGTTCCCGGGGCAAACCGGCCGAACGGCCCGGGATCAGGGCTCGTCGGGCAACCGCCCCGTGGCGATGACCCGTTCGGCGACGACACGCAGCTTGACGTTGCTGTTGCGGGAGTAGCGGCGCAGGACGGCGAACGCGCGGTCGGCGTCGAGGCCGTACCGCTCCATGAGGATGCCCTGGGCCAGCCCGATGAGGTGCCGGGCGCCGATGGCCTGGCGCAGTCCGTGCTCCTCGCGCGCCGACGCGAGCGCGACCGAGGCGTGCCGGGCGAAGATCTCCGCGACGTCGGTGTCGTCGTCGTCGAACATGCCCGGCCGGTGGCCGTAGAGGTTGAGCGTGCCGAGCGTGGTGTTGCCGGTGCGCAGGCACACCGACAGCACGCTGCACAGGCCGAGGTCGGCGGCCTGCGGGCCCCACGCCGGCCAGCGCGGCTCGGCGGCGGTGTCGTCGATCAGGATGGACGTGCGGGTGTCGATGGCCGCCCGGCTCGGTCCCTCGCCGAGGGCGGTCTGCAGTTCGTCGGCCTTGCCGACCCGCGGGTCGGTGGCGACGGCGGTCTCGAGACGCCCGCCGCCGCGCTGCAGCATCAGGCCGGCGTCGTCGCAGACGGTGGCCTGCTGTGCGTACTCGACCACCCGCTCGAGCGTCTGCTCGACGTCGGGCTCGTCGTGCAGCGCGAGCGCCATCTCGGCGAAGTCGCCAGCATCAGGTTCGGTCACACCCGTCCTCCGCCACTCGAGCCCCTACCGGGCCATCATCCTCCCCGAGCGGGTCGGCAGTGTCGATCCTCCCCCATCGGGTACGCACCGGAACATGGTGGGCAACGGTGATCTGCGACCGCACGCAGTGGTCACTGGCGGGGCGGGGTTCCTCGGCTCGCACCTGTGCGACGCGCTGCTGGCGTCCGGGCACCGCGTCACCTGCGTCGACAACTTCGAGACCGGCCGCTCGGCGAACGTCCGGCACCTCGCGGACGAGCCGGAATTCGCGCTGCTCCGGCGCGATCTCAACGACGAGCTGGACGGCGAGCTGCCCGGACCGGTCGACGTCGTCTTCCACCTCGCGGCGCCGGCCGCGCCCAGCGACTACCTGATCGACCCGGTCGCGACGATGCGCAGCGCCAGCGCGGGCACGTTGAACGCGCTCGACCTCGCCCGCTCCCGGTCGGCCCGGTTCGTACTGGCGTCGACGTCGGAGGTGTACGGACCAGCCGGCGACGTGCCCAGCCGCGAGGACCACGTCGGCCAGGTCGACCCCGCCGACGGCTACGGCGCCTACTACGAGTCACGCCGGTTCGCCGAGGCCCTGACGACCGCCTACCGCACGACGTACGCGCTGCGGACGGCGATCGGGCGCATCTTCAACACCTACGGGCCGCGGATGCGCCTGGACGACGGCGGCGTGGTGTCGCGGTTCATCCGGCAGGCACTGGCCGGCGCGCCGCTGACCGTGCCCGGGCCCGGCACCCAGACCCGCTCCCTGTGCTACGTCGACGACGCGGTCGCCGGCATGCTGGCGCTGGCCGAGGGCGGCTACCCGGGGCCGGTGAACATCGGCAGCCCGGAGGCGGTGCCGGTGTACACGATCGCCCAGGAGGTCGCGGAGATCGCCGGCCCGGCCGCCGAGATCGTCTTCGTCGAGCCGCCGACGGTCGACAGCCGGGCCCGCCGCCCCGACATCACGCTGGCCGCGCAACTGCTGGACTGGCGGCCGCGGACCTCCGTGCACGACGGGCTGGCCGCCACGCTCGCGTCGTTCCGGCGGGGCAAGCTCCGGCGTGCCTGACGCCGCCACCGTCCCGCGGACGCGGTCGCTCACCCGGCTGCGCGCCGCGGCCGAGCACTGCCAGGCCTGCGACCTCTACCGCGACGCCACCCAGACGGTGTTCGGCGCCGGTCCGCGCGACGCGCCGCTCATGCTGGTCGGCGAGACCCCGGGCGACGTCGAGGATCGCGAGGGGCGGCCGTTCGCCGGCCCGGCCGGGCGGCTGCTGGACCGCGCCCTGGCCGACGCCGGGCTGGACCGCGACCGCGCCTACGTCTCCAACGCCGTCAAGCACTTCCGGTTCCATCGCGAGGGGAAGCGCCGCATCCACGAGAAGCCCGACGCCGGGCAGATCGCGGCCTGCCGGCCGTGGCTGCGGGCCGAGCTGGCCGCCGTCCGGCCGCGGGTGCTCGTCGTGCTCGGCGCCACCGCGGCCGCGACGGTCCTGGGCCGCTCGTTCCGGGTGACCGAACAGCACGGGCAGCCGCTGGAATGGGCCGACCACGCCGCTGGCTCACCGCTGGCCGAACCCGGCGGCGGCCCGCCGCTCGGCGACACGATGGTGGTCGCCACCGTGCATCCGTCGGCGGTGCTGCGGTCCCGGGACCGGGACGCGGCGTACGCCGGCTTCGTCGCCGACCTGCGGGCCGTCGCGCCGTTGCTCTGACGTCAGGTGTTCCCCTTGGACCGCATGCTGGTGGCCAGCAGCACACCGGCGGCGGCGAGGCCGACCTGGACGATGATCTCGATCCAGTCGACGCCGCTGGTGTCGCGCAGCGGGCCCACGATGGCGGTGCCGATGAGCGCCGCGACGATGCCGATGACGATGGTCAGCCAGATGGGGATGGCCTGCTTCCCCGGGATGACGAGCCGGCCCAGTGCGCCGATGATCGCGCCGATGACGATGGCCGAGATGATGCCGCTGACCTCCACGGGCCCTCCCCGAACTGGATGGTGTGCCTGCTCCGATCCTGCCCGATGGCGTACCCCGATGGCGTGAATTCACCGCCGCCTGGGTACGTCGCGGTGGACGAACGGAGACAGCCCATGACCCTCAGCGACGTCGCGTTGTTCGCCCCGTCGCCCGTGCTCACGCTGACGATCGAGGATCAGGCCGGCCGGCCGGACATCCACGTCCACGCCGGGGGCCAGGGCGTCTGGCAGGCGCGCATGCTCGTCACCCTCGGCGTCTCGGTGACGATGTGCTGCGTCCTGGCCGGCGAGACCGGGACCGTGCTGCGGCACCTGATCGAGGACGAGGGCGTCACCGTCAAGGCGGTCGACGGCACCGGGCGCAACGGCGCCTACGTCCACGACCGCCGCGACGGCGAGCGGGTCGAGGTGGCCGAGGCGCCGTCCGACCCGCTCACGCGGCACGAGCTGGACGAGCTCTACGGCCTGACGCTGAGCGCCGGGCTGGACGCGGGCGCCGTGCTGCTCAGCGGCCCGTCCGACCACCCGGAGGCGGGCGAGGCGCTCCCGGCCGACGCGTACCGGCGGCTGGCCGCGGACCTGCGCGCCGTCGGGAAGCCGGTGGTCGCGGACCTCGCGGGCGACCGGCTGGCCGCCGTCCTGGAGAGCGGCCTGACGGTGGTCAAGGTCAGCCACGAGGAGCTGCTCGCCGACGGCCGCGCGGCGACGGATGACCAGGAGGCGCTGATCCGGGCGATGCACGAGGTGCACGACGAGGGCGCGCAGCACGTGATCGTCACGCGGGCGCACGACCCGCTGCTGGTGCTCGCCGACGACGTCGTCCGCATCGTGCGCATGCCGCGGCTGCAGTCGGCCGACACGCACGGCGCCGGCGATTCGCTCACCGCCGGCGTCACGGCGACGCTGGCCCGCGGCGGCGACATCGAGGACGCGGTCCGGCTGGGCGCCGCGGCCGGCATGCTCAACGTCACGCGGCACGGGCTCGGCACCGGCGACGCCGAGGCGGTGCTGAAGCTGCGCGACCTCGTCGAGGTGGAACGGCTGGAACGGAGCGGCTCGTGACCGCCCGGGTGCTCGTCACGAACGACGACGGCATCGACGCGCCCGGGCTGCGGGTGCTGGCCACGACCGCCCTCGACCTCGGCCTGGACGTCGTCGTGGCGGCGCCGGCGGTCCAGTTCAGCGGCAGCGGGGCGTCCATCGTCGCCGGGCTGGAGGACCGCGACCGGATCGCGCTGGAGCGGCGGCCGCTGGACGGCCTCGACGACCTGCCCGCGTACGCCGTCGGGGCCGCGCCCGGGCTGATCGCGCTGATCGCGGCGTACGGCGCGTTCGGCGACCGGCCCGACGTCGTGCTGTCGGGGATCAACCACGGCGCCAACGTCGGGCGGGCGATCCTGCACTCGGGCACCGTCGGCGCCGCGCTCACCGCGGGCATCAACGGCGCTCGCGGCCTGGCCGTCTCGCTCGACGTGGGGCTGGCCGCGGAGTTCGGCCTGGAGCGCCCGTCCGCGGACCCGCGCTGGGCGACGGCGGCCGGCGTGGTCGCGCGGGTGGTGCCGGTGCTGCTGGAGCAGCGGCCGGGGACGGTGCTCAACCTCAACGTCCCCGACCGCGAGCCGGACGAGGTGGGCGACCTGCGCGCCGCGCCGCTGGCCGAGTTCGGCATCGTCCAGACCACGATGACCGAGCACACCGACGAGCACATCCGGATCTCCGTCGCCGACCTCTCCGACCCGCCCGCGCCCGGCACCGACGCCGCGCTGCTGGCCGGTGGTCACGCCGTCGTGACGGCGCTGCGCTCGGTGTCCGAGACGGACTCGCCGGCATTGGCCGCGCTGGCGGGCGCTACGGCACGAGAGTGAGCTCGACGGCGTACCCGTGCCCCTCGCGCTCCCACCGGGTGGCGCGCCACGGCGACGGGTCGACGACGGCGCGCAGCTCCGGCTCGGACAGGAACAGGTAGTCGAACCACTCGGTCGCCAACCGGCCGTCGCGCAGCCGGATGCGGCACTGGCCGGGCAGCCGGCCGCGCTCGCGGTTCCACCCGTGGTAGTCGAGGTGTTCGGGGTCGTCGGTGTCGAACGGGTCCAGGCCCGACAGCAGCAGCCGCCCGCCCGGCGCCGTCACCCGGGCCAGCTCGGCCAACACCACCGGCGCCGTGGCGGCCGAGCCGAGCAGGCCCACGTTGTTGCCGAGCAGCAGGACGGCGTCGAACGTGCCGACGCCGCCGGGCAGCGCCGTCGCCGACCCCGCCCGGGCGTCGACGCCGCGGGCGCGGGCCACCGCCACGGCACCCGGGGAGGTGTCGACGCCGACGACGTCCAGGCCGTCGGCGGCCAGCACCGCCGCGTGCCGGCCCGCACCGCAGCCGACGTCGAGCACCCGTCCGGCGAGGCCCGCGCAGACGCGCCGCTCGGGCTCCGGCCACTCGTCCCGCCCGGAGAAGTAGGCGGCGGCGTCGTGGACGCCGATGTGCCCGTCGTCGCGCTCGACGACGGCGAAGGCCACGCCGGGCCGCCCGGCGGCGGCGTGGCACCGCTCGAGCACCCGGCCGAACGCGTCGCCCGTCATGATCTCCATCGCACCATCAGACCGCCCGGGTGGCCGTCCGCGCCAGCGGATAAACGGGAGCGATGATCTCGTCGGCCAGCCAGTGCGCGACGCCGTCGGGGAACGGCGGGCGCACGCTGAGGACGATGTGCCCGAACCCCGCGTCGATCAGCTCCTCGACCATCGCACGGGTGGCCGCGGGCTGCTCGTAGTCGACGATCAGCTGGACGGAGCGGACGATCGTCGCCGGGTCGCGTCCGATCTCCGCGCAGTGCTGGTCGAGCAGCGCCGACCGCTCCCGCAGGAGCGCGAGGTCGAAGTGCGGCGGACCGGGCACGTTCCACACGTCGGCGTGCTCGGCGACGACCCGCAGCGACCGCGGCCCGTAGGCGCCGATCAGCAGCGGCGGACCGGGGCGCTGTACCGGCTTGGGCTCGCAGACGGCGCCGCGCAGCGTGTAGTGCTCGCCGTCGAAGTCGAACGACTCCTCGCTCCACAACCGGCGGACGATCGTGCTCGCCTCCGCCAGCGCGGCCCGGCCCTCGGCGGGCGGCACCAGCGGCAGCCCGTACGCGGCGTGCTCGCGGGCGGCGAACTCCTGCCCCGCGCCGTGCGCGTCGGTCGCGCCGACGCCGAGCCCGAGGATCAGCCGGCCGCCGGAGACGATGTCGACCGTCGCCGCCATCTTCGCCAGCAGCGCCGGCGACCGGAAGCGGTTGCTCGTGACCAGGTGCCCGAGCCGGATCCGCGACGTCTGCGCGGCCAGCGCGGCGAGCAGCGTCCAGCCCTCGTGTCCGGGCGTCGTCGGCGGCCCGATGATCGGCACCAGGTGGTCCCACAGCCAGGCGTCGGCGAGGACGGGGACCTCGTCGGCCTCGCGCCACACCCGGACGAGGTCGGCGTAGTCGACGTGCACCTGGGTGGTCTTGATCCCGAAACTGACCTCGTTCATGATGGCCATCCTTTCGTCAGTACGACTGATCGTCAGTGTAGCTGACGATCAGTCGGGTGGCAGAATCGAGGCATGGCCACCGACGACGACACCGGCTCGCCGCCGCCCGGCTTCCGCCTGCACTACCTGCTCAAGCGCGCCCACCTGCACCTGGCCACGCTGGTCGGGCAGGCGCTGGAGCCGTACGGCGTCGACCCGCGCGAGCTGGCCGCCCTGGTGCTGCTGACCCGGGGCGACGCGCTGTCGCAGCAGGACCTCGCCCGCCAGCTGCAGGTGGACCGCACGACGATGGTCGCGATGGTCGACCGCATGGAGGCGCTCGAGCTCGTGCGCCGGCGGCCCGACCCCGCCGATCGCCGGAAGAACCTGGTCGAGCCCACCGAGCACGGCCGGCGCATCGGGGCCGACGCCACCCGCGCCGTCGACGCGGCCGAGCGGCAGTTCCTCGCCGCCGCGCCGGAGCTGAGCGGGCCGGCGTTCCGCGATCTCCTCTGGACACTGGGGCGCGACTTTCGCCACTGATCGGTCCGGTTTCTCAACTCACCGACGCTAGACACTTCCGCTCGATGCATGACGATCGGTACGATCCGGGCAACCGCTTTCCAGCGTCGGAGGGTGATGCGCATGCCGGCTCCCGAACCCACCCGCCGCACTGTGCTGGGGGCCGCCGGCGCCGGGGCCCTCTGGCTGGCCGCGGGCGTGCCGGCGCCCGCGGCCAGCACCCCGCCGCCCACGGCCGTCGTCGGACCGGAGCAGCACCCCGGGCTGCGCTACTGGTACCCCGTCCCGCGCGACCCGGGCGTCGTGCGCACCGACGTCTGCGTCTACGGCGGCACGTCGGCCGGGGTGACGGCGGCGGTGCGGGCCGCGCAGGCCGGCCGCAGCGTCGCCCTCGTCGTGTTCGGACGGCACCTGGGCGGGCTCAGCTCGGCCGGGCTGGGCGCGACCGACACCGGGCGGATCGAGTCGATCGGCGGGCTGAGCCGCGAGTTCTACCGCCGCCTCGGCCAGCACTACGGCCGCCCGGAGTCGTTCACCTTCGAGCCACACGTCGCCGAACAGACTTTCGACTCATGGATCGAAGAGACAGAGGTCGAGGTGTACCGCGACCACCGGCTGCAGGACGTCCGGCTGGCCGGTGGGCGCGTCCACTCGCTGCGGGCCGAGAACGGCAAGGTCTTCGTCGCGAAGATGTTCATCGACGCCAGCTACGAGGGCGACCTGCTGGCGGCGGCCGGGGTCAGCTACACCGTCGGCCGCGAGGCGAACGCGACCTACGGCGAGACGCTCAACGGCGTCCAGTTCCGCTCGGGCCACCAGTTCCAGCGCCAGGTCGACCCGTACGTCGTGCCGGGCGACTCGGCCAGTGGGCTGCTCCCGGGCGTCTCCGCCGACCCTCCCGGCAGCACCGGCCAGGGCGACCAGCGGATCCAGGCGTTCAACTTCCGCGTCTGCCTGACCCGGGCGGCCGAGCCGGTCCTGCACGTGCGCGCAGGACAGCACGCCGACGTCCTGGGTGGCGGCGGCGGACGGGAGGTCGATCGAGCCGATCGGCTGCCACGTCGTCCCGTCGACGCTGTACGAGCCGTCGAAGCGGGTCTGCGAGCGGACCAGCCGCAGGTGGACGGGGTACGGCGACGGCGTCATCGGCGCGCGCAGCACCGACTCGACCGTCCCGCTGCCGTCGGCGTCCCAGAGCAGCAGCAGCCCGTTCTCGGGCTTCACCACCAGCGCGACGTAGCCCGCCGACGTCCCGGCGCCGCGCAGGTCGTTGCGGAACACCAGCCCGGCCCGCGCGTTCGGGTCGGTGGCCTCCTGGTGGACGACGGTGACGGTCGCCGTCGTGGCCGGGCCGGCCGCGCCGTCGTGGAAGACGGCGCCGTAGTGGTCGACGCCGGTCCACAGGTCGACGCCGTTGCCGAGGATCGCCAGCCGCGCGCCCCGCTGCCCGAAGTGCGCCCGCGTCGACGCCGCCGTCTGCAACGGCGCCCGCACCGGTTCGGCGACGGCGACGGCGTGCTGTGCCTGGTGGCTGCCGCCGGCGTAGCTGACGGACGCCTCCAGCGTGGCCTGCTCGACCGGCTCGGACGGGGCCGCCGCCGTCGCCCGCCAGGTCGCCGCGAACTCCGCGCCCGGCTCCACCGCGCCGGTCTGCACCGGCGTCGACGGCGTCACCGTCCAGCCGTCGGGCGCGGCCAGCGCGAGCCGCACCTCCGTCACGGTCGCCGACTCCTCGTTGACGAACGTGACGGTGACGTCGCCGGCGGCGCCCGGGCGCAGCTCGTCGGGCGCGTCGAACGCGAGCACGCCGGCGTTCGGCGGCCAGGTGATGATCATTCCGTCCGCCCGCAGCCGCTGCCGCAGCGCCGGGTACGGCACGTCCTGCACCGCGACGCCGCTGCTCAGCGCGAGGTCGGCCGCGACCGCCGCCGCGTGCCCCGTCGCCATGAACACCGGCTCCATGCGGGCCGACCCGAAGGCGATGTGCGACGCCGAGATGGCGCACGTGACCAGCAGGTTCGGGCACTCGCCACGCTTCGGGACGATGGCGCGGTAGGAGATGCCGTACGGACCGGCCGGCGGCACCTGCACGTCGCCCTCGTTGCGGGCGAACCCGCCGACGACCACGCGCGCGCAGTTGTGTGAGTCCATGGTGTAGGACGCCAGCGCGATCGGGTCGTCGGCGGCCACCGTCCAGCGGCAGTCGTGCTCGGTGATGACGTAGTCGGCGAGCATGCGGCGGGCCTCGCGGATGTACAGCTCGTGCGACCAGCCGCCGGTGCCGGTGAATTCGTCGTTCGTCAGTCCCCAGCCGTTGACCTCGGTGCGGACCGCGTCGGGCACGCGCGGATCGTTGGCCAGGAACCAGAGCAGCCCCTGCTGGTAGCTGACGTGGTCCTGGAAGATCGCCTCCCGGGTCTGGTGGTCGCCGTCGGGCCAGGAGTAGTTGCGGCCGATGTTGTCGGTGCTGACGGCGCCGTGGTTGTTGAGGTCGGTCTTGCCGTTCGGCATCGGCGTGTTCAGCCGCATCGCGTCCCAGACCCCGGCCTGGAGGTAGCGCAGCAGCAGCTCGTACCGGCCCGCGTCGTAGTGCGGCGGCCGCGGGAACGGCCGCCGGTCCGCCTGGCGGTGTTCGAGAACCTGACGCTCACCTGAGGCTCACCGGCCCCTTTGCAATGAGCACCCATACGCACCACCGGCGGGGTGGTGCGTATGGGTGCTCATTGCAAAAGGGGCGCGCACACATCGCGACCAGCGACGATGCCGCGGCGTCAGTCCGTGAACGTCGCGACCACCGGCGCGTGGTCGGAGTCCTCGGCCGCCGCGCGCCGCCGCGGGTCGTCGGTGACCGACGCCAGCCCGCGGTCGACCAGGCTGTCGACCGTCTCGACCCGCTGCAGCAGCTCGTGCGAGACGAGGAGGTGGTCGATCAGCTCGCCGCGGCCCCGGTAGACGCGGCTGTACCGGCGCGGCTCCGCGATCAGCGGCGCGGTGTTCCACAGCCGCCACGCGTCGCCCTGGTCGGGCTGCATCTGGCCGGGTGTGCCGATCTCCGAGCCGCCCGGCCCGAGCAGGATCTGCGTGGTGGCCGCGCCGGGCTCGTCGTTGAGGTCGCCGCAGACCACCAGCGCCCGCTGCCGCCCGTCGCCGTCGAGCAGGGTGTTCGCCCACTCGCGGACGGTGGCCGCCTCGGCCGCGCGGCGGTACAGCGCGAACGCGCCGTAGCGGGCCCGCTCCCCCTCGTCGCGCGGGCCGAACCGGCCGCCCGGGTAGCTGAGCAGCTTGGACTTGAGGTGACAGGTCACGACGTCGACGGCGCCGCCCGCGGCCGTGCGGACCCGGACCCGCAGCGCGCCTCGTCCCATCTCCTCCGACAGCGCGCCGCCGTCCGACGCGCGCACCGGCCCGACGCCGTCGGCGTACGCGACGAGGTCCTCGGTCTCGTCGACCGGCAGCCGCGAGATCGCCGCCACCCGGATGCCGCGGCTGTCGGGATGCGCGGACACGTGCGTCGTCCAGTCGCCGTCGAGCCGCTCGACGAGGTCGTCCAGCGCGGCCGGCTCGCCGATCTCCTGCACCGCGAGGACGTCCGGCGCCATGCGGCCGACGGTGCCGGCCAGCGCGGCGAGCTTCGCCTCGTACGTCGCCTGGTCCGGCGGCCGGCCGTCGCCGTCGCCCGGACGGAACAGGTTCTCCAGATTCCACGTGCCGATGACGGTCACGGGCCGACGGTACCGTGCCTATGCTCGGCAGGGTCAGGTCCCGGACCGAGCCGTGGGAGCAGCGATGCACGAAGACGACATCAGGGCCAGGATCAACGCGCTGGTCGAGGACGAGCACCAGCTGCGGCAGCGGCTGCAGACCGGCGAGATCTCGACCGACGAGGAGCACTCCCGGCTCCGTCAGCTCGAGGAGCAGCTGGACCAGTGCTGGGACCTCCTGCGCCAGCGTCGCGCCCGCGTCGAGGCGGGACAGAACCCCGACGAAGCCGCCGCCCGGCCCGTCGACGAGGTGGAGAAGTACCTGCAGTAGGACACTGGTCGTATGAATCTCGACGACGCGGCGGACGAGCTGTACGCCCTCCCGCCCGACGAGTTCGTCGAAGCCCGCAACACGCTCGCCAAACGGCTCAAGAGCGAGGGCGCCGGCGACGTCGCGGCCCGGGTCAAGGCGCTGCGCAAGCCGACGGTGGCGGCCTGGCTGACCAACCAGCTGGTCCGTCAGCACGGCGACGACATCCACGCGCTCGCCGACCTCGGCGAACGCATGCGCCGGGCGATGTCCGCCATGGACGGCGCCGCGCTGCGTGAACTGACCGCCGAACGCAAGAAGCAGGTCGACGGCCTGCTCAAGGCGGCCCGGAAGGTGGCCGCCGGGGCCGGGCAGAAGGCCGGGCCCGACCTCATCGAGGCCGTCGCCGCCTCTCTGGACGCCGCCATCGCCGACCCGCGTGCCGCCGAGGTGCTGCGGGCCGCGCGGCTGTCGCACGGGCTGGAACACGTCGGGTTCGGCTCCGTCGAGGACGACGGCGAGGCGGCCGAGGTCATCTCGCTGTCCGAGGCCCGGGTCGCCCGCGGCCAGCGGCTCGAGACGACGCGGCGGCCGCGTGCGACACCGGCGGCCACGGCGGAGGCCGAGCCGGCGGGCGAGGCTGCCGATTCGGCCGCTGAGACCGCTGGGGCCGCAGGGGCCGCCGCGGAGCCGGAGCCCGCCGGCGACCACGCACGGGCCGAACACGAGCTGGAGCAGGCCGAGGCCGCCGTCGACGCCGCCGAAGAGCAGGTCGACGACGCCGAGGCCGCGCTGGACGACCAGCGGCAGCGGCTGGAGCGGGCGCAGGAGGCGGTCGAGCGGCTGACCGAGGAACTGGCCGCCGCCCGCCGCGAACTCGAACAAGCCCGCGACGACGTCGGCTCCGCCGAAGACGACGTCGAGACCGCCCGCCGCGCGTCCGAAGCCGCCCGCCGGCGCCGCCGCGAAGCCAAGCAGGCACTCAGCCGGCTGTCCTGATGGCCGACGGGCAGACCCCGCGGTCGAGGCGGCTGGCGTCGCCGATCCGCGAGTTCATCGCGACGCAGAGCTCCGGCGCCGTGGTGCTGCTGGCGGCCACCGTCGCGGCGCTGGTGTGGGCGAACTCGCCGTGGCCGGACAGCTACGAGGAGTTCTGGCACACCGAGCTGTCGATCCGGCTCGGCGACGCGGAGTTGTCGCTGGACATCAGGCACTGGGTGAACGACGGCCTGATGGCGCTGTTCTTCTTCGTCGTGGGGCTGGAGATCAGGCGCGAGTTCGACATGGGCGAGCTGCGCGAACGCAGCCGGGTCGCGACGCCGGTGCTGGCGGCGCTGGGCGGGATGGCGGTCCCGGCACTGCTGTACCTGGCCGTCAACGCCGGCGACTCGGCGGTACACGGCTGGGCGATCGTCATGGGGACGGACACCGCGTTCGCGCTCGGCGTGCTGGCGCTGGCCGGCAAGAGGGCGTCACCGCGGACGCGCACGTTCGTGCTGACGGCGGTGATCGTCGACGACGTGGTGGCGCTGACCATCATCGCCATCGCGTACTCCGAGGACGTCTCGCTCGCGGCGCTGGGCGTGGCCGTCACGCTGTTCGGCGTGGTGCTGGTGCTCAAGCACAGCGGCGTGCGGCACGGCGTCCCGTACTTCATCGTCGGCTCCGGCATCTGGCTGGCCACGCTGGTCTCGGGCGTGCACGCGACGCTGGCCGGCATCGCGCTCGGCCTGATCGCGTCCGCCTTCCCGCCGTCGCGCGAGGACCTGGAGCGGGTCGGCGCGGTGTGGCGGCTGTTCCGCGAGCAGCCGGTGCCGGAGTACGCGCGGACGGCCAGCCGCACCCTCGCGACCGCGATCTCGCCGAACGAGCGGCTGCAGCACCTGTTCCACCCGTGGGCCAACTACCTGATCGTGCCGCTGTTCGCGCTGGCCAACGCCGGTCTGGTGATCAACGCCGACGTGCTGCGCGAGGCGGCGACGTCGCCGATCACACTGGGCATCGTGCTCGGGCTGGTGGTCGGCAAGCCGGTCGGCATCGTCGGCGTGACGTGGCTGGCCAGCCGGTTCGGGTTCCCGCTGACGGTGCCGTGGCCGCAGCTGATCGGCGCCGGGACGATCGGCGGCGTCGGGTTCACCGTGTCGCTGCTGATCGCCGGCATCGCGTTCGAGGGCCACCAGCTCGACGACGCCAAGCTCGGCATCCTCGCCGCGTCCGTCATCGCGACGGTGCTCTCGCTGCTGGTGTTCCGGCTGATCGGCCAGCTGCCGGGGCGGGCCCGGACGGCCGGGGAGGACCGGCTGGCCGCCCCGATCGTCGACCTCGCCGACCCGGTCGACCCGGAGGTCGACCACATCCGCGGCCCCGAGGACGGCCGCGTCACGCTGGTCGAGTACGGCGACTTCGAGTGCCCGTACTGCGGCCGGGCCGAGCCGGTGCTGCGCCAGCTGACCCAGGCCTTCGGCGACGACCTGACGTTCGTGTTCCGGCACCTGCCCCTCACCGACGTGCACGAGCACGCCCAGCTCGCCGCCGAGGCGGCCGAGGCGGCGGGCCGGCAGGGCCGGTTCTGGGAGCTGCACGACCTGCTGCTCACCCACCAGGACGCGCTCACCTACCCCGACCTGCTGCGCTACGCCGACGATCTCGGCCTGGACGTCGACCGGTTCGCCCGCGACCTGTCGTCGCGGCACTTCGCCCTGCGCATCACCCGCGACGTCGAGAGCGCCGAGCAGAGCGGTGTCGCCGGCACCCCGACGTTCTTCGTCAACGGCCAGCGCCACCACGGGGCGTACGACCTCGAGTCGCTGCGCGCGGCGATCACGCGCGAGCTGGGCGCGACCCGTTCCCAACGGCGCGATCCGGGTCCATGATCGGTGCAGGCACATCCGAGGGGGGATCGCCGTGTCCACCGATCGTCGTCCCGTCGTCTTCGTCCACGGCCTCTGGCTGCACGCCGACTCGTGGAGTCCGTGGGTGGAGCTGTTCCGCGACTCCGGCTACGACGCCGAGGCTCCAGGCTGGCCCGGCGACAGCGCGTCCGCCGAAGAGACGCGGGCCCAGCCACAGCGGGTCGCCGGCGTCGGCATCGACGCCGTCGTCGACCACTACGCCGAGCTGATCCGCGCCCTGCCCATGCCGCCGATCCTCGTCGGCCACTCGTTCGGCGGGCTGATCGTGCAGCGCCTGCTCGGCGAGAACCTCGGTGCGGCGGCCGTCGCGCTCGACCCGGCGCCGATCAAGGGAGTCATCTACCTGCCGCCGTCGTCGCTTCGGGTCGCCTCGATCGCGCTGCGCAACCCGGCCAACCGGGGCCGCGCGGTCGCGCTGGACCGCGCCCAGTTCCGCTACGGCTTCGGCAACGCCCTCACCGAGCGCGAGTCCGACGAGCTGTTCGCCCGCTGGGCCATCCCGTCGCCCGGCCGGCCGCTGTTCGAGGCCGCCGTCGCCAACTTCAACCCGTCGTCGCCGGCCCGGGTCGACACCGGCAACGCCGGCCGCGGGCCGCTGCTGCTCACGCTCGGCGGCCGCGACCACACCGTCGCGCCGGCCATCGTCCGCACCACGGCGCGGCTCTACCGCAGGTCACCGGCGGTGACGGAGCTCCGGGAATACCCGGACCGCGGGCACAGCCTCGGCATCGACGCCGGGTGGCGGACCATCGCCGACGACGTTCTCGCCTGGCTGAAAGCGCGCGGCTTCTGACGCCGTACGCTGGTGGCACCGACCGCTCGGCACCAGATGGAGGGGCACGTGCCACGACAGGGACCTGTCTTGCTGACCGTCGAGGACGATCCGGCGGTGAGCCGGGCCATCGCCCGCGACCTGCGGCGCCGCTACGGCGCCGACCACCGGGTCGTACGGTCGGAGACCGGGGCCGGTGCCCTCGAGGTGCTGCGTGAGCTGACGCTGCGCGGCGAGGCCACCGCGCTGCTGCTGGCCGACTACCGCATGCCCGGCATGAACGGCATCGACTTCCTCGAACAGGCCATGGACGTCGTCCCGCAGGCGAAGCGGGTGCTGCTGACGGCGTACGCCGACACCCAGGCGGCCATCCGCGCCGTCAACGACATCGACCTCGACCACTACCTGGTCAAGCCGTGGGACCCGCCCGAGGAGCACCTCTACCCCGTCCTCGACGAGCTGCTGGAGGTGTGGGCGCGCGACAGCCGGCCCGGTTTCGAGGGCGTCACGCTGCTCGGGCACCAGTGGGCGGCCGAGACGCAGGACCTCAAGGAGTTCCTGACCAGCAACCAGGTGCCCTACCGCCACCTGCGCGGGCCCGACGGCGCGGCGCTGCAGGAGACCGCGAACATCCCCGACGACGCGCTGCCAGCGGTCATCATGCCCGACGGCGTGGTGCTGACCTGCCCGCCGCTGCGCGACATCGCCGAGCGGCTGGGCCTGGCCACGACGGCCGGCAGCCCGCTCTACGACCTCGTCGTGGTCGGCAGTGGGCCGGCCGGGCTGGGCGCCGCGGTCTACGGCGCCAGCGAGGGCCTGCGCACGCTGCTGGTCGACCGCGCCGGCGTCGGCGGGCAGGCCGCCCGCAGCAGCCTGATCGAGAACTACCTCGGCTTCCCGCAGGGCGTCTCCGGCGCCGAACTGGCCCAGCGGGCCCGCGACCAAGCCGTCCGCTTCGACGTCGAGATGCTCACCGCGGCCGCCGCCGTCGACGTCGTCGCGCAGGGCGAGGGCCGGGTCGTGCGCTTCGACGACGGCCACGAGGTCACCGCCCACGCCGTCGTCATCGCCACCGGCGTCTGGTGGTCGCAGCTGCCGGCCGCGGGCGCCGACGACTTCGCCGGCCGCGGCATCTACTACGGCGCGTCCGCCCACGAGGCGCCCGGCTGCAAGGGCGAGGACGTCTACATCGTCGGCGCCGCCAACTCCGCCGGCCAGGCCGCGCTGCACTTCGCCCAGTACGCCAGCCGCGTCGTCATGCTGGTCCGCGGGCCCGACCTGCGGCTGCGGATGTCCGAGTACCTCGTCGGGCGCATCGAGAACGACCCGCGCATCGAGGTGCGCACGTGCACCGAGGTCACCGCCGCCGAGGGCGACGGCCGGCTGGAACGCATCGTCGTCACCGACACCCGCGACGGCGGTACCGAGTCGCTGCCGGCCACGCGGCTGTTCGTGTTCATCGGCGCCGAGCCGCCCACCGCGTGGCTGGGCGAGGAATTCGCCCGCAACGACCGCGGTTTCCTCCTCACGGGGCCGGCGCTGCTCGACGCCGACGGACGGCCGCCGCGCGACTGGCCGCTGGCCCGCACCCCGTACCACCTGGAGTCCAGCGTCCCGGGCGTGTTCGTCGCCGGCGACGTCCGCGCCGAGTCGGTCAAGCGCGTGGCGTCCGCCGTCGGCGAGGGCGCCATGGCGGTGACGCTGGTGCACCGCTATCTGGAGGCGACGTGACCATGGGCACGCCCATCGACGTCGAGGAGCTGCGCACGCTGTTCCTCTTCGAAGGCATGACGCCGGAGCAGCTGGCCGAGGTGAGGGCGAGCGGCGAGGTCCGCACGTACCCGGCCGGCAGCACGGTCTACCGGGCCGGCGAGCCGTCGAACGCGCTGTGGGTGCTGCTCGACGGCACCCTGCGGCTGGTCCGGCACGCCGACGGCGAAGAGGTCGTCGTCAACGAGACCGACTACCGCGGCTCGTACGCCGGCGCCGTGCGCGCGTTCGCCACGTCGGCCGGCGCGGCCGCCTACCCCACCTCGCTGCACGCCGTCACCGACTGCCGGTTCCTGCGCTACCCCGCCGACGATTTCGCCGCGTTCGTGCAGAAGTGGTTCCCCATGGCGGTGCACCTGTTCGACGGCCTGTACCTCGGCATCCGCACCACCGAGGCCACGGTGCGCCAGCGCGAGCACCTCGCCCAGCTGGGCACGCTGTCGGCGAACCTCGCGCACGAGCTGAACAACCCCGCCGCGGCCACCGTCCGGGCCGCCGGGCAGCTGCGCGACCGCGTGGCGCACATGCGGCAGAAGCTCGGTCTCATCGCGTCCGGCCCGGTCGACCCGGAGATGATCTCCGGGCTGATGGCCATCCAGGAGCGCGCCGTCGAGATCGCCGCGAAGAAGCGCGACCCGCTCAGCCCGCTGCAGGAGAGCGACCTCGAGGACGAGATGATCGACCATCTCGAAGACCTCGGCTTCGACCACGCCGTCGACGTCGCGCCCGTGTTCGTCGCCGCCGGTCTCGACACCACCTTCGTCGACGACGTCGCCGCCGAGGTGGGCGACGCCCTGCCGTCCGCGCTGGCCTGGCTCGGCTACACGCTCGAGACCGAGGCGCTGATGGACGAGATCGAGGACGCCTCGAACCGCATCTCGACGCTGGTCGCGTCGGTGAAGCAGTACACCCATCTCGACCAGGCCGCCCACCAGGAGGTCGACCTCCACCCGGGCCTCGACAGCACGCTGGTCATGCTGGGCCACAAGCTCGGCGAGATCGAGGTGCACCGCGACTACGACACCACGCTGCCGCCGGTGCCCGCGTTCGCCGCCGAGCTCAACCAGGTATGGACCAATCTCATCGACAATGCCGTCGACGCGATGAAGGGCCACGGCACGCTCACCCTGCGCACCCACCTCGACGGCGACCACGCCGTCGTCGACGTCACCGACACCGGGCGCGGCGTGCCCGAGGACGTGCGCGGCCGGCTGTTCGAGCCGTTCGTCACCACCAAGCCGATGGGCGAGGGCAGCGGGCTCGGGCTCGACAACGCGAAGCGGATCATCGAGAAGCGGCACCGCGGGACGCTGACCTATACCACCGGCCCCGGCGGCACCACCTTCAGCGCCCGGCTGCCGCTGTCACCCGGCTGACCTGGACCAATGGTCTAGCCGTTACCCCTCGTACGACTTTCTGTCACTTTGGTCCGATATGGTCGGCGGCGTGACCGAGGCTCGACTGAACAGACGCACATTCCTCCAGCTCAGCGGCGTCAGCTCGGCCGCTCTCGCGTTGGGCGTCGCCGCGCCCGCGCAGGCGCTGGCCGCCGCCGAGGCGGAGAACGCACAGGTGCCGGACGGGGTGTTCGGCCTCGGCGTGGCCTCGGGCGACCCGAGCACCGGCAGCGTGGTCCTGTGGACCCGGCTGGCGCCGCAGCCGCTGGCTCCCGACGGCCACGGCGGGATGCCGCCGCACCCGGTGCCGGTGCGCTACGAGGTGGCCACCGACGAGGCCTTCCGCCAGGTCGTCCGTCGAGGTGCCGCGGTCGCCTCGCCGGAACTCGCCCACTCCGTGCACCCGCAGGTCGACGGGCTCGACCCGGGGCGCGAGTACTACTACCGGTTCCACGTCGGGCGCCAGGTGAGCCCGACGGGGCGCACGAAGACGCTGCCCGCGGACGACGGCGCCACGTTCCGGTTCGCCACCGCCTCCTGCCAGGCCTGGTACCACGGCCACTTCACGGCGTACCGGCACCTGGTCGCCGAAGACCTGGACGCGGTCGTGTTCCTCGGCGACTACATCTACGAGTACGGCATCACGTCGGCGAACCGGTGGCGTGCTGGCGCCGCCGTCGCGCCGGAGCACAGCGTCGAGATCCAGACGCTGGAGCAGTTCCGGCTGCGCTACTCGCTGTTCAAGACCGACCCGCACCTGCAGGCGGCGCACGCCAAGGCGCCGTGGATCGTCACCTGGGACGACCACGAGGTGCAGAACAACTACGGCGCGGACGGGTCGCAGTACGGCGTGCTGCCCGAGCACTTCGTGCACCTGCGCGCCGTCGGCTACCGCGCGTTCTACGAGAACCTGCCGGTGTCGCTGTCGACCCTGCCGGAGGGCCCCGACAGCACGGTGTACCGCCGGTCCGGCGACGGCGGGCTGGTCCGCTTCCACGTCCTCGACACCCGGCAGTACCGCGACCCACTGCCCGTCGACGCGGCTGACCAGAACCGAGAGGACCGCACGATCCTCGGCGCCGACCAGGAGGCGTGGCTCTACGACGGGCTGGCCGCCTCGCCCGCGCGCTGGAACGTCATCGCCAACGGCGTCACCGTCGCGGCCATCACCACGAACCGCACCGACCAGTGGGACGGCTACCCCGCCAACCGCCGCCGGCTGCTGGCCGCGATGCGCACCACGAACAACCCGGTCGTGCTCACCGGCGACATCCACAAGCACGTCGCGGCGGAGCTGAAGGCCGACTTCGGCGACCCTGCCTCGGCCACCGTCGGCGTCGAGCTGATCTGCACGTCGATCGCCTCCGACGGCGACGGCGCGCCCACCGACGCCTACACGCCCGACTGGGTGCAGCACCCCTACGTCAAGCTCTACGACGGCCGCCGCGGCTACGTCCACGTCACGCTGACCGGCACGGCCATGACGTCGGAGTTCAAGATCGTGCCATGGGTCGAGGCCGACGCCGACGCCCCACTCGAGACCGTCGCCCGTTTCGTCACGCCGGCCGGGTGCGCCGGGTCTGGAGCGTCTCGCATGAGCGGCCGTCACGTCCGCACCGTCACGGGCCTGCGCGCGCAGGGCCGGCTCGGCAGCATCGTGCTGGACTGGACGCCGGTCCCCTGGGACACCGTCGTCGACCACTACGCGGTGTACGCCGCGGCCGACGCCGCCGACGTCGAGCCGAGCCCTCAGACGCTGCTCGCGAAGACCGTGTACCCGCACTTCGTGCACAGCGGCCTCGGCGGCAACGCCCGCCGGTTCGCCTACCGCGTCGTCACCGTCGACGCGGCCGGGGCGCGCAGCCGGCCGTCCGCGGCGCTCGCGGCCACCAGCCAGGTCTCGGTGACGACGTCCGGCACGCCGCTCGCGGTGGTCGGCGACTTCGACGGCAAGGGCCTGGAGTTCGCGCTGTCGCCCAACGGCTACAACCGTTACCCGGCGACCTTCCCCGACGGCGTCGACTTCCGCGTCGGCACGGACGCGCCGGGCACCGGCTGGAGCTACCTGCACCCGGGCCCGACGGACTCGTGGGCGGGCCGGCGCACCCACACGTTCCGGCTCCGGTTCGACCTGCCGTCCGTGCCGGCGGGCGAGGTGTGGCTGGCGATCTGGCTGATCGACAGCCACGCGACGACCCCCGGCTCCGCGGTCCTCGACGTCAACGCAGCGACGGTGGACCGGCTGCGGTTCGAGCGCGGCGCGACCCGCGGCTCGCTCGAGGGCGACACCACGGTGCCCGGCACCCGCCTGCGCCCGTCGTACCTCGAGCGGCCGCTGCCGTCCGGCCTGCTCGCGGCCGGCGAGAACGTCCTGACGCTGGTCAAGGACGAGGGGTCGTGGATCGCCTGGGACGCGATCGGCCTGTTCGCGACCTGAGCGCGACCAGCCTGGGCCCAATGTACGCGCAGATATCGCCGGTGCGAGCGCGGAGCCGCCGGCTCGGGGACCGATCAGCGCAGGACGCCCTCGTGCAGGGCGCGCAGGACGGCGTTGGTGCGGTCGCGGGCGCCCAGCTTGAGCAGGATCGTCGACACGTGGTTCTTGACCGTGCCCTCGGCGAGGAAGAGCGCGCCGGCGATCTCGCGGTTGCTGTAGCCCTCGGCGACCAGCCGCAGCACCTCGAGTTCCCGCTCGGTGAGCGGCTCCATCGGCGGCGCGCCGGCGCCCACGGGCGACGGGCCGGAGCGGATGGCCCGGAGGAGGCGCTCGGTGATGGACGGCGCGACCAGCGTGCCGCCGGCGGCCAAGGCCTCGACGGCGCGGGTCAGCTGCTCCAGCGTGACGTCCTTGAGCAGGTAGCCGCGGGCCCCGGCGCGCAGCGCGTCGAGCACGAGGGTGTCGTCGTCGAACGTGGTGAGGACCAGGACGGGGATGTCGCAGCCGCGTTCGCGCAGCTGCTCCAGCGCCCAGATGCCGTCGTGGCCCGGCATCCGCAGGTCCAGCAGGACGACGTCGGGCTGGGTCGCTTCGACGACGTCCAGGGCGGCGGCGCCGTCGCCGGCCTCGCCGGCCACCTCGATGCCGGCGACGTCGAGCAGGGTGCGGATGCCCTGACGGACCAGCGTCTGGTCGTCGACCACCACGACGCGGGTCATCGGGCCGGCACCCGGGCGAGGACGCGGAAGCCGTCGCGGCCGTCGTAGTCGACGGCGCCGCCGAGCGCAGCGAACCGCTCGGACAGGCCGCGCAGGCCGTTGCCGGCCACGGCTCCGGCGGCGCCCCGGCCGTCGTCGGCGGCGGTGAGCGTGATCGCGTCGCCGTCGCGGGCCACCTCGACCCACAGCTCGCGGGCGTCGGCGTGGCGCAGGGTGTTCGTGACGATCTCCTGCATGGCCCGCACCAGCGCGGCGCTCTGCTCCTCGTCGACCTCGACGCCCGGACCCACCTCGACCGCGACGTCCAGGCCGGGCACGTCGCGGCCGACGCTGCGCAGTGCCTCGCGCAGGTCGACGCCCGGCCCCGTCCGCAGCTCGCCGACGGTGGCCCGGACGTCGCCGAGCAGGTCGCGGGCGACCCGGCCGGCCCGTTCGACGTGCTCGCGCGCGGCGTCGGCGGGCCGGTGCCGCGCGGCCTCCAGCTCCAGCGTCAGCACGGTCAGCTGGTGCCCGATGAGGTCGTGCAACTCGCGCGAGATGCGCAGCCGCTCGGCCGAGCGCGCGGCGTCCTGCAGCAGGACGGTCGTGGCCTGCTGCTCGACGTGCACCTCGGTCAGCTCGCGGCGCAGCCGCTGCTCGCGCCGGATCGCGGCGACGCTGAACACGGACGCGATCTGGACGAGCGCGTAGAACGCGGTGCCGATCAGCACGCCGGTGGTGCTGTCGCCGCCGCGCGCCGCGGTGAGGCCGATGACGGCGGTGTTCAGCGCGACGACGACGAGGTTGGCCGGCAGCCGCACCACCTCGGTGCCGACCGCCGCGACGACCACCAGCAGCACCGGCAGCAGCCCGCCGCCCGGCACCGTCGCGACCACCAGCCAGGACAGCGCGACGGCGGCGGCGTAGACGACGCGCTGGGCGGACGGCCGTTCCCCCAGCACCCCGGCGGCCACGATCGCGACGAACGACGCCGCGTACGCCGCGACCCACAGCCCCGCCGGAAGGTCCGGATCCGTGGCTCCGAGCGCGACCGGGATGCCGACGCCGGCGCAGACCACGAGCATCGCCAGGCCCGACCACTCCTCCGGACCGATGCGACGCATGATCTCCACCCTAGGTGGCGCATCGAGGCTCCGGGGGTGCCGGAAGTCATGCCCGCCCTTCGTGACGTCCGGCACGCGCGCCCGCACGGGTCCGGTTCCTAGCGTCGAGGCATGAGCGAATCCACCATCGTCGTCGACCACGTGCACAAGCGGTACGGCGACACCGTCGCCGTCGACGACATCAGCCTGCGCGTCGAGCCGGGCGAGGTGCTGGGCGTCCTGGGAGCGAACGGCGCGGGCAAGACCACGACCGTCGAGATGATCGCCGGGCTGCGGGTGCCGGACCGCGGCAGCGTCAGCGTGCTGGGGCTGGACCCGCGCCGCGACCGGGCCGCGCTGAGCCAGGTGCTCGGCGTGCAGCTGCAGCAGTCGTACCTGCACGGGGCGCTGACCGTCGCCGAGCTGGTCGGCCTCTACCGCACCTTCTACCCCGACCCGCGGCCGGCCGACGAGCTGCTGGACCTGGTCGACCTGCGCGAGCAGCACCGGACCCGGTTCGAGAAGCTGTCCGGCGGCCAGCAGCAGCGGCTGTCCATCGCGCTGGCGCTGGCCGGGCGGCCGAAGGTGGTGATCCTGGACGAGCTGACGACCGGCCTGGACCCGCGCGCCCGGCGGCGCATGTGGTCGGCGGTCGAGAGCCTGCGCGACGAGACGGTCGTGCTGGTCAGCCACGCGATGGACGAGGTCGAGCGGCTCTGCGACCGGGTCGCGCTGCTCGACGCCGGCCGGGTGATCGCCCTGGACACCCCGGCCGGGATCGTCGACCGCGCCTGCGCCGCGACGCTGGAGGACGCGTTCGTCGCGCTGACCGGCCGCGAGCCCGAGTACGAGGAGGACGCCGCATGAGCACCGCGGCGATCACCGCCCGCAGGCCGGGCCCGGCCGCCTGGCTCGCCCTGACGATCTGCGAGGCCAAGATGGTGGTGCGCGACACCGCCGGACTGGTGGTGCCGATCGGGCTGCCGCTGCTGATCCTGGTCATGAACGCGTCGTCGGCGTCGGACGAACCGGTCGCGAACGGCCGGTCCGCGCTGGACGTGCACGTGCTGCCGCTGGTCTTCACGATCGTGCTGGCGACCATCGGCATCGTGAACATGCCCAGCTTCCTCGCCTACTACCGCCGCTCCGGCATCCTGCGCCGGCTCGCCGTCACCCCCGCGTCGCCGGCGATGGTGCTGGCCGCGCAGCTGATCGTGAGCCTGGTGCAGGCGGTGATCGGCATCGGCATCGCGTTCGGGGTGGCGCTGCTCGCGTTCGGGGCGCGGCCGCCGGTGAACGGCTGGGCCGCGCTCGGCGTGGTGGCGCTGGCGATCGCGGCGATGTACGCCGCCGGGATGATCGTCGCGGCCGTGGCGCCGACGCCGAACTCGGCGGTCGCGATCGGGCTGGTCGGCTTCTTCGCGCTCGGCGCGCTGGGCGGGCTGTTCGGCGGCACCGACGGGCTGCCCTCCGGCCTGGCCCGGGTCGGCGAGGCGCTGCCGTTCGGTGCGTCCGTCGAGGCGCTCTCCGACGCCTGGGCGGGCACGCCGGTCGACCCGGCGCACCTGATCGCGCTGGCCGTCGCGACGGTGGTGGGCGTGACGGTGGCGGCGGTGGCGTTCCGGTGGGACTGATCGGGTCGGCCGCGGCGGCCCTGTTCATCGTCGTGTTCACCGTCGACGGGTGGCGGCGGCCGGGCTACCGGCCGCTGTACCACCCGGTCAGCGCGCTGGCGCTGGGGCGGCGCGGCTGGGTGCAGACGACGAACTTCCTCGTAGGGGGCGCCGGGTTCCTCGTCGGAGCGGCCGGCCTATGGGCGGAGTTCCCGTGGATCGCGGCCGCGGTGGCCGTGCTGGGGCTGGCGCTGGCCGCGTCGGGCGTCTGGGCGATGGACCCGATGCGCGGCTACCCGCCCGGCACGCCGTCGTCGACGCCGGAACGGTACAGCCGGGCGCACCGCTGGCACGACAACACCGGCGCGCTGCTGTTCCTCGGGCTGCCCGTGACCGCCGTGCTGACCGCGGTGATCGGGCCGGACGGCTGGCTGCGCTGGTACTCCGTCGCGACGGCGCTGGCCAGCGGGCTGCTGTTCGCCCGGTTCGGGATCGGCTGGGAGGCCGACGACGCGCGGACCGGGCTGTGGCAGCGGCTGACCATCGTCGTCGGATGGACGTGGCTGGCGGTGCTGTTCGCGGCGGCCTAGGTTGAGTGCCGTGACGACGCTGACCGCCGCCGCCCTGCTCGCTCGCATCGCGGCGGCCGACGGCGCACTGCCCCGGCCGACCACCGTCGACGGCGTCGTGGCGGGCGACCCCGGCACCGTCGTGGCGGGGGTGGCGGTCACGACGCTGGCGACGCTCGACGTGCTGGAGCGGGCCGCGGCCGCCGGCGCGAACGTCGTCATCACCCACGAGGCGCCGTTCTACGACCACCTCGGCGCCGCGAACGACGACCTCGAGGCCGAGCAGGACCCCGTCTACCTCGCCAAACGGGCCTTCGTCGACGAGCACGGGCTGGTCGTCTGCCACTACCACGACGGCTGGCACCGGCGCCGTCCCGACGGCGTCGACGACGGCGTCGCGCGGGCCCTGGGCTGGACGCTGGACCCGGGGCCGGCCGCCGCGGGCGTCGCGCTGTGCACCGTCGCGCCGACGACGCTCGGCGCGCTGGCGGCGCACGTCGCGACGGCGCTCGGGGCGCGGGCCGCGCGGTTCGTCGGCGACCCCGGGCTGCCGGTCACCCGGGTCGGACTCGACCTCGGCAACCGCGGCTTCGCCCGCAACCGCTCGCTGCTGCGCCGCGACGACGTCGACGCCGTCGTCATCGGCGAGGCGCACGAGTGGGAAACCGGGTCGTACGCCACCGACGCGGCGTGGCTGGCTCGGCGCGGCGGGTCGCCCGCGGGGCTGGTCGTCGCCGGGCACATCCCGTCCGAGCAGGCCGGTATGCGGTTCTTCGCCGACTGGCTGGCGGCGCTGCTCCCGGACGTCGCCGTCCGCTTCGTCGAGACGCCGGACGCCTACACCGCGGCGAGCAGGTCCTCCGGGACGTAGCCGGCGGCGGCCAGCTCCGCCCACAGCGCGGCCGGGATCTCGTGCCCGCCCGCCGCGACGTTCGCGGCCACCTCGGCGCCGGACCGGCAGCCCACCAGCACCGTCCCGACCGCCGGGTGCAGCAGCGGGAACTGCACGGCGGCCGCGGCCAGCGGCACGTCGTACCGCGCGCAGAGCTCCTGGCAGCGCAGCGCCCGCGCCAGCACGTCGTCGCCGACCGGCCGGTAGTCGTACTTCGCGGCCGCGGACGGCGAGGCCAGCAGGCCGGTGTTGAACACGCCGCCGACGACCACCTGCGTCGCGGTGTCCGCACACGCCGGCAGCAGCGAGCCCAGAGCCCGGTGGTCGAGCAGGGTGAACCGGCCGGCGATCAGCACGGTATCGGCGTCGAACTCGCGGACCAGCGCGGCCAGCGGATCGGCGTGGTTCATGCCGAACCCGATGGCCCGCACCACGCCCTCGTCGCGCAGCCGCCGCAGCGCCGGGAAGGCCGTGCGCCGGACCTCGTCGGCGGCGTCGTCCGGGTCGTGGATGAACGCGATGTCGACGTGGTCGCGCCCGAGCCGCTCCAGGCTGGACTCCAGCGACGCGCGGATGCCGCGCTCGGTCCAGTCCGGCTCGACGGCGTCGCCGTCGCGCAGCAGCCAGCCGACCTTCGTCGACACGACCGCCTCGGCGCCGGTCTCGCGCAGCCCGCGGGCTAGCCGCGTCTCGGCCAGCCCGTGCCCGTAGCGCGGCGCGGTGTCGAAGTAGCCGACGCCCAGCTCGGCCGCGACCCGCACCGCGTCCAGCGCGTCGGCCTCCGCGACCGGCGTGAACAGCCCGCCGAACGCCGCGGTGCCGATGCCCAGGCGCGGCAGCGCGACCGTCACGCGCCGCTCACCAGCGTCGGCGTCGCGGCGCGCAGCTCCAGCGCCAGCGTGAGCCGGGCCTGCGCGCGCGGCTCCAGCCGCACCGTCACCCGCGGCCCGCCGACGTCCTCGGCCGGGCCGTCGTCGAGCGCGGCGGTGCTGATGCGGTGCTCGGCGAACGAGCCGCCCTGCACGACCAGCGTCCGCGGCCGGTCGCCGGTGTTGACCAGCTCGGCGACGGTGCGGTCCGGGTCGATCGACGACACCAGCGCGGCGACGTCGTCGGGCAGGCCGGGCCGCACGCCGTCGCCGTGGAACCAGCGCAGGTGCAGGTGTGCCGGCGAGCCGTTGTAGAGCACCTGCGGCGTGCCGGTGGTGAGCTGCAGCAGGATCTCGGTGACGACCGGGTTGCGGTGCTGCCAGAGGTGGATGTCCAGCGCCGACGGCCCGGCCGCCGGGTCGGTGTCGTCGCGGGCGATGTCGTCGAGCCGCTGCTCGCTGGTCGCGAGGGCGCTGCGCAGGGCCCGCTCCGGATAGCGGGGGTTGCGGCCGGCGAGGTACTCGAACCACGGCTCCTCGTGGCCGTTCTCCTCCTTCGTCCGCTGGTCGTGGACGGCGGTCCAGTCCCACGAGGCGCCGGCCCGCAGCGCGTCGACGCGGCGCCGGTCCTCGTCGGCGCGGCCGAAGTGCCACAGCCAGATCAGGTACTGCGTCGGCGGCACGTTCCAGTCGAACCAGCCGGCGTCGCCGCGGCGGTGCGGCACCATCAGCGTCGGCCGGTCGCCCCGCCCGGCGAGGTGCTTCGTCCACCGATCCGTGACGGAGCCGACGTCGTCCGGGCGGCGCTGCTCGGCCTGCTCCAGGGCGACGTCGAACGGGTTGCGGGCGAGGTCGAGGAAGCCGTCGTCGCCGGTGACGAACGCCGCGTTGGTGCCCGCGACCACGGCCGCGCAGGCCATCGACTGCAGCCCGTGCGGCCAGGACCAGCCGTAGTGGCCGCCGTACCACCGTCCGCCCAGGTACTCGCCGACCCGCCCGCTCAGCCCCGTGTTGTCGGGGACGACCGGGCCGCCGGCCCAGCGGTCGCGCCAGGCGCCGACGTACTCGGCCACCCAGTCGGCGTAGCGCTGCTCGCCGGTGAGCAGCCAGGCGTGCACGGCCAGGCTGGTCGAGAGGACATTCGCGAAGGTGTCGCCGCGGCCCATGCGGTCCCACATCTCGCGGCCGTAGGCGCGCGCCTTCGCGGGGTCGGCCACCAACTCGTCGAACGAGTCGTAGCCGAGCCAGTCCAGCGGCAGCCCGTACGGCCGCAGCGGCAGGCTCCACGGGAACGCCACCTCGTGGTCGCCGAACCCCCAGCGCGGGCCGCCCGCGCCGTTGTGCGGCGCGCGGATGATCCGGTGCTCGGGGTCGTAGTTCGGGCCGCCCGGCAGGTAGAGGTCGGCGAACCGGCGGGCCTGCTCGGTGCGCGCCCCGCCCGGCCGGGCCAGGCAGCGGGCGTAGAAGAACAGCAGGCTCTCGCCCTGGTGGAACCAGTCGTAGCCGCGCTCGTACCCGTCGACCAGCATGCCCATCTCGGTCAGCTGCGCGGTGACGCCGTCCCAGTGCCGCTCGGACGCCGCCAGCAGGTCGTCGCTGCCGCCGAGCAGGTACAGCATCGGCCAGTTGAAGAACGCCTCGTAGAAGTCGTCCACGCCGTCGCGGTCGTCGGAGCCCTCGCCGAGCGTGCCGGCGAAGACCAACCGGCCGTCGGCGGCGGTGTAGCGGTCGGCGAACGTCCGCCACGCCTTGTCCTGCTGGGCGAACAGCGAGCGCTGCAGCCGGGCCCACTCGGGGACCTCGGCCGGCCGGCGGGACGACACGAGCACGGCACACCTCACAAGCAATCGTGGCGATTATCTTTGATCGATAACCGATTGCGTCATACTGTGGTCCGGTGCACACCCCTGTCAAGACGGCCATCGTGGACGCCCACGTGCACGTGTGGGACCCCGCGCGCGGCTTTCCCTGGATCCGTCCCGGTTCACCGCACCACCGCGCGTTCACGCTCGCCGACCTCTCGGCGGCGGGCGACGGCCTCGACGTCGCCGGGTCGGTGCTGGTCGAGGCGTCCCGTGGCGACACCGGCGAGACGGCGACGCTGCGGGCGGCGGCCCGGCGCCGTCCGGACCTCGTCGCCGGCTACGTCGGCAACCTGCACTGCTACGCCGACCGGACGCCGCGCCGGTTCGCCGCACTGTTGCGCCGCTGGGGCGCCGGCGCGCCCGCCGGCCTGCGCGCCGGTGGTGCCTCGTGGGCCGACGTCCCGCCGGGCGTCGCGGCGCTGCTCCCCGTCCTCGCCGATCACGGGGTCGTGCTGGAGCTGAACCTGCACGCCGGCGCCGTCCGGACGGCGGCCGAGCTGGCCGGGCGCCACCCCGGCCTGGTGGTCGTCCTCGACCACCTGGGCAACCCGCCGAACGTCGCTCGGGCCGACCCCGGCGCCTGGTTGCGCGACCTCGACGCCGTCCGGCACCAGCCCGGCGTCGTCGTGAAGATCTCCGGGCTGCTGACGCAGCAGTCCGGCGCCCCGGCGGCCGACGTCGACGCGTTGGTGGCGGCGGCGCTGGACGCGGCCGGGCCGGAACGGTGCATGATCGGCTCGGACTGGCCGATCTGCCTGCCCGCCGGCTCCCGCGCCGACTCGCTCGCGGCCGCCGCCCGGGCGCTCGATCACCTGCCCGCCGGCGCCGCGACGATGGTGCGGCGCGGAACGGCCCTGCGGGTCTACGGAAATGGCACGATGGACGGAGCTCACTCGTGATGATTGATGGGGACGGCATGGCAGTGCGTGGCACCACCCAGCCCGAGGGCGGCTTCGCGTCGTCCCTCGCCGGCAAGGACCGCCTGCGCCCGGCGCTGCTGTCGGATCAGGTGTACGACCTCCTGCGCACCGCGCTCATCGACGGCGACCTCCAGCCGGGCGAGCGCGTCGTCGAGTCCGAGATCGCGCGTCGGCTCGGGGTGAGCCAGGCGCCGGTCCGCGAGGCCGTCAAGCGGCTGGCCCGCGAGGGCGTCCTCGAGCACATCCCGCGCCGCGGCAACTTCGTCGCCGAGGTGTCCGAACGCGACGTCGAGCACGCGCGCCAGGTGCGCGAGCCGCTGGAGCGGCTGGCCGGCGAGCTGGCCGCCACCGCCATCACGGCCGCCGAGCTGTCCCGGCTCGACGACCTCGTGCGCGAGATGCGGGACGCCGTCGCCCGCGGCGACCTCGGCCGGTTCCGCGACGCCGACATCACCTTCCACGCCACCGTCGGCGAGGCCGCCGGCAACCCGTTCCTCACCCGCATGTGGGGCGTCCTCGAGCCCAGCCTGCGCACGCTGCGCGCCATCGCCGACCCGCTCTTCGACGGCGACTGGCAGGCCATGGCCGACGAACACGGCCGGCTGGTCGCGCTGCTGCGCGAGGGCGACCCGAAGGCCGCCGGCCAGGCGTTCGCCGAACACGCCGCCGGCCGGGGCCCGGTCCCCGACCGCCGCTCCACCCGGGCCAAGCGCACCCCCGCCGACTGAGCGCGGGTCCACGCCTCAGCCGATCAGCCCGTCGGCCCGCGCTCGCCAGAGGTGGTCGCGGGCCGGCTTGGTGCCGAGCAGCCAGCAGCGCAGGCCGTGATCGGCCGCGTGGGGCAGCAGCAGCTGGAAGCCGTCCTCCTGGGACTGCGGGTCGTGGCGGCGCATGGGGCGTACGTGAGCCGATGCGTGCCGGCCGGGGCCAGTGCGGTGCCTTTTGCAATGAGCACCTCTACGCATCACCGCACCGCCGATGCGTAGAGGTGCTCATTGCAAAGGGGGTCGCGCACCCTGCCGACCAGCACCGTCGGCGCCGCGCAGTTCGTCGACTGCGGCCGCTGGCGCCGGCGGGGCCGGGCGCGAACGCCCGGCCCCGGCTGCGGAACCCCGTCACCCCAGGGGCGTCCAGTGCGCGACGACCGCGAGCGGGCCGTACACGCGGGTCTCCACCGTGACCGGGACCCCGGCCGCGGTGAACCAGCCCTCGAACCGGTACCCGTCCCGCTTGGGCAGCGGCAGCATCCGCAGCGCCGTCCCCGCCTTGACGGTGCGCGCGCCGACCGAGCTGCCGCCCGCGGAGTCGAAGCTGACCTGGTGCACGGGGTCGGTCCGGTGCTGGACGGACACCGCGACGGTCGTCGTGGCGCCCTCGTAGGCGATGGTCAGCGGCAGCGACGAGGTCACGGCGGAGCTGTCGAACCCGCTCACCATGTCCGCCGTCACCGGCACGACGGTGGTGGTGCCGTCGCTCCACGAAGCCGAGACCGCGAGCCCGTCGACGTTCAGGTCCGCGCCGACGCGGTACTGGGTCTGGTACCCGGTGCCCTCGATCGGCGCGATGCCGGTGACGACGGCGGACCCCTCCGACGGGCGCAGCCGGATCGCGTTGTCGCCGCCCGCGTAGTGGTACACGTTCAGGTAGCCGTCGGCGGCGATCGGGTTGGCCGCATCGCGGTCCAGCCCGCTCCACACCGTCGCGCCGTCCACCCGCAGCACCAGCCGGGTGCCGCCGTCGACGGCCACGGCGCCGAACTCGACGTCGTGCTCCTGGCCGGCCTTGATGGAGGTGTTCGGGATGACGTCGATCATCGTCTGGCCGGGCTTCCAGCTCTGGAACTCGATCTGGTCCTCCTTGACGACCACCAGGTAGCCCTTGTTGGCGTTGACCCAGGTCGGGTCGCCGGGCCGGTCGGAGCGGACGGCGAACCCGTACCAGCCGCCGGCGAACTCGCCGATCGACGCGGTGAAGCGGAGCAGGCCGCTGCCGAACCGTTCGGCCTGGTAGCCGTACACGCCGTTGGCGGAGATCCGGACGGTGCCCTCGTCGAAGTCGACGGCGTCGGAGGCCGGCCAGTTCGCGGCGTCGGACAGTTGCCCGCCGAGCTCGATCACCGGGTGCGAGGCCGCGCCGACCGTGACGGCGACCGTCGCGCTCAGCTCCGGGTTGGCCCGCGACGTCGCGGTGATCGTCGCGATGCCGGGCGCCACGCCGCGCACCGTGCCGTCGGCGTCGACCGTCGCCACCTCCGGCGCGGACGAGGTCCAGTCGACCCGCCGGTTGGTGGCGTCGGGCGGACTGACGGACGCGCTGACGGCGCGGCTCTCACCGGGCTCGAGCGTCAGTTCCGCGGGACTCACCTCGATGCCGGTGACGTCGGTCGGCACCAGCGAGATGGTGACGTCGTCGACGTCGATGTGCGCCGCGCCCGCCACGTAGAACCCGAGCGTGCCGGACGCGCTGTGCGCCGGGTTCTCGCCCTCGAGCACCGTGGCGCCGTCGACGACGACCGCGACGGACGGCCCGCGGGCCACCACGCGCACGGCGTAGACGGTGTCCGGCTGGAGGCCGCCACCCGCGGGCAGGACGGTCTCGGCCAGCGTCTGCCATTGCGCGTTGTACAGCGTCCACGTCGCGCCGTCGGCGGCGTGCCGGTAGCGGATGTAGCCGCTGCCGTTCTCGCCGTTGCGGTCGTACGTGATCAGCTCCGTGCCTTCCGGCAGCTCGGCCGGCGTCTTCAGCCGGTAGTCGAGCACGTAGTCGGAGAACGCGCGGTCCAGCTGGCCGTTCGCGCCGTTGAGGATGCGATACCAGTGGTTGCCGGTGTCGTCGGCGACGATCGGGCGGTTGCCGTCGACCGGCCAGCCGTTGCCGCCGGACTCGAAGTCGGTCGCGTGCAGCACGCCGTCACCGTCGGCGACGGTGACGACGGCCTCGTCGCGGATCGCCGGGTCGGCCACCGCCGCCACGGACACCACGGTCTCGCCCGGCGCCAGCGCGGTGATCTCGCCGGTGGCGGAGACCGTCGCGACCGCCGGGTCGCTGCTCGTGTACGTCACCTCCTGCTCGGTCGCGTCCCACGGCACCGGCTCGGCCCGGAACGGCACGGTCGCGCCGAGCTCGACGGTGAACGTGTCGCCCGGCAGGTACAGCCCGGCCAGCGGGACGGTCTGCGGGCCGTGCGGCAGGCCGACGACGCCCTGCGGGCCGATCTCCTCGAACGCCACCGGCGCGAAGCCCGGGATGCGGTCGTACGCGACGGCGTCGTCGGTCAGCCGGAAGTCGCCGGCCTCCCAGTCGACGAAGCCGGGGTTCTGGTCGGCGACCCAGTTGTCGGCGTAGTTCATCAGGTTCTCGACGTCGCGGGCGCCGTGCCGGTTGACGTCCGGCGAGCGCTCCATCGTCGGGTTCCAGACCAGGTTCTTCGCGAAGAAGTTGTGCTCCGGGTAGTAGTGGTTCTCGTCCCAGAAGCTCAGCAGCTCGGGGTACTTCTCCCCGTACGGCGTGCCGATGAAGTCGTTGTTCTCGGCGAACAGCTTCTCCCACGCCGGCCGGTAGTCGGTGTCGACCTTGTTGCCCGGCTGGTCGCCCATCCACATCTCGTAGTTGTCGTACGGGACGAAGGTGTCGACGAAGATGTTGTTCTCGGCGGTGATGTGGTCGCCGGAGCCGCTCTTGATGGCGTCGTTGCCCATCCGGTAGAAGACGTTCTCGCTGATGGTGAGGCCCATCGTGAGGTTGTCCGGATAGACGCCCTCGACACCGTGCCGGCCGATGCCGGTGTCGTGGAAGTAGTTGCGCCTGATGACGGTGCCGCGTTCGTGCGGCGTCGCGCCGGCGTTCATGTAGATGGCGCCGAGGTCCTGGAACTGCTTGCAGATGTCGTAGATCTCGTTGTATTCGATCAGGTGGTCGTTGCCGTGCACGATGATGCCCGGATGCGGGGCGTCGTTGATCTCGTTGTTGCGGGCCACGTTCCCGACGCCGTCGAACATCACGCCCGGGTTGTACGCCTTGTGGTAGTAGGCGAAGTCGTGGATGTGCGAGTTCTCGACCCGGTTGTTGCCCGGCTCCAGGGTGTCCTCGTCGCCGCCGTTGAGCACCACGCCGACGCCCCCGACGTGGCGCAGCTCGGACGAGACGACGGCGTGGTCGCGGCCGTCCCAGCCGCTCGGGATGCCGTCGTAGACGTAGCGGCCGGGCGAGTTGATGTAGACGCCGCCGTCGGTGAAGTTCTGGATGTCGCTGCGGGCGAAGGTGACGTTGCTGCCGCCGAGGACGGTGGCCGCGGTGGCCCGGCCGTACTCCATGACCAGCTCGTCGAAGGTGATGTAGGACGCGTTCTCGGTCCGGACCATCGGCTCCTTCAGCATGGTGACGGTGACGTCGCCGCTGCGGGTGCGGAACGCGGCGTTCGGCACGAGGTACAGCACGCCGGTCGCGCGGTCGATGTAGTACTCGCCGGGCGCGTCCAGCTCCTCGAGCAGGTTCTCGGCGAAGTGGAAGTCCGGGTACCACGACTTCATCAGGCCGGACATCTCGCCGTAGCGCAGCGTGATCGTCTTCGCCTGGGGGTCGATCGACTCGATCTCGTTGTACGACCACTCCCAGCTGTAGCCGAAGATGCCGTCCAGCCAGACGTCCTCGGCCTGCGTCCAGTACTGCGGGCGGTCGTAGGTGTAGCTGAACGTGCCGCCGCGCTCCTGCAGGTCGGGGTCGTCGACGGTGGGGCCAGGGTCGATGATCTCGTTCATCTGGACGGTGCCCTCGTTCGGCCAGCGCGCCAGCGTCATGCCCTGACCGCCGACGTAGAGCTCCATCGGCGGCACCTTGGAGACGTCGTTCGCCTTCCAGTACCCGTGCCGGCTGGTCTCGCCGTAGTCGGTGATGCCGAGCGCGGCGAGGTCGACCTGGAGGACGTCGTCGCGGGCGGACTCGTCGACGATGCGGCCCAGCACGGCGTCGTCGGTGACCGCGGTGAAGCCGTCGTGGTCGAGCTGCCGGCCGCCGCTGAGCCGCACCGTCTCGCCGGGGAACGAGCGGTAGACGATCGGCGCCTCGGCGGTGCCGGAGTCCTGCTCCTCCAGGCGGAACGACGCCGTCCGCTCGTAGGTGCCTTCGCGCAGGTAGACGGTGACGCCACCGGCCGGCAGGCCGCCGTCGGCCTTGAGCGCGCGGATCGCGTCGCGGGCGCCTTCGAGGGTGGCCAGCGGCGCGGACTCGGAGCCGTCCTGGGCGTCGTCGCCGTCGGTCGCCACGTACAGGACGGCGCCCGGCTCGGCCGCCGCGGTCTCGGCCTGGGCGGCCGGTTGCAGGCCGGCGACCAACAGGCACGCCAGCACGACGATGGGCATGAGGCGTTTCATGGTGCGGTTCCTTTCTGGGTTCGGAGTCACCCCTTGAGGGCGCCGACCGTGAGGCCGCTGATGATGTGCCGTTGCATGTAGACGAAGAAGATGATCACCGGCGCGATGGCCAGCAGCAGGTTCGGGAAGACCTTGGTGAGGTCGGTGGAGTACTGGCTGACGCCGGCGTAGATCGCGGTGGTGACCGTGTAGTTGCCGGAGCCGGGGGTGAGCAGCACCTGCGGGCTGATGAAGTCGTTCCAGATGCCGATCGAGTTGAGGATCAGCACGGTGACGACGGCCGGGCGGGTGAGCGGGAAGATGATCTGCCAGTACGTGCGCAGCCGGCCGGCGCCGTCGATCGCGGCGGCGTGGTCGATGTCGCGCGGGATCGTGCGGATGAAGCCGACGAACAGGAAGATGCTCACCGGCAGCGTCATCGCCACGTCGTGCAGGATCAGCCCGGTCACGGTGTTGCCGAGACCGATCGAGCGCAGCACGTAGATGAGCGGCACGATCAGCGCCGCCGACGGGATGAACGTCCCGGCCAGGAAGTACAGCAGCAGGATCTGCGTCCGCCGCTTCAGGCTGCGGGCGATGACGTAGGCGGCCGGCCCGGCGAACGCGATGCACAGAATGTCGACGGAGACCACCAGGAACAAGGTGAAGCCGTAGCTGCGCAGCACGTTGTACTGCGGGCTGGTGACCGCCGCCTCCAGGTACTCCAGCGTCAGCCCGGCGAACGGGATCGCGAACGGGTTGGCCTGGATGTCCTGCTGCGACTTGAAGCTGTTCACCAGCAGCAGGTACGCCGGGATCGTCATGACCACGAACAGCAGCGCGAGCAGCGCCACCCGGGTGACGGGCGGCCGCCGGCGCGCCGCCGGGACGAGGTCCGTGGAGAGTGCCATGGATGCTCCTAGTTCGCCGCGGCCTGGTCCTGCCGGTTGCGCATGGCGGCCACCAGCACGGACAGGACAGCGGACACCACCATCAGGGCCACCGCCTGCGCGGTCGCGAAGCCGACGTCGGTACTGGCGAACGACCGGCTGAGGATGACGTACGCGATGGTCTCGGTGGACCCGGCCGGACCGCCGTCGGTGAGGCTGACGACGATGTCGTAGACCTTGATCAGCCCGACCAGGTTGAGCACCATCGCGACCGTCACGACCGGCGAGATCATCGGGATGACGATCCGGCGGTTGATCTGCCGCCGCGACGCGCCGTCGATCTGCGCGGCCTCGATGAGGTCGTGCGGCACCGTCTGCAGCGCCGCGACGAACAGCACGACGTTGAACCCGAACCCGGCCCACACGATGACGCCGACCAGCGTGATGACCGCCAGCGTCTCGTCGAACAGGAACCCGACCGGCCCGACCCCGAACCGCTCCAGCGTGATGTTGATCGCCCCGTTGGTGCCGAGGATCGCGCTCCACAGGAAGCCGAGGATCAGCGCGCTGATGACGTGCGGGTAGTAGGCCAGTGCCCGGAAGAACGAGTTCGTCCGCGACCGCTCCTTCAGCTGCAGCGCGTACGCCAGGCCGAGGCCGAGCATGCCGACCGACCCGAACGCCGCCACGACGAACGTGACCACCCAGGCCCGGCTGATGCCCGGGTCCTCGAACAGCCGGGTGTAGTTCTCGACGCCGATGAACGTGGCGTCGGAGAAGCCGTTCCAGTCGGTCAGGCTCAGGTACAGCGCGACGACGACCGGGACGATCGTCATCACCGTGTACACGACGACGGCCGGGGCCAGCATGCCGAGGCTGAGCGCGCCGTCGCGCCACCGGCGACGGCGGACGGCGGCGGTGCCGGGGTGACCGGGAGCCGGCGCGGGCGGGTCGTCCGTCCGCGCCGGGCTCACCTTCAGCGCTGCGAGTCCCACCACGAGTCCAGGTTGGCGGCGACGTCGCCGGCCGAGGAGCCGGTGAACAGGGACTGGACCTGCGTGTTCAGCTCCTCCGCGTAGCCGTGCACCGGCTGCCGCTCGCCCTGCTTGACGATCACCATCGGGCTGGCGTCGAGGACCGCCTGGACGCCCTCGCCGAGGCTGGACACGTCGTAGCTGAAGCCCTTGCGCAGGTTGCCGTCGGCGGCGAGCTGGATCTCGATCGCCTCGTCGTCGGTGACCAGCCACTCGACGAGGTCGATCGCCTCCTCCTTGGCGTCGGAGGCCTCGACGACGGTGTACGGCTGGGCCATGTTGCCGAACTGGCCGGGCGGGTACGTGCCGTCGGCCGGGACGGGGAAGACGCCGATCTGGTCGCTCAGGCCGGCCTCGTCGGCGGCGGGCACGAAGTACGAGCCCATGATGTACATCGCCGAGTCGCCCGCGAGGAACGCCGCCTGCCCGTCCGGGTACTCCAGGCCGAGCGCGCTCTGGGTGAGGAAGCCCTCCTTCAGCCACGACTCGTACAGCTCGAAGTAGCGCAGGTAGCCGCTGTCGGCGAAGGACGTCTCGCCGTTCTTGCGCTCGACCACCCAGTCCGGCTCGTCGGTGAGGACACCCGCGTCGGCCAGCATGGTGAACTGCGCGCCGGTGACCCACTGGCCGGCCGACTGCAGCGGCTGGTAGCCGGCCGCCTGGAGCTTGCGCATCGCGTCCTCGAACTGCGCGATGGACTGCAGCTGGGTGGCGTCGACGCCGGCCTCGTCGAAGGCGGCCTTGTTGTAGAACACCAGCGACTGGATCTGCTCGCCGACGCCGACGACGTAGTGCCCGCCGTCGATCGCGTAGTCCTCGAACAGCGGGGTGTCGGCGGCCCAGTCCTCGCCGGACAGGTCGACGAACAGCTCCGCGGTCTCCGGGTTCGGGATGACGTGCTGCGCGATGTCCGGCGGGTCGCCCGCGGCGAGGTCCTGCTGCAGCTTGGCCTCCGCCTCGATGGTCCCGGTCAGCTCCAGCTCGACGGTGATGCCGGGGTTCTCCGCCTCGTACTTGTCGAACAGCTCGTTCCAGAACTGCTCGGTGAGGTTGGGGGTGATGTTGACGATCATCCGCAGCGTGGTGTCGCCGCCCTCGCCGCCCGCGACGTCGTCGTCACCGCCGCCACACGCCGACGCCGTCAGCACCGCCGAGGCCAGCACTCCGGCCGTCAGGAATCGCCGCCTGCTGTTCATGGTCATCTCTCCGCTCGCTCCGTTGCGTTGGTGGGTGTGGTCAAGGGGTGTCTGACACCCCTAGCGGCCGTTGCTGCTGCCCTGGTGGGCGACGTACTCGTCCAGGCCCCGGCCGGTCAGCGGGTAGTAGTCGGACAGCCGTCCGCCGGCGTCGAGGCGCCGGCGGGCGAACTCCTCCTTGTCCTGGTGGGCGAGTGCGTCATCGGCGATCGCCTGGGCATGCGACGGCGGCACCACCACGGCGCCGTCGTCGTCGGCGATCACCAGGTCGCCGGGGCGCACCAGCGCCCCGCCGACCGCGACCGGCACGTTGTACGCGTACGGGAACAACTCGGTCTGGGACGCATAATGCGGGGTGACGCCGGTGCACCAGACCGGCACCCCGAGTGCGCGCACCTTGCCGGCGTCGCGGATGCGCCCGTCGACGACGATGCCGGCGCCGCCGCGCAGCTTGAAGTAGCGCACCAGCATGTCGCCGAGGCAGCCGGTGCGCTGGGCCGCCTGCGCCGACACCACCAGCACGTCGCCGGGGCGGATCGACTCCAGCACCGCCCACAGCGCCGACCGCCGTTCCGCGTCCTCCTGCCCCTGGCCGGAGAACACGTCCTCGCGCTGCGGCATGAACTGCAGCGTGACGGCGGCGCCGGTGACGCGGATCTCGGCGTCGCGGTGCAGCGGCGCCGGGCCGTCGATGAACGTCCGGGTGACGCCCTGGTGGTGCAGCTTCGCGCAGGCGGTGGCCGCGCTCACCCCGGACAACGCCTCGACCACCGCGCGCGTCGGCCGCCCGGGCGGGGCGGAGAGCAAGGGGGTGTGGCCGGTCGGATAACCGTCCTGCTCGGTGTTCATCCGGCGTCCTCTCGGAGTATGATCGCGGATCACTTATCGTCTATCGATTGAGCGATAGGAAACCGTCGTCCCCGCCGTCGTGTCAAGACCCCGGCCGCGAGACGATGGCCGGCCGGCTACTGAATTGAGTGAGGAACCGATGGCGACGACGGCACTCGCGGGCCCCGGCCGGGACTGGTTCACGCACGCCCGGTTCGGCATGTTCGTGCACTTCGGGCTGTACTCACTGGCCGCCCGGCACGAGTGGGTGATGTCGCGGGAGCGCACGCCGCTCGCGGAGTACGAGCGCTACGCGGAGGTGTTCGATCCGGACCTGTTCGACGCCCGCGCCATCGCCCGCGCCGCCCGCGCGGCCGGCATGGGCTACGTCGTGCTGACGAGCAAGCACCACGAGGGTTTCGGCCTGTGGGACTCCGCCGTCAGCGACTACACGTCGGCCGCGGCGTGCGGGCGCGACCTCGTCGCGGAGTTCGCCGACGCCGCCCGCGCCGAAGGGCTGCGGGTCGGGCTCTACCACTCCCTCATCGACTGGCACCACCCCGACTTCACCGTCGACTATCTGCACCCTCGCCGCGACGACCCGCCGGGCCCGCCCCGCGACATGGCGCGCTACCGCGCCTACCTGCACGCGCAGGTGCGCGAGCTGCTCACCGGCTACGGCCGCGTCGACTACCTGTTCTTCGACTACACCTACGCCGAGGACCGCGACGGCGTGCGCGGCAAGTACCCGGAGGACTGGGCCGCCGACGAACTGCTGGCCATGGCCCGCGAGCTGCAGCCGGACATCGTCGTGAACGACCGCCTGGGCATCCCGGGCGACCTCGTCACGCCGGAGCAGTACCAGCCGGCCTCGCCGATGCGCGCGCCGGACGGGTCGCCGATCGTGTGGGAGGCCTGCCAGACGCTGAACGGCAGCTGGGGCTACGACCGCGACAACACCCGGTTCAAGACGCCGGACCTGCTGGTGCGGATGCTGGTCGACACCGTCGCGAAGGGCGGCAACCTGCTGCTCAACGTGGGTCCGGACGGACGGGGCGCGCTGCCGGCCCGCGACGTCACGACGCTGGACGCGCTGGCGGGGTGGATGCGGCTGCACGGGCGCTCGGTCGTCGGCGCCGGACCGGCCGCGGCGGACCTCGCGGCGGCCGTGGCGCCGGGCCTGCCGCCGGGCGCCGTCCTCACCCAGCGCGGCGACCGGCTCTACGTCCACCTGTTCGCGTGGCCGTTCGAGCACGTGCACCTGCGCGGGATGGCCGACCGGGTGCGCCACGCGCAGCTGCTGAACGACGGGTCGGAGCTGGCGACGATCCGGCTGGCACCCGGCCAGCAGGCCTGGAACACGACGCCCGGCGGCCAGCCGCCGGGCACGCTGACGCTGCGACTGCCGACCGTCCGCCCGGACGTGCTGGTGCCGGTGGTGGAGCTGTTCCTCTAGACGGTCATTCGGGCTCGGAGCCGCTGTTGCCCTGGGCGCGCCGCCGCCATTCCTCCTTGCGCCGGCGCTCCGCGGCGGTCAGCGGCGCCTGCGGGTTGCCGTCGTCGTCGAGACCGATGGAACCGTGGAACTTGGCGGCGTTCACGCCTGGTCGCCGCGGCCGCCGCTTCGCCGCCGCGAGCTCACTCTTGAGCTTCGCGATGGCCTCCATCGTCCGTTCCCGCTCCTCAGGGGACACGTCGCCGGGCCCTGCTGTCGTCATGGCGCCTCCCTGAGCCGGATGACCCACTTGCCCATGTCCTCGTCGAACACCTTGTCGAGGACCTCGAACTCCGTTCCGGTGTTGAAGAGGATCTCCGACTCGTGCGAAACGTCGGAGTACGGTGCCACGTCGCGGCCGGAACGGCCCTCGACGATGAAGTACGTGTTGCCGTCGAAGTCGGTGTCGGCGACGTCGGGGTCGGTGCTCGTGCTCGTGAACCCGCGTTCCGTGACGACCTCGCCGGGCTCGTAGTTGGCCAGCTGGCTGTCGTTGAGGTCGGTGCCGCGGTAGGTCGTGCCCGGGTGGGCCGGCAGATTGGCCAGCGCGTCGGAGACGCGATCGATACGTCCCTGCAGGCCGGCGGGGATGTCGGCGCCGGGGCTGCGTAGCGCGGCGTTCATGTCGAAGTATCCGTCCCCGGTGTAGTCGTCCAGCGCCAGCCTATCGGTCTCGCTGAGGTCGACGTGGAGATCGTCGGCCCGGGCGATGCCGTCGAAGCCCTCGGGCAGCTCGTCGAGCCCGTCGGTCTGGCGCAGCGAGGCGAGCTCGTCGGCGTTGAGCGCCCGCCGGGTCCACCGGCCGCCGGTGGCGCCCCAGCCCATGAACGGGATCATGCCGGCGGCGGACAGGCCGGCGTCGACAGCGTTGCCCTCGGCCGCGTACCAGAGGGCGTTGATGGCGTCGACCGGCTCGCCGAGGATGGGGATCAGGCCGAGGCCGTCGAGGATGAGATGGCCGATGTCGGAGATCGGGTTGGAGTCCTCGCGGCTCTCCTCGATCTCGGCGGCCTTGATGGTGAGGATCTCGTGGGCGTCGGCGGCGATGCTGGTGCTCATCGTGCTGCCGCCCTCGTACGGGGTGATGGCCGCCGCGATGGCCGCGTCGGCACCCGCCCCGTCGTCGACCGGCCACTTGCGCTTCGCCAGGACGTACTCGAGGAACTCGTTGACCATGCCCGACTCGTCGCCGGCCTCGATGTAGGTGAACGTCCCGGTGCCGAACAGGGCGTGGCCGGCCTCGGGGTTGCGCCCGACCGCGGACATGATGCCGGCCAGCGGGTCGTAGTACTCGGTGTAGCCGGTCGGCGCGCCCTCGTCGTCGCCGTGCACGGGGTCGATGGCGCCGTAGCCGTTGGCGCCCATCTCGGAGTGCGCCCGCTTCCACCACATGTCGTCCTCGTCGAGCTCCCGCTCGTACTCGTAGACGTCGGTGGCGACGGTGGTGAGGAAGTCGGCGGAGAAGGTGCCGCGCGAGATGACCAGGCCCAGCGCGCTGGCCTGGCCGAGCACCTCCGGGGACTCCTCGGTGATGGCCGACGACCACGAGGCGGCGTAGTCGTCGGGCAGGGCGAGGTCACCGGTGCCCTGGGTGGCCGTGCCGTACGCCGCGCCGAGGCCGTCGAGCGTCGCCTCGTACGCATCGTCGAACCGTTCGACGTCCTCGACGTCGCCAGGCATCGTCGCGCCGGCCATCTGACGCCGGGTACTGGACGCGCCGACGACGAAGTCGGCGACCTCCTCGGGCGACACCTGGGTCGCGAGCTGGTGGGCGAAGTACGGGTCGGTCGCGTTCTCCGCCAGCAGGTCGACCAGCTCTTGCGGCGGGTCGCCGTCGTCGTAGTCCTCGAGCAGCTCCGCGGCCCGGTCGGCGCGCTCGCGGGCCTCCTCCGGCGTCGCGGTCGGGATGGTCGACTCGTCCAGTTGGACGAACGCCTGCGGCCCCGGGGTCTGCGCCTCGATGTGCCGCGCCAGGGCCAGCCGGCGCCGCAGGCCGGGCAGCTCGTCGTCGATCCACCCCTCGACGGCGTCGAGGCGGTTGAGCTCGGTGCTGGGCAGGTAGACGTCGGTCAGCTCGCGGCTGAGGTCGCCGCGCCGGGTGGCGATGTTCTCCGCCGCGTTCTCCAGCGCCGTGACGAGCCCGGCCAGCTCGGCGATGTCGATGGCGGCGATGCTCACACGTTCCTCCAGCGCACCTGCCAGGCGTTGGCATCGACCATCGGCTCCTCGTGCTCGATGGCGTCGCCGAACTCGGTCATGACGCCCTCGGCCGCGGTGGTGAGCGTGGTCTTGTGCCCGGTGAGCTCGGTGTAGAACGTGTCGGCGATGCTGCTCTGCCAGGCGCCGTTGTCCATGGCCCGGACGGCGGCGTCGAGGTCGCTCTTGAGATCGTCCGACACCGGCCGGGCGTCGTCGCGGCTCGCGCACAGGGCGGCGCGGTAGGGATTGGACACCTGGTCGGCCACCGGCAGTTCTCCCGCCCGGTTGATCGTTTCGAGATGGCCATGATGGCACGCGAACGATCACCGCCCGCACGCGGGGCAAGCGCTTGCTCAGACGCCGATCGCCTGGGGCGTGACGACCTCGCCACCGGCCATGCGCAGGGCGAGCGAGCCGACGGCGGACGCGGCCAGCTCGCCGGCGCGGTCACCGTCCGGATCGACGGCGAGCACGTGGCCGACGCGGTCGTTGTTGTCGCGGGGACGGCGCACCGGGCCGGGCACGTCCAGCTGCCAGCGGACGATCGCCGGGTTCTGGTCCAGCGCCTCGCGGCCCTCGACGCCGGTGACGATGCCGTCGACCGGCGCCAGCACGAACGCGACCGCCGCCGTGCCACGCGGGCGCACCTCCGGCTGGGGCGCGGGGCCGAGGGCGAGGCCGACCAGCAGCGCCAGCGGGCTCACCCCGGTGACCGTGCGGACGAGGTCGAACACGTAGCCGCCGCCCTGGCGCGGGTTGATCTCGACGATCCGCGGCCCCGACGGCGTCAGGCGCAGTTCGGTGTGGCTCAGGCCGTGGCTGATGCCGAGCGCGGAGAGCGCGGCCCGCACGTGCTCGGTCACCTCGGCGGCGACGGCGGGCGGCAGCGGCGCCGGGAACACGTGGCCGGCCTCGACGAAAGCTGGCGTGACGCTCTTGCCGGTGATGCCGAGCACCGTCGTCCGCCCGGCGGCGGTGACGGTCTCGACGCTGACCTCGGGACCGCGCAGGACCTCCTCGAGCAGCAGCCGGCGCGCCAGCGGCTGGTCACGGGTGTTCCGCTCGACACCGGTGACCTCGTGGAACGCGTCCTTCAGCGCCGCCTCGCCGTCGACGAGGTGCACCGACGTGCCGGAGTTGAGGTCGACCGGCTTCGCGACCAGCGGGAACCCCAGCTCCGCCGCGCCGGCCAGCGCGTCGTCCCACGTGGCGGCGACGGCGAAGCGCGGGCCGGGCAGTCCGGCCCGGGCGAGCACCGTCCGGACGGAGTCCTTGCGCACGGCCCGGCGCACGATGTCCGGCGACGCTCCGGGCAGCCCGAGCATCTTCGCCAGCTCGGCGACCGCGTCGAGGTAGTAGTCGCAGGTGGTGATCACGCCGTCGATGCGCCGCCGGCACACGATGCCGATGACCGCGCCGGTCATGGCGGCCCGGTCGTTGGTGTCGACGACGATCACCTCGTCGGCCTCGCGCAGCACCGGGTGCCGCTCGCCGTCGACGTCCGGGTAGAGGCCGGGGTCCCGGGTGAAGAGGATGTAGTCGTGCCCGAGCTCGCGCAGCAGCGGCGGCAGCGCGAGCCCCGTCGACTGCACCCAGCTCTCCACCATGAGCAGCGTCGCCACGTCAGCCTCCGGCCCGGGCCAGGATCGCCGAGTTGATGACGTCGTTCACCGGGTGCACCTCCGTCAGCGGCTCGAACCCGTCGAGCGCGGTCCGGTCGATCGGCGGGTAGAGCAGCGTGCGCAGGCCGCGGGCGCTGCGGGCGAGCAGTACGGCGCCGGGGCGCATGGTGGCGGCCAGGTGCCGCAGCACCCGCCGCTTCGCCTCGAGCGTGTCGCCGACCAGCGCGGCCAGCACCACCACGTCGTAGCCGGACAGGTCCGCCGCCAGCACGTCCGCCTCGTGGAAGCCCAGCTCGCCGTAGCCGAGCGCGGCGGACACCGCGGCGCCGGTGTGCAGCGCCACCGGGTCGCGGTCGAAGTTGTCGACCGCGACGTCCAGCTCGCCGGCGAGGTACAGCGAGCTCAGCGGCAGCGGCCCGGACCCGACGAACGCGACCGACCGCACGCGGCGCGGCAGCGCGGACGCCAGGATGCCGATCTCCATGCGGCTGAGCTGGCGGTAGTTGCCGAAGTACGGGAACCGCGCCAGCTCCTCCCGCGGCGGCCGGCCGGCGACGATCCGGTTCGCCCAGGCGTGCTCCAGCTCCCCCTCCCCTTGGGAGCAGAGGGCGCGCAGCCGAGGCGCCAGCCGCTGGACCTCGACGTCGTTGAGGACCGCCGGCACCGTCTCGGGCGGCGCGGTGAGGACCAGCCGCACCAGCCGCCCGAACAGGCCGTCGACCTCCGGCCCCGGCCGCAGGTCGTCGCGCGCGGCCAGCTCCCGGTACACGTCGCCCACCGACGCCGCGACGTCCTGCGCCGTCGGCCGGCGGAGGTCGGTCAGGTCGGTTTGACCGAATATGTTGCTAGTGAGACTCATGTTCATCGCGGCTGATCATGACACAGCCGGTGGCCGCTGCGCTGCCGAATCGCGCGAATGAGGAGTCGCCGCGAACGAGCTCAGCCCTGCGCGGTGGGGACGACGATCAGCTCGGCGACGTTGACCCGCGGCGGCGCCCCGACGGCGAAGGCGATCGCCTCGGCGATGTCCTCCGAACGCAGGATCTCGATCGCACCACGCCACTGCGATAGCTCCTCGCGCTTGCCGGAGTCCAGCATGCCGTCACCGAGCTCGGTACCGACGAAGCCCGGCTCGATGTTCTTCACCCGGACGCCACGTGGTCCGAGCTCGGCGCGCAGGTTCCGCGTCAGGTGCGCGACGGCCGCCTTGGTCGCGGCGTACACGGCGTAGTCGGGGAAGATCCCGTGCGACCCGATCGAGCCGACGTGGACGAGGTCGGCCGTCCCGCCCTCGGCCGCCGTCGCGATGAGGTCGTCGGCGAACACGCGGCCGGTGTGGAGCAGTCCGTTCACGTTCGTCGCGATCATCTGGTCCCATTCGCGCGTCTCGGCGGACTCGAACGGCGCGGCCAGCATGACGCCGGCGTTGGCGACCACGAGGTCGGCCCGGCCCAACTCGCCGCGGACGGTCCCGGCGGCGGCCGTCATGGCGGCGAGGTCGCCGACGTCGACCGGCACCGCGAGGCCGCCGATCTCGTCCGCGAGCGCCTTCAGCCGGTCCTCTCGACGGCCGAAGACCGCGACGGCGGCCCCGCCCTCGGCCAGCCGGCGGGCCGTGGCCGCGCCGATCCCGCTCGTCGCTCCGGTGACCACCGCGACGCGGCCGGTCAGTGTGTCGGTGTTCTGTGTCGTCATGGCTCCACGATCCGGCGCACGTGACCGGCCAGCCAGACCGCCCGACGACCAGGAGACCGGACCCTGGGAGTCGCACGGCCACCCACCGCGAACGCGGCCCGCCTACCCTCGAAGGGTGACGGACAACCGGCTCGGCGAGTACCTGCGGGCGCGGCGCGAGCTGGCCCAGCCCGCCGACGTGGGGCTGCCCGACGGCTACGGCCGGCGCCGGGTGCCGGGCCTGCGCCGCGAGGAGGTCGCGATGCTGGCCGGCGTCAGCGCCGACTACTACGTGCGCCTCGAGCAGGGCCGCGACAAGCACCCGTCCGAGCAGGTCATCGAGGCCCTGGCCGGGGTGCTCGGGCTCGACGACGACGCCGTCGCCCACCTGCGCGAACTGGCCCGGCCGATGCACCGGCGGCGCCGGCCGCAGCCGCGAACCGAGCGGGTGAGCCCGGGCGCCGCCCGGCTGATCGAGGGCTGGACGTTCACACCGGCGCTCGTGCTGGGCCGGTACCTCGACGTGCTCGCGGCCAACCCGCTGGCCATCGCGCTCAACTCGTGCCAGCAACCGGGTGCCAACCAGGTGCGTTCGATCTTCCTCGACCCCGTCACCCGCGACGTCTTCCCTGACTGGGACACCGTCGCCGCCGACACCGTCGCCAGTCTCCGCTCCGCCGCGGGCGCCGACCTCGACGACCCCCGCCTCACCGACCTCGTCGGCGAGCTGTCGTTGAAGAGCGACGAGTTCCGCCGGCTGTGGGCGCGCCACGACGTCCGGCTCAAGACGTCGGGTCACAAGCGGTTCCGGCATCCGATGGTCGGCGAGCTGACGCTGCGGTACGAGTCGCTGGCCGTGAACGGCACGCCGGGCCAGATCATCGTCGCCTACCACGCGGAGCCGGGCAGTCCGTCCGAGCAGGCCATCGCGCTGCTCAGCAGTACGATCACCCGGCCGGCCGGCGAAAAACCCGCTGCGGACCAGCGCCCTCGCGTGTGACGATCGGGCCCATGCGCCCGACCTGGATGCTCGACGAGACCGCACACGCCGGCCCGGAACACCTCGACCCCGGCTTCGTCGCCGGGTTCGACCGCAAGCAGGGCTACCCCGACCCCGCCTCCGACATCGAGGTGCTGGCCTCCTACGGGGTGCGGTCCGTCGTCGACCTCGGCGCCGGCACCGGCCAGTTCGCCGTCCCGGCCGCTGCCGCGTTCGACCGGGTGGTGGCGGTCGACGTGTCGCCGGCGATGCTGGCGTACCTCGGCGAGCGGGCCCGGGCCGCCGGTGTCACCGTCGAGCCGGTCCAGGCCGGATTCCTCAGCTACGCCCACGAGGGCGAGCCCGTCGACGCCGTCTACACCCGGCATGCGCTGCACCAGCTGCCCGACTTCTGGAAGGTGGTCGCGCTGCACCGCGTCGCCGGCGTGCTGCGCCCTGGCGGCGTGCTGCGGCTGCGCGACCTCGTCTACGACTTCCCGTCCGCCACCACCGAGCAGGTCATGGACGGCTGGGTGGCCGGCGGTGTCGACGACCCGTCGGCGGGCTACACCGGCGCGGACTATGCGGAGCACGTCCGCACCGAGCACAGCACGTTCCGCTGGCTGCTCGAGCCGATGCTCGACCACGCCGGCTTCGACCTCGCCGACGTCGAGTACGACGATGCCGGCCTGTTCGGCGCCTACACCTGCCTCAAGCGCTGACGCGCGCGACCCAGATGGGCGAGGGATCTGGCGGTCCCGGCTGCTCGAATCCCTCCCCCATCGCTGCGCGGAACGCACCAGAACCTGCCGGAAGCGTCGACGCCACCATCCGCCATCCCCGAAGTTGACCTTGGCGTCACGGTGGTATCAATCGGGCATTTCACCCACCAGCTCTACGGTTTCTCCACGATCGACTTCGGGGGGGTGACGGGTCAGTCGCGGCCGTGGGCGAGCAGGATCCGCGCCGCCCACACCGTCCGGTAGCCGCGCCACTCCAGCGCGCCGGCCGCCGACGACGAGTCGAAGTCGACGATCCAGCCGCCGTCGTCCTGCTGCAGCGCCGCCAGCCGGTCGAGGTCGCGCTCGACGGCGGCCGGGTCGAGCAGCGCGCGCAGCGGGCGGCCGGGCTCCGGCGACAGGTCGAGCAGGTGCATCGCCTCGCCCTCGATGCCGCCCTGGACCGGGATGCCGCCGTCGGACGGCACCAGCGCGCCCAGCCGCTCCAGCTGGGCGGCCGCCTCGGGCCGGGTGTCGTGGACGGCGTCGAGGAAGATCAGCGAGAACATCAGCTCGTGGGCGCTCGGCCGCTCGGTGGCGGCGATGGTGCGCAGGCAGAAGTCGGTGATGCGCTCCAGCCACGGGTGCGCGGCGACGACGGGGTCGAGCCGCGCCGCGCGGTGGGCCTGGCCGGCGACGGCCGAGCTGATCTGCAGCGACGACGTCGTGGAGTCGGCGCCGATCCACCAGTGCGAGGTGCCGCCCGGGACGGTGACCGGCAGCACGAACGGCACCCCGCCGTCGGGCAGCGTCACCGACGCCAGCCAGTCGCACAGCGGACCGGCGAGGCCGGCGTCGCCGGCCCCGGTCTCGGCCAGCACCTCGAACGCGTGCAGTGCGGCCGGCGGCTGGCTCTCCGGCGAGCGCAGGTCGGGCTCGAGGCCCCAGCCGAAGCCGCCGTCGGGGTTGCGATAGCCGGCCAGCGCGGCCAGCGTCGCCGTACGGTTGCCGGCCCCGGTCAGCAGCTCGAACCGGAGCCGGTCCAGCTGACGGGCGTGACCGGCGAGGAACGCGGTAGCGGCGGTGAGGTCCATACCGCCATGCTCCCGCGCCCGGGCCCGCCCGGCTTGAACGTTTCGGACGTCAGCGGGCGCCGACGAGCTCGGCCGCGGCCTCGTCGCACGCTGCCGGCTCGGACACCGCGGACCGAGCGGGCCGAGCGGACCTGCGGGCCAGGCCGACCAGCAGGACGCCGGTCAGGACCGCCGTCGCGACCACCAGCCAGCCGGCCGGCCGCGTGCCGCCGCCGTCGATCACGGCGCCCATGACCAGTGCGACCGGCAGGAACGCCATCCACGACAGCGCGCTCACACCGGACGCGACCCCCGAGCGGACGGTCGAGGGCACCGCGTCGTGCAGCAGCTTCGACAGGTGGATGCCGGCGAGGATCGTGAGCACCGCCATCAGCACCTGCGCCGGCACGATCAAGGCGGCCGACGCGCCGGTGGTCAGGACCAGCCCGGTCGCCGCCAGCAGTACCGTCGCGACCGCCGTCACCCGCGGTGAGTCCAGCCGCACCCGCCCGGCCAGCACCCCGGCGAAGCCGAACGCCGCGGTCAGCGCCGCCCAGTAGGGCCCGAACGCGACGGCCGGCACGGCCAGCGCGACCAGCCACAGCGGCCCGAACTCGAACAGCAGCGACGTGGTCCCGGCGGCCAGCACGATCGCGGCCACGATCGGCAGCACCTGGCCGCGATCGCCGAGGATCCGGGCGGTCTGGGCCAGGTGACAGCGCAGCGACTCCGGCCGGCCGGTCTCGTGCAGCCGCGGCTCCCGGAACCACAGCAGCGCCACGGCCGCCAGCAGCATGAACGGCACGGTCAGGTAGTAGGTCGACCGCAGCGAGAGCACGCCCGCCAGCCAGCCGCCGGCCAGCGAACTGGCCACCAGCGAGACGCTCTCGACCAGCCGGACCCGGCCGATCGTGCGCTCGAACAGGTCGCTGCTGCCGGTCTCCTCCAGCACGGTGTCGTAGACGACGGCGTCGAGCGTGCCGGTCGACATCGCGAAGTAGACGCCGAGCGACATCGCGCTGACCAGGTACAGCGGGACGCCCGTGCTCAGGCCGCCGAGCAACGCCGCCCCCGCCAGCCCGGCGGTGCCGACGAGCAGCACGGACCGCCGGCTCCACCGGTCGGCCAGCACGCCGGACGGGATCTCGATCAGCGGCACCATGGCCGCGTAGACGGCGGTCATGATGCCGACCGTCATCGGATCGAAGCCGATCTCGTCGAGGAACAGCTTCTCGATCGGCACCCAGAGCAGGATCGCCTGCAGGGCGACGGCCAGCTGTAGCGGACGCAGGCGGCGCCGCAACGCGGTGGGGTTCGGCATGCCCGTTCAGTGTCGGCGGGCCGGCCGGACGTTACGCGTCAGCCGGAGGAATCTCGAAACGCCGCCCGCAGCCGGTCGCGGTCGGCGGGCGACAGCGGCTGGCCGCCGGACAGCCCGGCCAGCACGTCGGTGGTCTGACGGATCTGGTCGACGTAGAGGTCGCAGCCGTCGCAGAGCGAGATGTGGTCGACCACGCGCCGCTCCGTGGCGGGGTCGAGGGCGCCTTCGAGGAACGCGGTGACCAGTTCGACCAGCTCGTTGCAGGCGAGGTGGTCGACGGGCTCGTTCAGCGACTCGGTCACGGCGCCTCCTCTCCGTCGGCGAGGTACCGCTCCAGGCAGGCCCGGACGGCGGCCCGGGCCCGGTGCAGCAGCACCCGCTGGTTCGCCGCCGAGATGTCCAGTATCGAGCACACCTCGGCGGCGTCGTAACCGTGCACGTCGCGCAGGGTGATGACGACCCGCTGGCGGGCCGGCAGCCCGGCGACGGCGGCGGCCACCTCGGCCCGGACCTCGGCCGCGAGCAGCGCCTGCTCGGGCCACGGTGACGGCGGCCGCTGCCAGTGCCCGGCGTGCGGATGACCGGGCGGGGCGAACCGGGCGGGGTCGACGGTGGGATCGGAGCCGTCGCCGCCGACGGCGCTCGCCGGCACCGTCCGTGCCTCGCGGCCGCCGCGGCGCTGCGCGGTGTTGGCGACGATGCGGTACACCCAGGTGCGCAGCGACGACCGGCCGGCGAACGTGGCGATGCCGCGGACGACGCCGAGCCAGGCCTCCTGCACCACCTCGGCGGCGGAGTCGTCGGTGGACACGTACACCCGCGCCAGCCGCACCATGCCCGGCGACCACGCCTCGACGACCTGCGCGAACGCCGATTCGTCGCCGGCCACGAGGAGGCCGGCGAGCTCGGGGTCGGGCGGCAGCGCGGGGGCGGCACCGCATCAGCATCGCATCGGCCACCGACATTGTCGGTGGTACGCGGCATGCTGGTCTTCTGCCAGGTGGAACGAGGAGGTTCCCCATGGACCACGCCATCCAGGCCGAAGGGCTCGTGAAGCGCTTCGGCGAGACCACCGCACTCGACGGCGTCGGCCTCACCGTGCGCACCGGCACCGTGCTCGGGCTGCTCGGCCCCAACGGCGCCGGCAAGACCACGGCGGTGCGCATCTTCGCCACGCTGCTCCGGCCCGACGACGGCCACGCCTCGGTCGGCGGCTACGACGTCGTCCGGCAGGCGCACCAGGCCCGTCAGCTCATCGGCCTCACCGGGCAGTACGCCGCGGTCGACGAGATGCTCACCGGCACCGAGAACCTGCTGCTCATCGGCCGGCTGCTGGGGGTGCCGCGGCCGGCGGCGAAGCAGCGCGCCCGGGAACTGCTGGCCGAGTTCGACCTCACCGACGCCGCCGACCGCGCGGCCAAGACGTACTCCGGCGGCATGCGGCGCCGGCTCGACCTCGCCGCCAGCCTCGTCGGCCGGCCGTCCATCCTGTTCCTCGACGAGCCCACCACCGGCCTCGACCCCCGCGCCCGCGCCGAGCTGTGGTCGCTGATCCGCGGCCTGGTCGCCGGCGGCGTCACGGTGCTGCTGACCACCCAGTACCTCGACGAAGCCGACGCCCTGGCCGACGAGATCACCGTCATCGACCACGGCCGCGTCATCGCCGCCGGCACGCCCGACGAACTGAAGGCGAAGACCGGCTCACAGACCCTCGTCGTCCGTCCCGAGGACGACACCCAGCTGCCGGTCGTCACCGCCGTCGTCGCCGAGCTGACCAAGGCCACGCCGGAGATCGACGGCCCGCGCGTCACCGCGCCGGTCGGCGACCCCGCCGTGCTGCCGGCCGTCGTGCGGCGGCTCGACGACGCCGGGGTGCTGGTCACGGAGCTGACACTGCGCGGCGCCAGCCTCAACGAGGTGTTCCTCTCGCTCACCGGGCGACCGGTCGAGGACGAGATCGAGTCCGAAGGGAGGCCGGCATGAGCACCGTCACCGCGGCCCGCCCCGCACCGGCCGAGCTGAGTCCGCGCGTCGGCGTCGGCGAGGGTATCCGGCAGACCATGACACTGGCCTGGCGCACCATCGTGCAGGTGCGGCACAACCCGTGGGAGCTGGGCGACTACAGCATCCAGCCCATCATGTTCGTGCTGCTGTTCACCTACGTGTTCGGCGGCGCCATCGCGGGGTCGACCAGCGAGTACCTCACGTTCGCGCTGCCCGGCATCATCGTCATGAACATGCTCTTCATCACCATGTACGTCGGCACGGGACTCAACACCGACCTCACCAAGGGCGTGTTCGACCGGCTACGCTCGCTGCCCATCGCGCGCTGGGCGCCGATGTCCGGGCGCATCCTCGCCGACCAGGTCAAGCAGGCGTGGTCGATCTTCCTGCTGCTGGCCATCGGCATGGCGCTGGGCTTCCGCATCGGCACCGACGTCTGGTCGCTGCTGGCGGCCGTCGGGCTGCTGCTGGTGTTCGCGCTCGCGTTCTCGTGGGTGTCGGTGCTGGTCGGCGTGGTGGCGAAGGACCCTGAGAAGGTGCAGCTGTTCGGCTTCACGGCGCTGTTCCCGGTGACGTTCGTCAGCAACGTCTTCGCGCCCACCAGCACCATGCCGGGCTGGCTGCAGCCGATCGTCGAGAACAACCCCGTCACCATCCTGTCCAACGCGTGCCGGGCGCTCATGGTCGGCGACGACACCATCGGCACCGAGTGGCACGTCGCATCCGCCACCACGCCCGCCGTGCAGTCGCTGATCTGGGCGGCCGCCATCGCCGCCGTGTTCGCCCCGCTGTCCGTCTGGGCGCTGCGCCGCCGCGTCTGACCTCGGGCGTCACGGCGTCAGCGGCCGTGACAGACGCATGTCAGGTCGGTGTCAGACGAAGCGCCGACCGTGGAGGCATGACAAAGGCGATTGAGGTTTCGGGCCTGCGCAAGGCCTTCGGGGACACGATCGTGCTGGACGGCATCGACCTCGACGTCGAGGCCGGCACGGTCTTCTCCCTGCTCGGCCCCAACGGGGCGGGCAAGACGACGACGGTCAACGTCCTCACCACACTGCTGCGTGCCGACGGCGGGACGGTCCGCGTCGCCGGACACGACGTCGCGGCCGAGCCCCGGCCGGTGCGCCGCGCCATCGGCGTCACCGGGCAGTTCGCCGCGGTCGACGAGCTGCTGACCGGCGAGGAGAACCTCCAGTTGATGGTGGACCTCAGCCCGGTGCGCGCGAAGGACGGCACCCGGATCATCGCGGACCTGCTGGAGCGCTTCGACCTGGTGGAGTCGGCGCAGCGGCCCGCCTCTACCTACTCCGGCGGCATGCGGCGCAAGCTCGACCTGGCGATGACGCTGGTCGGCAGCCCGCGGATCATCTTCCTCGACGAGCCGACGACGGGCCTGGACCCGCGCAGCCGCCGGACCATGTGGTCGATCGTCCGCGACCTGGTGGCCGACGGCGTCACCATCTTCCTCACCACCCAGTACCTCGACGAGGCCGACAAGCTCGCCGACCGGGTCGCGGTGCTCGACCAGGGCCGCATCGTGGCCCAGGGCACGCCCGACGAGCTCAAGCGCCGGCTCCCCGGCACCCACGTCCAGCTCCGGTTCGCCTCGGCCGCGGAGCTCGACTCCGGCGCGCGGATCTTCCCCGACGCCACCCGCGACGACGAGACGCTGACGCTGCGGGTGCCCAGCGACGGCGGCACGACCTCGCTGCGCGCCCTGCTGGACCGGCTCGACGAGCACTCCCTCAGCGCCGAGGGGTTCTCCGTCCAGACCCCCGATCTCGACGACGTCTTCCTCGCCCTGACGGGCCACGCCACGGAGGTGCCCACGACATGACCGCCCACGCGATGGTGATGCTGCGCCGCGACTTCAAGCACCTCACCAGGAACCCCACCTCGGTGTTCAACGCCGTCCTGATGCCGATCGTGCTGATGCTGATGTTCGTGTACATGCTCGGCGACGCGTTCAGCGTCGGCGTCGACTACGTCGACTACGCCACGCCGGGGCTGATGCTGATGGCCGTCTGCTACGGGCTGGGCGGCACCGCGACGGCGGTGAACGCCGACATGACGAAGGGCGTCATCAACCGGTTCAAGGTCATGGACGTCTCCCGTGGCGCGGTGCTGACCGGCCACGTCGTCACCAGCGTGCTGACCAACCTGATCGCGATCGCCGCCCTCGTCGGGGTGGCCTTCCTGCTCGGCTTCGACGCGTCGGCGAGCGCGCTCGACTGGCTCGGCGCCGTCGGCATGATCGTGCTGCTGGCCACCGCGGCCGGCTGGTTCACCGTCGCGCTGGGGCTGTCGGCGAAGTCGCCGGAGACGGCGGGCATGGCGGCGGTGCCGCTGGTCATGCTGCCGTTCTTCAGCAGCGCGATCGTGCCGGCCGACAAGATGGGCCCGGGCCTGCGGGAGTTCGCGGAGTACCAGCCGTTCACGCCGATCATCGAGACCCTGCGCGGGCTGCTGGCCGGTACGCCGTCGGCCGGCGACGTGATCCCGGCCATCGCCTGGTGCGTCGGCATCGCCGTGGTCGGCTACGTGTGGGCCCGGTCGACGTTCAGCAAGCGAGCGTGACCTCGGCCAGCTCCTGCCAGTCCGCCCGCATCCCCTCCTGAGCCGCCTCGGCGTACCGCGCGTCGCCGAGGCGGCTCCGCGCGGCGCGCTCGATCCGGACGATGTCCGGGTGCGTGCCGTTCGGCAGCCCGCGGGCGACGGCGCTCACCGCCAGCAGCCGAGCGGCCTGCTCGTACTGCTCGCGGCGCACCGCGAGGTCGGCGACCCCGACCAGGACCCCCGCGACGACCAGGGCGTGCCCCGCCTCGGCCGCCGACGCCCAGGCCGCCGCACGGTGCTCACGGGCGGTGTCGAGATCGTCGGCGAGGTAGCCCAGCAGGTTCTGGATCGGCGCGCGGATGTACGGCAGCTCCGCCTCCTCGCCCAGCACGGACCGCAGCACGTCGATCTGCCGGTGCACGTCCTCGGCGTCGCCGCGCCAGCGGGCCAGCTCCGCCTTCGAGAGGGCCAGCGCGGCCAGCGTGCCCGGCCACGTCACACCGTCGGCCCGGCGCTGCGCCTCGGCGATGGCGGCCGCGCTGGAGTCCTCGTCGCCGAGCTGCCAGTACAGCTCGGCCTGGCGCGCCCGCATGCGGATGACGTCGTCGACGGCGCCCACCTCGGCGACGGCCGCGACGGCCTCGTCGTAGTACGCGCACGCCCGGGCCAGCTCGCCGCGGGTGGCGATGAGATCGGCCAGCTCGGTGAGCGCGAAGGAGATCCCGAAGCGCTCGCCGATGGCGCGGAACTCGGCCAGCGAGGTCTCGAGGTACGTCTCGGCGTCGCGCCCGGCCTGGCCACTCACGACCCGCAGCTTGCCCAGCTGCAGCCGGGCCAGCGCCCGGGCCCAGGGATCGTCGTCGTCGAGCACCGGCTCGAACGCGGTCAGCGCCGCCTCCGGCCCCTGCAGCAGCCGTTCCATCGCGCCGACGAGACCCATGGCCGCGTGGCCGCCCCGCACGTCCCGGCTCGCCTCGTAGGCGCGGTGGATCCACTCCGCCGCCTGATGCTCGTCGCCCGGCCCGGTCGAGACGAACAGCACGATGATGGCGTAGACCGTGGCCCGGACCGCGTCGGACACCTCGCCGGGCAGCTCCGTCGCCGCGGTGATCAGCTCCAGGCCCTCGGTCTTGTGCCCGGCCAGCCACCAGTACCACCCGGCGCCGGCCGCGAGCCGCATGGCCGCCGCCGCGTCGCCGGCCGCGAGCGCGTCGCGCATCGCCGCGCCGAGGTTGTCGTGCTCGGCCTCGAGGACGGCCAGCCACTGCACCTGGTCGGCGCGGCGCAGCCGCGGTTCGGCGGTCTCGGCCAGCTCGGTGAAGTGGTCGAGGTGCGCCCGGCGGGTGCGGACGGCCTCGCCGGCCTCCGCGAGCCGCTGCTCGGCGTACTCCTTGATGGTGCCGAGCAGGCGGTAGCGCTCGCCCTCGGCGACCACCAGCGACTTCTCCGTCAGCTGGGTGAGCAGGTCGAGGACCTGGCCCGGTTCCACCTCACCGCCGGCGCAGACCCGCTCGGCCGCGTCGAGGCTCGCGCCGCCGGAGAACACCGACAGCCGGCGCAGCACGGCGCGTTCGGGGCCGGTGAGCAGCTCCCAGCTCCAGTCGACCATCGCGCGCAGGGTGCGGTGCCGCGGCAGCGCGGTCCGGCTGCCGCCGGTGAGCAGGCGGAACCGGTCGTCGAGCCGGTGCGCCAGCTGGTCCAGCGACATCGTGCGCAGCCGGGCCGCGGCCAGCTCGATCGCCAGCGGCATGCCGTCCAGCGCCCGGCAGACCCGGGCCAGCGTGGCCAGGGTGGGCGCGTCGGCGACGAGATCGGGGCGCACCGCGCGGGCCCGTTCCAGCAGCAGCCGGACGGCCGGCGACGCCTCGATGGCGCCCGCCTCGGCGCCGTCGGCCGGGAGCAGCAGCGGCGCGACCGGCCACAGCACCTCGCCGGTGATGCCCAGCGGCTCGCGGCTGGTCGCGAGGATGCGCACCCGGCGGCACTCGCCGAGCACGCGGTGCGCGAACGTCGCCGCGGACTCGATGACGTGCTCGCAGTTGTCCAGGACCAGCAGCATCGCCCGCTCGCGCAGCGCCGCGACGACGCGGTCGGCCGGCTCGGCGTCCGGTGCGTCGCCGAGCAGCGAGTCGCGCAGCCGGAGCGCGGCGAGCGTCGCCTGAGCGACGTCGCCGTCGGCGCCGATGGCGGCCAGCTCGACCAGCCAGACGCCGTCGGGCAGGTCGTCGAGCAGCGTGCGCCCGGTCTCGGTGGCCAGCCGGGTCTTCCCCGACCCGCCCGGCCCGATCAGGGTGGTGAGCCGGTGCTCGGCCACGAGGCCGCGGACGGCCGCGACGTCGGCGCCCTTGCCGATGTAGCTGGTCAGCTCGGAGCGCAGGTTGGTCTTCCGGTCGTCGTCGCGGCGGCCCACCTCACCGCGGAGCACGGCGAGGTGCAGGGCGGACAGCTCCGGCGCGGGGTCGACGCCGAGCGCGTCGGCCAGTGCCTCGCGGGTGCGCTCGAACACCAGCAGCGCCTCGGAGTTGCGCCCGGCCGCGACCAGCGCCCGCATCAGCGCGCCGGCCAGCCGCTCGCGCAGCGGCTGCGCGGCGACGGCGTCGGTGAGCTCGGCGACCAGGCCGGCGCCGTGACCGAGCGCGATCTCGGCGTCGAACAGCTCCTCCATGGCCGCCAGCCGCAGCCCGTCGAGCCGGGTGGCGGCCGCCTGCAACGCCGCGCTGTCGGGCAGGGCGACGTCCTGCAGGGCCGCGCCGCGCCACAGCCCGAGCGCCTCGCGCAGCAGCTGGACCCGCAGGACGTCCTCGGCGGCCCGGGCCCGACCGACGAGCCGCTCGAACCGCACCGCGTCGACGGCGTCGGGGCCGGCCCGCAGGAGGTACCCGTCCGGATGCCCCTCGACGGCGCCGTCGGGCAGCACCTTGCGCAGCCGCGAGACCAGCCGGTGCAGCGCGTTCGTGGCGTCGGCGGGCGGGTCGGCGGCCCAGATCCAGTCCAGCAGCGTCGCCTTCGGGACGACGTGACCGGCCTCCAGCGCGAGGGCGGCCAGCAGCCCCCGCAACCGCGCGCCCGAGACGTCGGCCACCCGGCCGTCGTCGGTACGGAGCTCGAACGATCCGAGCATGGCGACCTGCACCCGCCGATTTTGCCACGCAGCATCCCCGCGACCGCCGCCGCGGACCAGCGAGCGAGCGGGTGGGGACGCCGGCGTCCCTCCCACCGGCGACCCCACCCACCCACGCGCGGACCGGCCGACGGCCGTGGCGGGTTTCTGCCATGGCGTCCATCGGCCAGCGTCGCCCTCTCGGCAGCGGCGGCCGCGCGCCCCTAGGCTCCGAGAATCCGCGCCGCCTTTCGGCGCCTCTGCCCGGGAGGTCCCATGCGCCGGTCTCGTCCCCTGCTCGCCGTCTGTGCCGCCGCGCTGCTGGTCGCGGCCGCCGCACCGGGCGCCGCGGACCCGGCCCCGCCGGCGCCGCTCCCCCGGCCGGTGGCCGACGGCGTCACCGTCACGCTCGTGACCGGGCACCGGCTGCGGGTCGACACCGCCGCCGACGGGCGGCACGCGGTCACCGCGCTGCCCGCGCCGGGCACCGGGCGCGGCAACCTCAAGGTGGTCGAGCGGCCGGAGGGCCTCTACGCCATCCCGGCCGAGGCCGAGCCGTACCTGGCCGCCGGGTCGCTGGACCGCGAGCTGTTCAACGTCACCGGGCTGATCGAGCAGGGCTACACCGGCGACGCGCTGCCGCTGATCGTCACGTACGCCGGGGACGCCACCGCCCGGGCCGCCGCACCGCCCGCGCCCGAACACGCCGTCGTCACCGCCACGCTGGAGAGCGTGGGCGCGGTCGCGGTGTCCGCGCCGGCCGCCGAGCTGCCCGCGTTCTGGACCGACGTCGCCGCCGACCTGCCCAGCGCCGAGACCACCCGCCGGGCGGCGCCGTCGATCGAGAAGATCTGGCTGGACGCGAAGGTCCGGCCGGCGCTGGCCGAGAGCGTGCCGCAGATCGGCGCGCCCGAGGCGTGGGCGGCCGGGTACGACGGCGCCGGCGTCACCGTCGCCGTGCTCGACACCGGCTACGACCCCGCCCACCCGGACCTCGCCGGCCAGGTCACCGGCGCCGCCGACTTCTCCGGCTCGACCGTCCAGGACGGCAACGGGCACGGCACGCACGTCGCGGCCACCGTCGCCGGGACGGGGGCAGGGTCGGACGGCGCCCGCGTCGGCGTCGCTCCAGGGGCCGACCTGCTGATCGGCAAGGTGCTCGGCGACGACGGCAGCGGCCAGAACTCGTGGCTGATCGAGGGCATGGAGTGGGCCGTCGCGCAGGGCGCCGACGTCGTCAGCATGAGCCTGTCCAGCGAGGTCAGCGACGGCACCGACCCGCTCAGCCAGGCGGTGAACGAGCTGACGGCGGCCAGCGGGACGCTGTTCGTGGCGGCGGCCGGCAACGAGGGGCCGGGCGCGACCACCGTCCGGGCGCCGGGCGTGGCCGACGCCGCGCTGAGCGTCGGCGCCGTCGACAAGTCCGACGTGCTGGCCTCGTTCTCCAGCCGCGGCCCGCGGCTCGGCGACCACGCGATCAAGCCGGAGATCACCGCGCCGGGCGTGGGGATCGTCGCGGCGCGGGCGACCGGGACGTCGCTCGGCGACCCCGTCGACGACCTCTACACCAGCCTCGACGGCACCTCGATGGCGACGCCGCACGTGTCCGGCGCGGCCGCGCTGCTGCTGCAGCGGCACCCGGACTGGGCGGCGGACCAGCTGAAGCGCGCGCTCGTGCAGTCGGCGCAGGAGCTGGACGAGTACACCGTCTACGAGCAGGGCGCCGGGCGCCTCGACGCCGCGCGCGCCGTCACGCAGACGACGTTCGCCGACACCGCTGTCATCGATCTCGGCGTCTACGACTGGCCGCACGACGGCACCGACCCGGTCGTCACGCACGCCGTCACGTACGCCAACGACGGCGCCGAGCCCGTGGTGCTGGCCCTGGACGCGACGCTGACCGGCGCGACCGGCACGCCCGCGCCATCCGGCATGCTGGCGCTGAGCGCCGCGTCGGTGACGGTGCCGGCGGGCGGCAGCGCGAGCGTCGACGTCACGTTCGACCCCAACGTCGGCGACCCGGACGTCTACGGCGGCCGCGTCACCGCCCGCTCGGCCGACGGCAGCGTCGTCGTCCACACCGTCGTCGGCGCCACGAAGGAGCAGCGGACCATCGAGGTGACCATCGAGGGCATCGACCACGAGGGCGCGCCGGCCGTCGGGGCCAGCTCGGCCGAGCTGTGGAACCTCGACACCGACTGGTCGGGCACCGGGTTCTTCGGCCGCAAGGGCGGCGGCAGCGGGCCGGCCGTGTTCCGGGTGCCGCCGGGCACGTACAGCCTGTTCGGGGTGCTGTTCACGCCGGACGAGTCCGGCGAGCAGGCGCGCGAGGTGGCGATCGTCGGCGACACCGAGCTGGAGCTGACCGAGGACACCCACCTCGTGCTGGACGGGCGCACCGCCACCCGCGTCGCCGTCGACACGCCTCGGCCGACCGAGCACCAGGGCCTCACCCTCGGCTGGTACCGCAGCTCCGAGAACCACATGTTCAACCTCAAGTACATGCTCGACCAGTACATCGACGTCGCGTACGCCGCGCCGACCGAGCAGGTGGAGCGGGGCACGTTCGAGTTCTCCAGCCTGTGGGAGCTGTTCGCGCCGGAGCTGACGCTGCGGGCCGGCGGCCGCGAACTGGCGCACGAGTACGCCGTCGGCTCGCCCCGGGTCGACGGCCGGCACCGCTACCCGGTGGTCGACGCCGGCACCGGCACGCCCGCCGAGCTGGCCGGCCGCGACCTCGCCGGCGCCGCGGCGCTGGTCCGCCGCTCCGACGACATCTCCATCGACGACCAGGTCGCGGCCGTGACGGCGGCCGGCGCCTCGGCGATGATCATGCACCACGACCGGCCGGGATGGCTGTTGCAGTGGGTCGCCGAGGGCACGACGATCCCGGTGGTGACGGTCTCGCAGGCCGACGGCGCGGCGCTGCTCGACCGCCTGCCCGTCGTCCAGTTCGACGGCGTCGCCGTCAGCCCGTATCTGTACGACCTCATGCAGTCGTGGCCGGGCGCGATCCCGTCCGGCCTGGTCGAGAAGGTGCGGCCGCGCGACCTCGCGTCGCTGGAGTCGACCTATGTGGCGACCGGGCCGGAGCACCGGGGCAACGAGGCGCGGCACGCGTTCCGCCCGTACGACAACTTCTCCATCCGCAGCCCGCGCGAGGTGCTGCTGCCGTCGCACCGCGACGAGTGGGTCACGCCCGGCGACACCCGCTGGCAGCAGTTCGTGTGGGCGCAACAGCTGCTGGTCGCGGGCATGATCGAGGGCGAGCGCACGTACTCGGCCGGGGAGTCCGACCCGCGGTCGTGGTTCGGCCCGGTGGTCCGGCCCGGCGTGCCGCTCGACACCGACCACTACGGCCAGTTCGGCATGCCCGGGTTCCGTTCGGACGACGAGTTCACCATCCTGATCCGCTCGTTCCTCGACGGCAGCGACCGCAACGGCGACGAGACGTCGTACGACACCGCCGCCGCGCGGCTCTACCGCGACGGCTCACTGGTCGCCTCGCGGGACGGGGTGTACGGCACCTGGCCCGCGTCGCCGTCGCCCGCGTCGTACCGGCTCGAGCTCGACGTCGACCGCACCGCCCCCTGGTGGCAGCGCTCGACGTCGACCCGGACGGCCTGGACGTTCGCGTCGTCGCGGCCCGATGCGGGCGCACGGGAGCCGCTGCCCCTGCTCCAGGTCGACTACGACGTGGACGTCGACCAGTGGGGCGCGGTCAGCTCGCGGGCCCGCACCCGCGTCTCGCTGACGGTGCACCAGCAGGCCGACGCCGACCCGGTCACCGGCGGCGGCCTGCGTCTCTCCGCCTCCTACGACGACGGCGCCACCTGGCACCCCGCCCGCGTCACCCGCCGCGGCGCGGTCTACTCCGCCCTGCTCGACCCGGTACGCGGCGCCGACGCCGTCGCCCTGCGCGTCGAGGCCTGGGACGGCGACGGGAACAGGATCGAGCAGACGGTGCTGCGCGCCTACGGCCTGCGCTGAGTCGGTCCGGCCGCCGCGCGGCTAGGACAGCGTGTCGATGATGCGGTAGCCCACGCCGGGTGTCGTGCCGATCACCGGGGGTGCGCCGAGCTTGCGGCGGAGCCGGCTGATCGTGACCGCGACGGTGTTGGTGAAGGGGTCGGCGTGTTCGTCCCAGACCTGTTCGAGCAGGTCTTCGGCGCTGAGGTAGGCGGGGGCGGCGCGCAGCAACGCTTCGAGAAGGGCGAATTCCTTGACGGACAGCTCCAGCCGGCCGCCGTCGCGGGTGACGGTGCGGCGCACGGGGTCGAGCTCGATGCCCGCGGCGCACAGGGTGCGGGCGCGAGCCGAGGACTGGCGGCGGGCGAGGGCGCGGATGCGCAGCACCAGTTCGGGGAAGTGGAAGGGCTTGGTCAGGTAGTCGTCCGCTCCGAGGGTCAGGCCGCTGACGCGCTCGCCGGGTGAACCGGCCGCGGTGAGCATGAGGATCATCGCCCGGGCCTCGCTGCCGGCGATCATCTGGCACAGGACGTCGCCGTGGATTCCGGGCAGGTCACGGTCGAGGACGACGACGTTGTACGCGTTCAGGTCGAGCTTGGCCGCGGCTTCGACACCGTCGTGGGCCAGGTCGACCGCCATGCCGTTGTCGCGCAGGCCCTCGGCGATGACCGCGGCGAGGGCGCGGGTGTCCTCGACCACCAGGACCCTCATGCCCGGGCTCCCGCCGGCGCCTGGGTCGACGGCAGGGTGATGGTGACGCGGAGCCCGCCTTCGGACCGGGCCCGCAGGTCGAGGCGGCCGTGGTGCGAGGACGCGATGGCGGCGACGATCGAGAGCCCGAGACCGGATCCGGTGTCCGAGCCGGTGCGCTCGACGCCGAGCCTGCGGAAGGGCTGGGCCAGCGCCGCGACCTGCTCCTGGGCCAGCACCTGGCCGCCTGTCTCCACCGCGAGGATCGCGGACGTGGGGTGGGCGGTGGTCTCGACCCGGATCCAGCCACCGGCCCGGTTGTGAGTGATCGCGTTGTCGATCACGTTGTCGACCATACGGGACAGCAGTGTCTCGTTCCCCTGCGTCCAGGCGCCGGCCTGCAGGTCGCGGTCGTCGACGGTGAGCTGTCTGCCGGCGATGTCGGCGGCCCGGGCGTGCAGGGCGGCAGCGGTCACGCGGCCGAGCGAGACCGGCACGGAGTCGGCCGGCGCACCCACCTGGGCGTGAGCGAGGGTGAGGAGGGCTTCCAGCAGCCGGTCGACCTGGTCGAGCTCGGTGCGGATCCGGTCGGCCAGCACCACGGTCTGCGCCGGTGCGGGCTCCGGCTTGGCCACGGCCACGTCCAGCGACGCGCGCATCGTCGCCAGCGGGGTACGCAGTTCGTGGGAGGCGTTGGCCACGAACCGGCGCTGCGCCGTGAACGAGCGCTCCAGTCGATCGAGCAGGCCGTCGATGGTGCCCGCGAGGTCGGTGACCTCGTCCGCGGGGCCGGCCAGCGCGAGCCGTTCGTGCAGGTTGTCGGCCGTGATCCGCTGCGTCGCCGCCGTGATCGTCCGCAACGGGCGCAGCACCCGGCCCGCGACGAGGTGGCCCAGCACGATCGAGACGACCGCCATGACCACGAGGGCGATCGCCGAACCGGTCAGCAGGCGATGGGACTGGTCGGCCTGGACCTGCGAGAGCTGGGCCTCCAGCTCACCGATGCGCGCCTGCGCCTGCGCGAGCGCGGACGGCCGCGACGCGGGGTCGTCGAGCGGCTCCGTCCGGCTGACGTCGTCGAGGCTCAGCAGGTAGGCGATGGCCAGCAGCGCGGTCCCGGACAGGAAGAACAACGCCACGTACATGGCGGTGTAGCGCAGCCGTACGGTGCTGCCCCGCAGGGCCGAGGCCCGTGCCTTGCTCATCGGCGCCCTTTCGTTGCGTGCCGGCGCTGACAGGATCTCGCGTCCGACCTAACACCGCCATGACGGGTCGCGTTCGGCTCGCGTGATGCCCGGCTCCCTACAACTGACCCATGCAAGCAACCATCGAAGTCAAGGACCTGCGCAAACGCTTCGGGTCGACCGTCGCGCTCGACGGGATGACGTTCACCGTCCGGCCGGGACGGGTCACCGGTTTCGTCGGCCCGAACGGTGCCGGCAAGTCGACGACGATGCGGGTGGTGCTCGGCCTGGACGCCGCGGAGTCCGGCAGCGCGCTGGTGGCCGGGCGGGTGTATCGGACGCTGCGTTCCCCGTACCGCCACGTCGGCGCGCTGCTGGACGCGGGGGCCGTACAGCCGAGCCGCAGCGCCCGTCACCACCTGCTGTGGCAGGCGCACTCCCAGGGCCTCGGCGCACGCCGGGTCGACGAGGTGCTCGACCTGGTCGGGCTGCGGCAGGCGGCCCGGCGCAGGGCGGGTGAGTACTCACTGGGCATGCGCCAGCGTCTCGGGCTCGCCGCGGCGCTGCTCGGCGACCCGCCGGTGCTCATGCTCGACGAACCGTTCAACGGCCTCGATCCGGAGGGCATGGTGTGGATCCGCGGCCTGCTGCGGTCTCTGGCCGCCGAGGGCCGTGCCGTCCTGGTGTCCAGCCACCTGATGAGCGAACTCCAGGACGTCGCCGGTCACGTCGTGGTGGTGGGCCGGGGCCGGGTCGTCGCCGACACCGGTGTGGCCGACCTGATCGGGCGTCACACGACGCTGGAGGAGGCCTACCTGGAGCTGACCCGGGACGCGGTCGAGTTCCGCGGGGGGCCGCGATGAGGACGCGGGGCGCCAGCGGGTTCGTCCACCTGCTGCGGGCGGAATGGACCAAGCTCTGGACGGTGCGCGGCTGGAGCATCGCCATGGCCGCCGCGGCCCTGGTGATCGTGGCGCTCGGTCTGCTGATCGCGTCGGGTGACCGCGCCTCGTGTGGTGGCCCGAACGACGACGACTGCCCCGCCGCACCGGTGGGGCCGGGCGGCGAGGCGGTGCAGGACGGCTTCTACTTCGTCCACCAGCCGCTGACCGGAGACGGCACGATCACCGTGCGGCTCACCTCGCTGACCGGGATCATCACCTATCCCCCACCCGGCCACGACGAGATCGTCGACGGCGTCGTGCCATGGGCGAAGGCCGGCATCATGATCAAGGACGGCACCGAGCCTGGATCGTCCTACGCGGCGGTCATGCTGACCGGCGATCACGGCGCGCGCATGCAGCACGACTTCACCCACGACACCGCCGGCCGCCCCGGCGGTGCGTCGGCCACGTCCCCGCGGTGGCTGCGGCTGACCCGCGCCGGGGACACGCTCACCGGCGAGGAGTCGGCCGACGGCGTCCGCTGGACCGGCATCGACACCGTCCAGCTGAAGGGACTACCGGACGACGTCCAGGTGGGCCTCTTCGTCGCCTCCCCCTGCGACCTGACGGTGAGCTCGAGCCTCGGCGGGAGCGCCGAGGAGTGCCGCTTCACCCAGGCCACGGCCGTCTTCGATCGCGTCGAGGTGCAGGGGTCCACTCCCCTCGACGCGTGGAGCGGCATCGAGGTGGCCGACGACGGCGGGCAGACCGCCTGGGAGCGGGACCACCGCCCGAACGGGTTCGTCCCGTCCGGTGACACGCTCACGGTGTCCGGAGCCGGCGACATCGCGCCCCTCGGCGACGCCGGCGCGGCCCCCGTCGAGCGCACGCTCACCGGCGTGTTCGCCGGGCTGGTCGTCGTGATCGTCGTGGCGGCCATGTTCAGCACCACCGAGTATCGCCGGGGCCTGATCCGCTCCACCCTGCTGGCCAGTCCGCGGCGGAGCCGGGCACTGGCGGCGAAGGCGGTGGTCATCGGCGTGGCCGCCTTCGCCGCCGGGCTGGCCGCCACCGCCGTCACGGTCCCCCTCGGCACCCGGATCCTGCGCGCGAACGGCATCCAGATCCTGCCGGCGCCTCAGCTCACCGACCTGCGCGTCGTCGTCGGCACCGCCGCGTTGCTCGCCGTCGCCGCCGTGTTCGCCCTCGCCCTGGGCATGCTGCTCCGGCGCAGCGTCGTCGCCGTCACCGTCGGCGTCGCCGCACTGGTGCTGCCCTACTTCCTGGCGGTCGGCTCCGTCGTCCCCGACGGTGCGGCGGCCTGGCTGATGCGGCTCACCCCCGCCGCCGGATTCGCGATCCAGCAGAGCATCCCGGCCTACCCCCAGGTGATCGGCCACTACGCACCGTCGACCGGCTACTACCCGCTCGCCCCCTGGCTCGGTTTCGCGGTGCTCGGCGCCTACACGGCGCTGGCTCTCGGACTGGCCGCCGTCCGGCTGCACCGCAGCGACGCATGAGGCGCGAACTGCACGCGGAGTGGACGAAACTGCGCACCTCCCCGGCCACCGGATGGCTGCTCCTCGGCGTCGCCGCGGTGACGGTGGCGCTGAGCGCCGCCGTCGCCGCCCTCGTCACCTGCTCGTCGTCGGACTGCGGCTACGACGCCACCCGCGTCGGCCTCGCCGGTGTCCAGGTCAGTCAGGCGCTGGTGGCCGTGCAGGCCGTGCTGGCGATCAGCGGTGAACACACGACGGGCATGATCCGGACGAGCCTCGCCGCCATGCCGCGCCGGGCGCGGGTCCTGACCGCCAAGGCGGCCGTCCTCACCGGCGTGACGCTGGTGGCCGGAACCATCGGCGTCCTCGGGGCCATCGTGGCCGCGGGGCAGATCTTGCCTGGCAACGGATTCACGCCCGCGCACGGCTACGCCCCGCTGTCCCCGGCCGACGGATCGACCCTTCGGGCGGTCGCCGGCTCGATCCTCTACCTCGTCCTGATCGCGCTGCTCAGCCTCGGCATCGCCACCGCGGTGCGGGACTCCGCCACCGCCGTCGGGGTCGTGCTCGGCCTGCTCTACCTCGTCCCGATCATCGCCGTGCTGGTCTCTGACCCGCGGTGGCAACACCTCCTGAATCAGATCTCACCGACGAACGCCGGCCTCACCATCCAGGCCACCTCCCAGCTGTCCGGCCTGCCCCTCAGTCCCTGGGCCGGCATGGGCGTGCTCGCGGGCTGGGCCGCTGCCGCGCTCCTCGGTGGCGGTGTCCTGCTGCGGCGCCGAGACGCGTAGAGCGTCAGGGCACGTCGTCGCGGCCGCCAGGCGCCGGGCCGTAGCCGTCCAGCCAGCCGTGCTGGGCGGCGTGCCAGCCGAGCTGCAGCCGCGTCGACACCTGGGCGCGGTCGAGCAGGGCGCTGATGCGCCGGTGCACGGTCCGGATGCTCAACCCCAACTGGCCGGCGATCGCCTTGTCCGTCAGTCCGGCCAGCAGCAGCGACACCAGGTGCGCGTCGGCCGGGGCCAGCCGCGGCGGACGGCCGGAGGCGCGGGCGGTCAGCGCGGACAGGTCGAACGCGCGGTCCCACAGCGACTCGAACAGCGCGATCAGCGCCGCCAGCAGCCCGCTGCGGTGCACGACCATGAACGTCGGCTCGGTCTCCGGGTCGTCCGGGGTCAGCGGCACGAACGCCTCCGACCCGTCGATCAGCGCGAACTTCACCGGCAGCTCGTCGACGACACGAGCCTGCTCACCGGCGGCGACGTAGCGGGCGACGGCCGCGCTGCCGCCGTCGGTCTCGAGGACCGACCGTTCGTAGACGGCGCGGGCGGTGACGCCGCGGGCGAGGAGGTCCAGTTCGGTGTCGTTGGCCTCGTGCGGGATCGCGAACGGCGGCTTGACCAGCACCAGCACCTCCCGCTCGGCCCGCCGCTGCAGCTGCTGGAACCGCTGCGCCACGGCCGGCCGCCCGACGACGACCTCGACCAGTTCGGCGGCCTCGCGGGGACGGCGGCTGGCGCGGTAGCGGCGCAGCAGCTCGTCGACCGCCCGCCGGGTCTCCTGCAGCTCGGCCTGCCGTTGCAGGATCAGCGGCTCGATCGCGATGTCGGGCGGCGTCGCCAGGAACCGCGGCGTGCGGTCGGCGGTGCGGCTCATCAGCCCCTTCGCCTCGAGCGACGCGAGCACCGCCGTGGTCTCTTCGAACGACAGCCCCAGCCGGGTCGCGATGGCGGCGGCGGTGTCGGCGGGCGAGTCGACGAGGGCGCCGTACACCTGCTCCTCGACGGCGGTGACGCCCGCGGCTTCCAGCATCCGGCCACGGTAGCCGCTGCGATCAGGCCGGGAACAGCTCCGGGAGCAGCCGGTTCGCGTCAGCGCGGGCCGGCGCGACGGCGTCGTCGGGCGCCGACGACGCGGGCCAGCGCAGCGTCGTGCCGATGTCGGCCCAGCCGCCGACCGTGGCGAGGAACTTGTCGAGCGCCGGGTTGGACAGCCCGGCGGCCTGCAGCGGGGCGATGTGCCGGCGGAAGAACTCGGCGATGCGCGCCTCGACGTCCAGCGCGCCCGGCGGGTCCGTCGTCATCATGCGGTACCAGGCGACGGCGCCGCGCGGCGACATCGCGGCGACGTTGGAGTAGCTGCCGTGCGCGCCGCGGGCGAGGCCCGTCGCCAGCAGGTGGCCGGGCACGAAGACGGACAGATCGCCGGCCAGCTCGGCCATCGCGGCGTACCAGCCGTCGTCGCCACCGGCCATCTTCACGCCGATCAGCGACGGCGTCGCGGCGGCGGCGCGGGCCAGCAGCTCCGGCCCGACCGGCGTCTTCGCGTGCGGCGGGTTGTAGAGCACCAGCGGCACCGGCCCCGCCGCCTCGGCCGCGCCGGCCAGGAAGCGCACCACCTCGTCGTCGTTGAGCGGCACCCAGTCGGGCAGGATCACCTGGACGGCGCCCGGCTCCAGCGCCGCGGCCCGGCGGATCCGGCCCATCATCACCGGCGTGGCCGGGTGCGACGCCCCGAGCTGGAACGGCAGCCCGGCCGCCTCGCACAGCGTCGCCAGCACGTCGTTGACGTGGTCGAACTCGGCCTCGTCGATGGCGTGGAACTCGCCCGCGGTGCCGTGTGCGTAGACGCCGTCGACGCCGCTGGCGATCAGTGCGTCGACCTGCGCGGCCAGCCTCGCCCAGTCGACGTCGCCGCCGTCACGGAGCGGCAGCAGCACCGTCCCCCACACGCCCCTGACATCGACCGCCCGCAGCGCCTTCATGCCGACGACCCTAGACGGCCATGATGGGCGCATGCGCATCGTCGTCGTCGGCGGGACCGGTCATGTCGGCACGTACCTGATCCCGCGGCTGGTCGCCGCCGGGCACCAGGTCGTCAACCTCAGCCGCGGCACGCGGCGCCCATACGCCGAGCATCCGGCGTGGGAGCAGGTCGAGCAGCTGACCGTCGACCGCGAGGCCGAGGACCGCGCCGGGACGTTCGCCGGCCGGGTCGCGGACCTCGCGCCGGACGTCGTCGTCGACATGGTCTGCTTCACCGAGGAGTCGGCCCGCCAGCTGGTCGACGGGCTGCGCGGGCGGGTGGCGCACCTGGTGCACTGCGGCTCGATCTGGATGCACGGCCCGAGCCGGTCGATCCCGCTGCGCGAGGACAGCGAGACCGTGCCGTTCGGTGACTACGGCGTGCGGAAGGCGGCCATCGCGCGGCTGCTGCTGGACGAGACCGCACGCGGCGGGCTGGTGACGACGTCGCTGCACCCCGGGCACATCAGCGGGCCGGGCTGGCACCCGATCAACCCGCTGGGCAACCTCGACCCGGCGGTGTGGACGGCGCTGGCGTCCGGTGCGCCGCTGGCCGTCCCGGGCATCGGGGCCGAGCTGCTGCACCACGTCCACGCCGACGACGTCGCGCAGGGCTTCCAGCTGGCGATCGAGCGACGCGACGCCGCGGCCGGCCAGGCGTTCCACGTCACGGCGCCGTCGGCGCTGACCGTCCGCGGGTTCGCCGGGTACGCGGCGTCGTGGTTCGGCCGCGAGCCGGCGCTGGAGTTCGTCGGCTGGGACGAGTTCCGCGCCGGCACCACGCCCGAGTACGCGGAGCAGAGCTGGGAGCACCTGTCGCGCAGCCAGTTCGCGTCCAGCGACAAGGCCCGCCGCGCACTCGGCTACGCCCCGCGGTACGCGCCGGAGGAGGCGGTCCGCGAGGCGGTCGAGTGGCTGGCGGGCCACGGCGAGCTCGACGTCGAGCTCAGCGCCGGATGAGGTAGGTCGCGAACAGCACCACCGACGCCGTCGAGCTGACCAGCCGGACGTGGTTCCAGCCGGTCCAGCGGGACAGGTAGCGCTCCCAGACCTCGGCCCCGGCGGCGCTGCCCGGGTCGGCGGCGGCGAGCTGGTCGTTGAGCGGGACGTTGAACGCCATCGTCACGGCGAAGGTCCCGACGAGGATGACGAGCGCGGCGGCCAGCAGCAGCCCGGACGCCGGCCGGTCCAGCCGGAGGAACGTCGCGACCGTCAGGCCGAGCGAGACCAGCGCCGTCCCGCCGAAGGCGAGCCCGAACAGCGGGTTCAGGATGACGACGTTGATCTCCTGCATCGCGGCGATCGCTTCGGGAACGGGGCGGTTCGCCAGCGCCGGCATCAGCGCGACGGAGCAGAAGAACCACATCCCGGCCATGAGGGCGCTGCCGGTGATCGCGATGACGGTGGCGGTGGTCTCGAGGCGGTCCGACATGGCCGGGTCTCCTTTGCTGTCTCGGTGGGGTGTGGTCAGGCGGTCCACGCGCCGCGGGCGGCGGCTTCGCGGGCGTAGTCGGAGAAGTCCTTCGGCGCGCGGCCCAGGGCCCGCTGGACCCCGTCGCTCAGGTGCGCGTTGCGGCCGTCGAGGACCTCGCCGAACAGGTAGCCGACCAGCCAGGCGACCTCGGCCGGCAGGTCCGCGTGCGCCAGCGCCGCGACGTAGTCCTCGTGCGCGACCGGGATGAAGGCGATCTCGCGCCCGCTGGCCTTCGCGATCTCGGCGACCGCCTCGGCGAAGGTCAGCATCCGCGGCCCGGTCAGCTCGTACACCTCGCCGGCGTGGCCGTCCTCCGTCAGCGCCGCCACCGCGACGTCCGCGATGTCGTCGGCGTCGACGAACGGCTCCGGCACGTCGCCGGCCGGCAGCGCGACCTCGCCGGCGAGGATCGGGTCGAGCAGGTAGCCCTCGTCGAAGTTCTGGTTGAACCAGGAGCAGCGGACGATCGTCCACTCCAGCCCGGACGCCTGCACGACCTTCTCGGTGGCCTCCGCCTCCTCCTCGCCGCGCCCGGACAGCAGCACCAGCCGCTGGACGCCGGCGTCGCGGGCGGCCTCGGCCAGTTCCTTGACCAGGTCGGCGGAGCCGGGGATGGCGATGTCGGGGTAGTACGCGATGTAGACCCGGTCGACGCCGGCCAGCGCGGCCGGCCACGTCGTGCGGTCGGTCCAGTCGAACGGGATCTCCGCCGACCGCGAGCCGACGCGGAACGTGGCGCCGCGGGCCGTGAGGCGTTCGATGACCCTGCGGCCGGTCTTGCCGGTGCCGCCGAGGACGAGGCTGGTGGCGTTCATGGTGTGCTCCCTGTGTCGGTGTGTGCTTGCTTGTCGTCCAGTCAAGCAGCGCTGATCCGGCGGATCTATGACTGCACAGCCACCTTTCATGCTCATTCGTCCAGCCACTCTGGATGTCTGGGCATAGAGAGGTGGATACTCGTCTCATGACGACGACGCCGGACCACTGGGCGCCCACCGACCCGCTCGGCGAGGCGCTGCACCAGATGCGCATGAACGGCGCGTTCTACTGCCGTTCCGAACTGAGCGCCCCCTGGGGCATGACGATGCCGGCCATGCCGGGCCACATCTGGTTCCACATCGTGACGTCGGGACCGGCGTGGCTGCAGACGGAGGACGCGCCGCCGCGCGCGCTGCTCCCGGGCGAGCTGGCGCTGGTCCCGCACGGGCGCGGGCACCTGATCCTCGGCGCGCCCGGCGCGCCGGCACCGAGCGTCATGGACCTCGAACGCGTGACCGCCACCGAGCGGTACGAACTGATCCGCCACGGCGGTGGCGGCGACCCGACGACGCTGATCTGCGGCGCCGTCCGGTTCGACCACCCGGCCGCGCGCAAGCTCGTCGAGGCGCTGCCCGACACCATCCACGTCGAGGTCGGCGGGTCGCCGCAGCAGGAGTGGATGCAGAGCACGCTGCGGCTGATGTCGGCCGAGGCGCAGCACCTGCGGCCCGGCGGCGAGGAGGTCATCACCCGGCTCGGCGACATCCTGGTGATCCAGGCCATCCGGGCATGGCTCGAGACCGACCCCGCCGCCCGCACCGGCTGGCTCGGCGCGCTGCACGACGAGCAGATCGGCCGGGCCATCTCACTGATCCACCAGCAGCCCGACCGCGACTGGTCGGTGGCCAGCCTCGCGGCCGAGCTGGCGATGTCGCGGTCGGCGTTCGCCGACCGGTTCACCAAGGTGGTCGGCGAGCCGGTCATGCAGTACCTGACGACGTGGCGCATGAACCTCGCGCTCGACGCGCTGCGCTCCGAGCAGGCGACGGCGGCGCAGCTGGCGCGGCGGCTCGGCTACCGCTCCGAAGCCGCCTTCGCCCGCGCCTTCAAACGCGTCGTGGGTCTCCCGCCCGGGGCGGCCAAACGCGGCAGCCTGCCGGTCGTCCCCAGCCCCACGCCACCGGGCGCCTAGGCGCGGACCACCCGGTAGCGCAGCACCGTCCCGGTGGCCTCGACGAGTTCGAGGTCGACGCGGCCACGGCCGGGGCCGCCGTAGAGCCGGACGCCGTCGCCGAGGAGCAGCGGCGCGATGTGCACCAGCAACTCGTCGACCAGCCCGGCCTCGACGCACTGCAGCACGACGTCGGCGCCGAGCACCAGCAGGTCGCCGTCGCCGGCGGCGGCCTGCGCCGTCGCCACGGCGGCGCGGATGTCGCCGGACAGGAACGTCGGCGCGCCGGCCGGCAGCGGCTCGGCCGGCGGGTGCGTCGTCAGCACGAACTCGGGGCCGGACCACGCGCCCTCGAACGCCTCGCCGCTGCCCTTGCCGACGTCGCGCTGCCCGACGTCGTAGGTGTGCCGGCCGCTGAGGATGGCGCCGACGCGCGGCACGACGTCGGACGAGGACTCCGGCGGCGCCGGCTGCTCGAACACCCAGTCCATGTCGTGCTCGGGCCCGGCGATGAAGCCGTCGACCGACATCGTCACGTGCCACAACACCCTGCTCATGGCCCGAACCTATCGGGCCATGAGCAGGGTCGAGCCGCCGGGACTCAGCCGGCGTCCTGCTGGCGGTACGAGTACAGGTCGCCGCCGTCGAGGTGGAAGCGCAGCGACACCGTGCGGCCCTCGAGGTCCGCCCAGACCCCGACCCGCCAGCGGGCCAGGTGATCGACGCGGTCGCCGATGATCGGGCGGGCCTGGCCGGCGCCGAACCCGGGGATCGGCACGCCGTTCTCGTCCAGGACCTCCACCCGCAGCGAACCGCGCTTGTCCAGCGCGGCGTTGAGCCGCAGCTCGTCGCCGGTCGCCACGAACGGCGTCGTGGTGGCGGTGCCGGGCCGGTCGCCGCCGTTGACCAGCGACGCGAACCCGTCGCGGCGCCACCGCGCCAGCCCGACGGCGGCCTGCCGGTCGGTGGTGCCGTGCCAGCCGTTCCACGCGCCGTAGTAGAGCAGCAGCTCGTCGCCGGACTCGATCAGCGCGCTGGACGTGAAGACCATGCCGTAGTCCCACGATCCCGGCACCCCGCGCGGGATCACCGGGCGGCGGTCGTCGCGCTGCCAGGCGCGCAGGTCGTCGCTGAAGGCCAGCTGGACGTCGATCGGCCCGTCGCCGGCGGTGCCCGCCTCACCCGCCCCGGCGTAGGAGTACATCCACGGGAAGCCCACGTAGCGGCCCTCGTACGGCACCACCGGCATGCCGTAGACCTGCGCGTTCTCCAGCCCGTTGCCGACGGCCTGCTGCTGGTCGCGCTCGTCGGCCTCGAAGATCAGCTCCGGCTCGGTCCAGGTCTCGAAGTCGGTGCTGGTCGACAGGAACACCGCCCGCCGGCCGTCGGTGTGCGGCTGCTTCCACGTCACCGTGTACAGGCCGGTGTTCGGGTCGTGGAACATGTTCGCGACGTCCGCGCCGTCGTCGACCGGGTTGCAGTCGCACGGCGTCCACCGCAGCCCGTCGGGCGAGAAGTAGACCGTGTAGCCGCGTTCGGGGCCGTACTCGAACGCGAGCATCTTGTAGCGGCGGTCCGGATCGGGGTCGGCCGCGTCCTTGATCACCGTCGGGCTGTGCATGGTGCCGACGATGTTGTTGTCCGTCGAGCCGTCGTACTCGACCAGCCCGAGCGACGGCTTCGTCCAGGTCCGCCCGTCGGGCGACGTCGCGTAGAGGGTGAAGTAGTCGCCGATCTCGCGGTTGTAGGCGTGGTACCAGAGCTTGTGCACGCCGTCGTCGACGATGGCGGTGCCGTACACGTAGACGTTGTCCGACTCCCACGGCTCGGTCGGCGTGATGAGCGGCTGCTCCGTCGTCTCGGCCTCGTGCACGACCCGGCCCACCTGGTCCATCGACGCGACGCGGTCGAGGTCGTGGAAGAGCTGCACCTGCGTGCCGATGCCGGGGTCGGGCGGCGCGTAGCCGGGATCGAGCGCGGCGTCGTCGGCGAGGCTCACGCCGGTCGTCGTGGACGATCCGTACAGCAGCACGGTGGCCGCCACCGTGCCGTTCGGCGCCGTGGCCGACACCGTCGTCTGGGTCCAGTCGGCGGCGGGAGCGGGCGCGACGTGCCGCTCGGTGATGCGGGTGCCGGCCGCGTTCCAGAACTCGAGGTAGAACCAGGCGGCGGCGCCGCTCACGCTGCGGTACCAGACCGACCCGGTGACGGTGGCGCCCGGCCGGGTCGTCACCGGCGTGCTGCGCAGCGCGATGGCCTGGCCACTGGGGTTGGTGATCTCGACGGCCCGTTCGCCGGTCCGGGCGGTGTCGACGACGGCGAGCGTCTGGGCGCGGGTCTCGTCGAGGATCCACTGGGCCGGGCGGTCGCCGTCCAGCTCCTCGAACGACGGGTTGGGCAGCGCCGCGACGGGTTCCGGCGCGACGTTCTCGGCGGCGGCCTGCTGCGCCGCGGCGGGGACGAGGAACGGCAGGATCAGGGCGAGGGCGGCGACCACGGGCCGCCGGCGGAGAGCTCGGAGCGACATCGAACCTCCTCGGTCGGGGTGCCCGCCATGCAACAGAGAACGACATTCCATGTCAATGCGTCTGTCACCCTCTGAAATCGCCTGTCCTGGGCGGCATCGCCTGGAAGACCTTTCCAGGCTCCTTGGTGGCAGGCTGGGGGCATGGCCTACGACGAAGGGCTGGCCGCCCGCATCCGCGACATCGTCGCCGAACGCCTCGACGTCACCGAGAAGCGCATGTTCGGTGGCCTCGCGTTCCTGGTCAACGGCAACCTCGCCTGCGGTGTCCACCACGACGACCTCATGGTCCGGCTGCCCGCCGACGAGCACGAGGCGGCGCTCGGCGAGCCCGGAGCGAAGCCGTTCGACTTCACCGGCCGGCCGATGAAGGGCTGGCTGGTGGTCGACGCCGCCGCACTGGCCGAGGACGACGACCTGAACCGCTGGGTCGGCCGCGGCGTCGCCCTCGCCGGCTCTCTCCCGCCGAAATCGCCGAAGCCGTCCCGGCAGGGGGGAAGGTATGGCCCGCCCTCGAGATGAGGCACGTCCTAGACCCGGCCCGCCGCCCGCCGGGCGTACTGTTCCGGCGCGGTGACCTCAGCGCCAACTGTTGGCACGGGTGTCACCCCGCCGCACTCCACCACCCCGGGGCCCGCAGCTGATCTGCACCGCCGAGGGCATGCCCATCGTCTGGGGACTGGACCTTCGTCACCGGCCTGCGCGCACCTGATCCGCCCGACCGCAAGGACGAGCCACCAGACCGGGCCCACCGGCCCGACACGGCCTCCCCACCTTACGGGCGGGCGCCGACAGACTCGCTCGGCGCGGGCGGTCAGCCGAGACGGCCGAAACTGCCCCGGGCAGCGGCTCACCACACCGGTTCCGGGCGCCCCTCACCGATGCCGCGCAGCCGGTCCCGGTGCGCGACGACCCGCCGGAAGATCTCGGCCAGCATGTCCGGGAACCGCGGGTCGCGCAGGAACTTCGTGTGCACGAACACCGCCCGCTCGACCACCCGCGCCGACATCTCGTACGAGAACGGCACGCCGTCGGCCCACTGCCGCCACGCCGGGTCCAGGTGCGTCGGCGTGAACCCCGCCTCGGCCCAGACGCCCTCGGCGGCCAGCGTGACGCGCAGGTCCTTCGGCGTCAGGCCGAGCGACGACTCCAGCGCCTCGGTGCAGGACAGGTACAGCGCGAAGAACGGCGGGTACTCGGCGTCCGGCGGCGGGTTCCACAGCACCGGCTCCGGGAACAGGCCGGGATCGGCGACGAGCTCGCGGATGAGGCGGCGGTTCTCGCGCATCACCAGCCGCGCGTGCAGCGCCCGCAGCCACTGCACCAGCAGCAGCGCCGCCGGCTGCTCCCCCATGCGCTGGTTCCCGGCCATCATCGGGGCGACCTCGGCGTACGGGATCGGGTCGAGCCGGCCGGGCCCGGTGCCGCAGTCGGTGTCGGCCCGCATCAGCGCGGCCAGCTCCGGGTCGTCGGTCAGCGTCAGCCCGCCCTCGCAGGACGGCGCCGCCTTGCCGCCGCCCTGCCCGGACAGCGACGCCGTCGGCGCGCCCGCGCCGTCGTACCGGGCCGCGCCGCCCAGCGCGTTGTCGTGGTGGACGACGACGTCGTGCTCGCGGCCCAGCGCGGCGAACCGGTCGATCGCGCCGAAGTTGCCGTACATCGTCGCGGGAACGACGGCCAGCACGCGATCGGCGTGCGCGGCGAGGTAGGACGCCACCACGTCCTCGTCCATCGTCGCGTCCAGCTTGGCCGGGACGGGCACCAGCCGCGGCGCCCGCCCCAGCTGCGCCGCCACGCCGAGCGTCACGCCGTGGTGCGCCGACGCGTGCGTGAGGTCGGCGACCAGCACCTCGTCGCGGCCATGGGCCCAGGACGCTCCGCGCGCGAGCAGCTGCGCCCGCAGCCCGCTCGCGATCGCCAGCGTGCCGTTGGGCTGCCCGACGCCGTAGCGGTGCCCGGTCGTGTCGGCGACGACCTGCTCGAGTACCGCCCGCCACTTCGCCGGGTGGTTCGCGTAGCCGACCCACTGCCCGCCCTCGGTCACCTCGGCGAGGAAGGCGCTCTCGACCCCGCCCACCTCCGGCCAGGCCGGGTCGTTCGCGGCCGTCACGACGGGCGGACCACCCAGCACGGCGGGCAGCGCGACGGCGGTCATCGGCGAACCTCCGGGGTGAGCAGGGCGTGCCCCGGCGCGTACCGCTCCAGCGCGTCCGGGTCCAGGCGCAGCCCCAGCCCCGGCGTCGACGGCACCGGCAGCAGGCCGTCGGCGTCCAGCGCGAAACCGCCCGCGGCCAGCTCGTCGATGTAGGCCGACCCGGTCTTGTACTCGACCAGCTCGGTGCCGGGCAGCGCCGCCGCCAGGTGCAGGTCGGCGGCCAGTCCGACGGCGGTGTTCCAGCCGTGCGGGATGAACGCGACGCCGAACTCCCCCGCGAGCCAGGCCACCCGGCGCGACTCCGACAGCCCGCCGCCCTTGGTGGTGTCGGGCTGGACGATGTCGAACGCGCCCGCGGTGAGGAAGCGATGGAAGTCCTGCCGCCGGGTCAGCACCTCGCCGCCGGAGATCGGGACGCGGGAGCGCCGCCGCAGCGCGGCGAACCCGTCGACGTCGTCTGGGCGCAGCGCCTCCTCGAACCAGGCGACGTCGTAGCCGGCCAGCATGTCCGTCGTCCGCACCGCCCAGGACAGCCCGCGCGACCAGAACGCGTCCGACCCGCCGGCGTCGACGGCCAGCAGCGCGTCCGGCCCGACGGTCTCGCGGGCGGCCCGCACGATCTCTTCGTCGACGGCGTCGTTCGCCCGGCCGAACGAGCCCCAGCCGATCTTGAACGCGGTGAAGCCGAGCGCCACCAGCCGGGCGAGGTCGTCCTTGAGCACCGGCGGGTCGTCCATCAGCACCGACGCGTACGGCCGGACCCGCTCGCGGTACCGCCCGCCCAGCAGCGTGCTCACCGGCAGGCCCGCGACCTGGCCGAGGATGTCCCACAGCGCGATGTCGATGCCGCTGACGGCGTGCGTGACGGCGCCGCCGCGGCCCAGCCAGAACGTGTGCTCGTGCAGGATCTGGCTGACGCGGTCCGGCTCGCGCGGGTCGGCGCCGACGGCGAGCGGACGCAGCTGGTCCAGTGCCGCCCGCACCAGCGCCTCGCTGGAGAACACGCTGCCGATGCCGACGACGCCCTCGTCGGTGTGCACGGCGACCAGCGTGTGGACGTTGTCGCCGGGGTCCAGCTCGCGCGCCCAGCCGCCCTTCGGGGTCGCGCCGCGCAGCCCGGCCGCCTTGATGTCAGTGATCCGCATGGTCCCTCTCCACGTCGATGACGACCGCCTCGCCGGCGGCCAGCTCGAACTCCCCCGCCGCGACCGGCCGGATGCCGACGCTCACGGTCGACAACAGCACCCGCCCGTCGACAGACAACGGCACCGTCGCCGGCCGGTCGGTCAGGTTGAGCAGGACGAGCTTCCGGTCGCCGCCCGCCGCCCGGGTGTAGGCGAGCACCGACTCGGTGCCGCCGGCGAACGCGATCGATCCGCGCCGCAGCGCCGGTGACGCGTGCCGCAGCCGGGCCAGCGCCCGGTACAGCCGCAGCATCGACGCCGGGTCGCGCAGCTGCGCCTCCACGTTCAGCGTCGCGACGTCGTGCGCCACCGGCAGCCACAGCTGCTTCTCGGCGGCGGACGAGAAGCCGCCGTTGACGCCGCCGGTCCACGGCAGCGGGGTGCGGGACGGGTCCCGGCTGACGCCGCCGTGGGTGCGGGCGAAGTAGTCGCGCTGCCGCTCGACCGGCACCGGCTGGTCGGTCAGGCCCAGCTCGTCGGCGTAGAGCAGGCACGGCGTGGCGGCCAGCGTCAGCAGCAGCACGGCGGCCACCCGCGCCTGCGCCGGACCGAGCCGCGTCGCCAGCCGGACGCGGTCGTGGTTGCCCAGCGCGACGATCGGCCAGGCGCCGTCGGGCAGCGCCGCGTACAGGCCGTCCAGCTCAGCACGCAGCAGGTCGGCCCGCCAGCGCGTCTCCAGCAGCCGGAACGGGAACGGCAGGTGCATGCCCGCGGCGTAGTACTCGGCCCAGTCCGCCCACGGCATCGCCTCGATCTCCGCGATGGTGACGCGGCCCGCGTACTCGTCGGCGACGGCGCGGATCTCGGCCAGCGCGGCGAAGGTGTCCGGGTGCCGCCGGTCGTGCACGTGCAGCTGGGTGCCGAAGTCGGGGTGCTGCAGGTCGAACTCGTTGTGGTTGCCCCCGGGCGCCGGCGGGTTGTCGCGGAACTCGGGGTCCTTCATCAGCATGTGCGCGACGTCGATGCGCACGCCGTCGGCGCCCCGGTCCAGCCAGAACCGCAGCACGTCGAGCAGCGCCTTGCGGACCTCGGGGTTGCGCCAGTTCAGGTCCGGCTGCTCGACGAGGTGCGAGTGCAGGTAGTACTGCCCGGTCGAAGGGTCGTACTCCCACACCGACCCGCCGGCCTCGCTGGTCCAGTTGTTCGGCTGGTCCCGCCAGACGTACCAGTCGCGCTTCGGGTCGTCCCGCGACGAGCGCGACGCGACGAACCACGGGTGCTGGTCGGACGTGTGGTTCGGGATGTAGTCGACGATGACCCGGATGCCCCGCTCGTGCGCGGCCTCGATCAGCCGGTCGAACGTCGCCAGCGTCCCGAACACCGGCTCGACGTCGAGGTAGTCGGCCACGTCGAAGCCCTGGTCGAGCAGCGGCGAGCGGTAGAACGGCCCGGTCCAGACGGCGTCGACGCCGAGGTCGCGCAGGTAGTCGAGGCCCTCGATCAGACCCTCCAGGTCGCCGATGCCGTCGCCGGACCCGTCGCGGAAGCTGGGCAGGTGGCACTCGTAGACGACGGCGCCGCGCCACCATTGCGAGTCCGCGCCGAGCCGCCCGGCCGCCCGCACGCCGGCCGCCACGAGGTCGTCCTCGATGTCCGGCCGGAACGGCAGGTGACAGGCGATGATCGGCACCTCGTACGCGGGGTACGGGTCGGCCGGCGGCTCGTACGCGTCGTGCGTCGGGGCATAGCCCAGCCAGCCGTTCGTCGTCGACAGCACCAGGCAGTGCTCGCCCAGCGCGTCGCGCAGCCGCCGCTTGATGCCGTGGAAGACCTCGACGTTGTAGCCGAGCAGCGTCAGCGGGCCCAGCCGCAGCGCGTGCACCCAGAGCGGACGGCGCACGTCGCGGCCGTCCTCCAGCGCGGCGACGGTCCGCCGCAGCGACAGGTAGGTGACGTCGTCGCCCTCGTCGCGACGTTTGCGCAGCTCGTCGAGGTCGTACGGGGCCAGCTCGTACGGGATCTCCTGTTTGACGACGGCGACGGCGTCACCCGCGAGCGGCGCGGCCGACCCCAGCCCGGAGAGCACGGCGTCGGCGAACCGGCCCGCGTACTGCTCGAGCGCGACCATCGACTCGTCCGCCGGGCCGTGCGCGTAGAGCGGGTTGATGTCGCCGAGCGCACCCTGCAGGAACACTCCGGTCGCGCCGGGGTGCGCCGCCTCGACCAGCCGCAGCGCCTCGCCCGGGAAATCGCCGTGCACGGCCGACGTCTCCTCGCAGCAGATCACCGGGTGGCACGAGTACGACGCGACGAACCCGGCCAGCGCGCCGTCGTGGTCGACCCTCAGCACGTGTACGCCCTCGTCGAGCAGTGCCGGGTCGCGCGACGGCAGCATGCGGTTGTGCGCGAACTCCTCCAGGGGGACGACGGCGTGCCGCACCGCCGCCGGCGCCAGCGCGCGCACCGCGTCGACGCAGGCCGCCGCGATCAGCGCGGGCAGCCGCGCGACGTACAGCTCGTCCGGCGCGCCCCAGCCGACGTTCTCGACGGTGCCGGGGCCCGAGTGGTTGTGGGTGGCGTGGACGACGATCTCGTCCGGCCGCCAGCCGGTCGCGTCCGCCACCCGCGCGACGACCTCGTCGACGACGGCGGCCGACACGCCCAGCAGGTCGCAGCTCACCAGCACCCAGCGGCCGCCGTCCTCGCCGGCGACGGCAAGTGCCCGCGCGTACAGCGGCGCGTGCACCGACGTGGCCCGGCGGCGCAGGAACGGGCCGAAACCGGCCAGCTCGACGCCCAGCGGCGGGGTGAGGTCCGTCCGGCCGAAGCCGATCCGCAACGTCATGGGTCAGGTCATCCTTTCGAGACACCGGCCAGCAGGCCGCGGACGAAGTGCCGTTGCAGCGCGACGAACACGGCCATCGGCACCAGCACGGAGAGCACGGCGGCGGACGTGAGGATCTCCCAGCCGTCGCCGCGCGAGGCGACCAGCTGCGACACCGCGACGGTCATCGGCGCGACGTCGCGGAAGCCGCCGAGGAAGATCAGCGCGACCAGCAGGTCGTTCCACGTCCACACGAAGTCGAAGATGGCCAGCGCGGCCAGCGCCGGCCGGGCCACCGGCACCACGATGGAGAAGAAGATCTGGCCGCGGCTGGCGCCGTCCATCTCGGCCGCCTCGAACAGCTCGCGCGGGATCGCGGCGAAGAAGTTGTGCAGCAGGTACACCGCGAACGGCAGGCCGAAGCCCAGGTGCACCAGCCAGATGCCGAGGAAGCTGCCGGTGAGGTCGAGCGTGTTGAACACCCGCAGCAGCGGCACCAGCGTGATCTGGATCGGCACGATGATCAGCGCGACGATCGTCAGCAGCACCGCGCTGCGCAACCGGAACCGCATCCCGGCCAGCGCGTACGCCGCGGCCGCGCCGATCGCCACCGTCAGCACCGTCGCCGGCACCACCACCGCGAGGCTGTTGAACAGGCTCAGCGCCATCCCGTCGCGGTCCAGCACCCGCCGGTAGTTCTCCAGCGTGTAGTCGCCGGGCAGCGCGAACGACTCCCACCACCCCGACGAGAGCACCGCCCACGACGGCCGGAACGCGCTGACCACCAGGCCGAGCAGCGGGACCGCCCAGATCACCGCCACCGCGATCACGACCACGTGCACCGGGATCCGCCGGATCGCCGCCGCCATCACGCGACCCCGGTCTCGCGGCGGAACTGCCGCACGTTGACGATCATGATCGGCACGACGGTGAGCATGAGGATCGTCGCGACGGCGCCGGCCAGCCCGTTGTCCTTCGCCGTGAACAGCGCCCGGTACATCACCGTCGACAGCACGTCGGTGCCGTAGTTGCCGTTCGTCATCACGTAGACGATGTCGAACGCCTTCAGCGCGGTGACCGTCATCGTTGTCGCCACGACCACCACCGTCGGCACCAGGAACGGCAGCGTGACGTGCCGGAACGCCGCCCACTCGGACGCACCGTCCAGCCGGGCCGCCTCCAGCAGCTCCCCCGGCACCGAGCGCAGCGCCGCGTCGAAGATCACCATCGCGAACCCGGCCTGCGTCCACAGCGTCGCGCCGATCAGCGCGTAGTTGTTCGTCGCGGTGTCGACGATCCACGCGACCGGCTCGCCGCCCAGCGCCGTCACGACGGCGTTCAGGGTGGCGGTCTGCGCCGCGCCGGGCGGCTGGTAGTCGTACATGAAGCTCCAGATCACCCCGGCCGCGACGGCCGAGATCGCGATCGGCAGGAACAGCGCGGCCTTGATCAGCGCGCTGTACCGGACCCGCTCCGCCAGCACGGCGATGGCAAGGCCGACCAGCACGGCGAGCGTCGGCAGCAGCACCACCCAGAGGACGGTGTTGCGTAGAGCGATGCGGGTCACCTCGTCGGACAGCGTCTGCGCGTAGTTCGCGACGCCTGCGAACCCGCCGTCGTCGTCGACGAAGCTCCACCCGACGGTGACGACGGCCGGGAACGCCAGCGCCAGCAGCACCATCGCCACCGCCGGCCCGGCGAACAGCCACGGCGCCAGCCGCCGGTACGCGCCGCGGGGCAGCGCCGCCAGCGCGCGGTCGCCGAGGCGCAGGTAGGCCCAGCCGCCGACGAGGATCGCGGCCGTCGCCGCCAGCGTGAGGACGATGCGATCGGCGATCATCCCCGGGCGTCCTCGATGCCCTGCAGGATCGCGTCCAGGTCGCCCGGGTCCTGCGCGAACGCCAGCCCGGACTGCCAGAACGCGTCCACCTCCGGCTGCGGCATCTGCGAGTTGCCCAGCGGGTACGTCGCCTCGGCCGAGGTCAGCACCTCGTGGGCGCGGCGCAGGAACGGGTCCTCGTAGGCGTCGGCGGCGACCGTCACGTTCGGCGAGAGCCAGCGCCCGGTCGCCGCGATCAGCGTCCCGGCCTCGGTCGAGGCGAGGTAGCGGGTCAGCGCGGCGGCCTGCGGCGAGTCGGTGATCAGGCCGAGGATCTCGCCGGAGAAGGAGGAGATGCCCGGATACTCGGGATTGAAGTCCGGCGACGGGAAGAAGTCGAGGTCCGTGCCCGGCTCCAGTTCCGGGAAGGCGTCGGCGATGATGCCGCCCATGAACGTCGCCTGCTGGAGCAGGTAACAGCCCGGCTCCGGCGCGAACATCGGGTTGGCCGCCTGGGAGAAGTCGGTGCTGAGCACGGTCGTCGTCCCGCCGTAGACCATGCCGTCGGCGATCATCTCGCCGTACGTCTCGTAGGCCTGCTCGACCTGCGGCGACGTCCACGGTTCGGTGCCCTCGCGCCAGGCCCGGTGGAACTCCGGACCGGCCTGGCGGAGCAGGATCTCGTCGATGAAGTCGGCGGCCGGCCAGCCGCTGGCGGCGCCGCTCTCCAGGCCGACGCACCACGGCGTCTCGCCGGCGGCCGCCTTCTCCGCGGCCCAGGCCTGCAGCTCGTCCCAGCTCTCCGGCTCGGTCGGCCCGTCGTAGCGCTGCGGGTCGTACCAGATCAGCCCGCCCAGGTTGACGGTGTTGTACAGGCCGAACAGCTCGCCGCCGGCGGTGCCGGTCTCGAGCATGCTGGCCGGGTAGTTCGCGGTGAGCACGGCGTCGTCGACCACCGTCCGGAGGTCGACGAGCGCGCCCTGCTCGGCCAGCGCCGCCATCTCGCCGATGGCCGGCGTGGCGACGACGTCGGGCGGGTTGCCGCCGTCGACGCGGGTCTGCAGGACGGCGGCGAAGTCGCGGGTGCCCTCGTAGCGCACCTCGATGCCGGTGGCGTCCTCGAACGGCGCGACGACGCTGAGGAACGCGTCGAGCTCCTCGCCGCCCAGCACGCCGAGCATCGTCACACTGCCGTCGAGCTCCTCACCGCCGGCGGCCGCGAGCGCGGCCTCCTCGGCGGCGGTGACCGCGGCGTCGTCGGCCGCGGTCTCGTCCTGGCCGGTCCGCTCGCTGCTGCTGCACGCGGCCAGCGCGGTGACGACGGCGCCCGCCGCGGCCAGCGCGGCCGCACGGTGACGCAGGTTCATGGTCGGCTCCTCGGTTCGTCGGGATGACCGGTGGATTTCGTAGGGCGAGACCGTAGCAGGGTCGACGGACGATTGTCGACAGTCGCTCATATGCACTAGGATCATCGCCATGCTGCACCGAGACGTAGGAGGTCACCGATGAGTGGGCTGGGCTTGCGACGGGTCCCGAGCCTGTCGCGCCGCGAGCACGTCGCCGAGATCCTGCGCGAGGCGATCACCAGCGGCCGGCTCAAGCCCGGCGACCGGCTGGTCGAGCTCGACCTCGCCGCCGAGCTGGGCACCAGCCGCGCCCCCGTCCGCGAGGCGCTGCGCCAGCTCGAGCAGGAGGGGCTGATCGCGTCCTACCCGTACCGCGGCAGCGAGGTGCTCGGCGTCTCGCAGGACGAGGTCGAGCAGGTGCTCGTGCCGATCCGCATCACGCTCGAGCGGTTCGCGTTCGGCAAGGCGCTGGAGAAGCTGACCGACGCCGATCTCACCGCGCTCCAGGGCATGGTCGACGACATGCTGGTGGCCGCGTCGGCCGGCGAGGCGGAGCAACTGGTCGACCTCGACATCCGCTTCCACGAGCTGGTCATCACCCGCTCCGAGCAGCGGCACTGCCTGCAGATGTGGAAGACCATCCAGCCGCGGGTGCGCGCGTACTTCCGCCGCGACGCCCCGGCGCACGCCGACCCCGCCGACGTCGCCCGGCAGCACCAGGAGCTGCTCGACGTCCTGCGCGGCGGCGACCGCGACGCCGTCCTGGACGCCGTCGAGCGGCACATCCACATCCACCTCACGCCGGGCTCGCCCGATGTGGGCTGAGACGGTCGCCGTCACCGGGGCCGGGTCGGGCATCGGGCGGGCGGTGCTGCTGGCGGCGGCCGCGCGGGGTGCGCGGGTGGCGGCGCTGGACGTGGACCTGTCGGCGGCATCCGCTGCCGCCGACGAGGCGCTCACCGCAGGGGCGTCCGGCGCGGTCGCCGTGGAGTGCGACGTTTCGTCCGAAGCGTCCGTCGCGGCGGCGTTCGACGTGATCGGAGCGCCGGGGGCGGTGTTCGCGAACGCCGGCATCGAGGTGAACGCGCCGCTGCACGAGTTCCCGGCCGACGCGTGGGAGCGGGTCGTCGCCGTCAACCTCGTCGGCGTGTTCCTGACCTGCCGCGAGGCGCTGCGCCGGCTGGTCGAGGCCGGCCGCGGCGGCTCCGTCGTCTGCACGTCGTCGCCGGCCGCGTTCGTCGGCCACGCCGGCGGCGGGAACAGCGCCTACGCCGCGTCGAAGGGCGGGGTGTCGGCGTTCGTCCGGTCGGCCGCGCTCGACTACGCGCCGCACGGCATCCGCGTCAACGCCGTCGTGCCCGGGGCCACCGACACCGCGATGCTGCGCGTCGGGGGCGCGGACCTCGGGCGCATCCGGGAGGCGGCCGCCGCGCAGATCCCGCTCGGGCGGCTGGGCCGGCCCGACGAGGTGGCCGCGGCGGTGCTGTGGCTGCTGTCCGGCGAGTCGTCGTACGTCACCGGGTCGCACCTGGTCTGCGACGGCGGCCTGATGGCGAAGAGCGCCAACGACTTCTAGGGAGGACTTCGTGGTGTCGTCGATCGGTTCGACGGTGTGGGTGGTCGCCGACGGGTACATCCCGCCGGGCAGCAGCGGGGACGACCCCGCGCTGGCCAGCCACGAGAGCGTCTGCATCCTCAACGCGGGCGCCGTGGACGCGACCGTCCGGCTGTGGGTGTACTTCACCGACCGCGAGCCGGACGGGCCCCACGTCCTGCCCGTCCCCGCGCGCCGGGCGTTCCACCAGCAGCTGGGCGCGCTGGGCGTGCCGGCCGGCGTCGACTACAGCGTGGTGCTGGAGAGCGACGTGCCGGTGGTGGTGCAGCACACCCGGCTGGACTCCAGGCAGGCGGCGAACGCGCTGATGTCGACCATCGCGTACCCGGCCCGATGAGGACGCGACGGAGTGTGCTGACCGGGCCGCGGACGTCGGTGCTGCGGTCCGTGCAACTGCCGGAGCCCGGCTACGGCGAGGTGGTGCTGCGGGTGCTGGTCAGCGGCGTGTGCGCCAGCGAGGTGGCGGAGTGGACGGCGGGTCCGTCCGGCGGCGAGGTGCTGGCGCTCGGGCACGAGCCGGTGGGCGAGGTCGTCGCCACCGGGCCGGGGGTGTCGGCCATACGCGTGGGCGACGTCGTGACCGGCCGGGTCGACGCCGCGTTCGCCGACCACGCCGTCGCCGACGTCCGCGACCTCGTCGTGGTGCCGCCGGGGGTGTCGCCCGGCGAGGCGCTCGGCGAGCCGCTCGGCTGCGTCGTCGAGGCGCTGCGCCGGACCCGGCTGGACACCGGCGACCGGGTCGCCGTCGTCGGGACCGGGTTCATGGGGCTGGTGCTGCTGCAGCTGCTGCGGCACGCCGGGACGCGTCAGGTGGTGGCGATCGACCCGCGGCCGGACGCGCGCGAGCAGGCGCTGATCCACGGCGCCGACGCGGCGCTGGCGCCGGGCGAGGCCTCGGGCCCGTCCATCGACGACGCCTTCGACGTGGTGGTCGAGGGGTCCGGCACGGCGGCCGGCCTGGACCTCGCGACCCGGCTGGTGCGCCCGCACGGCGTGCTGTCGATCATGGGCTACCACCAAGGCCCCCGCACCGTCGACCTGCACGCCTGGAACTGGAAGGCCATCGACGTCGTCAACGCCCACGTCCGCGACCGCGCCCGCCTGCGCGACAGCGTCCGCCGCGGCATCGACCTCGTCGCCTCCGGCCGCATCGACGTCGGCGCGCTGGTCACCCACCGGTTCAGCCTGGACGAGGTCGATGTCGCCTTCGCCGCCCTCGTCGGCAAGGAGCCCGGCTTCGTCAAGGCCGCCATCACCTGGTGACCGCGCGCGCCGGGGTCTCTCCGGGCGTGGTGACCTCAGCGCCAACTGTTGGCGCTGAGGTCACCACGCCCGAACTGCACTCACCCGCCCGCGGCGGGCGGCGGGGCTGCTGGTGCGGCCGGGCGGGCGGCGAACGGCTGGCCGAGGATGGCCGAAGTCAGTGCCTCGACGGGCTCGACCGGGGAGCGCGGGTTGGACAGCAGGGTGAAGTCGATGTCGCCCAGCTCGGGCAGGCCGACCGACGCGGGCAGGGCCTGGAGGTCGGCGGGGACGAGGCTGCTCGGGAACACCGCGACGCCGATGCCGGCGCGGGCCGCGGCCAGGACGCCGTTGACCTCCAGCGTCTTGCAGGTGATCTTCCAGCTGCGGCCCGACTCCGCCAGCACCCGTAGCGCCGTCACCCGGCTGACCGACGGCGCGGTGTAGGTGATCAGCGGGATCGGCTCGTCCGGCCGGACCTGGGTGCCGGGCAGCCCGATCCAGACCAGCCGGTCGCGGCGGACCACCCGGCCGACGGTCTCGTCGGGGAACTCCTTGATGAAGACGAGGTCGAGCTGGTTGGCCTCCAGCCGGCGCATCAGCGTGCGCGTCTGGGTGACCGTCAGCTCCAGGTTGATCCGCGGGTGCAGCTGCCGGAACGCCCGCAGCACGACGGGTAGCTGGGCCAGCGCGAGGTCGTCGGCCGCCCCGAAGCGGAGCCGGCCGCGCATCGCCGTCCCGGTGAAGTAGCTGGCCGCCTCGTCATGGGCGGCGAGGATCGAGCGGGCGAAGCCGGCCATCGCCTCGCCGTTGTCGGTGAGCGTGACGACCCGGGTGTCGCGCAGCAGCAGCTGCCGCCCGGCCGCCTCCTCCAGCCGGCGCACGTGCTGACTGACGCTCGGCTGGCTGATGCCCAGCTGCTGCGCCGCCTGGGTGAAGTTCAGCGTCGACGCCACGGCCAGGAATGTCCGCAGATGTACCGGGTCGAACACGGCTCGCTCCTCTGTCATTAGGTTTCATGATGACATTTATAGGCTCTATTCGTTCGAAGAATCAGCGATCAGCACCTAACGTAGAACACGGTCCTGCCACTGTGGCGGGACCACCGCACGTCCACCATCCGCACCACCACAAGGAACATCACCGTGAGACCGGCGCCCGCCGTCCTGCACCCGTCCTCACCAGCCCACTCAAATCCGCGGCCGCACTGGCGCGACACCTTCGCCTCGCTGCGGGTCCGCAACTACCGTCTCTACGTCATCTCCCAGGTCCTGACCAACACGTGCGGCTGGATGCAGCGCGTCGCGCAGGACTGGCTCATGCTCAGCCTGACCGGCAACGTCACGTGGGTCGGGCTCACCGTCACCCTGCAACTCGCGCCGATGCTCGTGTTCGGCCTGTTCGGCGGCGTCGTCGCCGACCGGTTCGACAAGCGCAAGCTGCTGATGATCACGCAGTCGCTGTTCGCGCTGTCGGCGCTCGTGCTCGGCACGCTGACGCTGACCGGCGCGATCGAGCCGTGGCACATCCTGGCCAGCGCGGCCTTCCTCGGCGTCGCCACGGTCGTCGACAACCCGGCCCGGCAGGCGTTCGTCCCGGAGGTCGCCGGGCACCAGCACCTGCGCAACGCCATCAGCATCAACTCGACGGTGTTCCAGCTCGGCGCGCTGGTCGGCCCGGCGCTGGCCGCGCTCGGCATCGCGCTGGTCGGCCAGGGCTGGTCGTTCATCCTCAACTCGATGGCCGGCATCACCGCCGTCGCGCTGCTGGTGGCGATGCGCGCGTCGGAGCTGTCCGCGGCGCCGGCGATCACCCGCAGTCGCGGGCAGTTGCGCGAGGGACTGCGCTACGTCGGCGACAAGCCGGTGATCCTGTGGTCGGTCGTCATGGTCGGCTTCGTCGCGCTCACCGGCATCAACCTCGCCACCGTCCTGGCCGCCTACGCCGACGACGTGTTCGACATCGGCTCGGCCGGCTACGGCCTGCTGAACTCGTGCCTCGCGGCCGGTGCGGTGGCGGGCGCGCTCGCCTCGACCCGGCGGCGGAGCCTGCGGCTGCGCACCCTCGTCTACTCCGCGGGTGTGCTCGGCCTGCTGCAGGTGCTGGCCGGGACGATCGCGTGGCTGCCGCTGTTCTGCCTGGTGCTGATCGGCGTCGGCGCGACGTCGCTGCTGTACCTGACCGGCGGCAACACGTTGGTGCAGACGGCGGTCGCGGGGACGATGCGCGGCCGGGTCATGGCCCTCTACATCCTCGTGCTGTTCGGCGCGCAGGCCGGGTCCGGCACGCTGATCGGCTGGATCGCGCACGAGTACGGCGCGCACGTCGCCATGATCGCGTGCGGCGCCGGCCCGCTGCTGGGCGCCGTCGTCGTCGGCGCGGTGCTGGCCCGCAAGGGCCGGCTGACCACGCGGCTCATCCTGCGCGACCGGCCGGGGCGCGGCGTGCTCTACGTCGTGCCGCGCGACGCCGTGCCGCCGGCGGCGGTGTCGCTGACGCCGGGGCTGCTCAGCCGTGGCCTGCGCGGCCGGTCCCGGCCGACGCACCCGGCCGAGCGACGGCGACGGCAGCAGCGGCGCGCTGCGCCGAGCCGGGCGGCGCACCCGCATCCGCACACCGACCGGACGTGGACCCGGAGCGGCCGCCCCCGCTGACCCGCGACGACGGGGTCGGCTGGGACCTACGGCTCGCAGCCGACCCCGTCGTCGTCGGCGTCGAGGCCGTAGATGTCCTCGCCGATCACCTCGACCGGCCCGTCGGCGTAGGACGGCCCGTTGCCGCTGCCGCCGGCGCAGTCGACGTCGGTGTCGATCGGCACGCAGCCGCTGTAGTTCGGGTCGCAGCCCTCGTCCGACGGCGCCTCGGCGAGCGCGACGGGCTCGTCCTCCGGCTCGGGCTCGGGCTCGGGTTCCGGCGGCGGCGGCGGAGGCTCGTACGTCCCGACCGACGTCACCTCGTCGACCGGCGCCGTCGTGACCTCGTCGCCGGCCAGCTCGCGGGCGGTCTCGACGCCGTCGGTGAGCGTGACGGTGTAGGTGAGCGTCCGCACGCCCGCCACCCCGGCGGTCGTGACGGCGGACGTGCCGAGGTCCATCGTGGCGTCCTCGACGGTGACCCGCTCGAACGGGATCTCCTCCGTCTGCGTCACCGTCTCGACCGTCACCACCGGCGACGGCGACGGCGACGGCGACGCCGCCGACGAGGTCGCCGCGGGCGCGAACGGCGCCGCCTGCGCCCCGTCGTCGTCGGAGCCGCACGCGGCCACCGTCAGCGCGAGCGGTACAAGAACGAGAACGCCCGTACGCAGGCGCGATACAACATCACCCATGACTCCGGCCCCCCCAGCACGTCATCGGGAAGCCGCGAGGCTAGCGCCGACGGCCGCCGTCGTCAACAGACAGGACGCCGGGCCGGTGTGACCCTCGTACACCGGCCCGGCAGACTCGGTCAGCGGCCGACCGCGCGCTCCAGTTGCTTCTTGGTCATCGTCGAGCGGCCCTTGATGCCCTTCTCCTTGGCCTCGTTGTAGAGCTGGGCCTTCGTCCGCCCGCCCGGGCCCTTGCCGGAGCGCAGCCCGCCGCGCCGGCCGGACGAGAGGTCGTCGGTGGACGAGCGGCTCTTCCGGCGGGACTCGCCGGATCGCGCGCGCTCCTTGTTGACGGTGCGTGCGGCGATCTCCTCGGCGCGGTCCTCGCTGTAGTCGCGGTCCTCCAGGCCTTCCTTGATGTGCTCGTACTGCCGTTCGCGTTTGTCACTCCACTGTCTCGGCATCCGGATCACCTCCGCGCTCGGCTCGTACCCCGTTTCCCACCCCGAAACGCCGGGTAGGGGACGACGATGCGACTGGACCCACTCACCCGCATCCTCGACCACCCCGGACCCTTCGCCAGCGCCCTGCTCGACGTCAGCCGGACGACGGAGGACGCGCGGCAGCGGCTGGTGCTGCGCGGCCGGGCCGCCCGCACGGAGCTGGCGGCGTCCGGAGCGCCGGACGACGTCGCGGAGGAGGTGGTCGAGCGGTTACTGGAGCCGACCGGGACGCCGGGCGAGACGGCACGGTACGTGGTGGCGGGGCGCGACGGCGTGGTGGTGGACGAGACGCTGCCGGGCTGGGCCGGGCACGAGGTGCTGACGTGGGGCCCGCTGCCCGACGCGACGGCGTGGCTGGCCCATCGGGAGACGGCGGTGCCGGTGCTGGTGGTGCTGGCCGACCAGGCCGGGGCCGACCTCGTCCACAGCGCCGCCTGGGGGCGCACGCCGGCCGTCGTCCACGCCGTCGACGGAGGGCTCGACGGCATGGTGGACGGCGGGCCGCCGCGGCCGGACCAGCAGGGCCGGACCGACGAGCTGTGGCGGTTCAACGCACGCGCCGTCGTGGCCGAGCTGGAGCGGCTGGCTGGATCCGAGCCGCCGCTGATCGTGCTCGCCGGCGACCCCCGCGCCCGCCACGACGTCCGCTCGGGCCTGCCGGCGCACGTCGCCGAGCAGGTGGTGGAGGTCGAGCGCGGCAGCCGCGCCGACGGCCCCGCGAACGAGGCGTTCGTGGCGGAGATCGACGCCGCGGTGCGGCGGACGGTGGACGAGCGACGGCGGCGCGCGGCGGCCCGGCTGGAAGAGCACCTCGGCCGCCGGTACGCCGTCGCCGTCGGGCTGGCCGAGGTGCTGGACATGACCGTCCAGGCCGGCGTCGACACGGTCGTCCTCGACGAGGAGCGAGCCGCTGGACGCACCGTGCGCCCCGCCGACCATCCGTACCTGCCGCTGCCCGACGGCGTGCTCGCGGCGCCCGCGGTCCGGTCCGACCTGCTGGTGCTCGCCGCCGCCGCGGCCACCGGCGCCGGCGCCGTCCTGACCGCGCCGCCGCTGCTGCCCGACGACGGCGTCGCGGCCCTGCTGCGCTGGGACCGCCCACACCACTGAGTGGCGACGCGGTAGGGTCGAGCGTCATGCAGGCTCCGGAGACAGCCGGCGCCACGCCCTCCGCCAGAGAGCGCATCCTGGCGACCAGCTATCGGCTGTTCGCCCGCCGTGGCGTGCTCGGCGTCGGCGTCGACGAGGTCATCGAACGCTCCCATGTCGCCAAAGCCACCTTCTACAAGCACTTCCCGTCCAAGAACGACCTCGTGCTGGCCTACCTCGACCGCCGCGAGGACGAGTGGACGCACGGCCTGGTCGAGGCCGAGTCGGAGCGGCGCGGCGACACCCCCGAAGAGCGCCTGCTCGCGATCTTCGACGTGTTCGACGAGTGGTTCCGCAGCGACGACTTCGACGGCATCGCGTTCATCACGGTGCTGCTGGAGATGGGCCGCTCGCACCCGCTGGGGCAGGCCAGCATCCAGCACCTGGCCAATCTGCGCGCCATCGTGAGCGGCCGCGCCACCGAGGCCGGGCTACGCGACCCGGAGGGGTTCGCACGGTCGTGGCAGATCCTCATGAAGGGCTCCATCATCGCCGCGCTCGAGGGTGACGTCGACGCCGCGCGCCGGGCAAGATCGATGGCCGCCACCCTGATCGAACAGCATCGCTGAGCCGCGGGCAGGGGAGGTACGGTCTGGGTGGCGACGGACCGGCCGGCCCGCAAACCCGCAGGTCAGCCGCTATACACGGCGGCCGTCGTGCGCCGGCGACACCCGCGGGAGCGGCGGGTCGATCCAGTAGCGTGTGCAGCGGCGACCGGCCGCCTGCGCCGGCAGCCGCCGGGAGTCCCCCTTTGACCACACCAGCCGAGGTGACGTCGCGCCTGGCCGAGACGGTCGCCGACGCCGGTTCCGGTGCTCCGCTGGCGGACCGGCTCGGCGAGACCTGCCGGTCGCTGCTCGGCGCCGACGGCGTCGCCCTCGTGCTCGCCTACACGCTGCCGCAGCGGCTGGCCGTCTGCGTCACCGACGACGTCATCGGCCGGGTCGAGAACCTGCAGGACGTCCTCGGCGAAGGGCCCAGCGTCGACGCGTACCGGTCCGGCTGCCCGGTCGTCGGCCGCATCGGCGCCGCCGGCGCGGAGGTGGCGTGGCCGCTGTTCGCCGAGGCGGCGTTGCGCGAGACCGGCCCGCTCACCGTCGTCGCGGTCCCGGTCCCGGCCGGTGCGGAGGTGCTGGGCGTGCTGACGGCGTACCGGCCGGGCCCCGGCCATCCGGCGCCGGAGGAGGAGCTGACGGCGCACCTGGCCGCGGCCGTCGGCGTGACGCTGCTGCGCGACCTCGACTTCGGCCGCGACCTCGAGCTGGACCTCGACTGCCCCGGCGGCACACCCACCGGCGTCTGGGCCGCCCGCGCCGAGGTGCATCAGGCCACCGGGTTCCTGGTGGCTCGGCTCGGCCTGCCGCCCGACGACGCGCTGGCACTGCTGCGCGCCCGCGCCTACGCGGCCGGACTCACGCTGGGTGAGATCGCGCGCCAGGTGCTCGCCCGCGCCGTCGACCTCGCTCCGGATGGCGACGCCGGCCGCCCGCCGAACCCTTGATCAGGGACGGCCACTCCGCTCCCGGGAAGGGGGGCTTCGCGGGGAGCGGAGTGCCGATTCCCCCGTGGACGGATGTGCCGGCCGGCCCTGCACCTCCCACCCGTCACTGAGTAGGAGGCACCGGCGGCCCGGATCAGCACGCGGCGATGTCAGATTCTTTTTCCGGTCAGGCCGGCCCGGTGTTGTCGTCGTCGATTCCGGTGACGACGATGCCGGTCAGCTCGGTGCGCGAGCGGATGCCGAGCTTGCGGAAGATGCGGCCCAGGTGCGCCTCGACGGTGCGGACGGAGACGAACAGCTCGGCCGCGATCTCCCGGTTGCGCCGTCCGCTGGCGACCAGCGTGGCGATGCGCTGCTCGGCGTCGGTGAGGTCGGCCAGCCGGGTGGTCGGCGGCACCGGCCCGCCGGACGCGCCCAGCTCCTGCCCGGCGCGTCCGGCCAGCGCGATGGCGCCGCTCTCCTGGGCCAGCACGACGGTGCGCTGCAGCCAGGACCGCGCGTCGGTGCGACGGCCGAGCCGGCGCAACCGCTCGCCGAAGCAGAGCAGGGTGCGGGCCTGCTCGACCGGCGAGACCGCGTCGGTGGCGGTCTCGACCGCCTCGCGGAACAGCGTCAGCGCCTCCTCCCCCTCGCTGGCCAGCGCCCGGCAGCGGGCGACGGTGTGCCGCGCCCACGCCGTCGGGACCCGGCCGGCCCGCAGCTCGAACTCGGCCAGCGCCGCCCGGGCCCGGCCCAGCTCGCCGCTGCGCACGCACGCCTCGATGTAGTCGGGCTCGACGGCGAGGATGGACGGGTCGGCGTGTTCCAGCGCGTGCCGCCGGGCGTGGTCGAGCACCGACATCGCCTCGTCGAACCGGCCGAGCAGCAGCAGGAACGCGCCGGTCTCGGCCTGCATGACGGCGGTCGCCCACGAGTCGCCGTGCCGCCGCGACCCCTCGATCGACTGCCGGCGGCGGTCCCAGGCGGCCTCGTCCTCGCCCAGGTAGGCGTTGACCCTGACCATGTACGCGGGCACCAGCGCGCGGTGGGCGCTGTCGGCGTCGACGCGGTCCCAGGCGGCCGCCGCCTCGGCCGCCTCGCGCAGCCGGCCGGCCCGCAGTTCCAGCTGGACCAGCCCGGCCAGGGCCGCCCGCAGCAGCAGCGGCGAGTCGCCGAACTGCCCGCTGGTGACGGCGCGCAGCAGCCGCCGCGCCTGCCCGTACCGCTCGGCCCGCACCAGCACCGTCGCGTGCAGCAGGTTCGTCTCGGCCTCGCCGAACAGGTCGGCCGCGCCGCCGCTGTCGGACTCCACCAGCTCGACCGCGCGGTCCAGCTCGCCGCTGACCGACGCCAGCAGCGCGGCCGTGCGCAGGTGCTCGGCCCGCGTGACGGTGTCGAAGTCGTCGTCGAACCGCTCGGCCAGGGCGAGGAACCGGGCCGCCTCGGCCTGCTCCATGCGTCCGGCCAGCCCGTGTGCGGCGGCGAGGTCGAGCGCGGCCGCGCGGGTCGGGTCGATCGGCGCGACCTCCTCGACGTGCCGGCTGACGAGGCCGGTGGCGACCTCGCCGTCGAGCAGGTTGCGGGCGCGCACCTCCAGCAGCGCGAAGTCGGCCCGCTGCTCGGGCGTGGTGTCGAGGCGGAACCGCTCGCGGGCGATGTGCACGGCCTCGTCCAGCCGTCCGGCGAGGACGGCGAACCGGCCGGCCTGCAGCAGCCGCCCGATCCGCTCGCCCGGCTTGGACGTCAGCCGGACCGCCTCGCGGGCGAACGCCAGCGACCGCTCCACCTCCCCGCGGACCAGCGACTCGGCCGCCACCCGCTCCAGCCGCGTCGCCAGTTCGTCGTCGTGGTCGTGCCGGGTCTGCGCCAGGTGCCAGAGCTGCCGGCCCGGATCGGAGTCGGCGTACGCGGCGGCCAGCGCCTGGTGGGCGGCGTCGCGCTCGGCCATGGTGGCGGCCTGCCAGATGATCGAGCGGACGGCCGGGCGCTGCAGCGTGAACGTGCCGTCGGACCGGTTCAGGTGCTCGGCGAACAGCCAGGCGACGTGCGACGCGTCCGGCGAGCCGAGCGCGTTCAGCACCGGGGCCATCCGCTGGTCCTCGCTGCCGGTGGCGACCAGCAGCGCGAACCGCCGGTCGTCGTCGAGCGAGCCGAGCTCGGGCAGCTGCTGCGCCTGCAGCACCGGCGAATGCGGCAGGTGCCGGTCCAGCTCGACCTGGCCGAGCAGCTGCACGTCGGGCACCCGGCCGACGACGTCGAGCAGCGCCCGCGGGTTGCCGCCGACGCGGCCGGCGATGCGCGCCGCGACGCTGTGCAGGGTGTGCGAACCGGCCGCCCGGCGGACCAGCTCGGTCGCGTCGGTGGCCGGCAGCTCGCCGAGCCGGATCAACGGCAGCCCCAGCAACGGCGGCACCCGCTCGGCGGTGTCGACGACCACCAGGAACACCAGCGGCGACGTGCCGACCCGGCGGGCGACGAAGCCCAGCACCTCCAGCGACTGGGGGTCGAGCCGGTGCGCGTCGTCGATGACGATGACCAGCGGCCGCCGGACCCGGCTGACCAGCGGCTGCACCTGGACGGCCAGCTCGTACGCCGACGCCGTCTGCTCCAGCCGCGTGGTGAGGTCGTCGACCAGCCGCGCCGCCTGGCGCTGCTGCTCTGGCTCCAGCGAGCCCACGACGGCGGACAGCACGAGATGCAGTCCCGAGAACGGCCAGCCGCGCTCGGAGTCGGCGGCCACCACCGCCGACACCGTCACCTCGTCGAGGCCGGTCAGCCGCCCGGCGCGCGCGTCGTCGGACACGGCGCGCACCAGCGCGCTCTTGCCGACGCCGTCGGCGCCCTCCACGACGACCGCGCCCCCCTCGCCGGCCGCCAACCTCAGCAGGACTTCCCGGATCCTGGTCTGTTCACTGTCGCGACCGATCAACGCGTCGCGTACTTCGTTCTCCACCCGTTCCCCTCACCCTGCGACCACTCCCCATCGCCGGGCCCCCCATCGCGATCTTCACCCCCAAGCATCGCGGTCCGGCACCCTCCCATGACGGCAGAAACCGACACTGCTGACGGGTGAGCGGGGGTGGAACGTGGGGTGGGGGAGGGGGTGAGACTAAGATCGTCTTCGGGGTGGAGGCCAGGGGGTGGCTGAACGATGCAGGGTGCCGAGCGCGACCGCCGGCGGGCGGGTCCACGGCCCGTCCTGCCCCGGCCACGTCTCAGCGAGCCACTGGCCAGGCGCGACGCCGCACCCATCGTCGTCGTCCAGGGCCCGCCCGGGCTGGGCAAGTCGCTGCTGCTCGACGACGTCGCCCGCCGGCTCGGCGCCGGGCGGGTGGCGCGGGTCGATCCTGACGCCGGCGACGTCGGTGCGGCCGTCGGCGACATCCTGGCCCATGCGGTGGCCGACGACGCGTCCGACCCGCCGGTGATCCTGCTCGACGACGCCGCCGACCCCGACGGCGACGACGTGCGCGCCGCGCTGCGTGCGGTGCGCGACCACGACACCCGGCTGCTGCTGAGCACCCGCGCCCTCCCCGTCTGGGTCACCGCCGACCGCCTGCTCGACGGCACCATCCACCTCGTCGGCCTGCCCGACCTGCTGTTCGACGGCGCCGAGGTGCAGCAGCTGGCCACTCGGTTCCGGGTCGCCCTGAGCGCCGACGACGTCGCCGAACTGGAGCAGGCGACGGACGGCTGGCCGGCGCTGGTGGTGGCGTGGCTGCGCACGCGGCGGCCCGACGCCACGCTGTCCGAGCGGACGCTGCACGACCTCATCGACCGCTTCGTCCGCATCGAGGTGCTCGGCGACCTCCCGCCGTCCGACCGCGCGCTGCTCACCGATGCCGCCGCGGCGCCCCGGTTCGACGCCACCGTGCTGGCGCTGCTGCTCGAGGACCACGCGACACCGGACGACCCGGCCACGCTGATCGACCGCTGGGCCACGGCCGGGCGGCTGGTGCCCGCGTCCGACGAGGGCCACTGGCGGCTGCCGCTGCCGGTGCGCCGCTGCCTGCTGGCGCAGCTGGACCTCGAGCGGCCGGGACGGCGCACCGACCTCGTCACGCGCGCCGTCCGGCTGCTGGTCGCGCGCGGACGCACCACCGACGCGCTGCCGCTGGTGGTCGACTCCGCACTGGACAAGGCGACGGCCGGCAGCGTGGTGCGGGCCAGTTGGGAGCCGGCCGTCGCGCGCGGCCAGTTCGACGACCTGCTGCCGGCGGTGAACACGCTGCCCGACGACGTCGTGGCGGCCGACCCGGTGCTGTTGCTGCTGGCCGCCATCTCCGCGGTGGCGCCGCCGCCCGACCTCGACACCTTCGCCCGCCGGGTCGCGCAGGCCGACCGGCTGGTCGACCAGCAGACGCTCAGCGGCACGCTGCTCACCATCCGCTGCTTCCAGATGGTGCTGGCCCGGGCCCGCGGCGACGCCGCCGCCGCCCTCGCCGTCGAGCGCAGGGGACGGGCGCTGATCGACGCCGCCACCGACGAGCAGCTGCGCGAGCACCTCGACCGCGTCGTCTACTTCGACTGGCAGACCGGCGCCAACAGGCTCGCCACCGGCGACCTCGAGGCCGCCGAGACCATCCTCGGCCAGGCCGCCACGCAGGCCCGGCACCACGGCATCGCCTGGCACGAGGCCAACAGCGAGGCGCTGCGCTCGTACACGTCGCTGCTGCGCGGCGACCTCGCCGGTTCGGCCCGGCAGTCGCGGACGGCGTCCGAGATCGCCCGGCGGCACGGCTGGGCCGACAACCAGTTCACCGACCACGTGCACCTCACCCGCGGCACCCTCGACCTCGAGCACGGCCGCACCGCCGGCGTGGCCGAGCGGCTGCACCGCGCCCAGCGCCGGCTCGACCGCGACGTCGTGCCGCCGGCCGGACGGCTCGCGCTGGCGTGGTCGGTGCTCGCGCTGCTGGCCGGCGACCGCACCGCCGCCGGGCACGCCGACCTCCTCACAGGCGACGACTACGCCACCAACCGGCTGCCGCTGAACCGGCTGCTGGCCACCATCGCCCGCTCGTACGCCCTGCTCGCCCGCGACGACCCGAAGGCCGCGTCCGACGTGCTCGAGCCCGTGGTCGCGCCGTCCCGGCACGCCGCGCTGCTCGCCGTCGCCCGAGCCCGTGCCCTGCTGGCCGCCGACGACCCGCTGGCGGCCGGGCGCGAGCTGGCCGCGCTGGGCCATCTCGGCGCCGTCCCCTTGACCGTCCGCGCCGACATCCACGCCCTGCACGTCGAGTGCGCCCTGCAGCGCGGCGTGCACCCCGGCGGCGCCGCCCACCAGCTGTTCGCGCTGATCGAGCGCACCGGCGCCCGGCGACCGCTGCTGCTGCCTTCGCTGCTGCGCACCGCGATCGTGGGCGGCGAGCTGCCGCTGCCGCCGTCCGGGCCGTTGAGCACGCTCGCGGTCGAGCTGGCGGCGCTGCACCGCGCCAACACCGGCGGCGCGCCCGCGCTGTCCGAGCGCGAGACCGAGGTGCTGCTGTCGCTCGACGGGCCCGACACCCTCAGCGAGATCGCGAAGTCGATGTACATCTCCGGCAACACGCTGAAGACGACGGCCCGCTCGCTCTACCGCAAGCTCGGCGCGGCCGACCGCTACGAGGCCGTCACCGTGGCCCGGGCGCTGGCGATCCTGCCGCCCGCGCCCTGACCCGCTTTGTGGTGGTTCGTCGCATCATCGTGAATCCCCGTAGCAAGGTCTGCGGGGAGTGCCGACGCGCCGGGTGCCCCGCTGCCACCAGGTTCTTCGTCATGACCGATGCGTGGGATCACCAGGAGTTCGCGATCCTGCTGGACCGGGCCCACGACGGCGACGACGACGCCTTCGGGATCCTCTACGAGAAGACCGCGCCGATGGCGCACCGAGCGGCCCAGCACATCGTCCGCGACCGGCACGCGGCGGACGACCTGGTCCAGGAGACGTTCTGCCTCGTTCTCAACGCCGTCCGGGCCGGCCGCGGGCCGCGGTCGTCGTTCCCCGGCTACGTACTGTCGACGGTGAAGCGGCTGGCCTACCGGCACTCGAGCGCACGTGGCCGCATCGTCGCCGTCCAGGACCCGGCGGCGTGGGACGCCCTGCTCGGCCGCCCCGGCGACGCCTCCGGCGACGTGAGCCGCGTGGCGACGGCGCTGGCCACCCTGCCCGCCCGCTGGCGCCACGTCCTCTGGCTCGTCGACGTCGAGCGCTATTCGCCGTCCGAGCTGGGTTCGCGGCTCTCGATGACCCCCAACGCCGTCTCCAGCCTGGCGGCGCGGGCGCGCAAGGCGCTGCGGGCCGCCTACCTCGCTGCTCCCACCGTCGACGCCTGACCGCGCGCACCTCGCTGGTCGGGAACGTTCGCCGCCCCGTTTTGCAATGAGCACCAATGCGCACCGGTGCGTATGGGTGCTCATTGCAAAACGGGCCGGAAGAGTACACCCACCAGGGCGAACGCCCTCGCCGCGCCAGCCGATCGTACGGAACGGGGCCGGCCGCTACCAGCGACCGGCCCCGTTCCACTCGCCCAGGGTCAGCCGGTCAGACCTCCCGTCCCCGACCGGCGGCGGGTGACGACGAGGGCCGTCCCGCCGGCGATGATGAGCAGGCCGCCGGCGAGCAGCAGCAGCGTCGACATCCCGCTGCCGGTGTCGGCGAGGTCGTCGTCGCCACCGCCACCGCCGTTGCCGCCACCGTTGTCGTCGTCATCGTCGCCAGGAGGCGGCGTGCCGGGCGTCTCCGGCGGCGTCGGCGGGTCGAGCGGGGCGCAGGCGTCCGCGTCCAGCTCGTGCCCGTTGTGGTCGACGAGGCCGAGGTTGAGCAGGCCGCCCGTGTCGCCCTCACCCGGGTTGTCCGGGCACGACACCGACTCGGCGGTCGCGGTGGCCGGGTCGACCGTGACCGCGACGGTCACCTCGTAGGTGTGCGTCGTGTCGACGTCGATGGTGACGTCGCCGGTGATGGCGTTCTCCGGCGCGTCGGGCTCCTCGCCCTGGCCGGTGAACGTGTCCAGCGTCGGGATGTCGCCCGGGTCGGTGTTCGACGCCGTGACGTCGACGACGGAGATGCCGGTGCCGAACCGGAACTGGTCCGACAGGACGTAGTCCCCGGCCGCGGCGCCGTCGTTGTACACCTCCAGTTCGTAGGTGATGGTGTACGCGTTCGTGCCGGTCGAGGTGGGCCCGGACGCGATGGTCTTGTCCAGGTGGATCGACGGCAGGTCGGCGCAGTCGGTGTCGGTGATCTCGTCGCCGCCCTCGGTGGTGAGGGTGGCGCCGTTGTTCAGACCGCCGTTCTCCCAGTTGTCGCCCGGCTCACCCGCGCACGCCGCGGCCGTGTCGCCGTCGTCGTCCACCTCGAAGTTCGGCGGCACGTCGGCGACGACGGTGATGGTGTAGACGTGCGGCGCGTAGCCGTCGTCGTTCATCCCCGGCAGCAGCACGTCCTCGGCGATGAGGGTGTCCTCGAGACCGTCCCAGTCCTCGTTCACGTCCACACCCTCGGGGTAGTCCGTGATCTCGGCGTAGTCGACCTCGACGGTGTCGCCGAACAGCAGCTCGTCCTCGAGGTCGTAGGTGGTCTCGCCCGGCAGCAGGTTGTTCACCGTCAGCGTGTAGACGACCTGCCACTGACCGTCGTCCACCGGCTCGGCGGACACCAGCTCCTTGTCGAGGTCCGGCTCGCCGAGCGAGAGGCAGGCCTCGTCGTCGTCGGTGAGGTCGTTGTGCTCGATGCCGGTGCTGTTGGCCAGCCCGCCGTTCTCGCCGGAGTCCGGCTCGGGGCAGGTCATCGACTCGTCGGTGAGCGTCTCCTCGTCGAGGGAGAAGACCACCTGCACCTGGTAGGTGTGCACCCCGCCGGCGGCGAGCGGCACATCCTCGGCGATGACGTTGACGGGGTCGCCGTCAGGTCCCTGACCGGTCCAGGTGTCCAGCGCGGTGACGCCGTCCGGCGTGGTGATCACGTCGGAGGACTCGACCACGATGCCCTCGCCGTAGCGGAGCTGGTCGCTGATCGTGTAGTCACCGTCGGCCGCGCCCGTGTTCGACGCCACCAGGTCGTAGGTGATGGTCCACGTGCCGTCGCCGTTGGCGGTCGGCCCGGCGCTGATCGTCTTCTCGATGTCGATCGACGGCAGCGGCGCGCAGGCCTGGTCGTCCTCGGTGAGGCCGGACTCGTCGGTCAGCGACGACGTGTTGTTGAACGCCGTGTCGGCCGTCGGGTCGCCGCCCTCGCCCGGGCACGCCGTCGGGTCCGAGCCGTCCTCACCGGGCACGAGCTGCAGCGGCGCTTCCGCGATCACCGTCAGCTCGTAGTGGTGCGGCGCGTACCCCTCGTCGTCGGTGCCCAGGAGCGGCACCTGCTCGGCGATGACCAGCTGGTCCTGCCCGTTCCACGGCGGGTCGAACAGGGTGGCCTCGGCGGGCGACGCGGTGACGTCGGCGGAGACGATGGTGACCTGGTCGGTGAAGTGCAGCTCGTCCGACAGGTCGTACCACGTCGCCTGGACGCCCTTGTTCGTCACGTCGATGCCGTAGACGATCTCCCACTGGCCGTTGCCGATCGGCGTGGCCGAGATGAGCGTCTTGTCGTGGGTCGGCTGGCCGACCTCACGGCACTCGGTGTCGGTATCCGGGTAGCCGTTGAACGACGAGTTCGCGTCGTTGTACAGCCCCGTGCCCTCTTCACCCTCGCCACCGGCCAGCGTGCAGTCCGACGGGTCGGGCTGGGCGGGCGGGTTCGGCAGGTCGACGGTGAACTGGACGGTGACGGTGTACTCGTGCGCCTCCAGCGCCCCGATCGGCTCGTCCTCGACGATCAGCAGGTCGCTGACGCCGTCGTACTCCGGACGGGTCGTGATGGTGCCCGGAACGGTGTTCGCGGCGACCACCGAGCCGTCGACGATCTCGATGCCGGCGCCGAAGCGCAGCGCGTCCTCGAGGTCGTAGTCGGTCGGCACCTCGGACTCGTTGGTGACGGTGAGGCCGTAGGTGATCTCCCAGACGCCGGGCTGGTTCTCCCGGTCCACCACGTGCGGCTCGGTGACGACGGTCTTGTCGAGCGTGACGATCGGGAGATCGCCGCACTCGTCGTCGGTGAGGTCCTCGTGGTTGGTCGGGTCCAGCGTGGCGTGGTTGAACAGACCCGTGGTCGCGTCGCCGGCCTGCTGGCCGTCGGTGCAGGCCAGGTTCTCCGGCAGCGCCGTCACCTCACCGGTGTCCGGGTCGGTGGTGAGCCTGACGGTCACCTCGAGCGTGTAGACGTGCTCGGTGCCGTTCTCGACGGTCGACTGCGGCGCGATCGGCACCTCGCCGGTCACGACGTTCAGGTCGGTCGTGCCGTCCCAGTTCGGGTTCAGCAGCCCGTCGGCCTCCGGCGGACCGGACACCACCTCGGTGCCGACCACCTCGACGCCGTCGCCGTACCCGGTGAGGTCGTCGGTGAGCAGGTACGCCCCCGGGATCATCCCGGTGTTCTCGGCGACCAGCTCGTAGACGACCGTCCACGTGCCGTCGTCGTCCGGGTTCTCCGTGGGCCCGGACACCGTCCGCTTGTCGAACTCGTAGTCGATGTTCGAATAGCCGAAGTCGATGGTGTGGTCGTTCTCCCCCGGACCGCCTGTCGTGACGGCGGCATACGGGAAGTCGCCCTCGTCGGTCGTCTCCACCAACCCGTCGGAGTCGTTCCGGTTGGCGTCGACGGAGTTCGGGTCACCGGTGTCGGGCACCGTCGGGTACCAGTTCTCCAGCGGCCCGCCGGCTTCGTAGTCGGCCGGGTTGTCGACGCCGACGACGTAGTCGGTGTGCGTCTTCAACTGGTACGCCTGATCGTTGGACGAGAAGTAGTACTCGCCCTTCGCATCCGTCGTCGTGGTCGAGACGAGCGTGCGGTTGCCGTTCTCGTCCACCTCGTAGAGGTTGACCGTGGCGCCCTCGACCGGAGCCTCGTCCGGGTCCTGGATGCCGTCGTTGTCGTTGTCGTACCAGACGTAGTTGCCGATCTCGATCGGCGCGGCCGACGCCATCGCCGTCAGCTCACCCAGACCGTTGCCCTTCATGGTCGCCGACTCCGGGGAGTTGGTGAAGAGGACGGCGGCGCCGCGCGGCTCGACCAGCGACCCGTTGTCCTGGAAATAGCGCCGGGTGCCGACCTGGAAGCCGCTCTCGGCGGAGTGCAGGCCGGTCTCCAGGATGCCGTCTTCCCGGCTGGGCACGACGAGCGTCGCGCCGAGGTGCTCGGCGCCGTTCACCCAGGTGTCCATGAAGAACTTGCCCGGCGCGCCATTCGGGCCGTTCAGCGTCACCTGGTTCGTGCCCGCACCCGGCTGGCCGTTGACGGCGGCGCCCTGCTCGATCGACCAGGTGCCGTCGCCGTTGGAACCGGCCTTGAGCAGCTCGCCACCCAGCGAGCGGGGAACGACGAGGAGGTCGTTGTCCGGGGCGAGGTTGGCCAAGTTGGCGAACATGTCGCCGCCCAGGTCGCGGATGCCCACGACCAGGTCGCCGTGCAGGTAGCGCGCGTCGGCGACGATCGGCACCGCCGAGTACATGACGTTGGTCTGCTGCAGGAACTGCAGCCAGTCGGCGGAGTTGGTGCTCCACGGCTGGTAGTTCGCGCTGAACTGGTTGGCGAACAGGCCGCGGTTGTAGCCGAGCGAGAAGTCCAGCACCTGGGTCAGGTTCGTCGGGTCGGCCGGGTCGAACGAGTACACGTAGGCGTGCAGGTCGGCCCGGTTGCCGGTCGACTCGGCCGTGTCGGTGACCGTCAGGTACATCTCGTTGGTCAGCGGGTTGGCCGAGATGCCGTGCGGGCGCAGGTCACTGCTGTCCGGGAAGTACTGGTCCAGCTCGTGCTCGACCACGTCGAGCACCTGGGTGCCGTCCCGGCTGATCTTGACCTCGACCAGCGACCTGTTGTTCAGGTTCACCGCGAACAGCGACTGCTGGTCGTTGGAGATCTCCATCGCGCCGAGACCGACCCGGCCGACCTTGTCCCAGGCCTGCGCGTCGCGACCCCAGTCGTAGGCGGCGTTGTCCAACGACATGACCGGCCGGAGGCCGTTCGGGTCGCCCGCGACGGCGCCGGGGTCGGAGTCGCTGCCGACGTCGATGCCGTAGTCCTCGAGGTTGACGAAGACGTCACCGCTCGCCGTCGGCGACGCCGGTGTTCCGTCGTCCGGGGTGATCCGGTAGATGGCGTCGATGCCGCCCGGGCCGAGCCCGGTGTGCCGCCGGACGTACGCCGAGGCGAACACCGAACCGAACTCGCCGGGCGCCTCGGCCCGCTGGTACGCGGTGCCGTAGGTGGTGCCGATCTGCCCGAACGGCACGTGCATCGTGGTCGGCACGGCGGTCGTCGTGTTCGGGCTCATCGCGTTGTACTCGTGCGCCGCGCCGGCGAACTCCGCCGTCTGGGTGCCGTCGTAGCCGCCGGAGCGGAAGACCGGCAGGAACACGAACGGGTTGTTCTCCACGAAGGCGCCGGGCACCTGGAAGGAGAAGTCCACATCGGCGGCCGGGACTGTGTCGATGAACTGGACGGTCGTGCCGTTGCTCTGCCCGGCCGCCCGGCCGACGACGGAGTCGCGCCACTCGGCCCACTCCGGCGTGTCCGGCACGTTCGCCTCGACCCGCCACGGGCCGGCGTCGCTGGTCACCGGGAGCGAGTAGTTACCGCTCGCGTCAGTGATGGCCGGGCCGGCGACATTGCCGTCGGCGTCGTAGGCGTAGACCTCGATGCCCTCCAGCAGGCCGGACGCCTCGAACGTGCTGTACATGCCGTCGGAGTCGTAGTCCTGCCAGATGGTGCCGGTGATCGGGTCGCCGACGGCGGCCTGCGCCGGCAGCGTGGACGCGCCGGCGGCGCCGAGCACCGATGCGACCAGGCCCAAGGCGACGAGTCCTCCCCCCGCTGCGCGGGCCCGTCGTGGGCGGGGTTGTGGGGGCCGGCCGTGGCCGCGTTCCTGGAGCGCTCTCACAGGGTCCTCCGTTGCTGTCGTACAACTGCGGTTGCACCTCGGCGCCGCTCTCCCGGGGCTCGGATAGACGACGGCGCTGACCATGAAGAGTCGGCCCGCATGGCGATCAGCACGCGATGTGATGCACGTCACGTTTCAGATCGGAACTCTTCGACGCGAGTGTCCGAATTGCCAGGTGAGCGGGCCGCGGCCGTGCCTACACTCGGGCCCATGACCCCTTCGATCGGGCCGCGCACGCGGCGGCTGGGGCGCGTCGCGGCGGTGGCCGCCGTCGCCGTCCTCGCCCTCGGCGGGTGCTCCGGCGACGACGTGCCGGACGCCGCGGCCGGCACGTCCGAGTCGGGCGACGGGCCGCGTCCGCTCACCGGCGACGAGGCGCAGCGGCTGTCGATGATGCGGTACACGAACTACACCGACGGCGTCCGAGCGGTCCGGTTCGAGGTGGTCGACAACGGCCGCACCCTCACCGTCGACGGCTGGGCCGACTTCGCCCAGCATGTCGGCTACGCACAGGTCGGCGCCGACGGCGCCGACCCGGAACTGGTGGCGTGGACGCTGTCCGAGTTCACCTCGCACGCGCCGGTGGGGCCGGCCTCGGCCGACGGGCCGCCGCTGCCGCCGCCCGACGACACCGCGTGGACGACGTCGGCGCTGGCGCCGGAGCAGTCCCGGCTGCACGCGGTGCTGGCGCTGGTCTTCCAGGCCGCCAGCGACCGGCCCGACAACCCGCTGCTGCTGCAGCAGACCGACGCCCGCTGGCTGCGCTCCGACGAGGTCGGTGGCGTCGCCGTCGACGTCGTCGCCGGGCCGACCGCCGACCGCGCCCACGACCCCGCGACCGCCACCAGCGCGGCCGACGGCAGCGACGCGACGGTGCGGTACTGGGTGGACGAGCAGGGCCGGCTGCTGCGGCTGGAGACCCGGCTCGGCGGTGCGGGCGACTGGACCACCGTCGACTTCGCCGACGCACCCGGCGTCGACATCGCCGGCGCCTTCCTCACGACGACGGCGAGCGGCTGATGACCGATCAGACCACCGGGCCGGCGTCCGCGCCGGAAGGGCGCACCCGGCGCCGTGACCTGCTGCGGGGCGTGGCGGCCGCCGGAGCCGCCGCGGGCTTCGCCGGCGTCGCCGGGCTGGCCGCCGGACGTGCGACCGCCGACGACGGCGAGCGGCAGGCCGCGGTTCCCGGCGTGACTTCCACACCGGCTGCGGCGGGCGGTCGCCCCGACGCCGTCGACGCCGCCGGGCCGCACCAGGCCGGCATCGCCCGTCCGCCGACGCCGCAGCCGCACGGCCAGCTGCTGGTGCTCGACCTCGTCGCGACGCCCGCCCCCACGGCGCCGTTCCGCGACGCCGTCCGGGCCCTGTGCGCGCGGCTGGGCACCGCGATCCTCGACCTCACCGGCGAGCGGGCGGCCGAGGCCGGGCTGCTGGACGGGCCCGGCGACCTCACGGCGACGATCGGGCTGGGGCCGCGCGTGGTCGCCGCGTTCGGCGACGATCTCCCGGGCGCGCAGCCGCTGCCCGCGTTTGCCGCCGACGCCTCCGTCCCGCCCGAACGGACCGGCGGCGACCTGCTGATCGCCGTCTACGCGAGCGACCCCAACGACGCCCACCGGGGCGCGTCCTGGCTGGCCGAGCGGGCCGCCCCCGACGCCGTCCTCCGCTGGTCGCAGCGCGGCTTCCGGGCGCCCGGCACCGGCACCATCGCGCGCAACCCGCTCGGCTTCCACGACGGCGTCATCGTCCCGCGCAACGCCGATGAGCAGGACGACCACGTCTGGATCGCGGACGGCCCGCTGGCCGGCGGCAGCATCTGCGTCGTGCGCCGGCTGCGCCTGGACGCGGCCCGGTTCACGGCCGAGCCGGTCGATCGTCAGGAGGCCGTCATCGGCCGCCACCGCAACGACGGCTCCCCGCTGTCCGGCGGCGGCCCCACCGGCGAGGTCGACCTGCTCGCCAAGACGCCCGACGGCCAGTACGTCACGCCGGCGCGCTCACACGTGCGGGCGGCGCACCCGTCCGTCACCGGCAGCGCGCTCATGCTGCGCCGCGGCTACGCCTTCGACGACGGCGCCGCGGACGCCGGGCTGCTGTTCGTCTGCTTCCAGCGCGACCTGCGCAGCTTCGTCCAGACCCAGTTCCGGCTCGACGAGGTCGACGACCTCAGCGCCTACGTGACGCCGACCGGCAGCGCGACCTTCCTCGTCCTCCCCGGCTTCGACGCCGACCACCCGCTCGGCGTCACCCTGCCCTGACGCGGTCCTCGATGGGGCGGCCGAAGTCGACCGCGTCGAGGACAGCCTGCGGGGCGCGGTCGAGGATCTCCGCGTCCGGCCGGGCGCCGAGCGCGTCGTTCACCGTCGAGAACGCGATGCGCAGCGCGCAGAAGACGGTGATCGCGAAGATCTCCCCGTCGCTCCAGCCGGCCTCGCGCAGCGACTGCACGTCGCGCTGGGCGGTGCCGTTCGGGTCGCGGACGACCTTGCGGGCCCACGCCGCCATCGCCCGCTCCTTCGCGCTCAGGCCGTCGTCGCGGCCGGTGAGCACGGCGGCCGCGGTGTCCGGGTCGGCCTCGCCGGCCAGCCGGGAGCCCCACACCAGCGAGCAGACCGAGTCGCCGAGCGAGGACGCCGTCGCGCCGACCAGGATGCCGCGCTGCCGGAACGTCATCCCGTTGCTCTCCCACACGTGCGTGATCAGGTCGAACAGCCGCTCGTGCGCCTCCGGTCCGTACGCCCAGAGCCGCGACACGTTCATGACGTAGCCGTCCTCGTCGAGGTCGTGCTGGTAGAGGTGCTGTGCCGCGGGCGAGTCGGGCGGGTCGGCCAGGAAGTGGGTCATCGGGTCACCTTCGGTCGGTCGGGATCGTCGATCAGGTCGGTCAGGGCGGGGTTGTCGACGTCGGCGGCGAGGACGCGGGCGGTCGCCAGCGCGCCGCCGTCGCCGAGGCGGTGCCGGTGCAGTTGCGCGCGGACCACCAGCTCGCGCATGCCGTCGCGCGCGGCCAGCGTCCCCAGCGACGCGACCAGCGGCCGGGCGAGGTCGTCGTCGCCGCGGTCGAGGGCGGCGCCGATCGCGGTGTCGAGCACGTGGCCCTGCATCCAGTGGTAGCGGTCGGTGGTCCGGTTGCAGCGGACGGTCGCCTCGGTCAGCCACTCGGCCGCCGCCAGCCGGTCGCCGCGGCCGGCGCTGACGAGCCCGAGCCCGCGGGCCGCGAACCCCTCCCAGCACGGGTCGCCGACCTGGCAGCCGAGCACCCACGACTGCTCGAACGCGTCGGCCGCCGCGGCGACCTCGCCGTTGCGCAGGTGCACCTCGGCACGCAACGCCTGCGGCCACGGCAGGAACGCCAGCCAGCGCTGCTCGTGGACGATCCGCAGCGACCGGTCCGCGGCCACGGCGGCCTGGTGCCGTTCGTCGCGCAGCAGGTGCGCCCGCGCCAGGATCGACAGCGACCACGCCTCTTGCCGATCGTCGCCGGCCGTGCGGGCCCGCTCGATCGAGTCGGTCAGGTAGGTGAACGACGCCGGGTAGTCGCCCTCGTCGGACGCGTTCTGCCCGCGGACGCCGAGGATCGCGGCCAGCTCGGCGTCGGTCTCGGCCAGCTCCTGGGCGCGCGACAGCCAGCCCTGGGCGGCGGAGCGGCGACCGGCCTGCACCTCGACGTAGCCCAGCTCCCGGTTCGCGGTGACGGCGGTCGCACGGTCGCCGGCCGCGGCGGCGAACCGCAGCGCCTCGTGCAGGACGAGCGCGCCCTCCTCGTCGCGGCCGCGAACGGCGTGCACGAGCGCGCCGCCGAGCGCCGTCAGCGTCCGGGCCTGCAGCTGCGGGTCCCGGCAGCGGGCCGCCTCGGCGACCGCGCGGCGCAGGCTCTGGATGCCCGGGTCGACGGCGCCCGCGACGATCGCCGCCCGGCCCGCGTCGAGCTGGCTCAGCGCCGCCGCACGCCCGCTCAGCGCCGGCGTCCGGGGCGAGTCCGACGCGGCCGACGCGGCCTCCGTCAGCGCCACCGACGCCTCGACGCCGAGCTCGCGCATGAGCACGTCCCGGCCGGCCGCGACCTGCCGCAGCGCCGCCGTCCGGTCCCCGGCCATGGCGAGGCTGCGGACCAGCAGTTCGTGGTTGCCCTCCTCGAGCGGGTTCAGCTCGACCGCCCGCGCCGCGTACGGGACGGCGTCCGCGGCCCGGCCGCCGGCCAGCAACGCCACCGCCGTCTGCCGCAGCCGCGACTCGACCAGCGCCGACACCCGGTGCCGCTCGACCGCCAGCCACGACTCCGCCTCCGGGCAGGACGCCACGTGGACGCCTTCGAGCAGCTCGTGGCCGGCGGCCAGCAGCGGCGCCGGGTCGCCCAGCTCGTCGGTCAGCCGCCGCACGTCGACGGCGTCGTCGGGCAGGGCGCCGCGCGCGACCGGGTCGCCGGTGAGCACGTCGGACCGGCCCAGCGCCCGGCGCAGCTCGGCCAGCGTCCAGCGCAAGGCGCCGAGCGGGTCCTCCGCGTCGGCGAAGAACAGCTCGGCCAGCCGCTGCCGGCTCGGCGGCCGGTCCGCGAGCAGCACGTAGGCCAGCAGCACCCACGCCTTCCGGCCCCGGGGCGCGCGCACCGGCCGGCCGTCGCGTTCGATGGCCGGTGGCCCCAGAAGCCGGATCGTCCCCATGCGATACCCCCCGCTGGGTCGATTGTGACCACGAAAAGCGGGCCATGGAACCGTTGGCGGCCCGACTTTTCGTGGCCGGACCGCCTGCTGGGTGCTCACGGTGATCGTCCCCCGATGATCCGTGTGATGCGTTCGCCGCAGAACGATCCGGCACCGGCGTGTGAAGTCGCGTGTGATGGGCAATTGCCCTGGGGTGGCCGGGTGGGGCATCCTGCACGGACGCACTTTCGACGGCGTTGTGCGAAAGGGGGACGGCGCGATGGCAGAGACCCTGGTCGGCGAGCGGGTCGTGTTGCTCGACCCGGCCGGCGCCGCCGTCGGCACCGCGCTCAAGAGCGAGGTGCACCACGCGGCGACGCCGCTGCATCTGGCCTTCTCCTGCTACGTGTTCGACGCCGGTGGCTCGCTGCTGGTCACGAAGCGGGCCGCCAGCAAGCCGACCTGGCCGGACGTGTGGACGAACTCGTTCTGCGGCCATCCCAGCCCGGACGAGGACATCGCGACGGCGCTGGCCCGGCGGGCGGCCGACGAGCTGACGATCCGGCTCGGCGACCTGCGTCCCGTCCTGCCCCGGTTCCGCTACCGCGCCGTCATGCCGAACGGCGTCGTCGAGAACGAGGTCTGCCCGGTCTTCGCCGCGACGACGGCCGACCCGCCCGAACCGCACGACTCCGAGGTCGGCGCCCTGGAATGGGTGCCCTGGTCCATGTTCCGCGACGACGTCCTGGCCGGCCGCCGCGACGTCTCACCCTGGTGCGCCTGGCAGGTCGCCGAGCTGGCCGCCCTGCCGGACGACCCGCTGGCCTGGCCCGCCGGCGACTGGAGCGAGCTGCCGCCGGCCGCGCACATCGGCCGGTAGATCAGTCATGAACTGAGCCTCGCGTGTGAATCCGGCAGGAGTCGTGAGCCAGCGTTACAGATCCGCCCAATGGCTTCCATCTGGCACGCCAGCTGAACACCATCCTAGGCGCCGAAGCGCACTACCTGCACCGCAGAAATGGTCGCGAGGTCGCCATCATGGTCTATCTCCTCGCCGCAGTTCTGGCAGGTGAGTGAGCGGCAGGCTGCGCCAGGATGGCGACCGCATGCTCATCCCCGCACGGATCCGATTCAAGGTCCACGGCGTGTTCCTGCCGCACGATGTCAGCGAATACGGCGATCTCGGCAATGCGTTCTGGCTGTGAGATCGCTACGCCGACGGTGTGAGTTCGCTGTGGTGGTGGCAACAGTGATGCCGCACCGTTTCGGCAGCGATATCACATCATTGGCGCCGCGACCGGGATCAGCGTCGCCGAGCAGACTCGATCACGCCGGCAGCGTCCACGCTGGGCGCCAGCCGCAAGCGTTTGGTGTTCGGTCGAGGGTCTACCGTCTCATCCCGCGAAGCGCTAGAATGATCAGGTACGGCACGCCTTCCGGCTCGGCACCACCGACCCGGGAGGCTTTCGGCGTTTCTGGGCCCCTTCTCGCGCCCCGCCGGTCCCGCCGCCACGCATCCATCCACCCGAGGGAGCAGCATGCCCATGCCCGACGTCCGCCTGGCAGCAGCCGCCGACCGTGCGGTCCTCGACCGGCTGTGGCTGATGTTCCGCCACGACCTCACCGAGTTCCAGGGCGGCCTGCCGAACCCCGACGGCACGTTCCGCAGCGACCGGCTGGACGCCGCGTTCACCGACCCGGGCCGCCGGGCGTACCTGCTGAGCAGCGACGACCGGCCCGCCGGGTTCGCGATCGTCCGCGGCCTCGACCAGCCGGCCCGGGTGCTGAACAGCTTCTTCGTGGTCCGCGGCGCGCGGCGCCGAGGGGTGGGGCTGGCCGCGGTGCGCGACGTCGTCGGGCGGCACCCGGGTCCGTGGGAGGTCGCGTTCCAGGACGCCAACACCGCCGCGGTCCGGTTCTGGCGGCGGGTCGCGTCGTCGCTGGCCGGTGCGCGGTGGACGGAGCAGCGGCGCGACGTGCCGGGACGGCCCGACCTCCCGCCTGACGTCTGGATCTCCTTCGACGCCGGCTGAACGGCCAGGGCAGAATGCCCCGATGGTGATGAACCCGCCGACCCGCCTGACGCGCATGTCCGACAAGGCGGTCCACGACCTCGCCGCGCTGCACGACCTCCTCGCCGACGTCCTGCTGGGGCACGTGTCGGTGGTCGTCGACGGCTACCCGGTCGCGTTCCCGACGCTGGTGGCCCGCGACGGCGACCGCCTGCTGGTGCACGGGTCCACCGGCTCGTCGTGGCTGCGGGCGCTCGGCGCCGGCGCGCCCGCGTCGGTCAGCGTCACCGCCATGGACGCCGTCGTGGTGGCGCGGTCGGGGTTCGAGTCGTCCTTCCACTACCGCAGCGCGGTGCTGTTCGGCCGGTTCACACCCGTCGACGGCGACGACCGCGAGCGGGCGCTGGACGTGCTGGTCGACCGCATCCTGCCGGGCCGCTCCGGCGAGCTGCGCCGCCCGACGAAGCGCGAGCTGGCCGCCACGCTGATCCTCGCGCTGCCCATCGCCGACTGGTCGCTCAAGGTGTCCGAGCGCTGGCCCGACGACCTCCCCGAGGACGTCGACGGTCCCGCGTGGGCGGGCGTCGTGCCGCTGCGGCGCGGCTACGGCGAGCCCGTCCCGGCGCCCGACCTGCGCGACGGCGTCCCCGTCCCGGCGTCGGTGCGGGCCATCACCCGACGGTGAGCCTGACGACGACCGGCGGGGTCGCGTACGGCGTCGTCTCGTCGACCCGCAGGCTGGCCAGGTACTCGCCGGCCGCCAGCCGGCGCCCGTCCAGCAGCACGCGGACCGTCCGGCTCTCCCCCGGCTTCAGCTCACCGGCCGGGCTGACGACCCGCAGCCACGGCAGGTCCGCCGACGGCGCGCAGTCGGTGTAGCCGGGCAGCCGCTCGACCGCCAGGTCGCCGTAGTAGACGCCGTCCGACCCGCCGACCTTGACGAACCCGCAGGCGCCGGCCGTCCGGTAAAGCGCGTAGCCGGACGCGGGCAGCCGGGTCCACGTGTCGGTGCCGGGGTCGTAGGCGTGCGTCTCGTTGGTGATGACGGAGGACCGCTCGGCCGCCCCGCCGGACACGATCAGCCGTCCGTCGACGACGGCGTACGCGGCGGCCCACTGGTCCAGCGGCAGGTCCGCCACCGGCGTCCACTCATCCTCCGACGGCGAGTAGACGTAGGCGGACAGGCTGTCGCCGCCCGGGCCGATGCCGCCCGCGCAGTACACGCGGCCGTCGATGCCGCCGCAGGAGGTCCAGGCGGTGTTCTGCGGGTAGTCGGCCAGCCGGGTCCAGGCGTCGGCGACCGGGTCGTAGCGCAGGACGTCGGTGGTGCCGCAGGTCTCGGCCGCGCAGCCGCCGACGACGTACAGCTGCCCGTCGAGCACCGCCGTCCCGGACGCCGCCCAGGGCGACGGGTTCGGCGCGCCCTCGGACCACGAGCCGGTGGCCGGGTCGTAGATCGAGGTCGCGGCGACCGGCTGCAGGTCGTCGCCCCAGCCGCCGCTGAGGACGAACCGGCCGCCGAGGAACGCGCCGGCCGGCTTCTGCCGTCCCATCGGCAGCGGGGCCAGCTCCGTCCAGCTCCCGGCCGCCTCGTCGTACGCGTAGGCGGTGCGCAGCGGCGGGCCGTCGCCCAGCGAGCCGCCGAAGGAGTACAGCCGCCCGTCCAACACCCCGGCGACGCTGTCCTTGACCCGGGTCGGGTACGGGGCCAGATCCACCCAGGGCGCCGCGTCGAGCCGCGGCCCGCCGGCACCGGCCTGTGTGGGACGCGCACTGCCGGGCAGCGGGCTCACCTCGGCGGGCACGCGCCGCACCGAATCGACGGCGGCGACCGGGTCAGCCGGCGGCGTCTGCGCGGACGCGAAGCCGGCGCCGTCGCGCTCCTCCAGCCTGAAGCTCGCCGGCCGGTCGCCGGTGTTGGTGACGGTGAAGGTCGCGGTGACGACGCCCGGCCGGCCGGCGGTCGCCTCGACGACGGCGGGCGTGGCCTCCAGGCGACCGGCGCCGAGCGCGACGTCGTACGGCGTGACCGCACCGGCCGCCACCCGCACGCTCCGGGCCGACGGCGCCAGCTCGCCGCCGGACACCGTCACCCGCTGCCGTCCCGCCGCGGCGAAGAGCCAGTACCGCCCGTCCTCGGCCGTGGTGGCGGCCGTCGCGCCGGCGGCGACCTCCGCGCCGGGCACCGGCGAGCCGGTGTGGGTGCTGGTGACGGTGCCGACGACCAGCCCGCCGGGCGCCGGCTCGCAGCCGCTGTCGCCGAGGTAGACGTCGTCGACCTGCCACCACCAGGTGTGCTGGCCGCCCACGTAGTGGAACCGGAGCAGCACGCCGGAGCGATCCGCGGCGGCCGGCACCGGCACCCGCACGACCGCCGGCCCGCGCAGGTCGGCCCGCTGCCGGTAGACGTTCTGCCAGCTCGTGCCCCCGTCGAGCGACACGTCGACGTCGCCCCGCTCGAACCAGTAGTGCTGCAGGTCCGTGCGGAACTCCAGGACCGGCCGGTCCACGCCGGTGAGGTCGACGGCGGGCGTGACGAGCGACGCGTCCTGCTCGCCGTCCTCGCCGTAGGCGTCGCTGTCGAGGACGGCGAACCCACCGCTGCCGCCGGTGCGGTTGCCGTGCCCGCCGGGGTCGTCGAAGGTCCAGCCCTGGCCGGTGCCGGCGTGGTCGACGAGGCTCCAGCCGGCCGGCGTCTCCGGGTCGTCGAACGACTCGTGCAGCCCGGCGGAGCCGCGGCCGTAGCCGGGCGCGGTGCAGGTGTCCGTGTCGACGGCGACCGCGACGTCCGCCGTCGTCGCGGCGGTCAGGTCGAGGGTCGTGGTCTCCGGCACGTAGCCGGGGTAGCGCGGCGTCACGGTCAGCGTCGCGGCGCCGACCGGCACCTGCAGCTCGTAGGCGCCGGTCACCGGGTCGGTGACCGTCGTCAGGGGCGTCCCGTCGACGTCGACCCGCGCGTCGAGCGGCCAGCCGGCGCCGGACCCGTCCGTCACGACGCCGCTGACGGCGACCCGCTCCAGCGGCGTCAGCGCGAGGTCCTCGACCGTCGTGGCATCGGCCGTGACGGCCACGCCGTCGAGCCGCACCGGCGCGTAGCCGAACACCGACACCGTCACGTCGTAGCTGCCGGCCGACAGGCTGAGCCGGTACGCGCCGCTCGCGTCGGTGGCGGTGCCGCGCGACGCGGGACCGGTGACGGACAGCTCCGCGCCCTCGACCGGCGCGCCGGTGGCGGCGTCGGTGACGGTGCCGCTCAGCGTGCCGACGTCGCCGGTGGGCGCCGACGCGATGACGGCGAGCGCGTCCAGCCGGCCCTCGCCGTACACGTTGTTGTCGTCGGCGGTGCCGCCGCAACTGGTGTCGTCGGTGTCGCGCGCGCCGTCGTCGAGCAGCCGCCGGGTCGCGTCGACGTCACCGGCGAGCGACGGCGCCGCCGACCACAGCAGCGCCACCGTGCCGGCGACGTGCGGCGCGGCCATCGACGTCCCGCTGTAGACCGCGTACCCGCCGCCCGGGACGCTGGAGCGCACCGCGGTGCCCGGCGCGGAGATGTCCGGCTTGGTGTCGCCGCCGGTGCCGGGGCCGCGGCTGGAGTCGAACGAGATGCGGTCGTTGACGTTGTGGTTGCCGACGGCGTACACCTCGGCGTACTCGCCCGGCGCACCGGCGGTGCCGCAGGCCGGGCCGGTGTTGCCGTTGGAGAACACCGGGAAGATCCCGGCCGCCCGCCAGGCCCGCACGATGTCCCGGAACCAGTCGTCGCCGGCCGGCCCGCTCCACGAGTTGTTGACGATGTCCGGGCGGCGCGCGGAGTCCGGGTTGCGGCCGTCGAGGTCGGTCGGCTGCAGCACCCACTGCGCCGCCGACGTCAGGCCGAACTCGCTGCAGCCGTCGAACTCGCAGCCCTTCGCCGAGATCCACGTGGCCCCCGGCGCGACGCCGATGCGGTTGCCGGCGCCGTCGTCGCCGACCATGGTGCCGATGGTGTGGCTGCCGTGGCCGACGTTGTCGCAGGGGGCGGTGGACGGGTCGCCGCAGACGGCCGACGGGTCCCACCAGTTGTACGCGTGGTCGAAGCTGCCGTCATGGCGGTTGCCGCGGTACGACCCGACCAGCGCCGGGTGGTCGAACTGGGCGCCGGAGTCGATGCTCGCGACCACGACGCCCTCGCCCCTGGTCTGCTCCCAGACCTGGTCCGCGCGGATGTTCGCCACACCCCACTCGACGCCGGTGGCGGCCGCCGTCCGGACCGGCGCGGCCGCGACCGGCTCCTCCAGCGCGACGGTGTCGGGCTCGCGCACGCCGGTGACGGCGCCGTCCGCCGCCGCGACCGTGGCCAGCTGCTCCGACGCGCCCTCGACGATGATCGTGTTGGTGATCCAGAACGACTCGTAGCGCACGCCGCGCGCCTCGAGCTCGGCCACGACGTCCGCCTGGCTGGTCCGCGCCGCGTCCCGCAGCGCGTCGGCCACGGCCTCGCCACGCGCCGTCCAGTCGGGAACGGCGGCGGCCGCGGCGAGCTCGCCGGCCAGGCCGTCGGGCTGGGCGAACTCGATGACGACGTCGCTCGGCGCCCCCTCGGCCAGGGTGTCGCGCAGCTCCGGCTCGATCTTCCGCTCCGCGGTGGCCATCTGGGCGCCGTCCGCGCCGTCCGCGGCGGGGACCAGCGCGAGCAGCAGCGCGGCCGCCGCCGACGCCGTCGTGAACCATCGAACCCGCTCGTGAGTGCGCACGTCAGCCTCTCCCCACGCCCCGGCTCGGGAGGCGTCGGGGGTGCGTTCACGCTGCCAGGCGCGGTGAGCCGACGTCTATACTCGGCGCTGGCCCGCAGCGGACAACGTCCGGTTCAGGACATCCGATGGGAAAGGCGTGACTCGACCCCAACCCCGGCCACTCGGCTCTCTCGGCATCTCCGAGCTGGACGAACGCGTCTACCGCGCGCTGCTGGTGCGGCCCGGCGGGTCGCAGGCGGACCTCGCGGAGCTGACGCCCCGGCGCGCCGACCTCACCGCGTCGCTGCGCCGCCTGCAGGACCTCGGCTTCGTCCGGCCCGTCGGCGCCCGGCCGCGCCGCTACGCGCCGGTGACGCCGGAGACCGCGATCGAGAGCCTGGTGCACCAGCGCCAGCAGGAACTGCTCGGTGCGCTGGCGATGACCACCGAACTCAGCGCCGAGTACCGCATCGGCCGCCACGACGACCCCGGCGCGCTGGTCGAGATCCTCACCGGCGCGACCGCGGTGGCGCAGCGGTTCGAGGAGCTGCAGAGCTCGTGCACCAGTGAGCTGCTGTTGTTCGACCGCCCGCCGTACGCCGCTCCGCCGGACAACCCGCAGCAGCAGTCGGTGCTCGCCCGCAACGTCACCTCCCGCACCGTGTACGCGCCCGAGTCGCTGCTGCGCGAGGACGCGGCGGCCTACGTCCGGGCGCTCGGCGACGCCGGCGAGGACGCCCGCGTGCTGCCCGGCCTGCCCCTGAAACTGGCCGTCTTCGACCGCCGGGTGGCGCTGATCCCGCTGACGCTGGACTCCGACATCCCGCAGAGCGCCGTCATCCGCCGGTCCACGCTGCTGGACGCCATGGTCATGCTGTTCGAGTTCTTCTGGGAGCGGGCGCTGCCGCTGACCGCCACCAGCGCGGCCGGCCCGGCCGCTCCGTCCGGGCCCGACCTCTCCGCCGACGACCGGCGGCTGCTGTCGTTGCTGGTCAGCGGCGCGAAGGACGAGGCGATCGCACGCGACCTCGAGGTCGGCGTCCGCACCGTGCGGCGGCGGATGCAGCGGCTGCTGCAGCTGCTCGACGCCGAGACCCGGTTCCAGGCCGGCATGCAGGCCGCCCGCCGCGGCTGGGTCTGACCCGATCCGGGTACGCACCGGGACATGGTCACGGTGCGCGCGATGACGTGGAACGTCTGGTGGCAGTTCGGCGAGCGATGGCGGGAACGGCAGATCGGCATCGCCGCCACCCTCGCCGCGCACCGTCCCGACATCGTTGGACTGCAGGAGTCGTGGGCCGGCCGGGAGTCGTCGCAGGCCGAAGTGCTGGCGGCGCCGCTGGGCCTGCACTCGGTGTTCGGCGGACCGTCGCTGCCCGACCCCGTCGAGGAGCGCGGCCACGACGGTGTCGGCCTCGGGCTGGCGATCCTCAGCCGCTGGCCGATCCGGCACGCGTGGACGCACCGCCTGCCGTCCAGCCGCGCGACGGCGCCGGTCGCGCTGGTCGCCGCCGTGGAGCACCCCGGCGGTGTCCTGCACGTCGTCTGCGTGTGCGCCGAGCACCACGCCCACCTCGCCGCCGATCACCTGGCGCAGACGCGGGAGCTGGCTCGGCTGCTCGACGACCTCGGCGCGCTCGGCTCCGCGCTGCCGGTGCTGCTGCTCGGCGACCTCAACGCCGGGCCCGGCACCGCCGAGCTCGCGGCGCTCACCGGCCACGACGGGATCGTCGACGCGTGGACGGCGAGCGGCGCCGACGGCGACGGGGTCACGCTGAGCGCCGCGCTGCCGATCGCCCCGCTGGGCGCGACGAAGCAGCTGAACCGGCGCATCGACTACGTGCTGCTGCGCGCGCCCGCCGCCGGGCCGGCGCCGGCGGTCCGGCACGCCGGCGTCGTCGACGAGGCGGCCGAGGGCCTGCACCCGTCCGACCACTTCGCCGTCGTCGCCGACGTCGAGCTATGACTCCCGCAGCTGGCGCGTGAACGCGGACAGGTCGTGGACGAACTCGTGCACCATCGGGTGCAGGGTCCGGCCGCGCACCCAGTTGATCGCGAGGTCGAACGCCAGCCGCCGGCCGTCGGCGTCGCAGAGGGGGCGGGTGAGGAGGTCGGTGCTGTGGCGGTCGACGGCGTCGCTGAGGACGCCGATGCCGACGCCGGCGGCCACGAGCGCCGCGATGGTCTGTCCGGCGCTGGCCTCGAAGATCACCTCGGGCTGGACGCCGGCCATCTGGCAGGCCGAGCGCAGCAGCTTGGTGGTGCGGAACTGCTCACCGGTGACGAGCACCGGCTCGCGGTCCAGCTCGGTGACGCGCAGCGGGCCGGGCTCGTTCAGCCGGTGCCCGCTCGGGATCAGCGCGCCCACCTCGACCCGGGTGATGGGCAGGCTGTCGACCTCGCGCGGCATCGGCGGCGACGCGATGGCGGCGTCGCACTCGTGGTCCATCAGCCGCTGCCGGGTCCGGATCGGGGTGTCCTCGATCAGCCGGACCCGGGTGGAGCGGTGCCGCGGGATCCAGTCGGCCAGGAAGTCGGTGAGGTAGGTGTTGACGGCGGTGGGCGTACAGGCCACGACGATGGTGTGCGACCACGCGCCGCTGGTGACGGCGCGTGCCTCCTCGACCGTCGCGAGCACCCGGCGGGCGGCGGACAGCAGCGCGTCACCCTGGGTCGTCACCTTGACGCCGTGGCGGCTGCGCTCCAGGAGCAGCACGCCCAGCTCCTGCTCGAGCCGGGCGATGCGCCGGGTCAGCGACGGCTGCGAGACGTACAGCGCCTCGGCCGCGCGCCGGAATCCGTTGTGCTCGACGACGGCGATGTACGCCGTGAGGTCCTCCAGCTCCATGCCTCATCCTCGTGCCCGCACGTCACACGATGGCGTCCGGGTATCCATGCGGACGTACGGCTTCACGGTAGCGCTCGTTCAGCTCCGGCCACGGCGTCTCGTGGATGTACACGGCCTCGGTGAAGTGCCACAGCAGGTACGGGTGGGCGCCGAGCGCGTAGAGCGCCGCGTAGTCGCGGGCCTCGAACGCCGCCCGTTCCGCCGCGGTGAGCACCCGGTCGTCCGGCCGCTGGTCCGGCCCGGGCGCGCCGTCCAGCCACGCCGCGACGAACGCGGCGGGGTCGGCGACGTAGCCGCGGACGGCGTCGTCGCTCATCTCCACCGCGCGCATGAACTTGTTCATCATGTACGCGCTCATGGCTCGGTCCACAGGAAGAAGGGGCTGGGGGCGAACCGCGACGGCGTCGCCTCGGCGAGGTCGGCGGGCCGGCCCCCGGCGGCGGCGAGCGCGGCCACGACGTTGACGTACTGGTAGGTCATGTTCCCGGCGCAGGTCACCCGCTCGTACGTGCACCCCGCGACGGCCGCCGCGAGGTCGCCGTCGCGCATCCAGCCGACGGCGTCGGCGTCGAACCCGGCGTCGGACGACGCGCCGCCGAGGAACTGCCGCGGCCCGCCGATCTCCGTCGCCATGTGCCCGGACGTGAGCAGCGCGACTCGTGCGCCGGAGTCCCAGCGGGCGATGCCGTCGCGCACCTGCTCACCCAGCGCGACATAGCGATCCGCACCGGGCAGCGGCGGCAGCACGCCGTTGACGTGGATCGGCACGATCGGCAGGTCGAACTCGGGCGTCAGGTAGAGCAGCGGCAGCACGAAACTGTGGTCCAGCCGCCATTCGTGGCTGACGGCGAAGTCGATCGGCCCGGTCAGCAGCTCGCGCCCGGCGATCGCCTCGGCCAGCCCCCGGTGCCCCTGTACCGAACGGTACGGAAGCCCGAACGTGCGCACCTCGTTCTCGAATGTCCCGTGGTACTCGTCGGCCAGCCCGATCACGAACGCCGGGTTGTTGTCGGAGTAGAACTGCCTGATGTGGTCGGTCCCGATCACCACCACGACGTCGACGGCGGCCGCCTCCAGCGCCGCGCGGATGCGGGCGAAGTTGGCCGCGACGCCGCGCAGGTCGTCCGGCGGCGGGTCGGTCAGCACCCGCCACAGCAGCGGGTTGTGCGGCGTCGCCGCGGTCAGCACCAGCTCGGCCACGTCACTCCCCCTCGGCCAGGCCGAACAGCCGCAGCGCGTTGTCGCGCAGGATCTTCCGCCGCGACGTGTCCTTCCAGCCGAGCTCGTCGAACTCGGCCAGCCAGCGGTCCGCCGTCAGGACCGGCCAGTCGGTGCCGAACAGCACGCGGTCGCTGATCACCGAGTCGGCGTACCGCACGACCTCCGGCGGCAGGTACTTCGGCCCCCAGCCGGACAGGTCCAGGTAGACGTTGGACTTGTGCCAGACCATCGCGATGTTGTCCAGGTGCCACGGCCACGCCGGGTGCGCGGAGATGATCCGCAGCTCGGGGAACTCGGCCGCGACGTCGTCGACGTACGGGATCGGCCGGGCGTTCTCCAGCCGGTGCCCGCCGCCGCCCGGCGTACCGGCCCCGGCGCCGGGGAAGCCGCCGTGGAACATCACGACCAGCCCCAGCTCGGCGCAGGTCTCCCAGATCGGGAAGAACCGCCGGTCGTTGGGGAGGAAGCGCTGCCGGGACGGGTTCAGCTCGCCCACGCCGGCGATGCCGTACTCGGCGTGGCAGCGGCGGATCTCCGCCACGGCCGCCGCGCCCTTCCACGGGTCGATCCCGGCGAAGGCGAGGAAGACGTCGGGATGCTCGGCCTGCGCCTTGCCGAGCAGGTCGTTCGGCGCGCCGCGGATGCCGGACGTGGTCTCGGAGTCGGAGTTGACGATCACCGCCATCATCCGCCGCGACCGGTACTGGTCGGCCTGCTCGGCGAACGAGACGACGGGACGCTGCTGGCCGAAGTGCCGGGCCATCTGCGTCCGGCGCGGGCCCATCGCGGCGAGGAACTCCTCGGTCTGCGGATGGGTGTGGACGTCGACGGCGACGAGGTCGCGGGGCACCGTCACGACGCCACCGCCTCGCCGGCCGCCAGCGGCGGCGCGGGCCGGTAGCCGGGCGCGCCGCTGCGGTGGAAGACGGTGGACAGCCGCGGCTGCAGCACCTCGCGGCCGTCCGCCTCGGCCACCGGCTCGGTCAGCGCGAGGTGCGCGACCTGCGGGTCGGCCAGCAGCTCGTCGACGCCGTTGAGCGCGGCGTGCGGGATGTCGGCGGCGGCCAGCCGGCGCAGCCAGTACTCCCGCGGCCGGGCGGCGGTGATCTCCTTGAGGACCGCGTCCAGCGCGTCGTACTGCCGCACCCGGTTCTCGCGGCTGGCGAAGCGCGGGTCGTGCGCGAGGTCGGGCCGCTCCAGCACGTCCAGCAGCCCGGTCCAGAACTTCTCCGGCACCGACAGGTGCACGACGAACGCGCCGCCGTCGGAGCCGACGCAGGCGAACGCCTGGGCCCGCCGCGGCCGGCTGTCCGGCCGGGACACCTCGCCGGTGCGCAGGTACGTCGACACCGGCTCGGTGAGGAAGTCGACGACGGAGCCGAGCATCGACACCTCCACGTGCTCGCCGCGCCCGGTCCGCTGCCGGGCGTGCAGCGCGGCGAGCACGGCCTGCGCGGCGGACATCCCGGACAGCAGGTCGGAGAAGGCCGGGCCGAGCGGGCGCATCGTCCCGGCCGGCACGGTCTGGCTGTACATGCCACTGAGCGCGGAGATGACGGTGTCGTACGCGGGCCGGCCGGCGTACGGGCCGTCCGGGCCGAACCCGGTGATCGAGCAGACGATCAGCCGCGGGTTGACCCGTTCCAGCTCGGGGTAGCCGACGCCGAGGCGGGCGGTGACGCCGGGCCGGAAGTTCTCGATCAGCACGTCCGCCGTCGCCACCAGGCGGGTCAGCTCGTCCCGCCCGGCGTCCGTCTTGAGGTCCAGCACGACGCCGGACTTGTTGCGGTTGTACGCGGCGAACTGCGGGCTGGTGTCGGCGTCGCCGCCCTCCCACCGTCGCATCGGGTCACCGCTGGGCGACTCGACCTTCAGCACGTCCGCGCCGAGGTCGGCCAGCAGCTTGCCGGCGAACGGCCCGGAGATGTACTGGGCCAGCTCGATCACGCGCAGGCCGGCCAGCGGGCCGGTCATCGGGTCGTCATCTCCTCGTGCTCCTCGCTCAGCTCATCGGGTCGGTCGTCGTACGTGGTGGTGCCGTTGTGGGTGATCAGCAGGTGCACGGGGACCGCCGCCCGCACCAGCGACGTGACCGGGCAGCGGCGCGCGGCCTCCCGGACGACGGCGAGGACGGCGTCGGGCGACGCGGGGCTGCGCAGCCGCACGTCGAGGACGAACCACTGCGGGTGCGCCGGGACGTCGTCGACCAGGTGCTCGCCGCGCATGTCCAGCAGCGTGCGCACGTCGATCTGCAGCTCGTGCAGGGCCACGTCGTGCAGGGCGGCCACCTTCGCGCACCAGACCTGCAGGCAGAACGCCAGGCCGCTGAGCAGGTAGCGCATCGGGCTGGGGGCCGAGCCCAGGCCGGCCCGGGCCACCGACTCGTCGCAGCGGAACTCGTACGGCTGGTCGTACTGCATGAACCGGGCGACGGCGCGCACGTCCTGCTCCAGCCGGGTGGACACCCAGGGGCGCATGCGCGCCGCGCCGGGCTCGCGGGACAGCCGCTCGCGGGTCGACAGCACGACCTCACGCAGGTGCGACGCGTTGGTCAGCTCATCGGACACGGATCACGACCTTCCCGCGACGGCTGCGATCGCCCAGGGCCGCCCACGCGGCGTGGATCTCGGCCAGCGGGTACTCGGCGGCGATCTCGGGGACGACGACGCCGGCGGCCACCAGCTCCAAGGCCCGGACGACGTCGTCGTAGCCGGCCGACGCCGCGCCGACGACCGTGTGCCGCCGCTGGTAGAACGTCCGCGGGTCGAGCCGCAGCTGCCCGGCGGACGACGCCGCGCAGAGCACCAGCCGGCCGCGCCAGGCCAGGCAGCGCGCCGCCGCCGTCAGCACGTCGGCCCGGCCGGTGCCGTCGACCACGACGTCGGCGCCGTCCGGCGCGCGGGCCGCGACCAGCTCCGGCAGGTCGTCCGGCTCGGCGTAGCGCAGCGGCTCGGCCCCCGCGGTCGTTACGTCCGCCGACGTCGACGCGGCGAGCACGCGCGCCCCGGCGTGCCGGGCCAGTTGCACGGCCGCCGACCCGATGGCGCCGGTCGCGCCGGTGACCAGGACCGTCGCGCCCGCCTCGATGCCGCCGGCCGCCTCGATGGCGTGCAGCGCGATGGGGACGCTGTGCACCGCGGCGGTGGCGGTGGCGTGGTCGAGCCCGCCGATGGGGATCGCGGCGCGTTCCGGCACCGCGACGTACTGCGCCGCGCCGCCGTCGCGGTGCCCGCCGACGACCCGCTGGGCGGTGCAGTCGGCGTCCTCGCCGGCCCGGCAGTACCGGCAGGTCCCGCAGGCGATGTTCGGCTTGACGACGACCTGCTCGCCGCGCCGGTCGCCGGGCACGTCCGGGCCCAGCTCGACGATCTCGCCGGCCGGGTCGATGCCGGGGACCAGCGGCAGCCGCGCCGCCGCACCGGGACCCCGTCCGTTCATGACGTGCAGGTCGAGGTGGTTCGCGCCGACGGTCCGCACCGCGACCAGCACCTCGCCGGCGGCCGGGCGCGGCCTCGGCAGCGGCCCGACGACGACACCGTCGGCACCGCCCGGCGCGACCACCGCCGCGCCGGTCATCACCGCTGGTCCTTCGCGGCGTCGCGGGCGTCGTTCTCGAGCACGTCCCAGAGGTGGTTGCGCAGCTCGACGTAGCGCGGGTCGCCCTGGGCGGCCCGCTCGGACCGCGGGCGGGGCAGGTCGACGTCGAGGATCTCCGCCACCGTGCCGGGATGGCGGCTGAACACCGCCACCCGGTCGCCGAGCAGGATCGCCTCCTCGATGCTGTGCGTGATGAACATGACCGTCTTGCCGGTCGTGGCGATGATCCGCTCCAGCTCGCCGCGCATGACCTCGCGGGTGAGCGCGTCGACCGCGCCGAGCGGCTCGTCCATCAGCAGGATCGCCGGCTCGGCGACCAGCGCCCGGGCGAGGCCGACCCGCTGCTGCATGCCGCCGGACAGCTGACGCGGGTAGGCGTTCTCGAAGCCGGTCAGCCCGACCAGCTCGATCGCGTCCTGCACCTGCCGCTCGGCGTCGCGGCCGCGCAGCTTCGTCTGCATCTCCATGCCGAACTTCACGTTCGCCGCGACCGTCCGCCACGGCATCAGCGCGTAGTCCTGGAAGACGACCGCACGGTCCGGCCCGGGGCCGGTGACCGGCGCGCCGTCGACCGTGACCGTGCCCTCCGTCGCGGGCACGATGCCGGCGACGGTGTTCATCATCGTGGTCTTGCCGCAGCCGCTGGGCCCGAGCACCGTCAGCACCTCACCGGGGAACACGTCGAGGTTCACGTCCTCGATCGCGACCACCTGCTTGCCCTTCCGGCCGGCGCCGTAGCGGACCGACAGGCCGCGGACGCTGATGAGCGGCCGCCGGTCCTGCGGGCGGCGCCCCGGCGGCTGGCCGGCCTCGGTGGCGAGCGAGATGCCCATGCGGTGTCTCCCGTCGATCTGCGATGCGTTTGGTCGAGCGTAGGAAAAAGCGGTGACCGGCGGAAGGAAACGTACCGAGCGAAATCCGCATCGCGTGATACGGGAATGGGGAGAACGCGGGTCTCGACTCCGGCCGCGCAATCAATATGGTGATGCGAATACTGATCGGCCCGGAACCCCGGTGGGCATCGGCGGAACCTCGTGGAACGGAGATGTGAAATGCGCAGATCACTGGTGCTGCCAGTCGCCATGATCGCCGGCACGGCCATGATCACGCTCGCGGCCTGCACCGACGTGCCGTCGACGGCCGGGGACGACGATCCCGTCGAGGCCGCCGACCTCGGTGACGGCGAGCCGGGAGCCGCCGAGGACACCGAAATCACGGTCGCGATCCCCTTTCCGGACATCACCATGTACTCCATGTACGTCGTGGGCACGGAGTTGGGCTTCTACGAGGACGAAGGTCTTTCCGTGGAAGTGATCACCGCCGACAACGTCAATGCGGCGGTGTCCAGCGGAAGCGCCGACATCGGCGTGGAAAGTGCCGGCGCCGTGATCGAAGCGGTGCGCGCGGGAGTCGGCGTCATGCCACTGGCCGGGCACTTCTGCCGGCAGAACTTCGACTTCGCCGTGCAGCCCGGCGTCACCTCCGTCGACCAGCTGGCCGGCACCGACATCGTGCTGGCCGGCACCACCGGCGACCCGGCCGAGTTCCAGCGCCAGCGGGTGCTGGAGGAGGAGGGTTGGGGCATCGACGACGTCGACGTGAACATCGTCTATCCCGGCCCCGACTCCGCCACCTGGCGCGAGTTCTTCGTCACCGACCGCGTCTCGCTGATCCCGTTCTACGGCGACGACCGGCCCGCGCTGGACGAGTACGGCGCGAACATCGCCATCGAGACGCTGCGGCCGTGGGCCAACGACCTGCACGTGGCCGGCAAGGGCTGGCTGGCCGACAACCCGAACAGCGCGGTCCGGTTCCTGCGCGCCACCATGAAGTCGCTGGAGCACATCCTCGCGCCCGGCGTCGGCGAGATCCCGGAGAACAAGGACGAGATCCTCGACATCTACGCGGCCAACGACTTCGAGGTCGACGACCTGCGGTCGCAGGACCACCCGTGGGTGCTGGACGCGCACCTGGCCTGCCCGAACCTGTACTTCGACCAGGAGGCGTGGGACACCACCATCGAGACGCAGGAGCTCGACCCGCTGCCGTTCGAGGAGCACGTCGACCTGTCCTACCTGAACAAGGCGCAGGAACTGCTCGGACTGGACGCCGCGATGCCCTCTGAGGAGCTGGTCTACCCGTGACGTCTGTCGCGACCGGTCCATCCCGGGCCGCGGGGCCGAGCCTCGCGGCCCGGCTGGCCGCCCTGGACCCTCGGTACAAGGCGCTGATCGTCGCCGGCGAGGTGCTGGTGGTGCTGGCGCTCTGGCAGCTCCTCGTCGGGTCGTGGCGGGTGGTCAACCCGATCTTCCTGCCGCCGCCGCTGAGCATCCTGGAGGGGTTCGACGAACTGCTGGCGTCCGGGCAGCTGGGCGAGCACATCGCCACGTCGATCCGGTCCTGGCTGACCGGGTTCGGGCTGGCGACGCTGATCGGGGTGCCGCTCGGGCTGCTGATGGGCTCGTCGCTCGCCGTCGACCGCGTCGTCGGGCCGCTGGCCTGGACGATCTACGCGACGCCGATGCTCGCGTACCAGCCGCTGGCGCTGGCGTGGTTCGGGTTCGGCACCGGGCCGGTGGTGTTCCTGGTGGTCATGGGCGCGCTGTTCCCGATCCTGCTGAACGTGTCGGCCGGCATGCGCACCACCAGCCCGTCGCTGGTCAACGCCGCCCGCGTGTACGGCGGCGGCCGGCTGCAGCTGTACCGGAAGGTGTTCCTGCCGTCGACGGTGGCGTTCCTCATCGCCGGCATGCGGCAGGGCGCGGTGATGGCGACCATCGCGCTGATCGTCGCGGAGCTGGCCGGCACCTCGACGGGCATGGGCGCGCTGATCGTCCGCACGGCGAACAGCTACCAGACCGACCAGTCGTTCGCCGCCATCGCGATGGTCGTCCTCTGGAGCGTCGGCATGACCCAGCTGATCGGCGGCGTCGGGCGCTGGGTGGCGCCCTGGACGAAGGGGACACGATGAGCCGTCGCTCCGACCTGCGCTACGTCCTGCTGCTGGCGGCCGTCGTCGTGGTGCTGCTGGTGTTCTGGCAGCTCGCCGTCACCACCTTCGGGCTGGTCGAGCAGGCGTTCCTGCCGCCGCCGACGGACGTGGGCGCGGCGTTCGTCGACCTGCTCGGCGACCCAGAGTTCTGGGACGCGTTCGTGTTCAGCCTGCAGAACCTGTTCGCCGGGCTGGCGCTGGCGATCGTCGTCGGGCTGGTCGTGGGGCTGACGGTCGGCTGGTTCCCCGTCCTGCACTTCACCGTGGCGCCGTTCCTCTGGCTGCTCTACTCGACGCCGAAGGTGGCGCTGGCGCCGTTGTTCATCCTGGCCCTGGGCCTGGGCAGCGCGTCGAAGATCGCGCTGGCGTTCCTGCTGGCGGTGTTCCCGATCCTGCTCAACACCATGGAGGGGGTCGAGACCGTGAACGGCTCGCTGATCCGGGCCGGCCGCGTCTTCGGGTTCCGCGGGCCGGCGCTCGGGCTGAAGATCGTGCTGCCGGCGACGCTGCCGTTCTCCCTCGCCGGCATCCAGCGCGGCTCGGCGCTCGCGTTCACCGGCGTCGTGCTGGGCGAGTTCCTGGGCGGCGCCGGCGGGCTGGGGCACCGGCTGGAGCAGGTCGCGTTCGACTTCCGCATGGACGAGGCGCTGGCGATCGTGCTGGTCATGGTGATCGTGGCGAACGGCCTGCTGCTGGCGATCTCGGCCGCCCGGCGCAAGTGGGCGCCGTGGTACGAGGCCGGCGTCAGGTCGGTGGGCTGATGCGCCGCGAGGTCGTGACGCCACCGGACGTCTATGCGCCGACGTGGCAGTTCAGCCAGGCGGTGAAGGTGACCGGCGGCAGCACCGTCTACGTCAGCGGGATCATGGGCTTCCGGCCCGACGGCACCATGCCCGACGACATCGTCGAGCAGGCCGATCTCGTCTTCGCCAACCTGCGCGCCGTGCTCGTCGCCGCCGGCGGCACCCTCGACGACGTCGTCAAGGTCACCGTCTACGTCGGCGAGGACTACCTCGCTCACCGGGAGGAGCTGCGCGAGGTGCGGGCGCGCTACTTCGCCGGGGCGGCGTACCCGGCCAGCACGCTGGTGCGTGTGGCCGGGTTCGCCGACCCCCGCTACCGCATCGAGGTCGAAGCCGTCGCCGTCCTCGCCGTCACTCCCCCTTGACGTTCACCAGCTGGCGCAGCGTGTGCCGCACCTCGACGAGATCCACGGAGTCGGCCATGACGACGTCGATGTCCTTGTAGGCGTCGGGGATCTCGTCGAGGAACGCGTCGGTGTCGCGCCACTCGATGCCGGCCATGCGCTTGCGCAGCTGGTCGTGCGTGAACGTGGCGCGCGCCTTGCGCCGCGAGTAGTTGCGGCCGGCGCCGTGCGGCGACGAGTTCAGCGCGAGCGCGTTGCCCTTCCCCGTCACCACGTATGACGCCGTGCCCATGGAGCCGGGGATCAGTCCCGGCACGCCCTCGCGCGCATGGATGGCGCCCTTGCGGCTCAGCCACACATCCTGGCCGAAGTGCCGCTCGCGCTCGGTGTAGTTGTGGTGGCAGTTGATGCGCTCCTGCTCCACCACGTCGGCGCCGGCCCACTCCGACAGGCAGCCGGCCAACCGGTCCATCATCTCCTCGCGGTTGAGGAAGGCGAAGCGCTGCGCCCACCGCATCTGCCGGATGTACGCCCAGAACTCGTCGGTGCCCTCGGCCAGGTAGGCGAGGTCGTGGTGCGGCAGCTCGATGTACCAGCGGGCGCACAGGTCGCGGGCGACCTTGATGTGCCGCTGCGCGATGCGGTTGCCGACGCCGCGGGAGCCGGAGTGCAGGAACAGCCAGACGCGGTCCTGCTCGTCGGCGCACACCTCGATGAAGTGATTCCCCGATCCGAGGCTGCCCAGCTGCAGCCGCCAGGTGCCCGCCGTCGCGTCGGCCGCGTCGGCACCCTGCGTGTTCTCGAGCGCCGCGACCCGCTCGGCCGCCGACCGGGTCAGCTCGCGGTTGTAGTTGCCCGCCGCCAGCGGGACGGCGGCCTCGACCGCTCGCCGCAGTTCGGCGCGGTCGCGACCGGTGAGGTCGGCCAGCGTGAACTGCGTGCGAACGGCGATCATGCCGCAGCCGATGTCGACTCCGACGGCGGCCGGGATGATGGCCCGGACCGTCGGGATCACCGACCCGACCGTGGCGCCGAGGCCCAGATGGGCGTCGGGCATCAGCGCCACGTGCGGATGGATGAACGGCATGGACGCCGTCGCCTCGGCCTGCTCACGCGTCTTGGGGTCCAGGATGCTGGCCCAGTTCACGAGATGCTTCGACAACTGCTCCATGTGCTGCATGGTCGCAATGCCGAGGCGGCGGCGGCCACCGAATTACGGTGCGATGTTCTGGTTCAGGTGGAACACGTTGTCCGGGTCGTAGACGCGCTTCACCGCGCGGAGCCGCTCATAGTTGCCGCCGTAGTTGGCGGCGACCCGGTTCTGGTCGTCGGCGGCCATGAAGTTGACGTAGCCGCCTTCCTCGGAGTGCGGCGCGGTGGCCGCGTAGTAGTCGCGCACCCAGCCGATGTTCGCGTCGTTCTGCGCCGGGTCCGGCCACATGCCGGCGATCACCGTCGCGAAGCTGGCCTCGCGGTGGCCGAACGCGGTGGCGTCGGGCGCGACCCGGTGGACCGCGCCGTTGATCGGGTAGATGTGCATCGTCGAGTTGACGACGGGCACCTTGGGGCCGTGGTCGAGGTGCGCCGCGATCACCTCGTCCGACAGGTCGCGGACGAAGTTGGCCTTCCAGTAGTGCTGCAGTCCGGGCGGCACCAGGGCGTCGAACGCGCTGTTCAGCGCCGGGTACGGCATCGGGCCGACGTGTTCGGCGACGACCGGCGCCACGTCGCGCAGTTCCTTGAGCACCGACTCGCCCTCGTCCATCGGCCCGGCCCAGCAGGACACGAACGCCAGGAACGGCTCGCCGTGGCGGGCCTCCGGGATGAACGGCAGCGGCGGCGCGATCTGGTACGCCGGGAAGCCGCCGAACTGCTCGGGCGCGTCCTGGATGAACTCGCGGTAGAACCGCAGCACGTCGGCGGCGTCGTCGAGCGAGAAGAACATCGGCCCGCCGTAGATGTCCTTCACCGGGTGCAGCTGGAACTCCAGCGACGTCACGACGCCGAAGTTGCCGCCGCCGCCGCGCAGCGCCCAGAACAGGTCGGCGTTCTCCTCCTCGCCGGCGACCAGGATGCGGCCGTCGGCGGTGACGACGTCGGCGGAGACCAGGTTGTCGCAGGACAACCCGAGGCCGCGGGCCAGGTAGCCGATGCCGCCGCCCAGCGTCAGCCCGCTCACCCCCGTCGTCGAGATGATCCCGCCGGTCGTGGCCAGCCCGTACGGATACGTCGCGGCGTTGAAGTCGCCCCAGGTCGCGCCGCCTTCCGCGCGCGCCGTCCGCGCGGCCGGGTCGACCCGGACCCCGCGCATGGCGCCGAGGTCGATGACGACGCCGTCGTCGACGGTGCCGAAGCCGGGCACGCTGTGCGAGCCGCCGCGGACGGCGATCTCCAGGTCGTTGGCGCGGGCGTAGCGGACGGCCGTCGCGACGTCGCCGGTGTTGGCGGCCCGCACGACGGCCCGCGGCCGCCGGTCGATCATCGCGTTGTACACGCGCCGGGCCTGGTCGTAGCCGTCGTCTCCGGACGCGTACACGGCGCCGCGGACCTGCTCGCGCAACTGGTCGAGCGTGAAATCGGACATGGTGCTCCCCCCTCGGGTGTCAGCCGATGTCCCCGTTCTCCCACCGTGCCGTGTGACGCCGCGTGTGACCTGCCGGGACGGTTGCCAGCCGGGCGCACGGGGAGTACGACTGGACGATGGGCACGGTCGAGGACTGGGTGAGCGCACCGGCGCGCGTCGCCGAACCCGGCGAGGGCGTCTCGGTCGACGAGTTGCGGCTCGCCGCCCGCAACCACGGCCTGCCGCTGGAGGCGTTGCGCTACGACGTCACCCCGGCCGGTCTGCACTACCTGCTGACGCACTACGACATCCCGGCGCTCGACCCGGCCGGCTGGCGGCTGACGGTGTCCGGCGCGGTCGCCCGGCCGCTTTCGCTGAGCCTCGACGACCTGCGCGCACGGCCGCGGGTGACCCACCGCGTCACGCTGGAGTGCGCCGGCAACGGGCGCGCGCGGCTGAGCCCGCGGCCGGTCAGCCAGCCGTGGCTGGACGAAGCGGTCGGCACCGCGGAGTGGTCGGGCACCCCGCTGGCGGCCGTGCTCGCCGAGGCCGGCGTGGCCCCGTCCGCCGTCGACGTCGCGTTCACCGGCGCCGACCGCGGCCTCGAACGGGGCGTGGAGCAGACGTACCAGCGCGGGCTGCCGCTGGCCGAGGCGCTGCGCGACGACGTCCTGCTGGCCGACGAGATGAACGGCGGGCCGCTGCCGCCGCAGCACGGCGCGCCCGTCCGGCTGATCGTCCCCGGCTGGTACGGCATGGCGCACGTGAAGTGGCTGGTCGGCGTCGACGTGCTGGAATCGGCGTTCGACGGCTTCCAGAACGTGACGGCGTACCGGGTGAAGCAGTCGGCCGACGACCCCGGCGAGCCGGTCACCCGCATCCTGCCGAGGGCGCTGATCCAGCCGCCCGGGGTGCCCGACTTCCAGAGCCGGGTCCGCGTGCTCGACTCCGGCGTCGTCGAGCTGACCGGGCGGGCGTGGTCGGGCTGGGCGCCGGTCGAGTCCGTCGAGGTCAGCACCGACGACGGCGGCACCTGGCGACCCGCCGAGCTGGGCCCGCAGCCGGCGCCGTACGCGTGGCGGTCGTGGCGGTTCGAGTGGACCGCCCACCCCGGACGGCACGAGCTGCGCGCCCGCGCCCGCGACGCCGCCGGCCACGAGCAGCCCGTCGACCAGGCGTGGAACCGGCAGGGCGTGGCCAACAACCACGCGCAGCAGCTCACCGTCGTTGTGCGCTGACGACATCTCCTCGGCCGACCTTGTCGGTATCGGCGGTTACGGTTCGACGTCTCGGTGGGGACGCACCGTGCGCCCCCGTGGCATGGACCACGAGGAGGGACCATGAACGCTCTCGCGATCGAGGCCGAGGGCCTGGTCAAGCAGTATCGCGGCCGCACCGGCACCGTCGACGCCGTCCGCGGCGTCGACCTCGGCGTCACCGCGGGCGAGGTCTTCGGGTTCCTGGGGCCGAACGGCGCCGGGAAGTCCACGACCGTCCGCATGCTCACCACGCTGCTCACCATCACGTCGGGCACCGCGCGCGTCGCCGGCATCGACGTCACGGCCGACCCCGACGCCGTCCGCCGGCGCATCGGCGTCGCTCTGCAGGAGGCCGGGCTGGACCCACGGCAGACCGGGCGGGAGCTGATCGAGCTGCAGGCGCGGCTGTTCGGCAGCGGCGCGGCCGACGCGGCGGCCCGGGCGGAGGAACTGCTCGAGCTGGTCGAACTGACCGACGCCGCCGACCGCCGCATCAAGGGCTACTCGGGCGGCATGAAACGCCGGCTCGACCTCGCGTCGGCGCTGGTGCACCGGCCCGAGGTGCTGTTCCTGGACGAGCCGACCACCGGCCTCGACCCCGCCAGCCGGCTGGGCGTCTGGGACGAGGTGCGGCGCATCAACCAGCGGGGCACCACGGTGTTCCTCACCACCCAGTACCTCGAGGAGGCCGACCAGCTCTGCGACCGGCTGGCGATCATCGACGACGGCCGCATCGTCCGCTCGGGCACTCCGGCGTCGCTGAAGGCCGAGCTGCGCACCCGGCTCGGGCTGGCGTCCGACCCCACGCTCGACGAGGTGTTCCTCGACGCGACCGGCCGCACCCGCGAACGCGTGGCCGGCGACGTCCAGGAGGTGACGGCATGAGCGCGCTCGTCCAGACCGAACTGCTCGGCCGCCGGGCCATCCGCGAGTCGCTGCGCACGCCCGAGGCGCTCGCGCCGACGCTGTTCATCCCGGTGTTCTTCCTGGTGGTGAACTTCGGCCAGGCCGGCCGGATCTTCCCGTCCGACTCCACCCCGTTCCTGTACGGGCAGACGTACGCGGCCTTCCAACTGCCCAGCTCGCTGCTGCTGGCCGCGTCGTTCGGCTCGGCCGCGCTGTACCTCGTCGAGGACATCGAGGGCGGCTACTTCGACAAGCTGCGGGCAGCGCCGGTGTCTCGCGCCGCGCTGGTGGTCGGCCGGCTGATCGCCGAGGGCGCGAAGACCGCCCTGCTCACGGTCGCGCTGGTCATCATCGCGCTGCCGTTCGGCGTGACCATCGCCAGCGGGCCGGTCGGTCTGGTGCTGCTGGTCGTGCTGACGTCGCTGTGGGGCATGGTGTTCGCCGGGTTCATGCAGCTCATCGCCCTGAAGACGCGCAGCGCGGCGGCCACGAACTCGGGCGGGCTGGTGTTCTTCCCGCTGCTGTTCCTGACCCCGAACTTCGTGCCGCGCGAGCTGCTGACCCGGCCCATGGAGATCGCGGCGACGCTCAACCCCGTCACGTACGTCATGGAGGCGCTGCGGTCGCTGATCCTGCAGGACCTCCAGTGGGACGTGTTGGCCCGCGGGTTCGGCGTGGTGGCGGCGTTCGGCGCGCTGATGGTGTTCCTCAACCTGCGGCTGGTGCGCCGGTACGACTGACCCGACCTCGCCATGATCATCAATGATCCAACCACCCCTGATGGGCTGGATCATTGATGATCACGGAGCGACCTGGCAGGACGGGCCGCACGATCGCGGGCGTCCGGTCCAGCCCCGGGCGCGCAGGACGCGGACGTGTTCGGCGGCGACGCCGCACGCGTCGCCGAAGACGTCGGCGTGGCCGTAGCGCAGGGTGGCGTGGCCGTCGACGGTGGCGCGGTTGTCGCGACGCCGGTCGCGGAAGCGGCCCTCGCCGGTGTGGCCGATGCGTCCGTCGAGTTCGACGCGCACCCGGTACTCGTCGTAGTCGACGTCGATCCAGCTGACCCGGCTTCCCGCGATGCGGCGTTGACGGCAGCCGGTGGGGAGGCCGTGGGCGCGTTCGACGCGGCGCAGGTGGCGCAGCTCCAGCGGTGACTGGGCGCCGTCGGCGAGCATGGCTTCGGTCATGGGGCGCCAGCGGATCTTCTTGCGTCGTGCCAACGCGTCGGCCAGCCGTTGCGGTGTGGTGAGGCGGCGTTGGCAGGCCGCCGTCACCCAGCCCTCCGCCTCGCGCGGGTGTGGCGCGACGTCGACGAGGTCGAGGACGGTGTCGTCGAGGCGGGTGCGGGGTGGGTTCTTCGACGGGTGCCGGGTGTGGGGCAGCCGGTGCGCGTAGTGGACCCGGACGCCGTCGATCTTGCACTGGACGTAGCGGTCCGCGGGGACGGTGACGTGGATGACCGGTCCGGCGTCGTCGCACAGGCCGTCGAGGTAGGCGGCCGTGCGGTGACCGGCCACGGCGCCGCGGCCGGCACGCAGGACGGCCGCCCACACCTGGGCCTCGAACGGCAGCGGACCCGTGAACGTCGCGAACACCCCCGCGTGAACCCGTCGCCATCGTCGCGAGGTGACGAGCCACTCGACGCGCCGTGCGTTCAGGCCGCTCGCGATCGCCTGCGCACGGCTGAGCATGCCGTGCTGCCGGGTGAGCAGCTCGTCAAGATCCACCTCACCAGCCTGCGCGAACTCGTCCCGCCGCGCCAACCAGCCTGTGGACGGCAATGATCATCAATGATCCAGCCCTGTAGGGATGGTCGGATCGTGGATGATCCCGTCGATTCGACCTATTGACAACATGTTCCCGAAGTGACAACATGTTGTCCATGACCCAGACAGCGCACATCGCCCTGTACGACACGCTCGCCGACTCCGAGATCGGGCACCTGCTCGTGGAGCTGCGCACCGGCCGGTTCATCGGCACGCCGTGGAACGTCGTCACCGTCGCCGAGACGGCCGACCCGGTCACCACCATGGGCGGCATGCGCATCGTCCCGGACATGGTGCTCGCCGACCTCACGCCCGAGTCGAGCGACCTGCTGGTGCTGGCCGGTGCGGAGATGTGGGACGCCGGCGGCGGGCAGGCATGGACGGACGCCGCGCGGCGGTTCCTCGACGCGAAGGTGCCGGTCGCCGCCATCTGCGGGGCGACGGCCGGCCTCGCGCGGGCGGGGCTGCTGGACGACCGCGACCACACCAGCGCGGCGCTCGAGTACGTCACCATGCAGCCCGGCTACGGCGGCCGCGACCGCTACGTCGACGCACGCGCCGTCGTCGGTGGCGACGTCGTCACCGCCGGCCCGGACTCGCCGGTGCAGTTCGCCCGGGCGACGATGGGCCGGCTCGGCCTGGCGTCGGAGGAGACGCTGCAGGCCTACGAGGCCGTGTTCCACGCCGCCGACGCGAGCGCGTACCCGGTGCTCATGCGGGCAGCATGACGGCGACGACGCAGGTCCCGCCGCGCGCGGAGTGGCCGGAGCCCGAGCCGGCCACTCCCGCCGGCGAGGTGCTCACCGAGCTCGCCTTGACGACGTTCCGGCTCAACGCCCGGCTGATGGAGGCCGCGCAGGACATGGCGGCCGCCGGCGACATCACCGCCGCGTGGTGGCAGGTGCTCGGCGGCGTCCTCGACCAGCCGCGCACGCACGCCGACATCGGCCGGCTCATGGGGATGTCGCGGCAGGGCGTGCGCCGCGTGGCCGACCTGCTGGTCGAGCAGGGGCTGGCGGAGTACCGCGACAACCCCGCGCATCGCCGGGCCAAGCTGCTGGCCTGCACCGAGGCCGGTTACTGGGCGATCCGCCGCATCTCGCTGGTGCAGCACCCGTGGGCCGAGCACATCGGCTCGCAGCTCGACCTCGGCGACCTCACCCGCGCGCTGGACACCATGCGCGCGCTGGTCGCCGTCCTCGAGGCCGACCGCCCGGCCGGCAGCTGATGCCGTCAGGGCTGGACGCGCAGCACCGCGACCAGCAGAGCGAGCACGATCGCCACCGACGCGGCCCACTGGACCTGCAGCAACGTGCCGCGCAGGTCGCGCGCGAATGCCGGCGTCAGGACGTCGGCGAACCTGCGCCGATCCGACCGGGACCGCCCCCGCCTCGGCGTCGCCATGTCGCGGCCTCCTCTCCCGAGGGGCACCCTCCTCCGGGCCATCGGCGTCCACCACACCCCCGGAGGAGGCTGCACCCCTCGACGGATAGGAGACCGCCGGGCGCGGGATCAGCACGCCGCACGTTCTGTGATCTGCGTCACAGCTGACGGGTCATGAAGACGCTGAGCGGGTCGGGGCCGTAGCCGGCGAACGGGGCGCAGTACTCGAACCCGAACTTCTCGTAGAGCCGCCGGGCCGGCTGGAAGAACGCGTCCGACCCGGTCTCGAGGCTGAGCCGCCGGTATCCCATCGCCCGCGCCTCGCCGACGATGTGGCCGAGCAGCAGCGACGCGATGCCGCTGCGCTTGCGGGCGGCCGCCGTCCGCATCGACTTCAGCTCGGCGTGCCGTTCGTCCAGCCGCGCGACGGCCCCGCACCCGACGACCGTCCCGGCGTCGTCGCGGACCGCCCAGAACGTGACCCCCGGCCGGCGCAGGCCGTCGAGGTCGAGGGCGTGCTTGCTCTCGGGCGGCGAGATGGACCGCAGCTCGCGGACGTGCTCGTCCAGGAACGCCGCGATCTCCGCCCCGGCCAGGTCGTCGACGGCGATGCGCATGGTGACGACGCTAGGACGCCGATGTCACGTCGATGTTTCGCCGGTGTACGGCCCGTTGCGCGCAGGTCCCGACGCACGCGGTTCGGCGCCTGACATAGCCCCTCCCGGCCCGGGTGTGTGACCCGCCACGTGGGATGACGACGTGGACGTCATGGTGGTGACGACGAAACCCGAGTCACGGTCGGTGGACCCGCGGCGCGCACCGGAGGTCGCGAGGCACGTTGCGCCGCCGACGCCCGTCGCCCACGTCACCGCCGATGAGCGGCCGACACGCGTCGCGGTAGGTAGACCCCTCCCGGCCCGGGTGGGGCCCACCCTACGGGCGGGCACTGACACTCGCGCGCTCACGAACGTCGCGGAGGATGCGGGCGACGGCGAGGCGATGGGCGCCGGACGTGATGACGAGCAGGCGGTAGGCCCGGCCGTGCGGACCGGGGAACGCGGCCTCGGTGCGCGCGCTCACCGTCGTCCCGCCCGGGGCCGCGGCCAGCGTGAACGTCAACGCGTAGTGGGAGAACCGGTGCCGCCCGGCCAGCCGGACCAGCCGCTCCGGCTGCACCGCGGCCACCGCGAACCCCGGCACCGTCGCGCCCGGCTCGAGCGGGACCCCGGAAGACCGCCGCGGCGTGGTCCCGAGCACCCACGACAGCGCGCCCGCCGCGCGCATGCCGCCGACATGCGCACCCAGCGCCGCCCACACGGCGGACGGCGGGGCGGGGACCAGCACCTGGTGCTCGTCGACGAACGGGAGGACGGTCATGTCGCCGGGATGGCGGCGACGACGGCGGAGGCCCAGACGTGGTAGCCGGTCGCGGACGGGTGGAAGCGGTCGGCGCTGAAGAAGTCCATCGACGGCAGCCCGTCCGACGCGACCGTCGTCCACGCCACCCGCGGCCGCGCCGCGCACACGTCCCGCGACACCGCGTCGACGGCGGACGCCCGCTCGCCGAGGTAGCGCCGCAGCGCCCGCGGCAGCGCCGGGAACAGCCCGAACGGCGGCACTCCCGCGACGACCACCCAGGCCGACCGGTCCGTGAGGCCGTCGACGATCGCGGCGAGGTCGGCGCCCCAGTCGGCCGGCGAGCGCCGGGTGAGCACGTCGTTCGCCCCGGCCAGCACCACGGCCACGTCGTACGAGCCGGTCAGGCGGGGCAGCAGCCGGTGCCGGACCCGCCGCGCCGTCGCGCCGTGCTGCGCGGCCACCGTCCAGGTGACCGGGCGACCGGCCCGGGCGGCGAGCAGCCCCGCCAGCGCGCCGGCGAACCCGTCGTCGTGCGAAGAGACGCCCGACCCGGCCGCCGTCGACTCGCCGAGCACCGCCACCCGCAGCGGCGCGCCCGCGCCGTCGCCGATCGTGCCGGTCACGCGGTCGTCGACCGGCTCGGCCAGCGTGAACGTCGAGCGCACCCACAGCCCCTGCACCGCGACCAGGGGCAGCAGCAGCCGGTTCACGAGGCCGCACCGGGCAGCAGGGTGCCGACGGCCGCCCGAGTGCCGTCGGCGAGATCGACGCCGATGGCCTGCAGCAGCACCACCAGGGCGCCGTCGGCCAGGAACCGGGCGAGGTCGTCGGCGCCGGCGCCGGTCAGCGCGGCCGACTCGCCGAGGAGGACGGTGATGACGCCGCGGCAGCGCTCGGCCACCACCTCGTCGCGCCGGGCGATCGCCGACGCCTGCAGCCACAGCCCGCCGGTGACGCCGCCGGAGAGCAGTTCGCGAAAGCCCGCGCCCATCGCCGTCATCGGGTCGCCGGGCCGGTCGGACGCGGCCGCGCGGAACGCCGTCCGCACCCGCTCCTCCACCTCGTCGACGCAGGCCACCAAGAGCCCCTGCTTGCTGCCGAAGAGCCGGAAGACGTACGGCTGCGACACCCCGATCTCGTCCGCGACGCGTTGCAGCGCGGCCGTGGTCAGGCCGTCGTCGGCGATGACCCGCATCGCGACGGCGACGGCGTCGGCTCGCCGCTGCGACGCGGTACTGCGTACCTCTGCCATACCTCGCAGCATGTCAGAAGTAAGTACTTACTTACAAGAGTCGGGCTAGCATCGGGGGGTGAACGGCGATGGCCGCCCGGTCGAGATCGTGGCGCTGCTGGTCTCACCGGTGCACGCGTACGAAGGCCGGCCGCAGGACGGGCCGCGGCCCGATCCGGCGCCCGCCGCCCGGACGGAGGTCACGGTGCGCGCCGGGCTCGGGCTGGTCGGCGACCGCTACTTCGGCCGGCCGGCGCACCGCAACGCCGCCGTCACGCTCATCGACGCCGCCGCCCTCGACGACCTCGCCGCGGCGCTCGGCCTGGATCATCCGCTCGATCCGCTGCTGACCAGGCGCAACATCGCGATCCGCGGCTTCCCGGTCGATCAGCTCGCCGCGCGGCGGCCGGAGCCGGGCGCGCTGTTCACGCTCGACTCCGGCGCGGGGCCGATCCGGTTCCAGGCGCACCGGGCGGCGAACCCGTGCGCCTGGATGGACGTCGCGCTGGCACCGGGTGCGTTCCGCGGGCTGCGCGGCCGCGGCGGCGTCCGCTGCACCCCGCTCGACGACGGCGTGCTGCGACTCGGGCCGGCGACCCTCACGGTCGAGTCGGGCGCCGACTGAGGGCGGGCGGACCTCAGCCCAGCCCGAGCCGCTGCCAGGTCTGCTTGCCGGGGATGCCGTCGGCGTCGGTGCCCTTCCAGCCCTGATCCTCCTGGAACGCCTTGACCGCGGCCTGGTCGGTAGCCGACCACGTGCGGCTGGGGCCCTCCTTGTAGAGGTCGCGGTATTTCTTGCTCCGCAGCACCAATGCCGAGCCGACCAGGAGCACATAGTCGTTGACCTTGCCCGCCCCGAACACCTCGGGACCGGGATACGGAACCACCTCGACCACAACAGCTTCGGACATGTCCCCTCCAGCGTGATCGGCCACGATCGTGAAGCACAGCGTAGGGACTGCGGGCGCCGGTTCGCAGCATCTTCACCCACGCCATCTGTGCACACCGCCCATGACCTTTAGTCATGACAGTCTCGACGCGACCGTCACCGGATCGAGTCCCAGAAGTGATCAAAAATGATGATCACGATGACTCCCAGAATCGTGACAAGGCGGGAATAATGGCGATGTAGTGCAGGGGGACGATCGTGATGCAGAACAGCGGCGTGCGGTGGAGCACTCCGCACCAGCAGTCGGTGCGACTGGTCGTCGTGACAGCCGTGGCCGCTTCGAGCGCCGCCCTGGCCCAGTACTGGACCGGCATCCCGTGGGGGCTGCTGCTCGCCCTGTGCGCCATCGCGGGCGTCGGCACACCGCTGGTGTGGTGGCTGCGGCAGCGAGCGGCGAGCTGGGACCAGCGCGAGCACGCCGTCGAGTCGACCATCCGCTCCGCCGTCGATGCCGGCGCACTGCCACGGACGGGCGACTCCGCACTCCAGCTGTTCGGCGTCCATCGCGCCCCGCTGCACATGACCTACCTGACGAGGAACGCGCATGCGGAGATCGTGACGGCGCTGCAGACGGGCCAGCCGACACTGCTCGTGGGACACGCCATGGCGGGCAAGTCGCGGCTGGGCGCGGAGGTCGTCCGCCGGCACTACGCCGAACTGCCCCTCGTCGTCCCGGCGCCGCCGCGCGGGCTGGCGCAGCTCTTCGGCGCGGGCGGGAGCCCCGTGCGCACGGTGATCTGGCTCGACGACCTCGAGCGCTATCTGGGCGACGACCTGTTCCGGGTCGAGTGGCTCGATCGCGCGGTCCATGCCGGGAACGTCGTGGTGGCGACCATGCGGTCCAGGCCGTACGAGCGGTTCCTGCCGCACGGGGACCTCCAGCGTTCCCAGTGGGAGCTGCTCGAACGGTTCCGGCCCGTGTGGCTGCACGCGGATCCCGACGAGCGCAGGCGGCTGGCCGCGATGATCGACGACCCCCGCATGCGGGCCGGCGTGCTGCGATACGGCCTCGCCGAGTACCTCGGGGGCGCGGTGCTGGCGATCGCACGGCTGCACGCCGGCGAGTCCGAGCACCCGCTCGGCGCGGCCATGGTGCATGCCGCCGCCGACTGGCGGCGCGTGGGCCTCGACGCCGTCCCGGAGCCGGTCCTGGCCCGGCTGGCCCGCCGCTACCTGCCGGAACCCGGCCGCCGCGGCAGCGCGGACCGCACGGCCCGCGCGATCGAATGGGCGAGCGAGCCGATCGATCACACCGTCGCACTCCTGGAACCGACGGCGGGTGGCTGGCGTGCTTTCGACCCGGTGGTGGACCACCTCGCGGCGGAGGGCCGACCGGTGCCGGACGCGGTCTGGAACGCCGCGCTGCGGTCGGCCGGCGACCGGTTGATCGCCGTCTGTCACGCCGCGGCCGCGGTGCATCACCGGCAGGACGTCGCGGAACGCGCCTGGCGCCGGGCGCTGGAACGCCACGGCGACACCGCCGTGCTGACCGCCCGGCTGCTGCGCGACCTGCGGGGTTCCGCCCCCGACGCCGCGTGGTGGACCGACCCGCCGTCGCCGCCCGACTGGCTCCGGCCGTGACGCGACGCTGACCCGGCGGCTGCGCGCGGCGCCGGAATCTCCCTGCAGAGGCTTGCCCAGCCCGGGCCGCACGGCTACCGTGGCACGACGTTTCATGTCGATCCGCCGGACTTGTCAGGGAGTGGACGCATGCCACGCACCGCCGTCGTCGCCGCCATCGCCGCACTGGGACTCGCCGCCGGGCTGGGGGTGAGCACGTCGGCCGCCGCGTCCGGTGAGTTCCGCACGTTCGACGCGGAGCCGCTCGGCGCCGCGCCGGCCGGTTACACCACGCAGGGCGACATCACCGTCGCCGAGGCGCCGTTCGGGCCGCCCGGGAACCGCGCGGTGCACCTGGCCGACTACACGGCGACCCTCCAGTCGCGACTGCAGATTCCCGCCCCCGCGGCCGCTGCCAGGCGGTTCGAGTTCGACCTCGCGATGCACACGACGCGCCAGGCGGTGTTCCTGGCCGTGCATGCCGACGGCGACAACCCGGCGCTCGGCGCGTACCGGTTCATGATCACCCCGATGTACGCCTACGGCGGCAGCAGCACCGCGCAGGTCCTGGTCTACGACGGACGGCAGTACCTGCGCCTGGCCACCGTCCCGATGCTGACGGCGCGCGACCACCCGAGCCGGGTCCGCATCGACGCGAGCGGCGACGCGGCCGTGCTGACGGTGAACGGAATGTCGTTCCGTACCACGGTGCGGGCGTCCGGCGGCAGCGCGATCACCGGCCTCGAGCTGGCGTCCAGCGGCGCGGCCGGGGTCGGCTCCGACGCCTACCTGGACGACGTCGCGCTGAGCGAGCTGGACCCGGCCGGCCCCGCGCTGGCCGAAGGGCTGCCCGTCACCGGCGTCCTCCCGTCCTACGTCGCCGAGAAGCACCCGGCGTCCACCGTCGTCGCGACCATCGACGCGCCCGGCGTGCGGGCGGGGCAGGTCCGCGCCAGCGTCGTCGTCGACGGCGTCGACCGGCCGTTCGCGGGCCGCGTGCACGGCGAGCCCGGCCGGCTGGCCGTCAGCGCCGCCATCGACGCCACCGACATCGGCCTGCACCCGGTCACCGTCACCGTCACCGACCTGCGCGCCGGCGTCACCCGCTCGACCCAGCTGCGCATCCAGGCGTACTCGCCGATCCCCGCCCAGGTCGTCGCGCAGGAGCCGGAGGGCGCCGCCGAGCCGCGGTTCCCCGACGCGGTCCGGCTGCCTGACGGCACGATCGTGCTGGCCTACCACTACGCCGACGCGCACACGAAGGCCGACGGCGTCGTCCGCATGGTCCGCTCGGCCGACGGTGGCGCCACCTGGACCGACCCCGTCACCGTCGCGGCCACCGACGGCGCCGACAACCGCGACCCGAAGCTCAGCGTGCTGCGCGACGGCACGGTGCTGGTGACGGTGTTCCGCACCGACTGGTCGACCAGCCCCGAGAGCAACCTCGGCACGTTCGTCTACCGCTCGGCCGACGGCGGGCTGACGTTTCCCGAGGTCACGCAGGTCGAGAGCGCGCAGCCGGGCGCCTGGCAGCACGGTCCCGCCGTCGAGCTGCCGAACGGCGACATCCTGCAGCCGCTGTACGGGTACGGCGCGCGGGTCGCCCGCAGCACCGACGGCGGGCGCACCTTCCCCGCTGCGAACGAGCGCACCGTCGTCGAGGACGACGAGCGGTTCTCCAACGGCGAGCCGAACATCGTCCGGCTGCCCGGCGGCGAGCTGGTCATGCAGATCCGGCGGCACGACAACCTGCTGGCGATCGAGAGCGAGTCGACCCTCGTCCGTTCCTTCGACGACGGCCAGACCTGGACCGACCCCGAGCCGACCGGCCTGCCCGCGTCGTCGGCGCACCTGCTGGTCACCGACGACGGCTCGGTGCTGATGACCTACGGCAACTACGCCCAGGCCGGGCGGCCGACGTACGGCGTGCTGATCGACGACCCGTCCGGGCCGTGGACGGACCAGCGGCCGCTGGCGCTGTACAACTCCGGCTGGGAGGACCAGGCCAACCCCACCACCGTCCAGCTCGACGACGGCTCCTTCCTCTCCTTCGGCTTCGACGTCGCCGCCCGCACCGTCGTCTCCTTCCGCACCACCGCCGCCGACTACGACTGAGCGCTTGATCGTCCACATGGCGGACGGTGGGCGTCTCAGCAGGTAACCATTTGGCATTGCACTCGTCACAATTCCGCTGCTCCGGACGTGTCCGGTTGGCCGACTATCGCCGCCTTGGGCTAGCGTCACCAGCGACCGAACCAGACCAGACGCGGTTGGGGTTGTCGGCCGACGGTGCGGGCTCAAGCCCGCGGTGCCGCTTTCGTCCCCGCTCGCGTCGCTCGTCGCGTGGCTCACCGGCCGCCCTGAACGTGGGCGCCGAAAGCGCGCCCGGTGGAACCGGTGCGTCGCGTGGCAGACGAACGAAGGGGAGGGCGTGACCGCCGTACGCGCGGAAGGACTGTTCAAGGTCTTCGGCCGAGGCGCCGACGACGCCGTTCAGCGGCTCAGGGACGGCGCGAGCCGTGCCGACGTCGTCGCGCAGGGGGCGACCCCGGCGGTGATCGACGCGAGCTTCGAGGTGCAGCCGGGCGAGATCTTCGTCGTGATGGGGCTGTCCGGATCGGGCAAGTCCACGCTGATCAGAATGCTCAACGGCCTGTGGGAGCCCACGGCCGGCCATGTCTACGTCGACGGTGTCGACATCTCCGGCATCGACGCGGGCGAGCTGCGCCGGGTGCGGCAGCAGAAGATCAGCATGGTCTTCCAGCACTTCGCGCTGCTCCCGCACCGGACCGTCGCCGAGAACGCGGCATACGCGCTGGACATCCAGGGCGTGCCGAAGGACGAGCGGCGCGCCAAGGCCGCCGAGGCGCTGGAGCTGGTCGGGCTGCGCGGCTGGGAGGACCGCTACCCGGCCCAGCTGTCCGGCGGCATGCAGCAGCGGGTCGGACTGGCCCGCGCGCTCACCGCCGGCAGCGACATCATGCTGATGGACGAGGCGTTCTCCGCCCTCGACCCGCTGATCCGGCGCGAGATGCAGGACCAGCTGCTGGAGCTGCAGGCCAGCCTCGGCAAGACGGTGGTGTTCATCACGCACGACCTCAACGAGGCCATGCGCCTGGGCGATCGCATCGCGGTCATGCGCGACGGCCGCATCGTGCAGGTCGGGACGGCGGAGGAGGTGCTGCGCGACCCCGCGAACGACTACGTCGCGCAGTTCGTCGCCGACGTCGACCGCACCCGCGTGCTCACCGCGTCCAGCGTCATGGTGCCGGCCCAGCTCGAGGTCAACATCTCGGCCGGGCCGCGGGTGGCGCTGCACGGCATGCGCGACAAGCAGCTCAGCGCGGCGTTCGTCGTCGCCCGGGACCGCAAGCTGCGCGGCGTCGTCCGTGACGACGACGTGGTGGCGGCGGTGAACCGGGGCGACAGTACGCTCGAGTCGATCATCGTGTCCGACGTCGCCTCCGTGCACCCCGACACCGTGCTGGCCGAGCTGTTCGCGCCGTCCGCGGAGTCGGTGCTGCCGCTGGCGGTGGTCGGCGACGACGGCCGGCTGCTGGGCGTCATCCCACGGGTGACGCTGCTGACCGCGATGGCCAGCGTCGCGGAGGCGCTGCCCGAGGCGGAGGTGGTCCGATGAGCGACAGCTTCGACCCGCTGGACCCGCGGTTGCGGGTCGGCACCTGGGTCTCCGACGCGTTCGACTGGTTCACCGACACCTTCCAGCCGGTGCTCGACTTCGTCGACACCGTGCTCGACGGCGCGTACTCCGCCGTCACCGACGTGCTGAGCGCACCGCCGTTCCTGGTGATGATCGTGCTGTTCGCCGCGCTCGGCTGGGCGGTGCGCTCGTGGAAGTTCGCCGTCTTCACTGTGGTCGGGTTCTACCTGATCGCGGCGATGGACAAGTGGGACGGCGCCATGCAGACGCTCGCGCTGGTGCTGGTGGCCGCGTTCATCGGGAGCGCCCTGGCCGTGCCGCTGGGCATCTGGGCGGCCCGCTCGCCGACGGTGAGCAACCTGCTGCGACCGGTGCTCGACTTCATGCAGACGATGCCGGCGATGGTCTACCTGATCCCGACGCTGGGCGCGTTCGGCATCGGCGTCGTCCCCGGCATGATCTCGACCATCGTGTTCGCGATGCCGCCCGGCGTCCGGTTCACCGAGCTGGCCATCCGCCAGGTCGACACCGAGGTCGTCGAGGCCGGGCAGGCGTTCGGGTCGTCGCCGATGCGCATCCTGCGGCAGATCCAGCTGCCGCTCGCGCTGCCGACGATCATGGCCGGGATCAACCAGGTGATCATGCTGTCGCTGTCGATGGTGGTCCTCGCCGCCATGGTCGGCGCGGCCGGCCTGGGCCTGGACGTCGTGGCCGGCCTGTCGTCCCTGAACGTGGCTCGCGGCGTGGAGGCCGGTCTGGCCGTCGTCGTGCTCGCCATCTATCTGGACCGTGTGGTGTCGGCGCTGGCCGACCGCGCTCCAGTCGTCCGGGCGTCGAGAGTGCGCGCCTGAACGTCGCTTCACGAGTAGGTCCTCGAACCCAGAGTGCCTGGTAGCCGAATCAAGAGGAGAATCATGCGCAAGTCCACCCTCACCCTCGTGGCCGGCCTGGCCGCGAGCGGTCTCGTCCTCGCCGGTTGCGGCGACGACGACAACGGCGGCGGGTCCGCCGACGGCGGCGGCTCCGGCGACGGTGCCGGCGCCGACGTGCAGACCATCGGCGACGTCGACAGCGGCAGCTGCGACCCCGCCGAGGGCGACGCCGAGATCCCCGACGCCGAGGGCACCGGCGACGACGAGACGTCGCTGACCATCGGCGTCTTCACCGGCTGGGACGAGAACTACGTCGTCGCCGAGCTGGCGAAGGTCGCCCTGGAGGAGCAGGGCTACACCGTCGAGTTCGAAGAGCTCGAGGCCGGCCCGGCCTACACCGGCGTCGCCGACGGCGACATCGACGTCATCATGGACGCCTGGCTGCCGAACACGCACGCCGACTACGTCGAGCAGTTCGGCGACGACCTCGAGGACGGCGGCTGCTGGTTCGACGAGGGCTTCCTGACCATCGCCGTCAACGCCGACTCCCCGGCGCAGTCGCTGGCGGACCTCGCCGGCGAGGCCGACGCGTACGGCAGCCGGCTGGTCGGCATCGAGCCCGGCGCCGGGCTGACCAACGCGACGCAGAACGAGGTCATCCCGACCTACGGCCTGGAGGACTGGGAGTTCCCGACCTCCTCGTCGCCGGCCATGCTCGCCGAGCTGGACAGCGCGATGGCCTCGGGCGACAACATCGCCGTCACCCTGTGGCACCCGCACTGGGCCTACGCGGCGTACGACATCCGCGACCTGGAGGACCCGGAGGGCTCGCTCGGCGAGGCGGAGCGGCTGTACAGCCTCGGCCGGCCGGGGTTCCACGAGGAGTTCCCGAACGCCGCGCAGCTGATCCGCAACCTCTACCTCTCCAACGACCAGCTGCTGGAGATCGAGGACCTCATGGTCGTGCAGAACAACCGTGAGGACAACGCCGGCGCCGTGGCGCAGTGGCTGGACGCGAACCCGGACTTCGTCGCGAACTGGCGGGCCGGCACGCTGACCTGACCCGACGCCGTCCTGGCGGGGCCGCACGCGCTGCGGCCCCGCCTGGGACGCGGTCAGGAGCCGGTGCCGACCGGCCGGGGTTCCGGCTCGGCCACGGCGACCGGCGACGGCGGGACGCGCAACAGCCGAGCCGCCCAGTCCGGCAGGTACCAGTTCCACTTCCCGAACAGCGACACCAGCGCCGGCGTCAGCAGCGACCTGATGACGGTCGCGTCCAGCAGGATGCCGAAGCCGAGCCCCGTCGCCATGACCTTGAGGTCGGTGGCCGGGCTCGCCGCCAGCGCCGCGAACGCCAGGAACAGGATCAGCGCCGCGCTGGTGACCAGCCGCCCCGTCCGCCCGATGCCCTGGACGATCGCGAGGTCGGTGTTGCCGGTGGCGTCGTACTCCTCTCTGATCCGGGCCAGGATGAACACCTCGTAGTCCATCGACAGCCCGTACAGGAACGCGAAGATCAGCAGCGGCACCCAGAACGTGATCGCGCCGGTCTCCGGGATCCCGAACACCGCGTCCGATCCCCAGCCGTACTGCCAGAACAGCACCACCAGCCCGTACGCCGCGCCGAGCGAGAGCAGGTTGAGCAGCACCGCCTTCAACGGCAGCAGCAGCGACCGGAACGCCCGCACCAGCAGCACGTACGTGAGCAACGCGATCAGCGTGAGCATCAGCGGGAAGTTGCCGTACACGGCGTCCATGAAGTCCGACTGCATCGCTCCGACGCCGGACACGCCGATCACGCCGTCGAGGTCGCCGGCCCGTTCGGACACCCGGTCGACGACGTCGACGCTGGCGGAGTCGACGGTCTCGTGGTCGGGGATGAGCACGACGACGGATTCGCCGTCGCGGCTGCTGGTGGCGTCCGCCGACACCAGCGCCCGGTCGATGCCGTCGACGCCAGCGAGGTCACTCGCCACCGCGTCCGCGTCGTCCGAGGACACCAGCACCTCGATCGGCGTGAGCGTCCCCCGTGGCACGCCGCCGTCGGTGAGCCGGTGCAGGTCCTCGTACGCGGAGCCGTTCTGCGCCAGCGCCTCCGTCGACGCGAGCCCGATCTTGAGCCCGGAGAACGCCCCGACCAGCGCGAGCAGGACGGCGAGCGAGGCGGCGGCCGCCACCCAGCGGGCCCGGACGACGCGGGTCGCCCAGCCGGTCCAGGCGCGGCTGGCCGTGTTCTCGCGGCGCACCCGCGGCCAGTCCACCCGCGGGCCGATGCCGCCCAGCAGCGCCGGCGTCAGACTCAGCGTCGCCGCGACGCTGGCCAGCGGGATCAGCGCACCGCCGATGCCGACGCTGCGCATGAACGGCACCGGCAGCACCAGCAGCGAGATCAGCCCGATCGCCACCGTGCCGCCGCTGACCAGCACGGCCCGGCCGGCCGTGCCCATCGCCACCACGACGGCGTCGTGGTTGTCGCGGCCGCGGTGGCGCTCCTCCCGCCAGCGGGTCACCAGCAGCAGCGAGTAGTCGATCGCCACGCCCAGCCCGATCAGCGCGATCAGGAACGTCACCAGCGTGGAGAAGTCGCCGAGGTAGGTCAGCCCGAGCAGCATCACGAACGTCGCCATGATCGACCCCACCGCCACGACCAGCGGCAGGAACGCCAGCAGCGAGGCGAACACGAACGCCAGCACCGCCAGCGCGCCGACCGAGCCGGCCACCACCTCGGCCAGGACGCCCCAGCCCTCCTCCTCCGACCCGACCGCGAGCGCGTCGTAGCCGGTGACGCCGACGGTGCTGCCGGGCGGCGCCGCCTCCTCCAGCGCGTCGCGGATGCGGTCGGTCGGCAGCGACGTCGCCGTCTCGTCCCACCGCCAGAACAGCAGCGCGTACGCCGTGCTCCCGTCGTCGGTCACGAACGCGTCGTCGCCGGTGTTGCCGGCGTGCAGCAGCCGCAGGTCCGGCAGCGCCTCGCCCGCGGCGTCGAACGCGGCCGCGTCGCCCTGCGCCGCCTGCTCGCCGTCCGGGTGGGTGAACGACACCAGGTACGGCGCCTGGTTGCCGCCGTTGCCGAACCGCTCGACGATCCGTTCCGCGGTCTCCGCGCCCGGCTCGCCGGGCAGCGAGTACTCCGTCGTCAGACGTTCGTTGGCCGGGCCGGCCGCCATCGCGCCCGCCACCACGACCAGTAACCAGAACGCCATGACCCATCGGCGATGTGCCAGGACGAACTCAGCCCATCGACGCATCGTTGCGCACTTCCTTCCAGATCCGGGGTGTCACACCTGCCGCCTTTCATTCGTCAGCGCACTGACGGACCGCGACGAAGGAATGTGACCGATGAGCGACGACTGGCTGGCACTTCAGTTCGAGGACCACCGCACGCACCTGCGCGCCGTGGCCTACCGGATGCTCGGCTCGACCACCGAGGCCGACGACGCCGTCCAGGAGTCGTGGCTGCGGGTGGCCCGGGCCGGCACCGCGGGCGTCGACAACCTCGGCGGCTGGCTGACGACCGTCGTGGCCCGGGTCTGCCTCGACATGCTGCGGTCCCGGACGGCGCGGCGCGAGCAGCCGCTGCCGCGGGACCGGGCCGTGGCCGTCAACGGCGCCGACCCGGAGCACGAGGCGCTGCTGGCCGACACCGTCGGGCCGGCGCTGCTGGTGGTGCTGGACACGCTGGCGCCGGCCGAGCGGCTCGCGTTCGTCCTGCACGACCTGTTCGCCATCCCGTTCGACGAGATCGCGCCGCTGGTCGGCCGGTCCCCGGCGGCTGCGCGGCAGCTGGCCAGCCGGGCCCGGCGGCGGGTGCAGGGGGCGGAGTCGCGGTCGCCCGCCGCCGACGACGTCAGGCGGCAGCGCACCGTGGTGGACGCCTTCACGGCGGCGTCGCGCCAGGGCGACTTCGAGGCGCTGCTGGCGGTCCTGGACCCAGAGGTCGTGATGCGCGCCGACGCCGCCGCCGTCGACCTGTCCCTCGCCACGCGCTCCCGTGGCGCGGCGCCGCTGGCCGACGTGATGCTCGGCCGCCAGGCGGTCGCGGACGTGTTCCTGCACCGGGCCAAGCACACCCGGCGGGCGCTGATCGACGGCGAGGCCGGCCTGGTGTGGTGGGCGTGCGGCGAGGTCCGCGGCGTCTTCCCGTTCACCGTCGCCGACGGCCGGGTGGTCGAGATCGGGATCGTGATGGACCCGGACCGCGTGCGTGCGTTCGACATCGAGCTGCTCGCGGACTGACGGGCCCGGCGTGAGACGCTGGGCGGCGTGCTGACGCCGCCCACGTTCGTCGACGACGCGACGATCAGCCGGGCCGTCGGCGCGCACTGGCTGCCGGAGGTCGACACACTCGATCACCTGCCGTGGGGGTTCGGCGCGCACCACTGGCGGGCCACCGGCGCCGGCCGGGCGCTGTTCGTGACGCTGGACCAGCTGGCGCCCCGGCACACGGCGGCGTCGCTGGAGGCCGCCTACCGCGGCGCCGCCGCCCTGGCCGCGTCCGGGCTGGACGTCGTCTGCGCGCCGCTGCCGACCCGGTCCGGCCGGTTCACCGCCGACGCCGGGCGCGGCGCGCTCAGCGTCACGCCCTGGCTGGACGGGCGCACCCCGTCGGAGGACGACGCCGCCGCGCCCGCACACGTCGCCGTCGTGCTGGCCGCGCTGGACGCCCTGCACCGCACCGTCCCGCCGGACGGCCTGCCGGTGTGGGCGCCGCGGGTCGGTCCCGGCTTCGCCGCGCGGCTGCGGGAGGCGACGCGGTCGCCGTGGACGAGCGGGCCGCTGGCCGAGGAGGCGCGCGGGCTGCTGGCCGGAAACGCCGCCGCCATCACGGCGTGGACGGCGCGCTACCTGGAGCTGGCCGGCCGGGCGGCGGCCCGGCGGGACCACTGGGTGCCCACGCACGGCGAGCCGCACCACGCCAACCAGGTCGTGACCGGCGACGGCCTGCGGCTGGTCGACTGGGAGTCGCTGGCCCTCGCCCCGGCCGAGCGCGACCTCGTCGACCTCGCCGGCCACGCACAGGCCGACCCCGAGATGATCGAGCTGTTCCAACTGGACTGGCGGCTCAGCGAGCTGGACGAGTACGCGCGCTGGTTCGCCGCCCCGCACACCGGCACCGACGACGACCACACCGCCCTCGACGGCCTGCGCGAGGAACTGGCCGACGCGGAAAACCCGTTGCCGGCCCGCCGGCCGAGCTGATGGGGTGATCGGCAACCGCGACGAGACGGAGGCCAGGTGCTCACGGGAGACCTCGTACGGCTACGCCCGCTGGAGCCCAGCGACGCGGCGGCGCACCACCGCTGGAACCACGACCCCGAGGTCATGCAGTGGTTCGCGCACGGCTATCCGGTCAGCGCGGAACGCTTCGCCGGCGAGTACGGCGAGCGGCCGAAGAACTCCTACGAGCGCGTCGTCCTCGGCATCGAGACCCTCGACGGCGGCCGGCTGACGGGCGTGGTGGCGCTCAGCGGCGCCGAACCCGAAACCGGCGGCGCCGAACTCGACCTCTACATCGGCGAGAAGGACTGCTGGGGCCGCGGCTACGGCACCGAGGCGACCCGCCTGATCTGCCGCTACGGCTTCGACGCCATGCGCCTGCACCGCATCCAGCTGTGGGTGGCCGACGAGAACGCGCCGGCCATCCGCGTCTACCAGAAGCTCGGGTTCGTCGAGGAGGGCCGCGCCCGCGACACCCTGCGCCGCCACGGCCGCTGGCACGCCATGGTGCTGATGAGCCTGCTCGAGGGCGAGCTACGGGGCTGAGCGGCCGGCGATGACGGCCGTCAGCGTGACGCTGAGGGCCAGCATGTAGGCGGCGAACAGCCAGGAGGCGGGGGCCGGATCGGTGATGGTCAGCAGCGTCACGGTGGCGCCGACACCGACGAGCACGTAGAAGAGCGCGTTCTCCGTGTGCGGCTCCCGCCACGCCTTCCGGACGGTCGGGGTGGCGGCCGCGGCGTCGGCCGCCACCGCCAGGACCACGGCCCACGACGCGCTGCCGAGCCCGATCCAGACGACCAGCGCGATCACCGAGACCGCGCCGCAGGCGAGGTCGAACGGCGTGATCGTGGCGCTGCCGTGCCGGCCGGCGAACGACGCCGTCAGGACGATGAGCGGCCCGACGCCCGCGGCCAGCGTCAGCACCGCCGGCAGGCCGACCCCCGCGTCGAGCTGGGCGGAGAAGGCGATCAGCGGCGCCGCCGCCCAGAGCACCCAGGTGACCCGGTTGGGGCTGGCTCGCCCCCGCATCGTCGCGACGGCGTAGCGGAGGCCGCCGATGAGGCCGAGCGCCGCGCTCAGCACCACCCAGTTCTGGTCGATCATCGCGGCCGACGCTACGTCAGGCGTCGTCGAAGCCGGAGGCGTGCAGGAACGGGCCCGCGTGCCGGGTGATCCGCGGGTGGTCGAGCAGCCGGAGCGCACCGTCGGCGCCGTCGCCGTCCGGTGCGACGATGCGCGCGGCGGGGACGCGGGCCAGGACGGCGCGGCGGAACGGGTCCTCGAGCAGGCCGCCGGTCCGGAACAGGCCACCGCCCCAGGAGAAGCACGGCTCCAGCCCGGCGGCGGCCGCGACGGCCGACTCGGCGAGGCGTTCACCGGCGTGGCGCCAGATGCCGCTCGCGACCGGGTCGCCGCCGCGGGCGGCCTCGGCCACCGCCGGGGCGAACGCCGCCAGCTCGAACGACGGCGAGTCGCCGTTGTACACGCGGCCCAGCAGGCCCGCCGGGTCGCCGTACCGCGTGGCCACCGCGGCGGCGAGCGGCCCCGAACCGCCGGCGCGTCCGTCGAGGTGGCGCAGGGCCGCGGCGAGCCCTCGGCGCCCGATCCAGGCGCCGCCGCCCTCGTCGCCGAGCAGGTAGCCCCAGCCGTCGGTGCGGTTCCAGACGCCGCCGAGGTCGGTGCCGAGCGCGATGACGCCGGTCCCGGCCGCCACGACCACGCCGGGACGGCCGCCGAGGGCGCCCAGGTGCGTCGTGAGCGCGTCGCCGGCCACCATCACCCGGCTCGCGCCGAGCCGGTCGCGCAACTCCGCGGCGATCGCGGCGGGATCCTCGAGCAGCCCGGGCAGGCCGGTCGTCCCGACGCAGACGGCGTCGAGCCGTGGCGGTCGCGCGGCGTCGGCCGCCTGCGTCACGGCCTCGACGGCCGCCTCGACGACGGTCGCGGCGTCGAGGGTGGCGCGGCGGTGTGTCGGGCGGGTCAGCCGCACCCGGCGTCGTCCCGTGCCGAGCTCGACGACCGCCCGGACGCCACTGCCTCCGACGTCGACGCCGGCCCGAGCGCTCACGCGCGACCCTCGAACCGCGCGACGGCCGCCCGCACCGAACCGGCCTCGGCCAGCGCCGCACGCGCGTCGTCGGCGCCGGCGTCGCCGAGCAGGGCGACGAGCGCGACCTCGATGTCGCCGCCGGCGTCGCGCAGGGCCGCCCGTGCGGCCGCCTCGTCGCGGCCGGTCGCCGCGCGGACGACCGCGACGGCGCGCTCGCGGAGCTTCTCGTTGGTGACGGACATGCCGATCATCAGGTTCGAGTACACGCGGCCGCGGCGGGCCATGAGCGCGGTCGAGAACGCGTTCAGCGCGACCTTGGTCGCCGTGCCGGCCTTCAGCCGGGTCGATCCGGTGAGCGCCTCCGGGCCGGTGTCCAGCACGATGACGTGGCCGGCCTCGATCACCGGGTCCGGCGAGCAGCTGATGAGCACGGTCGACGCCCCACGGCGGCGTGCCTCGCCCAGTGCCGCGGCGACGTACGGCGTCGCACCGGAGGCGGTGATGCCCAGGACGAGGTCGGCGCCGGTGACGTCCCGGAGGTCCTCGGCGCCGAGATCCCCAGAGTCCTCGAAGTCCAGAGCGGAGTCGACGAGTGCGGCCGCGCCGCCCGGGAAGTGGGCGGTGACGAGCGAGCGGTCCACGCCGAAGGTCGGGGTGAGCTCGGTCGCGTCGAGCACGGCCAACCGGCCCGAGGCACCGGCGCCCACGTAGTGCAGCCGCCCGCCCGCGGCGAGCTTGGCGTCGGCGAGCTGCACCGCCTCGGCGATCGCGGGCAGCGCCGCGCGCACCGCCTCGACGGCGGCGGCGTCCTCGTCCACGATGCGCGCCAGCGCCTCTCGCGTCGGCAGCGTGTCGAGGTCGAGCGTCGCCGGGTTGCGCGCCTCGGTCGGTCGGGTCGTCATGGGTGCGTGGTCCTCTCGGCCGGGGGCGTGGCGATGATGTCGGTGAAGGCGCTGATGGCCCGCCGGCTGATGGCGGCGAGCCGGTCGAGCGGGACGGCGGGAGCGTCGGCGCCGCCGTCGACGAACCGGCGGTGCAGGTCGTCCAGGTCGCGGTCGAGTTGCGCCTCGGCGCGGGGGCGGTCGGTTCCGGCCAGCTCGACGGCCGCGGCCCAGGCCGCGAGCCGCCGCTTGTAGCGGCCACCCACCAGCCCGCGCCACAACCGTCCGGAGTAGTCCTCCAGCGTGGTCTTCGGCGTCTCGTTCCAGCTGGTGACGAGCCGCCGGGCGGAGCCGACCAGCTCGGCGGGGTCGACGCCGTCGGCGGCGGCGCGGGCGGCGGCGTCCTCCCAAGTGCTGAGCCGGGACTCCGCGCGGGTCGCGAACAGCTCGTCGAACCCGTCGAGCTCCGTGCCCAGCCGCTCGGCGAGGGCCCGCCGCCGGGCCGGGTCGGGCTGCTCGGCGATGCGGACGACGAGCTCGTCGGCGATCCGCGAACAGGCGGCCTGCGCGAGCTCCACGAGGTCGAGACCGAGCGGGCCGGACGCCAGCGCGGGGTCGTCGTCGAGCACGTCGACGAGCAGCCGCCACGACGTCGCGAACCGGTCCGGGTCGAACCAGCGCTGCGACTCGACGTCGCTGCGCAGCGCGGCGGGGTCGTCGACCCAGGCGAGGGTCGGGCGGCGCACGAGCACCCCGTGGAAGGTCTCCGGGAAGATCGGCCGGCCGCGGGCGTCGTAGATGGTGGCGAGCAGCCCGGACCACGCGTCCTCCAGCCGGTCGTCGCGGCGGCCGTAGCGATCGGCCGCGAAGCGGCGGACCCATGCGTCGAGGTCGGGCCGGTCGCCCCAGGCGAGGTCGGCGAGGAGCTCGAAGAACACGCCGTTGTGGTGGATCGACTCCATCGTCAGGCCGAGCCCGGTGGGCGGACGGGCCGAGGCGAGCGCGGCCTCGAACTGGTCCCGCGCCCGGGGCAGGTCGGCGACCGCGTCGCTGCGCCCGCCGAAGTTGAGCAGCCCGCACCACTGCCAGGTCCGGCCGGAGAAGCCGTCCTGCCGCGGCCAGACCGGCGCGTGCTCGGCCCAGAGGTCGAGGACGAGCAGGGCGTCGTGCGGCACGGCGTCGAGGAAGGCCCGCACCCGCTCGTGGGTCCAGTAGTCCGCCTGGTACGCGAACGGCCAGGCCTGCAGGACCCAGACGGCGTCCGGCTCGGCGTCGCGGAAGCCGCGCACCAGCTCCCCGGCCACGCGCGTGGGGAAGTCGTCGTCCTCGTCGGCCGGCGGCGTCTCGATGAACGGGTCGGACGCGATGTGGGTGACGGCGCCGAACCGCTCCTGCTGGACGCGCACCACCTCGGCGGCGAGCCGGGCGAACCGGGCGTCGCCGGGGTCGAGGAACCAGGTGGTGTTGTCCTGCCACCGGCGCGGCCGCGTCGCGTCCGGCGCCAGGCCGCGGGGCACGTGCCCGGTGAAGCCGGGGAGCACCGGGGTCATGCCCAGCGAGCGCATCCGCTCGACGATCCGCCGGCCGAGGCGGGCACGCCGCTCGAGGTCGTCGGCGGTGAGCTGGACCCGGCGGCCGTCGCGGCAGCCCATGTACTGGAACGGCAGGTAGAGCGGTTCGCCGAGGAAGCTCAGGATGGTTTCGTCGTCGAGGCCGAAGCGGCGGTAGACGTCGGCCAGCACGGCCTCGTGACCGGCCAGCGCCAGCGGCATGGTGATGCCGTGCAGCGCCATCCAGTCGATCTCGCGCTCCCAGTCCGGCCACGACCAGTGCGCCGTCGAGTAGCTGAACGTGCAGAAGTTCAGCATGTACTGGTCGCGGACGCGGGCGCGGACGGTGCGCTCGGGCGCCTCCGCGACCGGCGTCACGTCCAGGGGCGTGCGGGTGGGCCAGTGGACGGCGGTCCCGTGCTGCCGGCGCAGGTGATCGTGCAGGCCGGCGCACGCGCTGACCGGGTCGCTCGCCGTCAGCTCGAGGCGGCTGTCGCGCACGCGATGCCGGAACCCGCGGCCGAGGCCGGGATCCCAGCGGATCGCCAGCCGGCGGGCGAACCCGGCGCCCGCGACCCGCTCGGCGAGCTCGCGGACGGCGGCTTCGTGGGCACCGTTCATCACGCCTCCAAGATAGTTACGTACGGCCCGCAACTATATGCTACGGTGACGCGCACTGACAGAGGGAGGCACCGGTGACCACGCACACCGTCGCGGTCGACACGCAGATCATGCGGGGTATCAACGCGGCCGCCGTGCTGACCGTCCTGCGCGACGCGAGCCCGCTCGGCGTCTCGACCATCGCGAAGCGCACCGGCCTCTCCCGCCAGGCCGTCACCCGCGCCATCGCCGGTCTCGAGCAGCTCGGCCTGGCCGAGTTCCGCGCCCCCGACCCGCAGGCCACGCGGGCCGGACGGCCCGCCCAGTCGGTCGTGTTCCGCGGCGACGCCGCCGTCGTCGTCGGCGTGGCCATCGCGCCCGACGTCGTCACCGTCGCGACGGCCGACCTCGCCGGCGAGCTGCTGGACCGGCGCGACCTGCCGCTCACCGAGCCGTCGTCCGTGCGCGACCAGGTCGGCGCCGGCATCCGCGCCGCCCTCGACGAGCTGTCGGTCCCACGCGAGCGGGTCTGGGCGGCCAGCGTCGCCGTCCCCGGCATCGTCGACGTCGCCACCGGCACCGTGGTGCTGAGCTCGAGCATGGCGCACCTGCACGGCGACGGGCTGCGGTCGGCGGTCGCGGAGCTCCTCGACTGCACGGTCTACGTCGACAACGACGTCAAGCTGGCCACCGAGGGCGAGCAGTGGCGCGGCACGCCGCACGAGACGTCGTCGCTGGTCCTCGTCGAATGGGGCGAGCGGGTCGGCGCCGGCCTCATGCTCAACGGCACCCTGTACCGCGGCGCGTCGAACGACTCCGGCGACATCGGCTTCCTCCGCCTCGAGCCCGCGTCGCGGCCGAACGAGGCCGACCGCGCCGACGTCCTCGGCCCCTTCGAGCGGACGGTGGGCGGCGCGGCGCTGACCCAGCTGGCGATGGACGCAGCCGGCCGGCACGGCGACCACGAGTGGCTCGCGACGCTCGCGTCCGCGCCCGCCGACACCCGGCTCGACCTGGTGATCGCCGCCGTGCGAGACGGCCGGGCCCCCGCCGTCGAGGCCATGCGGACCGTGGCCGCGCGGTTCGCCCGCGGCATCGCCGCGGTCCGCGCGCTGCTCGACCCCGAACTGGTGATCATCGGCGGCCCGATGGCCCGCTGCGGTGAGGAGCTGCTGGTCACGCTCCGGGCCGAGCTGGAGGGCGAGACCCTCAACCAGCCGTCCATCGAACTCTCGACGCTCGGCGGCGACGCCGTCGTCCAGGGGGCGCTGCATCACGCCCTCGCCATCGTCGAGGCGGAGCGACTCGCACCGAGCGCGCTCTCGGAGTAGGCCCCGCCCACCCCACCGTCCTGCGTCACAGCAACGAGAGGAGCAGCACATGCTCACCACCCGGAGATCCGCTGCGCTGGTCGCGGCCGGAGCGGCGGCGCTCGCCCTGACGTCGTGCGGGAGCGACTCGGCCGACACGCCCGCCGGCGCCGCCCCGACCGAGGTCTCCACCGAGATCACCTCCGATCCGGTGACGCTCACGCTCGCCTACACCGACGAGCCGCCGACGCAGGCGCTCGTCGACGGCTTCACCGCGCTGCACCCGAACGTCACCATCGAGACCCAGCAGACGCCGTTCAGCGACTACGTCAAGTCGGTGCAGCTCGCGATGTCGTCGGAGACGCCGCCCGACATCGCGCAGTACAACCCCGGCGCCATGCGGTCGCTCGTCCCGGCCGGGCTGATCCTCGACCTGTCGGCCTGGAGCGACGCCTACGGGTGGGACGAGAGCTTCCCGCCGTCCAGCCTGGAGGTGCTGACCTCCGACGACGAGGCGAAGCAGTACGGCGAGGGCGGCCTCTACGCGGTGCCCGGCGCGCTGTCCGTGCTCGGCGTCTACTACAACAAGGACCTCGTCACGGCCGCCGGCGTCGACGGCCCACCGGCGACCCTGGACGAGTTCGAGGACGACCTCGCCGCGGTGGCCGCGAGCGGCGTCGACCCGCTGACCGTCCCGTCCCTCGAGGTCGGCGGCCTGCACCTGTGGGGCGCGCTGCTGAACCGCCTCGGCGACATCCAGGACTACAAGGACTGGGTGTACGGCGTCGACGGCGCCACCATCCAGACGCCGGCGGCCGAGGAGGCCACCGACACCCTGGTCGACTGGATCGCCAAGGGCTACATCCCCGAGTCGTCGAACGCGGTCGGGTACGCCGACGCGATCGGCGAGTTCACCGCCGGCGACGCCGCCTACCACGTCACCGGCAACTGGGCCGCCGCCGCGATCGAGGCGGAGCTGGGCGACAACGTGGGCTTCTTCCTCATGCCGGGGCCGACGGCGGACGCACCGGTGGTCGCCTCCGGTGCGAGCGTCGCGTACTCGATCTCGGCGAAGACCGAGCACCCGGACGTCGCGGCCGCGTTCCTCGACTACCTCGGCTCCGCCGACGCCGCGCCCGTGCAGTTCGAGAGCGGCTTCATGCCCGTCAACGTCGACGCGACCGTCGAGGCGACCGGCCTGAAGGCCGACATCGCGACCGGGTTCTCCGAGGTGGTGGCGGTCGACGGCATCGTGCCGTTCGCCGACTTCGCGGCGCCGGCCATGCTCGACCAGCTGGTCTCCGGCATCCAGGGCCTCATCAGCCAGCAGTCGACGACCGACCAGTATCTGGAGGGCCTGCAGAGCGTCTGGTCCTCCTACCATGGCTGAACCCCGCACCATGCTCACCCGGAGCCGCGCCGTCGCCCCGCCCGCCGCGGGGCCGCGGCGCGGCCGGCCCGCACCGCGACGCCGGTGGTCCGGGTGGCTCTACATCCTGCCCGCGGCCGTGGTCTACCTGGCCTTCGCGATCTGGCCGACCATCGCGACGGCGCGGCTGTCGTTCTTCGAGTGGAACGGGATCCTGCCGCCGCGCTGGGTCGGGCTGGACAACTACCGGGAGATCTTCGAGACCCCGGCCCTGTACGGCGCGGTCGGGCACAGCCTCGTCCTGGTGGTCTTCTTCTCCGTGATCCCCGTGGCGTTCGGGCTGTTCCTCACCGCGCTGCTGAGCGGGCGGGTCCGCCGGGGCATGGCGTTCTTCCGCGTCGTCTTCTTCCTCCCCCAGGTGCTGCCGCTCGTGGCCGTCGGCATCACCTGGCGCTGGCTGTACAGCGACGACGGCGTCGTCAACGAGGCGCTCACCGCCGTCGGGCTCGGCGGCATCACCCGGGCCTGGCTCGGCGACTACGGCGTGGCGCTGTTCGCGCTCGGGCTGATCGGCACCTGGGTGATGAGCGGGCTGTGCATGATGCTCTTCCTGAGCGGCGTCCAGAAGATCGATCCGTCGCTCTACGAGGCCGCCGTCCTCGACGGCGCCGGCGCCGTGCGGCAGTTCTTCGCCGTCACCCTGCCCGGGCTGCGCGGCGAGGTCTCCATCGCGGCCGTCATCACCACCATCGCCGCGCTCGCCAGCTTCGACCTCGTCTACGTGACGACGAACGGCGGGCCGGCGAACCAGACCACCGTGCCAGGCCTGCTCGTCTACCGCCTCGCCTTCACCCAGGGCGACATCGGCGGAGCGGCCGCCCTCGCCGTCGTGCTCGCGGTCATCGTGATCGGCCTCGTGACCGTCATCCGCTGGCTCACCAAGGAGCGATCGTGAGAGTCAGACCAGCCGCGACCGGGCTGCGCTACGGCGTCCTGTTCGCCCTCGCCGCCCTGGTGCTGATGCCGTTCATCGGCATCATCCTGGCCTCCGTCCACCCGCCGGACCAGGCGGTGTCGGGGCTGAGCCTGCCCGACCGCATCTCGTGGGAGAACTTCTCCGTGGCGTGGAACCAGGCGCATTTCGGCAGCCTGGTGAAGTCCAGCCTCATCATCGCCGCCGGCGTCGTGCCCACCGCCGTCATCCTCGCCACCCTCGCCGGCTACGGGCTGACCGTCCTGCGCGCACCCGGCAGCCGCCCCGTCACCGGCGCGTTCGTGCTCGGCCTCACCATCCCCGTCGAGCTCGTCGTCGTCTCCCTCTACTTCAACCTGCGCGACGTCGGCCTGTCGAACTCGTACCTCGCGATCATCATGGCCGAGGTCGCCCTGTTCCTGCCGTTCGGCGTGTACTGGATGTCGGCGCACTTCTCCCAGGTCCCGGTCGAGCTGGTCGAGGCCAGCCGCATCGACGGCGCGCGCGACCTGATCGTGCTGCTGCGCGTGCTGCTGCCGATCTCGTGGCCGGCCATCACGACGCTCACGGTGCTGATCTTCATGTGGTCCTGGAACCAGTTCCTGCTGGTGCTCGTGCTCATGCAGGACCCCGAGAAGCGCACCGCCCCCGCCGGCCTCGGCTACTTCGTCGGGCAGTACTCCACCAACATCCCCCTGCTGTCCGCCGCCAGCCTGATCGTCATCCTCCCCATCGTCGCCGTCTACCTCGCCTTCCAGCGCAACTTCGTCAGCGGCCTCACCCAGGGAGCGGTCAAGTAGGCCCTAGACCGCGCGGACGGACGAGCACTGGCAGGCGGCGAGGACGCCTTCCGCGGCCTCGGCATCGTCGCGCAGCAGGGTCGCGACGGCCCCGCCTCGTGCCGCGGCGGGGGCCGGCGCAGCGGCCGGCGCCGCTTGCGCGCGCGGCCACACCACCACGGCCGTCACCAGGCCGGCGACGGCGAGTGCGCCGAGGATCGCCCAGGCGAGGGTGAAGCCGGAGCTGGTGCCGATCCATCCGGCGATCGGATAGGTGACCAGCCACGCCAGATGGGAGAGGGAGAACTGGGCGGCGAAGGCCCCCGGAAGCTGGCTGCTGTCGACGGACGATCGGATCACGCGCCCGGTCGGGGTGACGATCAGGGCCATGCCGCCGCCGATGAGTCCCCAGATCGGTGCGGTGACGCCCCAGCTGGCGACCCCGGTGGCGGCCATCGCGACCGCCGCGCCGACGCCGGTGAGCAGGACTCCGGCGCCGGTCATCATCACGGTGCGGTCGGCGACGCGGTCGAGCACGCGCGGCAGCAGCAGCGCGACCACGAGCGTCCCGCCACCGGAGGCGGCGAGCATCCAGGACACGTCGGCCTGCGTGCCGCCGAGTTCGTCGCGGACGTAGTTGACGGTGTTGACCACCACGATCGACCCGGCGGCGGCGACCACCAGGTTCAGCGCCATGACGCCCCGCAGCCGCGGTGTCCTGGCGAAGGTCGTGATGCCCGAGGCGACGCGATCCCAGACACGGGTGTGGCCGCTCGGCCGCGCGTTCGGGATGCGCGTCGAGAGCACCAGCAACGCGGACACGACGAACCCGATGGACGTGCCGGCGAACAGCCAGTCGAAGGTCATGAAGGTGAGCGCCACCGCGGCGAGCACCGGGCTGAGCAGGCTCTCCATCGTGTAGGCGACCTGCGACGCGGACAGGGCGCGGGTGAAGTCGGACTCCTCCGTCACGATGTCGGGGATGACCGCTTGGAACGTGGGCGTGAACGCCGCCGACGTGGCTTGCAGGACGCCGATGAGGACGTAGATCTGCCACACCTCGGTCACGAACGGCAGCGCCAGCACGACCCCCGCGCGGACGACGTCGAGCAACGTCAGGAACGCCCGCCGCGGCAGCCGGTCGGCATACGCGCCGACCACGGGCGCCACCAGCACGTACATGACCATCTTGATCGTCAGCGCGGTCCCGAGGACCGCCCCGGCACTGGAACCCGCCAGGTCGTAGGCGAGCAGCCCGAGCGCAACGGTGGCCAGCCCGGTGCCGAACAGCGCGATCACCTGCGCGCCGAACAGGTGGCGGTAGTCGCGGATCGCGAAGAGGCGCATGACGGTCTCCCCTGGTCTCGGGTATCTCGACCCCTAGAGAAACCATACCCCCCGGGGGTATGTCAAGTCGTACCCCCTCGCCCTCCTCGAGAGTCCGGCGTTCGGTGTTCGGTGTTGACCGAACACCGAACACTCGCCATGCTGGTCTCATGCCCGCCAGTGCGGCTGCTCAACGAGGGCTCGACGGCAAGGCAGCGTTCATCGAGGCTGCCAACGCCCTCGGCCTGCGCACTGCTGAGCCCACGGACGAGTCCGCCGATGTGCGGGTGGACGTCAACGGTCGCTGGCTGGCGGTCGACCTGAAGCGATTCTCGACCGTGGGCAGCGACGACGTTCCTCGATTGGTGTCCCGGCATCGAGACCCGCCGGATGGTGAGGCGCCGCAGCTTCGAGTACTCGTAGCGGACCGGGTCCTCGGCGAGGCTCGAGACGTACTGAAGGCCCATGGCTGGGGCTGGCTCGACCTGAGAGGCCATCTCTTCCTGTCGGCGCCGGGTGTGCTGGTCGACGCCGAAGTCCCAGCATTTCGCCCGCGTCCTGACCGGATGTCTCCGTTCTCCGGAAGCGTCGGCCTGGAAGTCGCCTGTGCGCTGCTCCTGGAGCCCGACGTTGCTCCGACCGTGAGAGGTCTGGCTCGAACGTTGTCACGAGCGCCGAGCACCGTGTCCGACGTGCTCAAAGGACTGCGCTCCGAGGCCTTGCTGCTACGAGCTGGGACCCCGGCGACGCCGGAGTTGTTCTGGGCGACCGCAGAGGCGTGGCCGAGCCGGGCGGTGCCGCTCGCCGCGTCGCCGGCAGCAGTCGATTCCAGGTATGCGGCCGCTCTGCGGATTGGATTGGACGACTTCGACAGCGAAGCTGGTTGGGCGCTGACTGACACCCTGGCGGCTGCCGCTTACGGCGCACCCGTAGGTGCCCGTAGCGACCACCCTCCGGACTTCCACGTTCCCGACGAACAGACGTTGCGCCGAGCTGTCCAAGTCCTCGGACAGGCTGAAACGTTCGACAGTCGCCGAGCGTCCGTACGGGTCGCCCCGGTGCCGGCGGTGTGCACGAACCGCGTCGATCTCCGAAGCTCGAACCAACCTTGGCCTCTGACCCGCCCGTTGTTCGTCGCTCTGGACCTCGCCGCCGACCGCGACCGCGGACGGCAGGTCCTCGAAGCGTGGCAGCCAAGGAGCCCATGGCACCGTGTCTGGTAACGCGCCGCCCACCGTCAGCCTCGCCGGCGAATCGATGTACCAGGTCGTGCAGGCCATCCCCGAGGTCGAGCGACGAACCGGCCGACCCGTCACCGTCGTCGGTGGACTCGCCGTCATGTGCAGGCTCACCCGGGCCTACCGGGCGACCACCGATCTCGACACGTCAACCGGCGCGCAGACGGCGAACCAGCACAACTCGAGGTCCTCATCGCCGCGGGAGGCGAACAGGTCGGGCCGGTCGGCGTGTACCTGCCGACACCCATGGGACTGGTACAAGTCGACGTCCTCGAGGTTTCCGACTGGGAGCTCGAGAACCTCCCCGAGGACCGCACCGACCGACTCCACGTGACCGCCCATGCATGGGGCGCACAGACGGCGTCACCCGTGCGGGTCCGGGCGTCCGGCCTTTCCGCCGAGCAGGACATCGAGGTCACCACCAAGATCGCCGAACCCGGTCCGCTGGTCGCCATGAAACTCCAAGCCGTCATGAACCGACCAGCAGCCAAGGAAGGCACCGACCTGCTCGACATCGTCCGGCTCGTACTCGACCCGATCACTGGACCCGCAGCCCTCGACCAGCTGGCCACCGGCGACGACCAGCTCGCGTCGGATGCCCAGGACCACGTCGGCCTCTGGTTCGTCACCAACTCGGAGAGATCATTGCGGCGGATCCGCGCAGTGGGTGGAGCTGACGTCGACCTGGACACGCTCAGCCTCGTCGGCGCTCTGCTCAGCGAATCACTGAGACGATGACCTCGAAAGCACAGGGGGTGGGCCCCCAGGGGATCGAACCCTGAACCCGCGGATTAGCGAGCCGGCCTTCTCGTCGTCTCTCGTCCACTCACTCGCGCCGCTCTGGCCAGCGATGATGCCGATCCGGACTTGTCGAGCCTTCTCGTCGATTCGAGCCGGCATCGCTTCAATTCCATGGGCCAAACCGTGGGCCCCGGGGCCGGCGCGGGGTCCGCCGTGAGGCGTGCTGGACCTCATCCCTAGTCGCCCCCGGCCGGTGCGCGAACACCGGGCCGGGGACTTGATCCCACCTGAGCATGCAGGAGGAGACCCATGGTCACCGTACCGAAGCCGAAGACGCGAGAGATCATCACCCGCGCTCCGTTCGTGCATCCCGACGTCGGCGAGATCGTCGCCTTCCACGACGAAGAAGGCCCGACCATCGATGTGACGATCCGCCCGGAGGGCAGCGAGGAGTACGCGCACTTCGGTCTCACCGCGGCCGACGCGCATGAGCTGGCGGACGAGATGCACCGCATCGGCACCATCGTTCAGCGGGCCGGCTGGACCCCGGCCCTCTTGTCCGACGCGCGGACGTATCTGCCGGGCATGACCGATGAGCAGATCATCGAGCGACTGGACCGGCTCTACCGCCGGTGGGGCGGGCTCGTGATCGGCTACCGCGGCCGGCTGGATCGTGCCGCCGGTCGAGCGCTCGCCGTCGAGGTCCACATGGAGACGCTGGAACGCTCGGCCGCGCTGGTCGAGCAGCACGCCGAGAGCCTGTCCGGGGTCCCGGAGCTGGCCGACCGACTGGCGGAGCTGCGTTCGTCGTTGGAGGACGTGCGCCAGCTGTACATCGCTGAGCAGGAGCGCCGCCCGTGACCGGGCCGGTCGACCGCAATGCGGCGTGCTCGGTGAAGTGGTGTGACGAGACCGGCACGCACACGGTGCACCGCAAGTACCTCGCATCAGTCAAGGGTGGGATCAACGGCGGCGGCCTGGTCGGCGTCAACGTCGCGCAGCGAGTACAGCCGCGGGCGTCAGTGTGCGTCGAGCTGACGGTGACCACCCCGTGGGCGTCGACGGCCGGCTACCTGCTCGCGGCGCCGAGCGTGCCCGACATCGCGGCCGCGCTGACCGAGGCCGCCGAACGAGCCACGGAACTGGGATGAGGCCGGCTGACAGGAACGACCGATGACGACTGTCACTACTCGTAGTAGGGTTGTAGTAGATGAACGTGGACTGGACACACGGTGCCGCACACATGTGGGAGCAGCACCAGGTGACCGAGCAGGAGGCGAACGAAGCACTGGCCGACCCGCAGGCCGCGGTGCTCGATCCGGACACCAAGAGCAAGTCCGGGAAGAGCATCCGGGTCATCGGGATGTGCCGGTCACGGGAGGAGCTGTTGACGGTGATCCTGGTCCGCGACCCGCGAGTGTCGTGGCTGTGGGGCGCGAACGCCTGGCCGTCGAACAGCACCGACCGGCGCGAGTATATGAAGAGGAGCAGGAGATGAGCGGGATCGAGGAGACGATCAAACAGATCCAGGCCGAGTCCGAGGCCACGAGGGACGAGCCGTATCCGGAGGGCACGACGTTCACCCAGCCGAACCTGGCCGAGTCGGTGGTGCAGTCGGTGCGGTTGCCGGCGGCGGAGTTCGCGAAGATCGAGCAGATCGCTCGTGAGGCCGAGCTGCCGGTGTCGGCGCTGATCCGTGGATGGGTGCTCAACGCCCTGGCGGCTCGGGAGAACGCCACGTTGAAGGACGCGGTGAACCGGCTCATCTCCGACGCCGACGAACTGCGCCGCTTCATCGACAGCGACCCAGCCGCATAGGCCGGGCAGCTCGAGGCCGTGACCACTCTCCGGCGTCGTCCTCGTAACTGCCGCCTCTAGGCCGAAGCGAAGCGTGTCCAGGGTCGACGCAGTCGATCGCGGAGCGACACGGAGCGCAGCGCAGTGCCCTTGACTCGCGCAGTGCAGGCCGGATCATGGCGGCGTGAGGGGGACGCCCCTGACAGGCAGACCCGGTTCACGGTTGGCCGGCGACGGTGGAACGACTCCGCTGTCGCCGGCCTTCTGCATGCCGAGCGGCCGCCGGCCGGGCCGCGGGAGGGACCGGCCGCCAGGCCGCATGCCCGACCCGGCCCGCAGCCGAGCGGGCCGCGCGGCGAGCGCAGCGAGCCGCCTTGACGGAGTAAAGAAAGTTCTCACCACGCCCTGTCCCGGCCGGGTGTCCTGTCACGGGTGATGCTCGACAGTCGCGTATCAGTTGATGCTTGACACCCGACCGAGAGCGCCGCTAGTTCAGGTCACAGCTGGTCGCTTCGAAGCCGCCGTCCACGGCCCAGATCAGGTCGATGGATGCGGAACGTACGAGCTTCTCAAGATCTGCTCGCACCCGCGATGGGAGCAGGATCGCCTTGCGAGCCGTCGGCACGAACCGGACGTAGTCGGCGAGCTGGCCGATCGCCCGCGGTCTCGTCGTAGAGGTCGGTGAACGGCTCGATGACGGCGTACCCCGCGCCGTACGACGCACCACCACCTAGGGTGGATCTTGTGCTGTCCGGGTAGGGGCCCTATTGTCGCCACATGTCTCGATTGACCAGCCTCGGATCATTCGCATCGAATCGCCCTATGGGCGCATCTCTGGAACTTGTGGAGGATGGTTCGGATGCGTCCTTCACGCTGAAGGCGGTGCCGCCCGTGGGCTATGTCTGGCCAGACATCCGACTGGACAAGCAAGACGCTCAATCGCCGATCATTCTAGTGACGGCACCGGGCGCGATGGGAAAATCTGCGGCGGCGCAGGCAATCGCTGCGCGTACGAACGCTCCGTTTGTTGACCTTGCGAGGTTGGCGATCGGCAGCAATAGCCTTACTGGCTTGCTCACGACAGTCCTTGGCTGGGGTCAGGCGTCATCGCTAGTTGCGGGCCTCCACAGTGGTAAAATGTCACTCGTACTAGACAGCCTGGATGAAGCGCACCTCGCAGCCGGGAGTACGCATTTCTCCGCTTTCATGCGCAACATCGCTGATCTCGCCAGGGGCGCTGAGCCGAGAAATCAGTTTCTTATATTTGGTCGCCGCGACACCTTGGAAACCGCATACCTCGCGCTTGCCGACCAGGGAATAGAACCAGACCAAGCCACGATCGCGAGCCTTACCTATCAGCAGAGTTGCGATCTGATCAATCTCGTACTTGATCAGACGATTGTCGACGGCCATGAGTATACGAACCACAGGACCCACGCACAGCCGTTCGCAACTCATCGGGACGGGACGCTTCAAGATATGGCTGCGGCGCTTGGGAGCGACAAGTCGACAGCGGCTCAGGCATGGCCGGAGGTTGGGTCGTTTCTCGGATATCCGCCTGTTCTCCTTGTGCTCTCCAAACACCTTGCGGTTGACAACTTCGCGGCAACGCTCGCGAGCCGAGTTAAAGACGGTGCCCTCGCGGAGCGATCAGTAAAAGGGACCCTCCTCCGGGAGGTGGTGGAAGGGATTCTCGATCGCGAGAGCGCGAAGGTCCGGAGCCAATTGCCTGATGCCCTCGGATATTCAAGTCTGGATCCAGAAATTGGCCTTCTGTATTCGCGGGACGAACAGGTGCGCCGGATCGCGAACTATGTATTCGATACTCCACTCAAGATTGATCTCCCCAACTCGCTGCCCGAGTCGACGCGCATTATCTACGAGGACCAGATTAGCTCCTTCCTGCCGGATCACCCGTTCCTGGATGGGCGGAACATAGGAAACGTGGTATTCAGGGACTATATCTATGCGTTTATGGCAACCTCGCCCCATTATGGCCTCCACGGCGAAGCGCGCCACCTGGTCGCCAGTATGCAGCCTGGGCCGTTTCTGGTCCACTTCGTTGAGGCGATGGCTGCGAGAGAGAACGATCTCGGTTCTGCATTTCTGCGAGAAGAGATGATCGACGCGGTAATTAAGTCGCACAATGCGGGCACGGCAAAGCCTGGCCCGTTTCTATATTCGCAGTTTGGGGATCGCGCACACCTTGTTCTTTCGGACAATCCGAACCTTGCAGCGAGTGATCTCTCCTCGATCTCCTTCGAGATTGAAGACGTGTCAGGGGTAATTGAGCTACGTAGCCCGATCGCTCGTGGTTACGTCTTCTCCACTGATGGCGGGTTGACTATTTCCAGCGGGACTGACGAGATACTCCTAGGTCCAGAGTTTATGGTGGTCGTGGCAGTACTGGAGATGCGCGCAAAGAACCTCCTTGCGACGTCCCATGACGGCCAGAAAGGAATGACGGAGGGCCTGGGTGCCGTACTTATTGTTCGAGATTCGATTGACCATGACCCTGAAATGAAGGTCAGGGCTGTTCCGTTGGGTGCGTTGAACGTGTCCTTCCCTGAGATATGGCACCAGTTTAGGCAGTATCGGATGGAGAGCGGACTCGCGCCGGTTCCATCGGTGGATGAGAACGTTTCGTGGCAGGTAATGTTCGGGATTAGGCGAATCCTTAGCGTGTTTCAGTCGAGCGTGAAGGCTGATCCAAGTATCTACCGCGAGCGCATCGACCGAATCACCGTGGGTAGCAACCCTGTGTTTAGGGCCACCCTTGATGCGCTTATCGAAATAGCTGTAATTTCAGTAGAAACCAATCTCTACCGACTAAATCTTGCGAAATTGGCGGAATTTGGCGTCAACTACGCAGCGGTGCGAGGGACAGACTTTGCCTCAAAATTGAAGCAGTTGCACGCCGAAGTTTGCAAAAAAGCACCTGTTCTCGCGCTACTTCGCGGGGACGCCACGTGACCGAGGTACCAAACACGGCATGGATCCCTATGGCAGATCCGTCTCGTCGCACTCGCGCACGAACGGACCACCACGCCGAACCTCAGAACGCCGGGCCAAGCCTCACTGCCTACCACCCCGGAGCCGCCGCCGACGTTGTTTGAGCACGGCCGTCTAGCCATGCGCAGAACGCTGCGGGGGTTCTCGGTAGGCCGTATCTTGTGCTCGCGCACGTACGCATCGAAGGCCTGGGCGATGGCCTGCGCCCCATCCGGCGACAGCCGGACCCTCGACCTGCGATGACGAGCCATAGAGCCGCAGTACCCACGCCGCGAAGCCTCACACGCCAGCCAAACCCACTCGACACTTGCGAGACTGCGCCGCCGGCCGATCGCACGGCGGCCTGCGAGAATGCGATGGCTTGCCGTGGGTCACCGAGCGCCAACGATTGGTTGACCAGTGGAGCCAGCACATAGGCCGTGGGCCTCCAGACGCTAACGAAGACCACCGGGAGGTGCGGAGCTCCGCAACCATCGCATCGCACGCAGACGATCGAGACGTAGTGTCCGCCCCAGATGCAACGATGTCGAGTCTGAACGCTTGGGATCGGTGGGGGAGCGACTTCAATGCCGCGCGACGAGGCCGAACGACTTCGGCGACTCTTTGGGGCTCATGAGCCGGAGGAACTGCGCACGTACCTTGCGGTTGCTGACGGCCGCAAGTACATTGCGGGCTCGACGGTGCGCGCGCTTGGCCAGTTTAAGCGCCTTCTGAGCGGCCTATATGTCCCCGAGAAGGTCGCGACGAGTACGGCGCCAATGGACCTTGTTGCCGTATACGTAACGCTCCGAGAGCTGTCTAATGGCCGAGTGAATGCCGAACAAACCACCGCCGCAATATCGCGTTTCTCAAAGAGCGCACTGATTCGCACGTGCGCACTCTTCATGGCTAACTATCGTGCCGATCCAAAGCATTTGGACAACTGGAACTCATTGCTCCTAGAGTCGCTCAACGATGGCCCTCGCGAACGCGCCATGAACTTGCTGCGGCAGGGTCGCGTCCTCTTAACACCCCAGGGGGCGCTTGTGCTGGCAAAACTGGCTTTGGCGTATGCCCAGCCCGAGCCTCAACGTATGGATCCTCTCGCGGCCAACTGGTTTGGCGTGCTGGTTATCGGCATACACGACCTCCTGGAAAGCACGAGCGCAGCTAGAGCCGACGGCGACTCCGACACGGAAAGGGCTTCGCTCTCGCAGTGCTTGGAGCTATCAGCGAACACATGGTTTAATAGAATGCTAGACGATGTTACTAACATTCTTGCGCTATATGAACGGCGTTGGGCTAATCCCCGCCGTAGAAGTGCTTTTCGAGCGGCCGAGGCTTTCGAGCGGACTCAGGGCTTTCCCATCGAGGCTCAGGCTAGGGTGGCCATAGCTCTATGGGCAAGCGCTTACGCAAGCAAGCGGCCCACAGTGCAGCGGGCATATCTATCAAGTCTTGGGATTGACGAGCAAACGATGACACGGATCCTCGACCTAATATCGGTCTCGATAGTTGACGCCGAGGCTTCAGTGAATGTGGAGATTGCGCCATCCTCATTCGCATGGAACTTTGACACATTCGAACGATATCCCGTGCTTCGTGATACAGATGACTCGCTAATAGTCATGGACCCAGCACTCTTGCTACGTCGGTGCCTCGGTTGGGCGCCGGTCTATGACCTGGCAGAGGCGGGCACCGCTACCAGGCATGGTCTTGCCCGCGTTACTGAGGATTACGCGCTGGAAATTCTCCAGGAAATGTATCCGCATGAAGGGGTTAACAAGCGCCTCTATGTCGAGGCTGAGTTGCGCAGCGCCTTTCCAGAAGGGCAGATTGCCGACGCTGCGGTTGACTTCGGCACTTCGTGGGTGGTTTTTGAGTTGACGTCTCGCATACCGCTGCGCGGCGTCGTGCACGGTGAGAATACCGACGACCTCGAACAGCAGATCGATATCGTGCTTGAAGAGCTTGAGCAGATTTCGTCCACCATAGTGAATATCTCTGACGGAGCACATCGCCTGGTCGAGCACGCGGCTGGGCCTACACGAGAACGGCTTCGCTTCTATCCCGTGGTGGTATTTACGGAAGGCTTTCCCACCAACCCAGTCTTGCTGGCTGAGATTCGCGACCGAGTTCGGACGAGGCGGCTATTTGACGGCCACGACGTCGCTCCAGTTGAAGTTATTGACATTACCGAACTTGAGCTACTGGAGTCCGTAGTTGAGCATGGCGGACCAACGATACCCGAGCTGCTAGAGGACAAAGCCGCGTCGAGCTTCTGGTCAGACTCTTTGAACAACTATCTTATATCCGGCTCACGACTAAGGCTCGTTCGCGCTTCTCGCATTGATTCACTCTTTAATGCCCCACTTGATCGGATTATTGCGCTGCTTGAGCAGAGAGAAGCGAGATAGTCGACGTCGTTAGGAACCGTTTATATGTGCTGCAAGGCGGGCACAAGGTCGCTCATCGCGTAAATGACGGTGGAAGCGCCTGCTTTTTTGAGGCGCGCGTCCTTGCCGACTTTGTTCGCGTATCCGATGGCGGGTACACCGGCGTTTCGGCCCGCCTCAATGTCAGTCACCGAGTCACCCACGAGGACGCACTCAGCTGGCACCACGTCGAGGGCTGACGCGGCTTCAACAAGATAGAACGGGTCGGGCTTCATCAACCTCGGATCCGGCGTACGTCGTGCGGCGATGTGATCGATGAACTCCATCAAGCCGTGCCGATCCGCGTACGCCTCGACAGCCGCCGCGGAGTTGTTGCTGACCACCGCGACCTGGCGCCCACTTCGACGCGCGGCCAGCATGACATCGACGGCTCCAGGTGTCGGGTCGGCCGAGGCGGCGGATTCCACTTCTGAGGCCACTAGGTCGTCGGAGATCTGCTTCGTGATCACGAGACCTAGGGCTTTGCTGTGATGGTAGATCGACAGTGGGTCGTTGTCGTCTGCGAGCTCTGGCCCGATCTCCACGCCCAGTTGACGGAGTGATCGTCGAAGCCGATCGGCAACAGCCCTCGCCGGGAGGCCGGCGAAGACGCTACAGATGGGGCCGTCGAAGTCGAGCATCAGGAGCTTGACTCCGGACATTAGCTGGGCGAGCTGTTCGCTCGTGCCGGCCGCTCGTGTGGGTCGTGGGTTGCGGTACGTGCGCGCTGATGTCGAGGCGTGGTTTGCGGCGCAGATCGAGGCTGCGTGATGGGCCGCGCACCGCTGCCGATCGGCACGTGGGGCAAGATCCGCACCTACGTCGACAAGGTCGACGACAAGGGGAAGCCGATCCGGCACCGTGCCATCGCTCAGTTCCGCGACTTCGACGGTCACACGAGGCCGGTCGAGGCCCACGCCAAGACTCCGACGGCGGCCGCCAACGCCCTGCGGCAGAGGCTCAGCGAACGGTCCAAGGCCGGCCGCACAGGCGAACTCACAGCATTGCACCGCTTCGCCGAAGCGATCGACCTCTACGTCGCGAAGTTCAAGGAACGCGTCGAGGCTGGCAAGCGGTCCGCAGGCACGTTGGAGCTCTACGAACGGCACATCAAGAACCACGTGCGGCCGGCGCTCGGGGAGGTCCGTCTTGGCGAGATCTCGACGCCGCTGCTGGACAGGGTCATCGGGAAGATCAAGAAGAAGTCCGGCGCGGCGACTGCGAAGACCTGCCGGAGCATCATCTCCGGGATCATGAAGCTGGTCGTCCGCTACGGCGTCATGTCGGTCAACCCCACGCGCGAGGTCGACAGCATCGAGTCCGAGCCGAAGAAGTCGCCTCGTGCGCTCACGGACGCCGAGCTGACGATGTGGCTCGACCAGCTCCGCACTGAGCCCATCGCCATACGGTGGGACTTGCCCGACCTCACCACGTTCATGCTCCGCTACCGGCTGCCGCATCGGCGAAGCGCTGGCCGTGACGTGGGAGCAGATCAACCTTGAAGCCGGAACCGTCGAGCTGACGCACACCGTGATCCGGCTGACCGGCATCGGTCTGATCCGGAAGAAGACCAAGACCAGTGCCGGTGAGCGCCTGCTACAGCTCCCGCTGTTCGGCATCGTCATGCTTCGTCGCCGGTTCGCCGAGGGCGTCCGACTCGATCAGCCGGTCTTCGCGAGCACAGTAGGTGGACTGCGCGATCCGTCGAACGTTCGGAAGGTGCTCCGTCAGGTGCGTGGCGACGGAGCCTTGGCGTGGATCACGTCGCACGCGTTCCGTAAGACGACGGCGACCGTTCTCGACGATGCGGGCCAGTCCGCGCGTCAGGTGGCGGATCAGCTCGGGCACTCGCGACCGTCGATGACGCAAGATGTCTACATGGCGCGGCGTGTTCTGAACCCGACAGCCGCGGGCCTGCTCGATGACGCTCTACAGACGACGGTGGTGGAAAACCATGGGTAAAGCATGGGCTCTGCTGTTGGTCGCTCTGAGTCGATTCGCTGACCTGCTCGTTTGTGGGCCCCCAGGGGATCGAACCCTGAACCCGCGGATTAAAAGTCCGCTGCTCTGCCAATTGAGCTAGAGGCCCCGCGGACAGGCTACCCAGTACCCGCGCCCCCGGCCGAACCGGCGCGAGCGGCGACGCGGGCTGTCTATGCGGGGCCGCTGACAGAACGCTGACGGTACGTGGCGGAAAAACGTGCGGACTCTGTCAGTGCGCACGGGTTGAATGGGTCTTCCACGCCGCACGGGCACACCTTCCGGCCCCGGCGTGGTGACCTCGAAGGAGAACCGCCCTCATGACCACGCTCGACGTCTCCGCAGTTCGTACTCGCTTCACCGGCCAGGTCGTCGCCCCCGGCGACGACGGCTACGACGGCGCACGTGCGCTGTTCTACGGCGGCCACGACCCCCGGCCCGCCGTCGTCATCCGCCCGGCCGATCCGGCCGAGGTCGCCTCCGTCGTCAGGCTCGCCCAAGAGACCGGCCTCGAACTCTCCGTCCGCTGCGGCGGGCACAGCCCCGTCGGCCACAGCGTCGTCGACGGCGGCATCGTCCTCGACCTCGCCCACCTGCGCGCCATCGCCGTCGACGTCGAGGAGCGCACGGTGTGGGCGCAGGCCGGCCTGACGGCGGGCGACGTCACGAAGGCGCTGGCCGAGCACGGGCTGGCCGTCGGCTTCGGCGACACCGGCACCGTCGGCATCGGCGGCATCACCACCGGCGGCGGCGTCGGCTTTCTGTCGCGCAAGTACGGCATGACCATCGACAACGTGCTCGCCGCCGAGGTCGTCACGGCCGACGGCGAGATCCTGCAGGTCGACGACACCCACCACCCCGACCTCTTCTGGGCCATCCGGGGCGGCGGCGGCAACTTCGGCGTCGTCACCCGGTTCAAGTACCAGCTGCACGAGGTGCCCGGCGTCGTCGGCGGCATGATCCTGCTCCCGGCCACGCCCGAGGTCATCCACGGCTTCCTCCGCGAGGCGGCCGCGGCGCCCGAGGAGCTGTCCGTCATCGTCAACGTCATGCCGGCGCCGCCGATGCCGTTCATCCCGGCCGAGCACCACGGCTCCATGGTGGTCATGGGGCTGGTCTGCTACGCCGGCCCGGCCGAGGAGGGCGAGAAGGTGCTGGCGCCCATCCGCGCGCTGGCCGAGCCCATCGCCGACTTCGTCCGGCCCATCACCTACGCCGAGATGTTCATGGAAGAAGGCGACGACGAGTACCACCCCACCGCCACCGCCCGCACCATGTACGCCGACGAGCTCGACCTCGGCCGCGTCACCCAGATCGTCGAGCAGCTGCGCACGGCGCCGGCCCCCATCCGGGTCGCGCAGTTCCGGCCGCTCGGCGGCGCCGTCGACCGCGTCGCCGCCGACGCCACGGCGTACGCGCACCGCGGCCGGGCGTTCATGGTGAACATCGCCTCGTTCCTCGACGGCCCCGACACCCGGGCCGAGCGCGAGCAGTGGGTCCTCGACACCTCCGCCGTCGCCGAGAACGGCGTCCCCGGCGCGTACGTCAACTTCCTCACCGAGGACGGCGCGACGCGGGCGCGCGAGGCCTACCCGGGCGCCACCTGGGACCGGCTCACGCGGGTGAAGCAGCAGTACGACCCCGGCAACCTGTTCCGCCGCAACGTCAACATCCCGCCCGCGGGCTGAGTCGCACCGCTGGGGTGGCCGGCTGCGGCCGGCCACCCCGGTGCGCTCCTCGTCAGCGGGCGAGGTTCAGCTCGGCCAGCATCGACGCTCCGTCCGACGCGGTGATGACGATCTTGACGTGCCGGGCCGTGCTGCGATCGATCTCGGCCCAGGCGATCTCGCCGGCCACGGAGACGTGCCCGGTGCGCACGTCGACGGGGTCACCCCAGGTCACGCCGTCGGACGAGAGGTAGACCGACGCCGTCTCGGCGTAGCCGGGCTTGAGGTTCAGCCCGATCCACGAGATCCGCTGCGGCGCGGCGAAGCTGAGGGTGAACTGCCGCGGCGCCTCGGCGGTGGCGACGGGGCCGAGCGAGGAGTACCAGTACTCGGCCACGCCGTCGACCGCGCCGCCCGGCTGGGCGGTCGGGTGGTTCCGGTGGCTGCTGGTGAGGTCGGTCGTGTAGGTGGCCTCGCCTGCGGCGACCATGGCGGGAAGGTCCAGGACGGCGTCCGGTGCGGGCGCCTCGGGCTCCGGCGTCTGGATGCCGAGGTAGTCGCCGAGCGAGCTGAACGTGCCGACCACGGCGTGCAGGTTGGTGTCGTAGCTGACCGTCAGGAACCGGCCGCCGCGCACGACGGCGGTGCTCGGGTCGCCCTGGTCCACGTTCTGCTGCGACATGTACAGCAGGACGGGGTCGGTGTCGGTCCAGGCCTGGTTCTGGCGGCGCAGCCGGCCCACGACCGGCTCGTTCGAGCCGTAGTCCCGCCCGCCGTAGGTGAGCAGCACCCGGCCGCCCGGCAGCGTCATCAGGTCCGGGGCCTGCATGCTCCACGGCACCTTGCTCGCGACGCTCCAGGTGCGGCCGCCGTCGTAGGAGTCGCTGACGAATCCCGGCCGGATCACGGCCGTCACGTGCCCGCCGGGGAGGACGGCCAGCTCGGTCTCGGACAGCGCGACGCCCGGCTCCGCGGGCAGCATGACCTCGTTCTCCAGCGGCCAGGTGCGCCCGCCGTCGGTGCTGCGCACGACGCTGGCGCGGCCGAGCGTGGCGTCCGGGCGCGTGCCGTAGAGGGGGATCAGCAGGTCGCCGTCGTCCAGTTCGACGACCTCACCGGACTCCGCCGCCCAGCCCAGGTGGTACGCGCCGCTGCGCACACCGCACCCGCAGCTCATCGACGACTCCACCAACGCCGGCTCCGACCACGTCTGCCCGCCGTCCTCGGAGCGCACCACGTAGGTGCCTCGGATCGTTGCGGCCGCGTCGGGATATCCGGTCCAGTCGGTCTGGAACCAGGTGATCACGATGGTCCCGTCGCGAAGCTGGGTGATCTGCGCGTCACGGTCGTCGTACGAGGTGTCGATCACCACCCGCGCCTCGGACCACGTCGTCCCGCCGTCCGTGCTCTCCGTCCACCGCACCTGGCCGTCGTGATCGCCACCGGGGATGCCGGCGGAGTGCTCGTTGTTCCAGTAGTAGACCGTGACCAGCCGGCCGTCGTCGAGGTGCACGATCTCGGGGAAGAACGGCTTCTGGTCGCCCTCGGGCGTCGCGATGAGCACGTCGGGCTGGGTGGGGTCGTCCGGTCCGGCGCCGGCGGGCGCCCCGGCAAGGCCGCTGACGACGAGGGCCGAACCCGCGATCAGGGCGCCGAGCAAGCCCTTGCGGCGGTTCCGGGGAAGTCTGGTCATGACTGCTCCTTTCGATGCGTGGCCGTGCGGCACTGCCGTTCGAGAGAGCGCTGACGCAATGGCGGAACTCAACCTGGCATAGCGTTCCGTGTCAAGAGTCAGACGTGGTGAGCGGCCTGCCAGCCGTGGACGGGCATTGACATGGAACGTCATTTTGCGCTTTCTTCAACGCAACGCGACGTCGGTCCGATCTCCGTGGAGTGATCAGATGAGGCTGTCTCGACGACTGTCCGCCCCCGCCGCCCTGGCCGCCGCGTCCGCCGTCATCGGCGCCGCGCTGACCCTCGCCCTGGAGCCCGCCGAGCCCGCCGAGCTCGCCGGGCCGGGTAGCGCCGCCCCACCGGGGCCCTTCGGCGCCGCATCTGCCGTCCTGACGAGCGACGCCGCCGCCGAACCCGTCGAGGTCGAGGTGCCCAACGCCGGCTTCGAAGAGGTCGACGGGGACGGCTGGGCGACCGGCTGGCGGCTCGATCCCGCCCGCGCCCAGACGGCCACCGTCGTCGAGGGCGACGCACACGCCGGCGAGCGCAGCCTGGAGGTCGTCGACCCGCCGGGCAGCGGCATCGCGATCTGGTCCAGCCCGGTCGAGTCCGTCCGCGACGGCGAGTACGAGGCGTCGGCCTGGATCCGCACCGTCTCGGGCGTGCCGGCCTGGCTCTACCTGGAGTTCTACGACGCCAACGGGCGGCGGGTGAGCGAGACCCACGTGACGCCCGAGGCGTCGGCGACGTGGCAGCGCGTCACGGTCGCGGGCACGGCGCCGGCGGCGGCCACCACGCTCAAGCTGCTCGTCTACGGCTCCAACAGCTCGGCCGGCACGAGCTACGTCGACGACGTCGCGCTGCGGCTGCTGAACCCGCCCCCGCCGTACGACCCCGTGATCGGCCAGCGGACGCAGCTCTTCCACGACCTCGACCGCGTCGACACCCTGACGCACGTCGGCCGCGTCGTCCACGAGGGCGAGCTCACCGACCAGCCGATCCTCAGCCCGGACCGGCCGTGGGAGGCCAACAACGTCTACCTCTACGGCAGCGTGCTCTTCGACGAGGACGAGCAGCTGTACAAGATGTGGTACCACTCGTACAACTGGGACCTGGGCGAATACCTGAACCTGTACGCCACGTCGCGCAACGGGCGCACCTGGGACAAACCCGAGCTCGGCGTCTACGAATTCGACGGCTCGACGGCGAACAACATCGTCATCGGCGACAACATCCACAGCCCGTCGGTGCTGAAGGACCCGTTCGAGGACGACCCGGCCCGCCGCTACAAGATGATGGCGATGGACTACGAGCAGGGCTACGTGGTCTATTTCTCCCCCGACGGCGTCCGCTGGACCGCCTGCGGGTGCAACCCGGTGAGCACCGGCGCCGACGTCGCCAACATCTTCCAGGACCCCGAGACCGGGGAGTTCGGCGTCATGTGGAAGCAGCCCGACCTGCGGCCGGTCCCGAACATCCGGTACGCCTTCCTGTCCACCAGCGCCGACTTCGAGACGTGGAGCGAGCCGGAGTTGGTGCTCGCCGCCGACCAGCGCGACCAGCTCATGGCCACGGCCGACGGCCACACCAACGCGCAGATCTACGGCTTCCCGGTCACCGCGTACCAGGGCGGCTGGGTCGGTTTCCCGTGGATCTACAAGCCAGGCGGCGGCACGCCGGGCATGGCCGGTTCCGGCCCGGTCGACGTGCAGGTGGCGTTCAGCGACGATCTGCGGACCTGGACGCGCGACGACCGCCGCAGCGTGATCCCGCGCGGCGTCCCGGGCTCGTGGGACGCCGGCATGATCTACACCGCCAGCTCCCTGGTGCAGACCGGCCGCGACCTGCGCCTGTACTACTCCGGCTGGGACGGCTTCCACGACGGCTCGCCGAACCGCGGCGCCGCCATCGGCATGGCGACCTGGCGGGTCGACGGCTTCGCCTCACTGGCCAACGGCGGCGACCAGCCCGGTGTCGTCACGACCAGGCCGCTGGTGTTCGACGGCCGCGCCCTCAGCGTCAACGCCGCCCTGGCGCCCGGCGGCACGTTGCGGGTCGAGATCCTCGACGCCGACGGCGAGCCGATCCCCGGCTTCACGCTGGAGGAGAGCCGCAAGGTCATGGGCGACCGCACCGACCACCGCATCCGCTGGTCCGGCGCCCACGACCTCAGTGCCCTGGCCGGGACGCCCGTCCGGCTGCGCTTCCACCTCGACGACGGCGACCTGTACTCCTACCGGTTCCACGGCTAGGGCCCCGCGACGGAGGTCTCGCTGCCGTTCCGCAGTGGCAGCGAGACCCCGCCGGTGAGGCCGTCAGAGACTGACGCGGTCGCGGGTGCGGCGGCGCCAGTCGCGGGCGTACGGGCTGAGCTCGTCGTCGCGGTGGACGCCGGCGACGGCGACGGCGGGAGTGCCGTCGGGCGGGCAACTGGCGGACCAGCCGCCGCGCGGGCCGATGATGCCGGCGTGCGGGCCCGACGCGTCGGCGGGGACGGCGAGGCTGATCCAGTAGCTGTTCGCCGCCGCGTAGCCGCGGGCCTCGGTCGTGACGGTCTCGCGGCCGGGCACGCCGCCGGTCTCGTACGACACCAGCACGCCGTCGACGTCGAGGCGTTCGTACTCGGTGAACAGCTCCGGGAAGTGCACGTCCATCCCGAGCGCGAGCCCGAGCCGGTACCCGTCGACGGTGACGGTGACGGGCGCGGCGCCGGGCTCGTACAGGAAGCTGAGCTTGGTGTTCGACAGGGTCCGCTCGTCGTAGCGGGCCACCACCGCGCCCTCGTCGGAGACGACGTACAGGCTGTTGTGCGGACGCGACGGCGCCGGGCGTCGGTGCGGCGCGGCGAGCACCGTCCAGATCGCCAGCTCATCCGCCAGCCGGGCGACCTGCCCCAGCTCGTCCTCCAGCACCGTCCACGCGGCCCGGCTCCAGTCGGCCGGCCCCGCCTCGTCCGGGCCCAGTTCGGAGAGGGCGTACTTGTCCGGGAAGCAGATCGCCCCCTCGGTGAAGTGCACCAGCCGCGCGCCCGCCGCGGCCGCGTCCGTCATCAGCCGGCGCACCTCGGCGCCGCTGGCACGCAGGCCGTCGGCGTCGGCGGGGTCGGTGCGGACGGTCGACTGCGCGACGGCGATGGGCAGCGGCGCCGCCCTCGGTGGCTCGTCGGCGGACGGCTCCGGGCGGACGTTGCGCAGCGCGGCCGTGTACGACTCGCCGGTCTTGGCGGCGCGGGCACGGACCCGTCGTTTGAGGTTTCGGTCGGTTGTCATCGCTGGCCTCCCACGCACTCGCACGTGATCCCCCAGCGATCCCGTCCGAGGCGGTCGACCAGGACGAGCGGCTCGAGATCAGAAGTCCCTTTGCCTTCAGGTGCGAGGCCGGGCTGGGGCCGGCCGGCGAAGGTGAGGCGGGAGCCACGCCAGGCTCACAGCCTGTCGCACCGGCTCGGGCCGCGTCAACAGGATCAGGCCGCCCCGTGCGCCGCGACCCAGGCGTCGTACTCGGCGTCGTCGTCGGGGGTGCGGTCGATCAACGCGACCAGCTGCGCCCGCGCCGTCGTCAACTGCTCGATCGCAGACGTCAGGCGGTCGCGCTCGGACTCCAGCGGCGGCAGCATCGACCGGCAGCCGGGCATCAGCCCCTCGCCGGTGTCGACCATGCACGGCAGCAGGTCGGCGATCAGGTGGCTCGGCAGCCCGGCCGCGAGCAGGGACCGCACGTGCCGCACCGCATCGACGTCGGACGGGGCGTAGTCGCGGTAGCCACTGGGCAGCCGGGCCGGACGCAGCAGGTTCTGCTCCTCGTAGTAGCGCAGCGCGCGCTCCGTCACGCCGGTCCGCCGGGCCAGTTCGCCGATCCGCATCGCATCCTCCGTCGACTTGACTCTCACGTCAGCGTGAAGGTTTAGCGTACCCGCCATGACGACATCTCCGCAGGTCACGGTCCTTGGACTCGGCAAGATGGGGCAGGCGCTCGCCCGTGCCTTCCTCGCCCACGGCCACCCGACGACGGTCTGGAACCGCTCCGCGGCGAAGGGCGACGCCCTGGTGGCGGCCGGCGCGAGGCGGGCCGCGAGCGTCGCCGACGCGGTCGCGGGCGCCGGCCTCGTCGTGGTGTGCGTAGTCGACTACGCGGCCGCGCGACAGCTGCTCGAGCCGGCCGCCGCGGCGCTGCGCGGGCGCACCGTCGTGAACCTCACCGCCGACACGCCCGACGCAGCGCGCGCCATGGCCGCCTGGGCCGCCGATCACGGCGTCGACTACCTCGACGGATCGATCATGACGCCGACGATCACCATCGACACGCCGGACGCCGCGCTGATCTACAGCGGGCCGGGCGACCTCTACCGCCGCCACGCGGCGACGCTGGCCGCACTCGGCGGGACGCAGCGCCACCTCGGCGCCGACCCCAGCCGGGCCGCCGCCTTCGACGTCGCGCTGCTGGACCTGTTCTGGACGGCGGCCGCCGGCATGACGCACGCGTTCGCGCTGGCCAAGGCCGAGGGCATCGACGGCGCGGACCTCGTCCCGCTGGCCGAGGACATGGCCGGCCTGCTGAAGGCCTCGATGGCCGAGCACGGCGCCCGGCTGGACGCGGATCGCTACGACGCCGACATCGCGGAGCTGAGCACGATCGCCGCCGGCCTCGAGCACGTCGTCACGGCATCGGAGCGGCGCGGCCTCGACACCGCCGTCCAGCGTGCCGCGCTCGCGCAGATGCGGCGGGCCATCGAGGCCGGGCACGGCGGGGACGACCTCTCGGTGCTCAGCGCCGCGCTGCTCGCCGAGCGGGAGGCGGTCAGCCGGGCCTGACCAGCGGCATCTTTGCGCCAATGGCGCCTACCGGCCACGCCTAGTCCTTCCGCGCCGGGCCGCGGCGATGCCAGATTGGCCGGACCGGACATCCGGCCCATCTGGGACGGACCACGTCTCGTCCCGCCCCCGCCGAGAGAGAACGACGCGATGCCCCCGAGCGCGCCCGTGCCCCGATCCCGCCGACGACGACCGGCCGCCTGGACCGCCACCACACTGGCCGTCGCGCTGGCCGCCACCGCCGGCGCCACCGCCCCCGCGACGTCGGCGCCCGGCACCGCCGAAACGGACGCGGACACCGCGGCCGCCGCCGGCGACACGTCCGGGGCCACCACCCGGGTCACGCTGGTCACCGGCGACATCGTCGACATGACCACCGTCGGCGGGAAGACGTCGGTCGCGGTCGCCGCCGCGGGCGGCGGCGCGGTCGAGGCGTACGAGCTGGACGGCGACACCTACGTCGTCCCGGCCCGGGTCGCGCCGCAGGTCCGTGCCGGCACCGTCGACGACCAGCTGTTCAACGTGACGCGGCTGATCGAGAGCGGGTACGCCGACGACGCGGCGAGCGAGCTGCCGGTCATCGTCACCTATGACGGCGCCGCCGCGCGGTCCGCGTCCTCTGTCGCCGCCCGCGCCGAGAACCTGCCGGCCAGCGACGCCACGCTGCCGCTGCCCAGCATCGACGGCGCCGCGGTCGAGGTCGCGAAGGCCGACGCCGGCACGTTCTGGGACGCCGTCGAGGCCGACGGCTCCGTCGGCGGCGTCTGGCTGGACGGCACGGTGGCCGCGACCCTCGACGTCAGCGTGCCGATGGTCGGCGCGCCCGCGGCCTGGGAGCAGGGGTTCGACGGCACCGGCAGCACGGTCGCCGTCCTCGACACCGGCATCGACCCCGCGCACCCGGATGTCGCCGGCCAACTCACCGTTCAACAGGACTTCACCGGTGGGAACAACCCGGTCGACGGGCACGGCCACGGCACCCACGTCGCGGCGACGGTCGCCGGCACCGGCGCGGGCTCCGGCGGCGCTCGTCAGGGCGTCGCGCCGGGCGCCGACCTGATGATCGGCAAGGTGCTCGACGACGGCGGCAACGGGCAGGACTCGTGGGTGATCGCCGGCATGGAGTGGGCCGCGCGGAACGGCGCCGACGTCGTCAGCATGAGCCTCGGCGGATGGCCGACCGACGGCACCGACCCGCTCAGCCAGGCCGTGAACGAGCTGACCGCCGAGACCGGCGCGCTGTTCGTCATCGCCGGCGGCAACTACGGGCCCAGCGCCTACTCGCTGACCAGCCCGGGCGCCGCCGACGCCGCGCTCACCGTCGGCAACGTCACGAAGACCGACGACCTGGCGTCGACGTCCGGCCGCGGCCCGCGGGTCGGCGACCACGCCGTCAAGCCCGACCTCACCGCGCCCGGCACGAACATCGTCGCCGCCCGGGCCGCCGGCACCGCCATGGGCACGCCGGTCGACGAGCTGTACACGAGCGCGTCCGGCACCTCGATGGCCACGCCGCACGTCGCCGGCGCCGCCGCGATCGTCCGCCAGCAGCACCCGGACTGGACGCCCGAGCAGGTCAAGGCGGCCCTGGTGTCGACGGCGATCCCGCGCGACGGGCTCACCGTCTACCAGCAGGGCGGCGGCCGCCTCGACGTCGCGACCGCCGTCGCACAGGGCGTCTACGCCGGTCCGGCGCCGCTGAACTTCGGCTACCTGCCCTACCCGCAGACCGCGCTGGAGCCGATCGTCCGCACCGTCACGTTCAACAACGTCACGGCGGCGCCGGTCACGCTGGACCTCACCGCGGCCGCCACCGCCGGGACGACCCCCGCGCCGGCCGGCATGCTGGCGCTGGGCGCGCCGTCGGTCACCGTCCCCGCGAGCGGCACCGCCACCGTCGACGTCACGCTCGACCCGTCGCTCGGCGCGGCCGGCCTGTACAGCGGCTTCGTCACCGGGACCGGCCCGGACGGGGTGAGCGTCGTGCTGCCGCTCGGGCTGAACAAGGAGCCGGAGGTGTACGAGCTGACCGTCACCGTCCTGGACCGCCAGGGCAACCCGAACCGCGGCGCCACCGTCCAGGTCGGCAACGTCGACGACTCGTCCAAGCACGTGTCGTTCCCGAACCTGGACGCACGCGGCCAGGCGACCGTCCGCGTCCCACCGGGCACGTACAGCGCGCTGAGCATCATGAGCGAGCTGGACGGCGAGCGGTACACGTACACGTTCGCCGGCGACCCGCAGATCGAGGTCGGGCCGGGCGGCGCGAGCGCCGTGCTGGACGGCCGCACCGCGGTCCCGGTGACCGCCGACGTCGGCCGGACCGTCGAGGGCGTGTCGGCGAAGCTGGAGTTCTGGCGGTTCCCGCTGGCCGGCGAGGCCATGCACTACCGGTACCTGCTCGGCGAGCCGTTCACCGACGTGTACGCGGCGCCGACCGAGGAGGTCACCGAGGGCGGGTTCCACCTCGTCACGCAGTTCTCGCTGGCCGAGCCGGACCTCGTCGTCGACGGCGCCGGGCTGGCGTCGTTCGAGCCGGAGTACTTCACCTACGCGCCGAAGCTGCCGGACGGCCGGTTCCGCCACGACGTCGCCGACGCCGGCGCCGCGACCCCGGCCGAGCTGGCCGCCGTCGACCTCGACGGGAAGATCGCGCTGGTCGAGGCGACCGGCGGGCAGTGGAGCGAGCAGATCCGGGCGGTCGCGGCGGCGGGCGCCGAGGTGGCGTTCCTCTACAGCCGGAACGGCTACCCGTTCGCCGGCGCGGTCGAGCGCGGGCTGCCGATCCCGGCGGCCGCGCTGGACCTCAGCGAGGCCGAGACGCTGCTGGCCCGCGGCGGCGGCACCGTCACCGTCCATTCGACGCCGGTCAGCGACTTCCTCTACGACCTGCGCTTCGACGAGGACGGCGCGGTCGGGACCGACCTCGCGCACGTCGTCGAGACCGACGACCTCGCCACCGTGACCAGCACCTACCGCGCGGACGCGCCGGAACGCACCGTCTCCGACGTCAACCCGTCGTTCGCGCCCTGGCAGGTGTCGTCGTTCGACTCCTACCGCTACTTCCGGGCGCCGCTGGAGCGGACGGAGTACGTGCTGACCACGCCGGACATGCTCTGGTTCAAGCAGCTCTCCGGCTACGAGACCGACGAGGTGACGCTGGCCCGGCACGCCCGCGACCGGCTGCGGACGCTCGAGCCCGGCGACGAGCTGGAGGACACCTGGTTCGGCGCGCCGTTCGTGCCGACGCCGCGGCGCGAGGTGCTCGAGCAGGACCGGATGGCGATCCCGTGCCCGGCCTGCCGCGACGACGACGAGCTGTTCTTCTGGATCGAGGACCTCGCCGACTCCGGCGACGGCCACTACGGCGCCTGGGACACCCGCTGGGAGAACTCGGCGACCCGCCTGTACCGCGACGACGAGCTGGTGGTGAGCCGGCGGACCGGGCGTGGCGTGCTGGCCGCGGTCCCGGCGGACTCGGAGTACCGGCTGGAGATCGACGCCTGGTCCGACGCGCCGTGGAGCTTCGGGACGCGGTCGTCGACGGCGTGGACGTTCCAGTCGGCCGCCCCGGCGTCCGACGTCGGCGACCTGCCCGTGCAGTACGCGTGCACCGACCGCGGGCACCGGAACTGCGCGTTCCTGCCGCTGCTGTTCGCGTCGTACGACGTGCCGCTGGACGGGCTGAACCGGGCGCCGTCCGGGCGGACGTTCCGCTTCGACCTCACCGTCGGCGGGCAGGTCGGTGCGGAGTCGCCGACGGTCCGGCGGGTGCGGGTCGAGGTGTCCTACGACGACGGCGCCACCTGGCGGCCGGCGGTGGTGCGGGCGAGCGGCGACGACGGCGAGTACTCCGTCACCGTCCGGCACCCGAAGGACGCCGAGCACGTCTCGCTGCGGATCGACGCCCAGGGTGACGGCACCCGGCTGGAGCAGGAGGTGATCCGGGCCTACCGGCTCGGCTGATCCACCGCCGCTCGGGGGTGTGTCTGACGGTTTTTCCGTCAGACACACCCCCGAGGTCTGGACGCCCTGAGCTGCACCGTGATACACCTTGTATCGTGAGTGAAGCGACGGTGTCTCAGGACGTCCTGGCCGCGGCCAAGCGGCTGGCCGAGCGGCAGCAGCTGGGCGGCGCCTCGATGGCCGACATCGCCAAGGAGGCCGGCATCACCCGCGTCACGCTGTACCGGCGCGGCGAGACGCGCGCGGCCATCCTGGTCGCGCTGCGCGACGAGCTGGCCCGCGAGGAGCGCGAGCGGCTGCTCCCCGTCCTCGCCGGCCCCGGCGACGCCCGCACCCGGCTGACCGCGGCGTTCGAGGTCTTCTGTGCGATCACCGACGAGCGGGCCGATCTCATGGCCGGGCTCGACGACCCGACGCTGAACGCGATCTACCACGATCCCGGCGACGACTCGCTCACCCGCACCGAGTTCACCGCGCCGATCGTCCGGCTGCTGCGCGACGGCGCGCTGGACGGCTCGCTGCGTCCCTTCACCGATCCGGACGAGACCGCCACCGTCCTCTACGTCCAGGTCTGCGAGACCTACCGCCACCTGCGCCGCGAACACCGCTGGCCGGCGAAGCGCGCCACGGACGCCGTCCTCGGCCTCGCGCTGCACGGGCTACTGCCATGACGGCCCTGCTCGAGCGGGTCATCCCCGGGCAGGACGTCGACCGCGGCAAGGTCGCCCGGCTCACCGTCGCGCACGCCGGCGCCGACCTGTTCCAGGCCGCCGTCCCCGCGCTGATCCCGTTCTTCGTCGCCGAGCGCGGCATGTCCTACGCCGACGCCGGGCTGCTGGTGCTGGCCGGCAGCCTCGCGTCGTCGGTCATGCAGCCGCTGGCCGGCGTCGTCGGCGACCGCGTCCGGGCGGCGTGGCTGCAGCCGCTCGGGCTCGCGTTGACCGGCGGCGGGCTGCTGGCCGCGACCCTGCTCGACTCGTTCGCCGCCATCGCCGTCGCGCTGCTGCTCGGCGGCCTCGGCGTCGCGATCTTCCACCCCGAGGCGTTCCGCGCGACCCGCGCCGCGGCCGCCGCCAGCCCCGGCGCCGCACTGGGCGTCTTCGCGCTCGGCGGCAACATCGGCTTCGCCCTCGGCCCGTCGCTGGTCGTCCCGCTCGGCGCGGCGTACGGCATCGAGGCGGCCGGCGCGGTCGCCGTCATCCCGCTGGTCGGCGCGCTGCTGCTGGGCCGCGGCGTGCCGTCCGACCTGGCGGCGCCGGGCGACGCCGCCGGCTCCGTCGAGCTGCCCGACGACTGGCGCACGTTCGGGTTCGCGACGCTCGGCGCGACGGCGGCCGCGGGCGTGCTGTTCGGGCTGATGGCGTTCGCGCCGGTCTGGTTCGACGAGACCCTCGGCGCCGGCGTCGGCCTGGGCAGCGCGGCCGTCACCGGCATGCTGCTGGCCGGCGCCGTCGGGACGTACGCGGCCGGCGCGGTCGGCGACCGGCACGGGCGGCGGCCGGTGGTGCTGGTGTCGGTGCTCGCGCTGGTGCCGCTGTCGGCGGTGCTGCCGCTGACCGGGCCGCTGCTGGCCGTCGTGCTGCTGATCGTGATCGGGCTGGTGATCGAGGGGATCTTCTACCCGCTGGTCATCGTCGCGCAGGACGGCCTGCCGCGGCACGCCGGGCTGGCGGCGGGGATGGCGCTCGGCGTCAGCGTCGGCGTCGCAGCCGGCACGACCAGCCTGCTCGGCGTCCTCGTCGACGCGAACGGGCCGGTCGCCGCCCTCTGGGGCTGCGCCGTCATGGCCGTCGTCGCGCTGGCCGCCGGAGCCCTCGCCGTCCGCCGTCCGCACTGACCCCAGCGCTGGGGCGTCAGGTCTGTTGTTCCGGCCGGTTGACCTCAGCGCCAACAGTTGGCTCTGACGTCAACCCCCCGGCTCAGCCTCGCCGGGTCCAGGCCAGCAGCTCGTCGACCGGCCAGGTGTTGACGATCTTCTCGATCGGCACGCCGCAGGCGGCCGCCCGCTCGCACCCGTACGGCTGCCAGTCCAGCTGGCCGGGCGCGTGCGCGTCGGTGTCGAGCGCGAACGAGCAACCCGCCTCGACCGCCAGCCGGAGCAGCCGCTTGGGCGGGTCCAGCCGCTCCGGCCGCGAGTTGATCTCGACGGCGACGCCGAACCGCGCGCACGCGGCGAACACGATCTCCGCGTCGAACGTCGACTCCGGCCGGGTGCCGCGCCCGCCCGTGATGAGGCGGCCGGTGCAGTGCCCGAGCACGTCCGTGTGCGGGTTGGCGATGGCCGTCACCATGCGCTCGGTCAGCTCGTCGGACGCCATGCGCAGCTTCGAGTGCACGCTCGCCACGACGACGTCGAGCCGGCCGAGCAGCTCGTCGCTCTGGTCCAGCGAGCCGTCCTCGTTGATGTCGACCTCGATGCCGGTGAGGACGCGGATGCCATTGCTCCGGCTGTTCACCTCCGCGACGACGTCGAGCTGTTGCCTCAGCCGCTCCGCCGACAGGCCGTTCGCGACGGTCAGCCGCGGCGAGTGGTCCGTCAGCGCGACGTACTCATGGCCCAGCTCGGCGGCGGCCGCGACCATCTCCGGGATCGGGCTGCCGCCGTCGGACCAGTCCGAATGCGTGTGCAGGTCGCCGCGCAGCGCCGCCCGGATCTCCGCGCCGCCCTCCGCGACCGGCCGGCCGCCGGTCGCCTCCAGGCGGCGCAGGTACACCGGCACCTCCCCGGCCAGCGCCTCGCTGATGACCGTCGCCGTCACCTTGCCGATGCCGGGCAGCTCGGTCAGCGTGCCCTCCTCCACCCGCTCCACCAACTCCGCGATCCCCACCTCGTCGACGGTCGCGGCGGCCGTGCGGAAGGCGCGCACCCGGTAGGTGGGTTCGCGGGCCCGCTCGAGCAGGAACGCGATGCGCCGCATCAGGTCGCCCGGCGTGGGATCGGCAGTCACGGACCCAGTCTCTCCCGGACGGGCGTCGACGTCGGGTTGACCCCGACGCGACGTCATAGTTTTCGCTGGACGCATGAGGCTGATCCCGGTCGCGTACCTCGCGTCCTACACGCTGAGTCTGCTCGGCAACTCCGTCGCCGGCGTCGCGCTGCCGCTGATCGTGCTGCAGACCACCGGCAGCGCGCTCGGCGCCGGCTGGGTGGCCGCGGCGACGGCGGTGCCCGCGGTGCTGGCCGGCCTGTTCATGGGCGTCGTGATCGACCGGATCAACCGGCGCACGTCGTCGGTGGTCACGGACCTGGTCTCGGCCGGGGCGGTCGCCGCGCTCCCCGTCGTCGACGCGGTCAGCGGGCTGGAGCTGGGCTGGTTCGTGCTGTTCGGGATCGTCGGCTCGCTCGGCGACGTGCCGGGGATGACGGCGCGCGACGCGCTGCTGCCGGCGATCGTCCGGCACAGCGGCGTCTCCGCGGAACGGCTCATGGGCGCCCGCGAGGCACTGGGCGCCGTCGCGCTGCTGGCCGGGCCCGCGGCGGCCGGAACGCTGATGGCGCTGTTCGACGGGTCGACGGTGCTGTGGCTGACGGCGGCGACGTCGCTCGGTGCGGCGCTGATCACGCTGGCGATCCCGCATCGGGTCGGCGTCATCGACACGGCGACCGACGGCGGGAGCGCCCGGCCCGCGGGCTCGTCGTGGCGGCAGTTCGTGGCCGGCTGGCGGGTGCTGACCGGGTCGCGGTTCCTCACGACCGTCACCCTGATCTCCGTCACGTCCGTGTTCGTCCTGGCCGCGCTGCAGGGCCTCGTCCTGCCGGTGTACTTCCTCGACGCCGGCCGCCCGGAGCAGGTCGGGTTCGTCCTCACCGCGATCGCCGCGGGCATGCTGCTCGGCGCCGGAACGTACGCGATGGCCGGGCCGCGAGCGTCGCGGCGGTTCTGGCTGCTCACCGGTGTCGCCGGGACGACCGCCGGGTTCGCCGTCGTCGCCGGCCTGGTGGCGCCGTGGACGGTGTTCGCGGGAGCGTTCCTGGTGGGCGCGTTCAGCGGAGTGTCCGGCAGCCTGCTCGGCGTCCTCATGATCGAGCGGGTGCCCGAGGCGTTCCGCGGCCGCGTCATGGGCACGCAGAACGCCATCACGACGGCCGCGCCGCCGGCCGGGATCATGCTCGCGGCGGTGCTCACCGAGTACGGCTCCGTGCGGGTGGCGGCGGTCGCGGTGGCCGCGGTGTGGCTGGTGGCGGCGATCGTCACACTGCGTTCACAGGCGCTGCGTACCGTTGATTCCACGAGCGCGCCGTCCGAGGAGGTGTCCATGAGTGCGCAGTAGCGAGCTGGCCGCGCTGGCCGGCGTCACCGTCCGCGCGTTGCGGCACTACCACCAGGTCGGGGTGCTCGACGAGCCGCCGCGGTCGGCCAACGGGTACCGCAGGTACGACGTGCACCACTTGATCCGGCTGCTGCGGATCAAGCGGCTGACGGCGCTCGGCTTCCCGCTGGCCGCGCTGCCGGATCTCCTCGACCAGCCCGACGCCGAGGCCGTCGAACTGCTCGATCAGCTCGACGACGAGCTGGCGGCGCAGATCCAGCGGCTGGAGGCACGCCGGGCCGTCGTGGCAGAGCTGCGCCGCGACCGCGGCGCGCCCGACCTGCCGCACGAGCTGGCCCGTCACTTCGCGGCGTGGGCCGACGCCGACGCCCCGGCCACGCTGGCCCGGGTCGACCGCGAGCAGACGATTCTCGTCGCGCATCTCGTGGGCGAGGAGCGGCTGCCGCGGCTGGCCCAGCTGTACGAGCGGATGACCGACCCGGGGGTCATGGCGGCGAGCCGGAAGCTCTACGCGCGCATGGACGAGCTCGGGCCCGGCAGCGACGACGCGGAGATCGAGCGGCTGGCCGACGACCTCGCGGCCATGGTCGCGCCCATCGTGGCGGAGTTCCAGGCCGCGGGCGACGACGATCTCGATCTCGATGCGGTGGCGCCGCTGCTGTCGGCGTACACCGGCGACGTGCTGAACGAGGCGCAGCGGCGGGTGCTGGCGCGGGTGGAGTCGCGGCTCAGCGCGCCGGCGTGAACACCGCGGCGACTGCCTCGGCCAGGCGCCCGGCCGTGGAGCCGTCGGGTTCGCCGTGGTCGGGGTTGAACTCGGTGAGCACCAGACCGGCGAACCCGGGGTGGCCCACCATCACCGTCACCGCGCTGGTCACCTGCGCCAGCGTGAGGCCGCGGTACTGCGGCACGTCGGCCGCCGGGAGGTCGAGGAAGTTGACGACGTCGACGTCGAGGTGAACGACGAACCGGCTGGTCACCGACGCGACGGCGGCGAGCGCGAGCCGGGCGGCGGCGGGCGGGTCGGGCGCGACCGACGCGACGGGGAACCGCCAGCTGGGCACGCGCCCGTGCACGTCCTCGTCGTGGTCGGCGTAGCCGAAGAAGCAGACCTGGTCGGCGGTGAGCAGCGGACGGCGCGGACCGAAGCCGCTCAGCGCGGGCGCGGTGCCGGGGAGGTCGAGCAGGTGCGCGACGCCCATGCCGTCGGCGATCAGTTCGTGCGGGTGGTCGGCCGGCGTCTGGAGATCCTGCCCGCCGTCGACGTACACGAGCCCGACGTCCTGCCCGGCGGTGGCGAACGCGCTGACGACGGCGATGGTCAGCGTGCACTCTCCCCCGACGACGACCGGTGTCTCGCCGGCCTCGATGACGGCGGCGACGGCCCTGCGGGTGTCGTCGAGCACCTCGACCACGCCGCCGAGGTTGTTCGGCTCGCCGTCCGCCGGGTGCGCGGCCCAGCGCCGGACCGGGCGGTCGCCGTGATCGTGCACCTCGTGGCCGGTCTGCCGCAGCCGCTCCACCAGCCCGGCGGCCCGCAGCGCCGCCGGCGCCTGTTCCTGGCCCGGCCAGTGCGCCGCCACACTCGACGGCACCCCCACCAACCCCAGCGTCGTCATCGCATCACCTCAGCACGCCGGCCGACAGCCCACACCGGCCGCCTCGCACCCGTAACCTCACGCGCGCCGGCGGCCACCTCACCGTCGTCGCCCCACCGGCCAGACGTCGTCATCGCATCAGTCCCGTCCCTGCCAGGTGCAGATGCAGATCTCGTTCCCCTCGGCGTCGGCCAGCACCCAGAACGCCGGCGCCCGCCCGTCGTTCACCAGCCGTCCGCCGGCGTCGAGCGCCGCCGCGAGCCGTCGCCGGGCCTCGTCGTGCGGGACGCTGAGGTCGATGTGGATGCGGTTGCGCTGCGGCCGCGGCGCGTCCATCTGCTGGAACCAGACCGCCGGCCCCTGCCCGAGTGGGTCGACCAGCGCGTCCGTCGGGCCGTCCAGCCCGGGTTCGTCGTCGTACGCCAGCACGGCCTTCCAGAACGGCCGGACGGCCGGGATGTCGAGCGCGTCGATGGCGATCTCGAGCGACTGCTCCGACCGCGGCCGCCCGCCGACCGCGGGGTCGGCCTCGCGCCCGGCCGCCCGCAGCGCCGTCGTGATGCGCGCCGCGGCGTCGACGTCGACGCTGGTGACGTTCGCCAGCGCGGCGTCCTGCAGGCTGAGCAGCACGCGTCCCGGCCGCAGGTCGGCCTGCAGGTGACCCTCGGCCGCCGGTCCCGCCGCGCGCACCGCCGTGGCCGTCACCTCGACCGCCTCGGCCGGCGACTCCACCGCCACGCCGGTGTGGAAGCGCGCCAGGAGGTACCGCCAGCCCAGGTGCTCGACGGCGACGGACGCCTCGGGCCGGCGCAGCGGTCGCGCGGTGTCGTCCATCGGGCCATGCTCGCACGTGGGTCCGACAGCATGACTACCATGCGGTCCGACCCACCTGGGGAGTCCGAGCGTGCACCATCCACTGACCGCCGCGCGACGAGACGCCGTCCTGCACGGGTTGACCGCGATCTGCGGGCGACGACCGGTGGTCGTGGCGGCGGACGGAGTCGGCCACCACTGGGCGCCGGTGACCCGGCTGGTGTTCGACCGCGACCTGCCCGGGGTGGGCGGCTCGGTCATCGTGAAGACGAGGCGCGTCGACGGTGCGGGGCACGGCGGGCCGGCGTACCTGCGGCGCGAGGTCGCCGGGTTGCGGACGCTCGGGCGGAGCGAGATCGCCGCGCGGGTGATCCTCGCCGACGACGAGGCCGGCGTCGTCGTGCAGTCCGACCTCGGGACGTGGCCGACGCTGGAGCAGGTGCTCCTCGGCGACGACCGCGCACGAGCGGCCGCGGCGATGGTGGCGTACGGCCGCGCCGTCGGGCGGCTCCACGCGAGCACGTCGGGACGCCGCGCCGACCACGAGGCGGCCCTGGCCGAGTTCGGCGCGGCCGACGTCACGACCGGCGGCGACTCCGGGACGCGCGGCACGCGTCGCTGGTCCGCGGTCGAGGCTGCCTGCGCCGACCTCGGCCTCCCGGACGCCCGGATCGCGCGGGACGACCTCGCGTTCGTCCGCTCGCAACTCGACGACCCGGGCGCCTTCGCGGCCCTGGTGCACGACGACCTCAACCCGACCAACGCGCTCGTCACCGAGCACGGCGTGCGGCTGGTCGACTTCGAGGGCAGCCGCTACGGGCACATCGGCTTCGACGTCTCGTTCCTGCACTACCCCTTTCCTCACCACAGCCCGAACTGGTCGGTCCTGCCGGTCGACGTCGTCGATGACGCCGACCGCGCGTACCGAGCGGTGCTGGCGGAGTCGCTTCCGGCCGACGTGTGGCCGGCGTACGACGAGATGCTCGCGGTCGGCGCGGCCACCGCGCTGGCGGGCCGGGTGACCCGCCTTCCGCTGATCGCGCAGACGGACCAGTCGGCGTACGACAGCTGGCGGCGGCGCGCCCAACTGGTTCAGCAGCTCGGGGTGTTCCGGCGGCTCGCCGCCCGGGCCGGCATCCTGCACGACCTCGCGGTCTGGTCCGCCGAGTTGGCCGATGCGATGGTGCGGCGCTGGCCGGACGCCGGCGCACCGCCACCTCGCCTCTATCCGGCGTTCGCGGGGACGCGCTCGGCTTCCGCCTCCTCCGGCTGACCCACCGCGTCGGCGGCTGACGACGTCACGCGGTCGCCGCCGGGCCGTGCCCTTTTCGAGCCCTCGGGCGATGGCACCGGTGAACGTCGTCGCGCAACGAGGATGGAGGGGCACGATGGACGCGGCTCGGTTGACGGGTCAGGGGTGAGACCGGTGCCCTCCGAGGGCCAGAGCGCCGATGCGCGCCCGGCGCCGTCGTACCGGGCGTTCTGCCCGGTCTGCAACACGTCCGGCCGCAGGTTCTCGTCCTACGGCAGCGCTGAGCACGTAGCCCAGGGACACGCCGACAAGTACGGCCACCCCACCCACGTCATCGACCAGTACGGCATTCGCGTCGTCGGCTCGGACCGGACGCCGGGCCGCTAGCTCGCCGCCGGGACCGCGTCGCCGGCCGGACCGCGGACGGCGGCGTCGAGGTCCGTCCGGAGCGCGAACGGCACGAACGCCGCCAGCACCGCCACCCCGAGCACCGTCGCCGCCACGAACGCCGTCCGCAGCCCCCACACCTCCGCGATGACGCCGGCCAGGGCAGCGCTCGCCGGGATGACGCCCCAGCTGATCATCCGCGACGCCGAGTAGATGCGGCCGAGCAGTTCAGGCGGCGACAGGTTCTGCCGGATCGTGCCCGCGAGGATGCGCCAGATGCTCGACCCCGCCCCCGCGACGACGGCGCCGCCCGCGACCGCCCAGATCCCGGCGTCGAACGCGACCGGCGCCACGAACAGGACCGTCCCGACGGCGTCGGCGATCATCAGGCGGGTGGTGCCGACCCACCGGCGCAGCGGCTCGACCAGCACCGACGCGATCAGCCCGCCGACCGCCATCCCCGTCAGCAGCAGCCCGTACTGCGCGGCCGTCAACCCCAGCGGTCCCGGCTCGACGACGTAGACGACGAGCAGCGCGGTCGCCACCGCCCAGACCACGTTCATGGCCGCCGTGAACAACGTCAGGGTCCGCACGACCGGCTCGCGCCACAGGAACCGGAACCCGGCGACCAGCTCGCCCCGCCTGCGGCCGGCCGACGGGGCCGCTTCGGTGCTGCCGGCGCCGGCGGACGATCCGGGCGACGCCCCGGGGCCGGCGGCTTCGGCCCGGGCCGCGACGATGGAGCCCGCTTCGGCCGCGAGGGGGTCCGCTCCGGCCGGTGCGGCGGGAGCGGGCGCCGGGCGGTGCAGCGTCATCATGAGCACCCCGGCGACGGCGACGAGGTAGAGCGCCGCGCTGGCGCCGGTCGCCAGGGCGAGGGTCGCGCCGGCCAGCAGACCGGCGAGCGGCGGGCCGGCCAGCTGGTTCGTCACGTTGATGGTCGCCTCGATGCGCGCGTTCGCCCGGCTTCGCCCGGCCGGCTCGACGACCAGCGGGATGGTCGAGGTCAGCGCGGTGTCGACCAGCGTCTCGGCCACGCCGAGCAGCACCGCGGCGACCAGGATCAGCGGCAGCGTCAGCGCGTCGATCAGGAAAGCGGCCGTGACCCCGCCCAGCACCAGTCCGCGCACCACGTTCACCGTGGTCAGCAGCGCTCGCCGGTCGACGCGGTCGACGATCCAGCCCGCGTGCAGCCCGAACACCGGCCACGCGAGCGTCAGCGCCGCCGTCACCGCCGCGACGCCACCGGCGGACGCGTCGACGGCGATCGCCAGCAACGGCAGCACGAACAGCGCCATGCCGTCGCCGAGGTTCGCCGCCCCGGTACCGAACCACAGCCCGTTGAACGACCGGCCCAACGAGACCGGGAGCGCACGCATCGGATTCTCACCCTTCATCGCCGTTTGACTGGTAGTAGTTCTGGCACACGTCGTTCTTACCTGTCAACGCCTGATGAACGGTGAGATATTCTGGCCTGCATGACCGACGTCGAACTGGTCGGCAACGCGCTCTGCCTCGACTTCGCGAACACCGTCAACGCGCGCCCGGTCGCCCGGCGCGACTGGCTGGCGTCGCCGGACGAGGTCGTGACGTGGGCGCGCGCCGTCGGGCACCCCGTCGACGGCGATCCGAGTCTGCGGTTCACGCTCCCGGTCGCCCGCGAGCTGCGCGAGACCGTGTTCCGGGTGTTCCAGCCGCTGGCGCACGGCGAACGGCCGGCGCCCGACGATCTGGACGTGGTGCACGGCATGCACACGGAGGGCATCGCGCGCGGCCGCTTCGTCGACGACGGCGAGACGTTCCGGATGTCGTGGGCGCAGCCGCAGACGTTGCGCGTGCTGATCTGGGAGGTCGCGGCGTCGGCGATCGGGCTGCTCACGCAGGGACCGCTGCACCGCCTCGGCGACTGCCCGTCGTGCCACTGGCTGTTCCTCGACACCAGCAAGAACGGCCGGCGCCGCTGGTGCAGCATGGCCACCTGCGGCTCGCGCGACAAGTCACGCCGCTACTACGCCGCCCACGGCTCCGGAGACGACGCCGACGGCTGAGATCTGGGGCTTGCTGGCTGCCGTTCCGACCGCTGGGCACCAGAGCGGCAGCGGCCCGCGCCCGGCAACCGAACGTGACGGCGGCTCCGGCAGCATCCCGACGGTCGGGGCCAGCGCGGCAAGACCGCCGGCATCCCGGCAGCTGGGCCAGCGCGCCTAGACCGGGGCGGCATCCCGGCGGAGGGTCGAAACCTGCTGACCGCCGTTGGGGCCCGGCACGGCGCCGGGCCCCAGCGGACTACGTCACGGCCGCGACCGGTGGAAGTCGCGGCGGCACTCCTTGAGGTCGACGGTGACGGTTTCGCCGAGGTCGACGTTGACGGGGACGGTCTGGAGGACGGTGCCGTCGGGGCGTTCGCAGGTCAGGATCCACGGCTCCTCGTAGAACCCGGTCTGGAACCCGTGCACCCCGTCCTCCTGGTACGCCGGGATCGGCCGGTACGACGGGTTCACGGCCCACTCGAACTTGCCGTTCCGCCCGAGCGCGAGGTCAGACGTCAGCGTGGTCGTGAACGACGACGGCCGGGTGGCGCCGTCCGGCTGGGCGTAGGGGCTGGTGTACATGTCGAACGCCTTCGTGATGCGCAGCACGGCGCCCTTCGGCCCCTTGCCGTCGATGACGGCGTACTGGTCGGGGTCGGCGGCGGTCGCGAGCATGGTCGTCATCGCCTCGCGGTGCTCGTCGTACACGTCGAGCACCTGGGTCTCGTACGTCCGCGCGACACCCGCGTCGGGGCAGGTCTCGGTGGTCAGCGCGAGCCCGCGGGTGGCGTAGTAGGCCCAGTCGATCGCCTCACCGGTCGTCTCGTAGTCCTCCGCCGACGGCAGCGCCTTGTAGCCCGGGCCGTAGATCGACGCGACCTCGGACGCGAGCGCATGCAGCCGGTCGACGTCCTGGGCGGGCCCGGCGGCGAGCTGCAGCGGCGGGTACAGGACGACCTGGATGCAGGTGTGCTGGGTGTTGAACACCGTCGCCTGCCGAGTCGACAGCAGCCACTCGATGTTCCGCGACTCCGGCTCCGACCACGCGGCCGCGCCGCCGGTCGAGATCGGCAGCCAGCCCAGGCCGTAGTTGCGGTTCATGTCGACGTTGGTGTCGGTCTGGCGGCGACCGCGCACGAACCCGTCGACGTTGACGATCGGCACGACGACGACGCGGGCGCGGTCGAGCAGCCGGGTGACCTCGCGGTCGCCGGCGGCGGCGCGCTGGACGAGGTCGATGGCGAACTCCATGGTCAGCTCGCCGCTCGGGAACTCGTTGCCGTGGTGCATGCCGACGTCGACGAAGGTCGGCTTGCCGTCGTCGGCGTTGACGTTCGTGCTGATCTCGACGCCGCGGACGGTGCGCCCGGACGTCGTCGGGTAGGGCAGCGTGATCGGTTTGACGAGGTCGGGGTGGTCGGCGACCAGTTCGGCCAGGTCGGCCTCGTAGTCGGCCAGCGTGCGGTAGGCGGTGTTGCCGCTGGGCAGATCGGCGGCCGCGGTGGACGGCGCCGACGGCGACGCCGCACCCACGGCGGCGGGGACGGCGACCGCGGGGACGGCCAGGACGGCGGCCGCGGCCAGCATGACGGTGCGACGACTCGAACGGGAGTGACCGGTACGTCTCATGAAGGCGTTCCTCTCCGCAGAACCGACAGGGGGGCAGGACCAGTCAAGATCGACCGATGTCCGCCGAGGTTATCGTTTTGTGACGTTTCGCACGAGAGGTATGGCATGTCACGTGGTGGGGATTGAGTCCGGACCCGGCGCTACATTGCGGCCATGTCCGAGCCCGAGGCGCCGACCCCGCCGGCCGAGCGGAACCCGTACGCCACGCCCACGCCCGGGCCGCCCTCCTACGGTGAGCACCGCGCCGCCGCCGCGCGCCGGCCGATGCCGTACGCCCCCGCCGGAACGCCGTACGGCCCGCCGAGCCCCTGGCCGGTCGCACCGCCGCCGGAACCCGTGCCGGGCACGAGCGGCATGGCCACCGCGGCACTCGTGTTCGGCATCATCGGCGGCATCCCGCTGGCGATCATCTTCGGCGTCATCGCTCTCGGCCGCACGGCGAACGGCCGTCAGCAGGGCCGCGGGCTGGCCATCGCGGGCCTGATCTGCGCCGGCCTCTGGCTGGCGGGTCTCGTGACGGCCGGGGTCTACGCCACGGTCAGCGAGCCCGACCGCGACGACGCCGGCCAGATCACCGACGAGGGCTCGCTGTCGGCCTTCGACGTCGAGATCGGCGACTGCGTCAACGGCGTGCGCGACATCGAGGCCGACAGCTACGTCAGGTCGCTGCCGGCCGTCCCGTGCTCCGAACCGCACGAGGCCGAGGTGTACGCACAGTTCGACCTCACCGGCGACGCCCACCCGGGTACCGACGGCGTCGTCGCCCAGGCGGACCAGCGCTGCGCCGACGCGCTGTACACCTACTCGACCCGGGCCTACGACGACCCGAACGTCGGCCTCTTCTACCTGTATCCCGACGAGCGCGCCTGGCCGCAGGACCGATCGGTGGTCTGCATCGCCGTCGCCATCGAGGGCACGCTCACCGGCAGCCTGGCGGAGCAGACGGGGACCTGACCAGATCGCTTGCAGTCTGGGTTAGGTTAGGCAAACCTAGTTGACTGTCGATCATTCCCCGTGAAAGGACCGCGCCCGTGGCGTACCACGAGGGTCTCAGGCTCGCCGAACCGCCGGCAACCGGAACCGCCGAAACCGCCGATGACCTGCTGGAACGCCAGCGCCACCGAGAATCCTCCGCCCGCTCCTACCCGCGCCGGCTGCCCGTCGCGCTCGCGTCGGCCCAGGGGTCCACCGTCCGCGACCACCACGGCCGCGAGTACCTCGACTGCCTCGCCGGCGCCGGTGCGCTGGCCCTCGGCCACCACCACCCGGTCGTCGTCCAGGCGCTGCGGGACGCGCTCGACGAGGGAACGCCGCTGTCGACGCTGGACCTGCCGACGCCGGTCCGGGACCGGTTCGTCGAGCAGCTGTTCGCCGTCCTGCCCGAGCACCTGCGCGACGGGCGCGTCCTGTTCTGCGGCCCGACCGGCGCCGACGCCGTCGAGGCCGCGGTCAAGCTGGCCCGCACCGCCACCGGCCGCTCCGGCCTGGTCGCGTTCGGCGGCGCCTACCACGGTATGACGCAGGGCACGCTCGCGCTCACCGGCCGCAAGTCAGTGAAGGAGCCGCTGGGCACGCTCCTGCCCGACGTCCATCATCTGCCGTTCCCGACGGCGTTCCGCTCGCCCTTCGGCCTCGAGGACGGCGCCGCGATGGCCGGCCGGCTGGTCGAGTGGGCGCTGACGGACGACCTCAGCGGCATCGCGACGCCGGCCGCCGTCATCGCCGAGCCGGTGCAGGGCGAGGGCGGCGTGCACCCCATGCCCGCGACGTTCGCCGCGACCGTCCGGCGCAGCACCCGGGCCACCGGCACCGTCCTCATCGCCGACGAGGTGCAGACGGGGCTCGGCCGCACCGGCGACCTGTGGGCGAGCGACGCGATCGGGCTGGACCCGGACGTCCTGGTGCTGTCGAAGGCGATCGGCGGCGGCCTGCCGCTGGCGGTCATCGTCCACCGTGGCGAGCTGGACGGCTGGCAGCCGGGCGCGCACGCGGGCACGTTCCGCGGCCAGACGCTGGCGCTGGCGGCGGGCGCCGCCACGATCCGCGAGGTGGTCCGCGCCGGGCTGGCGCAGCGGGCCCGCGAAGCCGGCCGCCGTCTGACCGAAGGGCTGCTCACCGTCGCCGCGGACGACCCGCGGGTCGGGCACGTGCGCGGCCGCGGCCTCATGGCCGGCGCCGAGCTGGTCGACCCGGGCGTGGTCGACGCCGACGGGGTCCCGGTGCCGGACGGCTGGCTGGCCGGCCGCGTCCAGCGGGCGATGCTCGACCGAGGCGTCATCGTCGAGGTCGGCGGCAGCCACGACGCCGTCGTCCGGTTCCTGCCGCCGCTGGTCATCACCGACGAGGAGATCGACCGCGTGATCGACGCGTTCGGCGCGGCGCTGCGGGCCGTCCACGCCGAGGACGGGTCCGAGCGGTGACCGCGCCGCTCTTCCTCGACGGCAGCCCGGCGGCGCACGACGCGCTGCGCGACGCCGTCACCGAGGTGCTCGCCGTCCTGGCCGCGACGGACGAGCGCGGCCCGTTCCCGTCCGCCGGACCGGCGCGGCTGCGCGAGACCGCCGAGGCGATCGAGCCGCTGCCGGACGACGCCGAGCCGCTCGGCGAGGTGCTGGCGGACGTCGGGCGGACGGTACTCGCGCAGGGCGCGCGGGTCACGGACCCGTGGTGCGCCGCCCACCTGCACCCGCCGACGCTGCTGACGGCGGTCGCGGCGGAGCTGGCGATCGCCGCGACGAACCAGTCGATGGACTCCTACGACCAGGCGCCGATGGCGACGTACGTCGAGGACCGCCTGGTCGCCCGGCTGGCCGCGCTGATCGGGCTGCCGGCGGCCGCGTCCGGGGTGCTGACCTCCGGCGGGACGGCGTCCAACCTGCTCGGGCTGCTGCTCGCCCGCGACCACGCCGCCGGCGGGGCGAACGTCAACGGGCTGCCGGCCGGCGCCGCGCGCTGGCGCATCCTCGCGTCGGCCGGCGCGCACGTCAGCATCCGGCAGGCCGCCGCCGTGCTGGGGCTGGGCCGCGACGCCGTCGTCGCCGTCGGCACCGACGACGACGGGCGCATGGACGTCGCCGCACTGGACCGGACGCTGTCGCAGCTGGACCAGACCGGCGGCGTGCCGATCGCCGTCGTCGGGACCGCCGGCACCACCGACACCGGCGCCGTCGACCCGCTGACCGCTTTGGCCGACCGCGCCGCCGCTTGTGGCGCGTGGTTCCACGTCGACGCGGCCGTCGGGTCGGCGCTGGTGCTCAGCGACCGGCTGCGGCCGCTGGTGGCCGGGCTGGAGCGGGCCGACTCCATCACCGCCGACCTGCACAAGCTCTGGTGGCAGCCGATCGGCGCGAGCGCGCTGCTGGTCCGCTCCGCGGCGTCGCTGGGCAGCGTGCGCGAGCCGGCCGACTACCTCAACCGCACCGAGGACGACGACGTGCTCAACCTGGTCGACCGGTCGCTGGACACGTCGCGCCGGTTCGACGCGCTGAAGATCCTGGTCTCGCTGCGCGCCACCGGACGGCGGCGGCTGGCCGGGCTGGTCGAGCACCTGGTCGACCTCGCGGCGATGGCCGGCGAGGCGGTCCGCCGCCGGCCCGGCCTCGAGCTGATGGCGCCGCCGCAGACGGTGACCGTGCTGTTCCGCTGCCGCCCCGACGGCGTCGACGAGTCGCGGCTGGACCAGCTGAACGTCGACGTCCAGCGCCGCTTGCTGACGTCGGGCCGGGCCGTCGTCGGCCGCACCCGTCACCGCGGCCGCGTCGCCCTGAAGCTCACCTTCACCAACCCACTGACCAGCCACGACGACGTCGCCGCCCTGCTCGCCGCGGTCGCGGCCGAGGCGACGGCGGAACGGGAGGCGGCATGACCGGCCTGCTCGAGACCGCCGCCCCGACGCCCACCCAGGCCGCCGACGACGCGACGGCGCACGCGCTGCTGGCGTGCTGGCTGCGCGAGGTGCCGGGCTGGACGCTCGAAGCCGCCGGCGGCGAACTGGGCGGGCCAACCCACGGCGGGCCAACCCACGGCGGGCCAACCCATGGCGGGCCACCCCATGGCGAGCGAACCCCTCCCGGCCGGGTGGGCCATTCACTCTACGGGCGCGCACCGACAAACTCCGCCGCGACCGGCGACGCGGCGGTCGCGAGCACGAGCAACGCCGCGGGGACAGGCCCGGGCGACACAGCGGAGGCGAACACCGACCGGCCGCGCATCGTCATCCCGCTGCCGCGCTGGAACGCTCGCCTGCTGGTCGGCGTCCGGCGCGTCTCGGCGACCTACCGGCACCAGCTGGAACTGCCCGCGCTGCTCCAGCTCGGCGACGGCGAGCCGCGCCCCGTCGGGCTCGCCCAGCTGGCCGTCCTGCTCGCCGACACCCTGCCCGGCAGCGGCCTGCGGATCGAGCCGCTCCTCACCCGGGTCCTCGACAGCGCCGCCGCCGTCGCCGGGTACCTCGACGGCCGGGCGGACGAGATCGACCGGCTGTGGTCGGCCGAGCCGCTGCCGTTCGCCGCCACGGAGCAGGCGCTGCTGCTCGGGCACCTGGTGCACCCGACCCCGAAGAGCAGGGGCGAGCTGGGCGCCGTCGCGCGGCAGCGGTTCTCCCCCGAGACCGGCGGCCGGTTCGCGCTGCGCTGGCTGGCAGTCGACCGCGACCTCGTCCGGCACGGCAGCGCCCTCGGCACACCGGCGCCGGAGCTGGCGGAGGCGCTGCTGCGCGACGATCCGGCGGTCGACCAGGCCGCCCTGCGAGCGACCCGCGACGCCGTCGGCGCAGATCGCGTCCTGATCCCGGCGCACCCGTACGAGGCCGACCGGCTGGCCGCCGACCCGCTGACGGCGGACCTGTTCGACACCGGCGCGGTGGTCGACCTCGGCGCCTGGGGCGCGCCGTTCCTGCCCACCACGTCGGTGCGCACGGTGTACCGCGCCGACGCGGCATGGCAGCTGAAGTTCAGCCTGCACGTGCGCGTGACGAACTCCATGCGGGTGACGCTGCCGAAGGAGCTGGACCGCGCGGTCGAGTCGGCGGCGCTCGCGCGCACCCTCGTCGGCGCTCGCACGCGCGAGGCCGCACCGCACTTCGACCTCGTCCAGGACCCCGCCTACCTGACGCTGGCCCGCGACGGCGCCACCCTGGACGGCTTCTCCGTCCTGCTCCGGGAGAACCGCTGGGACCGCCACGGCCCGTCCGACGTCAGCGCGCTCACCACGCTCTGCCAGGACCACCCGTACGGCGGCCGCAGCCGGCTGGCCGCCATCATCGCGGCCATCAGCAATCGCGAACACCGGGCCGAGCACGTCGTCGCCCGCGAGTGGTTCGGCCGGTTCTGCGACGTCGTGGTGCGGTCGCTGGTCCGGCTCTACCTCGACGTCGGCCTGTGCTTCGAGGCGCACCAGCAGAACACCCTGGTCGAGCTCGAGAACGGCTGGCCGGTCCGCGGCGTGTACCGCGACAGCCAGGGCTACTTCCACCGCGCCGCCGCGCACGACGACCTCGTCGCCGTCGTGCCCGGGCTGGGCGAGGTGACCGAGTCGATCTTCCCGGAGGACCTCGCCGACGAGCGGCTGGTCTACTACCTGTTCGTCAACCTCACGCTGGGGGTGATCAACGCGCTCGGCCCGACGGCCGACGAGTCCGTCCTCCTCGGCGACCTGCGCAGGGTGCTGACGGACGAACGTTCGCGCGGCGGGCGCTACCCGGCCACGCTGCTCGACCGGCTGCTCGACGACGACCGCTGGCCGTGCAAGGCCAACCTGCTGACCCGCGCGCACGACCTCGACGAGCTGGTCGGCGACATCTCGACCCAGTCGGTGTACGTGTCGCTGCCGAACCCGCTGCTGGGGGTGGGCGCATGACGTGGTCCGTCACGCTGCCGGGCGCGACGACGGAGTTGACGTTCGCGCCGGTCCGGGCGTCCGCCGACACCGAGCTGATCCACGACTGGATGAACCGCTCGCACGTCGTGCCGTGGTGGCAGCTGGGCGTGTCGGCGCCGGAGATCCACGCCTACCTGGCCGGGCTGACGCACCTGCGGCCGTGGCTGGTGTCGGCCGGCGAGGTCCCGTTCGGCTACGTCGAGACGTACGTCGTGGCGGACGACGCGCTGGCGCGGCACTACCCGGCCCGGCCCGGCGACGTCGGCTTCCACCTGCTGGTCGGGCCGCTGTCGATGATCGGCACCGGTGTGCCGCGGCTGATGGGCCGCGCCGTGCTGGCCTGGCTGCTGAACCATGGCGAACGCGCCGTATGCGAGCCCGACGTGCGCAACGGGCGCATGCTGGCCTACTGCCGGCGGCTCGGGCTGACGTCGCTGGGCGAGGTGGAGCTGCCGGAGAAGCGGGCGGCCGTCCTGGCCTGCGAGCGGACGGAGTTCGACGCGCGGTGGCCGGGCGACCGCGCCGCGGTGGGGGTGCTCAAATGACCGGCCACGACGTCATCGGCGTCGGCCTGGGGCCGTTCAACCTGGGCCTCGCGGCCCTGCTCGACCCGGTCGGCGACGTCGACGCGGTGTTCTTCGAGGCGGCGCCGCGGTTCGCCTGGCACCCGGGCCTCATGCTGCCGGGCACCACGCTGCAGGTGCCGTTCCTGGCCGACCTCGTGACGCTGGCCGACCCCACCAGCCGGTGGTCTTTCCTCAACTACCTGCACGAGCGCGGCCGGCTGTACCGGTTCTACTTCTACGAGCGGTTCCACGTGCCGCGAGCCGAGTACGACGCGTACGCCCGCTGGGTCGCCGAGTCGCTGCCGTCGTGCCGGTTCGGGGCCCGGGTCACGGCGGTCGAGCCGGACGGCGACGGCTGGCGGGTCAGCGTCGAGACCGCCGCCGGCGTCGAGGACCATCGGGCCCGATCCGTCGTGTTCGGCGTCGGCACCCGGCCGGCCGTCCCCGCCGTCGCCCGGCCCGTGCTGGGACAGGACGTCTTCCACACCGAGGACTACCTGACGTACCGCGAGAAGGCCGTCACCGCGTCCGCCGTCACCGTCGTCGGATCCGGGCAGAGCGCCGGCGAGGTCGTCGCCGACCTGCTCGAGGCCGGGCTGCCCGGCGGGCTGCCCGGCGGGCTGACGGTGGACTGGTTCACCCGGTCGCGCGGGTTCCTGCCGATGGAGTACTCCAAGCTCGGGCTCGAGCACTTCACGCCCGAGTACACGGCGTACTTCCACGGCCTGCCGCCGTCGACGAGGGACGAGCTCCGCGCCGGGCAGGACCTGCTCTACAAGGGCCTGTCGGCCGAGACCAGCGAGCGCATCTACGACCTGCTGTACGAGGCGACGGTCGACCGCGCCGACCCTCCGGTGGTGTACGCGGGCGCGTGCGAGCTGCGCTCGATCGAGCCGTCGCCGCTGCCCGGACGGCGCTGGCGACTGCACTGGCACCACCGCGACCAGGACCGCGCGTTCACCCGCGACACCGACGTCGTCGTGCTGGGGACGGGGCACGAGCCGGCGCCGCTGCCGGTGCCGTCCGGGCTGGTCGCACTGGACGGCGCCGGGCGCCCGGAGGTCGCGCTGGACTACCGGCTGACGCTGGCCTCCGGCGCGCCGTCGACGCTGTTCGCGCAGAACGCCGAGCTGCACACGCACGGCGTCGGCGCACCCGACCTCGGGCTCGGCGCGCACCGCAACTCCGTCATCGTCAACGCGCTCGCCGGCCGCGAGGTCTACCCGGTCCGCGACCGCACCGTCTACCAGAGCTTCGGAGGCCCGCTCGCATGACCGCACCTGACCTGGAGCACTGGGAGCGGGCGAACCGCGAGCTGATCGCGAAGCTGCTCACCGAGTTCGGCTACGAGGAGATCCTGACGCTGTCCGGCGCGGTGTCGGTGCCGTTGCCGGGCGCGACGCTGACGGGACGGGCGGTGCGGCGGGAGCTGGGCTGGTGGCGCGTGCTGCCGTCGTCGCTGGCGGTCGAGGGCGGCGGGCCGCTGCCCGACGCCGCGGCCGTGTTCACCGCGGTGCTGGGCGCCGCGGGAGCCGAGGCGTCCACCGTCGCCGGAGCCGTGGCGGAACTGTCGTCCACCCTGCTGACGGACGCGCGGCAGCTGGCGGCCGCGCGGCCCGCGGCCGAGCTCGTCGACCTCGAGCCGGTGCTGGTCGAGGCCGAGCTGACCGGGCATCCGTGGATCGTCGCGAACAAGGGCCGGGTCGGGTTCGGCGCCGGCGACCTCGCGGCGTACCCGCCGGAGGCCCGCGCCGACGTGCGGCTGCTGTGGCTGGCCGCGTCGCCGGATGTCGCGGACGCCGCCGGGCCGGACCACCACGCGGTGGTGCGCGAGCAGGTCGGGGACGCGGCGTTCGAGGCGCTGCGGGCCGGGGCGCAACTCGGCGGGCTGGACCCGTCGACCTGCGTGTTCGTGCCCGTGCACCCGTGGCAGTGGGAGCACCGCATCCTGCCGCTGCACGCGCCGCAACTGGCCCGCGGCGAGCTGGTGTTCCTGGGCGAGGGTCCGGCGCGGTACCGGCCGCAGCTGGCCATCCGCACCATGACCGACCTCGACGACCCGGCCCGGCGCTACCTCAAGCTGCCGCTGTCCATCCTCAACACGTCGGTCTACCGCGGGCTGCCGCGTGAGCGGACGCTGGCCGCGCCGGCGTTGACGTCCTGGCTGTCGTCGGTCGTCGACGGCGACGCGTTCCTGCCCGAGACCGGGCTGATCCTGCTCGGCGAGCTGGCCGGCGTCAGCGTCGCGCACCCGGTGTACGCGGGCCTGCCCGGGGTGCCGTACCAGTACACCGAGCTGCTCGGGGCGATCTGGCGCGAGCCCGTGCAGCCCTACCTCCGGCCCGGCGAACAGGCCGTCTCGCTGGCCGCGCTACTGCACGTCGACCCGTCCGGCGGGACGTTCGCGCAGGCGCTGGTAGACCGGAGCGGGCTGCCGGCGTCGGAGTGGGTGGCGCGGCTGCACGCGGCCGTGCTGCCGCCGCTGCTGCACGTGCTGTACAAGTACGGCGCGATGTTCTCGCCGCACGGGCAGAACTGCATGATCGTCCACCGTGACGGCGTGCCGACGCGGCTGGTCGTCAAGGACTTCGTCGACGACCTCGCGATCTGCTCCGAGTCGCTGCCGGAACACGCCGGCCTGCCGCCTGCCGTGCGCTCGGCGCTGGCCGATGTCGTCCTGGACGGCAAGACGCTGCGGAAGTACCTGCAGAACGGGCTGCTGATCTGCGTGTACCGGTATCTGGCGGAGATCTGCGCCGACCGGCTGGACGTGCCCGAGGCGACGTTCTGGGGGTCGGCCCGCTCGGTGCTGGCGGCCTACCAGGACCGGTTCCGCGGTGAGCTGGCCGACCGGTTCACGCTGTTCGACCTCGAGTCGCCGACGTTCCCGAAGCTGTGCCTCAATCGGCTGCGGCTGTTCGAACGCGGCTACACCGACGACCCCGAACGCCCCGTCATCTCCGCCGTCGGCACCGTCCCCAACCCCCTCTCCCCCTCGTTCGCCAAGGCGTAGCGCAAGCTGCGGCACCCAGCGGAGCGAGCGGGAGGGGGACGCCGGCAGGGGTAGGCTGCGGGCGTCCGAGCGAGGAACGAGCGAGGCGGGCGGAGCCGGCGTCCCCCTCCCGTTCGCGGACCGCAGGTAGCGACCTAGTGGAGGTCGTCCCGCCGCCACAACGCCGCAGCGCGTTCGAGCTCCTCCGCCATGCGCAGGTTGCCCCGCGCCAGGCGGGTCTGCCGCTGACCGTCCTCGTGCGCCATGTCGTCGGCGGAGTGGGCCCGGCCGGCGGCGACGACGCGGCAGAACGCGGCCGCACGTTCCAGCGCGACCGCGAAGTCGCCGGTGAACGCGCTGGTCAGCACCGCGTCACCGAGGGCGGCGACCTCGGCGGGGCCGGGCGGGTGCGCGACGCCCGCGACGGCCGTCGACACCTCGGCGACCCGCTCGCCGACGGCGAAGACGCGGGCCGCCCCGGCGCCGTTGCGGTGCACCCAGCTGCGCAGCAGGTAGAGCGACCACAGCGTGCCGGGCAGCGTGTCGGCGCCGGAGCCGCGCCACAGCTCGGCCATCTCGTCGAGGCCGAGGCGGTCGGCGAGGTCCAGCAGCCGCGGCGCGGCGCCGGGTTCGGACCGGGCGGCCTGCAGGACGGCGGCGGCCGTGGCGTGCGCGACGGCGGTGCGGTCGGCCGGATCGGGGTCGCCGAGCAGTTCGGGCATGTCGGGCCGCAGCTGGGGGCGTCGGTGGCTGCCTTCGGTCACGTCTCCATTGTCCCTTGTCGTGGGGTCAGGCCTCGAACGTGCCGCCGGGAGCCACGACGCGCAGCTCCGTCTCTTCCGGCGCGAGCTTCTCGTACAGGTTGTAGAAGAAGCCCGGCACGGCCAGCAGCGCCTCGTGGATCGGGATCGCGACGTTCGGCGTCAGCGCCCGCAGGTAGTCGGCCGACTCGCTCGCCTTGAGCCACGGCGCCGCGGTGGGCAGGCCGAGGATCTCGACGTCGACGTCGGGGATGGTGAAGGAGTCGCCGGGGTGCAGGAACCGGCCGCCGATCAGGTACGCGACGTTCGGGATGACCGGCACGTCGGGGTGGATCACCGCGTGCTGGCCGCCGAACACGTCGACGCTGGTGCCGGCGTGCAGCCGCTCGCCCGGCTGGACGGCGGTGGCGGCGATGCCCGACTCGGCGAGGACGGCCGCGCTGGCGCCGTCGGTGTACAGGGTGGCGTCGGGGTTGGCCGCGAGCAGCGCGGGCAGCCGGTCGACGTCGAGGTGATCGGGATGCTGGTGGGTGACCAGCACCGCCGTCAGGCCGGTCAGCGTCTCGAAGCCGTGCGAGAAGCCGCCGGGATCGATGAGGATGCGGGCGTCGCCGTCGTCGACGAGGACGCAGGAGTGCTCGAACTTCGTCAGCCGCATGATCTCGAGGCTAACCCCGTTCCGGCGCTTCCGCGCGCCCACCGCCCGGCTGCCAGAGCACGTCGCCCGCGTCGCGGTTGGCGTAGCGGGACAGGATGAACAACAGGTCCGAGAGCCGGTTCAGGTACTTCGCGGTGAGCGGATTGACGCCGTCGACGTCACCGGTGCCGTACTGCTCGACCGCCGCCCACGCCGACCGCTCGGCCCGCCGCACCACCGTCGTCGCGACGTGCAGCTGCGCGGCCGCGACACTGCCACCGGGCAGGATGAACGACGTCAGCTTCGGCACCTCGGCGTTGTACCGGTCGCAGTCCGCCTCCAGCTCGTCGATCCAGGCCGGCTGCACCCGCAGCGGCGGATACTCGTACTCGGCCTTCAACGGCACACAGAGATCGGCACCCACGTCGAACAGGTCGTTCTGCACCCGCAGCAGCACGGCCAGCACCTCCGGGCCGAGGCCACCGCCCCCGCCGCCGGACCGCTCCAACGCGACCACCACACCGATCGCCGCGTTCGCCTCATTGGCATCGGCATAGGCGACCAGACGCGGATCGGTCTTACGGGTGCGGCTGAAGTCGCCCAGCCCGGTGGAGCCGTCGTCGCCGGTGCGGGTGTAGATCTTCGTCAGCCTCACCATGTCCCCACACTACGGTGACGAGATGTCGTCGACACTGCTGCCGGTCGGGCCGGGCCTGGCCGTGGCGATGGCGGTCCTGGTCGTGGCCGCCGTCGTGGTGAGCGCCGTCGCCCGGCTCGGGTACGACCGCGGCATCGTGACGGCGGCGCTGCGGGCCGTGGCCCAGCTCGCGGCCGTCGCCCTGGTGCTCGCCGCCGTCGTCCGGGTGGCGCCGCTGACGGCCGCGTTCCTGCTGGTCATGCTGGCGACGGCCACCGTCACGGCCGGGCGGCGGATGACCCGGCACCGGTCCTGGGCCTGGGCCGTCGTCCCGGTCGCCGCCGGACCGCTGCTGGTCGTGACGACGCTGCTGGCGGTGGGCGTGCTGCCGGCGACGCCGCTGGCCGTGATCGCCGTCGCCGGGATCCTGATCGGCGGCGCCATGACGGCGGCCGGGCTGGCCGGGCGGCGGGCCCTGGACGAGCTGGCCGCCCGCCGCGGCGAGGTGGAGGCCGCGCTGTCGGTCGGACTGCTGCCGCGCGACGCCGCGCTCGAGATCGCCCGTTCGCAGGCGGCGACGGCGCTGATCCCGGCGCTCGACCAGACCCGCACCGTCGGCCTGGTCGTCCTGCCTGGCGCGTTCGTCGGCATGCTCATCGGCGGCGCCGAGCCGATCCAGGCCGGCGCCGTGCAGCTGTTCGTGCTGATCGGGCTACTGGCGGTCGAGACCGCGGCGGTCGCGCTGACGATCGAGCTCATCGCCCGCGGCGTGATCGTCCGGCCCTGAGCCGGCCTCCTCAGGCGGGCCGTCACCTGGTGGCCGCGCGGGCCGGGGCTTGTCTTCGGGCGTGGTGACACCAGTGCCAACTGTTGGCGCTGATGTCACCACGCCGAAAAGCACTCACCCACCCCGCGGCGGGCCCGGCGCGTCTCATCGATGCGCTGACGCGTCAGACACGCGGAACTCGAGGCCGTTTCGGGACGGCTATGAGGACGACACCTGTCGCGAGGTCGCTGCCTCGGCCCGCCGACGAGACCGGGTCCGGACATGAAAACAGCTCAGAGGATGGCCTCTGAGCTGTGGGTATTGCTGGCGGTCCTGACGGGACTTGAACCCGCGACCTCCGCCTTGACAGGGCGGCGAGCACTCCGAGCTGCTCCACAGGACCTTGCTTGTACTGCCTTACTCACCCCGCCGGAACGGGTACCGCATCCCCAACGGGATTCGAACCCGCGTTGCCGCCTTGAAAGGGCGGAGTCCTAGGCCGCTAGACGATGGGGACCAGATCTGACGACATGGCCCATGGCTCGTCGCCGTTCGGGACGTTGAAAGCATAGGGGTGGCCCGCTCAGTTCTCCAAATCGGGAGCTGGGGACGGGTCCTCAGGTCCCTGGGCTGCGCCGTTGCCCTCGTCGGCCTGGTGGCGGTCGATCTCGGCGCTGGTCCGGCCGAGGCCGCCGAGGGTGAGGTCGTCCCACGCGACCAGCTCTTTCGTCTCCGGATTGAAGTAGAGCACCGACAGCGCGACCGGAGTGGGATCTTCGTCACGTAGGCCGCGCAGCCCGGCGCCGCCGGTGGAGCCCTGGACCATCACCCGGGTGCCGTCGTCGAGGACGTAGGTGTCGCGTTTGTGGGCGTGGCCGGACAGCACCAGCGGGGCGATGCCGTCGAACAGCTCGGCGTTGCTGGGGTCGTGGTAGACGATGATGTCGGGCGGCGGATCGACGTCGGCGGCTTCGTCGGCGAACTCTTCGCTGCCCTCGCGCAGCACCTCGTCGGGGACGCCGCGGACGGACTTGTCCGGCGTGAACCGCGGGTCCGGCGCGCCGAGGAAGCGCAGCCCGGCCACCTCGACCGGCTCGCCGTTCAGGACGACGGCGTTGGGTGCGGCGGCGACGGCGGCCGCGGTGGCGACGGAGTCGTGGTTGCCCTTGACGAACACGTAGGGCCGGCCGAGGTCGGCGATGGGGCGCACGTAGGAGTTCTCCAGCGGCGTGCCCTGGTCGACGATGTCGCCGCTGTCGACGATGGCGTCGACGGAGTACTGGTCGGCCACCGCGCCGATGATGTCCCACGCCGCCGGGTTGAGGTGCAGGTCGGACACGTGCAGGACGCGGATGGTGTCGTCGTTGGGCTGGAACGTCTGCAGGTTGAGCGTGGTGTCGTAGACGGCGGCCACGTTGGCGACGAAGCCGGCCAGCTGATCCGCGTAGGCGTCGAAGTTGTTCGCGATGTCCTCGGCGTTGCCGATCAGCTGCGGCGCGGCCGCCAGCGGGCCCGTGTACGCGGGCTCGCGCACGGCGTCGGAGTTGTACGTCAGCGCGACCATCCCGTAGCTGCCGAGCACCGCACCGGCCGCCACGCCGGCCGCCAGCGCCGTCCGCCGCACCGACCGCAGCACCAGCGCCGCCGCCAGCGTGCCGCCGATGAGGGCCGTGAGCGCGGCCCGGATCGCGGCGTCGACCAGCACGTCCTCGATGCCGGCCGCGATCTCGTCGTCGAGGGTCGACAGCGAGTACGGGTCGGCGACGTAGCCGTTGAGGCCGTCGAGGTCGACCTGGCGCACGGAGATGTCCAGCGTGACCGGCCCCGAATGGGTGTCGAGCACGACGGCGCCGACGGGGTCGAGATGGATGACGGACTCACCCGTCAGCGTCGGCCGGAACGCGACGTCGATGGCCAGCGGCCCGACGTAGGTCTGCGTCGTGCCGGCGATGACCAGCGCCACCCAGGCGCCGGCGAGCGCCAGCACGGCCGGGCTGAGCAGCGCGAACGTCCGGCGCAGCCACGACGGCCAGGTCGCCGGGCGCGCGTAGTCGCGCCACGCCCGGCGCTGCGCCGGTCCGCCCGGCGGGCTCGTCTCCGTCACCACGTCCACGCCTCGTTGGTAACACATTTCCGCCCCCGCGATCGGCGCGCACCGCTCCGGCAGGCGAGACTGGTGCCGTGCTGGAGCTGACCGAGGCGGAGTTCGAACGGCTGGTGTCCGAGGCGATCGACGAGATCCCGCCGGAGCTGGCCCAGATGATGGACAACGTGGTGATCCTCATCGAGGACGAGGCCCCGGACGACGTCCCCGACGTGCTGGGACTGTACGAGGGCACCCCGCTCACCGAGCGCGGCGAGTGGTACTCCGGCGTGCTGCCCGACACCATCAGGCTGTTCCGGCTGCCCATCCTGCGCATCTGCGACACCCCCGACGATGCCGTCGAAGAGGTGCTGATCACGGTCGTGCACGAGGTGGCGCATCATTTCGGTATCGACGACGAGCGGCTGCACGAGCTCGGCTGGTCGTGACGGAAGAGGGATGGTTCGGGCGCCGGGCCGGGAACGCCTCTCGGCGCAACGGCCGCTCGTAGCGGCTATAAGTGGGACCCGGGGTTACCACGGCCCGCCGCCCAGCGAGAGCCCCGAAAGGCTGTCGCCAGTACCTGAAACTACCCGATGTCTGTGGTTGTTCCCAGCGTTGTCGCGTGGGAAGGATCACCTTGACGACGAGCGGCTGGGCGGTTCCTCCCGCTTGCGGGGCCTCTTCGTCGACCCGCGCACCCTGTGCTGAGCGTCGCCCTCGCCCGCGCGTTTCCTCACCACGCCGTGCTCGGCGCTTGACGGGCACACGCCGGAAGCCCAGCCGGGTCGAGCGCGAGTGGCGCAGGGTCATGGAACCCGCCCACCCGGCGAGCACCTCCGAGACAGCAGCGACCTCCCGTCTCGCCGGATCACACGGCTGGTATGGCGTAATTCGGTCCACCACGCTGCGTGTCATTCCGCCCAGATTGACGCAGGGCTCCGTCCGAACGGGACACCGTGAGCGCCGGGTGATTGCCCGCCCCAGTCGCGCGGGAGTTGACAGTGCTCACGCTGGGCATCGCACTATCCGCAATCGACGCTCGCTCATCGCAGGACGAGGTTTGTCGGGCGGGTCGCCTCGCGCCGCAATCTCGTGCCTTGGACTGCGGTTGACCAGCCGTATCGGGCGGGGCAGGCTGCCGTCAGCCCTGGCTCGCGTTCACGATGAGTCCATGAGCGAGTACTCGGTCAGTCGGACGAGGTACGGCGCGACCAAATCGGCCATGAACGAGACCGTGTAGGTCGATGGTGTCAGGCCAGGCGCGAACGCGGTCCGACGTACGACCGACGTGACCTGCGAAGCGCCGACCTTGGAGCCTGACCGCAGGTTCAGGACGTGGGTGGATGCGAAGGATTGGCTTGGATGGACGTTGACGCTGAGCGGCTCCTGGCTGCGACAAACCAGAGCATAGTGGTGGCCCCTAGTAGGACTGATCCGGCTCGTGACATACGAGTGCTCCGGGAGTTCGAATGGCTCTCCGTCGAGCGCGATGCCGCGATGCCACACGGCGATCTGCGCGGGCGCAACATCCCGGGCAGCGGGTCGTGATCGCATCGGCGTGAAGACGACCTGGGGATCAGGAGCTTGCGCGAGGAGGGCTTCGACCGACGGACCGATGGCGTTGCCGATTCCCCATAGGAACGTGCCGCCGCTTGCCAGACGCTCGGCTTCCTTGCGAGCAAGGATCGTGGCGCTGTCTTCACCGGCCTCGGTGCCGTACTTCGTCCAGCAGAAAAGATCCGGCAACTCTGTCGTAGTGTCCGTCTCGACATCGTGGAGCATGACCCAAACAATAGGGACGTAGCCGGTGCCGGAGGGGCACCAGAGCCGGGCGTGTCCGGTCGTCGTGGGCATCGAGGAGGAGTCGTGGCGCTTTCTCCAGGAGCTCTACGCGTCGAACTGCGTCGCGCCGGTATAGCTAACGCCGCTGTCGACGCCGTTTGGCCGCAGTGGTGGAGCTCAGAGGCGGAATCGTCCCTGTCGGCCACGGCGGAGCTGACGTTCACCATCGCCCGTCGCCTGGGGCTCTCGCCGCAGGACCTGCTGGAGGGCGAAGCTCGCTTCGTTTGGCGCGATGAGGCCAAGTTCAAGCTCCTTGCCGCGACGGTATCCGCTGAGGAGCAAGCGCTGTCGTCCTTCGGCTGCGCTGTCGCTCGGGCAGCCGTCGCGGGTGTACCTGCGACTGGCTCGGCGGCGAGTTACAACGCCGGCGAAATTCGCGATGCGATCCTTCGCGAGGCTCCGTTCGTTCACGCCGAGGCGTTGCTCGCGTTCGCCTGGGGCGTCGGAATCCCAGTGCTGCAACTGCGCATCTTTCCGTTGGCTCAGAAACGGATGCACGCGATGACCGCGGCAGTCGGTGGTCGCTCAGCCGTGCTCCTGGCGCGCGACTCGTCCTACCTCGCACCGATGACGTTCACCCTGGCGCACGAGATCGGTCACGTGATGCTCGGCCACCTGACCGGCGCAACCGCGGTTGTGGATGTCGAGGATCCGTTCGTCTCGCCTGAGTCGGACGACGCCGAGGAAGCCGCAGCTGATCGATTCGCGCTGGAGCTGCTAACTGGCGAACCGAGACCTACCGTGTTGACCAATATAGAGAGCTTTTCAGCGACCCAACTCGCAAGCGCAGTTTCGGAACAGGGTCCACGTCTCGGCATAGAGCCCGGGTTCCTTGCCATGTGCGTCGGACATAGCACCAAGCAGTGGGAAAAGGTGTATGGCTCGCTGAAGATCATCGCCCCCGGCTATCAGGACGTGCCGGGGTGGCTGAACTCGATCGCAGAGCGGCAACTGGACTGGTTAGCGATGACGGAGGACAGTCAAGACTACCTCCGTGTAGTGATGGGATTGCCGCGCGACGATGTGTGAACTCCTTCTCGACGTCGACGTCGTCATCAAGTTGGCCGCCTACGACCTGCTTGACGTGATCGCACACCCGGGCTGCGGGTCCGACTGCGGCGGGCGTCGTGGGGTGATCGCCACAACCCGTTTCGTGGCATACAAGCGCTTGAGACGAAAGTCTCCTGATCCTCAAGCGACCCAAGCACGACTCGCGATCTTTCTTGATGACGCCATCGAGCTTGAGCCGACCGAAGATGAGCTCCGGCAGGCCGCCGTCATCGAGGCGCAGGCGGTCACAGCCGGGCTCGAACTCGACTCTGGCGAGAGCCAGCTCTGTGCTATCTCGATTGCGCGCACCATTCCCATCCTGCTTACCGGCGACAAGCGAGCTATAGCAGCAGCCGAGGCGCTCCTCGAGACGGTCGCCGATTTGACAGCCCTGACCGAGCGCATCGCCTGCCTTGAACAGGCGATGACGCTGGCGGTGGAGCGGCTCGGCGCGCTGTCTGTGCGGGCACGGGTGCTCGCCGAGTTGAACATGGACACGGCGATCAACATCTGCTTCCAAGTCACCAATCCGGATGTCGACGCGACCTTTGAGCCGACTGGCCTCTCGAGCTATATCAACAGCGTTCGCGCCAGCGCTCCGACGCTGCTGATCCCGGGCGATAGATTGGAGCTCGCATCAGTTGCGTAGAAACACAGCGTGCGGCGCGACAAGATTTGCTCTTAGCTTGATTTCAACTATCTTAGGCTGGCCCGTAGACTCATCGGTTACCTCCAAGCATGCCTTATCAACCCGGCCCTGAATGTAGTTCGCGCCGGACTTCCCGAGGCTCGGACCTACAGCAACGCGTGTCCGTGACAAGTCTAAAACATCATCAACCTCATCGAGTGAATCAACTAGGAGGGCGTACCGCGACCCGACGCAGTTGATACCTTCAGGGATCTGCCTCCACTTAATGCCGTCTTCCGAGTACTCCTCAGCGCGCACGGGCTCGGCGAAGTGTTTGGAAGTCATCGGCTGCATTGCCAGCACGATCGGCCCGGTGCTCCCCAAGGCGAAGGGCCGAACCATGGAGGCCGGGTGACAAGTGTTGCCGCCGTAACCCCAGAACGCCATGCCCTCGGCCTCGATCTCGGCCCGCTTTCGGCCGATAATGTCGGCCAGTTCCTCGCTGGCGTGGGTGCCAACCTTCATGTACAGGATGTTGTCGCCGGGCTGGATGGCCATCTCACACCTCGTCGTCAATCAGTTCAAACTCGTACTCGTTGGTGTTGGCCCTGCCGTAGTCGACGCGCTGACGCTCGCGGACGAAGCGTACATACGGGCTGGCTGACCTCCCGTAGAAGTTGTCCAACTGATCTCCGCCACGGATCGCCTCGCTGTGTATCGCGCGCTTGTTTTCGGAAAGGGAAGCGATCATCAAGTTGCAGGACTTCAGATTCGGGGCATCGTCGAGGTGGTATGCGTGCAGCCGAGGCATCATGCGGCTTACATAGAATTGCTGCTCGACCGCGAAGCGCTGAATGCGATGCAGGACTTGCTTGGGCCACAGCAGTTCAAGGTCGTCGGCGATCACTATCATGCCCTCGCCACTGTAGTGCATCGCTTCCATGCCACGCCGCGTGAAGACCTTAACGCTCTCGCCCGCGTTACTCGCGCCCCACGGCGGGTTAGTGTAGAAGCGGTCGTAGGGCTCGGCATGCGGAAAGGCATCGAGACAGTTGTAGAGCACAGCATCGAGATTGTCGAGACGCTCTCTGTCAGCGAAGCGCGTCACCGCCTTGACGATGCGCTCGTCGAAGTCGAACACGGTGATGTGCGCCGGCCCCGTGTCGATGATCCCCTTGGCCGACAAGTAGGCCGTGCACACGCTGATAGCGTCGCCGTCTCCAATGAAGGCGAGTCGCTTACCGTCGGCCCAGCGCGAGACGAGTTCACTCTGCATAACCATGTCGCCGGTCTTCATGTAGATCTGGTCGAACTCACGCAAGGGCCGAGGGCGGTTCTGCACCACGTCGGAGACCGCATTGATAGCCGCCTTCAGGTCGATCTCAACCGCCACACGATCACCACCCTCCGGGAGCCCGCCGCCTGGAGACGAGCCATGCCTTGGACGATAGTGCGGACCCCGGACAAATCCACCGATCGATGTGAGCCCCTACATGTGCCGGTCTGGCCACGTCCTGAGTCATTCCGCCGCGTCTGCCGCATCTCCAATGCGCACAAGCCATGTCGCTGTGACCCGCTCGGGGAGATCTCTCCTCTGCCATGTGCGGGCCCGGTGCGCATGCCGCGCCGTGCCGTGGGCTGGGGACGTATGTAGTCCCGATCGATGGATCGGGACACCTCCCACCGGTCAGCTCAGGTGCGGGATGACCGACGTCCCGAAGCGGCGCAGTTGGGTGATCGGGTCGGCGACCGGCCAGATGAAGACCGTGTCGACGCCGGCGTCGGCGTAGCGAGCCAGCTTTGCGGCGCACGCCTCGGCGGGCCCGATGAGCACTTGGTCGGCGAGGGCGACCGGGTCCCGTCCGAGCATGCGAGCCAGCGCGTCGAGTCTCGTCCGCGACTCGGCCTCGGAATCGGTCAGGTAGGTCCACATGGTCGCGAGGGCGATCGGGAAGGGGCGCGCGCCTCGCCCGGCGGATTCCAAGGCGCGGTGCAGGACGTCGCGGCCGGCGGAGATCTGGTCGGGTGTCGTGTTGTACGCCGACGCAAGCCAGCCATCGCCGAGGCGGGCCACCCGGCGAAGCCCGGCCGCAGAGCCCCAACTGCCGATCCAGATCGGGATCGGCCGCGCCGGCCGGGGTTCCAGGGCGGGCGTGCCGTAAGAACCGTCCGATGCCGGTGCCGGATCGTCGGTGAGCGAGGCACGGAGCACCCGCACCGCTTCATCGAACCGCGGCCACCGCTGTTCGAACGGTACCCCGGCCGCGTCGTAATCGGCGGCCGAGGATCCCGCACCGACACCGAGCACGAAACGACCACCGGACAGCGCGTCCAACGCCGCGGCCGCCTTCGCCAGCGCCACCGGCCCCCGGACCACCGGCAGGGCCACGGTCGTCGCCAAGGTCAGGTCGGCACTGCGATCCACGACGGTGGACAGCGCAACGATCCCATCCAGCCATGGTCTCTGGAACACCAGATGGTCATTGGCGCTGATCGCGCTGAACCCCGTGTCGCGCGCAGCATCCACGTAGCCGGCCAACGAGGGGATCCCCGAACCGTCGAAGTCGATCAGCGGCAGATGCGCACCGAACCTCACAATCGGACCCTAACGGCCCGCCCAGCCACGATCCGTGCTTGGCGCCTACGGCCGCGCGCCTCGGAGCCAGGTTTCGATGAACGCGATGTCCGCCGCGGTCAGCCCGACAGCAGGGTCGACCTTGTGGAGGAGCGCCGGCCCGGGGTGCTCGAACTCGATCCACCAGCGGTCAGCAGGTTCGATGACATCGTCGACCCAGATGAAGGGGCGGCCGGAGGCGATGCGGACCAGGGCCTTCGTCTTCCACTGCAGGGTGTCGGGCCCGTCATCGCCGTCGTCGGCGAGGTCGGCCACCGGCAGGCGCGGCAGGCCGAGGAGGGGACCGATGACCTCGTTCGCCTCGTCCATCCAGGCCGTCGCCCACACCAGATCGCACCCCAGGCCCATGAGCTGCGGACCGAGCGTCCGGTCGATTCGCGCCAGGTACGGGTTCGACGCATCGGGAGCCGGGGGTAGGCCGGAGCCGCCGAACGGCAGGATCGTCCCGTCGACATCGAGGAAGAGGAGCGGGCGCGACGCGGAGGTCATTCCCGCACGGTAGCGGCGAGCCGGGCGGTACATGTCAGCCGACCGAGAAACGGAATGTCGAGAATCTGGAGGTGGCTCCGTCCCTGGGTCACAACCACCGAACAGGAGATGGCAGCCATGACACACATACGGCGTTTCGACCACATCGGCATCACCGTCGCGGACCCGAAGACGGCGACGGAGTTCTTCGTGGGGCTGGGGCTCGAGGTCGAGGGCACCGGATCCGTGGAGGGCGAGTTCGTGGAGGCCGTGTGCGGCATCCCGGACGCCCGCTGCGAGATCACGATGCTGCGCGTGCCCGCCGGCGGACCACGGCTGGAGCTGTCGAGCTTCGTCACGCCCGACCACGTGCCGGGATCACCGGCGGCGATGGCGAACGAGCTGGGGCTGCGCAACGTGTCGTTCGAGGTGGGAGACCTCCAGGCGGCCGTCGACGCGGTGGCGGCGGACGGGTATGGGCTCGTGGCCGGGATCGGCGAGTACGCGGGCAGCGTCCGGATGGCGTACGTCCGGGGACCCGAGGGGATCGTCGTGTCGCTGTTCGAGCAGCTCAGCTGACCGTCGGGAAGGCGAGCGGCGCGGGCGTCGCCTCCCGGACCCGGGGCCAGCGCGTGGTCACCACCTTCGCGCGCGTGTAGAACGCCACCCCCTCGGTGCCGTGGACGTGATGGTCGCCGAAGAGGGACTGCTTCCAGCCGCCGAAGGAGTGGAACGCCATCGGGACGGGGACCGGGACGTTCACGCCGATCATGCCGACCTCGACGCGGCGCTGGAACTCGCGCGCCACGTGGCCGGACGAGGTGAAGACGGCGGTGCCGTTGCCGTACGGGTTGGCGTTGATCACGTCGATGGCCGCGTCGAGCGTCGGGACCCGCAGGACGGCGAGGACGGGGCCGAAGATCTCGTCCCGGTAGACGTCCATCGACGGCGTAACGTGGTCGAGCAGGGTCGGGCCGATGAAGAAGCCGTCCTCGTGACCGGCGACGACGAGGTCGCGGCCGTCGACGACCACGGTGGCCCCGGACTTGCCGCCCTGCGCGACGGCGCCGGCGATGCGGGAGCGGGCGGCGGCCGTCACGACCGGGCCCATCTCGACGCCGTCCGCGCCACCGGGGCCGACGGCGATGTGCAGGGTCCGCTCGCGGATCCGCTCGACGAGGTCGTCGGCAGCCGAGCCGACGGCCACCACGGCCGAGATCGCCATGCACCGCTGGCCGGCCGACCCGTACCCGGCCGCGACGATGTGGTCGGCGGCGAAGTCGAGGTCGGCGTCAGGGAGAACAACGGCGTGGTTCTTCGCGCCGCCGAGCGCCTGCACCCGCTTCCCGGCCGCACCGGCGCGTCCGTGGACGTACCGGGCGATCGGCGTCGAGCCCACGAACGACACCGCGTCGACACCGGGGTGGTCCAGCAGCGCGTCGACCGCCACCTTGTCGCCGTGCACCACGTTGAACACGCCGTCGGGCAGCCCGGCCCGCTGGTACAGCCGCGCGACCAGGTCGGAGGCGCCGGGCACCCGCTCGGACGGCTTCAGCACGAACGCGTTGCCGCACGCGATCGCGAGCGGATGCATCCACAGCGGCACCATCACCGGGAAGTTGAACGGCGTGATGCCGGCGACGACGCCGAGCGGCTGGCGGAAGGAATAGGAGTCGACGCCGCGGGAGACCTGGTCGCTGAACGCGCCCTTGAGCAGTTGCGGGATCCCGCAGGCGAACTCCACCACCTCGCGGCCGCGCACCACCTCCCCGCGCGCGTCGTCGAGGGTCTTGCCGTGCTCGGAGGAGATGACGGCGGCCAGCTCGTCCTCGTGCCGGACCAGCAGCTCCCGGAACGCGAACATGATCCGGGACCGCGCCGTCACCGACGTCTGCGCCCAGGAGTCCGCCGCCCGCCGAGCAGCCGACACCGCCGCGTCGACGTCCACGGCGGTCCCCAGCCGCACCCGCCGCCGCACCACGCCGACGGCAGGATCGAACACCTCCCCGAACCGGTCACCGGTGCCGGGGACGGCAACACCGTCGATCCAGTGGTCGTACGTCGTCATGCTCACGCTCCGACCAGCGAACGGACCGCGCCGGCCAGCACCCGCAGGTGCAGGTCGACATCGTCCTCGGTGGTCGCCGGGCACATCAGCGCCATGTTGTGGAACGGCGTCAGCATGATGCCCCGGTTGAGCAGGTAGAGGTGCAGGTAGTCCTCGAGCTCCGCGTCGGTCGACGCGTACGACTCGGTGCCGTTGCGTGGCCCCGGCGACATGAACCGGTACTCCGAGCGGGCGCCCAGCTGGGTCACGACCCACGGCAGCGCGAACTCGTCGATCAGCCCCTGCACCCCCGCGGTGTAGCGCGCGGACAGCGCGATCATCCGCCCGTACGCCTCTTCGGTCAGCGACGATTCCAGCGTCGCCCGCGCCGCCGCGAGCGACAGCGCGTTGCCGGCCAGCGTCCCGCCGACGCCGCCGGTGTCGACGAGGTCGAGGTCGTCGCGGGCCAGCAGGTTCTCCGCGAACGCGGCGGACAGCCCGAACGCGCCGATCGGAACGCCGCCGGCGATGGCCTTGCCGATGGTGAGGATGTCGGGTTCCAGCTGCCATGCCCGTGTGCAGCCGCCCGGCCCGGCCGAGACGGTGTGCGTCTCGTCGTTGATCAGCAGCGTGCCGGTCGCCCGGGTCAGCTCCCGGACGGCGGCGAGGTACCCCGGGTCCGGCAGCACGATGCCCATGTTGGTCATCGCCGGCTCCATCAGGACGGCCGCGACGTCGCCGGCGGCCAGCTCGCGCTCCAACGCGGGCACGTCGTTGAACTCGACCACCCGGCTGGTGCGCGTGACGTCGAACGGGGCGCCGACGTTGCCCGGCCGCGGCTGCGGCCCGTCGGCGCCGGTGACGATGAACGACTCGTCGACGCTGCCGTGGTAGCTGAAACTCATGACGAGCACGCGCGGCCGCCCGGTGACGGCGCGGGCCAGCCGCAGCGCCCAGCGGTTCGCGTCGGTAGCGGTGAGCGCGAAGCTCCACTGCGTCAGGCCGAACCGGCGGGTCAGCTCGTCGGCGACGGCGGCGGCGTCCTCGGTCGGCAGCATCGTGGTGGCGCCGCCCTGCTCGCCGAACCGGGCGGCCACCGCCGCGACGGTCGCCGGCGGTGAGTGGCCGGCCATGGCGCCGGTGTCGCCCAGGCAGAAGTCCACCAGCTCATGGCCGTCGACGTCCCACAGGCGGGCGCCGCGGGCGCGGTCGAGGTAGAGCGGGAACCCGGCCGCCGTCTTGGCCATCCAGGTCATCGGCACCCCGGTCAGCAGGTGCCGGCCGCGGCCGTGCGCCTGCCGCGACCGCGGGTTGCGCTCGGCGAAGCTCGCGCGCTCCTCGGTCAGCAGCCGGTCCAGCCGGACGCGGTCGACGGTGTGCAGGGTGCTGGTCATGACGGTGCTCCGATCGTGTCGCCGGCCCGCAGCCGGGCGGTGCGTTCCGTGTCGACGTCGCCGGCGTCGTCGACCTCGACGCGGTAGACGGTGAGCGCGCGGTCCCGGCTGACCCAGCCCTCGCGGACGTCGCGGGCGACACGGTGCGGATCGCGCGAGACCGGGTCGCCGTAGCCGCCCCCGCCGCTGGTCCGGGCCACCAGCCGCTCGCCCTCCTGGATGGTCACCGGCCCGCAGATGTCCAGCGCCGTGAGCACGCCGTCGCCGTCCCGCTTGAACTGGGCCGACGGCGCGCCGGGCTGCCCGCCGGCGGCGCCCATCATCGGGTTGATCGAGCCGTCGTTGGCGTAGACGGCCTCCAGGTGGGTGCCGACCGGCCCGTACTCGACGTGCAGTGACGGCGCGCCGCGGAACCGCCCGGCGCCCTCGGTGTCGGGGTCGATGTGCCGGCGGTGGATGACGATCGGCTGCTTCAGCTCGTCGATCTCGACGCTGTCCAGCAGCAGCGTCCCGCCGCTGCCGAGGTCGCTCATGGTCAGCCAGCCGTCGGCCGCCGGCGCGCCGGCGCCGCCGTTGGGGCCGGTGAAGATCTGGTTGACGAACGGCCCGTGCTGGTCGCGCCGGTCGATCCCGGACACGACCGCCTCCGACGGCGACATCCCACTGCCCACCTCGGCCATGCCGAGCCCGTCGCCGATCTCGGCCATGGCCCGCTGGACGGCGTTGCCGACCCGGTTGGAGAGGTTCGTCGTCGCGACGGAGCAGCTGGCCGGGTGCCGCGGGATCCCGACGACGCAGTTCTCCCGCAGCAGCACCCGGACCCGCCGGAAGCTGCCCTGGTTGTGCGGCACGGTGTGGTCGATGCTGTTGAAGATGCCGATCAGCGCGGCCGTCCGCGACGTCGCCTCGCTGAGGTTGAGCCCGGACGGCACGCAGTCGGGGTTGTCGCGCAGGTCGACCTCGATCATGCCCTCGTCCGGGCGCACCTGCACCGACACCGACAGCGGGATGCCGTCCGGCACGCCCGGGAACGGGTCGTGGACGGTCGTCGTGGTCGCGGATCCGGCCGGCAGCTGCCGGATCGCGGCCTCCATGCGCAGCTCGCCGTAGTCCAGCCAGCCGGCGGCGAACTCGTCCAGCGTGTCCCAGCCGACCTCGTCGGCCAGCCGCAGCAGCGCGCGCTCGCCGATCCGGGCGCTGCCGAGGATGGCCAGGTAGTCGCCGCGCCACTGGTCCGGGACGCGGATGCGCATCTCGCACATGCGCAGGATGTCCTCGCAGTCCGCGTAGTCGCGCTGGGCCCGGACCACCGGGAAGATCAGCGCGCCCTCCTCGTACACGTCGCGGGCGCTGGCGAGGTAGGTGGTGGGCACCGAGTTGCCGCAGTCGGCCTGGTGCGCCTTGGCCAGCACGGTGAAGCGGTGCCGGCCGTCGTGGTCGACGACGGGGATCAGCACGGAGTGGTCGGCGGCGTGGGTGTTGCCGTGGTACGGCGAGTTGTGGAGAAACGCGTCGCCGGCGCGCACCTGTGGATAGAACTCGAGCATCGACCTGGCCTGCAGGTCCGGGCCGCCCATCACGTGGATCGGCGGGCTCTGCCCGGTCATCAGCACGCTGCCGTCGGCGGCGAGGATGCAGCACGAGAAGTCGCGTGCGGTGTTGAGCACGCCGGAGCGGCCGGAGCGGGCCAGCGTGTTGGACATCCGGCGCACGATGGCCTCGAAGCGGTGACTCAGCACCGCCAGCCGGGCTCCGTCGCGGATCGCGGTCATGGTCATGTCAGGCCACCTCGGTCAGGGTCGGCTGCCGGCGCTCCTGCGCGGGCCGGATGACGAGCGAGCCCGACGGCGCGAGCTCGCAGACGCTGGGGTCCGCCACGACGACGGTCGTGAACGGCGACTCGATCAGCACCGGCCCCTGGATCGGCTCGCCGGCCGTCACCGACGACAGGGCGCGGACGGGGATCTCGACGAGGCCGCGGCCGGGGACGTAGGCCCGTCGGGTGGCCGGCACCGCGGAGTCGCCGAGCCGGGCCCGGACCGCGGTGTCGCGCCGCAGCGGCACGGTGACCCGGGCGCCCCAGCTGACCGCCTCGACCGGCGAACCGGGATCGGTCACGCCGAGGATCTCCTCGTGCGTGGCGTGGAAGTCGGCGGCGAAGTCGAGCACGTCCTGGGACGAGAGGAAGGACCGGACCCGAAGCGGCACCTCGAGCTCCCAGATCTGCTGCGGGTAGCGCGCCTCGGCGAACAGCGTGACGGACGGTTCGGACGCGCCCGGCCCGACGTGCGCGACGAACTCCTGGCACTGCCGCCGCAGCCCGGCCAGGGCGGCGTTGACGCGGTCCGGGTCGAACGCCGTGGTCAGCGTCGGCAGGGTGACGTTGTACACGGCGGTGAGGTCGGACATCAGCGCGCCGGCCGCCGCCAGCGCCGCACCGACGGCCGGCACCACCAGCTGTTCGCAGCCCAGGCGCTTGGCCACGGCGACGGCGTTGAGCCCGGCCGCGCCGCCACCGCCGACGAGCACGGCGCCGGCCGGGTCGATGCCCTGCTGCAGCGTGATCTCCTCGATGGCGCGCACCATCTGCTCGGTCGTGAGGTCGAGGACGGCGTGCGCGGCGGCCACCGGGTCCAGGCCGAGCGGCCCGGCGACGTCGGCGGTCACCGCGGCCAGCGCCGCGTCGGTGTCGAGCCGCAGCGCGCCGCCGGAGAACACGTCCGGGTCGAGGTAGCCGAGCACCAGCGCCGCGTCGGTGACGGTCGCCCGCCGGCCGCCGCGGCCGTAGCAGGCCGGTCCGGGCACCGAGCCGGCGCTCTGCGGGCCGATGTGCAGCAGCCCGCCCGGGTCGACCCAGGCGATGCTGCCGCCGCCGGCGCCGACGCTCTTCACGTCGATCGACGGCAGCCCGGTCAGGTGCCCGGTCCCCTCGTCACCGACCCAGGCCGACCGGGTGGACGGGATCTCGCCGCGGCGCACCAGCGTGACGTCGTACGTGGTGCCGCCCGCGTCGGCGACGATCACGTCGTCGGCGCCGAGGTCGGACCGGGCGTAGGCGCGGCCCGCGACCGGGGCCATCGACGGCCCGGAGTTGAGGGTGAGGATGGGCGCGGCCGCGGCGTCGGCGACGTCGACGACCCCGCCCATCGACGTCACCATGAGGATGCGCCCGGTCAGCCCGGCGGCGCGCAGCTTCGTGGTCAGCGCGCCGATGTAGGTGGCCATCAGCGGCTTGAGCGACGCGTCGATGGCCGTCGACGAAGCCCGGCGGTACTCCCGCAGCGACGGGTTGAGCGTGTGCGACAGCGAGTACGGCACCCCGGGCAGCGCCGCGTCCAGAACGGCGCCGACGGCCAGCTCGTGCGCGGCGTTCACCGTCGACCACAGCAGGCACACCGCCACGGCCTCGACCTCCAGGGCGGCCAGCCGCGTGCACAGCGCCCGCACGGCGTCGAGGTCGACCGGCTCGAGGATCTCGCCGGTGGACAGGACGCGCCCGGGCACCTCGAAGGTCAGCGACCGCGGCACGTACGGCTCCGGGAACGGCACGGTGAAGTCGAACGGGTCGCGGCGGCCGCCTTCGCGCAACAGCAGGACGTCGGGGTGGCCGCGGGTGGTGAGGAAGGCGGTGCGGGCGGCGTTGCCGGTCAGCACCGCGTTCAGCCCGCGCGTCGTGGCGTGCACGAACGTGCCCACCCGGCCGACGAACTGCGTCAGCGACTGCCCGTCGGCGGCGGCCGCGACGGACAGCACGTCGAGGATGCCGCGCACCGGGTCGTCGGGGACCGTCGGCGACTTGTACAGCCGCAGCCGGTCGGCCTCCTCGACGACGAGGTCGGTGAACGTCCCGCCGATGTCGACCGACACCCGCAGCTCCCGCTCAGAAGCCATAGCTGGACACCTTCTCCTGCTCCGCCGCCGTGACCTCCGGGGTCAGCGGCACCGCCAGTTCCATCGCCGCGCGCAGGTCGGCGAGGAAGTGCGGGGTCTGGCCCTCGTTGTGCGGCATCGGCACGACGACGATGCCGACGGGGGCCGGGACCTGCCGGGCGGCGAACATCCAGCCGCGGCTGCGGATCTCCTCGACCACCGGCCGCAGGTCGAGGGCGGGCGAGTGGATCAGCGAGATGTTGATCCGCGAGCCCGGGTAGACGTCCAGGCCGGGGATCTCGCGCACGCCGTCGATCAGCTCGTCGCGCAACGCCATCGACTTCAGCGACACCGCCGTGTAGCCGGCCTCGCCGAGCAGCGTGGCCATCGTCCAGGCCCCGGCGATGGGGCCGGTGCCGCGGGTGCCGGACATCGTCCCGTTGGGCGGGCAGATCTCCTTCGCCGCGGCCAGCAGCGACGCGTCGCGGAAGAACAGCGACCCGGCCGGCGGCGGCGCCATGCCGTTCTTGTGCAGGTCGGCGCTGATCGAGCAGACGCCGGGGACGCGGAAGTCCCACGGCTCGATGGCGGTGTCGTACCCGGACCGCTCCAGGAACGGCAGGATGTAGCCGCCGAAGGCCGCGTCGACGTGGAAGTAGAGGCCACGCCGCTGGGCGATCTCGCCGATCGCCTCGATCGGGTCGATGCTGCCGTAGGCCCAGGTGCCGGCGGTGGCGATCAGGGCGATGGTGTCCGGGCGGATCGCCGCCTCGATCGCCTCGGGGTCGACGTGGTGCAGCCCGCTGTCCGGCGCCGGGACGGCGATCGCGTCGAGGTCGAACATCCGGCACAGCTTGTACAGCGAGTAGTGCCCGTTGTCCGGGAAGACGACGCTGCCGCCGCGGCGGCCGGACAGCTGCTTCGCGGTCAGGATCGCGCACATGTTGGACTCGGAGCCGCCGGAGCTGATGAAGCCGGCGGCGTCGGGCGCGCCGAGCAGCCCGCCCATCCAGCCGACGATCTCGGCCTCCATCTCGCGGGCGCCGCCGCCGGTGATCCAGGTCTCGCCGTGCAGGAACCGGGCGTAGGCGCGCACCGAGAGCTCCCTGATCTCGTCGCCCCACGGCAGTTCGGGTGCTGAGACCAGGTGCGGGCCCTCGTCGAACAGGTTGCGGGGCATCTCCGGGAACCGGGACACCCGCTCCAGCCGGGCCAGCCGCGCGTCGAGGTCGGCGACGGTGAGGCCGCCCGGGAACGCGGTCACTGCGCCACCACCCCGCCGTCGACGAGCAGGCTGACGCCGGTCACGTAGCCGGACGCCGCCGACGCCAGGTACACCACGGCCGGGCTGATGTCGCCCACCTCGCCGATACGCCCGGCCGGCGTCATCGCGAGGATCTCCTTCTCCACCTCCGGCGTGATGAGCTCGCGGTTCATCGGCGTGTGGACGTTGCCCGGCGCCACCGCGTTGACCCGCACGCCGGCCGGCGCCAGCTCCGTCGCGAGCGCCTTGACCAGCAGCTCGATGGCGCCCTTGGACAGGCAGTAGGCCGAGTCGTTGGGCGAGCCGACGTGCCCGGACATCGACGAGACGAAGACGATCGACCCGCCCGGGCGCAGGTGCGGGCTCACGGACCGGGTGAGCCGGTACGGCGCGCGCACGTTCGTCGCCCAGTGGTCGTCGAGCAGGTCGTCGCCGGTGTCGGCCAGCGACGCCTGGGCGTAGATCCCGGCGGAGTGGACGAGGACGTCGAGCCGGCCGAAGGCGGCCAGCGCCTGCGCGACGATCGCGTCCGGCGCGTCGTCCTGGCAGAGGTCGACGGCGACGGTGGCGGTCTGCGCGCCGGTGGCGGCGACCGCTTCGGCGGCCGCGGCCAGCCGGTCCGGGGATCGGCCGACCAGCACGACGGCGCTGCCGGCCGCTCCGAGGGCACGTGCGATCTCGGCGCCGATGCCCGAGCTGGCGCCGGTCACGACGGAGACTCTCCCGGTCAACCCGAAGGGGTTTTCGGACGTCATGAGCTCCCTTTCACGAAGCTGTCGGGGTGGACGAGGACAACTGGTCCGATCGCTGGATGGCCCGTTCGTCGGTGCCGAGGTACGACGCGATGACGGCGGGGTCGTGCCTGATCCGCTCCGGCGTCCCCTCGGCGATCACGCGGCCGGCCTCCAGGCAGTACACGCGGTCGGAGATCGCCATGATCAACGGCATGTCGTGCTCGATGACCAGCAGCGACGCGCCCAGCTCGCGCTGGATCCGGACGATGAGCGGCCCGAACGCCTCGGTCTCGCGCTGGGCGACGCCGCCGGTGGGCTCGTCGAGCATGAGGACCTTCGCGTCGGCCGCGATCAGGCAGCCGAGCTCGACGATGCGGCGGGTCCCGGTCGAGAGGTTCGCGGTGAACTCGTCGGCGAAGTGACCGAGCCCGAGCAGGTCGATCACGTCGTCGGCGGCGGCCCGCTTGCGCCGTTCGGCGGCCGGCGCGGGCGGCAGCCCGGTGATCGACGGCAGCAGCAGCGTGCGCGACCGCGCCTCCAGGGCCACCAAGACGGTCTCGCGCACCGTGAGGTCGGGGTACAGCCGGGCCGCCTGGAAGCCGCGGCCGAGGCCACGACGGTGCCGGCGGTAGGCCGGCAGCCCGTTGACGTCGGCGCCGAGCAGCTCGATCGTCCCGGTCGACGGCACCAGCCCGCTGACGGCGTTCATCAGCGTCGACTTGCCGGCGCCATTGGTGCCGATCAGGCCGACCAGCTCGCCGGGCCGGACCTCGAGGTCCACCCCGTCGACGGCGCGGTTGCCGCCGAAGTGCACGCTCACGCCGGTGAGCCGCAGCCACGGCGCCGCGGCGGCCGCGGTCCCGTCAGGCGCGTCGGCCCGCGGCCGCGGAGTCGCCGTGGCCGGGCGGGTGGACACCGGCTCCGGCTCCGTGCGGGCGCCGATCGCGCTGAGGACGAGACCACGGACGCCGTAGACGATCTGCATCAGCCCGCCCGGGAAGTACATGAGCAGGATGAGCAGACCGATGCCGCTGGTCAGCAGGCGCACCTCGTCGAGGTCCCCGAACAGCGCCGGCAGCCCGCGGACGAACAGCGCACCGAGGATCGGCCCGGCCACCGAGCCGACCCCGCCGATGATCGTCGCCGAGATCAGCAGCAACGACACGTCGGGGCTGAAGGTGCTGCCGGGCACCACCTCGACCCGCAGTGTGATGAACAGGCAGCCGGCCAGCGCCGCCATCGCGCCGGACAGGCCGAACGCGATGAGCTTCATCCGCACCGGCGACACGGTGGCGGCCGCGGCCATGTCCTCGTTGTTGCTGACGGCGATCATGGCGCGGCCGATGCCGCCGCGCCGGATCAGGCACAGGACCGCCACCATGAGCCCGAGCACCAGCAGGCAGAGGAAGTAGAACGTGCGGCGGTCGGAGAAGTCGAGGCCGCCCAGCTCCGGCGGCTCCATGTAGGGCGTGGTCGTCGACCACGGCGAACCGGTGAACCAGGCCTGGCGGAAGATCCAGGTCGAGGCGGCGACGGCGAACGCCAGCGTGACGACGGCCAGGAACGGGCCGCGCATGCGCACCGCGGACAGCCCGACCAGCAGCGCCGCGGCGCCGCCGACGGCGGTGGCCACCAGCAGCGCGGTCCACCAGGACAGCTGCAGTCCCCACCCGGGCAGGAACGGCAGTTCGGTGCCGTGCGTCACCATGACCATGACGCCGGACCCGAGGCCGACGAAGGCGAACTGGCCGAGGGTGAACTGGCCGGCCCAGCCGGTCAGCATCGACAACGGGAGCGCCATCATCGCGAACACCAGCACGTCGGTCCACACGAACTGCTGGCTCTGCCGGGTGAACACCAGCGGGATGATCGCCAGCAGCGCGAACAGGACGACGAAGCCCATGGTGTTCAGGTGCCGGACGTACCAGAGCCGCCGCAGCCGCTGCGGCACCGCCGCCACCCGGGCGCCGAGCGACGGCGCCGCCTCGCCGCGCCGGCCGCGGACCCAGAACAGCAGCAGCAGGATCGTCGCGGCGAAGATCCACAGGTCGACGACGGACCGGTTCGCCTGGTCGACGTTGCCGCGCAGCACGCTCTCGCCGACGCCGACGAGCAGGCCGCCGACGAGGGTCATCGGCAGCGAGCTCATCCGGGCGATCAGCGCGACCAGCAGCGCGCGCACCAGCAGGCCGGGGCCCACCGCGGCGGCGCCGGAGCCGATGATGGTGCCCGGCGTGATGCCCTGGATGGGCGCGATCATGATGGCGGTGACGGCGGCGAAGCCGGCCGCCAGCGTCCACACGATCGACGACGTCGTCTTCACGCTGAGGCCGAACACGCGGGCGGTGTCGGGGTTCGCGGCGGTGGCGCGCACCATCAGGCCCCACTTGGACCTGGTCATGAACAGCGCCAGCGCGAGAATCGTCGCCGGGGCGACGATGACCACGAGCACGTCCCGGGCGACGATCAGGATCGAGCCGGTGACGTGCCAGGACAGGTCGAACGGCAGCGGGAACGCCTGCTCCGAGCCGCTCTTGGGCAGCGACATCCGCGCCACCATCAGCACCTGCGCCACGCCGATGGTGGCGATCAGCACCACCAGCCGCGATGCGGTGAACAGCCGCCTGATCACCGAGAGCTCGACCACCAGGCCGACGACCGCGGTCGCCGCGATGGCCAGGGCGAAGGCCAGCCAGTACGGCACGTCGAGACCCGCGCTGAGGTAGCAGAACACGGCCACGCCGAACGCGCCCATCTCGCCCTGGGCGAAGTTCAGCACGCCGGTCGCCCGGTACACGAGCACGAAGCCGGCGGCCAGAATCGCGTAGACGAGCCCGACGATGACGCCGTTGACGAGCATCTGCGCGGAGACGTCGATCATCGCGACCCCCGCGTCTCGCCGAGGAACACGGCCCGGACGAGGTCGTCGCGGCCGGCCAGTTCGGCGGCCGAGCCCTCGAACATGATCCGCCCCTTCTCCATGAAGACGGCACGGTCGGCGAAGGAGAGCGCGAGGTTGAGCGACTGCTCGACGATGATCATCGTCGTGCCCTCGCGCTTGAGTTCTTCGACGACGGCGAGCAGCTCCTGCACCACGACCGGCGCCAGCCCGAGCGAGAGCTCGTCGATGATCAGCAGCTCCGGCTCGTGCACCAGCGTCATCGCCAGCGCGACCATCTGCTGCTGGCCGCCGGACAGGTCGCAGGCGCGGCTTTGCCGGGCGTCGGCGAGGGCCGGGAACCGGCCGAGCGCGCGGTCGACCCGGTCCTTCGCCTCCGCGGGCGACAGGTCGGTGGTGAGCAGCGCGGTCCGCAGGTTCTCCGTCACCGTCAGCTCGGGGAAGACGCCCGCACCGCCACGCAGCTGCACGACGCCGGCGCGGAAGCGCAGCTCCGCCTCGGCGTAGGTGAGCGAGCGCCCGTTGAGCCGGATGACGCCGCGGTCGGGGATGCCGAGGCCGCTGATGACCCGCAGCAGGCTCGACTTGCCCGCGCCGTTCGTGCCGAGCAGCGCCAGCACCTCGCCGCGCGCCACCTCCAGGTCGATGCCGAACAGCACCTGCACAGTGCCGTAGCTGAAGTCCAGGTTGCGCACCTGCAGCACCGGGGTGTGCTGCGGGTCGGCGGCGATCCGGCGCCGCTCCTCCTGTTCCTCCAGCAGCTCCTCGACCGCCCGCGAGATGTCCTGACGCAGGTAGCGGGCGCCGCGGTGGAACAGGTAGCCGCCGGCGACCGTCGACACCGGCACCGCGATGGTCAGCGCGACCCGCTGGCCGTGCGCGTCGGAGATGGCGCCCACCACCAGCGCGCCGAGGAAGCCGCCCATCAGGAACGTGAAGATCGGCACGATGGCGAACGCCTGGGCCCGCAGCCGGTACGGCGCGACGGAGGCCACCAGCGGGTTGACCGCCACCAGCGCCATGCCGGTGAACGCCGTCGCCAGCGCGTAGCAGACCAGCAGCAGCGCCGGCTGCTGCAGCCGCAGCGCGACCAGCGTGAGCACGCCGTAGGCGACGATGGCGTAGCCGGCCACCCGCATGGTGCGGGCGGGGTCGACCCGGTACATCCGGTCGAAGCGCCGCCCGGCGATCAGCATGGCGACGATCGACGGGATCTGGCAGAGCGACAGGATCCAGCCGCGGGTGAAGGCGCCGTACCCGTACTCGTCGCGCAGCAACAGCGTCAGCTGCAGCGGGACGGTGATGAGGGCCAGCCCGAGCGCGCCGATGCCGAGGCACATGAAGTAGAAGGTCTTGATCTTCTTCATCCGGGCGAACGCCGTCCCGATGGTGATCGGCAGTTCGCCGCCGCGATCGCTCTGGTCCAGCACCTCGCCGGTGACCGTCTCCTGCTCGTACCGCCCGCGCACCGGCTCGCGCAGGAACACCAGCGCCGCGATCGCCAGCACCGCGACGGGGACGGCCAGGGCGAGGTACGCCCACCGCCAGCCCTCCGCGCCGCCGGCCAGGGTGGCGATGCTCCCGGCGGTGAACGGCCCGAGCGCCAGGCCCAGCGGCGTCGCCATCGCGTGCAGCGAGAAGATCCGCCCGCGGCCCTCCAGCGGATAGCCGTCGGAGATGAGCGAGCCGAACACCGGCGTGGAGTAGGCGGCGGCGAGCCCGATGCCCGAGTAGGCGAGGAACAGCTGGAACGTGTTGCCGGCCAGGGCCGCCCCGACCAGGCAGAGCGCCGCGCCCGCGGCGGAGCCGGCCACGACGTACTTGCGCGGCACCCGGTCGGCCAGCCACGCCATCGGCACCGCGCCGAGCACCAGCGCGATGCCGCCGAAGCTGGCCAGCGCCATCAGCCCGGTGTCGGACAGCCCGAAGTAGGCGCGGATGTCCGGCGCGAGCACGTTCGTGGTCTCGCGGCTGAGCTGCTCGATGACCACGAGCAGCACGGCCAGCGTCACGATCGCCCAGCCGCCGCGGCGCAGCGTGTCGCGCAGCGACAGCTCCGCGGCGCCCACCGCCGGCAGCAGCTCGTCGGGCAGCACCAGCGGCTCGGACCGCTGGGTCTGCGCCTCCTGCCGCCGCGACTCCTCCGCCAGGACCGCCGCGGTCAGCGTCGCGGTCCGCGGCCCGCCCGGATCCGCCGGCTCAGCTGTCGGCTCAGTCATCGGCCGGCAGGGGGAGGAAGTCGGTCTCGGGGACGATGCAGTGCGCGGAGTCGCTGCCGAACTCCGCCGGGCACGGATAGTGGAACCGCTCGACCACGATCGCGTCGGGCCCGGTCGGCTTGCCGGGGCCGAAGCTCGCCGGCAGCGACTCGCCGTGGTCGAAGTCGCCGAAGCCGGCCAGCACGGCCGCGACGTCCTGCCGGGTCGGGTTCTCCCCGGCCGCCTCGATGGCCCGGGCGAACAGCCGGACCCCCGAACAGCTGGAGGCCACGTTGCTGGCCCGCAGGTTGTCGGCGTCGTCGAGCAGGTCGTACGGCGCGTCGATGACGTCGCTGTACTCGGCGTAGACGCGGTTGCACATCTCGACGAACGGGTCGGGGACGAAGTCGTCGAGGCGGTGCTCGCCGGCTCGGCTGCCCGACACGATCGTGGCGCCGTCGTAGAGCGCGGCCGCGGCCTCGCCGGCGAACTGGACGATCTTGCCGGTGACCAGCTCGCTGTCCTGGGCCTGGAAGCTGGTGTTCACGAACTCGACGTCGCCGGGCTGGAAGCCCTGCGTGACCATCTCGCCCAGGTACGTGGGCATGGTGATGGTGTCGAGCAGCGGGAACACCACCTCGACGCCGTCGGCGCGCATGCCCTGCACCGACTCGATCAGGCCGTCGGTGCAGTTGCCGGCGTCGCAGCCGATGGCGTCGACGCGGGCCACCTCGAGCCCGAGCCGCTCCAGCTCGGCGACCAGCCCCTCCTGCACGACCTGCGGGTTGGGCTCGGTGTCGGTGTAGACGACGCCGATGGGCCGGCCCTCGAGCTCGCCGGCCAGCTCGCGGGCGGCGTAGGTGAGGATGTCGGCCGGCGAGTGGTTGACCGAGTAGAGCATGCCGTCGGCGGCGGCGAAGTCCTGGGCGCTGAGGTCGTACGTCGTCACGTAGATGACGTCGTTGGGCCCGGTGAGGCAGCCGGCCAGCGGGTTACCGACCCCGGTGAAGGAGAACGCGCCGAGGGCGTGCTGGTCCTTCGCGATCGAGGTGCACGCCTGCTGGGCCTCGACCTGCGGATCGGTGGCGCCGAACCCGGGCACCGCGATCTCGACGGTGTTCAGTTCGATCAGGCGCCCGTTGATGCCGCCGCACTCCTCGTTGACGATGCGCACGAACGTCTCGACCTGGTCGGCGGTGTCGCCGACGTCCTCGGCGAAGCCGACCTCCACGAGGTCCTCCAGCCGCAGCCGCACGTTCGTCAGGACCACCGAGTCGGCGGTGATACCCGGCTCGACCTCCTCTGGCTGGTGGTCGCCGGTGTCCGCGGTGCAGAACGCCTCGGTGCCGGTGAACCGGCTGTCGAACGACTCGGCGACGCCCGGCCCCGACGAGGTCGGTGCGGCAGCAGGGTCGTCGTCGGTGCTGCGGACGACGCCCGAACAGCCGCCGGCCACGATCAGACACCCAAGAGCGAGCGCGCAGGCTCGTAATCCGTCAGAACGCATGAGGGACTCTCCGTAGATGAGGGCGCCCGCTACAGGCGGTCGGCCAGCCAGTCGAAGAGGTGCTCGGCAGCAGTGGCGGTGGCGCCGTTCTGGCAGTGCAGTTGAGCGGTCGACTCGGTGCCGAAGAGCATCAGCTCCTTGGGGCACTCGAGCGCCTCGTAGAGCTGCTCGGCCTGACCGGTGGAGAAGCGTTCGTCGACGCCGTCCATCACGAGCGTCTCGCACTCGATGAGCTTGGCGACGTCGGTGAGGTCGCAGGCCTCGAACTCCTTCATCAGCGCGTACGGCGTGTCGACGCCGTGCTTCCAGCACGAGTCGCGCAGGAACCAGCCGGCCGTCGACGACTGCTCCGCGATGGCGCCCGCGGCGGCGTTGAACGCCTCCGGGCCGTCGCCGTAGGCCTCCATCAGTGACGGGGGCAGGCCCGCGCTGATGCTGGCCCACCAGCTGAGGACGCCGGGATCGGCGATGCACAGCTTCAGCCGCTTCTCGTACGCCGCCGCCCGGGGCGCCAGGTAGCCGCCGAAGCTCAGGCCCATCAGCGCGATCCGGTCGGCGTCGACGCCGTCCAGGCCGACCGCGACGTCGACGATCGGCGTCACGACGTTCTCCCAGTCAGGCCGGAACGGCAGCCCGTTCAGCCGCAGCGCCAGCCCCTGGCCGGGGCACTGGACCGCCAGGCAGTGGATGCCGCGGCGGATCGCGCCGTCGTAGACCCACCGGGTGTCCTCGGGCCAGGCGTCGCGGCCCTGGAAGAAGATCAGCAGCGGTGCCGACTGGTCCGCGACCGGGCTGCGGTAGAGGTAGGACGGCAGGAACGAGCCCTCGTACGGGATGGCGAGGTACTCGCCCGGGTAGCCGCTGAGCTCCAGGTAGCGGTCGTAGTGCTGGTAGCTGCGGCGGGCGTGCTCGGCCATCCGCGGGTCGTCGGGCGGGCCGAAGTGCATGAGCGAGGCGCGCCAGTAGGTCGACGCGCGCAGGTGGCAGTCGGCCGCGGTGACGGTGCGGCCGGCGGCCTCGGCGGACTCGGCACGGGCCTGCAGGGCCTGCGCCATCGGCGTCCAGGCCTGGATCCAGCTCTCCTCGTCGTCGACGGCGATGGAGCGGGCCACCTCCAGGCATTCGCCGAGGTCGGACATGCCGAAGAGCATCATGCCGAGGTGGTGCTTGAACTGGTCGTCCATCACCTCGTCGGCGATGAACTGGTGCGAGGTCCAGTGCGGGCCCGGGAAGAGCGGGTTGACGGAGGGTACGGCGGCGGTCATCGGGCGCTCCTACTCGTCGGTGGTTCGACGGGGTCGCCGGTGCTTCAGGCGGCGACGCCGAGTGGCGGGATACGGCCGGCCCACGGGCGGGCCTGCTCGAGTTGCGCGGCGAGGCGGAACAACATCCCCTCGTCGCCGTAGGGGCCCACGAAGTGCGCGCCGATCGGCACGCCGTCGTCGGTCCAGTACAGCGGCACGGTCATGGCCGGCTGGCCGCTGACGTTGATGAGCGAGGTGAACGCGACGAAGCCGGCCGACGCGCGCATGCCACGGGTGGGGTCGTCGGCCGTCGAGGCGAACGTGCCCAGCGGCGGCGGCGTGCTGCCCGTGGTCGGGGTGAGCCACAGGTCGTACGGCGCCTGGAACGCGGCCAGCTCGTCGCACAGCGTCTGCAACTCGGCCAGGGCGTCCATGAAGTCGCTGACGGAGGTGGTCGTCGACCGGCCGCGCTGGATCAGCTCCCAGGTGGCCGGCTCGAACAGCTCCTCGACGGCCGGCTTGCCCGTCGAGCGTTCCAGCCGGGCAATGTCCCAGGCCAGCCCGCCGGCCGAGACGGCGGCGAACGGGCCGGCCAGGCCACCGACGTCGAGGGTGGGCACGCCCTCCTCGACGATGTGGCCCAGGCTCTCGCACAACCGGGCGGCGTCGTCGACGGCGGCCAGCGTGTCGGCGTCGAGCGGCGTGCCCATCGGCGAGCGGCGGCTGACGACGATGCGCAGCCGGCCCGGGTCGCGGGACACCTCCTCGAGGTACGGCCGCTCCGGCCGCGGCGCGATGAACGGGTCGCCGGGCGCCGGCCCGGCGGTGGCGTCCAGCAGTGCCGCGGAGTCGCGCACCGACACCGTGATGGAGTTCTCGCTGAGGAACGCCATGCGCATGGAGACGCCGAGGTGCCGGCGCGCCGACGCGATGCGCAGCCGCGTCGGCTTCATGCCGAAGACGCCGCAGCACGACGCGGGGATCCGGATGGACCCGCCGCTGTCGCTGGCGTTGGCCATCGGCACCATGCGGGTCGCGACCGCGGCGGCCGCGCCGCCGCTGGACCCGCCGGCCGTCAGCGCGGGGTTCCACGGGTTGCGGGTGGGGCCGAACGCCTCCGGCTCGGTGGTCGGCTGCAGGCCGAACTCGGGCAGGTTGGTCTTGCCGGAGCAGACCAGCCCGGCCGCTCGGTACCTGCGGGTGAGCGGCCCGTCCTCGGCGGAGACGTTGTCGAGCAGGTAGCGGCTGCCGGACGTCAGCCTGGTGCCGGCGTACCCGACGGCGCCGCCGTCCTTGAGCAGGAACGGCACGCCCGTGAACGGGCCGTCCGGCAGTCCTGCCTCGATCTGTGCCGCGGCCTCGTCGTACATCGTGGTGATGACGGCGTTGACCTGCGGGTTGACCTGCTCGATGCGCTTGATCGCCGCGTCGAGCAGTTCGTGTGGGGTCACGTCGCCGGAACGGACCAGCTCGGCCTGTCCGACGGCATCCAGTGCGGCGATGTCACTCATGGTTCGGCTTCAACGGCTCGGACACGTCAGTCTCCTGTCGGTACCGGCATCTCGAACGAGCCATCAGTATGGCGCTCAGATCAGAATGTGACAAGCTTTTTGGCGTCCAGATCTTGGTTCACGAGTCATTAGATTGATTCCACAACGTTTCGAGAGCGTTTTGATCGGTCCGTCGTACCAGCCCCTACGTCCATATCGTCAGCCAGGCCACGTTTCTGCGAGCGCATTGTTCGGTTGCGCGGGCCGAATCCGTGCGATTGGATTGCCCCTGCAGAACGTCCACTCAGGGAGGCCGTCGTGGTCAACGGATCGCGTCCGCAGCAGGTCGAGCTCGACGAGATCGACAAGGCGATCATCCGCGTCCTCCAGGTCGACGGACGCATCGCGTACTCCAAGCTGGGCCCCCAGGTGGGGCTCTCGCGCGCGGCCGCCCGGCAACGCGTCCAGCGCCTCATCGACAGCGGCGCCATCGAGGTGGTGGCCGTCTCCGAGCCGCTCAAGATGGGCTTCGACGTCCAGGCGATGATCGGCATCAACGTCGACGGCGACCTCCAGGAGGTCGCGTCGGCGCTGGCGGCGGTCGAGGAGGTCGTCTACGTGGTGCTGTCGGCCGGGCGCTACGACATCCTCGTCGAGGTGCTCGGCCGCGACCCGGGCGAACTGCTGCGCATCCTCAACGACGTCATCCGGCGCACCCCAGGGGTGCGCAGCACCGAGCTGTTCACCTACCTGAAGATCGAGAAGGTCACGTACTCGTGGGGGGCGGTGTGACCGGTGCGTGACAGTGCGGCGCCGGGTGTGGCTCGACGTCCAGCGCGGGGTTGCGGTCGAAGAATCCCGACGGCTTGAGCCAGAACGAGATCGTGTCGACCGGCATCACCGGCCAGTCCTCGGGACGCGGGACGTGGTGGATGCCGAACACGTACCACAGCACCACGTCGGTGCGGTCGGTCGCGCGTCGCGCCGACACCCACTCGGGCATGCCCATGCCGGGGCCGCCCTGGTTGACGAACTCGCCGGCCGGCCAGCGCTGGTCCGGGTCGTGCGGCGTGACCCAGACGGTGTGCCCGACCACCTCGGCGCGCCGGAACACCGGCGACGCGGGGTCGAAGAAGGACGGGATGGCCGCGCCCGGGACCAGCTTGTAGCCGACCGGCGTGCCGTGCGCGTTCAGCGAGCCCGGGTTGACGACGGACCACGCACGCTGGGTCTCCCACGCGTAGTCGTCCGGCCCCTCGACGACGAACGGCGCCTTCACCTGCCGGACGCCCAGCCCGTACGGGTTCGCCGGGCCGATCGGGTCGGTCACCGTCTCCGAGCGGACCACCGTGTTGTCCGTCCCGTCGACGTCGAGGTCCAGCCGGGCGACGACGAAGTGCTGGTGGATGGGCGCGTAGGTGCGGGTGTCGACGAGCGTGCCGTGCGGATGGGCGGCGCCCTCGGGGACGTGCGAGACCACCATGATGCCGGTCGCGCGCACCTCGCACTCGATGCTGCCGTCCTCGTAGAACCGCCAGTACGTCAGGTACTCGTAGTTGGCGACGGTGACGTGGAAGGACACCACGAACCGGCGCTGCCGCCGCACCTCCGCGGTGCCGTCGTGGTCGACGTGCTTCCAGCCGACGGCGGAGTCCTCCTCGTGCAGGCAGATCGCGTTCGGGATGGTGTACGGCCGGCCGGCCGAGTCGTGCATCACCGCGTCGAGGTAGCGGATCTCGCCCAGGCAGTCGCAGCCCAGCTTCAGCGACTGGGTGAGGAAGCCCAGGCCCCACTCACCGATGTCGAAGGCGGTGCGACGGTAGTGGTCGACGCCGGGGTCGCGGTACGGGACCATCATCTCGGCGAACGAGAGCTTGTGCGCGACGCTGCGTTCGCGGCCGGCGTCGCGGTAGCCGACCTGGTGCAGCGTCAGGCCCTCGCGGTGGTTGAACCCGACCCGCAGCCGCCAGTTCTGCCAGCTGACCTCCTGCCCGTCGACGCTGAACCCGGGGCCGTCGGGCTGGGTCACCTCCAGCGGCGCACGCGGTGGGCGGTGGCCGCGCAACGCCTCGGGCAGCAGGTGCGGGCGATACTCGCCCATGATCTCGGGCCGCGGCACCGCGTAGGTGTCCTCGATCTCCAGCAGTTCCATCGCGCCGACGTCGACGACGAAGTGCAGCCCGTTGACGGGGCCCGCGTACGGGTTGCCGCCGGCCACCCGCCGCACCCACACGTCCGACCAGCCCAGCCGGCGCCCGGCGTACGCGTCGGGCACCAGGGCGCCGCCGTAGGTCCAGGTGTCGATGAACACCGCCGACAGGTCGGTGATGCCGCGAGCCGCCAGCGCCGTCAACACGGAGGGGTGGTGGCGGAGCATGGCGTCGCACTCTTCCCACTCGTCGATGGTGAAGTTCGGCTGCACGCCGGGCACCGGCTCGAACGACTCGACGGACGCGGCGGCGAGGTCGACCCGGGCGCGGAACGTCGAGCCGTCGCGGCGCTGGAAGCAGATCACCTCGGCGCGCCGGGGCGGCAGCGGCCCGCCGTTCGCGTAGGCCGCCAGGTCGGCCTTGGCCGGCTCGACGGCCTCGATCGAGGCGTACCGCCAGTCCGCGCCGACGCCGTGCTCCGACGTCAGCAGCTCCCGGACGCGGTCGATCTCTTCCGCCGTCAGTGGGTCCAGCGGGTGCACGGTCACAGTGTGTCAGCCCAGCGACGCCATGACGTGCTTGATGCGGGTGTAGTCCTCCAGGCCGTAGACCGAGAGGTCCTTGCCGTGGCCGGAGGACTTGAACCCCCCGTGCGGCATCTCCGCGACCAGCGGGATGTGGGTGTTGATCCAGACGCAGCCGAAGTCCAGCTCGGCCGAGACCCGCAGCGCCACCTGCACGTTCGCCGTCCACACCGAGGAGGCCAGGCCGTACTCGACGCCGTTGGCCAGCTCGACGGCCTCGTCCTCGGTGCGGAACGTCTGCACCGTGATGACCGGGCCGAAGATCTCGTGCTGGGTGAGCCAGTCGTCCTGGCGCAGGCCGGCGATGACGGTCGGCTCGACGTAGAAGCCGGTGCTGCCCTGGCGGCCGCCGCCGGTGGTCACGGTGGCGTGGTCGGGCGTCCGGGCGATGGCGCCGAGGACGCGGTCGAGCTGCTGGGCGTTGTTCACCGGCGGGATCCAGGCGTCCTCGTCGCCGGGCTGCGCGCCGTACGTGGTCCGCGCCTGCGCCGCCTCGCCCGTCAGTGCCGCGGTGAAGTCGGCGGCGGCCGACTCGTGCACGAGCACGCGGGTGGCGGCGGTGCAGTCCTGGCCGGCGTTGAAGTAGCCGGCCTCGGCGATGGTCGCGGCGGCGGCCGCGAGGTCGGCGTCGGGGAAGACGATGACCGGCGCCTTGCCGCCCAGCTCCAGGTGCGTGCGCTGCAGCCGCTCGCCGGCGCCGGCCGCCACCGCGCGTCCGGCCGCGACCGAGCCGGTGATCGAGACCATCTGCGCCGCCGGATGGGAGACGACGGCCGCGCCGGTGCCGCGGTCGCCGGCGACGACGTTCAGCACGCCCGGCGGCAGGTGCCGTGCGGCCAGCTCGGCCAGCAGCACCGTCGTCACAGGCGTGGTGTCGCTCGGCTTGAGCACCACCGTGTTGCCGGCCGCGATGGCCGGGGCGAACTTCCAGACGGCCATCATCATCGGGTAGTTCCACGGCGTCACCTGGCCGATCACACCGATCGGCTCGCGCCGCACCCACGAGGTGTGGCCCGCCAGGTACTCCCCCGCGGACCGGCCCTCGAGCACGCGGGCCGCGCCGGCGAAGAAGCGCAGCTGGTCGGCCATCGGCGGGATCTCCTCGGCCGCGGTGAGGTGCGCCGGCTTGCCGGTGTCGCGGCCCTCGGCCGCCACCAGCTCGTCGGCATGCCGCTCGACCTCGTCGGCGATGCCGAGCAGGGCCTTCTGCCGCTCGGCCGGCGTGCTGCGCCGCCACCCGGTGAACGCCTTCGCCGCCGCCTCGTAGGCGGCGGCGACGTCGGCCTCGCCGGACAGCGGCGCGTCGCCGTAGGTCTCGCCGGTGGACGGATCGACCAGGGGCATCGTCGCGCCCGACGCGGCCGGCGCCGACTCGCCGCCGACGAAGTTCTGGACCGTGGTCATGCGCCGCTCCATCCGATGCTGAAGTACTGGGTCTCGGTGAACTCCTCCAGGCCCTGCCGGGCGCCCTCCCGGCCGAGCCCGCTCTGCTTCACGCCGCCGAACGGCGCCGCCGGGTCGGAGACCAGCCCGCGGCCCACGCCGACCATGCCCGCGTCGACGGCCTCGGCCAGGCGCAGCGCCCGCCGCAGGTCACCGGCGTAGACGTACGCGGCCAGACCGTACTCGCTGCCGTTCACCATGCCCAGCAGCTCGTCCTCGTGTCGCCACGTCACGACCGGCGCGACCGGCCCGAAGATCTCCTCGGTGACGACCGGCGAGTCCGGCGGCACGTCGCTCAGCACGAGCGGCGCGACGAAGTGCCCGGTCAGCCCCGCGGGCACGGCGGCCCGGTGGGTCACGGTCGCGCCACCGGCGACGGCGGCGTTGACCAGCGCCTGCACGTCCGCGACCGCGGTGGCCGAGATGAGCGGGCCGATCTGCGCGCCGGTCGCGGCCGGGCCGACCGTCAGGGCCTCGACGGCCGCGCCGAGCTTCGCGACGAACGCGCCGGCCACCCGCTCGTGGACGTAGAACCGGTTGGCGGCCGTGCAGGCCTGCCCGCCGTTGCGGAACTTCGCCACCATCGCTCCGGCGACCGCCTCGTCGAGGTCGGCGTCCTCGGTGACGATGAACGGGGCGTTCCCGCCCAGCTCCATCGACGAGTTCACCACCCGGTCCGCGGCCTGCTTGAGCAGCGCCCGCCCGACCTCGGTCGAGCCGGTGAAGGAGATCTTGCGGACCCGCGGGTCGGCCAGCCACGCGGCGACGACGCCGCGGGAGTCCGTCGTCGGGACCACGTTCACGACGCCGTCGGGGACGCCGGCCGCGGCCAGGATGCGGGCGATGGCGAGCGCCGTCAGCGGGGTCTGCGACGCCGGCTTGAGCACCACCGTGCACCCGGCCGCGAGCGCCGGCGCGATCTTGCGGGTGGCCATCGCCGCGGGGAAGTTCCACGGCGTGACCAGCGCGGCGACGCCCACCGGCCGGTGCGTCACGACGATGCGGGTGTCGCCGGCCGGGGACTCGCCGTAGCTGCCCGACGTCCGGGCCGTCTCCTCGGAGAACCAGCGGAAGAACTCCGCGGCGTAGGTGACCTCGCCGGCCGCGTCGGCCAGCGACTTGCCGTTCTCGGCCGCGATCAGCGTCGCCAGCCGGTCCGCGTCGGCCGTCATCAGCTCGTAGGCGCGGCGCAGCGCCTCCGCCCGCTGCCGGGGCGCCGTGCGCCGCCAGCCGGGAGCGGCCGCCGCCGCCGCGGTCACGGCGTCGGCGGCGTCCTGCACTGTCGCGTTGCTGACGGCGGCCAGGACGGCGCCGGTCGCCGGGTCGTCGACGGCGAACGTGGCCGCCGCGGGGCGCCAGCGGCCGCCGACGAAGACGCCGTTGGCCGGGTCGAGCTGGTCGAGGTGAGCGACCAGGCCGGTCGTCGTCACGGTGGTCACGGCTGGCCTCCCAGGGCCTCTTCGAGCACGTCCAGTCCGTCGTGCAGCAGCTCGTCGTCGATCACCAGTGGGGGCAGCAAGCGCAGCACGTTGCCGTAGGTGCCGCAGGTCAGCACGATGACGCCGCGGGCGTGGCAGTCCGCGGCCACGGCCCGGGCCAGCGCGGCGTCCGGTGCGCCGTCCGGGCCGACCAGCTCGACCGCCATCATCGCGCCGCGCCCCCGGACGTCGCCGATGCGCGGGTCGGTGGCGGCCAGCCGTTCCAGCCGGTCGCGGAGCACGTCACCCACCTTCTGCGCGCGCTCGATCAGCCCGTCGGCCTCGATCGTGGCGATGGTGGCGAGCGCGGCGGCGCAGGCCAGCGGGTTGCCGCCGTAGGTGCCGCCCAGGCCGCCGGCCTTCGGCGCGTCCATGATCTCGGCGCGCCCGGTGACGGCCGACAGCGGCAGCCCGTCGGCGACCCCCTTCGCCGTCACGACGAGATCCGGGACGACGTCCTCGTGCTCGCACGCGTACATGGCCCCGGTGCGGGCGAGGCCGGACTGCACCTCGTCGGCCACGAAGACCACGCCGTTCGCGCGGCACCAGTCGGCCAGCGCCGCGAGGAAGCCCGGCGCCGGGACGATGAACCCGCCCTCGCCCTGGATCGGCTCGATGACGACGGCGGCCAGGTTCTCGGCCCGGACCTGCGTCTCGATGACGTCGATCGCCCGCCGCGCGGCCGCGGCGCCGTCGGTGACGCCGTCGCGGTACGGGTAGGACAGCGGCGCGCGGTACACCTCGGGCGCGAACGGGCCGAAGCCGTTCTTGTACGGCGCCGACTTGGCCGTCATGGCCATCGTGAGGTTGGTGCGGCCGTGGTAGGCGTGGTCGAACACGACGACGGCCTGCTTGCCGGTGAACGTGCGGGCGATCTTGACGGCGTTCTCGACCGCCTCGGCACCGGAGTTGAACAGCACGGTGCGCTTCTCGTGCCGGCCCGGCGTCAGCCGGTTCAGGGCCTCGGCCACCTGCACGTACGCCTCGTACGGCGTCACCATGAAGCAGGTGTGGGTGAACGCGGCCGCCTGCGCCGCGACGGCCTCGACCACCCGCGGCGCGCTGACGCCGACCGTCGTCACGGCGATGCCCGACCCGAGGTCGATCAGCTGGTTGTCGTCGGCGTCGCGCACGATGCCGCCGGCCGCCTCGACGGCGAAGACCGGCATCGTCGTCGCCACGCCGGGCGCGACCGCCCGGGCCTTGCGGGTCATCAACGCGACCGATCGCGGGCCGGGGATGGCCGTCACGACCTTCCGGATCTGGGTGAGCGGCATGGACCCATCGTGAGGTCCGCCACTTCATGCCGTCCAATACCCGATAGCATGGCGGTCTATGCCTGCTGAGCATGCCTGAGGGGGTGCGATGGAGCTCCGGGTGCTGCGCTACTTCGTCGCCACCGCCGACGTCGGCACGGCCAGCGGCGCGGCGGCCGAGCTGCACCTGACCCAGCCGGCGCTCTCGCGGCAGCTGCGTCAGCTCGAACGCGAGCTGGGCGCCGACCTGTTCGCCCGGGTCCGCGGCCGGCTGGTGCTCAGCGCGGCGGGCCGCGAGTTCCTGCCCATCGCGCGCGACCTGCTGGTGCGGGCCGAGCACGCCAGGCAGGCGGCGGCCGAGCTGGCCGCCGGGCGGCTCGGCCACATCGCGCTGGCCGCGCCGACCACCACGCTGACCGACGTGCTGGCGCCGTTCCTCGCCACCCTCCGCGACGACGACCCCGTCCCGACCGTCATCGAGTCCGGCCCCGACGACGCCTACGCGGCCCTCGACCGCGGCGTCGACCTCGTCATCGTCACCGAGCGGCCGCACCGCGACCTGGCCCGCGCGGCCATCGCCGTCCTGCCGGTGTTCGCCTACGTCCGCGCCGACCACCCCTGGTCCGGCCGCCCGCACATCGCCCTCGACGACCTCGCCACCATGCCGGTCGTCGTGCTGCCGCCGCACCTCAAGCCCCGGCAGATCCTCGACGGCGCGCTGCACCAGGCCGGGCTCGCGCTGGAATCGGCTGTCGAGACCTCCAACGCCCAGGTCGCCCAGGCCCTCGCCGCCGCCGGCCGCGGCGCCGCCATCGTCACCGACGACCCCCGGTTCGGCCTGCACCCGCTGGAGATCCTGCACAGCGGTGCCGCGTTGCGCATCCACCTCTGGGCCGCGTGGCGGCCCAGCCACCACGCCTCACCCACCCTCGCGTCGTTCGCTGCCCGGCTGCGCCGCTTCTGCGCCGAGCGCTACGGCCCCCAAGTGCTGCCACCCTCCTGACCGGCGTCCGCAACCCCATGCCAGGGCGTCCGGTCGTCATGGCGCTCCTTGTGCGCCCGGCGGGATGCGACTGCGGCGCACCGGCGACGTCACCGCCCCCGCTCGCCCTGGGTTGCGCGGGCTTCGCCCACAGACCTGAGCCTGCGGCACCTCTCCGGAGTTCGCGTCCCCGGCACCACGCGAACCGGCGGAGGACGAGTCAGGACGCCGACACGCGGTAGCGCCGCTGCCGGCAGGCGGGCGAGCAGTACCGGCGGGGCCGGCCGCGGGCCGGTTGGGTGAGCGGCGCCGCACAGACGACGCACTGGCCGGAGGCGGCAGCGGTTTCGTCACGCGTTTCGTCACGCCCGGCCGGGACGTGCCGGAGCAGTTCGTCGTCGAGGTGGGGGCAGTCGCGGACGATGTCGTCGTCGGGGCACTGGAGCAGGTGCAGCAGGTACGCCTGGGCCCGGCGCAGCCGCTCGATGCGCTCCTCGACCACGTCGGCATGGCGCTGCACCGCCTGCTGCCAGTCCTGGTTCCGGCTCGCCGACGTGACGATGGCGGCCTGGTCGAGCGGCATCGCGCCGGTGACGCAGCACAGGTAGGCGAGGCCGATGCGGCGCAGGTCGGTCTCGGTGTAGGCGCGCCGGCCGTTGTGGCGCGACGGCGGGGGCAGCACGCCCTGGGACTCCCACCACCGCAGGGTCGACGGCGCGAGGTCGAAGCGGGCGGCGGCCTGGCCGATGGAGACGCTCATGGGTCCAGTTGACATCAACTCGCCTTGAAGACTCAAGATGCTTCGTGAGGTTAGGCATACCTTCCTAGGAGGATCAGTTCGATGACCACCGACACCCGCGCTCCCGCGGGGCCGGCGCACGCCGCCGCCGAGCCCGTCGCCGGCCTCGCGAAGCCGGGAGCGCTGGCCCGGCTGCTCGCGCCGATCCGGGCCCACCTCGTGGCCTGCGCGATCCTCTCGGCCCTGAGCTCGGCGTCCGGGATCGTGCCGTACATCGCCGTCGCCGAGATCGCGCGGGTGCTGCTCGACGACCCGGACGGGGCGCGGCGGGCGATCTGGACGTGGGTCGGCATCGGCGCGGCGGGCGCCGGCCTGTGGCTGGTGCTGCTCGTGCAGTCGTCGCGGATCGGCCACTACGCCGACGCCGCGATCCTGCACGAGCTGCGCGGGCGGATCGTCCGCCACCTCGGCGCGCTGCCGCTGGGCTGGTTCCGCGCCGCGGGCTCGGGCCAGGTCAAGCGGTCGATGACCGGCGACCTCGAGGAGATGCACGAGGTCATCGCGCACGCGCTCGGGCAGCTGACCGGCGCAGTCACGGTGATGACGGTCGCGAGCGCCTACCTGTTCGTGGTCGACCCGCCGATGGCGCTGATCGTGCTGGGCGTCCTCGCCCTGATGGCGGTCTTCTACCGCATCTCCATGCGCTCGATGACGACGCACATGAACCGGCTGATCGCCGCCGACCAGCGCATCAGCGCGGCCGGCATCGAGTACGCCGACGGCATCCAGGTGGTCAAGACGTTCGGCACCGGCGGGCGCGTGCTGCGCCGCTTCGACGACGCGGTCGACGAACACACCCAGGCGTTCGCGGCGTGGGTGGCCGAGGTCCGGCGCAGCTCGGCGGCGTCGCGGCTGTTCGGCTCCGAGCTGGCCGTCCTCGCCGTCGTGACGGCGGCCGGGCTGGCCTTCGTCGACCGCGGGACGCTCGCCGTCGCGGACCTCGTCGCGTTCCTCGTCGTCGCGATCGGGCTGCCGAACTCGATCCTCCCGGCCGTCACGGCCATGCAGGGCGTGCGCAAGGGGCGCATGGGCGCGGCCAACATCGAGCGGCTGCTGGCCCGGGCGCCGCTGCCGGAACCGGCGCACCCGCGCCGCCCGGACGGCCACGGTGTCGAGTTCGACCGCGTCCGCTTCTCCTACGACGGCGTGACCCACGCGGTCGACGGCGTCAGCGCGGTGTGCCGGCCGGGCACGGTCACCGCGATCGTCGGCCCGTCCGGCGCGGGCAAGACCACCCTGGCCGGCCTGCTGCCGCGGTTCTACGACGTGAGCGACGGCGCGGTGCGCATCGGCGGCGCCGACGTGCGCTCGATCCCGTCCACCGAGCTGCTGGCGTCGATGTCGCTGGTGTTCCAGGACGTCGCGCTGCTGCGCGACAGCGTCGCCGAGAACATCCGCATCGGCCGGCCCGGGGCGAGCGACGCCGAGGTCCGCGAGGCCGCCGTCGCCGCGCACGTCCACGACGTCATCGAGCGGCTGCCCAGCGGCTACGACACGCTGCTCGACGCGGGCGGCGGCAGCCTGTCCGGCGGCGAGCGGCAGCGTTTGACGATCGCGCGGGCGATCCTGTCCGGCGCGCCGATCGTGGTGCTGGACGAGGCGACCGCCGCGCTCGATCCCGACAGCGAGGCCGCCGTCCAGGACGCACTGGCCACGCTCGCCGTCGGCAAGACCGTCCTCGTCATCGCGCACCGGCTGCACACCATCGCCGACGCCGACCAGATCCTCGTCCTCGACGACGGGCGGCTGGCCGAGCGCGGCCGCCACGACGAACTGCTGGCCGGCGGCGGGCTGTACGCCCGCATGTGGGCCGCACAGGAAGGGGTGCTCGCATGATCCGCCGGCTGTACCGGTTGTGGCCGGAGCCGCAGCTGCTGGGACGGTTGTGGCTGCTCACCGCCACGCAGGCCGTCCTGCAAGGACTGCTGCTCGGCCTGCTGGTCCCGATCCTGGACGCCGTCGTCCGGCCCGAGCCCGACCTCGCCGCGGCGACGCCCTGGCTGTGGCTCGGGGCCGCCGGCGCGGTCGTCCACGCGGTGCTGAGCATCGTCGCGACGCCGGTGGGGTTCCGGGCCGCGGGGACGCTCGCGGCGCAGCTGCGGCGGCGGCTGATGCGGCACGTCAGCACACTGCCGCTGGGCTGGTTCACCGCCGAGCACAAGGCGCGGCTCGCGCGCGGCGTCACGGCCGACGTCGGCGACGCGGCGCAGCTGGCCGTGACGGTCGCCGGGCCGGCCATCACGTCGACGCTGCTGCCCGCGACGGTCGTCGTCGTGACGTTCGCGGTCGACTGGCGGATGGCGCTGCTGCTGTGCGCCATCGCGCTGGCCGCCCTGTGGGCGCTCCTGCGGGCCGCACGCATCGCCGAGATCGCCGAGGTCGAGCTGGAGCGGGCCGCCGTCGGGGTGGCCGGGCGGGCGATCGAGCTGGGTCAGGCGCAGCCGGTGCTGCGCGCGGCCGGCCTCGCCGACGGCACGCCGCGGATGCGGGCCGCGCTGGCCGACCACCGCGACACCTACCGCGACGGCATGCGACGCGCGCGGCGGCCGTTCTTCGTCTACACCGGCGTCGTCAACGCCGGGTTCGTCGCCGTGCTCGCGCTGGCCGCCGGTCTCGTCCTCGACGAGCGCATCGGGATCGCCGCGGCCATCGCGCTGCTCGTGCTGGCCGCCCGGTTCCTGGAGCCGCTCGGCAACCTCATCGAGCTGATCGGCGCCCTGCGCGCGATGACGAACAAGATCGGGCGGATCGAAGGGCTGCTGGCCGTGCCCGCGCTGCCGGCGCCGTCCGCACCGGTGCGCACGATCGAGACCGCCGACGTCGAGTTCGACCGGGTCGGGTTCGCCTACCCGGGCGGCGACCGGCCGGCGCTGAGCGACGTGTCGCTGCGCTGCCGGCCCGGCACCACCACGGCGCTGGTCGGGCCGTCCGGCTCCGGCAAGACGACGGTCACCCGGCTGATCGCCCGCTTCTTCGACGTCGACGCCGGTCGGGTGCGCGTCGGCGGGGTGGACGTCCGCGACCTCGACCCGGAGGCGCTGATGGACGAGATCGCCATCGTCTTCCAGGACGTCTACCTGTTCGACGACACCGTCGAGAACAACCTGCGGCTGGCCCGCCCGAACGCGACCTGGGCCGAGCTGGCGGACGCGGCCGCGGCGGCGCGGCTGGACGAGGTGGTCGAGCGGCTCCCCGGCGGCTGGCAGACCCGCGTCGGTGAGGCCGGCGCCCAGCTGTCCGGCGGCGAACGGCAGCGCGTCGCGATCGCCCGGGCGATGCTCAAGCGGGCCCGCATCGTGCTCGTCGACGAGGCCAGCTCGGCGCTCGACCCGGAGAACGAGGCCGCGGTCACCCAGGCCATCGCCAACCTCGGCGCCGACCCCGGCCGCACCGTGATCGTCATCGCGCACCGCCCCGCCACGCTCGCCGCGGCCGACCACGTCGTCGCGCTCGACGACGGCCGCGTGGTCGAGGCGGGCACGCCGGCGCAGCTGCTCGGGACGGACGGGGTGTTCGCGCGGATCAGTCGCCAGAACGAGCGGACGCGGCACTGGCGCATCGCGGCGCGCGGCTGATACGGCCGGATGACATCCTGGGCACATGACGGTCGAGGCGCTGGGCTTCGCTCCGTCGGCGCGCGTGCTGATCGTCAACTGCGACGACCTCGGCCTGCACCCGGCCGTCAACGCGGCGGTCGTCGACGCGGTCGAGGGCGGGATCGCCCGCTCGGCCAGCCTCATGGTGCCGCCGCCGGGCGCCGCCGACGCCATGCGGCTGCTCCGGGACCGGCCGTGGCTGTCGTTCGGCGTGCACCTCACCCTCATCCGCGACGCCGACAACTCCGCCTGGGGGCCGGTCGCTGCGCGGGAGCGGGTGCCGTCGCTGCTCGATCCGGCCACCGGCGAGCTGTACGCCGACACCCCCGCCGGCCGCGACCGGCTGCTCGCCCGCGCCCGCATCGAGGACGTCGAGCACGAGCTGCGCGCCCAGCTGGAGACCGTGCTGCGGGCCGGCCTCGCGCCGACCCACCTGGACTGGCACTGCCTCGCCGACGGCGGCCGCGCGGACGTCTTCGAGCTGGGCCTGGCACTCGCCGCGGAGCACGGCCTCGCCGCCCGTGCCTGGCTCGACGACGGGCGGGCGGCGGCGCGCGCCCGCGGCCGGCCCGTCGTCGATCACCCGTTCGTCGACAGCTTCGCTCTCGACCTCGACGACAAGCCGGCCGGGTACGAGCGGCTGCTGCGCGACCTGCCCGCCGGCCTCAGCGAATGGGCCGTCCACCCGGGGCTCGCGACCCCGGAGTGGCGGACGATCGAGCCCACCGGCTGGCGGGTGCGCGCCACCGACCACGCGTTCCTCACGTCGGCCCGCGCGCGCACCGTCCTCGCCGACGAGGGCATCACCGTCATCGACTACCGGCCGCTCCAGCGGGCTACGACGTGAACGTGTAGGCGATCCGCCCGGCGCGGCCGTGCGGGACGCGCAGGAGGTGGAGGCGGCGGGAAGCGTCCAGGAAATAGGTGCGCGCGGCCGGTGTGACGGTGGCGTCGGCGGCGGCGCCCCAGTCGACCGTCAGCGTGACGTTGCCGCGGGTGATCGCCAGCGAGGTGGCCGACGCGGCGGCCGGTGCGCCGAAGGCCACCTCGGCGCCGGTCGACCACCGCACGTCGTCGCCCGGCCGGAGGACGAGCGGGATCTGCTCGGACGCGTCCAGGCTCGTCGTGATCTCGCGGACCAGCCCGGCGTCGGTGAACAGCGCCTCGACGGTCACGTTGCCGCCGGCCGTCGTCCAGCGCAGGCCGAGGTCACCGCGGACGGCGGAGACCCGGCCGGGCTCGACGACCGGCCCGGCGCCGACCGGCCCTGCGAAGTAGGACGGCGTCAGGTTGGACGCGCCGTCGGTGCCGCCGTTCGCGAGCACCGTCGCCCAGCACTCGGCGTTGGAGTTCTGCCCGCCGTGGACGAACGTGCCCGCGTCCGGGTGCCAGAGCAGCCCGAGGCCCGCCCGCACCACGCCGTTGGGCCGGGTGCCGAGGAACGCCTGCAGGTAGTACGACGGGCGCCGGAGGAACAGGTAGTGCTGATCGTTCGGGTCGGCGCGCAGTTCGGTGAACCGGCTGAACCGCACGGCCGGCAGCCCGGCCATCGCGACGTCGCGCTGCCGCCGGGTCGGGAAGCCCTCGCCGTACGGGATGTTCGCGGGGATCCGCGGGTTGGTGTCCCCCGGCGCCAGGACCGGCACCGGGGCCGGGTCCGCCGCCCACGCCGCCCGCTGCGCGTCGCGCTCCTCGCGGGCGGGGTAGAAGACCCGCAGGTCCGGTACCGAGCGGGCGAACACCGAGCCCAGGTCGCGCTGCTGCCGGTCCGGCGTCACCGGGTCGAGGAAGTACATCGGCGTGCGCGCGGCGCCGGAGGCGAACGAGACCAGCCCGGCGCCGTCCGGCTCGGGAACGACGGTGTAGGTCAGCCATTCCGCGAGCCGGCGCACCATGGGCAGGAACACCGGCCGGCCGATCTCGGTGTGGAGCTCGTGCAGCTCGGTGAGCGTGACGTTGAGGTTGTAGGCGATGTCCATGCCGCGCGGCTCGTAGAGGAACCCGGCCGGGCTCTGCGCGTGGGCGGCGTAGAAGGCGACGCGATCGTCGAGCAGCCGGCGCAGGCCGGCGTCCGGGTCGAGGTTCAGCGCCTTGGCCGCACCGGCCAGCCCGGCGGCGGGCTGGTTCGCGAACTCGACCATGCCGTCCTGCCAGACGCCGGTGTTGGCAGGGTCGAGGAACCACGTCATGGCCCGGCGCAGCGCGGCGCCGATCTCGGCGCCGCGTTCGGGCAGAACGTCAGCGGCGCGCAGCTCGTGCAGCGTCTTGCTCAGGTACCCGAGCGCGAACGCGGTGGCCGCGCGCGACCGCTCGTCCGGCGAGAACTCCGACCAGGAGCCGTCGTCGTGCTGCAGCCGCAGGTAGTAGCCGATGGCGGCGTCGAGGCGGGCGAGCAGGGCGGGGTCGTGACGGTACGGGTTCCACGGCCGGTCGACGCCGTGGAACCAGGCCAGCGTGGCGACGTGCTCCATGATCCGCGCGTTGAACGGCTCGACCGGCGTGCGCCACCAGCCGCCGGCCATGAACCCGCGCAGTTCGCCGTCGGAGTCGTCGATGTCGTTGACCATGTCGGCCAGCGTCACCAGGTACGGCGCGTACCGCTGCTCCGCCGCCGCGAACGCCGTCCGCGCGGGCCTGGCGGGCAGCGGCGCGAGCCGGGCCAGCGGCCCGCCGCCGGTCGCCGCGACGGGGTCCGCGTACGCCGGCCGGGTGAGGGCCAGGCCCGCCAGCCCGGCCACCCCGCCGATGATCACCGTCCGACGGTTCGGACGGGCGCCTGCGTCTGCCATGGTGCCTCCGTGATTCCGCCGCGACCGCGGCCGGGTCGGGGGTCCGTCAGCCTTTGATGCCGCTGGCGAAGCCCTTGATGATGTACTTCTGGAGCAGGAAGTAGATGACGAGGATCGGCACGATCGCGATCCCCATCCCGGCGAAGATCACCTGCCACTGGCTGGCGAACTCCCCGCGGAAGGCGAAGATCGCCACCGGCAGCGTCTGCTGCGGGCTCCCGCCGACGTAGAGCAGCGGCGTCAGGAAGTCGTTCCAGATGTTGATGGCCGACAGGATCACGACGGTGCCCGTCACCGGCCGCAGCAGCGGGAACACGATGCGCCGGAACACCGCCAGCGACCCGGCGCCGTCGACGCGCGCCGCCTCCTCGTAGTCGCGGGGCAGCGCGCGCAGGAACCCGGCGTAGAGGAACACCGCGAGCGGCAGCTGGTGCCCGATCTCGAAGATGATCAGCGAGGTGTACGTCTGCAGCAGGTTGAGGTCGCGCATCAGCTGGTACAGCGGCACCATGCCGAGCTGCAGCGGGATCATCAGGCCCAGCAGGAACAGCAGGTACGTCCCGTAGCCGAGCCGGGTGCCGCGCCGGGCCAGCACGTACGCCGCCAGCGAGCCGCACAGCACCAGCAGGAACACCGACAGCCCCGTCACCACGACGGAGTTCACCATCGCGGTGCCGAGGTCGCCGCGCTGCCAGGCCTCGGTGAAGTTGGCCAGCGCCGGGTCCGACGGCAGCGCCAGCGGCGAGCGGGCCAGCTCGGCCGGCGTCTTGAGCGCCACGGTGAGGAAGACGTAGAACGGGAACAGGAAGATCGCGGCGACGGCGAGCATGCCCAGCTCGGCGCCCGCCCGCGGCAGGGTCCACCGCCGCCGCCGGGCCGCCGGGCGCACCGCCACGGCGCTCACCGCTGCACCTCGAACCGGCGCAGCGCCCGCAGCTGGAGCAGCGCGAACGCGAAGACGATCATCGTCAGGACCAGCGCGATGGCCGTGGAGTAGCCGTACCGGCCCGACACGAACGCCTCCTTGTACATGACGACGGAGAGCGTCTCGGTCGCGTAGCCGGGGCCGCCCCCGGTCATGACGTAGACCTGGTCGAACAGCTTGAGGCTGCCGATGAGCGTCAGCGACAGCGAGATCGTGGTGGCCGGCACCAGCAGTGGCAGCGTCACGTGCCGCAGCCGCTGCCAGCGACCGGCGCCGTCCATCGTGGCGGCCTCGTGCAGTTCGGGCGGCACGCCCTCGAGCCCGGCCAGGTAGATGACCATCGTGAGGCCGGCGTTCTGCCAGATGATGACGGCGATGACGCTGGCCAGCGCCACCGAGGGGTCGCCGAGCCAGTTCTGCGTCAGCGCGCCCAGCCCCACGGCGCCGAGGGCGTCGTTGAGCGGGCCGGTCGGGGTGAGGATGTACTGCCAGAGGAACCCGATGATCACCGGCGGCAGCAGCGCCGGGGCGAAGAACATGGTCCGCAGCAGGTTCCGGCTGGCCAGCGCCGAGTGCAGCGCCAGCGCGAGCGCCAGGCCCACCAGCGTCTGCACGATGGTGGTCGAGACCGCGATGACCAGCGTGTTCCGCAGCGCCGACCGGGCCGCCGGCGCCGAGAACAGCTCGGTGAAGTTGTCCAGCCCGACGAAGCCCGGCGCCTCCCGCCGTCCGGCCCAGTCGGTGAACGCGTACCCGGCGCCCTGCAGCGTCGGCCACAGCACCACGAACGCGTAGAAGACAAGCGCCGGGACCAGCAGCAGGTACGGGACGCTCGCCCGGCGGGACCGGCGGCGGGCGACCCGCTGCTCGCCGTCGACCGACGGCGGGCTGGCGGTCAGGGTCACGACTGGCCCTTGGCGTACTCGGCGTCGAGCTGGCCGAGCAGCCCGGTCGTGTCGAGGGCGCCGTCGAGCCACTCCTGGCCGGACTGCAGCATGGTCTGCTGGACGTCGCCGTTGGGCCACAGGTAGTTGGCGTAGGCGACGGAACGCCCGTCCGCGAGCAGCGGCTGGATCGGCGCGAGCACGTCGCTGTCCAGCTCGACGTCGGTGGCCAGGCCGGGCAGCACGCCCATCTCGTTGGCGTAGGCGGCGACGTTCTCCGGCTCGGCCAGGAAGTCGAGGAAGCCGCGCGCCGCCTCGGGGTCGGCGGCCGCGTTGACGGCCAGGAAGTCCGGCGCCACGGGGACCATCGTCGCCTCCGCGTCGTCGTTCGCCGGCAGCGCGAAGACGCCGAACGCGTCGGCGCCTGCCTCGGAGTAGCCGTGCAGCTGCGGCAGGCCGGCCGAGACCATCAGCACCATCGCCGCGTCGCCGGTCGCGACCGACTGCATCCCCTGGTCGGCCGGGATGCCCAGCATGCCGTCGGAGAGGTAGCCGGCGTCGCGCAGCTCGGCGATGCGGGCGAACACCTCGTTCCACTCCGCGTTCTCGGCGAACGTGGTCTCCCCGGCGGCCAGCTGCGCGTCGATGTCCGGGTTCTCGGCGTAGACCAGCGTCCCGGCCAGCGCGTAGACCCAGAACTGGAAGAAGATGCCGCCCTGGAACGGCGCCGCGACGGGCGTGACGCCGGCCGCGTCCAGCGCCGCGCAGGCGTCGACGAACTCCTGCCAGGTGGTGGGCACCTCGACGCCGGCGTCCTCGAACACCTGGCGGTTGTAGGCCATGACGATGGCGTTGCGGCTCACCGGGAAGGCCAGCACCTGCCCGTCGACCTCGGCGAGGGCGCGGGTGTCGTCGCCCAGCTCGTCCGTCCACGCCGCGTCGGACAGGTCCGTCAGCTCGCCCTCGCGGCCCAGCACCCCGACCGCGACCGGGCTGGAGTTCCCCGGCGACACCCTGATCAGGTCCGCCGCCGTGCCGGACGTCAGCTGCACCCGCAACTGCTGGTTCAGCTCGTCGGTGGTGGCCGAGGAGATGTCGACGGTGCCGCCGGTCTCCTCCTCGTACGCCTCGATCAGCGGCGCGAGGCCGGTGTTCTGCTCGGTGTTGACGTACGCCGTGAGGCTGCCGCCCGACCCGCCCTCCTCGGTCGAGTCGTCGTCGCCGGAGTTGACGAACCCGCAGGCGCCGAGCGCGACCACGAGGGCGGTGCCGAGCGTGGCCCGCTGGATCAGGACCCGGGCGGGACGGGACCGAGCGGCGTCGATGGTCATGAGGTCTCCTTGATGGGCAGGGGTGGCACGACGACGTCGCCGGGCAGGATCGCCCCGTGGGCGCGCAGGTCGTCGCGGATCAGGTCGAGCGGCAGGTCCAGGACGTCGTCGCCGCGGCCGACGGCGCGCGCCGCCATGACCCCGGCGGACTGGCCCATGGCCATGGACGACGCCTGCACCCGGTACGCGGACGACGCCTCCTGGTCGCCGCTGATGGCGCGACCGGCGACGACCAGCCGGGACGATCCGCGCGGGATCATCGCCGCGCGCGGAATGGTGGGCAGGGTGCCGTAGGCGAGCGGCCTGATGTCGATGCCGTCGCCATCCGGCCGGTGCACGTCGATCGGGTAGAAGCTGTAGCTGAGCGCGTCGGGCCAGGCGCGGCCGCCCGCGTAGTCGTCCAGCGTGATGGTGGCGTGGCCGTCGATGGTCCAGCTCTCACGGATGCCGGTCTCGATCGCCCACGACTCGATGACGACGCGTTCCAGGCCCGGCTGCCGCCGCAGGAAGCGCAGGATCCGCAGCAGGGTGCGGCGGCCGGCCACCTCGGCCGCCGTCTTGTCGCGGCTGGTGCCGCCCTGCACGCCGGTGACGTGGATGGCGTTCTCGCCGCGGACCCGCAGGAACTTCGCGACGGGGTTGTGCGCGAGGTCGGCGGGCAGCAGGTCGCCGCGCCGCACCGCGTCGTCGTGCGCGGCCTGCACGGCGTCGACGTCGATGGCGGCGAGGTCGTAGCCGCCGAGCCGGACCATGATGGTGCCCGGCTGGCGGCGCGGACGGGTCGAGCGGGGCAGCCCGGCGAGCGCGACGACGTCGGCGTCACCGGTGCAGTCGACCACCGCGCCGGCCCTGATGCGGTGCAGCCCGTCCTTGGTCGCGAGCGTCAGCCGCCACTCGGCGCCGTCCCACGCGGCCTCGGCCACGATGGCGTGCAGCAGCAGCTCCGCCCCCGAGCCGACCACGGTGTCGTCGAGCACGGCCGCCAGCACCGCCGGCGACACCCGGACCTGCAGCCGGTGGTGCGGCTGCTCCCACTGGGTGAAGTCGGGCAGCCGCAGGCCGGCCTCGCGGACCGACCGCGTCACCGCCTCCCAGCCGATGCCGGCGATCACCTGCCGGCCCCACGCGTGGAAGAGGCCCGGCAGCGACACCCCCGCCACCGTCGTCGTGCCGCCGAGCGCGCCGTTCTTCTCGACCAGCAGCGTGCGGGCGCCCAGGCGGGCCGCCTGCGTCGCGGCCGGGCCGCCCGCCGTCCCGCCGCCCGCGACCACGACGTCGTAGTAGGTGGTCATGCGCTCACCTGGCCCGGGTCGGCGCCGAGCATCAGCGACAGTTCGGCGGCGGCGTCGACGACGTGGTCGCGCAGCGAGGCGGCGTGGGCGTCGGTGTGCCGGACCGACGGGTACCCGACGCAGACGGCCGCGATGGTGCGCCCGGTGTGATCGCGCACCGGCGCCGCGACACCGTAGACGCCGGGCGCCTCCTCCTCGAGGTTGGTCGCGAACCCGTGCGTGGCGACGTCGTCCATCGCGTCCATCAGCCTGCCCTCGTCCGGCGGGGTGTCGTCGCGCCAGGGCGCCGAGCGCAGCATGGTCAGACGCTCCGGCCGCGGCAGCCCGGCGAACAGCACCTTGCCGGCCGCGGTGCGGTACGGCGGGGTCGCCGAGGCGTCGACGAACCGGGCCGTCGTCGGGTCGATGGTGAGCAGCTGCGGGCCGACCAGCACGGCGATGTCGACCCGGCGGTACCCGTGGAACACCGCCAGGTGCACCGTCTCCTGGGTGCGCTCCCAGAGCGTGCGCAGCACCGGCGCGGCCGCGGCGGAGAGGTCGGTCTGCAGGACGAACCGGCGGTTGAGCTCGAAGAACCGCGAGCCCAGCAGGTAGTGCCGGCTGGTCGCGTGCTGGGCGACCAGCCCGTGCGCCACCAGCGACGCCAGCAGCGTCCGCGCGGTCGACGACGGCAGCCCCACCTGCTGGGCGAGGTCGCCCAGCCCGATGCCGTGCGAGCCGACGCCGGCGACGACGTCGAGCAGGCCCACCGTGCGGTCGATCGCCTGGATGGCGGTCCGCGGCTCCGGGCGCGGGGCGCCCTTCGGCCGTGCGACGTCGTCGTCAGTCATCGTCGATCCGTTTCCGGCCGCGCGGTCCGGCCGCTCGATTCGTTCGGCAATGTCGAATCACGTTCGACATTGCGGCGAGCGTAGGGCGCGCATTGAATCGTGTCAATGACGGAGGGCGTAGGGTGCAGGCACCGATCCGGCGAGGGGACGAGGTGCCGATGCTCCGATTCCGGCCGGCCGCGACGTCCGATCGCGGCCTCGTGCGCGACAACAACGAGGACTCCGGCTACGCCAGCGCCGGCCTGCTGCTGGTGGCCGACGGCGTGGGCGGCAACGCGGCGGGCGAGGTGGCGTCGGCCAGCGTCGCGCACGTCGTCGCGTCGTTCGTGCTCGGGTCACGGGAGCGGCAGGACCCGGTGGCGCTGCTCAGCGACGCGGTCGAGTTCGCGTTCGCGCACCTCGGCGACGGCGTGCGGCGCGACCCCGCCCGCGCCGGCATGGCGACGACGCTGACGGCGCTGCTCGCCGACGGCGACGGGTTCACCCTCGCCCACGTCGGCGACTCCCGCGGCTACCTGCTGCGCGGACCCGACCTGTGCCAGCTCACCCGCGACGACACCCTCGTCCAGGAACTGGTCGACGAAGGCCGCATCACGCGCCAGGACATCCCGACGCACCCGTACCGCTCGGTCGTCGTCCGGTCGGTCACCGCCGGGACGACGCCCGACGTCACCATCGCGCGGGTCGCTCTCCAGCCCGGCGACCGCGTGCTGCTGTGCAGCGACGGCCTCTCCGACTTCGTCCCCGAGCACGTCATCGGCGACCTCCTCGACGTCGGCACGCCGACCACCGCCGCGCAACGGCTGGTCGACGCCGCCCTGGCGGCCGGCGGCCGCGACAACGTCACCTGCATCGTCGGCGACGTCGACGAGGGCAACCCGCACGTCCGCCACAACGGCCACCTCGTCGGGGCGCACCGGAACCCGGTGAACCTCATCGATCCGGCGGCCGCGCTGGCGCAGAGCCTCGCCCGCGCCGCCACCGTCGGCTGAGGTCGGCGTCGGCTGATCGCCGCGGCCGGCCACCGCCGCCGGGCGCCGTCACCTCCGCCCATGATCATCAACCTTTTGCGCTGCTGTGACGACTGAAAAGGTGGATGGTTCCGTCATCAGCACTTTCGGTGGCGGCCAACAGCCGGGCGCCTCGGCCGCCGCCCGGACCGTCAGGCCGGGTCGGGCACCGGCTCGCGCTCGGCGCCGGGCGTGGGCGCGGGGATGACGGCACTGAGGTCGCCGCCGGGACCACCGTCGTGGCCGCCAGGCCCACCGTCGTGGTCGCCGCCCAGCTCGTCGTCGGGCCCGTCGCCCGGACCGCGAGCCGGACCGCGCTCGGACTCGGGCTCGTCGCGCAGCGGGTGGGCCAGCTCGTCGGCCGGGAGCTTCGCCCAGATGATCGCCACGACGGCCACCAGCGCCGGCACCACGCCCGCGATGACGAACGTGGCCCGCAGCCCGATGAGCTGCGAGATGGGGCCGGCCAGCGCCATGGACACCGGCATGAGCGAGATGGACACGAAGAAGTCGAGGCTCGCCACCCGGCCGAGCAGCGCCGGCGGCACCCGCCGCTGCAGCAACGTGCCCCAGATGACCATGGGAGCCGAGAACATGGCCCCGAGCAGGAACGCCGACCCGATGACCACCCAGACGGACCCGGCGAAGCCGATGACGATCATCGGCAGGCAGCCGACGCCCCAGAGCAGGTTCATCCAGGTGAGGTAGCGCCGGGGCATGCGCATGGACGCCATGATCAGCGAGCCGACCGCGCCGCCGATGCCGAACGCGCCCAGCACCCACGCGTGGTCGCCGGGGCCGCCGCCGAGGCGGTCTTTGATGATGAACGGCGTCAGCACCTCGAGCGGGCCCATGAGCACGAGGATCATCAGGCTGGCGAACAGCAGCGTGGCCAGCAGCCACGGCGTGCGCCACATGTACGCCAGGCCCTCGCGCATGTCGGCGACCGCGGTGCGGACGGGGTGCGCGACGGCCTCGGCCGGCAGCTCGCGGCGGACCGCCGTCTTCGGGACCGTCGTCAGCGCCAGCAGGCCCAGCGCCGCCGCGCCGGCCGCCACCAGCACGGCCGACCCGGGGTTGGCCATGCCGACGACGGCGCCGGCGACGGCCGGCCCGGCCGCCTGGCCGATGGTCGGGCGGACCATGCCCTCGAACCCGTTGACCGCCATGAGGTCGGACTCGGGCACCAGCGCCGGCAGCCACGCGGAGTAGGCCGGGTAGTAGAACGCCATGCCGACGCCGGTGACGAACGCGACCGCGGCGAGGTGCCACAGCCGCGTGACGTCGGTGAGCGAGAGCACCGCCACCAGCGACATGCCACCCAGTTCGATGCCGGCGACGCACAACAGGATGGTCTTCTGCGGCACGCGGTCGGCGACGACGCCGGCCAGCAGCGCCGGCAGCAGCACGCCGACGGCCGCCGCCGTGGAGACGACCGAGAGCTGGGCCGGCCCGCCGCCGAGGCGGATGACCTCCCACACCTGCGCCACGATCCAGACGCCGGTGGCGAACGTCGACAGCACCAGGGCCACCGCCAGGCGGCGGTAGGCCGGGGTGCGGAACGGCGTGAGCGCGCGCGGCAACTGCCGGCCGGCGGCGACGGGTGGTGCGTCAGTCATGGTGGGTCCTCCGCGAATGATTGTGCCGATACCGACTGACAAAGTCGCTCGAATTCATCGCCGCCGGGCGCGCTCAGGTGGCGTCGGTGCTCATCCACATCAGCTCCCAGTGGTGACCGTCGGGGTCGAGGACGCTGCGGCCGTACATGAAGCCCTCGTCCATCGGGTCCTTGGCCTTCTCGCCGCCGGCGGCCAGCGCCCGGTCGGCCACCTCGTCGACCTCCTCGCGGCTGTCAAGCTCGAGCGCGAGGACGACCTGCGTGCCGGTGGTCGAGATGCCGTTGGTGACCGTCTCGCCGAAGAAGCCCTCGGTGACGGCCATGACGTAGATCGAGTCGGTGAGGACGAGGCAGGCGGCCTGCTCGTTGGTGAACTCCTCCACCAGCGTGAACCCGAGCGCCGCGTAGAAGTCGATGCTGCGGCGAAGGTCCTGGGAGCAGACGTTGACGAAGATCTTCCGGGACATGGGGCACTCGCTTTCTGATCTGTGTCCGCCGGTCAACTGTTTCCGGCTGAGGACAACTGTGTCCTACCGATACTGTTTCCGCAAGACTCTATTTTGATAGAGTTCTCGCCAACGGAAGCGAGGGCACATGGTGACGGACGAGGACACGGCCGCCGACGGCACGATCCAGCTGCTCTGGGGGCTGCGAGAGGGACCCACTCGAGGACCCAAACCGGTGCTCAGCCTCGAGCGCATCGCCCAGGCGGCGGTCGACCTCGCCGACGCGGAAGGGCTCGCGGCGGTCTCCATGCAACGCGTCGCCGCCGACCTCGACTTCACCAAGATGTCGCTCTACCGCTACGTCACCGGCAAGGACGAGCTGGTCGCGGCCATGATCGACCTCGCCGTCGGCGCGCCGCCCACGCTCGCCGACCTGCCCGGCTCCAACTGGCGGCCGCGCATCGAGGCGTGGGTGCGGCTGCTCGGGCAGACGTGGGAGGCGCACCCCTGGCTGCCTTGGGTCACCATGGGCGACCGCGTCATGGGCCCCAACGAGACCGGCTGGACGGAGCTGTCGGCGGCGGTGCTCGCCGAGACCGGGCTGACCGTCCCGGAGCGCATGAGCCTCGCCCGCATGCTCGGCGGCCACGTCCGCGCCACCATGTCCGTGTCGACCGCCGGCACCCAGCCGTGGGTCAACCGGCACCAGGCGGCGCTGCTGCGCGAGCACGCCGACCGCTACCCGACCCTGCGCGCCATGCTCGACGGCGAAGCCGCGCCGCCCGACAACGGCCGCGACTTCGGCCTGCGCCTCATCCTCGACGGCGTCGAGCGCCTCATCGCCGACCGCAAGAGCTGACCCGCCCGCAGGGCGCGACCCGCGCGGAGGGGGCGGTGGAGGCGGAGCGGGCTTCGCGAGCGCGGCATGCCCGCGGAGGTGCCGGAGGATGCGGAGCCGGCGTCAAGAGCGCCCGCGGCATGCTTCACCGCCGCGTAGCGGAGCCGGCGCAGCATCCTCCGGCACCTCCGCCCCGCCGCGAAGCGGAGCCGGCGCAGCCTCCACCGGCCCCTCCGCCCCGGCGGACCCCGCGCAGCCTCCACCGCCGACCGCCCCGAGAGTGGCGATTCCCGTGCTCAGCCATGACACTAGACGCGTGAACGCCGATGTCAGCGCCCGTCACGACCACTCGCACGACGACGACGTCGCCGCGGTGGAGCGTGCGCTGGACCGGCTGCGCGCCCGCGGCCACCGCATCACCGGCGCCCGGCACGCGGTCCTCGAGGCGCTGGCGACCGTCGACGGCCATCCGAGCGCCGAGCAGCTGTCCGAGCACGTCCGCGAGCTGCACCCGACGGTGCACCGTGCCACGGTCTACCGCACGCTCGAGACGCTGGCCACGCTCGGCGTCGTCACGCAGGTGCACGTCGGCGGGGGCGCCACCACGTACCACCTGGCCGCCGACGCCACGGGGCACGACGACCACCTGCACGCGAGCTGCCGGGTCTGCGGCCGCATCATCGACCTCCCGAGCGACCTGCTCGACCCCATCACGCTGCGGCTGGCCGTCGAGAGCGACTTCCAGCTCGACCCGCCGCACATCGCGCTGTCCGGCACCTGCCGGAGCTGCCAGTAGTCAGGCGTCCAGCCGCAGCGTCGCCCGGGCCGGCCAGTGGTCCGACGGCACCCGGCCGCCCGGCTGCTCGCGCACGACCTCGGCGTCCTCGTACGTCCAGTGCGGGCTGGCCAGGATGTGGTCGATGCGCCGCCCGTCCGACGCGCCGGTGAAGTGGTGCATCGTCCCGCCGGTCAGGGGCGCGGGCCGGAGTCCGGCGTCCAGCAGCGGCCGCAGGGCTTCGTCGCGGGGCCCGGCGTTGAAGTCGCCCATGACGACGGCGGGGAGGTCCGGGTCCAGCCAGCCGGCCAGCTGCCGGGTCGACGCGACCCGGTTGGCGGTGTGGCGTTCGTCGAGGTGGGTGTTGACGACGGTGAACTCGCGGGCGGTGCGCTGGTCGCGGCAGCGGATCAGGGTCGCGATGCGCGGGAACGACGCGTCCGGCAGCGCCGTCGCGGGGACGTCGGGGGTGTCGCCGTACCAGCGGGTGCGGTGCTCGAGGACCCGGATGAACCCGCCGCTGACGGCGATGGGGCTCTGCTCGCCGGACCGGCCGCCGCTGCGGCCCTGCGTGAACCACTGCAGGCCGGGCAGCCGCCGGGCGAGGTACGCGCGCTGGAACTCGTAGACCTCCTGCAGCCCCAGCACGTCCGCACCCAGCCCGCCGATGACCGCGGCCGTGGCGCCGCGTCGGAACCACCACGCGTTCCACCCGTCGAGGGCACGGCCGTTGCGGATGTTGAACGTCGCGACTCGAAGCTGCAGACCGGGCTCCACGGCGGCAGCGTATCGGTCAGGTGCCGACGGCATCGGTCCGTCGCAGCAGGCCGCCGAACCGGACGGCGTTGCGCACGGCGGCGCCGCCGGGGTCGTTGTTGAAGTAGACGTAGACGTCCTCGTCGCCGGCCCAGGTCCCGGCCAGCCGGTCCGCCCAGCCGCGCAACGCCTGCCCGCCGTACGAGGGCCACGGCCGCGCCGCGCCCTCGTGCAGCCGCAGGTAGCCCCAGTCCGCCGTGCGCCACAGCGGCGTGACCGGGCGGCCCCGGCGGTCGGCCCAGCACAGCGCCGCGCCGTGTCGCTCCAGCACCGCCCGCACCTCGCCTGACCACCACGACTCGTGCCGCGGCTCCACCGCCACCCGCACGCCGCGCGGAAACCGCGTCAGGCAGTCGTCCAGCCGGTCCGGCTCGGCCGGCAGGTTCGGCGGCAGCTGCAGCAGGACCGGCCCGAGCCGGTCGCCCAGCCCCGCGGCGACGTCGAGGAGCCGGCGCACCGGCTCGTCCGGGTCGCGCAGCCGCCGGATGTGCGTCAGGTACCGGCTCGCCTTCACCGCCATGACGAAACCGGCCGGCAGCCGCTCGCGCCACGACTCGAACGTCTCACGTCGCGGCAGCCGGTAGAACGTGCCGTTGTTCTCGACCGTCGCGAACACCTCGGCGTACCGCTCGAGCCAGCGCCGTTGCGCCAGCCCGGGCGGATAGAGGACGCCGCGCCAGGAGTCGTACTGCCAGCCCGACGTCCCCACGTGGACGACCATGTCGGTCCAGTGCCCATTCGCGGACGGTTCGAACGTGCCACACTGCGTTTATAATAGGCACAGCTGCTCTTATAAAGAGCGCGATCGTACTCGATCTGCGACAGCTCGGAGACGACCATGGACTGGAGCGATCCCGCCACGGCGGTGATGTCCCACGGGACTGCGGCCGTGATCCGTGCGCTGTCCGGCGCCCGCTCCTTCGGGGTCCGTGAACTGGCAGGTGTCGCCGGGGTCTCGCCCACCCGGGCACGCCAAGTCGTCCAGCGATTGGCAGAACATGGCCTCGTCGAGGTCGACGCTCACCCAGGAGCACATCTCGTACGACTGAACCTCGACCATCTCGCCGTCCAGCCGACGATCGCCCTCGCCCACCTCCGAACAGAGGTCCTGCACCGTCTCGGCAACGAGGTCAATGGCTGGCCGCTGCCGGCAGAACATGTCTCGTTGTTCGGATCGGCGGCCCGCGGTGACGGCAACACGTACTCCGACATCGATCTCCTTGTGGTTCGACCATCAGGCGACCAGGAGGCATGGGATCACCAGCTGGCGGACTCTGGGGCCGCCATCCGACGGTGGACCGGGAACTGGGTCAGTTGGTTCGAGGTCGAGGTCGGGGGGTTGCAGCGGATGGCGGCCGAGGAGGAGCCGATCGTCGACGAATGGTGCCGCGACGCCATTCTGCTGCGCGGCCGCTCTCTGAACTCACTCCTGCGGAGAACACCGTGACTCGAAGGGAACGTACCGGCGGCAGGGCACTCGCTTCGGCCCGCACGGCCGTTGCCCAGGAGTATCTCCAACTGGCCGAGCTCGCCGCATCCGAGCAACGGCGGCCTGCCAACAACGCCGCCGCGGGAAACGCCGTCCTGGCGGCGATCGCAGCCGCAGACGCCATCTGCTGTCTACGACTTGGTCGATACCACGCAGGCGAGGACCACCGGGCCGCCGCCACTCTGCTGGAACGTGTCGATCCCAACGGGACTGACCTGGCTCGACACCTCACAAAGGTCCTTGCCGTCAAGGATCAGGCGCACTATTCCGGCGAGGGAGTCACGGCGACACGTGTGACCAGCGTCTTGCGCAGCGCGAACAAGCTCGTCGGCGAGGCCCAGGCCGTCCTCGACCAGCTTCGTTGAGAGGCGGGGCGCCGACGCGGGCCGGTCAGCCCGCGCCGACGCCCCGTCGTGGGGCTGGCGGCGTCACACCGCGACGGCCTGCACCGCGGGCACGCCGATCGCCTTACGGGCCGCGCCGAGGCAGGACGCCAGCGTGAGCACCGCCGCCGTCGACACGATGCCGAGGTAGATGGCCAGCGTCGTGTCTGGCAACAGTTCGCCGGTGCGGGCCAGGCTGTACGGGAACACCGTCACGATCGAACCGATGGACCCGAACAGCACGCCCGCGGCGGCCAGCACGACGCCCTCCATGCCGACCATGCCCAGCACCTGGGGCGGGGTGGACCCGACCAGCCGCTGCTGGCCGAACTCGCGCCGCCGGTACGTGGTGGAGGCGACCAGCGTGTTGATCACCATGATCGCCGCGAACACCGACAGCATCCCGATCACGACGAAGTTCAGCGTCTCGATCGCCTGCGCCTCGTCCGGCGGGATCGACGAGCCGGCCACCGGCGGGGCGCCGTTCTCGATGCTCTGCATGTACAGCGTGCCGGTGGCGATGCCCGTGAACAGGATGATCGGCATCAGCGCGCCGGCCATCTGCTGCGTCCGGCGGCGGACGTTCTCGACGGCGAGGTAGCCGCTGGAACCGCCGATCAGCCGCAGCGGACCAGCCAGCAGCGCCGTCACCGGGCGCACGAGGACCGGCCCGAGCAGCGCCAGCCCGATCGAGAACCAGATCGACGCCTGCCCGGCGGTCTGCATGGCGTCGATGCCCTTGCCGTCGAAGACTGTGGCCGTCAGGATGCCGCAGTTGATGCCGACCGCGATGAAGACGATCGCCGCGATGACGCGCTTGCGGCTCAACCGCCCGCTCTCGAGGGCGGCGGCCGTCATGGCCTCCTTGGCCCGCATCCGCACCGTGCGGCGGGCGGTCGCGGCCGCACCGCCGACCGCGGCGAGCATCGTCACGCCGATGCCGATCGACAGTGCCGCCGGGCCGAACGCGTAGCCGACGCCGTCGGCGACCTGGTCGGTCTCCTGCAACATCTCGAGCAGGAACCAGCCGCCGCCCGCGGCCAGCGGGACCGCCAGCAGCGACGCGACCACGCCGACCACGGCGGCCTCGCCGACGATCATCCGGCCGACCTGGAACGGGGTCGCGCCGACGCTCTTGAGCAGCGCCATCTCGCTCGCCCGCTGCCGCACCGACAGCGTCATCGTCGAGATCACCGCCCCGAGCACGATCACCAGGCCCCAGCCACCCACGACCGACGCCATGGTGACCAGCGTCTCCTCGCTGACGGCGTCGACGCCGGCACCACCCGCGGTGTCGAGCATCGCGGCGAACGACATGATCACCGTCGCACCGAGGAACATCGACAGGAAGCTCGCGACGAACCCGCCGGTGCGGTGCCGCAACGTGCGGACGGCCAGGCCGAACACGTCACTCACCCACTGCCGGGCGCAGGTCGGCGGCGTCACCGAGGTGCGTCATGCGCTCGGCGACGGCCTCCGCGGTCGGACGGTCCAGCGAGCCGGCGATGCGGCCGTCGGCCAGGAAGATCACCGAGTCGGCGTACGACGCGGCGACCGGGTCGTGCGTCACCATGACGACCGTCTGCCCGAACTCGCGCACCGCCTCGGCCAGCAGCGTCAGCACCGTGCGGGCGCTGCGGCTGTCGAGGGCGCCGGTGGGCTCGTCGGCGAAGATCGCGCTGGGGTTCGTGACCAGCGCCCGGGCGATGGCGACGCGCTGCTGCTGGCCACCGGACAGCTCGGCCGGACGGTGGTTGATGCGCTCGCCCAGCCCGACCCGCTCCAGGATCGCGACCGCGCGCTTGCGGTCGGCCCGCTTGCCGGCCAGCCGCAGCGGCAGCGTCACGTTCTGCAGGACGGTGAGCGTCGGGAGCAGGTTGAACTGCTGGAAGATGAAGCCGATGCGCTGCCGGCGGAACTTCGTCAGCTGGGTCTCGCTGCCACCGGTCAGCTCGGCGCCGTCGATGAACACCCGGCCCTCGGTGGGCTGGTCGAGCCCCGCGGCGCACTGCAGGAACGTGCTCTTACCCGACCCGGACGGGCCCATGATCGCGGTGAACGTGCCGGCGGCCAGGCTGACGGACACGTCGTCCAGCGCCCGGACCGGGTTGTCGCCGGTGCCGTAGGTCTTGCTGACCTGCACCAGTCGCAGAGCCTCGGCGGCCCTCGTGATGTCCATGCTCTTCTCCGTTCTCGTCAACGTCTACCCAGCAACCTAGAAATCGGCGTGGCCTGGCGCGATGGAGCGGACTCCCCAGTTGGGGTAGGGCTAGCCCCCGCCACCACCACTCCTCCACCGCTCTTGACCTGCTGGGTACAGTGACGGCGTGCCAGGTCTCGGACGCGGTCGAGCGCGCTTCGCGCGCGGACTGGTCATGTCCGCGGCCTGCCTGCTGCTGCCGACGCTGGCCCACGCGGCCGCCGGCGGCGACGTCACCACGCAGCCCGGCTTCGTCGCCGTCGCGGTGCTGCTGTGCGTCGCGTGCGTGGCGCTGGCCGACCGCCGCCGCTCGGTGGCCGAGATCGCGGCCATGCTGGTGCTCACCCAGCCGGTGCTGCACGTCCTGCTGACGCTCGACGGCCACCACGACGGCACGGCGTCCGTCGTCCCGTCGGCCGGCATGGCGCTGGCGCACGTCCTGTCCGCCGTCGCGCTGACGATGCTGCTGGCCGGCGCCGAGAACGTCGCGTGGTCGCTGGCCTCGCTGTCCGCGACGGTGCTGCTCACGCGGGTGCGCGAGCTGCTCGCGTCACCCGTCATCGCCGTCGCGCGGGTGCGCCCGACCGGTGGCGAGGTCGTCGCGGCCGCGCCGCTCGGCGTCAGGCTGGTCCGGTCGACACCGTGGAGGGGCCCGCCGGCACTGCCGGCTCTGGGCTGATCGACCACGGGGGACGCGGCGCCGCTTGGGCGTCGCGGGGCTTCCGTGCATCTCCACGACCGAGACAAAGGACGCATTTCATGATCACACGTACCCTCGCCCGAGCGGCACTCGCCGCCGGTGGGGCCGTCGCGCTGGGGGTGGTGGTCGCGGCCGGCGCCGCGGCGCACGTCACCATCCGGCCGGACGTCGACACCGCCGGCTCCTACGCCAAGGTCACCGTCCGGGTGCCGAACGAGTCGGACACCGCCGGCACGGTGCAGGTCCGGCTGGACCTCCCCGCCGACACCCCGATCCCGTCGGTGCGCGTGCAGCCGCACGCCGGCTGGACCGCCGAGCTCACCACCACCCAGTTCCCGGAGCCTGTGCAGGTCGGCGACCGCACGCTCGAGGAGGCGGTCACGGCCGTCACCTGGACCGCCGACCCCGGCGTGCGCATCGGCCCGGGCGAGTTCGACGAGTTCGCCATCTCCGTCGGCCCGCTCCCCGAGGCCGGCACCTACTTCCTCCCCGCCACCCAGACCTACGACGACGGCGAGGTCGTCGCGTGGGCCGAGGAGACCGTCGAGGGGCAGGAGGAGCCGGAGCGGCCGGCGCCGTCGCTGGAGATCGTCGAGGCGACCGGCGACGACGGCCACGGCGGCGCGCCGGCGGCCGAGAACGTGTCCGACGAGGGCGGCGATGAGCCGGCGTCTGCCGCTTCCGGCGACAGCTCCGACGACCTCGCCCGCGGGGTCGGCATCGGCGGCCTCGTCGTCGGTGCGGCCGGGCTGGGCATCGGCGCGGCGGCCCTGAGGCGGCGTCGTGCGTAGCCTCCGCCGCCTGATCGGGGTGGCGGCGCTGGCCGCCGCCCCGGTCGCCGGGCTCTCCCTCCACGCCGCGCCCGCCGCCGTCGCGCACGACCAGCTGGTCGCCAGCACGCCGGAGGACGGCGGCACCGTCGACGCGCCGCTCACCGCCGTCGAGCTGGTGTTCAGCAACGCCATCCCGGGCGAGTTCGTCCAGGTCGCGGTCACCGACGACGCGGGCGCGACGTTCCAGGACGGCGCGCCGCAGACCGTCGGCGACACCGTCACCCAGGCCGTCCAGGAGCTGCCGGACGGCGCGTACACGATCGCCTACCGGGTCGTGTCGTCCGACGGCCACCCGATCGAGGGCACCGTCGGCTTCACCGTCGCCGGTGTGGGCCCGGCCGCACCGCCGTCCGACGAGGCGTCGGCGCCACCGTCGACGCCGTCAGCGCCGCCGTCGACGCAGGAGGAGCCGTCGGAGCAGCCGTCCGACGAGACCACGCCGGCCGCCGGCTCGTCGTCCTCCGACGACGACGGACTGGGCTCGACGGCGACCGTTCTGCTCATCGCCGGTGGCGCGCTGGTCGTCGCCGTCCTCGCGTTCGTGGCGGCCGGTGGCCGGCGGCGCACGGCACCGGAGGACACTGACAGCTGATGAACACCACGACTCCGGCCGCCGACGTCGTCCCGCCCACCCGCCAGTGGGGGGTGGCGGCGGCCGGGATCGCCCTGGTCACGCTGATCATCGCGCTGCTGATCGGCGGCGGCGACGCCACTGCCGGCATCCCCGGCCTGGGCGACCCCGGCGAGGTCACCAAGTGGGGGCTGCCGATCGCCCGGGCCATCCTCGACGGCGCCGGCGCGGTCACCGTCGGGCTGCTCGGCCTGGCCGTGGTGCTGCCGACCCGCAAGGGCCAGCTCGGCAGCGAGGCGCTGCACGCGCTGCGGGCGGCGTCGCTGTCGGCGCTCGTGCTGGCCGTCGCTGCCGCCGTCGTCCACCTGCTGACGCTGTCCGACCTGGTCGGGCGGCCGCTCCCGGACGCGCTGGCCGGCGACTCGTTCATCTCGTACACGTCGACGGTCGAGCAGGGCCGGGCCTACGCGGCGATGGTCGTGCTGGCGCTGGCGATCATCCCGGCCGCTCGCCTGACGTTGGGCCACGGTGGTGCGATCGCGTTGCTCTGCCTCGGCATCGCGACGCTGGTCCCGCTCAGCCTGATCGGGCACTCGTCGTCCGGCGACTACCACCACTCCGCGCGGGTGTCGCTGCTCGTCCACCTCATCGGCATGGCGCTGTGGGTCGGCGGGCTGGTCGCGCTGTCGTGGTACGCGGGACGGAAGGGGAAGGAACTGCCACGCGTGGCGCGCGCCTTCTCCGCCGTCGCGCTGGGCTGCTTCGTCATGGTCGCGGCCAGTGGCGTGCTGAACGCGTGGGTGCGGCTGGAGTCGCTGGCCGAGGTGTTCACGTCCGCGTACGGGCTGATCCTGCTCGGGAAGGTGCTCGCGCTGCTCGCGCTGGGCTGGCTCGGCTGGCGGCACCGCAGCCGCACCCTGCCGCAGCTGGAGTCCGGCCGTCCGGGCGCGTTCCGCCGGCTCGCCGTCGGCGAGGTCATCATCATGGCCGTGGCGCTCGGTCTCGCCGTCGCGCTCAGCCGCACCGAGCCGCCCGGCCCCGAGATCCCCGAGGTGCGCACCGTCGTCCGCACGCTCATCGGGTTCCCGATCCCGCCCGAGATCAGCCCGGGCCGGCTGCTGACCGAGTACTACCCGGACGCGATGTTCGCGCTCGGCATCCTCGCCGCCCTCCTGCTCTACCTCGGCGGCGTGTGGCGCCTGCGCCGCCGCGGCGACACCTGGCCCGTCGGGCGGACCCTCGCCTGGCTGACCGGCCTCGCCACCGTCGCCGTCGTCGGGCTGAGCGGGCTGCAGACCTACGGCATGGTCATGCTGTCGGTGCACATGGTGCAGCACATGATCCTCATGATGGTGAGCCCCATCCTGCTGGTCCTCGGCGGTCCCGTCACGCTGGCCCTGCGTGCGCTCAAGCCGGCCCGGCGCGGCCAGTTCGGCCCGCGCGAGGCCATCACCGCCGCCGTCAACAGCCCGGTCGCCCAGGTGCTGACGCACCCGCTGGTCGCGCTCGCGCTGTTCGTGTCGGGCTCCTTCACCGTCTACTTCACCGGCCTGTTCGAGACGGCCATGCGCTCGCACACCGGCCACATGCTGATGAGCGCCCACTTCCTCGTCGTCGGGTACCTGTTCTACGAGATGCTCATCGGCATCGACCCGCTGCCCAAGCGCCCGCCCTTCCCCGCCCGCGTCGTCCTGCAGCTGCTGGCCATGTCCTTCCACGCCGTCTTCGGCCTCGCCCTCATGGAGTCGTCCCGCCTCATCGCCGGCGACTACTACCGCGAGATCGCGACGGAGATCCCCTGGCTGCCCGCGCCGCTGGACGACCAGATCCTCGCCGGGCAGATCACGTGGGGCTTCGGCGAGCTGCCCGGCCTGATCGTCATCGGCGCCCTGTTCGTCCAGTGGTACCGCTCCGACGAACGCGAGGCGCGCCGCTTCGACCGCCGCGAAGGCGAGGACGAGGCCGAGCGCGAGGCCTACAACGCCTACCTCGCCCAGCTCGACGAGCGGTCGAAACGCGAACAGACCTGACCCCCGGCGGGCACGATTTCGCCCGCGCGTCGGCGTCGGCTAAACTCGTCCCGCCAACGCAAGGACAGGTAGCTCAGTTGGAAGAGCGTCCGCCTGAAAAGCGGAAGGTCGGCGGATCGAACCCGCCCCTGTCCACCCACTGACCAGCGACGATGCCTCCCGCTGGTTGACCGTGAGAGACCGGATCCGACCGGGAATCGCCGTCCCAGGTCGCACGAGTGCCGCCGCGCTCCCCGTGGGCCTACTCGGCCCCGGTCTCCTCATAACCGCCGCTCCCAGGCCGGAGTGGAGCGTGTCAAGGGTCGAAGATCGCGAAGCGAAGCGGAGTGCCCTTGACTCGTGGAGTGGAGGCCGGACAATCGCGGCACGAGGGTGACGGCCCGACCGTCGTAGCTCTCGTGGGCCGGTCGACCAACGGACCCGTTAGTACGGCGTGGGGTCGATCGCAGAATAGGCCCGGTCCAACTCGGCCACGTACGTGTCCTGACCGAGGCCGGGGATGAGTGGATTCAGGGCCCGTTGAACCTCTGAGAGCACCTTCTGCTCGACCGGTCGGTCGAGTTCGATCACCTCAAGGTCGTGTGCAAAGTCCGAGAAGGCGATGACCTCATGCAGGACCACGGCTTCGGCCTCGGACATGCGCAAGGTGATGTGGCGGTCGGATCCGCGAACTGCTTCCATGGGCAAATGTTCGCACCGTCAAGTCGCGCGGCTGGAGCGCCACCGACGGCCGGCCGATCGGTGCGGGTCGCGGCGCGGGCTCGTCCACCAGTCGAGATTTGACCTCAACCGCGGTTGAGGTCAGAGGATGGTCGCGTGACTGCCGCATTCGACATCGACTCTTTCCTCGCGAGGCCCTTGGCCGCCAGAGTGGCGACCAACGGGCCGACGGTGCGGCCCGCGTGGTACCTGTGGGAGGACGGAGCGTTCTGGATCCTGTCCGGCCCATGGGCGAGGCTGCTCGACCACGTGCGCTCCGATCCGGCCCTGGCCGTGGTCGTCGACGAGTGCGACGTGGTCACTGGCGTCGTCCGTCAGGTCATCGCACGCGGCGTGGCGGAGGTCCTCCCCTTCGATGTGCCGCGTGGACGACGCAAACTGACTCGTTATCTCGGCCCTGACGAATCGGCCTGGGACGCGCGGTTCCGGCATTACCTGCACGACGATCCCACGACGAACGGCACGGTCTGGCTACGCCTGGAACCAGCCCGGCTCATCGCGTCGGACCTCAGTTACCGAACGGCCTGAACGCGCCGGCGCCGCGAGCGGACCTGATCATGGCGCCGGACGAGGGATGACCCCGCGCCCGCCGGCCGGGAGGGACCGACGGGCGCGGGGCCGGCTCAGGGTCGCTGAGCGCACGTCGCGCGTGACCATACCCGCGGTCCAGCGGCACCGAAACCGGCTCGGCGGAAGAACGCCGCCCAGGTCGACGCGGGCGGGGGCACCAGCGCTTGACTTCGAGCGCGCTCGAAACCGTAGCGTCGCGGGATGCGCTATCGACCGCTCGGCGGCACCGGCATCCACGTCAGCCCCTACTGCCTGGGCGCCATGATGTTCGGCGCGGCCGGCAACCCCGACCACGACGACAGTGCCCGCATCATCCACGCCGCGCTCGACCGTGGGATCAACTTCGTCGACACGGCGGACATGTACTCGGCCGGCGAGTCGGAGGAGATCGTCGGGAAGGCGCTGCAGGGCCGCCGCGACGACGTGGTGCTGGCGACGAAGGTGCACTTCCCGCTGACTGAGGGGCCGAACCACAGCGGCAACTCGCGCCGCTGGATCATCACCGCCGTCGAGGACAGCCTGCGCCGGCTGCAGACCGACTGGATCGACCTCTACCAGGTGCACCGGCCCGACCCCACGACCGACGTCGAGGAGACGGTGTCGGCGCTGAGCGACCTCGTGCGCCAGGGCAAGGTCCGCGCGTTCGGCCACTCCACGTTCCCGGCCGAGGAGATCGTCGAGGCGCAGCACGTGTCCGAACGGCGCGGACTGCTGCGCTTCCGCACCGAGCAGCCGCCGTACTCGCTGCTGGCCCGCGGCATCGAGACGTCGGTGCTGCCGACCTGCCGGCGCTACGGCCTGGGCGTCCTCACGTGGAGCCCGCTCGCCTCCGGCTTCCTGTCCGGCCACCACCGCAAGGGCCGCCCGATCGACCTGACGACGGGACGGGCGAGGCTGGCGCCCGGGCGGTTCGACCCGGCGCTGCCGGTGAACGCGGCCAAGCTCGAGCTGGTCGAGCGGCTGATCGAGGTGGCCGACGACGCGGGGTGCACGCTGCCGCGGCTGGCCGTCGCGTTCACGCTGGCGCACCCGGCGGTCACGTCGACGATCATCGGGCCGCGCACGATGGAGCAGCTGGAGTCGTTGCTCGACGGCGCCGAGGTCGCCCTGGACGACGCGACGCTGGACCGCATCGACGCGATCGTGCCGCCCGGAAGCAACGCCTATCGCCCCGACGGCGCGTGGACGCCGGTCTCGCTCTCCGATCCGGCGCTTCGGCGCCGTCCATTGAGTGAGCGCAGCGCCGCCGGATAAAGCTGTGTCAGGTCGACGGCATCAGCGCGCCGTCCGCGTCACATTCCGGTGGACTAAGAGGTCGCACATTCTGGCCGAATGGCCGATAAGAAAGATGATGTGCGAGAAAAGAAAGCGACCGTTGAAAGTAGCGGACACGGGCGGCCGGTTGCCCACCGCCCGTGTCGACGCCTGGCGGCTGGTGCGATGCGACAGCGCAGCCATACCCCACCCGGGGCTGACTCCGTCGCACTCGCGACGCCGACCGATCTCGTGTGATCCTGCACCACAGGTCACACGACTTCTAGTTACGCGTTCCCGCGCAGCCCCCGCCGCAGGCCTGGCCCGCCGCCTACGGGCCCAGCCTTGACTTCCCCGTTACCGCCCCCGCTCGGCATGGTCGAGCGTATGGTGGGACGATTCTCACCCCTTAGAGCTCGCCGACCTCGACGCGCTCCACTGCGGACCCTTGCCCGTTGAGCAGCGCACGCACCTCGGACTCGCGGTACCGCCGGTGGCCACCGAGCGTCCGGATCGACGTGAGCTTGCCGGCCTTGGCCCACCGGGTCACCGTCTTCGGATCCACCCGGAACATGGCCGCCACCTCGGCAGGAGTGAGGAGGGGCTCGGCGTCTTGTGTCCTGGTCGCCATCGTCACCTCCTTAGATCCCATAGCGGGAGGTTTCCCGCCACACCGGATATTCCACCTTGTCGACCCCCTCGAACGACACCGCCCGTACGGCTCGACCCAAGCCAGCCATTCGGATGATGTCCACCCAGGGTGTCTCTAGCCTACGTAAGGTTCACGTAAGCCGCGAACCGGCCCAACTCGTGCGGGACCGGCCTACCCGGCATCGGAGATCGTCCGCGTGCCGGCACCACCCACCTCGGCTTCTCGTCGCGTTCGTCCACCCTTGACTGCGAGACACAGCAGTGCCCCACATGCCACGGCGGCGACCGGAACGATCAGCGTCGGCTTCATTGCATCAACATAGCCCTGTATGAACACATCGTGGGCCATTTCGGCGATCTTTCCCGCGACTTCTTGAGAAACTCCCGGTGGAAGTGCCATGTCAATTCCACCTTCCGCGCCGCTGACCTGCAGACCTCCCTCAGCGGCCCCCGCGAAACCGTCGATGAACGGTCGTTGCGCGTCCGGCGGCAAAGCCGTTGCGGCCGCAACGGCCTCGGAATGCAGACGGCTCGCGAGCAGCCCTTGCAGCACCGCCCCGACGACCGCACTACCCACCACCTGGCCCAGTTGACGGTTCGTGTTCAGCACCCCGGACGCCGCGCCGGCCACCCGTCCGGGCACGTCGCGCATCGCCACGGTGTTCATGGGGGCGAAGATGCACCCCAGCCCCAACCCCGCGACCAGCAGCGACGGCAGGAAGTGCCACCACTGCGCGGTGTCGGTGGCCACCACGGCGAAGGACAGCACGCCGGCGCCATAGAGCAAGAGGCCCGCGATCAGGATGAACTTGCCGCCGACGCGGTCGGTGAAGCGGCCGGCGAACGGCGCCACGAACATCGAGACGACGGACATCGGCGCGAGCGTCAGCCCCGCCTCCAGCGCGGTGTGCCCGAGCACCGTCTGCAGGTAGATGGTGATCGGCAGGAAAGTCCCCACCATCCCGATGGCGACCAGCCCCGCCACGCCGTTCATCACCGAGTAGTTGCGGTCGTGGAACAGGCCGAACGGGATCAGCGGCTCGCGGTCCTGACGCAGCGCCTGCAGCACGAGGAACACGGCCAGCAGGACGGAGCCGGCCACCAGCAGCGCCGGGATCGACACGAACTCCCACACCTGCCCCCACCCGAACCGCTCGCCCTCGACCAGCCCGAAGGTCAGCAGGACGAGCGCCGCGCTGGCCAGCACGACGCCGGGAAGGTCGAGCCGGTGCCGCTCGCGCCGGGCCGACTCCGGGATGATCGACCACGCCATGGCCAGCACGACGACGCCCACCGGCACGTTGACGAAGAAGATCCAGCGCCAGTCGAACACCGTCACCAGCAGCCCGCCCAGCGTCGGCCCGGCGACGGTGGCGACACCGGCCACCGCGCCCCAGATGCCGAACGCCGTCCCGCGTTTCTCCGGCGGGAACGTCGTGATGAGCAGGGCGGACGTCTGTGGCATCAGGATCGCGGCGCCGATGCCCTGCACGACGCGGCAGGCGATCAGCATGGCCGGGCCCTGCGACAGCCCGCAGGCCAGCGACGCCAGCGTGAACACCGCGACGCCGATGATGAACATGGTGCGCTGGCCGCGCAGGTCGCCGAGGCGACCCGCCGTGATGACCAGCACCGCCAGCATGATCACGTAGGCGTTGATCACCCACAGGATCTCGTCGAGCGACGCGCCGAGCTCGGTCATCATGCTCGGGATGGCGATGTTGACGATCGTCACGTCGAGCAGCGTCATGAAGAAGCCGAGACACAACGTGAGCAGGATCGCCCAGGGGTTCCCGTGCCATCGCCTCACCGTGCTACCTCCTCGGTACCGCCGGTCGTCCTAGAGTGAGCTTGACACCAGCCCGCACACCCCGCGGGCTCTGACGTGAAAGGGTCACCACCATGACCAAGGCGTCGCCGCTGGTGTTCGGCCGACACACCGGACACGAGCAAGTCGTTTTCTGCCACGATGCCGGAAGCGGCCTACGAGCCATCATCGCGCTCCATTCCACTGCCCTCGGACCCGCCCTCGGCGGTACCCGCTTCTACCCGTATGAATCCGAGGACGCCGCACTCGAGGACGTCCTGCACCTCTCCCGCGGCATGACCTACAAGAACGCCCTCGCCGGTCTCGACCACGGCGGCGGCAAGGCGGTCATCATCGGCGACCCCGAGCTGGACAAGTCCGAGACGCAGCTGCGCGCCTACGGCCGGTTCGTCCAGTCCCTCGGCGGCCGCTACATCACCGCCTGCGACGTCGGCACCTACGTCGCCGACATGGACATCGTCGCCCGCGAGAGCCGGTGGGTCACCGGCCGCTCGCCGGCCGAGGGCGGCGCCGGCGACTCCAGCGTGCTCACCGCGTTCGGCGTGTTCCAGGGCATGCGCGCGGCCGCCGAGCGGCTGTGGGGCGGCACCAGCCTGGCCGGACGTCGGGTCGGCGTCGCCGGCGTCGGCAAGGTCGGCTCCAAGCTGACCGGCCTGCTCCTCGACGAGGGCGCCTCGGTCGTCGTCACTGACGTGTCCGAGCACGCGCTCGACCAGCTGCGCGCCGCGCACCCGCAGGTCGACGTCGTCGACGACACCACCGCGCTGCTGGGCGCCGGCATCGACGTGTACGCGCCGTGCGCGCTGGGCGGCGCGCTCGACGACGACACCATGACGTTGCTCACCGAGGGCAAGGTGGCCGCCGTCTGTGGCGGGGCGAACAACCAACTCGCCCACGCCGGCATCGAGAAGAGCCTCGACGACGCCGGCATCCTCTACGCGCCCGACTACGTCGTGAACTCCGGCGGCGTCATCCAGGTCGCCGATGAGCTGCACGGATTCTCGTTCGACCGGGCCAGGACGAAGGCCACGAAGATCTTCGACACCACCCGCGAGATCTTCCAGCTGGCCGCCGACGACGGCGTGCCTCCGGCCGTCGCCGCCGACCGCCTGGCCGAGCGCCGAATCGCCGCCGTCAGTCGATTGCGCGACGTCTACCTGGGCTGATGACGCACCGAGGCTCGCTAGTTGGTACCGGATGAGGCGGAACAGCCTCGGACCCTGTACCGTTATCCCTACGAGCAGATGTCATTCGAACGGAAACGAGGGCGTCCAGTGAGCTGGTCGCCCCGGTTTGTGCGAGGGGGTCGACCCTATGGGGCGCGGCCGGGCCAAGGCCAAGCAGACAAAGGTCGCCCGTCGGTTGAAGTACCAGACTCTGGACACCGACTTCGGCGCTTTGCAGCGTGAGTTGGGCACCGACGGCGATGGCGATAGTCACACGGACCTCGACGAGGAGAACGACGGCGAGGAGTACGACGAGTACTCGCGCTACCTCGACGACGATGACGACGAACCCCGTCGTCATGCGGGTTGACCCGGGCCGTTAGCGAAAGATCGTCGGGCGGTCTGCCGTCCTCGGCTCGCCGAGGCCAGCAGACCGCCTGAGCCGCTCGATCAGCCGCGATAGGCGCCGTGCAGCGTCGCCGATCCGTCGCCGCCGACGACCTCTCCGGCGATCCACGCCGTCACCCCTCGATCCGTCAGCAGCCGCACCGCCGCGTCGGCCGCGTCCGCCGCCACGACGGCGACCATGCCGACGCCCATGTTGAGGGTCTTCTCCAGCTCCGGCTCCGACACCTCACCGACGGCACCCACCAGCCCGAACACCGGCTGCGGCGTCCACGTGGCGCGGTCCAGCCGGGCCGTCACGGTGCCGGGCAGCACGCGGGCCAGGTTGGCGGCCAGCCCGCCGCCGGTGACGTGCGACATCGCGTGCACCTCGACGGCGGCCGCCAGCGCCAGGCAGTCCTGCGCGTAGATGCGGGTCGGCTCGAGCAGTTCCTCGCCCAGCGTGCGGCCCAGCTCCGGCACGTCGCGCTCCAGCGCCCAGCCGGCCCGCTCGAGGAGGACGTGCCGCACCAGCGAGTAGCCGTTGGAGTGCAGCCCCGACGACGCCATGGCGACGACGACGTCACCGGCGCGCACCCGCTCGGCCCCGAGCAGCGCGTCGGCCTCCACGACGCCCGTGACGGCCCCGGCGACGTCGTACTCGTCCGGACCCAGCAGGCCCGGGTGTTCGGCCGTCTCGCCGCCGCTGAGCGCGCAGCCGGCCGTGACGCACGCCTGGGCGATGCCCTTGACGATGGCGGCGGTGCGCTCCGGGACCACGCGGCCGCAGGCGATGTAGTCGGTCATGAACAACGGCTCGGCGCCGCACACGACGATGTCGTCGACGACCATGCCGACGAGGTCGAAGCCGATGGTGTCGTGGACGTCCATGCGCTGCGCCACCGCGACCTTGGTGCCGACGCCGTCGGTGCTGGTGGCCAGCAGCGGCCGCCGGTACGTCTTGAGCGCGCTGGCGTCGAACAGGCCGGCGAAGCCGCCGAGCCCGCCGACGACCTCGGGGCGGCGGGTCTTGGCGACCCACTCCTTCATCAGCTCGACGGCGCGGTCACCGGCCTCGATGTCGACCCCGGCACTGGCATAGGTGGCACCCGAGGGTGCGTTCTCACTGCTCGACACGGACAGAAGCGTATCCGGTAGGCTCTGCTCCAGCGTCCGGGCCGTGAGTCGCCCGGCCCGACAGGAGAGGAGGTCGCGATGTACCGCCATGGTTTCCGCGCCGCTCTCCACCATGAGGGCGGCTGACTCTCCGAGGAGAGACATGCACCTCAGCATCACCCGTCCCAGCACGCCCGACCAGGCGCTCGCGCTGCTGCGCGGCGCCCGGTCCGAGCTGGGCACCTACATTGCCGATCTCGTCGTCACCGACGACCACCTCACCACCGCGTTCGCGGCCCGCAAGCGGCGGCCCGAGTGGGTCTGGACGGCCCACCGCGACGGCCGCACCGTCGGCCGGGTGGCCGCCTGGGGCGCACCGGCCAACGACCACCCCTGGATCGTCGACCTGTTCGAGCTCGGCGCCGAGCCGGACCGCGTCGAGACCATGACGGAACTGCTCCGGCAGGCGGTCGCGGACCTGCGCGCGGGCGGGCTCGAGCAGGTCGAGCTGAACCTGCACCCGCCGGCCGGCTGGCGCGACGATCCGCCGCCCGCGCTGACCGACCTGCTGGCCGCGGCGAAGGCGGCCGGGTTCGAGATCCTGGTGACGCGGCGCCGGTTCCGCTGGACGCCGGACGCCGGTGTCCCGTCCGCCGGTGACCGGCTGCGGTTCGAGCCGGTCAGCGGGCCGGACGACCCCGCGCTGGCCGACGCGTACCGGCGCACGTTCGAGGGCAGCCTCGACGCGCACACCCAGCGGTCGCTGCGCACCCGCGACGCGGCCGAGCTGGCCGCCGAGGAACTGGCCGACATGATGCATTACGCCGGCCCGGTCGACGGCTGGCGGGTCGCCTACGACGCCGACGGCGCGCTGGCCGGGCTCGTCACCGGCGACCCCGGCACGAAGGTGTTCACCGGCTACGTCGGCGTCGTGCCGGAGCAGCGTGGCCACGGGTACGCCCGCGAACTGCTGGCCTGGATGACGCGCTGGCAGGCCGAGCAGGGTGCGCAGAAGGTCGTCGGCGAGACCGACGACGCGAACGTCCCCATGGCGAACGCGTTCGAGGCCGTCGGATTCGTCCAGGAGAGCGCCCGCATCGACCTCGTGTCCGGCTGAGTTCCGCGGCGCGGGTGGGGTCGGCCGACGCCGGCCCCGCCCGCCGTCGCGGCGGCGGCTGGTAGAACGGGCGGTCGACGCGCCTCGCGCCCCCGACTACTGGTTTCCACGGCAGTGCCCGCGAGCCCTGGCCTGGGTCACGCCGAACCGGTCGAACCGCTGGGCCGGCCGAGCAGGTCGGTGATCTGTTCCGGCTGCGCAACGCGGCGGCCTGACGCAGCCCGGAGGGCGACCGCCGTGCCGGGCAGGCGTCAGGTGGTGCCCTCGTTGCCGTAGACGGTGACGTGGACGTGGTCGTAGTGGTTCGCGGTCGCGTCGCCGCGGTCCTCCATCGAGCGCCAGCCCTCCGAGGAGCGCTCGACGGTCCAGATGCGCTGCCGCCAGATGACCTCGCTGACGCCCAGCTCGCGGTAGTTCTCGCGGACGTAGGCCGCGATGTCGTCGCCGACGGAGCTGCTGATCATGATGTCCAGGGCGCGGCCGCTGCCGTGCTCGCCGCCGTCGCCGGAGCGCAGGCCACCGTACGAGGACACCTGCGGGAACAGGGCACAGACGGCCCGGTGCACGCGGATGGCGTCCTGGGTGAGGCCGTCCTCGACGCCGGAGCCGGACTCGCACTCGGCGGCGGAGATGCCCCCGGACGGCTCCTCGGCGGGCGGCTCGTCGGCCAGGTACTCGGTGGCCACCCAGTACGGCTCGCCGTCGAGCAGGATCTGCGACCAGGTGCCCTCGGTGGCGCCGGTGATGTCGACCTCGGCGCCGGACCCGAGCACCGTGACGACCTCGGCGTCGAGGTCGGGGCTGGTGCGCACGTTCAGGCCGGCCGTCACGAACAGCTGCCCGGCCACCGTCGGCTCCGGCGTGGGAGTCGGGGTCGGGGTGGGCGTGGGGGTCGGCGTCGGCGTCGGGGTGGGAGTAGGCGTGGGAGTCGGGGTCGGCGTGGCGGTGGGCGTCGGCGCCGCGTTCGGCGTCACCGACGGCAGCTCCGGACGGTCCTGGCCGCGGCTCGCGTCCTCCTCGCGCTCCGGGAGGTCCATCGACGCTGTGGCGTTGTCGCCGACGGCGGCGTCGTCGGGCCAGAGCGTGACTCCGGCGACGGCGGCACCGGCCAGCACCACCGGCGCGGCCAGCAGGGCGACCCGGCGCCGGGTGAGCGCGGGCAGACGGGTGAGCGCCGGCAGCTTGGCCCGTCGATGACGAGACCGACCGTGACGCGGCTGCGACACTACTTCTCTCCCATCCTCAGCTCGATACCATTTCGTGACCGAGGAGCAGGCAACCACATTTCGGGCGTTTTGTCACAACCCCGCCTCACGGGCGCCGCAACGCATCGGCGGCACCACCGGCGCTGAGCAGGGAGTTCAGGCCGTCGGCGGGATCGCCGAGTGACGCGGCTCGCGCCAGGCCGTCGCGGTCGGGGGTCTCGCAACCAGGGATGGGGTCCTGCTCCAGGAGGTCCTTCCCGGCGCGGGCCGGCGGCTCGATCGGGTAGACGCCGTCGAAGCAGGCGCGACAGAGATCGTTCTTCGGCACCGTCGACGCCTCGATGAGCGCGTCGAGCGACACGTAGCCGAGCGAGTCGGCGCCGATGGACCGGCAGATCTCGTCGGTGGACAGGCCGGTGGCGATCAGCTCGGCCCGGGACGCGAAGTCGATGCCGTAGAAGCACGGCCAGCTGACCGGCGGGCTGGAGATGCGCACGTGCACCTCGGCGGCGCCGGCCTCGCGCAGCATGCGCACCAGCGCCCGCTGGGTGTTGCCGCGCACGATGGAGTCGTCGACGACGACCAGCCGCTTGCCGGCCACGATCTCGCGCAGCGGGTTCAGCTTGAGCCGGATGCCCAGCTGGCGCAGCGTCTGCGACGGCTGGATGAAGGTGCGGCCGACGTAGGCGTTCTTGACCAGCCCCATGCCGTACGGGATGCCGGACGCCTCGGCGTAGCCGACCGCGGCCGGCGTGCCGGACTCGGGCACCGGGATGACGAGGTCGGCGTCGGCCGGGTGCTCCACGGCCAGCCGCCGGCCCACCTCGACGCGGGTCTCGTGCACCGAGCGGCCGGAGATGTGGGTGTCGGGCCGGGCGAGGTAGACGAACTCGAACAGGCAGCCCTTCGGCTCGGCCGCCGCGAAGCGGTGCGAGCGCAGGCCGTCGGCGTCGATGGCCACCAGCTCGCCGGGCTCGACCTCGCGGATGAACGAGGCGCCGACGATGTCGAGCGCGGCGGTCTCGCTGGCCACGACCCAGCCGCGCTCCAGCCGGCCCAGGACGAGCGGACGGACGCCCTGCGGGTCGCGTGCGGCGTAGAGGGTGTTCTCGTCGGAGAACACCAGCGAGAACGCGCCGCGCGCCTGGGCCAGCACCTCGCCGGCGCACTCTTCGAGCGTGCGGTCGGCGTACGAGCCCATGAGCGCGGTGATCAGCGCGGTGTCGGTGGTGTTGCCGTAGCGCAGTTCGCCGCTGGCGGCGCCCACCCGCTCGTGCACGAGCTCGAGCAGCTCGGCGGTGTTGGTGAGGTTGCCGTTGTGGGCGAGCGCGACGGTGCCGGCCGGCGTGGCGCCGAGCGTCGGCTGCGCGTTCTGCCAGTGGCTGCCGCCGGTGGTGGAGTAGCGGGTGTGCCCGACGGCGACGTGGCCGACCAGGGTGTTCAGCGTGGACTCGTCGAAGACCTGGCTGACCAGGCCCATGTCCTTGTAGACGAGGATCTGCTCGCCGTTGCCGACGGCGATGCCGGCCGACTCCTGACCCCGGTGCTGCAACGCGTACAGCGCGAAGTAGGTGAGCTTGGCGACCTCTTCGTCGGGTGCCCACACCCCGAAGATGCCGCAGGCGTCCTGCGGCCCCTTCTCCTGTGGGTTGATGTCGTGCGTGAGTCGTCCATCGCCCCGGGCCACGGCACCCAGTGTACGGAGCGGGACCCGGATTGCGAGCCGAGGGAAGAACACCGGGCCGCGAGGTGGTTGCCTAAGGACATGAGCCCCACGACGGTATTGATCACCGGCGCCACCGATGGCCTGGGCCGATGGCTCGCGCTCCGGCTGGCGGCGTCGGGCGTCGGCGTCGTCCTGCACGGCCGGAATCCGGCGCGTCTGGACGAGACCGCCCGCGAGATCCGGGCCGAGGGCGGGCGCGAGCCGGTCGGTGTCGTACGGGCCGACCTCGCCGACCTCGGCCAGGTCGACCGGCTGGCCGACGAGGTGCTCGGCCGCTTCCCCGGCCTGGACGTGCTGGTCAACAACGCCGCGGTCGGGTTCGGCGAGCCGGGGGGCGGGCGCGAGCTGAGCCCCGACGGCGTCGAGCTGCGGTTCGCGGTGAACTACCTGGCCGGCTACCACCTGACCCGCCGGCTGCTGCCGGCGCTGGTGGCGGCGGCGCCCGCGCGCATCGTCAACGTCGCCTCCATCGGCCAGGCGCCCATCGACTTCGCCGACCCCATGCTCGACCACGGCTACGACGGTTACCGCGCGTACCGGCAGAGCAAGCTCGCGCAGATCATGTTCACCCTCGACCTCGCCGACGAGCTGAACGGCACCGGCGTCACGGCGAACACCCTGCACCCGGCCACCCTGATGGCGACGTCGATGGTGCGCGAGGCCGAGCTGACCCCGCTGAGCACGCTGCACGACGGCGGCGAGGCGACGCTGCGGCTGATCGCCGACCCGAACCTGGCCGACATCAGCGGCGTGTACTTCGACCAGACCATGGCCGCGGCGCCGCACGCGCAGGCGCTCGACCCCGACGCCCGGCGTCGGCTGCGCGAGCTGTCCCAGCTGCTGGTCGCCCAGGCGCTGGCCCAGCCCAGCTGACCACCGGGCGCCGGGTGAGCCGTCAGGACGGCCGCTGGGCCGCCCGCGCCGACCGGGTGGCCGCCGTCAGTCGCTGACGCCGGTGTGCGCGACCACCTGCCCGACCATCCAGTCGACGGCGGGCGCGACGGCGCCGTTCGAGGTGAGCAGGCCGGGCGGGTCGCCGACGTACCGGTCGGACAGCAGCCCGCGGGATTCCAGCCGGTCGACCAGCGCCGCCTTAACGGCAGCACGGTGCAGGCGGGGCGGTACGGAGAACGCGAGCACGTCCAGCGGGTCGCGCGCGACGTCGGGATAGCGCGCCAGCAGCCGGCCGACGTCGGGGTCGGTGTCGTGCAGGTGCAGCCAGGTGCGCACCACCGGGGGCACGCCGGTGCTGCCGGCGTAGACGACCGGGCGGTCGGCGCCCGCCCGCAGCCACACGTAGACCCAGGAGCCGACGCCGACCAGATCGCCGTCGCGCACCTGCAGCAGGATGGCCTCGTTCTCCATGGCCGCAGTCTGACAGCGACGGCGGCCGTCGTTCAGTCCGAACGACGGTTTCCCGGCTCTTGTGACAGTTGCACCAACGTGCGGACAGTGGCCAGATTCCGTGACGTCGCCACGCCGAGCGCCGGCCGGCTCAGCGCCGCCGCCAGCTTGCTGCGTCCGGCGCCGCCGGGCACGTGCAGGTACAGCGTGGTGCCGACGAGGCGGAACTCGTCGGCGCCGGACTCGACCCGTCCGGCGGCCGCGTAGCGCTCCGCGTCGGGCTGCGTGCGCAGGAAGCTCAGCAGCAGGCGGTTGGGCTCGGCGCCGGGGAACGGGTTGGCATCGACGGCGGCCACCAGCTCGTCGTGGGTGCGGACCAGCACGGCGATGTCGAGGCCGAGGTCGTCGCGGATGGCGCCCTCGATGGCCGCCTCGAGCTCCTCGCGCCCGGCGCCCTGCGTGCCGCTGGCGAAGACGACGTTGCCGCTGTTGATGTAGGTGGCGACGTCGGTGTGGCCGAGCCCCGCGACGAGCTCGCGCAGCTCGGCCATGACGACCTTGTTCTTGCCGCCGACGTTGATACCCCGGAGCAGCGCGACGTGCCGCGACACCGGCCCGCCCCTACCGCGGCAGCCGGGCCAGCCGGTCGAGCAGCAGCGTCTCGGCCAGGCAGCCCTTGGCGAACATCGCGAGGTCGAGGCTCTCGTTCAGGCCGTGCGGGCCGCTGAGAGGGTCGCCCATGCCGGTGACCAGGACGGTCGCGTCGGGGAAGGTCTGCTCGAACTCGGCGATGAACGGGATGGAGCCGCCCATGCCGGTACGCACCGACGCGACGCCGAACGCCTCGGTGAGCGCCGCCTCGGCCGCCTCGACGACCGGGCCCTCCGTCGGCAGGGCGCAGCCGCCGCCGAGCATGCCCTCGGTGATCTCGATCTGGACGCCGAACTCGACATGCTCGCGCAGGTGCGCCTCCAGCGCGTCGAGCGCGGCCCGCGGGTCCTGGTCGGGCGCGATGCGGACGCTGACCTTGGCGCGCGCCTCATGTACCAGGATGTTCGCGGCGTCGGCGACCGCCGGCGCGTCGATGGCCAGCACCGACGCGGTGGGGCGGGTCCACAGGCGGTCGAGCAGCGAGCCGCTGCCCATCAGCTGCACGCCGTCGAGGACACCGGCGTCGGCGCGGAACCGCTCTTCGGGGTAGTCGACGTCGGCCGCGTCGGTGGTGACCAGCCCGGCGATGGCGACGTCGCCCTTGTCGTCGTGCAGCGTGGCCAGCAGCCGGGTCAGCGCGGTGAGCGCGTCGATGACCGGGCCGCCGAACGCGCCGGAGTGCACCGACTTCTCCAGCACCCGCAGCGTGACCAGGCAGTCGACGCCGCCGCGCAGGCTGGTGGTGAGCGCGGGGACCTCGGCGGTCCAGTTCGCGGAGTCGGCGACGACGATGACGTCGGCGGACAGGCGGTCGCGGTGGGCCTCGAGGAACGGCGTGAACGTGGGCGAGCCGATCTCTTCCTCGCCCTCGACGAACAGCACCACCCCGACCGGCGGGCGGCCGTCGAACGCGCGCAGCGCCCCGATGTGCGTGGCGACGCCGGCCTTGTCGTCGGAGACGCCGCGGCCGAACAGCCGGCCGTCGTGCTCGACCGGCTCGAACGGGTCGCTGGTCCAGCCGTCCCGCGGCCCCGTCGGCTGCACGTCGTGGTGGGCGTACAGCAGGACGGTGGGCGCACCCTCCGGTGCCGGCCAGCTGGCGATGACGGCGGGCCGCCCACCGGCCGCACTGACGACGTCGGCCTGGGCGGCTCCGGCGCCGCGGGCCAGCTCGGCCACCGCCTCCGCGCTGGCGAGGACGTCGCCGGCCCGGGCCGGGTCGGCGCTGACGCTGGGGATGCGCACCAGCCGCTCGAGGTCGGCGCGCACGGACGGGAGGACGGCCTCGACGGCGGCACGGAGATCGGTCATGCCGGACACTCTAGGTGCCCCCGCCGACAGCCGGGAGTGCGACCGGCTCGCCCCGCCGAAGCCGAGCACGGGAGGAGGTCGGGGCCCCTTTGCAATGAGCACCTCTACGCACCGGTGCGTCGAGGTGCTCATTGCAAAGGGGGTCTGCGGGCGGGGGACGGCGCCGCACCAGACGACCACGCGGAAGCCGCCGCCCGCGACCGGGCGGCGGCTCCCGTGGTGCGCGGGCGTCAGAGCTGCTCGCGCAGCCTCTCGGCGGCCGCGACGAGCGTGGCGCGGGCGTCCGCGTCGCTCACCCGCTCGGCCACCGCGACGAACCGGTCCAGCGACGTGGCGGCGGCAGCGGTCAGGCCGCGGCCGGCCAGCCGCTCGGCGGTCGACAGGTGCGCGAGCAGCTGGGCCGCCTGCGACCGGTTGACGGTGCCGTCGGCGGCGTAGTCCTCCACCACCGAGCGCAGGCCGTCGAATGTGACCGGCGTCTGGACGCCGACCAGGATCGGGTCGTGGTCGCTGGCCCGGTAGACGGTGCCCGGCTGGAACAGCTCGCTGGCGAAGTAGTTGAACCGCGAGTACTCGAACAGCACCGACTCCACCGAGTTGATGTTCCACACGTCGGCGCCGGTGACCAGTCCGGCGTCGCTGACCGACGGGCTGGCCAGGACGTGGTCCAGCGAGCCGACCTTGCCGTCGAACACGTAGGTGTGCTCGCCGGCGTACTCGTTGTTGAGGTCGGTGTAGCCCGCGTCGTACAGCGCCTGCATCGGGTTCTCGCCGCTGTAGGAGTTGAAGTCGCCGAGCAGGAACGCGTCGTCGGTGCCGGTCGCCGCGGCCCGCTCGCCGGCGAACGCCACCAGGGCCTGCGCCTGCGCCGTCCGGTCGGCGTCGAAGCAGCCCTCCGGCAGGTCGCCGCAGTCGCCGCCCTTGGACTTGAAGTGGTTGACGATGGCGTTGAACTCGTAGCCGGTGGCGAGCGTCCGGAACTCCTGCGCCAGCGGCTCGCGGGCGTTGTGGAAGGCCGGGTCGTCGATGAGGATGACCGACTCGCCGACCGGCTCGACCGCCGCCGTCCGGTAGATGAACGCGGTGCGGATGACGTCCTCGTCCGTCGGCAGCGCGGCCGGCGACGGCACGAACGCCCAGGTGCCTGCGCCGGCGTCGGCGTTGAGCGCGTCGACCAGCGTGGCCAGCGCGACGTCGCGGTCCTGGCCGAACACGGCCGAGTTCTCGATCTCCTGCAGCGAGACGACGTCGGCGCCGAGGCCGTTGATGGCCGCGACGATCTTCGCCTCCTGCCGCTCGAGGTTCGTCGCGTCCCAGGCGCCGCGGGCGTCGCAGCCGCCGGAGACGGTGATCGGGGTGCCGGCGCGGTCGGTGAACGCCTCGCAGCCGGGGAGGTCGGCGCCCAGCGTGGTGAAGTAGTTCAGCACGTTGAACGCCGAGATCTTCAGGTCGCCGCCCACCGCCACCGGCTCGGCGTTGGCCTCGCGGGTGTTGCCGGTGCCGAACGTGACGACGTCGGGCGCGGGCCCGGTGATCGGCGAGGTGGGCTGGAAGTTCCACTGGAACCGGAAGTCGAAGATCACGTCGTCCTGGAACGTGACGCCGGCGCCGGTGCGGGCCGGGTCGGCGTTCGTGAGGTACGGCACCTGGCTGCTGGTCGCCGTCCGGTTGGACTGGCCGTCGTCGAGCGTGACGGCGCGGGCCGCGTTCGCCGCGACCGCCTCGTCGAACTCCGGCGAGCCGGGCGCCGCGACCTCGGTCTCCTGCACCAGCGGGCCGCCGAAGCCCAGGCCGATCGAGCCGAACGCGCTGCTGCCCCAGCCGCCCAGCGCGAACGTGTCCGAGACGACGTAGCCCTCGGCCGGGCGGACCAGCATGCCCTCGTAGACCTCGCGGCCGGCCTCCGTCGCGGGCAGCGTGAACGGCACCGGCTTGACGGCCTCGGCCGGCTCGGTGAGCGTCTCCAGCCCGTCGGCGGACAGCTCGATCTCGGTCAGGCCGAAGTACTCCTTGACCTCGCCGGTGACGCGGACGTGGTCGCCGATCTCGACCTGGCCCGCGGTCGACGGCGAGAAGACGAACACCGCGTCGGACGCCGTCCGCGCCGCGTCGCCGCCGCTGCCCGGCGTCTGGACGTAGTAGCCGCCGAAGCCGCCGCTCGGGTAGGTGGCCGTGACGACGCCGCTGGTGACGACGGTCGTGCCGGCCAGCGGGGAGTCGGCGCCGGTGCCCTGGATCTGCGCGATCGTGGCCGGTTCGGGATCCGGGTCCGGGTCGGGGTCGCCGCCGTTGACGGCGCCGAACGTGTTCGCCAGCGGGCCCGTCCAGGCGCCCTGGACCTTCTGCAGGGACTGCCCGACCGGCGTCGAGCTGGCCTCGGAGACGCCGATGTCGACGGCTGCCATGCCGTTCGCCGGGCCGCCGACCGCCGTCATGCCGCCCTCGTAGGAGAGGAACTCCGCGACGGTGCCGTCGGGGCGGACCAGCGCGATGCCGTCGGGCGAGCCGTTCTGGATGCCGTCGGTGGGATACGTCGCGACGACCACACCCGCCGCCGGGACGACGCCGCTGAGCGTGCGGGTGTTGTACGGAGCGCCGCCGTTGCCGTTGTAGAGGACGAGCTGCCAGCCGGTGAGGTCGGTGCCCGGGTCGGCCTGGATCTCGATCGCCTCGCCGGTGTCGGCGCCGGCGTTGTCGTAGTGGAGCTCGCTGATGAACGGGTCGCCTTCGGCCGCGCCGGCCGACAGGACGGGTGCCGCGGCCAGGCTCGCGCCGGCCAGGCCGGCCGCGGCGACCGCCGCGAGCCAGCGGAGAGGACGTCGGGTCGACTGCATCGAACGCACCTTTCGGGTCGAGGGATCGGACCTCGGGGGTGACGTGGCGCCCCGCCGGGTGGGCGGGGCGCCACGGCCGGTGTTGCTCGGCCGGTGCGGCCGTCAGGCCTCCGGAGTGCCGGAGCCGGTGCCGGCGCCCTTGCGCCGCGAGAGGGCGAACAGGCCGCCGCCGAGTGCGAGCACCACGACGCCGCCGATGACCCACCACAGCACGCCGGACGAACCGGTGTCGGGCAGCTCGTCGCCGTTCTCGGTGCCGTCGTCGGCGCCGCTGTCGGTGCCGTCGTCGGACCCGTTCTCGTCGGCGCCGTTCTCGTCGGCGCCGTTCTGGTCGCCGCCGTTCTCGGCGCCGCTGTCGGTGCCGTCGTCGGTGCCGTTCTCGTCGCCACCGTCCTCGGCGCCGTTGTCGTCGCCGTTCTCGTCACCGTCGTCGGTGCCGGGGTCGTCGCCGAAGTCGACCGTCACCGGCAGGGTGACGGTCGTGCCGGTCTCGGGCAGCTCGACCACGAGGGTCGTCTCCTCCGCCGCCTTCGCGGAGTCGGCCGTGACCGCCGGGACCGTGACGCGGACCTGCGCGCGGCCGACCTCGTCGGTGGTGTCGACGATGGCGGGGTCGACGTCGACCTTGCCGACCTCCTGGCCCGCCAGCGTCACCGTCGCCGTCGCGTCGACCGGCTCGCCGTTGCTGAACAGCAGCGACGACAGGTCGACGGCGATCTCGTCGCCGCTCTCGTAGACGGCCTCGGGGTCGGACACCCAGCTGACGCCGACGGCCCGCTGCGCGAGGTCCGGCGAGGCCGGCGAGTTCTCGCCCAGGTACGACACCATGGCCTGCAGGTCGACCTGGCCGGTGTCGGTCGGGTTGCTGCCCTGCGCCAGGGTGGCGAAGTTGTCGCCGCCGGAGGACAGGAACGAGTTGACGACCACGCGGTACTCACCGGCCGGGTCGACCGGCTCGCCGTTCAGCTCGACCGTCGTGATGCGCTCACCCGCGGCGCCGGCCGGGTCGTAGGTGTAGGTCAGGCCGGCCGACACGCCCAGCTTGAGGAACGGCCGCGAGGCGCCCGCGGGCTGCCACTGCTCCTCCAGCACCTGGGCGATCTGCTCGCCGGTCAGCGTGGTGGTGACGAGCGTGTTGGCGAACGGCTGGACCAGCGCCGCCTCCTGGTAGGAGACGTTGCCGTCCGGGTCCTTCTCGCCGGTGCCCAGGAACTTCAGGTCGGCGCGCAGGCCGCCCGGGTTCATGAACGCGATCTGCGTCTGCGCGTCGGTCACCTGCGCCGCCGCCAGCTGGACGTCGGCGACGAAGTTGCCCAGCGTGGACTCGCCGCCGCGGTTCTCCGGCGCCGGGTTCTCCTCGGTCGGGTTCTGGGCGGCGCGGTTGAAGTCGGCGGTGATGTCGCCGAGCGGCTCGGCGCCCAGTTCCTCGGCCGCGGCCTCGGCGGCCGCGACGTCCTCGGCGATCGCCTCGTCAGCCGGGAACAGCGGCTGCCACTCGTCGTTCTCGTCCAGCTCGGTCAGCGGGATGATGTCGGAGGTGACCTCCGCGACCGCGCCGGCCTCGGTGTCGTAGGTGAAGCTGATCTTGTTGAGGTTGTAGCCGTACTGGCCCGCGCTGACGACCGGGCGGGTGGTGACCTCGCGGCCGGCCCACTCCGGCACCTCGATCGCGTGGTTGTACGCGAGGTGCGTGTGGCCGGAGACGATGGCGTCGACGTCGGCGCTCACGCCGGTGACGATCGTGCCGAAGTCGCTGGCCGGGTCGGTGGCGGACTCGACGGAGGTCGTGGCGGCGCCCTCGTGGACGAGCAGCACGACGATGTCGGCGCCGTCGGCCTTCAGCTCGGCGGCGGAGGCGTTGGTCGCCTCGACGATGTCGCCGACCTCGAGTGCCTCGATGCCGCTGGGGCTGACCAGCTCGGGCAGGTGCTCGGTGACCGCGCCGACGAAGCCGACGGTGACGTCGTCGAACGTCTCGGTCCACGTGGGCGCGATCTCGTTGGCCGTCTCGCAGCCGGTGGTGGCGCCGTCGGCGACCGTCACGTTGGCGCCGATGTACTCCCATCCCGCCCGCGGGATGACGCGGTCGACGAGGTCGCAGTAGCCCTGGTCGAACTCGTGGTTGCCAACGGCGCTGACGTCCAGTCCGGCGTCGCTCAGCGCGTCGATCGTCGGGTTGTCCTGCTGGATGAACGAGGTGAACGTCGACGCGCCGATGAGGTCGCCCGCGGCCGCGAAGACGGTGTTCGGGCCGCTGACCTCGGCGACGGCGCCCGCGAGCACTGCGGCGCCCGCGGCCTGACCGTCGGCGCTGATGCGGCCGTGGAAGTCGTTGATGCCGAGTACGTCGATCTGGACCTCGGCAGCCTGCGCGGGGACGGCGCTGAGCCCGACCCCCGTCAGCCCCAGGGCGGCAGCTGCGCCCAGGGCACGGTGGAAACGCCTGTTCAGGCGCATATTTCTACCCCCTACATGGCAGTTTGACGGCGGTGACGCTACCTCCGCAGGGTGAACGGAGGGCATACGCCACGGCACAGGCTGGTCGTGACCCCGGCCGCCCGTCAACAGGTCCGGGCGTCGAGATGTATTCGTGACACGCTGTCGGTCGGCTCCGTTATGGTCGGGGTCGTGACGACGCCCTCGATCCTCGCCCGCACGCTGGCCGCCGCGGCCGCCGTCGCGGTGCTCGCCGCGTGCTCGTCCGGCGGCGACGAGCCGGCCGGTCTCGACGACACCCCCACGGCGGCGCCGACGAACGAGCCGTCCGGCGACCCCGCCGCGGGTCAGGACGCCGAGGCGGCCGCGCTCGACGCGTACGAGCGGTACTGGGACGCCCGCATCCAGTCGGTCAACGGCCCCGACGACAGCCCCGACGCGTTCGCCGGTGTGGCCACCGAGTCGACCATCGCGCTGCACCAGCAGACCGCGCGCACGTACGAGCAAGAGGGCATCACCTTCACCGGCGAGCCACGTGTGTACGACACCACGGTTTCGATCGACGGCGAGGCGGGCACCGTCACCTCGTGCGTCGACGACGGCGCATGGGTGGGGTCACAGAACGGCGAGCCGCTCCCGGTCAACCCCGACAAGCCCACGGTCTATCCCGTGCAGTTCCAGCTGCTGTTCCTCGACGACTCATGGCTGATCGGCGACCCGATCGAAGTGGAGGGCGACGTCTCATGCTGACCCGCCGGCTCACCGGCCTGCTGCTCGCGGCCGTCACCGTGGTGGGCACCATGGTGATCACCGCCGTGCAGGTCGCCCCCGCGGCCGCCGACGACTGCATCCAGCACGTCGAGACCAGCCCCGGCGTCTGGGAGTACATCAACACCTGCACCGGCGACGACGGTGGTGAAGACGGCGACGACGGCGATGGCGGCGGCGACGGCAACACCGAGCCCGAGTGCTACCTCGGCCGCGAAGAGCAGTTCAACTACGACTGGTCCTTCTGCGACGGCGAACTGAGCTGCTACGTCTTCAGCCCGCCGCCGTCCGCGCCCGACGAGGAGGACTGGCCCGAGAAGCCGGCCGACGCGCCCGAGGACGCCGTCTACGCCAACCAGGCCTGCTTCACGCAGCCGCCCGAGGAGGCGCTCGTCAGCAACGAGTACCTCTGGCTCGACCCACCCGAAGACGTCATCAACTGGGAACAGGAGGCCATCCAGGCCTTCGGCGCGCTGGTGGCGCCCGACTTCGAGCTGGCCTTCAACCCGCCGCAGCGCGCGTACGTCACGCTCGACACCTGGTACTGGGCCGAGGGCGCCACCGACGGCGAGATCACCGGCACGTCGGCGGCCGGACTGGTCGCCATCGCCACGCCGGAACGCCTCGAGGTCCAGCCCGGCGACGGCTCGGCCACGCTGACCTGCCCGTTCACCGTCGCCCAGAGCGACGCCTGCACCTACGTCTACCCCAAGGCGTCGGTCGACGGCACCGCGACGGTCGACGGCCAGCCGGCGTACGAGGGTCAGGCGCGGCTGGTCTACACGGTGCGGTTCGAGTTCAACGGCACGGTCATGGACATCCCCGGCGTGCCGGTGGTGTTCGAGACACCGTGGCAGGCCACGCCCATCCCGGTGGCCGAGATCCAGGCCATCGTCGAGGACTAGCAGCCGGTCGGCGCAAGGCGGCCGGCCACCGCGTCAGGACGAGTCGCGGACGATGAGTTCCGGCTCGAACACGACCTGCCGGTGCTCGTGCTCCTGCTCCGTCGTCTCGGCGAGCAGCAGTTCCGCCGCCGTCCGGCCGAGCTGTTGGCGGGGCTGGCGCACCGACGACAGCGGGACGGCAGCGGCAGCGGCGAAGTCGATGTCGTCGTAGCCGACGATCGCGACGTCGTGCGGCACCCGCAGCCCCGCGTGCGTCAGCGCCTGGAGCACGCCCAGCGCGACCAGGTCGTTGGCGCAGAACACCGCCGACGGCAGCACGTCGCGGTCCGCGGCCAGCCGGTCGCCGGCCGCGCGCCCGGCGGCCACGTTGAGCGCCGTCGTCGTCAGGACGGTCAGCTCGACGTCGTCGCGCGCCGCCACGACCGCGGACGCGCCCTCGTAGCGTTCCTGCACCTGCTGCAGCGTCAGCGGCCCGCCGACGAACTGGATGGTGCGGTGGCCGGTCTCGATCAGGTGGGTCGCGGCGAGCCGCCCGCCGAGCACGTCGTCGACGGCGACGGAGCACTCGCGCGCGGGGTCGCCGCGCCGGTCGAACAGCACCACCGGGATGCCGCGGTCGCGCAGCGCGGCGATGCGCCCGTCGGTGTCGATCGGGTTGATCAGCACGCCCTGCACCCGCATCTCGGCGAGTAGATCGAGGTGCGAGGCCTCCTTGACCGGGTCCTCGTCGGTGTTGCACAGGATGACGGCGAGCCCGTGCTGGTTCGCGGCGTCCTCGACGCCGCGGGCGACGTCGGTGAAGAACGGGTTCGCGACGTCCAGCACGACGAGACCGAGGGTGCGGCTGCGGCCGACCCGCAGCTGCCGGGCGGAGTCGTTGCGGACGAAGCCCAGCTCGGCGATGGCGGCGTAGACGCGCTCGCGGGTCGGCTCGGCGACCAGCTCCGGCCGGTTGAGGACGTTCGACACCGTGCCCACCGACACACCGGCCCGCAGCGCCACCTCGCGGATGTTCGGGGCTCCACCCATCGCCGCAGCTTACCGGCTGGGCCGGCGGCCCCAGCGGCGTCCCGCCCCGGTTGACGCGCCGCCGCCGGACCGCGTAACTTGACGAGGGCTGAATCGGTTCAAAGACGGCTTGCTGGAGGCAGCAGATGAGAACCCACGACGAGGTCAGAGCGGCCGTCCGCGGGCTGGGGGTCGAGACCGCCTCCTGGGCGTTCGCCAACTCCGGCACCCGGTTCAAGGTCTTCGGCCAGCCAGGCGTGCCGCGCGACCCGTTCGAGAAGATCGCCGACGCCGCCCAGGTGCACCGCTACACCGGCGCGGCGCCGCGGGTGTCCCTGCACATCCCGTGGGACCTCGTCGACGACTTCGCCGAGCTGGCCGCGCACGCCCGCGACGTCGGCGTCGAGATCGGGGCCATCAACAGCAACGTCTTCCAGGACGACGACTACAAGCTCGGCTCGCTGGCCAACCCCGACCCCGGGGTCCGCGCCAAGGCCGTCGACCACCACCTGCGCTGCATCGACGTCCTGCGCGCCACCGGCTCGACCGACCTCAAGATCTGGCTCGCCGACGGCCTCAACTACCCCGGCCAAGACTCCCTGCGCGACCGCCAGGAGCGGCTGGCCGAGTCGCTGGGCACCATCTACGCCGCGCTCGACGACGACCACCGCATGCTGCTCGAGTACAAGTTCTTCGAGCCCGCGTTCTACGCCACCGACATCCCCGACTGGGGCACGTCGCTGACGCACTGCCTGGCGCTCGGCGACCGCGCGACCGTCGTGCTCGACACCGGCCACCACGCACCCGGCACGAACATCGAGTTCATCGTGATGATGCTGCTGCGGGCCGGCCGGCTCGGGGCGTTCGACTTCAACTCCCGGTTCTATGCCGACGACGACCTCATGGTCGGCGCCGCCGACCCGTTCCAGCTGTTCCGCATCCTGCACGAGATCGTCGCGCAGGACGCGCACCGGCCCGAGTCGCACGTCAACTTCATGCTCGACCAGTGCCACAACATCGAGCCGAAGATCCCGGCGGTCATCCGCTCGGTGCTCAACGTCCAGGAGGCGCTGGCCAAGGCGCTGCTGGTCGACGCCGACGCGCTGGCCAAGGCGCAGGCCGACGGCGACGTGCTCGGCGCCAACGCGGTGCTCATGGACGCCTACAACACCGACGTCCGCCCGCTGCTGGCCACGCTGCGCGACGAGCAGGGCCTCGACCCCGACCCCATCGCCGCGTACCAGCGCTCCGGCTACTTCGAGTCGATCAGCGCCGGGCGGGTCGGCGGCGCCCAGGCCGGTTGGGGGGCCTGACGATGCCGCGGTACTGCTTCGTGTCGCAGGTCCGCCCCGACAAGCTCGACGAGTACCGCCGACGGCACGCGGAGGTCTGGCCGGAGCTGCTGGCGGCGCTGCACGACGCCGGCTGGCGCCACTACTCGATCTTCGTCGGCGACGACGGCCTGCTGGTCGGCTACGCCGAGGTCGACGATCTCGACGCTGCTCAGGCCGCCATGCAGGCCACCGACGTCAACCGCCGCTGGCAGGACGAGATGGCCCAGCTGTTCACCCACGGCGCCCGCCCGGACGAGAACTGGCGCTACCTCGACGAAGCCTTCAACCTCGACGACCAACTGGCCGCCGTCCCCCGAGAAGAGGACCGATGAGCAACCCTGCCGTCACCGAGTTGATCGAGCGGAGCAACCGGCTGGGGTCGGATCCGCGGAACACGAATTATGCGGGTGGGAACACGTCGGCCAAGGGCACCGCGGTCGACCCGGTCACCGGCGGCGACGTCGAGCTGCTGTGGGTGAAGGGCTCCGGTGGTGACCTGGGCACGTTGACGGAGGCGGGGTTGGCGGTGTTGCGGCTGGACCGGGTGCGCGCGCTGGTGGAGGTGTATCCGGGGGTGGAGCGGGAGGACGAGCTGGTCGCGGCGTTCGACTTCTGCCTGCACGGCAGGGGCGGCGCGGCCCCGTCGATCGACACCGCGATGCACGCCCTGGTGGACGCGCCGCATGTGGATCATCTGCACCCGGATTCCGGGATCGCGTTGGCGACGGCGGCCGACGGGGAGGCGTTGACGAAGGAGTGTTTCGGCGATCGGGTGGTGTGGGTGCCGTGGCGGCGGCCGGGGTTCCAGCTCGGCCTGGACATCGCTGCCATCAAGGCGGCGCATCCGGGGGCGGTGGGGTGTGTGCTGGGCGGGCACGGGATCACCGCGTGGGGCGCCACCAGCGGTGAGTGTGAGGCGAACTCGCTGTGGATGATCCGCACGGCGGAGGCGTTCCTGGCCGAGCGCGGCCGCCCGGACCCGTTCGGCCCGGTCGTGGACGGCTACGGCCCGCTCCCGGCGGCCGAGCGGCGAGCGCGGGCGGCGGCGCTCGCGCCGATCCTGCGGGGGCTGGTGTCGACGGACCGGGCGCAGGTGGGGCACTTCACCGACACCGACACCGTGCTGGACTTCCTGTCCCGCGAGAAGCACCCGGCGCTGGCCGAGCTGGGGACGTCGTGCCCGGACCATTTCCTGCGCACCAAGGTCCGCCCGCTGGTCCTCGACCTCCCCCCGGCCGCGCCCGTGGATGAGGTGGTGGACCGGTTGCGGGTGCTGCACGCGGCCTACCGCGACGAGTACGCCGCCTACTACCACCGGCACGCCACGCCGGACAGCCCGGCGATGCGGGGTGCGGACCCGGCGATCGTGCTGGTGCCGGGGGTGGGGATGTTCTCCTACGGCAAGGACAAGCAGACCGCGCGGGTGGCCGGCGAGTTCTACGTCAACGCGATCAACGTGATGCGCGGCGCGGAAGCCGTGTCCACCTACGCTCCGATCGACGAGGCGGAGAAGTTCCGCATCGAGTACTGGGCGCTGGAAGAAGCCAAACTCGCCCGGATGCCGGCGCCGAAACCGCTCGCCACCCGGGTCGCGTTCGTGACCGGGGCGGGGTCGGGGATCGGGAAGGCCATCGCCGAGCGCCTGGCCGCCGACGGCGCCTGCGTCATCGTCGCCGACCTCAACACCCACGCCGCCACCGAAGTCGCCGAAAGCATCGGCAGCAGCGACACCGCGGTGGCGGTGACCGTGGACGTCACGTCGGAGGAGCAGATCGCCGCCGCGTTCCAGGACGCGGTGCTGGCGTTCGGCGGGGTCGACCTGGTCGTCAACAACGCCGGCCTGTCCATCTCCAAACCACTGCTCGACACGTCGGCCGCGGAGTGGGACCTGCAGCACGACGTCATGGCCCGCGGCTCGTTCCTCGTCTCGCGCGAAGCCGCCCGCATCATGATCGACCAGGGCCTCGGCGGCGACATCGTCTACATCGCCTCCAAGAACGGTGTGTTCGCCGGGCCGAACAACGTCGCCTACGGCGCCACCAAAGCCGACCAGGCCCACCAGGTCCGCCTCCTCGCCGCCGAGTTGGGTGAACACGGCATCCGCGTCAACGGCATCAACCCCGACGGCGTCGTCCACGGCTCCGGGATCTTCGCCGCCGGCTGGGGCGCCCAACGCGCCGCCGTCTACGGCGTCCCCGAGGACCAGCTCGGCGCGTTCTACGCCCAACGCACCCTCCTCAAACGCGAAGTCCTCCCCGAACACGTCGCCAACGCCGTCCACGCCCTCACCGCCGGCCACCTCTCCCACACCACCGGCCTGCACATCCCCGTCGACGCCGGCGTCGCCGCCGCCTTCCTGCGATGACCACCCTCGCCGCCGTCGACCTGGGCGCTTCCAGCGGCCGGGTCATGCTGGCGCGGGTCAGCGCGCAGCGGCTGGACCTCACCGAGGTGCACCGCTTCGGCAACGTCCCGGTGCGGCTGCCCGACGGGCTGCACTGGGACGTGCTGCGGCTGTACCGCGACGTGCTGGACGGTCTCGGTCAGGCGGCCCGGGCCATCACCGGCGGCGAGGTGCTCAGCAGCATCGGCATCGACTCGTGGGCGGTCGACTACGGCCTGCTGGACGGGTCCGGCGCGCTGCTGGGCAACCCGTACCACTACCGCGACGGGCGGACGTCCGGCGCCGCCGCGGAACTGCACGCCGAGCTGGGCGAACGCGAGCTGTACGACGTCACCGGGCTGCAGTTCCTGCCGTTCAACACGATCTACCAGCTCGCCGTCGACCCCGCCGCCGCGACGGCCGCACAGGCCCTGCTCATGCCCGACCTGCTGACGTCCTGGCTGACCGGCGTGCGGGGCACCGAGGTGACCAACGCGTCGACGACCGGGCTGCTGGACGTCCGGTCCGGTGAGTGGGCAGCGCCGCTGTTCGACGCGCTCGGGCTGCGGCGCGACCTGTTCGCGCCGCTGCGCCGGCCCGGTGACGTCGTCGGGCCGCTGCTGCCGGACGTGCTCGACGACACCGGGCTGGACCCATCCGCCGTCGTCACCGCCGTCGGGTCGCACGACACCGCGTCCGCCGTCGTCGGAGTGCCGGCCGCGGACGAGCGGTTCGCCTACATCTCCTGCGGCACGTGGTCGCTGGTCGGCGTCGAGCTGGACGCGCCGGTGCTGACCGAGGCCGGCCGCGCCGCCAACTTCACCAACGAGGGCGGCGTCGACGGCACCGTCCGCTACCTGCGCAACGTCATGGGGCTGTGGCTGCTCAGCGAGTCGATCGCGACGTGGAACCGGGCCGGCCCGCCCGCCGACCTGCCGGCGCTGCTCGCCGCCGCCGCCGACGTGCCGCCCGGCGGCCCGGTCTTCGACCCCGACGACCCCGTCTTCCTGCCACCGGGCGACCTGCCGGCCCGCATCGCCGACGTGCTGCGCGCGGGCGGGTCGCGGGTGCCGCAGACCCGTCCTGAGCTGGTCCGCTGCATCCTCGACAGCCTCGCCGCCGCCTACGCGCGCACCGTCCGCCAGGCCGCCGAGCTGTCCGGCCGCGCCGTCGACGTCGTCCACCTGGTCGGCGGCGGCGCCCGCAACGAACTGCTGTGCCGCCTGACGGCCGACGCCTGCGGGCTGCCGGTGCTGGCCGGGCCGGTCGAGGCGACCGCGCTGGGCAACGTGCTCGTGCAGGCCCGCGCGCACGGCGCCGTCGCCGGCGACCTGTGGGCGCTGCGGGAACTGCTGCGGTCCACCCAGGCCGTGCACCGGTACGAGCCCGCTGGCGTGTGATCGTCCCGGCCGTCCGAGACAGCGGTGGTGGACCTGGAGCCGGCGACCGCCCGTTAGGCTTCGGCCCGTGATCCGCCCCAGCACCGCCACCGACCTCGCCCGTCTCGTCGCCGAAGAGCAGGCCGGCAGCCGGCTGCCGTCCGTCGCCGTCGGCATCGTGCGCGACGGCGAGCTCGTCTGGTCCGCCGCGCGCGGCAGCATCGACGGGCGCGAGGGTGGCCGCGACGCCGACGAGCACACCCAGTACCGCATGGGCTCGATCACCAAGACGTTCGTCGCGGTGGCCGTCATGCGGCTGCGCGACGAGGGCCGGCTGGACCTCACCGACCCGCTCGACAAGCACCTCCCGGACACCACGATCGGCGACGTCACCATCGCCCAGCTGCTGTCGCACGGCGCCGGTGTGCAGGCCGAGACCGACGGGCCGTGGTGGGAGCGGACCGAGGGCGGGCCGTGGCGGTCGCTGTCGAGCCAGCTGGGCCGGCGGCACCCGGCCGGGGAACGCTTCCACTACACCAACGTCGGGTTCGGCGTGCTCGGCGAGCTGGTCGGCCGGTTGCACGGGCGGTCGTGGTCGAAGGTGATCGCCGAGGAGCTGCTCGAGCCGCTGGGCATGGACCGCACGACGTCGCGGCCGGTGGCGCCGCACGCGCACGGGCTCGCCGTCCACCCGTTCGCCGACCTCGTCCTGCCCGAGCCCGAGCACGACGGCGGCGCGATGGCGCCGGCCGGGCAGCTGTGGTCGACGGTGCGCGACCTCGCCCGGTGGGCCGCGTTCCTCGGCGGCCGCACCGACGGCCTGCTCGCCGACGGCACGCTGACCGAGATGTTCCGGCCGCTGGTCGTCGTCGACGTGCCGGGCGCGCCGTGGACGGCCGCGCACGGCCTCGGCGTCCAGCTGTGGAACGACGGCGGGCGCCGGTTCACCGGCCACGGCGGCTCGATGCCGGGCTTCCTCGCCGAAGTGCGGGTCGACGTCGAGACCGGCGACGGCGCCGTCGTGCTCACCAACACCACCGCCGGCCTGTCCCGCGACTTCGCGTCCAGGCTGCTCGACGCGTTCGCCGCGGCCGAGCCGCGCACACCGCCGGTCTGGCGCGTCGGCGCGGTGCCGCCGGAACTGTTCGAGCTGGTCGGCCACTGGTACTGGGGCCCGACGACGTTCGAGTTGCGGGCCGCCGACGACGGCTGGCTGCGGCTCGGCCCGGCCCACGGCGCCGGCCGTGCGTCGCGCTTCCGTCCCGACGGCGACGGCGGCTGGGTGGGTCTCGACGGCTACTACGCCGGCGAGCCCCTGCGCGTCGTCCGGCACCCCGACGGGTCGGTGCGCCACCTCGACCTCGCCTCGTTCGTGTTCACCCGCACCCCGTACGACCCCCGCGCCGACGTCCCCGGCGGCGTCGACGCCACCGGCTGGCACTGACCGCGTCGTCGCTGGTTGGATCGGGCTCGTGGCGGGAACGGTGACCGACACGACCCGCAGGTCATCCAATCGATTCATCGCTGCGACGCGTATATGAGGATGTGAGGGTGTCGGACGAAGCCCTGCTCGCCGGGATGGCCGCCGGCGACGCGGACGCGATGGCCGCGTTCGTCCGGCGCCACCAGGGCCGCGTCTACGGCCTGGCGTTGTCGGTCGTGGGCGTGCCCGCGATCGCGGAGGAGGTGGCACAGGAGGCGTTCGTCCGGGCGTGGCGGCACGCCGGCAACTACGACGCGCGCCGGGCGCAGGCGTCGACGTGGCTGCTGACCATCACCCGCAACGTCGCCATCGACGTCCTGCGGGTGCGGCGGGACGTGGTGGTCGAACCGGCCGTCGTGGCGGAGATGCTGATCTCCACCACCAACGACAGCGACCGGGTCGCCGACAGCGACCGCATCACCACCGCGCTGCGGGCACTGCCGCACGAGCAGGCCACGGCCGTCCTGCTGTCAGTACATTTCGGCTTGACCGCGCGGGAGATCAGCGAGCGCCAGCAGATCCCGCTCGGCACGGCCAAGACACGCATCCGGACCGGACTGGCCCGGCTGCGTGCGATGCTCGAGGTGAGTCATGGTTGATCCGACGAGGTGTGGCGAGGTCGCCGACGCCCTGGCCGAGGTGGCCACCGGCGCCGCCAGCGGCCCGGACCGCGCGCGCGTGCTCGCGCACCTGGCCGACTGCCCCGACTGCCGCCGCGAGCTGGAGGAACTGACCCGGGTCGCCGACGAAGTGCTGCTGGTCGCGCCCGAGCACGACCCGCCGGCCGGGTTCGAGGGCGCCGTCCTGGCCCGCATCGCGGCGCTGACGGCGGACGAGCCGGACGCGCTGGAGACGCCGGCCGAGCCGGAGGCGCCGCCCGCGGCGGAGGCCGCTCCTGCCGCCGCGTCGGAGGCGCCGGCCGAGGTGGCTGAGCCCGACGTCCCGCCCGCGGCCGAACCGTCCGACGCCGTCGTGACCCCGCTGCGGCCGCGGCGCTGGCGGCGGGTGCTGCCGTACGCCGCCGCGGCGGCCATCGCCGCGCTGGGCGGCGCCGGCGTCGTCTGGCAGGCGACGTCCGAGGACCGCGACCTCGCCGCCGGGTACCGCGAGACCCTCGACGTCGCGAACGGCCGCTACTTCCACGCGGCCCCGCTCCTGGACGACGCCGGCGCGCAGGTCGGGCACGTGTTCCTCTACCAGGGCGAGCCGTCGTGGGTGTTCACCGTGCTCGGCGACACCGCGGCGCCCGGAACGTACGACGTGTCGGTCGTCACCGAGGACGGCGCCCAGACGATCGCCGACTACGAGGTCGGCGCGGCCGGCGGCGGGTCCGGCGGCACGGTCGACACCAACATCTACGAGATCCGGCGGGTCGACCTCATCGGCTCCGACGGCGTCACGTACTCCGCCGAACTCTCCGACTAGAACAGCGGCAGGTGCGCCGACAGGTCGGCGCGCTGGCCGCTGGCGAGGACGGTGCCCGCGGCGAGCTCGTCGGCCCACGTGACGCGCCCGGCGGCCAGCCGCAGCCAGAGAGCCGGCGTGAGGTCGACGGTGTTCGGCGGCGTGCCCCGGGTGTGCCGCGGCCCCTCGATGCACTGGACGGCGGCGAACGGCGCGACCCGCACCTCGACGCTGCGGCCCGGCGCACGGTCGGCCAGCACGTCGAGGAGGGTGCGGACGGCGAGCCTCGTGGTGTCGCGGGGGATGGTGGGCGGGGGACGGACGGGGTGGAGCGGGCGAGGTCGTCGGCGTGGACGGCGATCTCGACGACGCGGGTCAGCAGGTAGTCGCCCTGCCGGGCCGGGATGCGCCGCGTCGTCAGCACGACGTCGTCGAGCCCCCGCTCGTCGACGGTGGCCTGTGCGGCGGCGAACCGCTCGTCGACGGCGGCGAGGATGCGGTCCTTGTCGTGCCCGGCCTCGCGGGCGATGGCCAGCGTGAGGTCGGACAGTCCGGCGGCCGCCGCCTCGTACGTCGTCAGGTACTCGCTCAGGCTGTGCGCCGCTACCCCGCGCGGCGCCGCAACCGTCGCCGTCACCGCGTCGGCCACCAGCGCGATGTGCGCCGCGAGGTCGGCGACGGTCCAGCCGGGCAGCACGCTCGGCCCGGCCCAGTGCTCCGGCGGCAGCTCGCCCAGCCAGCCGCGCAGCGCGTCGTGACCGCTCCGGTACGCCGCCCACGCCGCAGCCGGGTCCATCCGTTTCGCCACCCCGGCAGGCTACCCCGATGCGGGTCGGCCGATCGGCCCGAACCCGTCGACGACGCAAGGTCAGAAAACGTGGGAGGCGCGGCACCGACGATGCCGATGCCCACTTGTAACATCAAGTGGTGTCCCAGTCGGCCAGCAGCGGCTTTCCCTACCGGAGGATCGTGGATGACCTCCGGCGGGAGATTCTCTCCGGTCGCCTGCAGCCCGGTGAGCAACTGCCGTCCGAGAACGACCTGGCCGCCAAGTACACGACGAGTCGGCCGACCGTGAGGCGTGCGATCGCCGTCCTCCGCGGCGACGGATTGGTCATCACCGAACAAGGGCGAGGCGCGTTCGTCAGACGCAAGCCGCACGTACGGTTTCGATTGGAAGGCGCGAACTATCGGCGGCATCGCCGCTCCGGCCTGCCGGGGTTCAACGCCCAAGCCTCCGAGCAAGGACAAACACCCAGACAACGACTTCTCGAGGTCACCAGCGTCCCGGCCGATGCGGAGATCGCGTTGCGCCTCAATCTCGACTCGGGCGAGCCCGTGGTCGTGCGTCGCCGGCTCTTCATCGTCGACGACCAACCGATGGCGCTCTGTAACAGCTACTACCCCTCCACCATGGCCGCCGGGACGGCGATCGCCGACATGCGCCTCATCAAAGGAGGCGCGCACGCGGTCATCGAGGACCCCGACGGTTCGATCCGGCGCTCGATCGCACGATCGGTCGACGAGTTGGTCGCTCGGATGCCGACGATCGCCGAGGTCGACGCTCTGGCGCTGTCGCCGGGCGAGCCGGTTGTGCGCATCGTCCGCACGGTCTTCGACACGACCGACACGCCGGTCGAGGTCCAGGAGACCATCGCGGCCGCCGATCGGCATGAGTTCCGATACGAAGTGTCGATGCGATGAGCGGAGCCACTCCACCCGCCCGAGTCACGGTCGGCGCGTGCCTGTCGTTGTCCGGTCGCTACGAACGTTTCGGCCGCCAAGCAGCACAAGCCTTGACCACGATGGCGTCCTTCGACGACCTGGATGTCCGCATCGAGAACGATCATAGCGACCCAGCAGCGTTGAGCGTCGGCTTGCGACATCTCGCCGGCCAGTGCGACGTTCTTCTCGGGCCGTACTCGACGCAACTGATGCGAACCGCTGGCCGCCTTGCTGAGGAAAACGACTTGCTGCTCTGGAACCACGGTGGGTCGGGCGACGACATCGAGGAATCACACCCGGGCCACATCGTTTCGGTGCTCACGCCGACACGGCTCTACGGCGGCCCATTCCTGCGATGGTTGGCAGGTCACAGGGTCCCGGCTCAGCTCCGGATCGTCACCGGCAGAGGAAGCTTCGCGCGCCAGGTCGCGGCGGGAGCGCTCGCCGAGGCGCGCAGCCTCGGCATCGACGTGGCGCATGTCGGCGCCGAACAGCTTTCGCCGGACCTCCTGCCGATGCCCTGGGACCTCTTCTCGGCTGGCACATTCGAGGCCGACGTAGAGATCGTTCGTCGAGCGCAACGGCTCGGGAATCCTCCCCGCACCATCTGCTCGGTCGCAGCCGGGGTTCAGGACTTCGTCGACGAGGTCCAGGACGTCCTGAACATTTTCGGCGTCGGACAATGGTTCGCCGGAAGCTCAACGCAGCCCAGCCTCGGCCCATCTGAGGAGGACTTCGTCACGAGGTACGTGGCGAGGTTCGGGTCGACACCCAGTTACCCAGGCATCCAGGCTGCCGCCGCCGCAGTGCTCTCCGCACATTGCGTTCGCACGGCTGGCACCTCCGGACGCCGAGCAGTCTGGAACGTCGCCGCTCGCTTGACGGCGTCGACCTTGTTCGGCCGGTTCGCGATCGATTCGACCACCGGCAGACAGCTCCAGCATGAGCCCGTGCTCGTCCGCTGGACTCCCACCGGCCAACAGCTGGTGACGGTGTAACTCCTGCCCCACCCCGATTCACTATCCGGTTGACTTGTATTTCCAAGTTGCCTACTCTGGCCGCACTTGTATTTCCAAGTTGGCTGACGCCCGGGCGGCAGCTCAGGTCCCGGCCCAGCCCCACGAGATCAGCGGGTGAAGGGAGGTACCCATGGCAGTCCGCGACGACACCAGCCCTGCAACACGCGACGACAGCCCGGACGCGGTGATCGTTCTCGATGATGCGACCGTCCTGACGAAGGGCGGGGCGGAGAAGAGCATCGAGGCCAAGCAACGACCGTACGACTGACCTCGTCGGCGGCGGTCACGGCGACCGGTCGTGACCGCCGCCTCGAAAGGGGCCCGGAAATGCGTTGGTTCGGTGGTTGTGCTCCAGGCAGGCACCTGATGGTCCCCAGAGGCGCCCGCCTCATCTGGAACGACCCACCCGTCTGGGTCATGGGCGGATGGCCTGGCCGGACTCTTCGAGTCGTCACCGACCAGCAAACTCAACTCGCCTTGTTCGGCGCCTGCTCGGCCGACGACAGCGACCTGCTGCGCGCCGCAAGGTCAAGGGACCTCGCAACCGTGTGCAGCGGTTGGGCCGGTTCGTTCGTCGTGGCGCGGCACACAGGAACCGGCCTGTTGGAGCTCCTGTCCGATGCCGCCGGCGGATGCCCGCTGTACCTTGTCGAGACACCCGGCGGAACGGTGTGGGGCTCGAGCTCGCTCGCCCTGTCATCCCTGACCAGGCGCCGAGTCGATCGACTATGGCTGACCTCATACCTGGCGAACAAACTGCTACTGCCTGCGGATCGCAGCGCCTGGGCCGACGTCCTGCCGGTGCCACCCGGGCATCGCGTCGTTCTCGCAGCTGGACGAGCCGCCACAGTCACAGCATGGTGGTCACACGCTCGACGTCCGTACGGCCACGCTGTCGCACTCGTCCGACGTTCTCTGCTCGACGGAGTCGAAGCGCGTCTTGGTGCGTCCCGCGTTTCGGTTGATCTGGCCGGCATGGACTCGACGACCATCGCTGCGATCGCCGCGCGGCGCGGCAACCTACTCACGATGACCGTCCGCCCCGAGGACCGCGAAGAGGGTGGCGATGTCGACTACGCGCGTGAATTCGCCAGAAGGGGGACGACTCACGCCTGGCTGTCGATGACCACAGATCAGTTGCCGTTCAGCAGGTCACCTGATCAGCTGCCTCCGTCGGACGAACCGGCGCCGTCCTCCGCTTCCTGGACGTTCTTCTCGGCGCAATTGCGAGCAGCCCGCGATGCCGGCTCCACCTGCCATCTCACGGGCGATGGCGGCGACAACCTCTTTCTTCCACCGCCTTGGCATCTCACGGTTCTGGCTCGCCGCGGCCGGATGGTCCGCCTGTGGCGCGACGCACACGGCTGGGCACGGCTGCGCAGCATCAGCCCTTGGGGCATCGTCGTAGCTGCCGCCCAAGGCGACATCCAACGGGTCATTCAGCCGTGGAGTGCGCCGCCAACATGGGTACTCGAGTCTGCGATCACGGGAACAGCACCCGAAGCCGATCCCGACGCACTGCTCATCCATGAGGTTCGCAACGTGGCGCGGGCCGCGCATGCCGATCGACAACTCGCCGATGAGCTCGAGATGGATCTACACAACCCCTACTTCGACGGTCTGCTCCTGGACGCGGTCGCATCAGCGCGGCCGTGGCACAGATACTCGACCCGCCGCTACAAGCCGATGCTCGCGGATGCGACCGGAGATCTGCTGCCGTTCCGGCATCGCCGTCGCGTGACCAAAGGTACGTTCGCAGGCGATTTCCACAGCGGACTGCGACTCAACCTCCAGCGCATCCTCAGGTTGGCAGACGGCCACCTGGCCGGCCTCGGCCTGATCGAACCGTTGCACCTTCGTTCCGCGATCAGACGCGCAGCGCTCGGCGTCGACGCCATGTGGGCATCGCTCATGCCGACCCTCGACGCGGAAATGTGGCTGGAAGCGACTCAGCACCTGCCTGAGATCTCATGGACCACCCATTCCCGAGGGAGGTTTCTCAGTGCGTAAGCGAACAGTGGTCACGGTCGTCCTGCCGCACGCACACGTCACGATCAACTACGACACCGGGCTCACGACGCTCTCGCCGCCAGACGTCGCCCCAGCGCCCGGCGGGTCAGTCGTGCGGCATCGGAGCCCGAGCCGATCGTGGGGAACTCAGGAAGCGCTCACCGTCCTTGTCGACCCCGCATGGACACCACCACTGTGGCGGTTGGCAGCCGTACCAGCAGTGATGACGACGATCGGTGCCAAGCTGTTGGGACGCCGAAGCCGGCGATTCTCGCGCATGGTTCGGCTGGCATGCGTCGCGCGTCGGCTGTCCCCCGCCACAGACCAGCAGGCGCGACGAGCCGTCCTGGCGGTGCGGTGGCTCTCCCCTGCCCTCCCCATGCGCTGGGCATGCCTGGAACAGTCGACTGCGGCGGCCCTCCTCCTCGCCCTGATGGGTCGACGCGCGGAATGGCGACATGGAATCGCTGTCGATCCCGTACGCATGCATGCTTGGATAGCGGATCGGGCCGGGTGCCCGGTCGAGGAGTCCACGGCGGTCTCGTCATATGTGCAGACGTGGACACCAGATGGTCCGCCGTCGGACAAACCCGGGATTGGAACACGACCCTCATGAGCACTCCGCAGATCCTGCTGACCGGTGCCCGCCTGGCGCTTGCCCAGCCCCGGCGCGACCTGCTGCCGGAGTACCACCGCTGGGAGAACGACGCTCGCACGATCCTGGGCTACGGCAACCAGTTCCCACAGTCGTGGGAGGTGCGTGACGGCGGGTGGGAGCGGCAGCGCGCCAATCACCAGTACCCGCAGTTCGAGGTCGTCCGGCTCGACGACCTGAGCGCCGTCGGCATGACCACGCTGGACGTCAACCAGTACGTGCGCACGGCTGAGTACACCGTGGTCCTGGCGCCGGAGGCGCGCGGCCACGGGTACGCCGCCGAGGCCACGCGGCTCACGCTCGACTGGGCGTTCCACCTCGGCGCGCTGCGCATGGTGTGGTTGAAGGTGCTGGAGCCGAATCGGGCCGGCATCACGGCCTACCAGCGGGCCGGTTTCCGCAACGCTGGCCGGCTGCGGCAGTCCGGCTACTGGCTCGGCCGGCCGTGCGACGAGGTGATCATGGACGCGATCGCGGAGGAGTTCGATGGCGAGTCGTGGGTGACGGCAACCGTGACGCCCCCGGGTCCGCCGTCACCCTCAGCGTGATCCCCAGTTCCACGCCGGCCGGTCGAACCGGTCCTGCCCGTCGATGAACGTCTCGCCGGTGTCCTTGACCAGCTCGACCCGCGTCGCGGCGGCGCCGAGGTGGTCGACCAGCAGCGGCGAGTGGGTGATGACGACGAGCTGGGTGGCCGCGCGCGCCTCGACGATCAGCTCGGCCAGCGCCGGCAGCAGCTGCGGGTGCAGGCTGGCCTCCGGCTCGTCCAGCACCATGAGCGCCGGCGGACGGGGCGCCAGCAGGGCCGCGGCCCACAGCAGGAAGCGCAGGGTGCCGTCGGACAGCTCGGCGCCGGCCAGCGGCCGCAGCAGGCCGTGCTGCCGGAACGCGAGGTCGAGCCGATCGCCGAGCTGGGCGATCTCCAGCCGCGACCCGGGGAACGCGCGGTCGACGGCGGCGTCGAGCGCCTCGACCGCGCCGACCTCGCGGATGGTCTGCAGCGCGGCGGCGAGGTCGGCGCCGTCGTCGGACAGCACCGGCGTGCGGGTGCCGACGCGCGTCTGCCGGGCCGGCGCGTCGGCGTCGGTGCGGAAGTGGTCGTAGAAGCGCCAGTTGCGCACCTGCTCGCGGACGGTCAGCAGCTCCGGCGCCCGGACCGGGTCGGCGACCTCGCTGAGCATGCTCTCGAAGGTGCGCAGCCCCTGGGCCAGGTGTTCCCAGTCGCGGCCGGCCCGCACCCGCACCAGCTCGTTGCGGCGGTCGGCCAGCCAGGTGCCCGGCCGCAGCACCGGCCCGCTCCAGATCGCCTCGCGCTTGATCTCCGGATCGAGCTGGAAGAACGACGGCGGCTCCCCGCTCGGCCGCGGCAGCCCGAGGTCGATGAGGTACCCGAAGTCGTCGCCGGCGAAGCCCATGCGGACGTTGACCGGGCCGGTCCGGCGGGTGCCCTGGACCGGCCGCTCTCCCGACCGCATCTCGCGGCTGATCTTCTCCGGCCCGGCCCACGTGACCGACGGCATGCCGCCCTCGCGCGCCAGCGACGCGATGACGTCGCCCCGGGCACACTCGGCCAGCAGCCGCAACGCCCGGTACAGGCTCGACTTCCCCGTGCCGTTGGCCCCGATGACGACGTCGAGGCCGGTCAGCGGCAGCACGACGTCGCGCAGCGACCGGTAGTTCGCGATGGCGATGGTCCGCAGCATGGGCCTACTCGGCCTCGCTGAGCCAGGGGTTGAACAGCTCGACCCCCATGGGTGTGAAGTCACCGACGTTCCGGGTGACGAGCGTCAGGCCGTGCCAGAGCGCCGTTGCTCCGATCTGCGCGTCGATGGGGTCGACCGGCCGGCCATCGGCCTGGCACGCCGCGACCGTGCGACCCCACAGGTCGGCGACGTCCGCATCGACGGCGAGGATCCGGCTCTCGAACCGGGGCACCAGGCCGTCGGTCAGCCAGGCCTCGAGGTTGCTGCGGCGCCGGCCGAGCGGCAGTCTGTCGATGCCTTTGCGCACCTCGCCGATGGTGATGGCGCTGAGGAACGTGCTCTCCTCGGGCACCTCGTCGAGCCACTCGATGACCTCGTGGTCGGGGAATCGGCGGAATCCTTCGGAGATCACGTTGGTGTCGAGCAGATAGGTCACAGATCGACCTCGCGCATCCGGCCACCTCTGTCGCGCTCGAGGATCAGGTCCTCGTTGCCGACCGGTGCGGTCGCGAGGAACTCGGCGAGCGTGCCCTGACGACGCTTGCGGCGCTCCCACTCGTCGAGTGAGACGACGACTGCGACCGGCCGGCCGCGCCGGCTGATGGTCTGCGGCCCGTCACGACCCACGGTGTCGAGCAGTTCGCTGAGCCGGGCCTTGGCGTCGGCGACGCTCCACGTGTCCGCTGCGGTCATGGCGAAACACCTCCATGACCATACTAGTCATCATGGTCATCGCGGGCGAACCCGCAGGGCATTGAGCAGGGCGAGCAGCGTGGCGACGGTGTCGTCGAGGTCGCGCGGGTCGTCGGAGCGGGCCAGCCAGAGGGCGGCCTCGTTCATCGCGCCGGACAGCAGGTGCGTCAGCGGCCCGACCGGCTGCGGCGCGATGACGCCGTCGTCGATGACGGACTCGAGGGCCTCGCGCAGATGCCGCCCGGACGAGGCGTCGTCGAGCGCGCGCCACTCGTCCCAGCCCAGCACGGCCGGGCCGTCGATGAGCAGGATGCGCTGCACCTCGGGGTCGGCGCTGGCCCGCAGGAACGCTTCGCAGCCGGCGGTCAGCTGGTCCCACGAGCCGGTCTCGGACTCGGCCGCGGCGACCACGCGGTCGGCCACCTGCGCCTGGACCTGCTCGACGACGGCGCGGAACAGCGCGGCCTTGCCGGCGAAGTGGTGGTAGAGCGCGCCCTTGGTGAGGCCGAGCGCGTCGACGAGCGCGGCCAGGCTCACGGCGGCGTAGCCGTCGCGGGCGAACTGCCGCCGGGCCTCGGTGAGCAGCGCGTGCACCGTGGCCTGCCGCTGCTCGGACTTGGTCGGGGACACCGCACCTCCAGTTGACATACCAGCGGTATGCATTCTACCCTGACAGACACATACCAACGGTAGGTATCTGAGGAGAAGGCCATGACCATCACCGGCTACTACCCGGTCCTCTGCAGCACCGACGTCGCCGCCGCGCGCGACTTCTACGTGAAGCACCTCGGCTTCACGCTCGTCTTCGATTCCGGCTGGTACGTGAGCCTGCGCCACCCCGCGGCCGCGCACATCGAGCTGGCGTTCGTCGACCACCGGCACCCGACCATCCCCGACGGCTTCCGCCAGCCGGCCCGCGGGCTGCTGCTCAACGTCGAGGTCCCCGATGTCGACGACTGGTACGCGCGCCTGACGGAGGCCGGGCTGCCGATCCGCCTGGAGCTGCGCGACGAGGACTTCGGCCAGCGGCACTTCATCGTCGAGGCGCCCGACGGCGTGCTGGTCGACGTCATCACGGAGATCGAGCCGACCGCGGAGTACGCCGGCCAGTACGTGTCTTGACAGAATGGTCGGGATTCGCCGACCATTCTGGAATGGCCGACCAGTCCGCCGTTCCCGACTATGGGCTCGCCGACGAGCTCGAGCTCACCGACCCCGCGCAGTACCGGGCGCTGTTCGACGAGACCCGGATGAAGATCGTCAACCTGCTGCTGGAGCGCGCCGCGACGACGACAGAGCTGGCCGCCGCGCTGGGCAAGCCGAAGGGCACGGTCGGCCACCACCTGAAGGTCCTGGAGTACGCGGGCCTGGTGCACGTGGTCCGCACCAAACTGGTGCGCGCCATCGAGGCCCGCTACTACGGCCGCACCGCCCGCGTGTTCCTGTACCACGACTGGGACCGCGCCTCGTTCGAGGGCATCGGGCTGGAGCCCAAGGGGCTGCTCGCCGAGGCGATGGCCGAGGTCGCGCAGATCCCGGAGGCGCACAAGGACCTCCCCATGACGACGAACGCCCGGTACGCCCGCATCCCGGTGGAACGGGCCGAGGAGTGGCGGGAGCGCCTGTACGAGCTGCTGGACGAGTTCGCCCGCCAGCCACGGGGCGGCGAGGTGACGTATGGTCTGCTCGTCGGGATCTTCCCGACGCAGCGCGGGCACCTGCCACACCCCGAGGACGGTGCCGCGTGACCACGGTCGAGACGCCGACGAAGGCCGGGCTGGGCCGCAACTACTGGAAGCTGTGGAGCGCGTCGGTCGTCTCGAACTTCGGCGACGGGCTCTCGGCGGTCGCGATCCCGTGGCTGGCCACCGCCGTCACCCGCGACCCGATGCAGATCGCGCTGGTCACGCTGGCCACCCGGCTGCCGTGGCTGCTGTTCTCGCTGCCGGCCGGGGTCATCTCCGACCGCCTCGACCGCCGCAAGCTGGTCGCCGTCATGGACATCGCGCGGTTCGCCGTCATGGGCGCGTTCGCGTTCGTGGTGCTGGCGTGGCAGTCCGACCTGCCCACGCCCGACCAGATCGCCGGCGGCACCGCCGACGTGCCCGAGAACGGCGCCGTCCTGCTGGGGCTGCTGTACCTGATGGCGTTCCTGCTGGGCATGGCCGAGGTGCTGCGCGACAACACCGCGCAGACGCTGCTGCCGTCCGTCGTCGCGAAGGACCGGCTGGAGAAGGCGAACGGCCGGCTGTGGGGCGCCGAGGTCGTCGTCAACAACTTCGTCGGGCCGCCGCTGGCCGGCCTGCTGCTGGGCCTGGCGTTCGCGCTGCCGTTCTTCATCAACGCCGGCACCTTCGGCATCGCCGCCGCGCTCGTGTTCATGCTGGCCGGGCAGTTCGCGCCGAAGGGCAAGGTCAGCAGCGGCCGGATCAACTGGAAGACGGAGATCGCCGAGGGCGTGCGGTGGTTGTGGAACCACCACCTGCTGCGGTCGCTGGCGTTCCTGCTCGGCGCGGCGAACGGCCTGCAGGCCGCCGCCATGGCCATCTACGTGCTGCTGGCGCAGGAGATCCTGGGCCTCAACGCGACGGAGTTCGGCATCATGCTGTCGGGGGTGGCGGTGGGCGCGGTGGCCGGGTCGCTGGTCGCCCACCGGGTCAGCGTCCGCATCGGCCCCGGCGCGTCGCTGATCGTGTCACTGGTCGTCCTCGGCGGCACGCTGGGCGCCATCGGCCTGCTGTCGTCGCCGATCATCGTCTACGTCGTGTTCGTGTTCGAGGGCTTCTTCACCGTGCTGTGGAACGTCATCACGGTGTCGATGCGGCAGACGATCATCCCCGACCACCTGCTCGGCCGGGTCAACTCGGTGTACCGGTTCTTCGGCTGGGGCGCGCTCTCGGTCGGCACGCTGCTCGGCGGCGTGCTGGTCACCGTCGGCGACGTCTGGCTCAGCCGCGAGAACGCCCTGCGGCTGCCGTTCCTGGTCGCCGCGGCACTGCACGTGGTGATGGTGATCTACGCGCTGCCGCGGCTGACCACCGCCCGCATCGAGGCGGCGAAGGCCGCCGCGGCGGCTCAGGCGTCGAACGCCGAGGACAGCGTCGACTCGTGAGCCGCGCGCAGCTCGTCGACCGGCACGCTGAACTGCCCCTGGACGTCGAGCACGCCGCCGTCGTCGACCACGCCGATGCGCTGGTGCGCGAACCGCCTGGCCGTGCACATGTCGGTGAACCGGACCTCCTCCGAGCGCGGCACGGAGGCGACGGCCCGGGCCTGCGACTCGGAGAACAGGAACACGAACGGGTCGAGGCCGTCCGGCACCCACACCCGCGCGCCGACGCCGTGGCGCAGCACCGACTCGACCAGCGCGACCGCCAGCCCACCGTCGGAGAGGTCGTGCGCGGCGTCGATCAGCCCGTCGCGTGAGGCGTTGACGAGGATCTCGGCCAGCTCGCGCTCGGCGGCGAGGTCGACCGACGGCGGCCGCCCGCCCAGGTGCCCGTGCTCGGCCCACGCCCACTCGGAGCCGCCGAACTCGTCGCGGGTGTCGCCGAGCAGGTAGATGACCTGGCCGGACTCGCGGAAGCCCTGCGGGGTGCGCCGGGCGACGTCGTCGAGGACGCCGAGCACCCCGATGATCGCCGTCGGCAGGATGGCGGCGTCGCCGGTCTGGTTGTACAGCGACACGTTGCCGCCGGTGACCGGGGTGCCGAGCGCCTGGCAGCCGTCGGCCAGGCCGCGGATGGCCTCGGCGAACTGCCACATGACGGCGGGGTCCTCGGGCGAGCCGAAGTTGAGGCCGTCGGTGACGGCGAGCGGCGTGGCGCCGGTGGTGGCGACGTTGCGGTACGCCTCGGCCAGCGCCAGCTGCGCTCCGGTGTACGGGTCGAGCTTGGCATAGCGGCCGTTGCCGTCGGTGGCGATCGCGACGCCCAGCCCGGTCGCTTCGTCGATGCGCAGCACGCCGGCGTCCTCGGGCTGCGCGAGGACGGTGTTGCCGAGCACGTAGCGGTCGTACTGGTCGGTGATCCAGCCCTTCGACGCGAGGTTCGGCGACGCCAGCAGCCGCAGCAGGGTGCCGCGCAACTCGTCGCCGCTGGCCGGCCGCGCGAGGCCGTCGGGGCCGGACGCCTGCAGGGAGTCCTGCCAGTCCGGCCGCGCGAACGGCCGCTCGTACACCGGGCCGTCGTGCGCGACGGTGCGAGGGTCGACGTCGACGATGGTCTCGCCGTGCCAGTCGATGATCAGCCGGCCGGTGCCCGTCACCTCGCCGATGACCGCGGTCTCGACGTCCCACCGCTCGGTGATGGCGAGGAACGCGTCGAGGTTCTCGGGCGTGACGATGCCCATCATGCGTTCCTGCGACTCCGACATCATGATCTCGCCGGGCGTCAGGCTGGGGTCGCGCAGCAGCACCTTCTCCAGCTGCACGTACATGCCGCCGTCACCGTTGCTGGCCAGCTCGGACGTGGCGCAGGAGATGCCGGCCGCGCCGAGGTCCTGGATGGCCTCGACCACCTTCGCCTCGAACAGCTCGAGGCAGCACTCGATCAGCACCTTCTCCATGAACGGGTCGCCGACCTGCACCGCCGGCCGCTTCGACGGCTTCGAGTCATCGAAGGACTCCGACGCGAGGATCGACGCGCCGCCGATGCCGTCGCCGCCGGTGCGGGCGCCGAACAGCACCACCTTGTTGCCGACGCCGGTCGCGTTGGCGAGGTGGATGTCGTCGTGCTTCATGACGCCGACGCACAGTGCGTTGACCAGCGGGTTCGCCGCGTACGACGGGTCGAAGACGACCTCGCCGCCGATGTTGGGCAGGCCCAGGCAGTTGCCGTAGCCGCCGACCCCGGCCACCACGCCCGGCAGGACGCGATGCGTGTCGTCGGCGTCGAGCGGGCCGAAGCGCAGGGAGTCCATGACGGCGACCGGCCGCGCGCCCATGGCGAGGATGTCGCGGACGATGCCGCCGACGCCCGTCGCCGCGCCCTGGTACGGCTCGACGTAGGACGGGTGGTTGTGCGACTCGATCTTGAAGGTGACCGCGTAGCCGTGGCCGATGTCGACGACGCCGGCGTTCTGGCCGATGCCGACCAGCAGCGCGTCGCTCTCGGGCGCCTTCTCACCGAACTGGCGCAGGTGCACCTTGGAGCTCTTGTACGAGCAGTGCTCGGACCACATGACGCTGTACATGGCCAGCTCGGCGTTGGTGGGCCGGCGGCCGAGGATGTCGCGGATGCGCTGGTACTCGTCCTCCTTGAGCCCCAGCTCGTCCCAGGGCTGCGGCTGGTCCGGAGTCTTCGCGGCCAGCTCGACGGTGTCGATCACGAACGGACCAGTCCTTCCAGAACGGACGTGAAGAAGCCGAGGCCGTCGGTGGTCGGCCCGGTGAGCGCCTCGACCGCGTGCTCGGGGTGCGGCATCAGCCCGACGACGTTGCCGCGGGCGTTGGTGACGCCGGCGATGTCGCGGTAGGAGCCGTTGGGGTTGTCGCCGGTGTACCGGACGACGACCCGGCCCTCGCCCTCGAGCTCGTCGAGCGTGCGCTGGTCGGCGACGTAGCCGCCCTCGCCGTTCTTCAGCGGGATGACGATCTCCTGGCCGGTCGCGTAGCCGGACGTCCACGCCGTCGACGTGCTCTCGACCCGCAGCGGCTGGTCGCGGCAGACGAACTTGCGGTGGTCGTTGCGGATCAGCGCGCCCGGCAGCAGGTGCGACTCGCACAGCACCTGGAAGCCGTTGCAGATGCCGAGCACCGGCAGCCCGCCGCGCGCGGCGTCGACCAGCGGCTCCATGACCGGGGCGAACCGCGCGATGGCGCCGCAGCGCAGGTAGTCGCCGTAGGAGAAGCCGCCCGGCAGCACCACGGCGTCGACACCGTGCAGGTCGGCGTCGCCGTGCCAGAGCGAGACGGCCTCACCGCCGGCGACCCGGACCGCCCGGGCGGCGTCGCGGTCGTCGAGGGAGCCGGGGAACGTGACGACGCCGACGCGCATCAGACGCCGGCCTCCACGTGGACGGTGAAGTCCTCGATGACCGGGTTGGCGAGCAGCGTGGCGGCGGCCCGCTCGATCTCGGCGACGGCCTCGGGCGTCGCCTCGCCGTCCAACTCGATCTCGAAGCGCTTGCCCTGCCGGACCGAGGAGACACCCTCGAAGCCGAGCCGGCCGAACGCACCCTGCACGGCTTTGCCCTGCGGGTCGAGAATCTCGGATTTGAGCATGACGTCGACAACGACGCGGGCCACGGGCACGCTCCTCGCGCGGCGGAGAACTGGGGGCGTACTCAAGGATACCCAGTCGGACCCTTCGACGACGGCTCGGCGGTGGTTCGGTCCGCACCCTGCCCCGACCGAACCACCGCCGTCCGCACCCAACCCAGAACCGGCCGCTGCGGACCGGCCGCCCTAATCGGGGACGACGAGCCGGAAGCCGACGCCGCGCACGGACACCACGCGCAGTTCGTCGACCACCAGCGCCAGTCGCCGCCGAAGTCGTTTCACCGCCGACACGACGGGGTCGGCGTCACCCAGGTAGCGGGTCTTCCAGATGCGCGCCATCAGCTCCTCGAACGTCCAGACCCGCCCGGCCTCCGTCGCGAGCGTCGCGAGCAGGTCGAACTCGCGTGCGCTCAGCGCGATGTCGACGTCGCCCCAGGTGACCTGGCGCGACACGAGGTCGACGCGGAGACAGCCGCGTTCGATGACGCGGGTCTCGAGATCCTCCATGCCGGCCGGGCTGTCGGGTATGCCCGTGTCGCCGACCAGCAGCCTGCGCGCCGCCTCTGTGTCCGGCGCGATCATCACGATGGCCCGCCGGTCGATCGCCTGGGCGATCGCGGTCGAGTCCTCCAGCGTCGTGCCGACGCAGATGACGAATGGCGTGATCACTTCAATGTATGGCGCTGCGGACACCACGCACCAACTCCCTGCAAATCGCCCCACCGATTGCTTGGCAGCATGACAGGTTTCGCGACGTTTTGGTATGTCTCGCGGAATATTTCCGGTTAAATCCCGGGCATCCGGGAGTCAATGCCTGTGACATCGCCTGCCATCGGCCTCGATCTTGCCCTCCGTCCGACCTTGTCGCCGGTAGCCGGACGTCGCGAGGATGGCGGCACCGCATTTCGGACACGTGTGACACGGTGCCTGGCCACCTCCCTCCGCCGTGTTGCGCCCACACAGGAGGTCCACCGTGCAGCTTCCAGCCCACCGAGGGCGGCGATATCTCGCCGCAGTACTCTCGGTCTTCGCCTTGGTGTCGGCGGTCCTGGCCGCCACACCGGCGCAGGCCGGATTCGGCCGTCCGGCCGAGCCCGTGTCGAAGATCGAGCCAGGCGTGTTCGACCCCGACGCCGTCAAGGACAGCGCCGACTTCTGGGTCCGGTTCAGCTCGTCCGCGCGGACGACGTCCGCGGCGGCCATCGCGGACTGGACCGAACGTGGTCAGTTCGTGGTCGACCAGCTCAAGGCGACCGCCGACCAGTCGCAGGCCACCGTCCGCAAGCTCCTCGACGAGCGCGGCGTCGGCTACGAGGCGCACTGGATCACCAACGCGATCCTGGTCGAGGACGGCAGCCGCGCCCTCGCCGAGCAGATCGCCGCACTCGACGGCGTCGAGCAGATCCGGGCGCCGCGCACCTACGACCAGCCCGAGCCGGTCGACGAGAAGGGGTCCGGCGGCATGGGCACGGCCGCCGTCGAGTGGGGCATCGCCAACATCAACGCCGACGACGTCTGGTCGCAGTACGGCGTCCGCGGCGAGGGCATCGTGGTCGCCAACATCGACAGCGGCGTCGACTACGACCACCCGGCGCTGGTCCAGCACTACCGCGGCAACAACGGCGGCAGCTTCGACCACAACTACAACTGGTTCGACGCCACCGGCACCAGCGACACCCCGTTCGAGGGCGCCGGCAACTCGCACGGCACCCACACGATGGGCACGATGGTCGGCGACGACGGCAGCGGCAACCAGATCGGGGTGGCGCCCGGCGCGACGTGGATCGCGGCGAACGGCTGCAACACCTGCTCCGACGCCGACCTCATCGAGTCCGGCGAGTGGATGCTCGCGCCGACCGACCTGAACGGCCAGAACCCGGACGTGTCGCAGCGCCCGCACATCGTCAACAACTCGTGGGGGTCGCGGTTCCCGTCCAACGACCCGTTCATGGAGGACATCCTCATCGAGTGGGCGAACGCCGGCATCTTCGGCGTCTGGGCCAACGGCAACAGCGGCGACTCCTGCTCGAGCAGCGGCTCGCCCGGCAGCCGGACGATCAACTACTCCGTCGGCGCGTACGACTCGAACAACGCCATCGCCGACTTCTCCGGCCGCGGCCCCGGCCAGGACGGCGAGATCAAGCCGAGCATCTCCGCGCCCGGCGTGGCCGTGCGCTCGTCGATCGACGGCGGCGGCTACAACCTGCTGTCCGGCACGTCGATGGCCACCCCGCACACGGCCGGGGCCATCGCGCTGCTGTGGTCGGCCGCGCCGACGCTGGTCGGCGACATCGAGGGCACCCGCGCGCTGCTCGACCAGACCGCCATCGACGTCGAGGACCTCAGCTGCGGCGGCACCGCCGATGACAACAACGTCTGGGGCGAGGGCCGGCTCGACGCGCTCGCGCTGATCGACGCCGCGCCGACCGGCGAGACCGGCACGATCACCGGCACCGTCACCGCCGCGGGCGCCCCGGTCGAGGGCGCCACCGTCACCGCCGCCGGGCCGCTGGACCGGCAGACCACCACCGGCGCCGACGGCACCTACACCCTCACCCTCACCACCGGCGACTACGACGTGACGGTGTCCGCGTTCGGCTACCAGACCGCGACGTCCACCGCCACCGTCACGGCCGACACCGCGACGACGCTCGACGTCGCGCTGGAACCGGCCAGCAGCCACCCCGTCACCGGCACCGTCACCGACGCCCACTCCGGGGCACCGGTCGCCGGCGCCACCGTCAGCATCGACGGCGCCCCCGTCGACCCGGTCACGACCGGCGCCGACGGCACGTACGCGTTCGCGGCGGTCCCGGCCGGCTCGTACTCGCTGACCGCCGACGGCGGCCGGTGCGCCGACCCGCTCACGCAGGCGCTGACGGTCAGCGGGCCGTCGACGCTGGACTTCGCGCTGCCGAAGCGGGCCGACGGCTACGGCTACTTCTGCACCACCGGCCCGTCGGAGTACGTCGAGGGCACCGATCCGGTGGCCCTGACCGGGGACGAGGCGACGGCCACGGTCGCGCTGCCGTTCAGCTTCCCGTTCTACGGCGACAGCTACGACACCGCCTACCTGTCCTCGAACGGGCACGTGAACTTCCTCGCGCCCGTCACCGCCTACACCAACGCGGCGCTGCCGAACGCGGCCGCGCCCAACGCCACGCTGGCGCCGTTCTGGGACGACCTCAACATCCAGGCCGGCGGCGGGGTCTACACCGACACCGTCGACGGCGGGTTCGTCATCGAGTACCGCAACGTGTCGTTCTTCAACGTCGCCGACGTGCGGATCGACTTCAGCGTGACGCTCTACGAGGACGGCACCGTCACCTTCGCCTACCGCAACCTCGACCCGGCCCAGGCGCGCGAGCTCGGCAACAGCGCGACCGTCGGCATCGAGAACGCGACCGGCACCGACGCCCTGCAGTACTCGTTCAACGAGGCCGCGCTGGCCGACGACACGGCGATCACGTTCGAGCTGCCGCCGAACGGGTCCGTCACCGGCACCGTCACCGACGCCAACGACGGCCTGCCGATCGTGGGCGCCACCGTGGACGCCGTCGCGCCCGACGGCACCGTCGTCCGGCAGGCGACCACGGACGCGAACGGCGACTACGCCATGCAGTTGTTCTTCGGCGCCTACACGGTGAACGCGAGCAGCGCCGGGTACGAGGGCGGCTCCGAGGACGTGCTGATCAACCAGGACGGCGAGGTCAACACCGTCGACTACGCGCTGCGCACCGGCATCGCCGTCGTCGAGGCGGACGAGCTGTCCTGGACCATCACCGAGGGCCAGACCCGCTCCGGCGAGGTGACCATCACCAACGCCGGCTCCGCGGACCTGACCTGGGAGGCCACCGAGGTCGACCGCGGCACCGGCCGGCAGTCGGCTCCGACACCGGCTCTGATGGGCAGCTCGAAGGTGGACGAGCACGCCACCAACGCGCTGGGCACGTACTCCAAGGAGCAGCTGGCGGACCTCGCGTCGCGGGACATGGCTCCGGCCGCGCCGGGCGACGTCGTGGCCCAGTGGCCGGCCACCGGCGTCTCCGTCGCCTGGGGCGTCGGCTTCGACGGCGACGTCTGGGTGTCCGACCCCGACTCCATCACCAACCACCAGTTCTCCACGTCCGGTGAGGCCGGCGCCGTCTTCCCGGGCAACTGGGGCGGAGCGTGGAACGGCGACATGGCGCTGGACTCCAGCACCGGCGCGATGTGCCAGGTCAACGTCGCCGGAGACAACGCGATCCACTGCTTCGACACCGCCGACGGCACCGAGCAGTACGTCATCTCGGGCTCGCCGTGGACCGCAACCTCGCAGCGCGGCCTCGCCTACAACCCCGTCGACGACGTCTTCTACATCGGCGGCTGGAACGAGGGCGTCATCTACACCGTCGCGGGCCAGTCCCACGCCGACCCGGGTTCCACCCTCGCCCGGTGCTCGACCGAGGACGCGTCCATCGCCGGTCTCGCCTACAACCCGACGGCCGACGTGCTGTGGATGGTCAACAGCTCGCTGACCACGTACATCTACCAGATCGACCCGTCGGACTGCGCCACGATCTCGGCGATCGAGTTCCCGGAGCAGGGCGAGGGCCCCGGCGCCGGGCTGGAGATGAACGCCACCGGTGAGCTGTGGGCGGTCAGCCAGCTGACCAACACGGCGTACCTCGTCGACACCGGCGTGCCCAACGCCAGCGACGTCGCGTGGCTCTCCGAGTCCCCGGAGTCCGGGACGCTCGCGCCGGGCGAGTCGGCGACCGTCACCGTCACGGCCGACAGCACGGGCCTCGCGCCGAACCGCTACGAGGCGACGCTGACGATCGGGACGAACGCCGGGCGGGTACCGGACCACCAGGTCCCGGTCTCGCTGGTGGTGCCCGCCTACCAGGTGGGCGTCAACGCCGGCGGCGCCGCCTACACCGACGGCGACCTGGACGTGTGGCAGGCGGACCGCCAGTTCGCCGCCGGTTCCTGGGGCTGGGTCGGCCAGCGGGTGGAGACGTCGTCCACCAACCGCGCCATCGGCGGCACCGACGACGACAAGCTGTTCCAGAGCCGGCGGTCCGGCATCTTCGGCTACCGGTTCGACAACGTGCCCGCCGGGACGTACGAGGTGGAGCTCGGGTTCGCCGAGTTCCAGGCCAACATGCTGCCCGGACGCCGCGTCTTCGACGTCAGCGTCAACGGCGCCTACGTGCTGGTCAACCACGACGTGGCCGCCGAGGTCCGCGGCCTGTGGGCGGACCAGCACACCTTCACCGTCGAGCACCAGGGCGGTCCGCTGAACATCCAGTTCCACGACCGCTTCGGCTACCAGCTGCCGATCGTCAACGCCCTGCGCGTGACCGACCGGCCCGACCTGTAGGAGGTTCTCGTCCGGGGGCGGTGCCGTGCGCGGCGCCGCCCCCGGCGCACGTTCAGCGGTAGAAGAGGCGCCAGGTGGCTCCGGCGTACCGGCACTGGGTCTCGGTCGCGATGCCGTTGCTCTTCAGCACCTGACCCGTGAGTTCGCAGCGGGTCTTCTGGGAGTGCGTGCTGTGGTAGCGCCAGGGCCGGGTGATCCCCCGTTCAGCGCCCGGCGAGCTCTGGTCCACGACCGCGATCTGACCGGCCGCCGTCCTCGCCGCCGGTGCGGTGGCCGCTGCCGGTGCGGTGCCGGCCAGCGCCGCCGCGATCACCGCCGCGCCGGACAGCCCGGCCACCGCCAATCCTCGGAAGTTCGACATCGGATCTCCTCCGCGCTCGCTGCGCCCGCCCGGATGCGAGCGCGGCGACGACGCTACGAAGGCCCGCCTTCCCCACGCTTTCCCGCCTCTTTGCCGTCAGCGGCCAGGCGACACACGACGGGGCCGGCTCTCGCCGACCCCGTTCGCTCATGCGATCAGTGGCCACAGACCCTCAGGATCTGGCCGATGACCTCATGGTGTCCCCTCTCTCGAGTGGCCACACGGTGAACCGCTGCTAACAGCCCGCCGGGTAGCCCATCTCTGGACTACGCCGGGCGGATCCCGATGTGTTAGCCCATCAGGATGACACCTGGTCAACTCATCATCAACGACGGTACGTTGATCGTGGCTGGGGGAGGTGCTGCTAACACCGTCGATCCCGACCTAGAACCCCGGCGCGTCGCCTTTGTTGCTTGGACTCCGCGTCGGGGTTTCTGCTGCTCAGAGGATCGGCGACGGGGTGTAGGCGGCCGCCACGGGGTGGGCGGCGGCGATCTCGTCGACCCGGGCCACCACGGCGCCGACCTGGGCGCGTGCGGCGCCGGTGAACTCCAGCGGCGACCGCACCAGCGAGTCGAGGTGCGCACGGTCCAGCCCCAGCCGCTCGTCAGAGGCCAGCCGCTCGAACAGGTCGTTCTCCGACGCGCCCTGCTCGCGCATGGCCAGCGCCACCGCGACGGCGTGCTCCTTGATGGCCTCGTGCGCCGTCTCGCGCCCGACGCCGGCCTTGACGGCGGCCATCAGCACGGAGGTCGTGGCGAGGAAGGGCAGGTAGCGGTCGAGCTCGCGGGCGATGACCGCGGGGTAGGCGCCGAACTCGTCGAGGACGGTGAGGAAGGTCTCGAACAGGCCGTCGAGCGCGAAGAACGCGTCGGGCAGCGCGACCCGGCGCACGACCGAGCAGAACACGTCGCCCTCGTTCCACTGGGCGCCGGCCAGCTCGGCCGCCATCGACGCGTAGCCGCGCAGGACGACGGCGAGGCCGTTGACGCGCTCGCAGGAGCGGGTGTTCATCTTGTGCGGCATGGCACTGGAGCCGACCTGACCGGCCTTGAACCCCTCGGTGACCAGTTCCTGCCCGGCCATCAGCCGCACCGTGGTGGCCAGCGACGACGGACCGGCGGCCACCTGGACCAGCGCCGACACGACGTCGTGGTCCAACGAGCGCGGATAGACCTGGCCGACGCTGGTGAACACCCGCTCGAAACCCAGGTGCGCCGCGATGCGCCGCTCGAGCTCCGCGAGCCGGGCGTCGTCACCACCCAGCAGGTCCAGCATGTCCTGCGCGGTGCCGACGGGGCCCTTGATGCCACGCAGCGGGTACCGCGCGATCAGCTCCTCGACCCGCTCGAACGCCACGACGAGTTCGTCGGCCGCCGACGCGAACCGCTTGCCCAGCGTCGTCGCCTGGGCGGGGACGTTGTGGCTGCGCCCGGCCATGACGGTCTCGGCGTGCTCGGCGGCGCGCGCGGCCAGCCGGACGAGGACGGCGACCATGCGGTCGCGGACGTGCTCGAGCGACAGGCGGATCTGCAGCTGCTCGACGTTCTCGGTGAGGTCGCGGCTGGTCATGCCCTTGTGGACGTGCTCGTGGCCGGCCAGCGCGTTGAACTCTTCGATGCGCGCCTTGACGTCGTGCCGGGTGACCCGCTCGCGGGCGGCGATGGAGTCGAGGTCGACGTCCTCGAGCACCGCCTGGTACGCCTCGACCACGCCGTCGGGGACGTCGACGCCGAGGTCGCGCTGCGCCTGCAGCACGGCCAGCCAGAGCCGCCGTTCGAGGACGATCTTGTTCTGCTGCGACCACAACCGGGTGAGTTCCGGCGAGGCGTAGCGGGCGGCGAGGACGTCGAGGATCGCGGGCTTGTCGGGCACGGCTCCATTCTCCCGCACGACGCCCGGGCGGTCGGCACCACCCGTTTGGAGATCGGCCGTTCGGGCACCAAAAGGTCGAGAATGAGAAGAAGGAGGCACCATGGAGTTCCTGCTCTGGATCCTGGCCGTCATCCTCGTGATCGGGGGCATCGTCTCGCTGGTCCGCGGCCAGTTGTTGTGGGGCATCGTGTTGATCGTCGTCGGCCTGCTGGTCGGCCCCGGCGGGGTGAGCATCTTCACCTGAGCCGCGGCACCTCGGCGAGAAACTCACGCAGGACCGCCCGGATCCGCTTCGGCGGCATCCGGGCGGGCACGAACATCGCCTGGGTGGCCAGCCCGTCGGCGAAGACGTGCAGATACTCCGCCCAAGTCGCCACCCGCGGGTCGACGTCCACCGGCTCGCCCTCGAACCCGGCCAGCGCGAACACCGCCTCGACGTAGAGGCGGCGCTGCCCGTCCCACGACTCCTCCGCACCGGCCAGCGTGTCCTGACGTGACCACTCCGTCACCGCGAGCCACAGCAGGAACTCCTCCCGCCGCCGCTCGTCCAGGGGGAGCAACTCCTCGATCAGCCCCGCGATCAGTTCCAGCAACGGCAGCCGGCCCCGTTCGGCCTCCAGCCGCTCGCGGATGCGCTGGCTCACCCGCTCGTTGACCACCGTCGCGACGAATTCGCGCAGCTCACGCTGGGTGGAGAAGTAGTACCGCAGCGCACCGGTCGACCAGCCGGCCTCGGCCGCCACCGTCCGCACCGACGCGCCCGCCGCGCCGTCGCGCACCACCACCCGCAGCGCCGCATCGGCGAGCTCGCGCCGGCGCTGTTCGTGGTCCACGACTTTGGGCACACCTCTTTCTATCACGACTGTGCTAATTTATTCCGCACAGTCGTGTTGCAATCCCGAAGGAGACCGCCGTGGGACTCGACGTCATCCTGCCGGTGTACGGCCTGGCCCTGCTCGACACCATGAGCCCGGCGACCATCGGCATCTCGATCTACCTGCTGCTGACGGCCGGTTCGCGCACGCCACGGCTGCTGTTCAGCTACCTCGCGACCGTCGCGCTGTTCTACTTCGTCCTCGGCACCGCGCTGATGGCCGGCCTCGGCGCCGTCGTCGACTCCCTCGGCGACGCCGCGAACGGCCGGACGGCGTACCTGATCCAGGCCGGCATCGGCGCCGCTCTCTTCGTCGGCGCCTGGTTCGTGCCGACGAAGAAGAAGGACGACGGCGACGGCGGGTCCGGACGGCGGGAGCGGCGGGCCGGGCGGGTGCAGACCGTCCCCGCGGCGGTGGGGCTCGGCGTCACCACCGGCCTGCTGGAGGGCGCGACGGCGCTGCCGTACCTGGCCGCGATCGGCATCATGACGTCGAACGAGCTGAGCCCGGCGCAGTGGGCGCCGCTGCTGGCCGGTTACAACGTGATCATGGTGCTGCCGGGCGTGCTGCTGTTCGTCGTGTGGCGGGTGGCCGGCGACCGCGTGCGGGCCCGGCTCGAGCGGTTCCGCGACTGGCTGCAGGCCAACTCGGCCGAGACGCTGAGCTGGATCATGGGCATCGCCGGCTTCCTGCTGGTCCGCGACGCCGTCTACGTGCTGCACACCGAGTTCCAGCTGTTCGGCTAGGCGCGCTAGCATCCTAGCCATGGCCGACAAGGTGCAGTTCAACGTCTACCTGCCGCCGGACGTCGTCCGCGCCACGAAGCACCGCAGCATCGACGAGGAGCTGAGCCTGTCGGCGTTCGTCGAGAAGGTGCTGCGGGAGTACCTCGCCACCGCGCAGCAGGAGGACCCCCGATGACGCTCACCGTCCGCCCGGTCCGGCGCACGCCGCACGCCGACGCGTGGGTCCGGGTCGTCGAGGCGCTCGGCGGCGTCGTCACCAGCCGCGACGGCGACCGCGTCGACCTCGCGCTCGGGCACGGCCGGGTCGCCGTGATCCGCGCCGACGAGTCCGCCGCCGAGCTGGGCTTCGAGGCGCCGGACCTGTTCGCCGTCGCCGCGGAGTGCGAGCGCAACGGCCTGGCGACGGTGTCGGCCGGCGGGCGGCTGGAGGTCACAGGGCCCGACGGCCTGCGGGTACACGTCGACGAGCGCCCGGACGCCGCGCCGCCGCGGGGTGCCGACGCCGCGCTGTCGACGCTGCCGCTCTGGTACTCGCCCGATGTGGCGGGTGCGGCCGGCGTGCTGAGCCGGCTCGGCCTGTCGGTGCGCATCGCCTCGCACACCGGCGACTGGGTCGACTTCGTCGCGCCCGGCGGCGGGCTGGTGGCGGCGCACGGCGCCGACCGGCCGTCGGTCCAGATCTCGTTCGAGTACGACGGCGACGTCCGCGCGCTGGCCGAGCGGCTGAGCGCCCGCGGCCTCACCGCGTCCGTCGTCGACGAGAACTACGGCCTCACGGTGCGGGTGCCCGACCCCGACGGCGGCGGCGACATCTTCGTCAACCAGGTCCAGACCGACCTGCACGGATTCCGCCGGGCCGGCGCGTAGTCCGGCCCAGCCGGAATGCGGGGGCGGCGCCGCGGGGTTGTCCCGGTGGTATCCCCGACCCGAGCGAGGCACGCCCATGTCCCGACCGATCCGCATCGGTGTCCAGATCCAGCCCCAGCACGCCGACTACCGGGAGATCCGCCGCGCCGCCGCCGAGGCCGAGGACGCCGGCGTCGACATCGTCTTCAACTGGGACCACTTCTTCCCGCTGCGCGGCGAGCCCGACGGCAAGCACTTCGAGTGCTGGACGATGCTCGGCGCGTGGGCGGAGCAGACGTCCCGAGTCGAGATCGGTGCTCTCGTCAGCAGCGTCGGCTACCGCAACCCGGAGCTGCTGGCCGACATGGCCCGCACCGTCGACCACATCAGTGACGGCCGGCTCATCCTCGGCATCGGCGGCGGCTGGTTCCAGCGCGACTACGACGAGTACGGCTACGAGTTCGGCACCGCGGGCACCCGGCTGGACGACCTCGGCGAGGCGCTGCCGCGCATCAAGGACCGCTGGTCGAAGCTGAACCCCGCACCGTCGCGCGACATCCCGATCCTCATCGGCGGTGGCGGCGAGAAGAAGACGCTGCGCCACGTCGCCGAGCACGGCACCATCTGGCACGCCTTCGGCGACGCGAGCATCCTGCGGCACAAGTCCGAGGTGCTCGACGGCTGGTGCGCCACCGTCGGCCGCGACCCGGGCGAGATCGAGCGTTCGACGGCGGTGAGCGGCCGTCCCGGCGCGGCCGCCGAGGCGCTCGTCGAGCTGGGCATCAGCCTGTTCACGATCAGCGCGTCCGGCCCGCTCTACGACCTGGGCTCGATCAGCGCGTGGGTGGAGTGGCGCGACCGCCACAACGCTTGAGCGCTGGTCGGGTGGGGACGCCGGCCCCGCCCGCCTCGCTCCTAGTGCCCGATGATCAGGCTCATCGCCTCGGCGCGTGTGGTGGCGTCGCGCAGCTGGCCGCGGACCGCGCTGGTGACCGTCTTGGCGCCCGGCTTGCGGACGCCGCGCATGGTCATGCACAGGTGCTCGGCCTCGACGACGACGATGACGCCGGCCGGCTTGAGCAGCTCGACCAGGGAGTTGGCGACCTGCGACGTGAGCCGCTCCTGCACCTGCGGCCGCTTGGCGTAGACGTCGACCAGGCGGGCCAGCTTGGACAGCCCGGCGATGCGGCCGGACGGGCCGGGGATGTAGCCGACGTGGGCGAAGCCGTAGAACGGGACGAGGTGGTGCTCGCACATGGAGGCCAGCTCGATGTCCTTGACCAGCACCATCTCGTCGTGGCCCAGCTCGAACGTGGTGGTGAGGACGTCAGCGGGGTCTTGGTGCAGTCCGCCGAACATCTCGGCGTACGCCCGCGCGACCCGCGACGGGGTGTCGAGCAGGCCGTCGCGCTCGGGGTCTTCCCCGATCGCGACCAGCAGCTCGCGCACGGCCGCCTCCACCCGGGCGTGATCGAACTGCCCGGGCGGCGGCGTCGGCACCGGTTCCGCGTTCACTGCGTCAGCCCTCGACCGGGCCCTCGGGCTTCGGCATCGGCGGCAGCACCGGCGTGGGGTCGGGCGCGATGGTGATGGCGGCCGGCTCCTCGGCGTGGTGGCCGTTGGTCGAGACCTTGATCGGGAACGCCACCGGGCCACGCTCGGACGGCTTGCGCGTGGCCGAACCGGTCCACGCCGGACGCCGGCCGCGCTTGCGGATGGCGGCGAAGACCTCGGCGACCTCTTCCTTGTTCAACGTCTCGCGCTCGAGCAGCGCGATGACCAGCTGGTCGAGGATCTCGCGGTTCTCGACCAGGATGTCGAAGGCCTCCTGGTGCGCGGTCTCGATGAGCTTGCGCACCTCTTCGTCGACGATGCCGGCGACGGTCTCGGAGTAGTCGCGCTCGTGGCCCATGTCGCGGCCCAGGAACGGCTCGGACCGGTCGGAGCCGAACTTGATGGCGCCCAGCCGTTCCGTCATGCCGTACTGCGTGACCATGCGCCGGGCCAGCGTGGTGGCCTTGTCGATGTCGTTCGACGCCCCCGTGGTGGGGTCGTGGAAGACCATCTCCTCGGCGGCTCGGCCACCCATCATGTAGGCGAGCTGGTCGAGCATCTCGTTGCGCGTGGTGGAGTACTTGTCCTCGTCGGGCAGCACCATGGTGTAGCCCAGGGCGCCGCCTCGCGGCAGGATCGTCACCTTGTGCACCGGGTCGGTGTGGTGCAGCGCCGCCGCCACCAGCGCGTGCCCGCCCTCGTGGTAGGCGGTCATGCGCTTCTCGTCGTCCTTCATGATGCGCGAGCTCTTCTGCGGGCCCGCCACCACGCGGTCGATGGCCTCGTCCAGCGCCTGCGGCGTGATCTGCTTCTCGTTGCGGCGCGCGGTCAGCAGCGCGGCCTCGTTCAGCACGTTGGCGAGGTCGGCGCCGGTGAAGCCCGGCGTGCGGCGCGCCACCGCGCGGAGGTCGGCGTCCTCCGTCAACGGCTTGCCCCGGGCGTGGACGCCCAGGATCTTCTCGCGGCCCTCGAGGTCGGGCGGCTCGACCGCGATCTGACGGTCGAAGCGGCCCGGACGCAGCAGGGCGGGGTCGAGGATGTCGGGCCGGTTGGTGGCGGCGATCAGGATGACGTTCGTCTTGACGTCGAAGCCGTCCATCTCGACCAGCAGCTGGTTCAGCGTCTGCTCGCGCTCGTCGTGGCCGCCGCCCATGCCGGCGCCACGGTGCCGCCCGACCGCGTCGATCTCGTCGACGAACACGATGGCCGGCGCGTTCTCCTTGGCCTCCTTGAACAGGTCGCGGACCCGGGAGGCGCCGACGCCGACGAACATCTCGACGAAGTCGGAACCGGAGATGGAGTAGAACGGCACGCCCGCCTCGCCGGCGACCGCGCGCGCCAGCAGCGTCTTACCCGTACCGGGCGAGCCGTACAGCAGCACGCCCTTCGGGATCTTCGCGCCGACGGCCTGGAACTTGCCCGGCTCTTGCAGGAACTCCTTGATCTCGTGGAGCTCCTCGATGGCCTCGTTCGCGCCGGCGACGTCCGCGAACGTCGTCTTCGGCGCGTCCTTGCTGGCCAGCTTGGCGCGCGACTTGCCGAACTGCATGACGCGGCCGCCGCCGCCCTGCATCTGCGTCATGAAGAAGAAGATCAGCGCACCGAGGATCAGGAACGGCAGCAGCGTGCCGAGGATGCCCCACAGGATGCTCGGCTGCGGCACCTCGACGTTGTAGCTCTCGAGCTTGGTGCCGTCTTCGTCGTGCAGACGCTGGAGCGACTCCTGCAGCTGCAGGCCCTGGCCCTCGACGTACTGGGAGACGATCTTGGTGTTGTCGGAGTCGGCCAGCGTGAGCTCGATCTCCTGAGTCTCACCACCGGTGATCTTCGCGGACTGGACGTTGCCGGCCTCGATCTCGGAGACGATGCGAGCGGTGTCGACCTTCTCCGCGCCGCCGGCACGGTCGAGCACACTGCTCAGCACGACGGCGGCGAGCACGAAGACGAGCAACCAGATGAGTGGTCGCGTGAATCGCTTGGCGTTCATGATGCGAGACCTGCTGGCCCCGTACCTCCTGTGATCGGCTGCCTTCTGCACACGCCGCGAACGCCCGGCATGTCCACCGAAGGTGTCGGATCGTCCGACGATACCTTGCGCGGGCCTGCTCGACCATTCCGGCAGGTCGGTTACATGTTGAGAACGTCGCAGGTGAGCACCCGTGTTCCCGGGATGCCGGACAACTGCGTCACATCAGCTGTAGACGTGGGGCGCCAGCGTGCCGACGACCCGCAGGTTGCGGTACCGCTCGGCGTAGTCGAGGCCGTAGCCGACGACGAACGCGTTGGGGATGTCGTAGCCGACGTACCTGACGTCGACGGCGGTCTTCGCGGCCTCGGGTTTGCGCAGCAGCGTGCACACCTCGACCGACGCCGGCCCGCGCGAGCGCAGGTTCGACACCAGCCACGACAGCGTCAGCCCGGTGTCGATGATGTCCTCGACGACGAGCACGTGGCGGTCGGTGATGTCGGTGTCGAGGTCCTTGACGATGCGGACGACGCCGCTGGACCTCGTGCCCGACCCGTAGGACGAGATGGCCATCCAGTCCTGCTCGACGTGTCGCGACAGGTGCCGGCTGAGGTCGGCCATGACCATGATCGCGCCCTTGAGCACGCCGACGAGCAGGAGATCCTTACCGTCGTAGTCACGCTCGATGGCGGCTGCCAGCTCCGCCAGTTTGTCCTGGATCTGCTCCTCGGTGAGGAGGATCTGCTCGAGGTCACCGTCGACGTGTTCTGGATCCACATCCGCAGCCTTTCACACGCCGTCCCGGCGGGCGCGGGGTGTGGGTGAAGTCGGCGCCCTCACCTCTAGGTGAAGCGCAGGCGGCCGTCGCGGCGGGTGGCGCGCAGGCCGCCAGGGAGGTCGATGCCGGCCTGCCCCCGCCACCCCGTGACGAGCGTGTCGACGGCGGCGACGTGGGCGGCGGTGAGATCGGTGGGCGGGCTCCCGGCGGCGATCGCGGCCCGGCGCAGCACCCGCCAGCGGACCGCCTGCGGCAGCGCCGCCAGTTCGCCGACGTCCAGCCCCGGCAAGGTCGCCGTGCCGGCCGACGAGGTCGCCGCGCCGGGGGGCGAGGTCGCCGCGCCGGGGGGCGAGGTCGCCGCGCCGGCCGGCGCGACCGCGTCGTCGGCGGACGTTGTCGGTGCCCGCCCGTAGGGTGGGGCCCCACCCGGGCCGGGAGGGGTCTGCGTACGGTCGCGACGATCACCGGACGAGCCCGACGACGCCAGCGCCTTCGACGCCACGCCGCCCGGCACGACCCCCGGCATCGACGCCGACGGGGACGCTGGTGGCGCCGTCATCACGGCGAAGGCGGCGGCCGCTGCGGCGTCCAGCGCATCCGCGTCGGCGCGGGCGAGGGCGGCGGTGCGGGCCAGCGCCTCGGCGACACCGGGACCGAGCTCGGCCTCGAGCACCGGCAGCACCCGGTGCCGCACCCGCGCCCGCGCATACGCGGCGTCCTCGTTGTGCGGGTCCTCCCACGCGACGAGCCCCGCCGGCAGCGCCGCTCGCACCACCGAACGGCGCAGGCCGAGGAGCGGGCGCCGCAGCGAACCGGAGCACGCCGCCATGCCGGACAGCGACCGCGACCCCGACCCGCGCGCCAGCCCCAGCAGGACGGTCTCGGCCTGGTCGTCCAGCGTGTGGCCCAGCAGCACCGCCGATGCGCCCACCCGCGACGCCGCCGCCGTCAGGGCCGTGTACCGGGCCGCCCGCGCGTTGCCCTCGGGACCGTCCGGCCCGCGCGAGGCGTCGAGGTGGACGGTGACGACGGGGTCCAGCCCGAGCTGCACCAGCGCCGAGGCCGCCGCACGCGCCCGCGCCGCCGACCCGTCCTGCAACCCGTGGTCGACGCAGACGGCGCCGGCCCGCAGCGCCCCGGACGACCGGGTCGCCACCCACGCCGTCGCCGCCGCCAGCGAGAGCGAGTCGGCGCCGCCGGAGCAGGCCACCAGCACCGTCGAGCCTCCGGGCAGGTCCGCGAGCGCCGTGCGCACGGCCCGCCGGACGTCGAGGTGCGGGTGCCCCATGGGAGCAGCGTCAGCCCAGCGCCGGCTGGCCGTGCACCCGGCGCACCCAGGCGACGGGATCGGCGATCTCGTCCTTGGTCGGCAGCGTGGCCGGCGACTCCCAGATGCGGTTGAACCCCGGCATGCCGACGCGGCCGACGACGGCGTTGACGAACGCGGCGCCGTCGCGGTACTGGCGCATCTTGGCGTCGAGGCCGAGCAGCCGGCGGATGGTGCGGTCGAGCCCGACGGACGAGTAGCGGCGGCGCTGGAACCGGCGCCGGATGGTCTCGACCGACGGGATGACGTCGGGCCCGACGCCGTCCATGACGACGTCGGCGTGCCCCTCGAGCAGCGACATGAACGCCGTGACGCGGTCGAGGACCGCCTTCTGCGCGGGCGTCTGCACGAGGTCGAGGACGGAGCCGCCGCCGTCGGCGGACCGGGCGGTCTCGCCGAGGGCCCGGACGGCGTCGCGGGCGCGGGTGAGGAACGCGCCGGGGTCGACGTCGGTGGCCTCGACGAACGCCTCGATCTCGGCGGCGAGGTGGTCGCGCAGCCACGGGACCGCGGTGAACTGCACGCGGTGGGTCTCTTCGTGCAGCGTGACCCAGAGCCGGAAGTCGTGCGGGTCGACGCCCAGTTCGCGCTCGACGTGGACGATGTTCGGCGCGACCAGCAGCAGCCGGCCCTGCGCGCCGTCGTCGGGTCCGCCCAGTCGGCCGGCCCAGAACGGGTCGAACTGGCCGAGCACCTTGCTGGCCAGGAACGCCAGCAGCGCACCGGTCTGCAGCCCGGTGACCTTCGGGCCGACCCGCTGGAACGGGCTGTGCTCGCGGCCCTTCTGCAACTTGCGCTGCAGCGGCGCGATGATGGTGCGCATGCTCTGGGCGTTGGCCCGGGCCCAGTTGCCGCGGTCGACGACCACCAGGGGCGCGTAGCCGAGCGAGGCGTCGAGCCCGGTGAAGCCGTTGACGTGCGCCTCGGCCTCGGTCGCGAGCCGGCGCAGCTCCGCCACGGCCTCGCGGGCCTCGGAGTCGGTGACCGACGGCCCGGGACCGGCCAGTCGTTGCGCAGTCGCGACCGCGAGATCCCAGTCGACCATGTCGGGAGCGGAGTCAGCGGTCGTCATACGACCACGCTACGTCACCGGGCGGGAACGCACCCTAGGCACAGCCGCAGCCGGCGAGGGCGGCCGCGACGTCGTCGAGGGCGGCCCGCGCCTCCGTCGTGTTGCCGACGTCGTCGGCGAGCACCGCGAACGCGTACGGGACGCCGTCGGCCGCCACCACGACTCCGGCCAGGGCGCTGACGCCGGTGAGGGTGCCGGTCTTCGCGCGCACCAGGCCGGCCGCGGCGGAGTCGTCGAACCGGTCGGCGAGCGTGCCGGTGAACGCGGCGACCGGCAGCCCGGTGACGACGGCGCGCAGCTCCGGGTGGTCCGGCCCGGCGGCCAGCGCGAGCGTCTGCGTGATCAGCGTGGCCGGGACGGCGCTGCCCCGGGCCAGCCCGCTGCCGTCGAGCAGCGTGGCGCCGGACGCGTCGAGGCCGAGGTCCGCGAGCGCCGCGACGACGGCCGGGCCGGCCGCCTCGGACGTCCCGGGCGCGCCGGACGCGAGCGCGACGTGCCGGGCCAGCACCTCGGCGCCGTCGTTGTCGCTGCTGGTGAGGATGTCCTCGACGATGGTCGCGAGCGGCGCGGACGTGACGGCGGCCAGCTCGGTGCCCGCGGCGAGCGCGGCATCGTCGGCGGGCGCGGCGGCCTCGGCCGGGTCGCCGTCGACCGCGATGCCCTGGTCGGCGAGCAGACCGGCGAACTCCTCGGCCGCGTCGAGCGGCGGGTCGGACGGACGGTCCATGATGTCGGCGGCCAGCGCGGTCGTCGGCGAGACGACGCTGGGGATGTAGCCGGGGCTCCAGTCGGGGTCCGCGGCCGGCCCGCTGAACAGCGAGGCGTCGTACGACAGCGTCACCGACGACACCCCGGCGTCGGTCAGCGCCCGCGCCGTCGCCGCGGCGAGGTCGGCCAGCCGGGTGCCGGTGCCGTCGTCGCCGGCCGTGAGCGTGGGGTCGCCGCCGCCGACCAGCGTGACGGCGGACGGGTCCGGCCCGCTGACGACGCGGGTGGTGAACCGGTGGTCCGGACCGAGCGCGTGCAGCGCGGCGGCGCCGGTGAGGATCTTCAGCGTGCTGGCCGGCGTGTGCGGGTCGGCGGCGGCGGTCTCGTAGGACGGCGTGCCGGTGACGAGGTCGACGACGCTGACCCCGACCCGTCCGCCCAACCCGGCCGCGCCCAGCGTCGGGGCGAGTACGTCGCCGACGGCCGGCTCACCCGCCGCGCCGGCGTCGGCCGGAGCAGCCAGAACGCCCGGCGCCGGTGTCCACGTCGGGGCGGGCGCCGCCGCCGGGCGGAACAGCGGCGTCTCGGCCGCGGCGTCGTCGTCGATCCAGGGCAGGCCGGTGGTGCGGTCGAGCACGACACCGGCGCCGGCGGCCAGCACGACCACGCAGCCCGTCGCGATCGCGACCCGCCTCCACATCGTCGCCCCCTCAACCTGTTGACACGGCGGCAATCACCGTACGGGACACTTGACCCGACCAGCACATCGGGACGCGTGGGGGAAGGACCTACAGGTGGAGTTCGACGTCACCATCGAGATTCCGGCCGGCAGCCGGAACAAGTACGAAATGGACCACGAGACCGGACGCATCAAACTCGACCGCCGGCTCTTCACGTCGACGCGCTACCCCCACGACTACGGGTTCATCGACGACACCCTGGGCCTCGACGGCGACCCGCTCGACGCGCTGGTGCTGCTCGAGGAGCCGACGTTCCCGGGGTGCCTCATCCGCTGCCGCGCCATCGGCATGTTCCGGATGAAGGACGAGGCCGGCGGCGACGACAAGGTGCTCTGCGTGCCTGCGGGCGACCCGCGGAAGAGCACGTTCCAGGACATCGGCGACGTCCCCGAGTTCGACCGGCTGGAGATCCAGCACTTCTTCGAGATCTACAAGGACCTCGAGCCGGGCAAGTCGGTCGAGGGCGCCACGTGGGTCGACCGCGGCGCCGCCGAAGAGGAGATCAAGGCCTCCCGCCAGCGTCTGATCGACACCGGCGGCTCGCACTGAGCCGGCGGGCGGGGGCGGCGGCCCCCGCCCTCCTGACGGCCGGTGGTCAGACGCGGCCGTAGAACGACGGGTCGACCCAGTAGAAGACGTTCTGGACCTCGACGTTCTTGCCCGGCCGCGGCGCGTGGATCATCCGGCCGCCGCCGATGTACAGGCCGACGTGGTACACGCCGGAGGCCTGGCCGTTGTCGGACCAGAAGATCAGGTCGCCGGCGCGCAGGTCGGAGTACGAGACGCGGTCGACCGCCTGCGCCTGGGCGACGCTCCAGTGCGGCAGGCCGACGCCGCCGGCCTCCCAGGCCCGCATGGTGAGGCCGGAGCAGTCGAAGCTGTTCGGGCCGTCGGCGCCCCACTCGTACGGCTTGCCGACCTGCGCGTACGCGTAGTCGACGGCGGCCTGGGCGCCGCTGGCCGGCGGGTCCGGCTGCTCGGGCTCCTCCGGCTCCTCGGTCGGTTCCGGCGACGGCTCGACGGTGGGCTGCGGCGGGACCGGCGGCTCGGGCGGCTCGGGCGGCGTCGTCGGCTGCGGCGGGCTCGGCTCCGTCGTCGGCTGCGGCGGGGTGGTCGGCGGCGGCTCGACCGGCACGGTCGGATCGTCCGGCGGGCCGACCGACGGCTCGGTGGTCGGCTGCGGCGGGGCGGTCGGCTGCTCCGCCTGCTCCTGCTCGGCCCGCTCCTGCTCGGCGGCGAGCGCCTCCTGGCGCTGCCGCTCCAGCGTGACGGTGGTGCCGCGAGCGGCGGCCAGCTGGGTGATGGCGGCGCCGCGCTGCTCCTCGACGGCGGCAACGGCCTGCTCCTGCCCGGCGACGGCGGCCTCGGCGGCGGCCCGCGCGGTGTCGGCCTGCTCGGCGGCCGCGGAGCGCTCCGCCAGCGCCGTCGCCGCCAGCGCCGCCGCGTCGTCGGCCTCCTGCCGGGCGTCGCGGGCCCGCTGCGCGATGGTGGCCTGCGAGCGGGTGACGGCGCGCAGCGCGCCCATGCCCTCGTAGAGCGCCTGCCCGTCGTCGGCGCCGAGCACCATGCCGACGCCGGCCAGCTGGCCGCCCTGGCTGTACGTCGCCGCGGCCATGCGGCCCAGCTCGATGCGGGCCTGCTCGGCCTCGGCCGCGCGCTGCTCGGCCGCCGCGCGCGCCGTCGTCTCCGCCTCGGTGGCCTGCTCGAGCAGCACCCGGGCGCCGTTGTACGCCTCGATCGCCTTGGCCGCCGCGATGTACAGCGCGTCGACCTGCGCCGTCAGATCGGCCAGCCGCGCCTCCAGCGCCGCAACGGAGCCGGCGGCGGCTGCCTCGGCGTCGCGGGCGTCCTGGAGTTCGGACTCGGTGGGAACGGCCGGGTCGGCGTGCGCCGGCCCGACCACGCCGGCGGCCAGCGCGGTGGCGAACACCCCTGCCACGAACCGATTCCGCACTGACAACCTCCCCCGTACCTGGCGTCCCACGAAGCACAGTAACCAAGAAAGTCACGGGAGTGAACAGGAATCACAAGAATTTCAGGAGTCACACGGCGTGTCGCCTTGACTAACCACACACGTGTAATTTCACGGCGCGTCAACGTCGGTCCGAGGCGCCTGCACGCGCCGGAGCAGCGGCGACAGCACCAGCACGCTGCGGGTGCGGGCGACGAACGGCTCGGCGGAGATCTCCGTCAGCACCCGCTCGAAGTGCTGCATGCTCCCGGCGAAGACGTGCAGCATGGCATCGGCGTCGCCGGTGACCATGAACGCCTCGACGACCTCCGGGTAGGTCTGCACGCGGCGGGCGATCTGCGCGCCGGTCGTGCGCGGGTTGCAGAACAGCTCGACGTACGCCTCGGTGCTCCAGCCGATCTCGGCCGGCTCGACCCTGACGGTGAACCCGGTGACGACGCCGCGGGCGCGCAGCCGGTCGACGCGGCGCTTGACGGCGGGGGCGGACAGGCTGACCTTCTGGCCGATGGCGCCGTAGCTGGCCCGGCCGTCGGCCATGAGGACGCGGATGATCCGCTCGTCCAGCGCGTCGAGTGTCATGGGTGGATCGTCCCCTTCCGCGCCGCCTGGCGCAACGAATCGCCGTTCGATCGAGAACGGACGCAACGTTTCGCCCGCATACGGCAATGGAACGATCTCGATCGCCACCGCCGCCGCGCCCTACCTTGGCGCTGTGACCGTGAACGACGCCACGGAGCTGACCCGGCTCCCCCTCCCCGGCCCCGTCGCCGGCCCCCTCGCAGGTCCCGTTGCCGGCCCCCGCATCGCGACCACCCGCGTCGACACCACCCGCGTCGCGACCACCCGCGACTACGTGATGTGCCGTCCGGAGCACTTCTCCGTCCATTACTCGATCAACGTGTGGATGGATCCATCCACACCGGTCAATGTTGATCGTGCGTTGACGCAGTGGGACGACCTGCGCGCGACGTACGAGCGGCTCGGCCACCGCGTGCACCAGCTCGACCCGCGGCCCGGCCTGCCCGACATGGTGTTCGCGGCGAACGGCGCGTTCGTGGTCGGCGACCGCGCGCTCGGAGCCCGGTTCCGCGAGCTGGTCCGGGCCGACGAGGCGCCGGCGCACCGGTCGTGGCTGGAGGCCGCGGGCGTCGCCGTCACCGAGCCGGTCGCCGTCAACGAGGGCGAGGGCGACTTCGCGTGGGCCGGCGGGCGGATCCTGGCCGGCGCAGGGTTCCGGTCCGACCCCGCCGCGCACGCCGAGCTGGCCGCCGTCTTCGAGGTGCCGGTGGTGCCGCTGGAGCTCGTCGACCCGCGCTTCTACCACCTCGACACCGCGCTCGCCGTCCTCGACGCGACGACGATCGCGTACTACCCGCCGGCGTTCTCACCGGCCAGCCAGGCGCTGCTGGCCGGACTGTTCCCCGAGGCGATCGTCGCCACCGAGGCCGACGCGCTCGTGCTCGGGCTGAACGCCGTCAGCGACGGCCGGCACGTGGTGCTCGCCGCGCAGGCGCACGATCTCGCCGACGCCGTCGACCGGGCCGGGTTCGAGCCGATTCCCGTCGACGTCTCCGAGCTGTTGAGGTCCGGTGGCGGCGTCAAGTGCGCCACTCTGGAACTGCACGCCCCCACCATCGCCGAGGAGCACCCGTGACGATGCAGACCACCCGCACCCAGGACGCGATCGCCCTCGTCGAGAGCAGCACCGCGCACAACTACCACCCGCTTCCCGTCGTCGTCGCCGAGGCCGAGGGCGCGTGGGTCACCGACGTCGAGGGCCGCCGCTACCTCGACTTCCTCGCCGCGTACTCCGCGGTGAACTTCGGCCACCGGCACCCGCAGATCGTCGCCGCCGTCAAGACGCAGCTCGACCGCGTCACGCTGACCAGCCGCGCGTTCCACCACGACGTGCTCGGCCCGTTCGCCCGCGAGCTGGCCGACCTCGCCGGCAAGGAGCTCGTGCTGCCGATGAACACCGGCGCCGAGGCGGTCGAGACCGGCCTCAAGGTGGCCCGCAAGTGGGGCTACGAGGTCAAGGGCGTGCCGGAGGACCAGGCGACGATCATCGTCGCGGAGGGCAACTTCCACGGCCGCACCATCAGCGTCGTCAGCTTCTCCACCGACCCGGTCGCGCGCACCCACTTCGGCCCGTTCACGCCCGGTTTCCGGGTCGTCCCGTACGGCGACGCCGCGGCGATGGCGGCCGCGATCGACGACACCACGGTGGGCGTGCTGGTCGAGCCGGTACAGGGCGAGGCCGGCGTCGTCGTCCCGCTGCCCGGGTACCTCGCGGAGGTGCGGCGGCTGTGCGACGAGCGGCGGGTGCTGTTCATCGCCGACGAGATCCAGTCCGGCCTCGGCCGCACCGGCACCACGTTCGCCTGCGAGCACGAGGGCGTCGTGCCCGACCTCTACCTGCTCGGCAAGGCGCTCGGCGGCGGCGTCGTGCCGGTGTCCGCGGTCGTCGGCAACAGCGACGTCCTCGGCGTCATCCATCCCGGCGAGCACGGCAGCACGTTCGGCGGCAACCCACTGGCCTGCGCGGCCGGGCGCGCCGTCGTCGCCATGCTGGCGACCGGCGAGTGGCAGCGGGCCGCCGTCGAGCTGGGCGCGCACCTGCACGCGCGGCTGCGCGAGCTGATCGGGCACGGGGTGGTCGAGGTCCGCGGGCGCGGGCTCTGGGCCGGAGTCGACATCAACCCGGAACTCATGAGCGGCCGGGAGGCGTGCGAGGCGCTGCTGGCCGAGGGCGTCCTCGTCAAGGACACGCACGGCTCGACCATCCGGTTCGCGCCGCCGCTCGTGGTGACGCGCGACGAGATCGACCTCGCGGTCGACGCGCTGGGCCGGGTGCTGGCGGCGCGCGGGGCGTGACGTCCGCCACGCCGCGGCCGACGACACCTGCCGGACACCTGACAGGCGTACGGTGACCCGGTGCCGAAGAAGCCCGACGACGAGGTCACCGTTCTCCGCGTCAACCCCGCCGTCTGGGCGCAGGCGTTGAAGGCCGCTGACGGCGACGCCAGACGCATCGAGATCCGCGGCGAGTTCGACGTCGTCGTGCACAACGAACCGTTGCCGCCGGGCGAGCGGGTGAAGCGCACGTCGTGAACCGCCGGCTGCTGCTCGCTCTCGCGGCCCTGGTCGTCGTCATCGCGGCCGCCGTCGTGGTCATCGTCGTGACACGGGACGACGCCGGCGGCTCTGGCGGTCCCGTCGGCGCGCTCAGCGACGAGCAGCGGGCGCTGCTCGACTCCGCCGTCCCGGCCGCCGACTGCCCCGACGAGCCGCTCGCCGCGCCCGGCGACGACGCGCTGGTCGCGCTGGACGTGCTGCGCGTCGACGAGAACGACTGTCTCGTCGCGACCACCGAGTACGTCCCGGCCGACGAGGTCGAGGCGCGACGGGCCGAGCTGCTGGCGGAGGACGGCGTCGTCGCCGCGGGCGTGGTCGGCGAGGTCGCCGTCGACGCGGAGGACGACCGCCGGCGCGACCAGTGGGCGCTGGACCGGCTCGGCGCCGACAAGGGCTCGCCGGAGCTGCCCTGGCCGGACGGCGACGGCGCCCTGCTGGCGGTCCTCGACACCGGCATCGACGAGACGCACCCGGACCTCGGCGACGCCGTCGTCGAACGCCGCCACTACCCCGGCGAGGGCGCGCACGACCCGGACGGCCACGGCACGCACGTCGCCGGCATCGCGGCCGCCCGGCGCGACAACGGCGGCATCGTCGGGGTCGCGCCGCGGGTGAGCGTCCTCGACGTGCCGGTGCGGCTGAAGGACGCCAACGACGCCGGTCCGAGCTGGCCGACCGGGCTGGTCTGGGCCGTCAACCACGACGCCGACGCGGTCAACATGTCCTTCGGCGGGCCGATTGCGGAGTCGCCCGACGTCGAGGAGACCCAGGATCTCGAGGTCGAGGCGGCGGCGGTGTACTTCGCCGTCAGCAACGACGTGGTCGTGGTCTCGTCCGGCGGCAACTGCGGCCCGTCGCCGCTCACCGGCTGCGACGAGCACAACCAGCTGCAGACTCCGGCCGCCCTGCCCGACGTGATCGCCGTCGGCGCGGTCCAGGAGGACTTCGACCTCGCCGGGTACTCCACGCGCAACGAGTACATCGACCTCGTCGCGCCGGGCGGCGGTGACCTGCGCAACGCCGTCCTGTCCACCTGGCCCGGCGGCGGGCACAAGGCGATCCAGGGCACCTCCCAGGCCGCGCCGCACGTCGCGGCCGCGGCCGCGTTGATCCGGGCGGCCGCGCCGGAAGCGCCCGGCGCCGCGATCGCGCACGCGCTGGTCGACACCGCCGACCTCGATCCGCTGGACGAGGAGGACCGGCTGGGACTCGGCGTGGGCCGCGGCTTCCTGGACATCGCCGACGCGCTGGAGCAGGTCCTGGACGGCGAGCCGCCCGCGACGCCGACGCTGGACGGCACGCGCGTGGCCTATGCCAACGACACCGGACTGTTCGCGTTCGACGGCGCGCGAGTGGAGCGCGTCCGGCCGGCCGACGTCGGCACCGCGGTGCGCTGGGTGGACTGGGCCGCCGACGGGTCGCTGCTCGTCGGCGCCGACGACGGCGAGCTGTTCTCCTGGGACGCGGGGAGCGCGGAGCTGGCCGAAGCGCCGTGCGACTGGTGCTCGGAGAGCCGGCCCGCGTTCCTGGAGGACACCGAGGTCGACGGCGAGACCGGCGCCTTCGTCGTCGGCATGGACTATGCGGGGACGATGACCTGGTACGACGCCGCGACCCTGGAGGAGACCGCGACCACCACCGCGACGTTCCCGGCCGACGCGGTCGGGTCGAAGACCCTGCTCGGCGCGGTCAGCGGGCAGTTGCTCGTGCACGAGTCCGGCGGTGCGCAGGCGTCGGAACGGGTGTGGCTGCTCGACCCGGCCTCCGGCAGCGCCGAGCTGTCGTACGACGTCATGGGGTCGCCGCAGGCCGCGATCGCCGTCACCGCCGGCGGCACGCGGGTCGCCGTCACCACCGGCTACGGCGCGTGCGGCGCCGAGACGACGGTGCTCGACGGCGCCGACCTCAGCGAGCTCGCGGCCGCCACGGTGCCCGACGGTGTGATCGTCGAGGAGGCGTTCTTCAACGGCGAGACCCTCTACGCGATCATGACCGAGACCGCGGGCACCTGTTCGGCGTTCTCGCCGGCCGGGCTCTGGCGGCTCGACGGCGACCAGTGGCAGGAGGTCTCCGACGTCCCCTACGGCGCGCGGCCGCTGGAAGGCCTGCCCGGCGGGGTCGAGCAGAGCTGGCTGATCGCGCGGCCGGACCAGCAGGCCGAGTTCGTCCCGCAGGTGCCCGGCGCACCGTCGGAGGCCGACCTGGGCCCGATCACGCACGGCCCCTGGGCGACGCCGACCCGCACCGAGGTTCCCTGGGGGTAGGTGTGTCTCCCGGGTCCGCTGCCGAGAGCCACACTCTGGCTGTCACAGGGGCCGTCCGGCGGGGACCTTCACCCGTGTGAGCGGGACGGGCCAGAGCGTGCTGCGGCAGGCGGTGGAGTCGTTGTTGCGTGCCCGCGCCGACGCCGAACGCGAGCTGCACGACGTCGCCACCCGGGCCGCGAAGGCCGCGCTGCGCCCGTCCGAGGCGGCCCGCGCCGCGCGGCACCCGCTGGTCCGGCACGCCGCCGACGACACCGCCGCCCTGGCCGGAGCGCTCCCCGCCGAGCTGACCGCAGTCGCCGTCGCCACGCGCACCGCGATCGCCACCGAGATCCACGCCCTCCTCTCCCTTCTCGCCGTCGATCACCACCAGCTGCCGCCGCTGCCCCCGCTCGACCCGGTCGCGCTCGCCGTCCCGGGCGCCGCCGGGTTCGTGCGGGCCTTCCCGGACGGTTTCGCCCGCTCCTACGTGGCCACCGTGCTCGGCGACCTCTCCGGCGGCCGCGCCACGTCCAAGGCCGACGCCGCCGCTCAGCCCGCCGCCCGGCAGCTCGCCATCGACGACGCGCGCGACCGCATCGTGGCGGCGGTCTCCGCGCCCCACCAGGCCGTCGTGCGGGCGTGGTTGTCGGACGAGGCGTGCCATGCGGTCGAGATCCACGGTCCGCAGGTCAGCGACCGCGAGCTCGAACTCCGCGTCGGCTGGACCCGCCCACCCGACCACTCCACCCCCGGCGCCGACCCCTGGCGCCTCCGCCCCGACGGCAAGGTCGTCTCGCGACACCGGGCCGGCTCGGAAGCGAGCCGCTTCACCTCGCCCGAGGCATTCGCCCGTCCGATCGACGTCCTGCTGACTCATGCCGGCCAGTACCCGGGCGGCCTCGACACGTTCTTCGCCGACCACGCCGACGATGGGGTGGCCGCGTTCTTCCTGCCGGCCGGCACCGCGGGTCTAGGTCCTGGCGACACCTTCGGCCATCGAGGCGCCGGCACGGGCACGACCGAGGCTGCTCAGGACTGGGTCCGGGTACGAGCCGACGCCATGCGCAAGGACGGCGAATGCGCGCCGCCCGTACGCACGCTGGCCTACGATCCGCTCGCAGAAGGCGACGACCCGGGCGTCAGGATGGTCTTCCGAGAGGGCCCCGCCGGCTGGACCATGACCACGTACTATCCGTCATCAGCACCTGGATCCGACAACGTACGCCTGGAGAACCCCGCGTGATCCCACGGACGAAGGCCTTCGCCAGGTACATCGGGACCTGGTTCGACACCACCGACTCCGCCGATCTGTACATCGAGGCGTGCGAGCGGGCTCCGAAGCGGCTCGCCGAAGACGCTGACGGCAGCTTCCACGCCATTCGCGACGAGTTCGCGGCGCACATCCGCGACTCGTCGAACCCGCCCATGCGTGGTTCGAGCCAGTGGGCGACGGACGAGTGGTACCGGAGCGTCTGGTACGACCTGTTCGGGCCGGAGGCGCCGCCCGGCGACCCGTACCCCGTGCCGGCCGATCAGTGGGGCCGGGAGCGGCTCACCGACTACATGCTGCACGCGGTCGACGAGGACGAGGAGGGCAGCAGCGAGGGGGCCGCGGCGTGGCTGGCGGCGCGCGGGCTGACCGCCCAGGGCGTGTACGACGCGATCTCCGGCGAGACCGTGCGGCGGCCGGAGCCGGAGGGGTACGCCGATCACCTGCGGCGGCTCACCGAGGCGGGTCTGCGGGAGGCGTGACCGCCCGGTAGCGCTCCGCGATGAGGGCGGCGACCAGGGGGTGCGGCCCGATCGGCGGGGCGACGACGTCGGCGCCGGAGGCGTCCAGGCGCTGCTGGAAGAGCCCGGGCGCGAGCAGGTACGACGCCACGCCGACGCGGGGGTGGCCGGCGGCGCGGAGGGACGCGACCGCGTCGGGCACGGGCGGCGAGGCCGTCGTCACGAAGGCCGGCACGACCGGGCGGGCCAGCGCCGACGCCAGCAAGGACGCGGCGACGGAGACCTCGGCGAGGGCCGACTCGTCGGACGAGCCGGCGGCGGCCAGCACGACGGCGGACGGCAGGTCGGGAGAAGCAGAACGCAGCCGCGCCTCGACGGCGGCCACCACGGCGGGGTCCGGGCCGAGCGCCGGCGTCACGATCGCGCGCCCACCGTCCGCAGCCACGGCCGAGGGAACGTCGACCCGCACGTGATACCCCGACGCGAGGAACATCGGCACCACGACGGCGCGCGAGCCGTCGGGCACGGACGCCAGCACCGAGGACAGCGTCGGCCCGATCACGTCGACGTACGCCACCCGGACGTCCACCCCCGGCAGCAACGTACGCACGCCGGCGAGCAGCGATTCCAGTACGACGGGGCCTTCGGGGGCGCGGGTCCCGTGCGCCACGGCGATGAGAGTCACGGGACAAGTCTGCGCGATGTTCGTACCGTCGGATCATGACGTACGACCCGAGCGCCCAGGGCCCGTTCCGGCAGCGGGCCCGCCGCGTGGTCCGCCCGCAGGGCCCGCCGACGCAGCCGCTGGCGATCCGCGGCCTGCAGAGCCGGCTGACGGCGGAGGAGGAGCGGCAGGTCCTGGACCTCATCCTGCGCACCGGCGACGCCATGGTGGCCACGGGTGCGCCGGTGGCGGACGTGACGGCGGCGCTGCTGCGGCTCGCGGCCGGGTTCGGGGTGACGCGGCTGCAGGTCGACATCACGTTCATCTCGATCATCGCGTCCATCGACCGCGACGACGACCCCATCACGAAGGTCCGCGTCATCAACCTGCGCAACTCCGACTACAGCCGGTTGGCGGAGCTGTTCGACCTCGTCGACGAGGTGCATCGCGGCGGCGTCACCCTCGACGACGCGCAGCGGAAGCTGGACGAGGTCCTGGCGGCGCCGCACCCGTACCGGCGCTGGATCGTGACGCTGGCGCTGGGCCTGATGGCCTCGGGGGTGGCGCTGCTGCTCAACGGCGGCTGGCTGGTGGCGCTGGTCGCGGCGGTCACCACGATCGTCATCGACCGGACGCTGCGCGCGCTGCGCCGGTGGGGCCTGCCGTACCTGTTCCAGCAGGTCATCGGCGCCGGGTTGGCGACGGTGGTGGGGCTGGCGGCGTTGTGGGCGACGGACCGGTTCGGCTGGTCGCCGACGCTGCTGCCGCCGTCGCTGATCGTGGCGTCCGGCATCGTCGTGCTGCTGGCCGGGCTGTCGCTGGTCGGCTCGGCCGAGGACGCCATCGCCGGCTACCCGCTGACGGCGGCGGCGCGCACGTACGAGGTGGTGCTGCACACCATCGGGCTGGTGGTCGGCATCGGCGTCATGCTCGATCTCGGCCAGCGCGCCGGCATCCCGCTGACGATCCTCGAACCGGGCACGCTGAACATCCCGACCACGATCCAGATCCTCAGCGGCGGCCTCATCGCCGGCGCCTGGAGCCTCGCGTCGTACACGCGGGCGCGCACGATCCCGGTCGTGCTCGGCGTCGGCATGGTGGCGGCCGCGGTGCTGCTGCTGGGCCGTCAGGTGCTGGAGATCGGCCCGGCCGGCTCGTCCTTCCTGGCGGCGCTGGTGGTGGGCCTGATCGCCGGCGGCCTGAGCGAGCCGCTGAAGACGCCGAACCTGGTCATCTCGGTGTGCGGCATCACGCCGCTGCTGCCGGGCCTGGCGATCTACAACGCGATGTTCCGCATGGTCGAGGGCGACGACGTCGTCGGCGGGACGGGACAGCTGATCGCCGCGTTCGGCATCGCGCTGGCGCTGGCCGCCGGCGTCACACTGGGCGAGTTCCTGGCCACGCCGCTGCGCTCGGAGATGGACCGCTGGCAGCGCCGGGTCGCCCGCCGCGCCCGCGGCACCCGCAGCTAGGGGGTGTCTCCCGGGTCTCGGCCGTAGCGAGCGGCGTCCAGGTGGATGCCTCGCAAGGTGCGAGGAAGGAGTCATAGCGGGGTTCTATGACGACTGACGAGAACGCCGCGAGGCGCCGCCTGGACGTCGCGCAGTAGGCCACGGACCCGGGAGACACCCCCTCGGACGCTCACGCCAGCAGGTCGCGCAGCGCGACCACGTCGCCGATCACGACGACGGCGGGCGGCTCGATCCCCTCGGCCGCGCAGCCGACGGTGTCGAGCGTCGCGACGACGACCCGCACCCCGCTGGACATCACCACGGCGACCGGCGTGCCCGGCCGCCGCCCGCCGGCGACGAGCCGGGCGGCGATACCGGACAGGTGCGTCACGCCCATCAGCACGACGATCGTGCCGGCGCCGGCCGCCAGCCGGTCCCAGTCGACGGTCGACTCCGGCGCGTCCGGGTGGGCGTGCCCGCTGACGATCGTCACCTCCTGCGTCACGCCGCGCTGCGTCACCGGGATGCCGGCCAGCGCGGGCACGGCGACGGCGCTCGTCACGCCGGGCACCACCTCGTACGGCACGCCGGCCGAGGCGCAGGCGAGCGTCTCCTCGCCGCCGCGGCCGAAGACGAAGGGGTCGCCGCCCTTGAGCCGGACGACGCGCAGCCCGCGGCGGGCGCGGTCGATCATCAGCGTCTCGATCTCGCGCTGGCCGCGCCGGTGCTTGTGCGGCTCCTTGCCGACGTCGACGATCTCGACGTCGGGGCACAGCGCGTCCAGCAGCGACCGCGGCGCCAGCCGGTCCACCAGCACGACGTCGGCCTGTTTGAGCAGGTCGAACCCGCGCAGCGTGAGCAGCCCCGGGTCGCCCGGACCGCCGCCGACGATCGCCACGTGGCCCGTCATGACGAGTACTTCGCCGCGCCCGACGCCTCGGGCTCGTAGGCCAGGCGGTAGCCGCGCTTCACCACGGTCTGGACGACCTTCGCCCCGACAGCGCCGCGCAGCCGGGTGACCGCCATCTCGACCGCGTGCTCGTCCGAACCGCCGCCGGGCAGGACGGCGAGCAGTTCGGCCCGCGACACGACGACGCCGGGACGGCGGGCCAGCTCGGCCAGCACGGCCATCGGCCCGGGCGGCAGCTCGCGCACCTCCCCGTCGACGACGACGGCGTGCCCGCGCAGCTGGACGGCGTGCCCGGCGGCCCGCAGCGTGCGGCAGCGGGCCGGCAACGACGCCACGATCTCGCGGACCAGCGCGCCCAGCCGCGAGCGGGCCGGCTGCACCGTCGCGATGCCCAGCCGCTCCAGCCGCGCCGCGGTCACCGGCCCGACGCACGCGGGCAGCACCGACGACCGCAGCGCGTCGAGCACCGCGGACGACAGCCCCATGGACGACGCCAGTGACAACAGGCTGGCCACCGCCGGCGCGCTGGTGAACACGACGCAGTCGACCTGCCGCGCCGCGACCGCCTCGACCAGCCGGCCCAGCGGCGCGACGTCGTCCGGCGGCACCCAGCGGTAGACCGGCACGGCGACGACGACGGCGCCGGCGGCGGTCAGCGCATCGGTGACGTCGGGCAGCGGTTCGCCGTGCAGCTGCACCGCGATGCGCCGGCCGGTCAGGTCCTGCGCGAGCAGGTGCTCCAGCACCTCGGCGGACGACTCGGACGGCGGCGCCCAGTCGTCGGTCAGCCCGGCCGCCCGCAGCGCGCCGCGTGCCTTCGGGCCGCGGGCCAGCAGCGTCGCCGAGCCGAGCCGGTCCAGCAGCCGTTCGCCCAGCCCCCAGCCGTCGGCCGCCTCCATCCAGCCGCGGAACCCGATCCCGGTGGTGGCGACGGCGATGTCGACCGGCTCGTCGACGCACCGCCGGGTCGCCGCCAGCAGCTCGGCGTCGTCGTCGAGCGGGACGATCCGGATCGCCGGCGCCTGCACGACCCGGGCGCCGCGCCGCTCCAGCAGCGCGCCCAGCTCCTCCCGCCGGCGCGCGGCCGTCAAGGCGACGGTGAACCCCGCCAGCGGCAGGTGCTCCGTCACGGCACCGCCACCTCGACGTCGCCGTCGCGCACCCGCACGTCGTACACCGGCACCGTGACGCCCGCCGAGTCCAGGCATTCCCCGGTGACCAGCGAGAACACCTGCTTGTGCAAGGGCGACGCGACGGTCGGCTCGGCGCCGCGCGACCCCACGATGCCGCGCGACAACACGTAGGCACCGCTGAACGGGTCGCGGTTGCCCACCGCGTGGACCTCGCCGGAGACACCGCGGAAGATCGCCACCTGCACGCCGCCGACCAGCGCCGCCACTCCGCGCTCGGGCAGCAGCCGGTCGAGGCGGCAGACGACGGTCCACAGCCGGACGTCGAGAACGGTCATCGGCGCACCACCTCCAGGGTCGGCCCCGCCACGACGGGACGGATCTGCCCGCGCTCCACCTCGAACCGGATGCTCGGGTCGGGTGCGTCGGGGGCGTTGACGAACGACACGAACCGGCCGAGCTTCTCCTCGTCGTCGAGGACCGCGGCCCACTCGTCGGCGTAGGAGCCGACGTGCGCCTGCATCGCGGCCTCCAGTTCGGCGCCGAGACCCAGGGAATCGGCGACGAGGACGCGGTGCAGGTAGGCCAGGCCGTCGCCGTGCTCGTCGGTGAGCGCCTCGATCCAGGCGGACGTGCGCTGCAGCCGGTCCGCCGTCCGCACGTAGAACATGAGGAAGCGGTCCACCAGCGCGACGAGCGCCTCGGCGGAGAGGTCGGACGCGAACAGCTCGGCGTGCCGCGGCCGGAACCCGCCGTTGCCGCCGACGTAGAGGTTCCAGCCGTGCTCCGACGCGATGATGCCGACGTCCTTGCTGCGCGCCTCGGCGCACTCGCGGGCGCACCCGGAGACGCCGGCCTTGATCTTGTGCGGCGCCCGCAGCCCGCGGTAGCGCAGCTCCAGCATGATCGCCAGCGACGTGGAGTCCTGCACGCCGTAGCGGCACCAGGCCGACCCGACGCACGACTTCACCGTCCGCAGCGCCTTGCCGTACGCGTGCCCGCTCTCGAACCCGGCGTCGACCAGCCGCCGCCAGATCGCCGGCAGCTGCTCCACGCGGGCGCCGAGCAGGTCGATGCGCTGCCCGCCGGTGATCTTGGAGTAGAGGCCGAAGTCGCGGGCCACCTCGCCGATCGCGATCAGCCCCTCCGGTGTCAGTTCGCCGCCCGGCACCCGGGGCACGACGGAGTAGGTGCCGTTGCGCTGCAGGTTGGCCAGGAAGTGGTCGTTGGTGTCCTGCAGCGCCGCCTGCTCACCGTCGAGGACGTGCCCGCTCCCGAGCGACGCCAGGATCGACGCGACCACCGGCTTGCAGATGTCGCAGCCGCGCCCGGTCCCGTGCCGGGCGACGATCCCGCTGAACGTCCGCAGCCCGGTGACCCGCACGAGGTCGAACAGCTCCGCCCGTCCCATCGCGAAGTGCTCGCACAGCGCCGGGTTCGCCTCGACGCCGGACTGCGTGAGCAGCGTCTTCAACAGCGGGACGCAGCTGCCGCAGACGGTGCCGGCCCGGGTGCACGCCTTCAGCGCTCCCACGTCCGCGCAGCCCTCGTCGTGGATCGCGGCGCGGATGGCGCCGGCCGACACGTTCTGGCACGAGCACACCTGAGCGTCGTCGCCGAGGTCGGACGTGGACGGCCCGGCCAGCAGCAGCTGCTCGGGGGTGTCGGCGAGCGGCTGCCCGACCATGGTCCGCAGCGCCGCGTAGGCCGACGCGTCGCCGACCAGCACGCCGCCGAGCAGCCGCGACGCGTCGTCGGTGACGACCAGCTTCTTGTAGACGCCGCCGACCGGGTCGGCGTACACGACCTCGAGCGCGTCCGGCGCCGCCGCGTGCGCGTCGCCGAAGCTGGCGACGTCGACGCCGAGCAGCTTGAGCTTCGTGGACGTGTCGGCCTCGGCGAACGCCGCGTCGCCGCCGAGCAGCCGGTCGGCCACCACCTCGGCCATCTCGTAGCCGGGCGCGACCAGCCCGTAGACGCGGCCGCCGGCCAGGGCGCACTCGCCGACGGCCCAGATCGCCGGGTCGGACGTCCGGCACCCCTCGTCGACGACGACGCCGCCGCGCTCCCCGACGGCGAGACCGGCGGACCGGGCCAGCTCGTCCCGCGGCCGGATCCCGGCGGAGAACACCACCACCCCGGTGTCCAGCGACGATCCGTCGGCGAAGGTCAGCCGCAGTCCGCCGTCGACGGCCGCGATCCGCTCGGTCGCGGTGTCCAGCCGCGCCGTCAGCCCGAGCGCCTCGACCCTGCGCCGCAGCACCTCGCCGCCGCCGCGGTCGATCTGCGCGGGCATCAGCCGCGGCGCGAACTCCACCACGCTGGTCGACAGCCCGAGCGAGAGCAGCGCGTTCGCCGCCTCCAGCCCGAGCAGGCCGCCACCCACGACCACGCCGGACGACACGGACGCCGCCCGCGTGCGGATCGCGTCCAGGTCGTCGATGGTCCGGTAGACGAAGCAGCCGTCCAGGTCCGCGCCCGGCACCGGCGGGACGAACGGCCGCGAGCCGGTGGCCAGCACCAGCGCGTCGTAGGCGAGCTCCCGGCCGGCCGACGTGCGCACCCGCCGGGCGTCGCGGTCGACCTCGACGACCGCCTCGCCCAGCACCAGCGCGCAGCCGTCGTCGTAGCAGCCGTCCGGGACCAGCCGCAGCTCCTCCTCGGTCGTCCCGGTGAGGTACGAGGTCAGCGCGACGCGGTCGTAGGCGGGCCGCGGCTCCTCGCCGAGGACGGTGATCCGCCACCGCTGCTGCGGGTCGCGCTGCCGGACCGCCTCGACCAGCCGCTGCCCGACCATGCCGTTGCCGACGACGACGAGGTGACGTGGTGTGCTCATGCGGGGACCTCCACGGTGGATCGGGACGCGAGCAGCGCGGCGACGTCGGCGCGGCAGCCGCCGCAGCCGGTGGTCGCGCGGGTGGTGGCGGCGACCTCGGCGACGGTGCCGGCGCCGGCCGCGCGGATCCGGCCGGCGGTGACGCCGTTGCAGCGGCAGATGGTCTGGTCGTCCGGCGCGTCCGCGGCGTCGGCGGAGGACGCGGCCACGCCGGGGAAGATCAGCGCCCGCCGGTCGGCCGGCGCCGGCGCCGCGCGGTCAAACAGCTGGGTGACGGCGCCGACGGTCTCCGGCCCGCCGAGCATGATCGCGCCGGTGACGCGGTCGTCGCGGATCACGACCTTCTGGTACGTCCCGCGGGCCGGGTCGGCGAACCGCAGCACCTCGACGCCGTCGGCGAAGTCGTCGACGTCGGTCTCGCCCATCGCGGCGAGGTCGACGCCGGCCGCCTTGAGCCGGGTGACGACGGCCGAGCCGCCGTAGCGCGCGGGCCCGCCGCTGAGCACGTCCGCCAGCACCGCGGCCTGCTCCCACGCCGGCGCCACCAGCCCGTACACCTGGCCGTCGTGCTGCGCGCACTCGCCGATGGCGTGGATCGCCGGGTCGGTCACCGAGGTCATGGTGTCGTCGACGACGACCGCCCGGCCGGTCTCGAGCCCCGCCGCGGCGGCCAGCGCACTGTTCGGACGCACGCCGCAGGCCACGACGACGAGGTCGGCCGGCAGCCGGGTGCCGTCCTCCAGCCGCAGGCCGCGCCCGCCGCCGCCCCAGCCGTCGGTGAACCGCACCGCTCCCGCGTTCAGCCGCACGTGCACCCCCAGCGAGCGCAGCGTCCGGGCCAGCACCCGGCCGGCGTCGAGGTCCAGCTGCCGCTCCATCGGCCGGTCCGCCGGGTGCACGACCTCGACGGCGATGCCACGACCGGCCAGCCCGCGGGCCGCCTCCAGGCCGAGCAGCCCGCCGCCGAGCACCACCGCGTGCCGCACCCGGTGCAGCCGCGCCAGCATCGCCCGGCAGTCGCCCAGCGTGCGGAACACGGCGACGTCGCGGTCCAGCTCGCCGTCGTCGCCGGTCAGCCCCTCGATCGGCGGCACCCACGGACGGCTGCCGGTGGCCAGCACGAGGTGGTCGTACGGGACGTGCTCACCGGCGGTGGTCAGGACCCGGCGGCGGCGACGGTCGATCGCGGCCACGGTGACGCCGGTGCGCAGCTCGACGTCTTCGGCGGCGTACCAGGCCGACGGCACCGTCTCGATCTCCGCCGGCGCCAGCGACCCGGCCAGCACCGACGACAGCAGCACCCGGTTGTACGCGGCTTCCGGCTCCGCACCCAGCACCGTCAGCTCGAACCGGCGGCCGGGGTCGCGGGTGCGCAGCTCCTGCACGAACCGGGCGCCGGCCATGCCGTGCCCGACGACGAGGACCCGGGTCACGCGACCACCCGCTCCAGCCGTACCGCGCACACCTTGAACTCCGGCATCCGCGACACCGGGTCCAGCGCGGGGTTCGTCACCCGGTTCACCGCCTGCTCGCCGCCCCAGTGGAACGGCATGAAGACGGTGTCGGGCCGGATGGTCGTGGTCAGCCGGACCCGCCCGACGGCGTCGCCGCGGCGGCTGACCACCCGGACGAGGTCGCCGTCGGCCAGCCCGGACCGGAGGGCCAGGTCGGGGTGGATCTCCACGTGCGGCTCGGCCGCCAGCGCCGCGATCCGGCGGGTCTGCGCACCACTCTGGTACTGCTGCAGGATCCGCCCGGTCGTGAGGTACACCGGGTGCTCCGCGTCGACGTCCTCGGCCGGCGGCCGGTGCTCGACGGCGACGAACCGGGCCCGGCCGTCCGGCGTCGGGAAGCCGTCCGCGAACAGCCGCGGCGTCCCCGGGTGCGCGACCGACGGGCACGGCCAGAACACGCCGCCCTCGGCGTCGATGCGGTCCCAGCCGATGCCGGCGTAGTCGGCGACGCCGCCCGCACTGGCCCGGCGCAACTCGTCGTAGACGGTCTCCGGGTCGTCGCTGAACCGGTCGCCGCGGCCCAGTCGCTCCGCGAGCGCGGCCAGCACGGACAGCTCGGTGCGCACCCCCGGCGGCGGCGCGACCGCCCGGCGACGGCGGATCACCCGGCCCTCGAGGTTGGTCATCGTGCCGTCCTCCTCGGCCCACTGCGTGACCGGCAGGACGACGTCGGCCAGCGCGGCGGTCTCGGACAGCACGACGTCGCTGACCACCAGCAGGTCGAGCGCGGCCAGCCGGTCCGCGACGAACCGGCCCCGCGGCGACGACACGGCGAGATTCGTGCCGTGCACCAGCAGCGCCCGCGGCCCGCCGTCCGTCCCGAGGCGCTCGATCAGCTCGTACGCCGACGGGCCCGGCCCGGGCAGGTCGTCCGGGTCGACGCCCCAGACGGCGGCGACGTGCGCGCGGGCGGCGGGATCGTCGATGCGCCGGTACCCGGGCAGCTGGTCCGCCTTCTGCCCGTGTTCGCGCCCGCCCTGACCGTTGCCCTGGCCGGTGATGCAGCCGAACCCGCTGGACGGCTTGCCGGGCAGGCCGAGCGCCAGCGTCAGGTTGATCAGCGCCGAGACGGTGTCGGTGCCCTTGCTCTGCTGCTCCGCGCCGCGGGCGGTGAGGACGACGGCGCCGCGGCCGCGCGCGCCCGCGGCCAGCTGCGCGACCGTCGCCCGCTGTGCCTGCACCGAGACTCCCGTGACCCGTTCCACCCGCTCCGGCCACCACTGCGCGGCCGCCCGCCAGGCCGCGTCGAAGCCGGTCGTGCGGTCGTGGATGTAGGCGCGGTCGGCGTGACCGTCGGCGACGGCGATGTGCAGCAGCCCGAGCGCCAGCGCGAGGTCGGTGCCGGGCAGCACCGGCAGGTGCAGCGTCGCCCGCTCGGCCGTGGCGGTGTGGCGCGGGTCGGCGACGATCAGTGCGCCGCCGCGGTCGACGACGGCGGCCAGGTGCCGCACGAACGGCGGCATCGTCTCGGCGACGTTGCCGCCGGCCAGCAGGACGGCGCCCGTCTCGGCGAGGTCGGGCAGCGGGAACGGCAGCCCGCGGTCGATGCCGAACGCCCGGTTCGACGCCGCCGCAGCCGACGACATGCAGTACCGGCCGTTGTAGTCGATGTTCTTCGTCCGCAGCGCGACCCTGGCGAACTTGCCCAGCTGGTAGGCTTTCTCGTTGGTCAGCCCGCCGCCGCCGAGGACGGCGACCGTGTCGCGGCCGTGGTCGCGCTGGGTCGCGGTCAGCCGGGCCGCCACCACGTCCAGCGCCTCGTCCCAGCTCGCCTCGCGAAACGACGCCGACCGGTCGACACGCAGCAGCGGCGTCGTCAGCCGGTGCGGCGACGAGAGCAGCTCGGCCGCCGTCCAGCCCTTCTGGCACAGGCCGCCGCGGTTGGTCGGGAAGTCGCGCGGGCCCACGGTAACGCGGCCGACGGCGTCCGCCGTCAGCGTCATCGCGCACTGCAGCGCGCAGTACGCGCAGTGGGTGGCCGTGGTGCCCATGCCCGCCACGATGTGAACCGGCCGTTTCCGGACCGGCTCCGTCACGTTACGCCCGCGATAAATGCCTCGCACTCGTCACCTCCGCCGGCCGTGATCAGATGTCGGAGCCGGCCAGTGCCGCACCCCGTCGCGCGTAGTTCCACCAGGTCAGGAGCGCACAGGTGACGTAGAAGCCGAGGAAGATCACGAACGCGGCCGCCACCGCGCCGGCCGGCACCCGGCCGTCGTTCACCAGGCCGAGCACACCGAACGTCGCGACGATGGCGAACCCGCCGAACGCGCCCACCGCCGACGACAGCCCGATGACGGCGGCCGCCTCCGTCCGGTCACGGAAGATCATCGGGATCATCCGGAACGTCGACCCGTTGCCGAGCCCGGTCGTCACGAACACCAGCAGGAACGCGCCGAGGAACAGCGGCCAGCTGCCGCCGTCGACCGCCACGATCACGACGACGGTGCCGGCGGCCATCGCCGCGAAGTTCCAGAACGTCACCCGCGCCCCACCCACCCGGTCGGACAGCCAGCCGCCGAACGGCCGCGCCACCGAACCGACCAGCGCGCCGAGGAACGCGTAGTTCGCCGCCGGCACCTCCGGGAACTGCAGCTGGATGAGCAGCGGGAACGCCGACGAGTAGCCGATGAACGAGCCGAACGTGCCGATGTAGAGCCACGACACGATCCAGGTGTGCCGGTGCCGGACGACCGTGATCTGCGAGCGGAACGTCGCCAGCGACACCGACAGGTTGTCCATGAAGAACCACGCGCAGACCGCCGCGACCAGCCCCAGCGCCGCCCACGCCCATCCCGCCCGGGCCAGGTCCACCCCGGCGGCGCTCGCGCCGACCAGCCCGAACAGCCCGCCGGCGCCGACGATCAGCGGCAGCCCGAGCTGGATCAGCGCGACGCCGATGTTCCCGCCGGCCGCGTTCAGGCCGAGCGCCAGTCCCTTCGACCGGTCCGGGTAGAAGAAGCTGATGTTCGTCATGCTGGACGCGAAGTTCCCGCCGCCGAACCCGGCCGTCGCCGCGATCAGCAGGAACGCCCAGTACGGCGTGCCCGGGTTGCCGACCGCCACCGCCAGCAGCACCGTCGGCACGAGCAGCAGCAGCCCGCTGACGACCGTCCAGTTCCGGCCGCCGAAGCGCGGGACCGCGAACGTGTACGGGATGCGCAGGACCGCGCCGACCAGGTTCGGGACCGCGACGAGGAAGAACATCTGGGCGGCGCTGAAGCCGAAGCCGTAGTGGGCGACCAGCAGCGCGGACGAGATGCTCCACAGCGTCCACACCGAGAACGCGACGTTCTCGGCGACGATGGAGACGACCAGGTTGCGCCGGGCGATGCCGCGGCCGGTGCGCTGCCAGAACGTCTCGTCCTCCGGCTCCCAGTGGTCGATCCACCGCCCGCCCCGTCGCACGGGAGGGGACGGCGCGGGCGGGGCGAGCGTTGGCGTCTGTGTCATGACGTCCTCCGGGTCGGGGGTCTGACTCCGACGCCGACGCTAGGAACGCGCCGTTACCGCGGTGTCGCCCGAGCAGCCCGCCCGTGTCAACGTCTCCTCACGCCGCCCCCACCGCGCCCGTGAGCCTCTGGTGCGGGCGGGCGCCGACGGCATACGTTGGTGGGATGGAGGACGACGGGAGTCGATCCGAGGCGGCCGGCCGGGCGGCCGCCATCGTCGGTGCGGGTCCGGCCGGGCTGTACGCCCTGGCGGCGCTGGTCCGCGAGGAACGGTTCGACCGCATCGACGTGTTCGAGGCCGCGCCCGCCCCGTACGGCCTGGTCCGTTACGGCGTCGCGCCTGACCATCCGAAGACCCGCAACATCTCGCGCGTGCTGGCCCGCGGCTTCGAGCACACCCGGGTGCGGTTCCTCGGCAACGTGAGCGTGGGCCGCGACATCACGGTCGACGAGCTGCGGGCCGGCTACGACGCCGTGGTGGTGTCCACCGGCATGCTCGGCGACCGCCGGCTCGGCATCCCGGGCGAGGACCTCCCCGGCTCGTACGGCGCGTCCGAGCTGGTCGCCTGGTACACCGGCCACCCCGAGGCGGGCGCCGTCTCGCTGCCACACGGTCTCACCAGTGCGACGGTCATCGGCGCCGGCAACGTCGCCCTCGACATCGCGCGCATCCTCGCCAAGGACGCGACGGCGCTGCGCGGCACCTCCATGCCGCGGCACGTCCTCGAGACGCTCGCCGCCAGCACCGTCACCGACATCCACCTCGTCGCCCGGCGCGGGCCGGCGCAGGCCAAGTTCACCTCGCCCGAGCTGCACGAGCTGGGCGCCCTCGACGCCGTCGATCTCGTCGTCGACCCCGCCGACCTCGTGCTCGGACCGGCCGACGAGGAGGCCGTGGCCCACGACCGGCACGCCAAGGTCACCGTCGACGTCTGCCGCGAGTGGTCCGAGCGCCCGGTCACCGGCGCGCCGCGCCGCATCCACCTGCACTACTGGCGGCGGCCGGCGCGCATCCTCGGCGACACCGCGGTCGCCGGCATCGAGCTCGAGCCCACCCGGCCCGGCGGCGCGCCGACGCTCACGCTGCCGACGCAACTGGTCGTGCGGGCCATCGGCTACCACGGCCGGCCGATCCCGGGGCTGCCGTTCGACGAGAGCAGCGGCACCATCCCGTCGCAGGACGGCCGGGTGCTCGACGACGGCGCGACGCTCGCCGGGGTCTACGTGACCGGCTGGCTGCGCCGCGGCCCCACCGGCGTCATCGCGACCAACCGCGGCGACGCCAACGAGGTCGCCGAGTCGGTGCTCGCCGACCTCGACACCCTGCCGGAGCGTCCGTCCGACCCCGACAGCGTCGACAAGCTGCTGGCCGAGCGCGGCGTCAGGGTCGTGACGTGGGCCGACTGGCTACGGCTCGAGGCGCACGAGAAGGCGACTGGCGACGCCGCGGGCGGTGACCCGATCGTGGTGCACGACCTCGCCACCGCCCTCGAGGTCATCGACGCCGCCGGCTGATCCCGCCGACGGCCAGCGCACCCGCGCCGAGCAGCACGACCGCGCCCCGGCCCGCGTCGGCGCCGGTGTCGGTGCCGCCCAGCTCGGTGCCGATCTCGGTGCCACCGGTGTCCGTCCCGCCGGTGTCGGTGCCACCCGTGTCGGTGCCGCCGGTGTCGGTGCCGGACTCGGTGCCGCCGGTGTCCGTCCCGCCGGTGTCGGTGCCGGACTCGGTGCCGCCGGTGTCCGTGCCGCCGGTGTCCGTGCCGCCCGTGTCGGTGCCGGACTCGGTGCCGCCGTCAGTACCGGGCGGCGGCTCTTCGCCACCCTCGTCGCTGCTCGGCGGCGGCTCCTCGGTCGGCGGCGGCTCCTCGGTCGGGGGCCGCCCGCCCTCGTTGCCGTTCTGGTTGCCGTTGTTGTCGTCCTCGTCCTCGTCGTCGTTGTCAGGACGGTTGGGACGGTTGTTGCTCGGCCGGTCCTCGTCGTCGTTGCCGTTGTCCTCGCGGATGTTCGCGGCGTCGGGGAAGTCCTCCTCGGGCAGCCCCTCGAGCGCGCCCTCCATGAACGCCGTCCAGGTGCGGCCGGGGAAGGCGCCGCCGCTGAAGTGGGACATGCCGCCGACGCCGTCGAGCGACTCGGTGCCGTCGCCGCGGAAGTACACGACCGACGCTGCCAGCTGCGGCGTGTAGCCGGCGAACCAGGCCGTCTTGTCGTCGTGGGTACCCGTCTTCGCGGCGACCGGGCGGTCGAGGTCCTGTGCGGCGTCGGCGGTGCCGTTGTCGACGGTCTCGGTGAGCGCGTAGGTGACGTCGTTGGTGACGTCCTCCTCGTACACCCGCTCCCCGGACGCCTGCAGCTCGTGGATGACGGCGCCGTCGCGGTCGACGATCTGCTGGACGGTGGTCGTGGTCGAGCGCAGGCCCTGGGCCGCGAGCGTGGCGTAGGAGTTGGCCATGTTCAGCGCCGACACGCCGCCGATGCCGATGGCGATGCGCGGGTTGAGGTTCGCGGACAACTGCTCGTCGTCGGGGAACCCGGCCCGGACCAGGGAGTCGGCCACCTTGTCGGCACCCATCTGCAGGGCGACGTCGACGAACGCGGTGTTGACGGAGCTCTCCATGGCGCGTTCGAGCGTGACGTTGCGGCCGTAGTCGCGGTTGCCCTGGTTGTTCACCGGCGGGCCGAGCTCGGGCGGGTCGAACGGCGAGTTGCCCCAGAAGCGGCTGCGCAGCGAGTAGCCGTTCTCCAGCGCCGCGGCCAGCACGAACGGCTTCACCGTGGACCCGGCCTGCGGGATGGCGTCGACGGCGTCGTTGTAGCTCTGCTCGACGGCGTCGGGCCCGCCGTACACCGCCACGACGGCGCCGTCGCCGGGCCGCACCGCCGCGAGGCCGATGCGCACGCCGTCGGCGTCCTCGGTGGGCCGCTCATCCTGGATCGCCTGGATGGCCGCCGACTGCGCCTGCGTGTTGAACGTGGACGTCACGCGCAGGCCGCCGGTCTCGATCTCCTGCTCGTCGTAGCCCATCGCGACCAGCTCGTTGCGGACCATCATCAGCAGGTAGCCGTTGGGCCCGCCGTACCGGTTGACCTGCTGCTCGGGCAGGATCTCCGGCGGCACGGTGGCGTCGGCGGTGGCTTGGTCGACGGCGCCGGTCGTGACCATGCCGTCGAGGACGTACTGGAACCGCTGCGCGAACCGCTCGGCGTTCTCGGGGCCGAGCGTGGGGTCGTAGCGGGTCGGCGAGCGCAGGATGGCGGCCAGCGCGGCGCTCTGCGCGAGGTCGAGGTCGGCGACGTCGACGCCGAAGTACGACCGCGAGGCCGTCTGCACGCCGTACGTGCCGCGGCCGAACCAGATGGTGTTGAGGTAGTCGCCCAGGATCTGGTCCTTGTCGACGTCCTGGTCGATCTTCACCGAGATGACCAGCTCGCGCAGCTTCCGCGTGTAGGAGCGGTCCTGGGTGAGGTAGTAGTTCTTGACGTACTGCTGCGTGATGGTCGAGCCGCCACCGGCGCTGGACGAGCCGGTCAGCGCGTCCCAGCCGGCCCGGGCCATGCCGGTGATCGAGAACCCGGAGTTCTCGTAGAAGCTGCGGTCCTCGGCCGCCACGACGGCCTGCTGGAGGGTCTCGGGGATCTCCTCGATGCCGACGATCTCACGGTTCTCGGCGCTGAACCGGCCCAGCTCGGTCTGGCCGTCGTCCCAGTAGACGATGGTCGACTCGGAGGTGGAGAAGTCGTTCGGCTCGGGCACGTCGATCATCGCGAACGCGATGCCGATGGCACCCGCGAACAGCAGGAACAGGCCGAGCACGGTGAAGCCGAACACCTTCCAGTTGAAGATGCGGCGCCAGCCGGTCCGCTTCTTGCGGCCGGCTCGATAACGCGGACCGCCCCGGTCGGGGCGGTCGGAGGGGTCGGCGGATTCGGTGTGATCGGGTTCGGGTTCCGTGCTCATGACGTCTTCGATGGTACGTTGCGCGGTTTGGGTGGCTCGTGCCATTGGGAAGACGGCTGGGACCGCTGTGGAGTTCCGGGCCGCCGGGCGACGCCGATCACACCACCCGGCGCCGCTGCGGCCCGCCCGGGGACGGGCACGGCGCAGCGACGTTCTCCGCCACCCCCGCGAGCGGAGACCACGTCTCGCCGCGCCCTGCCCGCCGACCCGGTATACCCGGTTCGTACCGGAATCGAAACCGAGGCCGGGGTCACATCACTGCGCGTGACCGTGCGCCTTCGCACCGAGCCGGCGCATCGTCTCGGCGACGACGTCGTCCGGCCGGCCCTCGGCCGCGACCCGCACGCCGTCCTCGTCCGGCTCCAGCGGTTCCAGCGTGTCGAGCTGCGACTGCAGCAGGCTCGGCGGCATGAAGTGGCCCTTTCGCCGCCGCATGCGCTCGGCGAGCCGGTCCGGGTCGACGTCGAGGTGGACGAACGTGACCCCGCCGGCCGCCTCGCGGAGCACGTCGCGGTAGACCCGGCGCAGCGCGGAACAGGTGACGACGGCGGCGTGACCCTGCCGCGCCTCGTTCGTCAGCCAGTCACGCACAGTGGCGAGCCACGGCGCGCGGTCCTCGTCGGTGAGCGGCGTGCCGGCCGCCATCTTGGCGACGTTGGCCGCCGGGTGCAGGTCGTCGGCCTCGGCGAACGGCCGGCCGAGCGCGTCGGCCAGCCGGGTCGCGACGGTCGTCTTGCCGGAGCCGGACACACCCATGACGACGATGTGGGGCGGGAGGGTCACGCGGATCAGCGTGGCACGGTCTGGCCGGCGACGGGAGCGGCGTCCAGACTGGGGACATGACCGATTCCGCGCCGGTGCGCGAACTCCGCCTCGTCGTCACCGTCCCCGATCACGACGCCGCCGTCCGCTTCTACCGCGACGTGCTGGGCCTGCCCGAGCTCGCCGACTTCTCCTCCCCCGACGGCCGGGTCATCCTGCTGGGCGCCGGCCGGGCCACCCTCGAGATCGTCGACCAGTCCCAGGCCGAGTTCATCGACCGCGTCGAGGTCGGCCAACGGGTGGCCGGGCCGATCCGCGTCGCCCTGGAGGTCGACGACTCGGCCGCCACCACCCGGCACCTCGCCGACGCCGGCGCGACGGTCCTCGCCGAGCCGACCCGAACCCCGTGGGACTCCCTCAACTCCCGCCTCGACGCCCCCGGCGGCCTGCAGCTCACTCTCTTCACCGAACTCGGCGACTGACGGGCGCCGTTTCTCAGACCCTGCCAGGATCATCAACCTTTTGAGCTGCCATGACGACCCAAAAGGAGGATGACTCGCGGTCACCACAGGCGACGGTTCCTCGGCCCAGCCTGCGACCAGACTGGACCGCGCCGGGGCGAGCCATCACCGTGGCGACCGCACAACTTCGCCGGTGCGGGCCAGATCGCCTGGATCAGGTATGAGTCATCAGACAGCAGCTCACCTCGAGCGCCCAGCGCCCGCCAAGGCACAGGTCGGCCACTCCCGACGCAGCCCACGGCGCAAGCACACCGCCCACCGGCACACGAGCCGCCACCACACGTCGCCCCGCGCTCCGGCCGCCACCGCACTGGCCGTCAGCGAGCGGACATGGTCGGTGCCCGCCCGCAGGGTGGGAAGCCCTCCCAGCCGGGCGGGGACCGTACCCGGCCGAACGCGCAGGTCGCCACCGTGCCGCCGCCCGCCCGAAGGCCAACGCGGACGTCGCCCAGCGTCGGCCGACCGCCCGCAGCCGGGCCAGGCCTTCCGCCGTCACCCCGCCGCCGGGCGGAGCAAGCATCGACCAGCCGCGGTCAGTCCTCCGCCGCCGCCTTGGAGCGGGCGTAGTGCCGCCGCGCCTTCGCGCGGTTGCCGCAGATCTCCATCGAGTGCCACTTCCGGGCGTTCGCGCGGCTGTGGTCGACGAGGAAGTGCTGGCAGTCGTGGGCCGCGCACGGCCGGATGCGCGACCCGTCCGGACCCTGTAGCGCCGCCCACTCCTCGATGGCGCGCGCGCCCACCTGCCGGCCGGCGGGGACGTCGTCCTGCCAGCTGAGGCCGTCGGGGGTGAGCAGGGCGCTTCGCCGCATGACGCCGACCCACGGGGCCAGCGTCTCCAGCGGTGCCTCGCCGCGGATGACCGCGGCCAGGACGGACCGCACCTCGCGGGCGTCGGCGATCTCGGCCCGCGTGCCCTGGGCACCTCGCGACCGCAGCCACTCGCGGGCCGCGGCGTCCGAACCCAGCTCGTCGCGCGGACCGTCGGGATAGACGATGCGCGAGTTCACCAGGTCGAGCAGCAACTCCGTCATGCGACCCATTCTAACCCCATCGACGCCCTTGACAGGTTGGGAATAGCCATGCTTCGATCCATCTTGTAACCCCCACAAGTTTCCGAACCAGTTAGAAGGAGTCCACGTCATGCCGTACATCACCGTCGGAACCGAGAACTCGGCGAACATCGACCTGTACTACGAGGACCACGGCACCGGGCAGCCGGTCGTGCTGATCCACGGCTACCCGCTCGACGGGCACTCCTGGGAGAAGCAGTCGGCCGCCCTGCTGGACGCCGGCTACCGCGTCATCAGCTACGACCGCCGCGGCTTCGGCCGGTCCAGCCAGCCGACCACCGGGTACGACTACGACACCTTCGCCGCCGACCTCAAGACCGTCCTCGACACCCTCGACCTGCGCGACGTCGTGCTCGTCGGGTTCTCGATGGGCACCGGCGAGGTGGGCCGCTACCTGGGCACGTACGGCAGCGAGCGGGTCGCCAAGGCCGCCTTCCTCGCGTCGCTCGAGCCGTTCCTGCTGCAGACCGACGACAACCCGACCGGCGTGCCGGCCGACGTGTTCGCCGGCATCGAGCAGGCGGCGAGGTCCGACCGCTACGCCTGGTTCGACCAGTTCTACAGCGACTTCTACAACCTCGACGAGAACCTCGGCAGCCGCATCGGCGAGGCCGCCGTCCGGGCCAGCTGGAACGTCGCCGCCGGAGCCTCCTGGTACGCCTCCTTCGCCGTGGTGCAGAGCTGGCTGACCGACTTCCGGGCGGACATCGAGAAGGTCGACGTCCCGGCACTGATCCTGCACGGGACGGCCGACCGGATCCTGCCGATCGACGCGACCGCCCGCGAGTTCGCGAAGCGGCTCCCGGACGCCGACTACGTCGAGGTCGAGGGCGCGCCGCACGGCCTGCTCTGGACTCACGCCGACGAGGTCAACGAGGCGCTGCTCGCCTTCCTGCGCAAGTAGTCCGCCGGACGAGGGGCGGCGGGGCCACGGCCCGGCCGCCCCTCGGCGCGTCCGGGCTCCGTAGGGTCACGGCATGAGGCTGGCGTGGGTCGCGGGCGCACTGGGCGCCGTGCTGCTCTGGGGCGAGTACGAGCACTGGCGGGCGTCGCACCGTCGCCTCGGCGATGCACCGGCGGCCGGCGGCAGCGAGGCCGTCGTCGTCCTCGGGTATCGCGATCGAGGCCCGCGGGCGAACGTGATGAACCGCTGGCGGGTGCGGGCCGGGCTGCGCTCGCAGCGGCCCGACCTCGGCCCGTCCCGTCTGGTCGTCTGCGGCGGCAGTACGGCCGGGCCGGTCGCCGAGGCGACGCTGATGGCGCGGTACGCGCGGGCCGGACGCGGCTACGACGGCGACCTGCTGCTCGAGCCCGGCAGCCGCACCACCTGGGAGAACATCACCAACGCCGCACCGCTGCTGGCCGGCGCGGACCGCATCAAGATCGTGTCGCACCCGCTGCACGCCGAGAAGGGCCGCGAGTACCTCCACCGCGCCCACCCCGAGCTGGCCAGCCGCCTGGTTCGCGGCGCGGAGTACCGGTTCGGCGAGTGGATCCTGCTCAAGCCGGCCCTGGCCGCATACGGGCGACGCCGGCTGCGCCGCCTGCGATGAGTTCCCGCCACCACCGCGGTCTACCCCGACAGACCGACGAGGAGGAACGGGCATGAGCGCACGGGTGCTGATGGACGGGATCGCGTTCGGCGAGTCGCCGCGCTGGCACGACGGCCGGCTGTGGTTCTCCGACTGGGGCGCGCACCAGGTCGTCGCGGTCGACGACGACGGGCGGCACGAGGTGGTGGCGACGGTCGAGTCGTTCCCGATGTGCATCGACTTCCTGCCCGACGGCCGGCTGCTGGTGGTCGACTCCGCGCAGCGCAGGCTGCTGCGGCGCGAGCCCGACGGGTCGATGGTCGCGCACGCGGACCTCGGCGAGTTCTCCGAGCACCCGTGGAACGACATCGTGGTGACGGCCGGCGGCGACGCCTACGTCAACGGCATCGGGTTCGACTTCCCGGCCGGCGAGTTCGCGCCCGGCCTCGTCGTCCGCGTCACCCCTGACGGCCGGGTCGACCACGTCGCCGGCGGCCTCGCGTTCCCCAACGGCATGGCCGTCACCGCCGACGGCGCCACGCTGATCGTCGCGGAGTCGTACGCGAACCGGCTCACCGCGTTCCCCATCGAGGACGACGGCACGCTCGGCGAGCGTCGCGTCTGGGCCGACACCCCCGGCGACCACCCCGACGGCATCTGCGTCGACGCCGACGGAGCGGTCTGGTACGCCGACGTCGGCCACCAGCACTGCGTCCGGGTCCGCGAGGGCGGCGACGTGCTGGCCACCGTCGACTTCGGCCGCGGCGCCTTCGCCTGCGCCCTCAGCCGCGGCCCCGACCCGCGGCTGTACGTCGTCGGCCAGGACTTCACCGACCCGCCGTCGCCCGAGCCCACCGGCCGGCTGGTCGCCTATCCGGCGCCGGCGCCTGGAGCCGGCCGGCCCTGACCGCGCCGCGGCCGAGCACGAGCCGCCAGGCGATCGCCAGCAGGACGACGGTGACGCCGAGGAGGATCGCGGTCTCGATGAGCTGGAACTGCCAGAACCTGTCGTCCGGCTGGTACCGGACCGACGGGAATCCCTCGCCGGGGCCCATGGTGATGCCGTCGATGGGCCAGCCGTGCGCGATCACGCCGGGGTCGTCCGACGTCAGTGGCTCGCGATAGCGGGGACGGAGCCCGAACTCGATCGGCAGCCGCAGCGCGAGGTAGACGGGGATGACGACAGCCGCCGCCACGAGGACGCGACGGAAGACCGCTCCGGCCAGGACACCGATCGCCACGCCCAGCAGCACGTAGCCGGGGAACACCAGCACGGCGTGGTTGAACTTCCCGCTCGAGAACCGCTGGATGTCCACGGGTTCGAACCACCAGCTCAGGCCGGCGGCGAACAGCACCGAGGCGATCAAGACGACGCCGAGCACCACGACGAGCTGGGTGGCCAGCCAGCGGGTCCGGGTCACGCCCTGGGTCCAGGCCAGCTGCCACGTGCCCTGCTCGAACTCGCGGGCCAGCAGCGGAGCCCCGATCAGCATGCCCGCGACCATCGGCAGGAACGGCAGCCAGGAGGTGAACTGCTGCGGCAGGCCCACGTACTGCTGGTCGAAGGCCATCACCTCGTCGATGCAGGCCTGATCGGTACCGGAGAGGAAGACCAGCTGACACTCCCGCAGACCCAGGCGCTCGTAGGCGTCGTGCATCGCCATGCCGTGCGTGAGCAGCAGGACGCCGAGGCCCACCAGCAGGATCGCCGCTCCGAGGAACTCTCCGCGGTGTTGACGCCAGGCCACCCAGATCATGCGCTCAGCTCCATCTCGCTCGGGACGGGCCGGGGTTCCCGGGCGCGTCGCAGATACGCGAGGACGAGCTCCTCGAGCCCGACGGGCCTGGCCTGCCACCCGGGCATCGGCTCGGCGGGCCCGATCCTGGCGACCACGTGGGCGTGCCGATCGGCCTGGTCCACGTGGATCACGCCCGGGCCGCCGGGCAGCGCCGCGCCCGGGCCGGTGAGCACGCGGTGATCGCCGAGCAGGGAGTCGACGTCGCCGGCGAGCTGGACACTGCCGTTCGCGACCACCACCAGGTGGTCGCAGACGCGCTCCAACTCGGCGACGTTGTGGGACGAGAGCAGCACCGTGAGACCGTCGCCGGCCACAGCGCCCATCAGGATCTGCAGGAACTCGCGCCGGGCGAGCGGGTCGAGACTGGCCACCGGCTCGTCGAGGATCAGCAGCCGGGGGCGTTTGGCGAGGGCCAGAGCGAGGGCGACCTGGGCCTGCTGGCCGCCGGAGAGCCGGCCGGTGCGCTGCCGCGGCGAGATGCCGAGCTCGGCGATGCGCCGCTCGGCGAAGTCCTGGTCCCAGGTCCGGTTGAGGGAACGACCCAGGTGCAGCAGCTCGGACACCCGGAATCTCCGGTAGACGGGATGGTCCTGGGCCACGAACCCCAGCTGCGCCAAGGCCTGTGGCGACTGGGCCGGCGCCAGGTCGCCGAAGAGCGAGACCGACCCGGCCGACGGCCGCTGCAGCCCCGCGACCAGTCGCAACAGCGTGGTCTTCCCCGCGCCGTTCGGCCCGACCAGCGCGATCACGGCGCCCGTCGGCACCTCGAGGTCACAGTCCCGGAGCGCCCAGGTCGACCGGTACCGCTTGCCCAGGCCCCGGGTGACGAGCGCCGCGCTCATGCCGCACCCTCCTCGGTCAGCTCGCGCCGCACGACGGCCAGCAGCGCCCCGACCGCTTGCTCGTCGAGTCCTGCGGCCTGGGCCTCGCGCAGCCACTGCTCCAGGCCTCGGCGCAGCTTCGCGTACTGCGCCGGCGGCACCGTGACGTCGGGAGCGCGCGCGACGAACGTCCCCACGCCAGGCCTGGGATCGACCAGGCCCTCGTGCTCGAGCTGGCGATAGGCCTTCGACACCGTGTTGGGGTTGATCGCGAGCTGCTCGACCGCCTCTCTGATCAGCGGCAGCCGGTCGCCCTCCCTGAGATAGCCCACCATGACCGCCTGCCGCACCTGATGGACCAGCTGCAAGTACGGCGGCACCCCGGAGGTGCTGTCGAGCTGGAATACGAACACGAGCCCGCCTCCCCTGCTTTCCTATGAAACTAGTAAAGCAGGGGAGGCGGACCGTCGTCAACGATCACTGCGTCAGGCGGCGCGTTCGAAGCCCAGATGGACGTGGTCGCGGTGCAGGTCGTCGGCGAAGTGGTTGCCGCCAGGGCCGTCCGGGTCGACCGGGCCGCCGATCTCGTCGCTGCCGGTGGCCCGTACCGCCGCCAGGAAGTCGAGCAGGAACGGCTCGTCCTTCGCCATCGACACCACCGGCCGGTCGTCGACGGCCCAGATGTCGACGGCGCGGCCGCGGGTGTGGTTGCTGGTGCGGCCGGTGCCGAAGACGTTCTCCGGGTGGCCGGCCCGGAACACCGAGACCGCCAGCCGGTACGTCCCGGCCAGCTCCAGCAGCGCGGCGACCACCCGCGCGTCGACGGCACCGGCGGCGAGGTCGGCGACGGCGGCCTCCGGCAGCTGGACACGACCGGCCAGGTCCGCGGCCGGGCCGGTCAGGGCGGCGGCCGCGTCCGGGGCCGGCGCGACGGGGCGCAGCTCGGCCACCGTCCACGCGCGGCCGGAGCGCCGCAGCCGGACGTCCGCCGTCACGACCCGCTCCCGCAGCGTCGTGCCGTCGGCCCAGGTCTGCCGGACGACCGCCATGATGCTCGCGGTGCTGCTCTCCAGCCCGCCGAACTGCGGGTAGACGACGTGCGCGACGGCGGGCGCGGCGGGCGGCAGCAGCGGGCCGGCGGTCGCGGCGAGCGCGGGATCGGCGCCCGCTGCGGTCAGGCGGCCGGCCGCGGGGGTGACGGCGACACCGCCGGGCACGGTGCCGAGCGCCTCCAGCACCCGCGCCGCCGCCACCTTGACCTCCGGCGAGATCTCCGCGGCGCCCGGCTGCCAGGGGACGGACGCCGGCAGGACGGGCACCGCCGGGCCCTCCGGCTGTTTGCGGACCGGCCGCGGCAGCGACCGCCCGGCCCGCGGCGGCGACGGCTCGTCCGTCCCGCAGGCCGCCGCGACGACGCCGGCCGCCGCGACGAGGAAGCCGCGGCGCCCGACGCTGCGACCGGTCATCGAGCCCGCACGAGCCGCGGGTCGATCCGGTACGTGTGCACCCCGTCGCCGTCGCGGTCGACGTGGTCGCCGACGCGCCGCCAGCCGGACCGCTCGTAGAACCCGGCCGCGCCGCGGGCGCCCGCCTTCGTCACCAGCTCGACGCGCTCGACACCGGCCGCCGCGACGGTCGAGAGGAACGTGTCGGCCAGCTCCGTGCCGATGGACCGGCCCCGGTGCTCGGGCGCGACGACGATCGCCTCGAGCACGGCGATCGCGCCGAAGCCCGCCTCCGGGACGGGACCCGCCCCGGCCACCCGGGCCGGCGCCGCACCCCGTCCCAGCAGCCGCTGCGCGTACCGCGGCCCGCGCGACCGGACGAACCCCGCGGCCAGCACCGGCCGGGCGAGCAGCGCCCGCAGCCCGGCCAGCGCCAGCTCACGGCGGCGGTGGCCGATGATCCAGGCGACGTTGGCCGGCCGGTCGGTGCTGCCGAGCGTGAACCCCACGACCTCGCCGGCCCGCACCGCGACCAGCACGACGCCGTACGGGGAGTCCAGGTGCGCGCGGTGCCAGCGCCGGACGAAGCCGTCGCCGAGCCGCGGGAACAGGCCGTGCGGCAACTCCGTCACGTGCAGCTCGGCGGTGGCCCGCAGCTCGTCCTCGCCGGCCGGCCGGATCTCGATCTGGTCGTCACCGCTCATCGTCAGCCCTTCCGCGGCCGAGCCGAGCACCCAGCCATGACATCCATCGTTCGGCGGGAATCTCAGAGGAACCTCAGAGCACCCGTGCGAGCATCGAGGCATGACAGGCGACCAGGACCGGGCGTTGTTGCTGGTCGAGGACGACGCCAAGCTGGCGGCGCTGCTGGACCGGCTGTTCACCGGCGAGGGTTACGCGGTCGACGTCGCCCACGACGGCCAGGCCGGCCTGCACCGCGCGCTGACCAGCCCGTACGCCGTCATGGTCATCGACCGCGGGCTGCCCGCCATCGAGGGCGTCGACCTCGTCCGCAAGCTGCGCGCGCAGGGCGTCGCGACGCCGATCCTGGTGCTGACGGCGCGCGGCACCACCGAGGACCGGGTCGAGGGCCTCGACGCCGGCGCCGAGGACTACGTCGTCAAGCCGTTCGAAATCGACGAGTTGCTGGCCCGGCTGCGCGCGCTGCTGCGCCGGCACACCGACACGTCGACGCGGCTGGACCTCGGCGAGCGCTACCTCGACGTCACCGCGCGGCGGGTGCTCGGCGGCGGGGCCGGGCCGATCGAGCTGTCCGGCCGCGAGAACGAGCTGCTGCAGCTGTTCGCCGCCCACCCGGCGCAGGTGTTCACCCGCGACGAGCTGCGCCGGCTGGTGTTCCAGGACGCCGACAGCCCCGGCGCCGTCGACACGTACGTCTACTACCTGCGCCGCAAACTCGGCCGGGACGTCATCCGCACCGTCCACGGCCTCGGCTACCGCATGGGGTCCGCGTGAGCCCGCGCCGGGGCGGCGCCGCACACCGTCCGCCGTCCGCACCGGCCGACCGGCGGCTGCTGCGCCGGGCGTCGCTGGTCGTCGCCGCGCAGACGGCCGTCGCGGTCGCGCTGGTCATCGGCGTGCTCGTCGCCCTGGTCTACTCCATCAGCGGGCAGGAGCGGATCTCGGCCACCGACCACAAGCTGCAGTCGAAGCTCGCCGACTCGGCTCCGGGCGAGACGATCGTCGACGGCACGCCGGAGGGCTGCTCGGACGACGAGGTCCGGGCCGCCGTCGACGCGAGAGGGGCCGGCACGCACCGGTTCGAGGTGTGTGACACCCCGTTCCTCGCCCACGTCGAAGAGACCGGCGGCGACCGCGTCGCCGCGGCGACCAACTTCACCGAACAGCAGGAGGAGACCGAGCGGCTGGCCCGGCTGTCGATCCTGGTCGGCGCCGTCGGCGTGCTGGCCGCGGCCGGACTGGGCTGGCTGGTGGCGCGGCGCGCCGTCCGCCCGCTCGGTGACGCGCTGACGTCGCAGCGCCGTTTCGTCGCCGAGGCCAGCCACGAGCTGCGCACCCCGCTGGCGATCCTGCACACCCGCGCCCAGCTGCTGCAACGCCGTCCCGTCGGCGACGACGACCAGCGGCAGGAGATCGACCAGCTGGTCGACGACGCCCGCGTGCTCAACGACATCGTCAACGACCTGCTGCTGTCGGCGGAGATGCAGTTCCGTCCCGAGTCGCGGCAGCCGGTCGACCTCGCCCGGGTCGCGACGGAGGTCAAGGACTCGTTCTCCGCCACCGCCGACGACGCCGGCGTCGACCTCGTCGTCGACAGCGACCCCGCCGAGTCGCACGTCGTCACCGGCGTGCCGAGCGCGCTGCGCCGGGCCGTCGCCGCCCTCGTCGACAACTCGATGGACCACGTCGCCCGCGGCGGCACCATCACGCTCGGGCTGTCCGGGTCCGGCGGCACCGTCCGCATCAGCGTCATCGACGACGGCGACGGCCTCGACCCCGAGCTGGCCGCCCAGCTCACGCAGCGGTTCCGCCGCGGCTCCGGCGGCAACGGGCACCATCCGCGGCTCGGTCTCGGGCTGGCCCTGGTGGACGAGATCGTGCACGCCCACGACGGCACCCTCGCGATCGACGGACGCCCCGGCGACGGCGCCACCGTCACCCTCACGTTCCCCGCCGCACCCTGAATCGGGCATTCCGGATGAACCCCCCATGCGTAGAGAGATCCGTCATCTCCCGGTAGGTTGCGCTTGGCTGCGGAACCTGGATTTCGACGGAGCCGTTATCGCAGCAGCGACGTCACAGCTGTGACGCCTCGGCCGGGCACGGCCGCGATCACCAGAAGGGTGCCCCTTTGATGACCACGGCCATGGAGACTCCGGCTGCGCGCGGAACCGCCCGCGACCGGCACGTCAGCACGTACGCCGAGCTGTCCAAACTCATCCAGGCGGCCGGGCTGCTGAAACGCCGGTACGCGTTCTACTGGTCGCTCATGCTCGGCACCGTCGCCGCGTTCGCCGGCATCTGGGTCGGCTTCGCCATGCTCGGCGACTCCTGGTACCAGCTGCTGCTCGCCGCGGCCCTCGCCGTCGTGCTGGCCCAGTTCGGCTTCATCGGGCACGAAGGCTCGCACCGCCAGATCTTCGCCTCGCACCGCTGGAACGAGTGGACCGGTCGCATCATCTCGGGCCTGTTCACCGGGTTGAGCTACAGCTGGTGGATGCGCAAGCACACCCGCCACCACCTCAACCCGAACAAGGAGGGCGCCGACCCCGACATCGCGCCGGGCGTCCTCGCGTTCTCCCCCGCGGCGCTCGCGGTGCGCGGCCCGGTCGGGCGCTGGTTCGCGAACCGCCAGGGCTGGTTCTTCTTCCCGCTGCTGCTGCTCGAAGGCCTCGCGCTGCACGTGGCCAGCATCCAGAACATCGCCCGGCGCGAGCGCCTCGAGCACCGCTGGGTCGAGATCCTGTTCGTCACCGTCCGGCTCGGCGGCTACCTGGCGGCGCTGTTCATCGTGCTGCCGCCCGGCAAGGCCATCGCGTTCTTCTGCGTCCAGATGGGGCTGTTCGGCGTGCTCCTCGGCGGCGCGTTCGCCCCGAACCACAAGGGCATGCCGATCGTCCCCGCGTCCATGAAGATCGACTTCCTGCGGCGGCAGACGCTGATGTCGCGCAACATCAAGGGCGGCCCCGTCGTCGACCTCGCCATGGGCGGCCTCAACTACCAGGTCGAGCACCACCTGTTCCCGAGCATGCCCCGCCCCAACCTGCGCAAGGCGCAGCCGATCGTGCGCGAGTTCTGCGAGCGCCACGGCGTGGCCTACACCGAGACGTCGCTGCTCGGCTCCTACAAGATCGTCGTCCAGTACCTCAACGACGTCGGCCTGAAGGCGCGCGACCCGTTCGAGTGTCCCCTCACGGCCCAATACCGGACCTAGTCGACCCAGTGGTTGTCGTGGCGTAGGTAGAACTCCGCGCGCTCCTCGTCGCTGAGCTCCAGCCCCTTCGACACCGCGGCCAGCGTCTCGAAGTAGTCCTCGCGCGGCGCGCCCGGCGTGAACATCAGCAGCATCGACGCCGGCTCGCCGAGGACGTTCTTGAAGCCGTGCACGCCGCCCGGCGGCACGTGCAGGAAGTCGCCCGGGCCGGCCTCGACCCAGCCGGTGCCGTCGTAGAGGCTGACCGCGCCGGTGAGCACGTAGAACGACTCGGTGATGGTGCGGTGGAAGTGCGGCCCCGGCCCCGACTGGCCGGGGCCGAAGGTCCACCGGTAGAGCCCGAAGTCGCCGCCCGTGGAGGCGCCGGTGGCCAGGTAGTCGACCGTCACACCGGACGCGTACGTCACCTCCGGCGGCTCGTCGACACGGCGCAATCGCACGTCCACCTCGCCGTTCGCACCGTCGTAGCGGCTGGGCGGATAGGGCGGGAGACTCATCGCGTTCCTCCGATCGCAGCAGAACCCGGTTGGTGGCCGGGCATCCGATAAGGCACACTAGGCACCGACGGGACGACATGACACGTCCCCGAGGTCGAGTGCGTAGCGCCGTTGCCGGCGCAGGTTCCCGCTTCCCGATGAGCGGGCGTCCCCATCGTGACCGGCCACTCCCTCTACGTCCTGGAAGGACGTCCGTGCCCACCGACACCCGCACCTCGCGGGGCGACGGCGCTCGTCGCCGCCCCCGCAACCGCAACCGCCGCCCGGCCGCGCCGGCCGGCACCCACAACCGCGTCGCGCCCGACACCACGGTCGTGGCCGCACCGGTCGCCGTCACCGACGACCGCTCGTTCGCCGAGCTCGGCGTGCCCGCCGCCATCGTCGCGGCCCTCGCCGCCGACGGCGTCACCAGCCCGTTCCCGATCCAGGCGGCCACGCTGCCCGACACCCTCGCCGGCCTCGACGTGCTCGGCCGCGGCCAGACCGGGTCGGGCAAGACCATCGCGTTCTCCGTGCCCACGGTCGCCCGGCTGATCGCCTCCGGCACCCCGCGGCAGCCCCGGCGTCCGCGTGCGCTGGTGCTCGTCCCGACCCGCGAGCTGGCCAGCCAGGTCGCCGCCACCGTCGCACCGCTGGCCACGGCCACCGGGCTGCGCGTCGCCGTCGTCTTCGGCGGGGTCGGGCAGGGGCCGCAGGTGAAGGCGCTGAAGAACGGCGTCGACCTCCTCATCGCCTGCCCCGGGCGGCTGGAAGACCTCATCGGCCAGGGCCACTGCGACCTCGGCGCCGTCGAGGTGACGGTGCTCGACGAAGCCGACCACATGGCCGACCTCGGGTTCCTCCCCGCGGTCCGGCGGCTGCTCGACGCCACGCCGCGCGGCGGCCAGCGGCTGCTGTTCTCGGCGACGCTCGACAACGGCGTCGACGCGCTGGTCCGCCGCTACCTCACCAACCCCGTGCTGCACTCGACGGCGCCTGCCGTCGCGCCGGTCTCGACGATGGCGCACCACGTCCTCGCGGTCGAGACGGCCGACAAGGGCCAGGTGGTGCGCGAACTGGCGTCGGGGCAGGGCCGCACGCTGCTGTTCGCCCGCACCAAGCACGGCGCCAAGAAGCTGGCGAAGGTGCTCACCGCGGCCGGCATCCCCGCCGTCGACCTGCACGGCAACCTCAGCCAGAACGCCCGCAAGCGCAACCTCGCCGCGTTCTCCGAGGGGACGACGCGCGTGCTGGTCGCCACCGACATCGCCGCCCGCGGCATCCACGTCGACGACATCGGCCTGGTCGTCCACGTCGACCCGCCGGCCGAGCACAAGGCGTACCTGCACCGGTCCGGCCGCACGGCGCGGGCCGGGGCCGGCGGCAGCGTCGTCACGGTCATGACGCACGACCAGACCGGCGACGTGCGCACGCTGACTCGCCAGGCCGGCATCACGCCGACGATCACCCGGGTCGGCCCGGGCCACCCGGCGATCGCTGAGCTCACCGGGCCGGCCGCCCCGCTGGTCGCGCCCGCGAAGCCGACACCGGCCGCTACGGCGGACGAGCCGGCCCGCGGACCGGGCGGCGGTCAGGCCGGACGGGGACGGCCGCGTCGCCGCCGGGGCGGCGGTTCCGGCCAGGGCGACGGCTCGGGGCGGGGCCGGGACGGCGCCGCGGCCGAGTCGAACGTCACCACGGCCAAGACCGGCACGTCGGCGACCACGACGCCCAACCGGCGCGGCCGCGGGCGGGGCGGGCGAGGTCGCGGCGGCGCCACGTCCACCTCCGCCGACTCCTTCTCGGCCTCGTTGCGACGACGCTGACGGCACCGGCGGCGCGGACTACTTCTTCGCGCCGCCGGTGAACGGCGCCTCACCGGGCTTCGACGCCCGGAACCGCAGCGCCGACCACACGTCGTCGATGGCGACCTGCCCGTTCGGCCGCAGCCCGAACTCGACGGCGATCGGCCAGAGCGTGTCGCGGTTGATGTTCGCCCGCCCGCCCTTCGGGTAGGCGATCCAGACCACCGGCGGCGCCGTCACGGTGTCGCGGTGCGCCGTGAGCACGCTGCGCGCCGACGCCGCGTCGTCGGCGAAGACGACCGCCACGCCGGCCTCGGCCGGTCCGTCGACGACGGTGACGCCGGCCGGCAGCGGGTCGAGCAGGTCGTGCCGGTCCGGGTGCGACACCCACACCGACGTGCCCGGCTTGACCAGCAGCTTCTCGGCGACGGTCTTGGTGCTCATCGGGGTTCTCCGCTTCTGCCGCGACGCGGCACTCGTGCACTGTCTCGGAACTCCTCCAGCATCGTACCGACAAATAATTTTGTCAAGGACCGCTTGCTTGTCGGTGGCGCACACCACTTGACAGCGCGATGTCGCGGGTGTTTCTTTATGACTAACTTTAGTCCCGAAGGAAGTGCCGATGCCCGTTCCCCGCGGCGACCTCACCCGCTCGGCCGTGCTGGCCGCGCTGGGTACGTCCGGCCCGCTGAGCAGGACCGACATCGCCCGCACGCTGGGTGTCAGCCCGGCCACCGTGACCCAGATCGTCAAGGACCTGGTGGCCCGCGGCCTGGTCGCGGAGGTCGAGCACCGGCCGTCCCGCGGCGGCCGTCCCGCGGTGTTGCTGGGGCTGGTCGGCTCGGCCGGGCGAGCGCTGGGCGCCAAGGTCGCGGCCGACCACGTCGCCGTCGTCGACGTCGAGCTCGACGGCCGGGTGCGGCAGTCGTGGGAGTGGCCGTTCGACGCGATGGCGGCCGACGCGCCGGACCGGCTGGTCGACCTGCTGCGGCCGCTGGTCGAGGCGCCCGCGGGCGACGATGCGCCCATCCTGGGCATCGGCATCGGCGTTCCCGGCTCCGTCAACGACCAGGAGGCGGGCGCCGTCGACGCGCCCACGCTGGGCTGGCGCCGTCTCGGCCTCGGCGCCCGGCTGCGCGCCGCGCTTCCCGTCCCCGTCCTCGTCGAGAACGACGTCAACGCGCTGGCCGTCGCCGAGCGGCTGTACGGCCGCGGCCGCGACCACCGGAACTTCCTCGTCGTGACGATCGGCCGCGGCGTCGGCGCCGGGCTGGTCGTCGACGGCAGCGTGTATCGCGGCGCGGGCGGCGGCGCCGGCGAGTTCGGCCACTTCCCCGTCCAGCCCGGCGGCCCGCGCTGCTCGTGCGGCAACACCGGCTGCCTGGAGGCGTCGGTCGGTCACGACGCTCTGCTGCGCGCGGCGCGGGAGGCCGGCCTCGACGCGCCGGACGCGACGATCTTCGCGGCGGCCGGCGAGCTGTTCGGCCGCGGCGTCGCCGGCCTGATCAACGTCATGGACCCCGAGGTCGTCATCGTGCTCGGCGAGGGCACCCGGGCGTGGGAGCACTGGCGGCCGGGGTTCGAGCCGAGCCTGCGCGCGCACCTCATGCCGTCGCGCCGCGGCGTGCCCGTCGTCGTCGAGTCCTGGGACGACACCTCGTGGGCGCTGGGCGCGGCCGCGCTCGTCCTCGCCACCCCGTACGACGCGGCCGGCGCGACCGGCGGTCAGGGCGAGCTGGTGCGGGCCCGGCTCGGCGGCGCGCTCTCCGGAGACCTGCCGTGAACAGGGGGACACCGGTCCGCCGCCGGCACCGCAACACCCTGCGCCACGGCGGCAACCGGCTGCGCTATGCCGGCGTCGTCGCGCTGTTCCTGGCCCCCAGCCTGATCCCGCTGACGCTGTTCACGCTGGTCCCGATGGTCAGCTCGCTGTGGGTGGCGCTGCACGACTGGAACCTCATCACGCCGATGGAGTTCGTCGGGCTGGCCAACTTCCGCGAGCTGCTCGCCGACGGCGACACGTGGGCGGCGTTCGGGCACACGCTCGGCTACATCGCCGGGTACCTGCCGCTGGTCTACCTCCTCGGCCTCGGGGCCGCCCTCGCCCTCAACACCGCGCTCAGAGGCCGCAACGTGTTCCGGGCGGCCTACTTCCTGCCGGTCGTCACCAGCTGGGTGGTCGTGGCGCTGCTCTGGCGCTGGCTGCTGAGCCCGTCGAACGGGCTGGTCAACCACCTGCTCGGGCTGGTCGGCATCGACGGTCCCGGCTGGTGGACCGACCCCACGTGGGCGATGCCGTCGGTGATCCTCGCGTCGGCGTGGAAGGACCTCGGCTTCGTCATGATCATCCTGCTGGCCGGGCTGCAGGCGATCCCCGGCGAGCTGTACGACGCGGCCCGGGTCGACGGCGCCAGCGCGTGGCAGCGGTTCCGCCACGTGACGCTGCCGCTGCTGTCGCCGTCGACCTTCTTCGTGGTGGTGATCTCGCTGATCAACGGCTTCCAGGTGTTCGACCAGGTGTACGTGATGACCGGCGGCGGGCCGGCCGGGTCGACCGAGGTCGTCGTCCAGCAGATCTACGACCTCACCTTCCGGTACGGCCGGGCCGGCGACGCGTCGGCGCTGTCGTGGCTGCTGTTCGTGGTGGTGCTGGTGGTCACGGTGGTCCAGGTCCGCGGCCAGCGCAGGTGGGTGACGTATGCGTAGGGCGTTGCTGTACGCGGGCGTCGCCGTCGGCGCGCTCGTCATGCTGTTCCCGTTCGCGTGGACGGTGATCACGTCCATCACGCCGGGGGCCGGGCTGGGCGCCCCGGACATCATCCCGGACGAGCCGGGACTGGACGCGTACCGCACGCTGCTGGACGCGATGCCGTTCTGGCGGATCCTGGCGAACAGCCTGTGGATCGCCGTCGCGTCGACGTTGCTGCAGCTCATCACCAGCGCGATGGCCGCCTACGCGTTCGCCCGGCTGGACTTCCCCGGCCGCAACGCGCTGTTCCTCGTGTACCTCGCGACGCTGATGGTGCCGATGCAGGTGCTCGTCGTCCCGCTGTTCATCGAGATGCGCGAGCTGAACCTCGTCGACACCTACGCCGCGCTGCTGGCGCCGTCCATCGCGTCGGCGTTCGGCGTGTTCCTGCTGCGTCAGGCGGTCGCGCAGGTCCCGATCGAGCTGGACGAGGCGGCGACGATCGACGGCGCCGGGCACTTGCGCATCTTCGTCTCCGTCGTCTGGCCGCTGATCCGCCCGGCGCTGGCCACGTTCGCCGTCCTCGCGTTCATGTCGAGCTGGAACAGCTTCCTGTGGCCGCTGGTCGTCATCCGCTCGCCGGAGCTGATGACGCTGCCGCTCGGCCTGTCCACCCTGCACGGCCAGTTCACCACCGAGTGGGACGTGGTGATGGCCGGCTCCGTCATCAGCATCATCCCGATCGCCGTGCTCTACCTCGCGGCGCAGACGTACGTCATCCAAGGCGTGGCCCGCTCCGGGCTCAAGTGAATGGAGTTCCCCATGACTCACCCGATCCGGCTCGGCGCGGTGGCCGCGGCGGCCGCGCTGCTGGCACTGTCGGCCTGCTCGCAGGGTTCGGCCACCCGCTCCGACGGCGGCGAGGACGGCGAGGTCGTCGTCCGGTACCACGAGTTCTCGTCCAACGGCGGCAACGAGGCGAACCTCGACGCCATCGTCACGGCGTTCGAGGAGGAGAACCCCGGCATCGACGTCCAGGTCGAGACGACACCGTATGCCGACTACTTCACCAAGCTGCAGACGGCGGTCGCCGGCGGCACCGAGGCCGACGCGTTCGAGCTGAACTACGAGAACTTCGTCACCTACGCCGAGAGCGGCGCGCTCGCGGAGCTCTCCGTGGACGGCGACGCCTACACGACGTCGCTGCTGGAGGCGTTCCAGCACGACGGCGCCCAGGTCGGCCTGCCCGAGTCGTTCAGCGACGTCGTCCTCTTCTACAACAAGGACCTGTTCGCGGCGGCCGGCGTGCCGGAGCCGACGGCGGACTGGACGTGGGAGGACGAGCGGGCCGCGGCCCAGGCACTGACGGACACCGCGGCCGGCGTCTGGGGCGACTACCAGCCGGCCACGTTCCACGAGTTCTACAAGGCGCTGGCGCAGGCCGGTGGCCAGTTCCTCACCGACGACGGCAGCGCGACGGCGTTCAACAGCCCCGAGGGCATCGCCGCGGCGACCTGGCTGGCCGAGAAGTCCGGCACCGTCATGCCGACCGAGGCCGAGGGCGCCGGCACGCCGGACTTCGACTCGACGCTGTTCCGTGACGGCAAGCTGGCCATGTGGCACAGCGGCATCTGGATGTTCGGCCCGCTGGCCGACGTCCCGTTCGAGTGGGACGTCGTCGTCGAGCCGGGCAACACCGACAAGGCCAGCGCCATGTTCACCAACGGCGTCGTGGTCAGCGCGAACAGCGAGCACCCCGAGGAGGCGCAGGCCTGGCTGGAGTTCCTGACCGCGTCCGACACCACCGTCGACACCCGGCTGAACGCGGGCTGGGAGCTCCCGCCGATCGCCGACCAGGACAAGCTGGCGCCGTACCTCGAGCAGACCCCGCCGGCGAACCGTCAGGCCGTCTTCGACGCGCTGGACGCGACCGTGCTGCCGCCGGTGATCGTCCGCCAGCAGGAGATGCAGGACGCCGTCACCGAGGAGCTGGGCAACGCCGCGGCCGGCCGCAAGTCCGTCGAGCAGGCCGTCGCCGACGCCGCCGCGAGGGTGGACGAGCTGCTGTGACGGACGACCTGCGCGCGCTCGCCGAGGCCAGCCACCGGGTCATCGCGACCCACCAGGCCCCGTCCGGCGCGTATCCGGCCAGCCCGACGTTCAGCGCGTACCGCGGCTACAGCTGGTTCCGCGACGGCGCGTTCATCGCCGAGGGCGCCAGCCGCTACGGCGACGCCGACGGCCCGGCGGCGTTCCACCGCTGGTGCGCCGACGTGCTGGTCAAGCGGTCCGACCAGGTCGACGCGCTGGTCGCGCGGGCGCTCGTCGGCGAGCGCATCCCCGTCGCCGACATGCTGCCGACGCGGTACACGATCGACGGCGGCGTCGGGAACGACCCGTGGTGGGACTTCCAGCTCGACGGTTACGGCACCTGGCTGTGGGCGCTGGCCGCGCACGCCGACCGGCACGGTCCGGTCGACGGCGTGGACGGCGGCGTGGCGACGGCGGTCCGGTACCTCACGACGTTCTGGGCCCGGCCCTGCTACGACTGGTGGGAGGAGCACGTCGACCACCGGCACGTGTCCACGCTGGGCGCGATCCGGGCCGGGCTCGCGGCGGCTGTGTCGCACCCGGCGCTGTCCGCGGCGCTCACGCCGGCCGAGCGCGGGGCCGCGGCTGACGCCGTCGCCGCCATCGATGCGCTGGTGCTGTCGTCGGGCGTCGTGGACGGTCACCTGACGAAGTGGCTGGGTGCGGCCGATGTCGACGCGAGCCTGCTGGCCTGCGTCGCGCCGTTCGGGCTGGCCACCGGTGACCTCGCGCGCGCGACGGTGGCCGCGGTCGAGGACGCGCTGTGCGTCGACGGCGGGGTGCACCGGTACGCGGCCGACACGTTCTACGGCGGCGGGCAGTGGCCGCTGCTGACGGCGTTCCTCGGCTGGAACCAGGCCGCGGCCGGCCGGGTCGAGGACGCCTGGACGTCGCTGCGGTGGGTCGCCGCGCAGGCGACCCCGTCGGGCGAGCTGCCGGAGCAGGTCGGGCACCACCTGCTGGCGCCGGAGCGCGAGCAGGAGTGGATCGACCGCTGGGGCACCGTCGCGACGCCGCTGCTGTGGTCGCACGGCATGTACCTGACGCTGGCCGCGGAGCTCGGCCTGGTGGGGAGGGCCCGATGATCCGGCACCGTCCGTTCGGCTCCGAGCACCCGTACGCCGTCACCGGCGACCAGCGGGTGCCGGCGCTGCCGGTCGACGGCGAGACCTGCGAGCTGCGGGTCCGGGCGTCGGCGTCGGTCGTCTCGGTCGTCTGCGAGTGGTCCGGCCCGTCGGGGGTGGAGACGTGGCCGCTGCTGGCGCCGTCCGCCGGTCCCCTCGCCGGCGACGGCGAGGCCGACGGCGGGCACCTGGCCGCCGCGCAGGCGCGGTCGCTGGCGGACCGGTCGTACTGGTCGGTGACGACGCCGCCGCTAGCCGCCGGGACGACGTACCGGTACCGGTTCGTGGCGACGCTGTCGTCGGGTGCGGCGCGGCGGACGCGGTGGTTCCCGGTGGCGGCGGGCGCGTGGTCGTCGTCCTCGTCGCTGTCCCTGGACGTCGAGGGCGACCGGCTGGTGCCCGGCAGCGTCGAGTGGCTGACCGGCCCGGAGGGGCCGCGGCGGGTCCGGTTCGCGCTGCGACTGGAGCCGGACGAGCGAGTCGTCGGGTTCGGCGAGCGCTACGACGCCGTCGACCAGCGCGGCCGCACCCTCGACGCCGTCGTGTTCGAGCAGTACAAGGCGCAGGGCGCGCACGGGCGGACGTACCTGCCGATGCCGTTCGCGCTGGTGGTCGGCCCGTCGTCGTCGTGGGGGTTCCACATCCGGACGGCCCACCGCAGCTGGTACGACGTCGGCGCGACGACGCCGGACCGCCTGGTCGTCGAGGCCGACCTCGACGGTTCCGACGCGCTGTCCGTCGGGGTCTTCGCCGGGACGCCGGCCGATGTGCTGCGCGGCTTCCTCGCCGAGGCCGGGCAGCCCGAGGAGCTGCCCGACTGGGTGTTCCGGCTCTGGGCCAGCGGCAACGAGTGGGACACGCAGGCCCGGGTCATGGCGGAGCTGGACGCGCACCGTCAGCACGACATCCCCGTCGGCGCGCTGGTCATCGAGGCGTGGAGCGACGAGTCGACGTTCACCGCGTTCCGCGACGCGGTCTATGACGTGAACGAGGACGGCGGGCCGCACCGGCTGGCCGATTTCACCTTCCCCGCCGACGGCGCCTGGCCGGACCCGCGCGGGATGGTGGAGGAGCTGCACTCGCGGGACGTTCGCGTCCTGTTGTGGCAGATCCCGCTGTTGAAGGTGCGGCCGCACCCTCGGGGCCAGCAGGCCGCCGACGTCCGCGCGGCGGTGGCCGGCGGGTTCGTCGTCACCGAGTCGGACGGGCGGCCGTACCGCAACCGCGGCTGGTGGTTCCCGCTGGCGCTGATGCCGGACCTCGCGTCGGAGAAGGCGCGCGAGTGGTGGACGTCGAAGCGCCGGTACCTCGTCGAGGAGCTCGGCATCGACGGCTTCAAGACCGACGGCGGCGAGCACGCGTGGGGACACGATCTGGTGCACGGCTCCGGCCGGGGGCTCGCGGGGAACAACCGGTTCCCGGTCGAGTACGCGCGGGCCTACGGTGACCTGCTGCGGTCGGCGGGCAAGGCGCCGGTGACGTTCAGCCGGGCCGGGTTCACCGGGTCGCAGGCGCACGGCGCGTTCTGGGCCGGCGACGAGGACTCGACGTGGGCCGGGTTCCGCGCGGCCGTGGTCGCCGGGGTGACCGCGGGCGCGTGCGGCATCGTCTACTGGGGCTGGGACCTCGCCGGCTTCTCCGGTGACGTGCCCGACGCCGAGCTGTACCTGCGCGCCGCGGCGGCGTCGGCGTTCATGCCGATCATGCAGTACCACTCGGAGTTCAACCACCACCGGTTGCCGCTGCGCGACCGCACGCCGTGGAACGTCGCCGCGCAGACCGGGGACGAGCGGGTGCTGCCGGTGTTCCGCCGGTTTGCGCACCTGCGCGAGCGCCTGGTGCCGTACCTGTCGTCGTCGGCCGCTTCTGCTGTCGCCGGCGGGGCGCCGCTGATGCGCGGGCTGTTCTTCGACCACCCCGCTGATCCTTCTGCCTGGTCGGTCGTCGACCGCCAGTTCCTGCTGGGTGACGACCTGCTGGTGGCGCCGGTGCTGTCCGCCGGCTCGTCCACCTGGGAGGTGTACCTGCCGGCGGGCTCGTGGGTGGATGTCTGGACCGGTGCGCCGGTCGAGGGCGGGCGGACAGTGACGCGGCCGGTGCCGCTCGACGAGATCCCCGTCTACTGCCGCGCGTCGGCCTGGCCGTCGCTGCGTTCGGCGTTCGCGGACCTCCCGTAATTCGGTCGTCCGGGGTCACCCTCGTGCGGCAGGGTGACCCCATGACGTCCCGCATCTCACACACGAGCATCGACTGCGCCAACGCCTACGAGCTGTCCGAGTGGTGGAAGCAGGTCCTCGGCTACGTCGACATCCCGGACGACCCGAACGAGGCCGGCCACGACGAGTGCATGATCCAGACGGCCGACGGCAGCCACATGGTGCTGTTCATCGAGGTCCCCGAGGGGAAGACGGTCAAGAACCGGGTGCACTTCGACCTGCGGCCGACCGACCGCACCCAGGACGAAGAGATCGAGCGGCTGCGCGCCATCGGCGCCACCGAGGTGGCCGACCTGCGCGGCAAGTACGGCCCCGGCACCGGCTGGGTGACGATGGCCGACCCCGAGGGCAACGAGTTCTGCATTCTCCGCAGCGACGCCCAACTGGCCGCCGCGGCGGCCGCCACCGCCGCCGAGCCCGCCTGACCGCGGCACCGGTCTCCACACCACCTCGTCGCCCCCCGGCCCCGGCCCCGGCCCCGGCCCCGGCCCCGGCCCCGGCCCCGGCGTCAGGCTGCCGCACCACCCCACGTCCGCACCATCACCCCCGCGCCAGCCCTCGCCACGCCAGCCCCCGCAGCGTCGGCCACAGCACAGCCCCACGTTCGCACCATCACCCCCACTGCGCCACACCCCCCGCGGCGCCGGCCGGCCCGCCACCTCACCCCGTCACCCCGCAACACCGCACCATCACGCCGCGCGCCACCCCCACGGCACCGACCAACCCGCCACCCTCACCTCGTCACCCGGCGCGCCACACCCCGCGGCGCGCCGGTCCCACGCCGGCCCGCCACCTCACCCCGCAACACCACCCCACCACCGCGGCGTCGCCTCCGCGCACCACCCCGCGGCGCCGGCCAACCCGCCACCTCACCTCGTCACCCGCAGCACCGCCCCGCCACCGCACCATCACCCCCACGCACCCCACCCCGCGGCGCCGGCCGACCACCGGCCCACTGCCCACCCCCTTCGTCGCCCCGCGGCGCCAACCTGCGCGATCCCCGTCGAACAGCCCCGAAGAGCCGGACATGCCGGGACCAACGGGATGTTCACCCGGGATTCACGCGCCCGACGGCCCGACGGCGGCTGGTGCGCGCCCGGCCCCTGTTGGCTGTGCGGAGTCCCGTACGCCGAAGGAGGGCCGGTGCCGCACGTCCACCACCGCCGGTTGGTCGCCGCGCTCGCGACCGCCGCTGCCGTCGCTGCGATCGGAGCCGCCACGCCGGCCGCCGCGCATCCGTTCGGCCCGCCGCTGTCGGCCCGGTTGGACGTCGACGGCGCGGAGGTGGCGGTCACGTGGACCGCGGCCGAGGACGACTGGGTGAACCTGGGCGAGTTCCTCGGCGCGTTCACCGGCCAGACCGATCAGACCGGCGGCATTGGCGGGCAGCTGACCGGCGCCGACCTGCTGGCCCGCTCGGACAACCTGCCCAGCTACCTGCTCTCGCACTTCGTCGTCGAGCAGGACGGGCGGCCGTGCGAGGGGCAGGTCACGCAGCTGGAGGAGCTGCTGACGCTCGGCGCCGGCATGGTCTACACGTGCCCGCGGCCGGTCGGCACGGTGCAGCTGACGGTCACGACGCTCACCGATATCAACGAGAACTACCGCACGGTCGTCACGTCGGACGACGCGTCGGAGCCGGCGCAGGCGCTGTTCACGAACACGACCGCCACGCAGCAGTGGAGCTTCGACGCGACGACGACCGGCCTCGGCACGGCGCGCGTCGCACTGATGGCGGCCGGCGCGCTCATCCTGGCCGCGCTCGCCGGCATCCTGCTCTGGTGGCGTCGCGGTGCCACCCAGCGCGCGACGGCTCCCGACCCGGTCGGGGCGGCTCGGTGAACTGGCTCTACGAACTCGACAACCGGCTGATCTCGCTCTTCGACAACCCCGGCGTCTGGTGGGCCGGACTGGTCGTGGCCGTCGTGGTGGGCTGTGCGCACGCCGTCGCGCCCGGGCACGGCAAGACGATCGCCGCGGCGTACCTGATCGGCGCGCACGGACGCTACCGCGACGCGCTGCTGCTGGGCGCGATCGTCGCGGGGATGCACACGTTCTCGGTGCTCGTGCTGGCCCTCGGCTGGGTCGGCCTGACCGCGTCCGGCGGCACCGACACGCGGCTGCTGACCTCCTGGCTACAGGTCATCTCCGCCCTCATCGTCCTCGCCGTCGGGGTCGGGCTGCTGCGACGGTACGTGCGCAGCGTGCGGTCGGCGCCGGAGCTCGCCGCTGCCGGGAGTGGGCACGGCCACGGCCACGGCCACGGTCATGGGCACGGCCACGGTCATGGGCACGGGCCGCCGCCCGGCGTGGCGCCGTGGTCGCGCCGTGGTCTGGTCGCGCTCGGCCTGTCCGGCGGCCTGCTGCCGTCACCGTCGGCGTTCCTGATCCTGGTCAGCGGCATCCTCACCGGCCGAACGGCGTACGCGCTGATCCTGGTGCTCTGCTTCGCCATCGGGCTGGCCGGGACGCTGACCGCGGTCGGCCTGCTGGTGATCAAGGGCAGCTCGCTGCTGACCGACTCGGCGCGCCGCTCGTCCCGGCTCACCTTCCTCACCCGCGCCGTGCCACTGGTCGCAGCCCTCGGCGTGACGCTCGGCGGCCTCGTCTACCTCGTGGTCGGCGCGACCGCGGTCTGGTCCGCCTGACCGCGGCCTCAACACCGAACGGCAACCGCTCGCCACAGGATGGTGACGCCGCCCGCGGCCACGGCCCATCCGCTCACTCGGCGGCGAGTTGATAGGGGTCTAGGACTTCGCGACCTCCAGGAAACCGTCCTGCACGAACGCCCGCACTTGCGGCAGCAACTCGGCCCGCAACTCGGCCGCGTCGACCGACAGCACCGTCGCCAGTGCGTCCACGATGGTCCCGGCCGGCAACGTCCCGTCGCAAGCGCCGACGAACCCGGCCTCGGCGGTCCCGGCGGTGACGGCGCGCAACAGGCCACGTCGCTGCCGCAGCACGATGTGCTCGGGATCCTCGTCGCCGGGCCGCCCGATCTGCTCCTGCACGACGCCGTCGGCCTGGGTCAGCCGAGCGGCCAGCAGCGCGTCGTCGTCGACACGAAGGTCGGTCACGCGGTCGAACCACGCTCCGACCGCTGGGCCGAGCGGCTGCTCGACGGCGTGCGGCCATTCCTCGATGCGGACGGACGGGTCAGCGGCACCGGTCCGCCGCAGCGCGATCCAGCCGAACCCGATGCCCTCGACGGACTGCTCGTCGAACCACCGCAGCCAGTCGGCGTAGCGCTGGGCGTATCCGGTGTCGCCGATCTCGCCGGAGTCGCGCAGCCACAACTCGACGTACTCGGCGGGATCCTCGACCTCGCGCTGGATGACCCACGCGTCGCAGCCGGTCGAGGCCACCCACGCGCCGAGCCGGTCACGCCAGTCGACCCCGCGCACGTGCGTCCAGTTCGCCAGCGACTGCAGCAGCCCGCCGTCGGCGAGATGGCGGGCGCCGTCGACGACGACGCGGCGGGAGATCTCGTCGCCGGGCAGGCCGCCGTCGCGGTAGACGTGCGTGCCACCGGGCGAGACGACGAACGGCGGGTTGGTCGCGATCAGATCGAACGTCTCGCCGTCCACCGGTTCGAACAGGCTGCCGCGGCGCAGGTCGACGTCCAGGCCGTTGAGACCGACGGTAAGGGCGGCCAGCGCCAGCGCCCGCGGGTTCACGTCGGTCGCGACGACCCGCTCGCTGTGCCGGGCGAGGTGCAGCGACTGCACGCCGCAGCCGGTGCCGAGGTCGAGCGCGCGCGAGACCGGCCGGCGCACGGTGAGCTGTGCGAGCGTGCTGGACGCGGCGTTGAGGCCGAGGACGTGGTCGTCGGGGATCGGCGTCCGCTGACCGTCCATGCCCGGAGTGAGGTCGGCCACCACCCACCAGTCGCCGGCGTCGTCGGCGTACGGCCGGATGTCGACCGCGGCTCGGACGGTGTCGCCGTCGGCGCTGGCCTCGAGGATGCCGCCGGCCAGCAGCGGCTCGACCGGCAGCACCCGCTCGAGCAACCGCCGCTCGACGGGCGTCTGCAGCGACCAGAGCCGTGCCAGCAGCGCCGCCGGTTCGTCCGACCCGGCGACGGCGAGCCGGCCGGGGGTGGTCTCGTTGCGGTCCAGCGCCGCTGCCGCCCGCGGACCGAGCAGGTCGCGAACGCCGTCGACGGTGTACCCGGCCGCCGCCAGCGCGTCGCGCACGCGGGCGACGTCGTCGTCGGACAGGCCGGGAGTCAGAGTCGTCACGGCGAATATTCTGTCGCGATGGCACGAGCGGTCGGCGTCCGAGTCCGGTATGAGGTGGTTCCCGCGGCGGTGCGCGCGTGGGTCGAGACGTCGCTCGGCGGCCCCGTCGTCAGGACGGACGAACAGACCGGCGGGATGTCGCCGGGGTGCGCGACGCGACTGGCCACTGCCGGTGGACGGACGGCGTTCGTCAAGGCGGTCGGCGCATCGCTGCAACCGGACACGCCGGCGCTGTTCCGCCGCGAGATCGACGTGCTGCGCGCCCTCCCGCCGGCGCCGTACCGGCCGGCGCTGTTGGCGGACTACGACGACGGCGACTGGGTCGCGCTGCTGCTGGAGGACGTCGACGGCCGCCCGCCGGATCTCGCCGACCCCCACGGTGCCGACGCGACGGCTGTCCGCGAGCTGGTCGGTCGGCAGGCCCGCGAGCTGACGCCGTCGCCACCGGGGGTGAGCGACAACCGGCGACTGCCGGAGATGGCTGAGCGCTGGCGGGACCGCTGGGCCGAGCTCGCCGGCGCACCGGACCACGTCCTGCCGCCGTGGATGGCCGGCCAGACCGCGCGGCTGTACCGGCGGGTCGCGACGCTGCCGGAGCGGCTCACAGCCGAGGCGCTGTGCCACTGGGACGTCCGCGAGGACAACCTGCTCGTCCGGCCGGACGGCACCGCGGCGATCGTCGACTGGGGAATGTCGTGCCTCGGACCATCCTGGGGCGACGCGTTCATGCTGGCGCTGACCTGGGTGGACACGCCCGTGTTCGACGAGTTGATGGCCGCCGAGCCGGTCGCCCCGGAAGTGGTGACGGACCTGCTGCTGGCCTTCGCCGGCGGGCAGGCCTGGCGTGGGGCGCAGCCACCGCAACCCGGGCTGCCGACGTTGGCGGATTACTGCCGCGCGGAGGCGGCGCGCGGGTTCGCCGGAGTCCACCGGCGGCTCGGCTGACGCCACGCACACCGCCGAACCCGCTGGGGTCAGCGCAGCCACCCCGGGACCAGGTCGCTCGCCGGCTACGTCGAGGACCAGCGCCGCTTCCGCAACGGCGTCGTCCAGCTGCGCTACCGGGCCGGCTAGGTCGCGGCGGCCACGGGCCTCGACCGGTCGGTCAGCATCTTCACCGCTAGCCCAGCCAGCACTGATCCCATCACCCAGCGCTGCGCCCGCAGCCACAGCGGCCGCGAGCCGAGGAACGACGCCAGCGAGCCGGCGGTCAGCACGATCAGCGCGTTGACGGTCAGCGCGACGACGATCTGCGTCAGCCCGAGCAGCACACTCTGCGTCGCCACACTGCCGCGTGCGGGGTCGACGAACTGCGGCAGCAGCGACACGTAGAGGATGGCGATCTTCGGGTTGAGCAGGTTCGTCACCAAGCCCATGGTGAACAGCCGACGGGGACCGTCGGGCGGCAGCGGCTTCGGCGCGAACACCGAGTCGCCGCCAGGCCGGATGGCCTTCCACGCCAGCCACAGCAGGTACGCCGCACCGGCGATCTTCAGTGCCGTGTACAACGCCGGAACCAGCGTGAACACCGCCGCGATGCCGACCGCCGCGGCCAGCAGATAGACGAGGAATCCCGCCGCGACTCCGGTCAGTGAGATGAGGCCCGCGCGGCGCCCCTGGGTCACCGACCGCGACACCAGGTAGATCATGTTCGGCCCCGGCGTGAGCACGAGGCCCAGCGCGACGGCCGCGATTCCGAGCAGTGCTCCGGTGGTCACCATGTTCGATCCAACCGGCCGCCCACTGGATCGATTCCATGTGTGAACCCCCGGTTGAGGGCTGGACGGGGGATCCGTGCTGCTCGCCGGGTGACGAACGACGAAAAGTCTCCGGGCCCACTTCAACGACACGATGGAAGTCATGAGTCTCGACACGGAGAAGACGCAGGTCACCGGCCGGCGATGGTGGACGCTGGCGGTGGTGAGCGCGGCGCAGCTGCTGGTCGTCCTGGACGGAACGATCGTGAACATCGCGCTGCCGTCGGCGCAGGAGTCGTTGGGGATGGCGGACGGCGGCCGCCACTGGGTGATCACCGCGTACGCGCTGACGTTCGGCGGGCTGCTGCTGATCGGCGGGCGGGTGAGCGGTGTTCTGGGGCACCGGCGGGCGTTCATCACCGGGCTGCTCGGCTTCGCCGCCGCGTCGGTGCTGGGCGGCGCCGCCGGCTCGCCGGAGCTGTTGTTCGGCGCCCGGGCACTGCAAGGCGCGTTCGCCGCACTGCTCGCACCGGCAGGGCTGTCGCTGCTGGCCACGACGTTCACCGGCAGCGACCGCGGCCGCGCGTTCGGCGTGTTCGCGGCGGTGGGTGCGGCAGGCTCGGCGGTCGGGCTGATCGCCGGTGGACTGCTGACGGAGTACGCCGGCTGGCGCTGGTGCCTCTACGTCAACGCGCCGATCGCACTGCTCGCGGCGCTCGGCGCGGCGCTGGTCCCGGCCGGCCGGGCGATCCCTGACCGTGGCCGTCTGGACGTCGGCGGCGCGCTGCTCAGCCTGGCCGGATTCGCCGCGCTGGTGTACGGCTTCGCCCGGGCCGAGTCGCTGGGCTGGGGCTCCGTTCAGGTGTGGACCCTGCTGGCCGGTGGACTGGGACTGCTGGCGGCATTCGTCGTGGTGGAGTCGCGGGTGGCGCGCCCGCTGCTGCCGATGCACGTGCTGCGGCACCGCGTGCGGGCCGCCGCGTTCGTCGCCGTGACGCTGCTGTTCGTCGCGATGTTCGGCTTCTACCTGTTCATGAGCTACTACACGCAGACGGTGCTCGGCTACTCCCCGGCGCAGGCCGGCCTGACGCTGATCGTCAACTCCGCGGCCGCCGTGGTCGGATCGGTGCTGGTGGCCGGGCGGCTGTACGGACGTGGCAGGCCGGCGGCGTTGATCGTGCCGGGACTGCTCGCGGCCGCCGCCGGGACGCTGCTGCTCACCCAATTGCGGGCGGACACGTCGCATGTGCTCGCGCTGTACCTGCTGCCGGCGATGGCGCTGACCGGGCTCGGTCTCGGCTGCGTGCTGTCGCCGACCGCAGGCATGGCCACCGAGGGCATGCGCGGCCACGACGTCGGCGCAGCATCGGCGGCGTACAACGCCGCCCAGCAGGTGGGCGCCGCCTTGGGAACGGCGCTGCTGAACACGGTGGCCGCTGCGGCGACGGCTGCCTTCGCCGGGCCGGGGGCGGCCGCGGCCGTGGTGCACGGCTACACGGCCGCGCTGACCGTCGGCGGCGTGATCCTGTTGGCAGCCGCCGCCCTGACCGCCTTGCTGCTGGGCTCTCATCGTCACGCTCCCTCCGCTCCGAGTTGATCTTGAAACGAGAGTATGCCAACCTCTCTTCAAGATCAACTTCGAACGCCGGGGAGGGCGACATGCGTACGAAAGACAGGCGTGCACCTGGCCGCCCTCGTGCGAGAGCGACCAGGTGCACGGTCCATCGATCAGACCCGGCGGCGGCGGTCGTAGAGCACCACCGCGATGCCACCTGCCAACAGCACCAGGCCGGCGATCAGCACCACCAGCGGGTCGGCACCGGTGTCGGGCAGGTCGCCGTCACCGCTGTCGCCGCCGCTGTCGGTGCCGCTGTCGGTGCCGCTGTCGGTGCCGCTGTCGGCGCCGTCAGCCGCCCCGCCGGCGTCGCCACCGTCATCGTCGCCGCCCTCGTCGGAACCACCGTCGTCGCCCGGCTGGGCGGCGGTCACGGTGAACGGCGCCGACGCGGTCAGCGCGGAGTCCGCGCCGGCCAGCGTGACGGTGGCCGGGCCCACCGGCGAGTCGGCCGGGACCGTCCAGTCGATGCGCACCGTCCCGTCCTCCGACGTCGTACCCGTCACGGTGACGGGCTCGGCCTCGGCCTCGGCGGCCAGTTCGTCAGCGCTGACGAACTCCAGCGGCACCCGCAGGTCGAACGCGCGGTTGGCCGCCGACCTGTGGTCCGTGCGCAGGTAGAGCACGCAGCCGGCATCGCAGTCGGCGTACTCGTCGGCCGCGGCCAGCGCGATCGAGGTCTCGGCCACCCCGGCGGCGATCGGCACCACGACGTCCTCGCTTCCCGCGTACGGGAAGTTGGTGATCCACCTCGAGGTACCCGACTCCCCACTGGTGTCGGCACCGCCGATGGCCGGCGTCGCCACCTCGCCCGGGCCGTTGTCGACCGCCGTCAGCAGGTAGAACCCGGCCGGAGCGTCCGGCGTGTTCTCCTCGCTGGTCGGTTCCAGCCCGGTCACCGTGACGTCCAACTGGCCGCCGTCGACGACCAGCAGCTTGCCGTCGCGCCGCACCAGCGGGGTGCCGTCGGCAGACCTGACGGTGATCGCCTGGCCGTGGTCGTTCTCGAACGTCAACTCCTCGGTTGCGGCGTCGATCAGGATCGTCGCCTCGACCGTCTCCTCGGGGCCGAAGTCGGTGCCGGTGAACGTGACCGTCTCACCCTGGGCCACCGTCTCCGGGTCGACGCTGACCGCGGGGTCGGGCTCGGGCTCGTCGTCCGCCTCCTCCACGGTGAAGGTGGCGCTGGCCAGCGACTCGTCCGCAACCACGAGGTCGACGGTGTGCCCGCCGGCCACGAGGTTCTCCGGCACGCTCCAGCCGATCTCCACCGTGCCGTCGTCGCCCACGGTTCCGCTGCCCGCCTCCACCGAGGCCGCGGGCGCACGGATGTCGGCCGCAGCCGCGGCCTCCTCGACCGGCACCGCGAACGTGACCGGGTCCAGCTCGGTGCCCGCGGGGTAGAAGTCGGCGAACGCCGCCACACCGGCCTCCGTCAGCGCCGCCGGCACCTCCGACGCCGTCACGACACCGCCGGTCTCGGTCACCGGATGGTCGGTGAAGTCCAGCGTCGCCAGCTCGACGTCGTCGTAGGTCACCAGCTCACCGGAGTCCAGCGACTTGCTCACCACGTCGGCCACCAGCACGCCGTCCGTCGCGGAGGAGACGAAGACCCGTGGGTCGGTGACGGTCAGCTCGAGCAGCGGGCCGGCGCCCATGTCGTGACCGGCGAAGTACACCTCGCCACCGAACGCCAGCGCGGTTGCGTCGCCGGTGCCATCGCTGAATCGGAAGGTGCCGTCGCCGTTCTCCGTCGCCGGGTCGCGCACCTCGATGGACCCGTGCGCGATCGGACCGGTGATGTAGCTCCGGAACGATGCCTTGACGCCCCAGTCGAGCGTGCCGGTGCCACCCGGCGACGTCGCGTCGCGGTCGACGACGGCCGTCACCGTGGCGCCGGGCGCGAACCCGGTGCCGGTGAACGTCACCGCCTCGCCCTGCACGACGGGGTCCGGCTCGACGGTGACGGCCGGCGGCTCCGGCTCGGGGCCGGGGTCGGTCGCGAACGCCACCGGGACCACGACATCCTGGCTGCGGTCCGCGCGATAGTCCACCGGCGTCGCGTCGGAGGCCTGCGCCGAGCTGAAGCTCGCCACGAAGCACGCCGTCTCGGCGCAGTCCACTCCGCTGCCGGTCACGGTGCCGGCCAGCGTCAGGGTCCGCGAGAGCACGCCCGAGGCGTCGGCCTGCACCACCTCGTGCTGCAGCCAGCCGGTCGGCCAGCCGTACTCGGGGTCCTGCTCCGCGTTGGCGGTGATCGCCAGCGAGATCCGACGGTTCGGCGCGAATCCGGTGCCCTCGATCCGCACCTCGGTGCCGACCGCCAGCTCCTCCGTCGGCGTGACGGTGAGCTCCGGGGTGCGGACGTCGGCGAACGCGATGCGCGTCTGCGTCGTGTACGCGGCGTCGGCCGCCGGGTCGACCGGCGACGTGTGCACCGCCAGCGTCGTACCCGGCTCGACCGTGCCGGTCGTCAGCGTCACCTCGAACGTGCCGAGCGCGGCACGGCCGAACGAGAGCAGGCCGCTGACCGGTTCGAACGAGACGGTCTCGACCGGGTCCAGCGCCGGCACACTGCCGTCGCCCGTCACCACGCCGACGCCGACCCGCAGGCCGCCGGCCAGGTCGGCGGGGGTGAACCCCGACCCGGTGACGGTGATCTGATCGGCGTACGGGTCGAGATCCGCGACCTCGGACACCACGACCGTCGGCGTCGGAGCCGGCGGCTCGTCCTCCAGCGTCACGCTGAACGTGACGGGGTCCAGCTCAGTGCCCGCGGCATAGAACCCGGCGAACGCCTCGGCGCCGGCCGCCGTCAACGCCGCCGGAACGCTGGCCGCCGTCGCGACGCCGCCGGTCTCCGTGATCGGGTGGTCGGTGAAGTCCAGCGTCGCGAACTCGACATCGTCGTAGGTCACCAGTTCACCGGACGTCAGCGACCTGCTCACCACGTCGGCCACCAGCACGCCGTCCGTCGCGGAGGAGACGTCGAGCCGCGGGTCGGTGACGGTCAGCTCCAGCAGCGGCCCCGAACCGGTGTCGTGACCGGAGAAGTAGACCTCGCCGGCGAACGTCAGCTCGGCGTCCTGCACCGACCCGGTGCCGGTGCCGTCGGCGAACCGGAACATGCCGTCCTCGTTCCGCGTCGCCGGGTCGCGCACCTCGATCGACCCGTGCGCGATCGGACCGTTGATGTAGTTGCGGAACGATGCCTTGACGCCCCAGTCGAGCCTGCCGGTGCCCGTCGGCGGCTGGTCGTCGGCGAACGTGATCGGGACGAAGACGCTCTGGTCGAGGTCGGCGCGGCGGCTCGGGAACACCGCCACGGCGCACTCCGCCTCGCGGCAGTCGACCGTCGCGCCGTCGTCCGTGGTGAAGGTCGGCGCGAGGCCGTCGAGCTTCAGGCTCCACGCGCCGTCGCCCTCGCCGGGAACCAGCTGGCTGGTGCCGGCAGGGTTGCGCGGCAGCTCGCGCGGGTCGCTCACCGTGCCCAGCGCACTGGTCTGCACGACCAGCAGGTGGTCGCCGGCGACGAAGCCGGTGCCGTGCACGTAGGTCGAACCGCCCTCGGCCGGGAACTCGGCAGCGTCCAGCGTCACCGACGGCGCGGGCCGCTCGGTGTCGTCGAACGCGATCGGCGCCCAGACGTCCTGGGTCCGGTCGGCGGGGTCGCCGAAGTCGTAGGCCACCACGACGCACTCGACGATCTGGCAGTCGTAGACGTCGCCGCTGCCGTCCGGGACGAACCGCGAGGTCACGGCGGTGAGCGACGCCGGCGCGAGGAACTCGCCACCGGCCGTCGTCATCACCCGGGCCGAGCCGATCGCCTTCGGCCACGTCGACGGATCCGTGCCCTCCACCCGGACGGCCTGCACTACCTCGATCGCCGTCTGCGGGTCGAAGCCGCTGCCGGTCACCTCGACGACGTTCGTGCCGGCGTTGTCCAGGCCGGTCCACGCGGAGAGCGTGAGCGCGGGCGCGGCCGGCTCGTCGTCGGCGACGGTGAGCGGCACGGCCAGTTCCTGGTCCGCGTTCGTCGTGCCGCCCGCCGCGTAGGTGTACACGCCTGGTGTGGTGTCCGCCGGCCACTCGACCGGCTCGCCGGTCGTGCGGTCCGTCGGCTTGGCCAGCGTCAGCTCCGCGGTGAACGTCCCGTCGGCCGCGATCTCCACCCACTGGGCCCTGATCGCGTCCTGGTACTGCGCCGGCACCTGGTCGAGCGCGTCCTGCGCCAGCGCCCACTTCTGGGCGCCCACGGTGCGCGCCGACGACGGGGCGCCCTCGGACGGCCGCCACTGGTCGGCGAACGCACCGAACACCACGTACGCGCCGGCAGGCACGCCGGCCGGGATCGGCGGCCGGTTGCCCTCGGGCGCCACGTTGCCTTCGGGGTCGAACCCGCTGCCGCGCACGACCACGGTGTCGCCGTAGCTCAGCTCAGCGTCGGCCACCGGAGTCACGCCGTCGGCCGCGAACACCTCGATCGACGGCTCGAACACCGGCTCGCCGTCGCCGAACGGGATCGCCACCTCGGCGTCGTGACTCCGGTCGCCCGGCGTGGCGCTGAACGTGACGAAGACGTAGTCCTTCGTCGCGTCGACCAGCCCCGTCCCGAGGTACAGGGCGGGTTTGACGAATCCGTCGGTGAAGTTGATCGAGTGCAGGTTCGACCACGCGACCGCCTCGGTCTCGTAGTCGAACGTGTCGCCACGGTCGGCCCAGACGGCCGCCTCGACGACGGCCATGATCGTGTTGCCCGTCGGCACCGGGAAGCCGCCGCCGAGCACCTCGACGACCAGGTGCTCTGCCGCGGGGTCGTACTCGGCGCCCGCAGGGAAGACCAGCGTCGGCTCGTCCGGCGCCGGGAGCACCGTCAGGGTCGCGGCCTCGGTGACGACGTCCTCGCCTCGGCCGTTGCCGGCGGTCGCACGCACCCGCAGCCCGTCCTGATCGGCGGTGACGCCGGTCAGCTGCAGGTTCGCGGAGCTGCCCGCCTCGCCGTGGTCGGTCCAGGTCGCACCGCCGTCGGTGCTGGTCTGCCACTGGAGCGTGGGCCGCGGCCAGCCGGAGACCTCGGCGGCGAACTGCGCCCGATACCCCGCGAACGTGGTGTCGTCCTCGGGCGACGACCCCAGCGCCGGCGCGGCGGCATCCTGCACCTGCAGGCCCGCGGCGGTCGACATCAGCGAGATCGTGCTGTTCGCGACGGCGACCCGGACGTAGGTGCTCGTGTCAGCCGCGGTGACGGCCGGCAAAGTCAGCGTGGCACCGGTCGCGCCGTCGACGTTCACCCAGTCGGTTGCGCCCGGGGCGCGACGCTGCCACTGGTAGGTCAGCGCGTCGTCACTCTCGGCGGCAACGGTGAACGTGGGGTCCTCGCCGGTGACGGCCTGCGCCCACTGTGGCTGCCCGGTGATCGTCACCGGAGCGACGTCGACGAAGTCCGGCACACCGCCATCGAGGTCGAGCAGCACGGGCAGCGGCGGCTTGTTCGGGTCGGCGCTCAGCCCGCTGCTGTGCCAGTACGACGACAGCCCGGTGCGGTAGTGGAAGTCGACGATCGGGGTCGGCCACGAGCCCCAGTCCGGGTTCGCCGCCTTCGCCTCGTCAGGGATCGCCGACGTCTCGCGCCGGCCCGACTGTGGGTCCGTCGGGTCGTTCAGCGGGAAGTAGTCGACGCCGCGGTAGACCGGCGTGCCGGAGACGACGCCGTCCTCGATCGCGACGCCAGACAGCTCCAGGATGGTCACGTCCTGCTCGGGGTCGAGCGGTTCCTTGACTGTCGGGTCCTCCATCGACGACGCGAAGCCGCCGACCTCGGCGGTGATGGCGCCGTTGCCCGCGCCGTCGATCGTCAGCACCGGGTCCTTGACGTACCACGGCACCATGCCGCCGTAGGAGTAGATGGTGAACGCGCCGGTCCAGGCGATGCTGCCGGCGCCGTTGGCGTCCAGTTCGCCGGCGCCGCCGGTGAACAGCGCGCGCTGGTTGATCTTGTCGTCGACGAGCGGGAGGCAGCGGTTCGCTGCGGTCACCTGCGTAGCGCGGCCGTCGGCCAGCCGCTTGAGCAGGTGGACCCCACCGTCCTGGGTCTTGTAGCTGGCCTCGGTGCCGTCGGCGATACCAGCGACGAAGAAGCTGCAACCACCGGCCGGCGAACCGTACTGGGAGACCAGGTTGATGCCCCACTCGAAGGTCGCGTCGGTCACCACCACCGGCTCCGGGTCCGGGTCGGGCTGCTCGGCGACGGTCAGCGGGACACCCAGCTCTTGGTCCGCGTTGGTCGTGCCGCCGGCGGCATAGGTGTAGATGCCGAGCGTGCCGGTCTCCGGCCACTCGACCGGCTCGCCGGTACTGCGGTCGGTGGGCTTGGCCAGCGTCAGCTCGGCCGTGAACGTGGCGTCCGACTGGACGTCGGCCCACTGTGCGCGAATCGCGTCCTGGTACTGCGCCGGCACCTGGTCGAGCGCAGCCTGCGCCAGCGCCCACTGCTGGGTGCCGACGACACGGCTGGCCGACGGCGCGCCGGTCGAAGGCCGCCAGTCGTCGGCGAACTTGCCGAAGACGACGTACGTGCCTGCGGGGACGCCGGCCGGGATCGGCGGGCGGTTGCCGTCGGGCGCCACGTTGCCTTCGGGGTCGAAGCCGCTGCCGCGCACGACGACGGTGTCGCCGTAGGTGAGCTCGGCATCCGCTGCCGGGGTGGTCCCGTCGGCCGCGAACACCTCGATCGACGGCTCCCAGACCGGCGCCGTCGCTTCCAGGGTGGCGGTGAACGTGACGGGGTCGAGGGCAGTGCCGGCGGTGTAGAAGTTCGCGAACGCAGGCACGCCGGCCGCGGTCAACGTCGCCGGAACGCCGGTCGCCGACACCGTGTCGCCGTCGAACGTCAGCGGGTGATCGGTGAGGTCGAGGTCGGCGAACTCGACGTCGTCGAAGGTGACCAGTTCGCCGGAGTCCAGCGACTTGCTGACGACGTCGGCCACCAGCACGCCTTCGGTCGCGGACGTCACGGCCACCCGCGGGTCGGTCACGGTCAGCTCGAGCAGCGGACCGGCGCCCATGTCGTGACCGGCGAAGTAGACCTCGCCGGCGAAGGACAGGTCGGCAGTGCCGGCGCCGGGTTCGGATCCGGGTTCGGCTTCGGGGGCGGAGCTGGCGGTACCGGTCGCGTCGGCGAACCGGAACGTGCCGTCCTCGTTGCGTGTGGCGGGGTCGCGCACCTCGACGGAGCCGTGCGCGATCGGGCCGGTGATGTAGTTCCGGAACGACGCCTTGACGCCCCAGTCGAGGCTGCCGCCGGTGACGTCGGCCGCGGCGGACACGGCAGATCCGGGGTTGCTAGCGGATGCGGCGGGCTGGGCCGCCAGTGCAGCTGGCGCAGCGCCCGCGACCGGCGAGCCAGCGGCCAGCCCGCTGGCGGGCACAGTGCTCGCGATCGGCGAACCGGACGCCAAAGCGGCGGGTGCGGCGCCCGCGACCAGCGTGCCGGTGGCCAGCGCGGCGGCGATCAGCGCTGCCACGGTCGGTCTGAACAATGTGGTCCTCACGGTCGGTTCATCTCCTCGCTGCGACGACGCGCGGCGACGGCCACGACTCCGCCGCCGAGCAGGGCCAGTCCGGCCAGCGCGGCCGGGATGATCGGGGCGCCGGTCTTGGCGAGGTCAGATCCGTCGGCCGCTGAACCCCCGGCGCCGGCGGTCGACGACGTGCCGCCCGAGGCGCCGCCGTTGTCGCTACCGCCCGCGGCGCCGTTGTCGCTACCGCTCTCACCGGCCGCGGCCCCGCCCCCACCGGTTCCGCCGGCGTCGCCAGTGCCGCCGTCCGCGCCGGTCCCGGCGGCGAACGTGATCGGCAGCAACACGTCGGCGCTGCGGTCGGCCGTGCGGGTGTGGTCGGCGCGGGTGCCGACGACGCAGCCGTTGGGCGCTTGGGTGGGGTCGAGGCAATCGGTGAACTCGTCGCTCGCGGCGACGCTCAACTGGACGTCGAACGAACCCTTGCCGCCGACCTCCTCGAACGGCGTCGCCAGGCCCTCGCCGTAGGACGGCGGGTTCGACGAGATCCATGCCGAGGCACCGCCGCCGCCTTCCATGTCGGCGCCACCGAGGCACGGAGTGGGCTGCTGACCTGCGCCGTTGTTGACACACACGACGACGTAGATGCCCTTGGTGAGGTCGTAGCCCTCGCCGTGGACGGTGATCGTCTCACCGGCCGGGTCAAGTCCGTCGACCTTGGAGACGGTGATCGTCTGGCCTTCCGGGCCGGTGGCGGATGCGGCCGCCGCGGTCCCGGCGAGGCTCAACGAGCCACCCGTCGCCAGGACCACCCCCAGCGCCGTCGCGAGTCGACGGCGACGTGAGCGCCGTCGGGAAACGTTCGACATGTCCCACCCTTCAACCTGATGTCGGGGTCTGCGGATCAATGAGGCACCATATCGGCATAGGTAAGGCATACCTACATTGGGGTAGGCAAACCTAAGATGCAATACTTGTCTCATCTGCAGCGCCGACCCGGAGGAGCATCCGTGCCGACCACCCGAACGCCGGCCGAGGCCGAGCCCCGAACGTTCTCCCAGGCCCTGCGCGAGCGCAGCTGGCCCCTGCACGACGTCGCCAACGGCGCGGAGTTCATCAACGCGCTGATGGAGGGCCGCATCAGCCGCGCCGGCTACGCCGCGCTGGTCACGCAGCACCTGTTCGTCTACGAGGCGCTGGAATCGGTCGCCGCCGCCATGCGTGACGACCCGATCGCCGGGCCGTTCGTCACCGACGAGCTCCCCCGGGTGCCGTCGCTGCGGCGCGACCTCGCGTTCCTGCTCGGCAGCGCCGACGCCGTCGACGACCTCGAGCCGCTCCCGGCGACGCGCCGCTACGCCGACCGCATCCGCGAGACGGCGCAGTGGCCCGGCGGGTTCGTCGCGCATCACTACACGCGCTACCTCGGCGACCTCTCCGGCGGGCTGGCCGTCGGCACCATCGTGTCGCGAACGTACGGCTTCCAGCTCGGCGGCGAGGGCGTGCTGTTCTACCACTTCGCGCAGATCCCGAAGCCGCGGCCGTTCAAGGACGCCTACCGCGCCCGGCTCGACGCGGCGCCGTGGAACCCCGACGAGCGGGAGCGGGTCATCGACGAGGTGGTCCTGGCGTACGGGCTGAACACGGAGATCTTCACCGAGCTGGGCGCGGTCCACCCGGCGACGCCCGCGGGCGGCTGACGTGCGGCGATGGGGGCGCGGGCCGGCCGTCGTCGTGGCGGCCGGCCTGCTGCTGGGTGCGGCGGCGTGCGTGGCTCCGGCGGACGACGCGGCTGATGGAGGGACGGACGCACGGTCCGCGTCGCAGAGCACCCCGGCGGACCCCGCAGCCGATCCCGTCAATGCCTGTCAGGAACCGGTACCCGGGTTCGGCGTGACGGTCGACGCGGACGGTGAGCCGCTGCCCGAGCGCGCGGATCCGCCGGCCGACGACTCGGCCAGCGACGAGGACGGCGATCCGCGCGAGATCCTCGGCCCGTCCACCGCGACGGTCGACCAGACGGTGACGCCGGTCGCCGACGATCCCGCCCCCGCGCTCCCCGTCACGGTCGAGTCCTGCGACGGCGAGACGGTCGTCGTCGACGACGCCAGCCGCATCCTCGCCGTCGACCTCTACGGCACGCTCGCCGAGATCGTGTTCAGCCTGGGCCTCGGCGACCACGTCGTCGGCCGCGACGCGTCCACCGGGTTCCCGCAGGCCGCCGACCTGCCGCTGGTCACGCCCGGCGGGCACGACCTCAACGCCGAGGCGATCCTCGACCTCGACCCCACCGTCGTCCTCACCGACGCCAGCGTCGGCCCGCCCGAGGTGCAGCAGCAGCTGCGCGACGCCGGCATCCCGGTGATCTTCTTCGACGACGCCCGCGACCTCGACCGCATCCCCAGCCAGATCCGCGCCGTCGCCGGCGCGCTCGGCGTCCCCGACGAGGGCGAGCAGCTGGTCGAGCGGACGTCCGGCGAGATCGCCGACGCGCTTGCGCTCGCCCCGGCCGGCGCCGACCCGCTGCGCATCGCGTTCCTCTACACCCGCGGCGGCATGGTGCAACTGCTGGCCGGGCCGGGGTCCGGCGCCGACGCGATGATCCGTGCCATCGGGGCCGTCGACGTCGGCACCGACATCGGGCTGGAGCGGCCGTTCACGCAGATCACGTCCGAGGCGCTGATCGAGGCCGCCCCCGACGTCATCATCATGATGACCAAGGGCCTCGAGTCCATCGGCGGCGTCGACGGCATGCTCCGGCTCCCGGGCGTCGCGCAGACGCCGGCCGGCGAGAAGCTGCGCGTCGTCGACATGGCCGACTCCGTGCTGCTCAGCTTCGGGCCCCGCTCCGGGCGCACCATCGAGGCGCTCGCCCACGCCGTCTACCAGCCATGACGGCGACGGTGTCGGCGCCACCGGAAGCACCAGCGACGGCACAGGCCGCGGCCGCCCGGCCCAGCCGATGGCGGCGCAGCCGAGGCGGGCTGCTGATCGCCGCGCTGTCCGTCGCTCTGGTCGTCGTGACGATCGTGTCGGCCGGACGGGGCCAGTTGCAGATCCCGCCGGCCGAGGTCGTCGGGTCGATCCTGCACCGGCTGGACGCGAATCTGGAGTGGCTGCTGCGGCAGATCGGGGTGACGGCGGACCTCCCGCTGGACGCCGGGCCGCGGCCGCAGCACGTGCAGGGCGAGAACACGCTCTGGCTGGTCCGGTTCCCGCGCGTCGTGCTGGCGCTGCTGGTCGGCGCGGCGCTGGCGACGGCGGGTGCGCTGATGCAGGGCGTGTTCGGCAACCCGCTGGCCGAGCCCGCCATCGTCGGGGTCTCGCCGGGCGCGGCGGTCGGCGCCAGCCTGGTGTTCGTCACCGGCGCGAACTTCCTCGGCGAGTGGACGGTCGCGGTGGCGGCGTTCGCGACGGGGCTGGTCACGACGCTGCTCGTCTACGCGCTGTCGCGGTCGGGCGGCCGGACGGAGGTCGTCACGCTCGTGCTCACCGGCGTCGCCGTCACCGCGGTCGCGTTCGCCATCGTCGCGTTCGCGACGTTCATCGCGTCGCCGGAGGCGCGCGAGCAGATCGTGTTCTGGCAGCTCGGCAGCCTCAACGGCGCCCGCTGGCAGGCCGTCGTCGCCGTGCTGCCGTTCATGGTCGTGGGGCTGACGCTGGCGCTCGCGATGGCGCGGTCGCTGGACCTCCTCGCGCTCGGCGAGCGTTCCGCCCGGCACCTCGGCGTCCACGTCGAGCGGCTGCGCCTCGTCGCCATCGCCGCGGTCGCCATGCTGGTCGGCTCCGGGGTCGCGTTCGCCGGCGTCATCGGCTTCGTCGGGCTGGTCGTGCCGCACCTGATCCGGATGATCGCCGGGCCCGGCCACCGGGTGCTGCTGCCGGCGAGCGCGCTGGGCGGGGCGCTGCTGCTGGTGTCGGCGGACCTCGTCGCCCGCACCGCCATCCGGTACGCGGACCTCCCGCTCGGCATGCTGACGGCGCTGGTCGGGGGCCCGCTGTTCTTCTGGTTGCTGCGCCGCACGCGCACCAGCCAGGGCGGCTGGGCATGACCCGGCCGGCGGCGCGCCGCGGCTGGGCCGCCGTCCGCCGCGGGCACCGGCTGCCCGTCGCCCCCGTCGCCGGGTCGGTCGCCGCCGCGGCCGCGGGCGTCTCCGTCACGCTCGGCGGGGCGCGGGTGCTGGACGACGTCAGCGTCGAGGTCCGCGCGGGCGAAGTGCTGGCACTGGTCGGGCCCAACGGCGCCGGCAAGTCGACGCTGCTGTCCGCCCTCACCGGCGACGTCGCGGTGTCGGCGGGGGCCGTCACGCTCGACGGCGCGCCGCTGACGGCATGGACGGCGACCGAGGCCGCCATGCGCCGCGCCGTCCTCCTCCAGCAGGTGCGGCTGTCGTTCCCGTTCACCGTCGCCGAGGTGGTCGAGATGGGCCGGGCGCCGTGGGCCGGAACACCGCTCGAGGACGGCGACGACGACGCGGTCCGCGCCGCGCTCGCCGAGGCCGACGTCGTGCCGTTCGCCGGGCGCCGGTTCACGTCGCTGTCAGGCGGCGAGCAGGCACGGGTCGCGCTGGCCCGGGTGCTCGCGCAGCGCACCGGCGTGCTGCTGCTGGACGAGCCGACCGCCGCCCTCGATCTGCGCCACCAGGAGCTCGTCCTCGGCGTCGCCCGCACCCGCGCCGCCGCCGGCGTCGCCGTCGTCGTCGTGCTGCACGATCTCAACCTCGCCGCCGCGCACGCCGACCGCGTCGCCGTCCTCGCCGGCGGCCGCCTCGTCGCGACCGGACCGCCGCGGGACGTGCTCGGCGGCACGCTGCTCACCGACGTCTACGAGCACGACGTCGAGGTGATCGCGCATCCGCGCACCGGCACGCCGGTCATCCTCCCGCGACGCTGACCGGCTCGGGCCACGGGCCGCGGGCTTGGGCCGCGGGACACGCCTGCCCCGCGGGCCGGCCTGGCCTCGGCCCGGCCAGGCCGGCGTCCGTCGGCTCCCGGCGTCCCCCAACGTCGCCGGGTCGCCGTGCGCGGGCCCGCGGCGCCTTCCCCGGCTCCGGGCGGACGGGCCGTCGCCGGGAAAGGCGCCGAGCTCAGCGGGCGGTCACCAGGACCGGGTCACGAACCTGATTCTGAACCGCTGGCGCAGCCCGGGCCGGTGCGCGCGGGCTCGATGCGCTCCGGCGCTGCGGCTCATCGCGGTCAGGTATCTCGGACCCGCCCCGAACTGGACGTGCGTGGCCCGGTACTTACGCCTGCGTTCTGCCATGGATCTTTCGCCCCCTCCAACTGGCGGCCTCACCCCTGAAGAGCCGCCACGTCGGCACCACAGCACGAATGATAAACGTGATCTGCCTCACAGTCATTGGTTTCGCTTGTCCACATTGGGGCGATTTCAACGGTTTTGAACCGTCTATTTCAGTCAATTTCCGGACCACGTACGTGTTTACCGAATACACGAATGCGGACATCCCCGACGCCGGATCGGCCCGGCTCCGGCGAACGTTTCACCATGATCAAGGGGTGGGATCATCAAGAGTCGACCATGTTGCTCGACCGTGTGTATCAGGGGGACGATGCCGCGTTCGGAACTCTCTACCGCAGGGTGTCCCCGATGGCCCGGCGCGCCGCGCACAACATCGTGCGCGACTCACACGCCGCCGACGACCTCGTCCAGGAGACGTTCTATCTCGTGCTGCGGGCGGTCCGGTCCGGCCGCGGCCCGCGTGACTCCTTCGCCGGCTACGTCCTGGCGACGGTGAAGCACCTGGCGTACCGGTACTGCAAGACCGAGAGCCGCACCGTCGCCAACGACGATCCGGACATGTGGGAGCGCCACACCGATATCGTGCTGCCGGCGGCGCAGACGGAGCGGGTCACGGCCGCGTGGGCGTCGCTGCCGCCGCGGTGGCGCAGCATCCTGTGGCTCGTCGAGGTCGACCGGTACTCGCCGGCCGAGCTCGCGCCCGGGCTCGCGCTGACGCCGAACGCGGTCTCCAGCCTCGCGTCGCGGGCGCGGCAGGCGTTGCGGACGGCGTACCTGGCGACCGACTGACGGCGTCGGCGGCGGCCGCCCGCCACGTGCTGCGGGCGGCCTTGCTGCGTCAGCGCACGCCGCGCAGCCAGCGGCGCTGCCAGGGCGTCTCGACCGCCTTGGGGTGGTAGTGGGTACGGATCCAGCCGACCGCCTCGTCCGCCGGAACGCCGTCCAAGATCGCGAGCGCCGCCAGCGCCGTCCCCGTCCGGCCGCGACCACCGCGGCACGCGACCTCCACTCGCTCGCCACCGGCCGCCCGGCTGTACGCCTCGTGCAGCGCGTCGAGGGCGTCGGCGCGGTCGAGCGGGATCCAGAAGTCCGGCCAGCGGATGCGCCGATGCGGCCACGCCGGCATGGTCCCGTCCGTCAGCACCAGCGCGAAGTCGGCCGGACTCGCCGCCGCGCCGAGCGGCCGTCCGCGCACCGTCGCGCCGCTGGGCAGGGTCACCACGCCGAGATCGTCCAGCCATTGCGTCATCCGTCGATTCTCGGACGCCGCACGCCGTATCGGCCCTGGCCGGCCCTTCGCCCGTCGCGAACGGCGCCCTCAGACGGTCTCGGCGACCGGGTCCCCGACGGTGTCGCCGACGACGGGCTCGCGGCGACGGACCGGCGTACGGCGCAGGCCGAGGGCGATGCCGGCGCCGCAGAGCAGCGAGCCGGCCAGCCCGATCGGGGTCCAGACCGACGTCCCGGCGACGACGCCGACGACCATCCCCGCGATCGGCATGATGCCGGCGAACAGGCCGGCCCGGTCGGCGCCGAGGCGGATCACGCCGCCGTACCAGAGCAGGAACGCGATCGCCGTCGTGCACACCGCCAGGAACGTGAGTGTCGCCGCCTCGGACACCGTCGGGACGACGAGGTCGGCGCCCGGCTCGAGCACCGCGAGCCCAGCCAGCAGCGGAACGGCGACCAGGCACACCGCGCCCGACACCTGCAGCGGACTGAACTCCTTCAGCAGCGGGACGGCGAGCAGCGTGAACGCCGCCTCGCAGAGCAGGAAGCCGACGGCGTACGGCACCGCGCCGAGCGGGGCGACCGTCGCGCCCTGCACGATCAGGATGCCGGCGACGACGACCGTGCTGCCCGCGATCGTCCACCCGCGCAGCCGGCCGCCGTCGAGCAGCGGCCCGGCCAGCGCGAGCACCAGCGGCGTCGCACCGACGACGGCCGCCATGAAGGCCGGGTCGGAGCGCTGCGTGCCTTCGATCAGCAGCCAGTTGAACGCCGCCAGCCCGGTGCCCGCCAGCAGCACGAGCCGGCCGAGCTGGCCCGGACGCACCCGCGGGAACCGCACCCGGCGCAGCCGCATGACGGCGAGCAGCACGAGCCCGGCCAGCAGATACCGCCAGGCCTGCCCGGCCAGCACCGGATAGTCCGCGAGCAGCGGGCCGAAGGCGATCGAGGCGCCCACGACCGTCATGCCGACGGTGCAGGCCAGCGCTCCGGCAGCGGTGGGCGACGTGAATCGGGTCATGAACCGATCGTTGCCGAGCAACTGGCCCATGGACAGGGCCAGACACGACGTGGTCCACTAGGCCAGTGACGTCCGACGCCGCTGCCGAACTGGTCGGCCCCTGGGGCCCGCCGCCACCGGGCGGGAAGGCCGCCTGGCTGCGCGGACGGCTGATCGACGCGATCCTCGGCGGACGGTTGCCGCCGGGCACGGCGCTGCCCGGCGCCCGCGACCTCGCCCAGGCCGTCGGCCTCGCCCGCGGCACGACCGACGCCGTCTACGCGCAACTGCAGGACGAGGGGTTCATCCGCTCGGCGCCGCGGCGGCGGCCGGTCGTCACCGGCGGGCCGGGTCCCGGCGCACCGGCGCTGGCGCCGCCCAGCTCGGCCGCCCCGCCGCCGTCGCCGGGCGTGCCCGATCCGGCGCTGTTCCCGCACCGCGCCTGGGCCGCGGCGACGCGTGAGGCGCTGGCCCGGCTGTCCGACCGGGACCTCGGGTACCCGGATCCGGCCGGTCATCCGCGGCTGCGCGCGGCGCTGGCCGACTGGCTGGCCCGGACCCGCGGCGTGTCCGCCGAACCAGACCAGATCCACGTCACCGGCGGCGTCTCGCACGCGATGTGGATGCTGACGACGGTGCTCGGCGTCGCGACGTGGGCGGTCGAGCGGCCGTGCTCGCCCGGCACCATGCATCACCTGGTGCGCCGTCCGGTCGAGGTCGTCGAGGTGCCGATCGACGCGGACGGCCTGGATCCGGCGCTGCTGGACGGGGCGGGCGTCGGTCTCGGCTCGGGGCCACGCTCCGGCTTCGGCGGCTCGCGCGTCGGGGCGGTGATGATCACGCCGAGCCACCAGTACCCGACCGGCGTGCAGCTGTCCGCGCCGCGGCGACGGTCGCTGGTCGACGGGTGCCGCGCGGCGGGCCGCTGGCTCGTCGAGGACGATTACGACTCGCACATCGCCGCCCCAGGCGTCGTGCCGGCGGCGGTGCAGGCGCTGGCGCCGGATCTGGTGGTGTTCACCGGGTCGCTGTCGAAGCTGCTGGCGCCGGGGCTGCGGCTCGGCTGGATCGTCGCGCCGCCCACCGTGGCCGACCGGTTGCGCGAGCAGCGCGAAGACTCCGACCTCGGCGTCTCGGTCGTGCTGCAGCTGACCGTGGCGGCGCTGATCGAGTCCGGCGGGCTGGACCGCCACCTGCGCCGCGCCCGCCGCGTCTACGACGAACGCCGGTCACTGCTGGCCGCGCGGCTGGCGCCTCGGTACGAGCTCGGCGGCGCGCCGGTCGGGGTGCACGCCTTCGCCCCGACGGCGGACGCGGCGGCGCTGGCGGGCGAGCTGCGGTCGTCCGGCGTACCGGCCGCCCCCGTCGACGACGTGCGTCACCCCGGCGCCGTGATCTCCGTGGCCGCCGTCCGCTGACGGCCACTGGCCGCTGGCGCCTGCAGGCGGCGCTGCCTCCCGACGGTCGATGCCCGCCGACGGTCGCCGTGGCCGGGCTCCTGGCGGACGTCTCCGCTGACCGGCTCAGCGTCAGCGTCCAGCGACGGTCCCTCCGGGCGTGCGGCCGCAACCAGGCACCCAGCCGTAGCCGATTCCGTCAAAGAAAAAACAGAACGGCGGCCGCCCCCAGTGGGAGCGGCCGCCGTGCCGTGGATCAGCGGGTCAGACCGCCGCGCCCTCGCGGGCCGGCTCGTCCTCGCCGATGATGGCCGAACGCCGCTTCGAGAACCAGACGGCTGCGACGATGATCGCGACCGCCACGATGGCGATCGTGTAGCGCAGACCGTCGTTGGCGTCAGCGCCCACCGACATCGAGACGATGGCCGGGGCGATCAGCACGGAGACCAGGTTCATCACCTTGATCAGCGGGTTGATGGCCGGACCGGCGGTGTCCTTGAACGGGTCGCCGACAGTGTCGCCGATGACGGTGGCGTCGTGGGCGCCGGAGCCCTTGCCGCCGTGGTTGCCGTCCTCGACCAGCTTCTTCGAGTTGTCCCAGGCGCCACCGGAGTTGGCCAGGAACACCGCCATGAGCACACCGGTCGCGATGGCACCGGCCAGGTAGCCGGCCAGCGGGCCGACACCGAGACCGAAGCCGACCGCGATCGGCGCCAGCGCCGCCATGAGGCCCGGCGTCGCCAGCTCACGCAGCGAGTCCTTCGTGACGATGTCGACGACGCGGCCGTAGGCCGGGGTCGACGTGCCGGCCATGATGCCCGGGTCGTCGCGGAACTGGCGGCGCACCTCGAACACGACCGCACCGGCGGCACGGCCGACGGCGTTGATGGCCAGGCCCGAGAACATGAACACGACCGCGGCGCCGATGACCACGCCGACCAGGACGTTCGGCGACACGATCTCGAGCAGGAACGACGTGTTGCCGGCGATGTCGCCGCCGACGTTGGCCAGTTCGCGCGAGATGGCGTCCATGTAGGAGCCGAACAGCGCCGTCGCCGCCAGGACCGCCGTGGCGATCGCGATGCCCTTGGTGATGGCCTTCGTGGTGTTGCCGACCGCGTCCAGCTCGGTGAGGATCTGCGCGCCCTCGCCGTCGACGTCGCCCGACATCTCCGCGATGCCCTGGGCGTTGTCGCTGACCGGCCCGAACGTGTCCATCGCGACGATGACGCCGACGGTGGTCAGCAGACCCGTGCCGGCCAGTGCGATGAGGAACAGCGACAGCTCGACCGAGCCGTCACCCAGCAGGAACGCACCGTAGACCGCACCGCCGATGACCAGCGCGGTGTAGACCGCCGACTCCAGCCCGAGCGCGATGCCGGACAGGATCACCGTCGCCGGACCGGTGAGCGACGTCTTGGCGACGTCCTCGGTCGGCTTCTTGTCGGTGCCGGTGAAGTAGCCGGTCAGCCACAGGATGACGCCGGCCAGCACGATGCCGAGGAACACGGCGGCGGTCGCGAGGACCCGCGGGTCGCCGTCGTGGTCGCCGAGGCCGCCGTCGAGCTGCGCGAAGCTGTCGGGCAGATAGGCGAACGCGGCGATGGCACACAGCACCGCGGATACCACCGCGGAGATGTAGAACGCCCGGTTGATTGTGGTCAGGCCGTTCTCGCCGGGGCGCGGTCGGGTCAGGTAGATGCCGAGGACGGCGGTGAGCGCACCGAGCGCCGGGACGATCAGCGGGAAGACCAGGCCCTCCTGGCCGAAGGCGACCTGGCCCAGGATCAGCGCGGCCACCAGCGTGACGGCGTACGACTCGAACAGGTCCGCCGCCATGCCGGCACAGTCACCGACGTTGTCGCCCACGTTGTCGGCGATGGTCGCGGCGTTGCGGGGGTCGTCCTCGGGGATGCCCTGCTCGACCTTGCCGACGAGGTCGGCGCCGACGTCGGCGGCCTTCGTGAAGATGCCGCCGCCGACACGCATGAACATGGCGAGCAGCGCGGCGCCGAAGCCGAAGCCCTCGAGCACCGTCGGCGCGTCCTCCTGATAGACGAGGACGACGACGGCCGCGCCCAGGAGTCCGAGGCCGACAGTGGCCATACCGACGGTGCCACCGGTGCGGAACGCGACCTTCATCGCCGGGTCGCGGCCCTCATCGCGAGCAGCGGCGGCGACACGGACGTTCGCCCGCGTGGCCAGCCACATGCCCATATAGCCGATGGCGGCGGAGAACGCCGCACCGACCAGGAAGAACAACGACCGGCCGAACCGGACGCCGGCATCGCCGGGGAGCAGGAAGAGCAGGCCGAAGACCAGCACCACGAAGATGCCCAGCGTCCGGAACTGCCGGTTGAGGTAGGCCGCGGCGCCCTCCTGCACGGCGCGCGCGATCGTCTTCATGTTCTCGGTGCCCTCACTTGCACTGAGAACTTCTCGGCGAAACAGCGCCGCCATCGCCAGGGCTGCCACCGCGATCAACGCGACGACAACCACATAGGAGAGGTTGAGCCCGGTCATTCGTCCTCCTTGACGTCGCCCTCGGGCAGGGCGTTGAAACAGCTGTCCGCGCCCGGTCCGCTGGACCGACCGCTGACAGGAATCGGCTCGTTCGTATCGACGGACCGCAAGATGGGCAGGATCCGACCGACCTGCGGAGTCTAGAGCGCCCTCCACCCAAAGTTCACGTCGGTCCACCTACCGACATGGTTACCTTCGTGTGAAAGTACCCACACGATGCCGCCTGCGCGAGCCCCTCAGGGCGTCTCCGTGGCGGCCACGGCCTCCTCGAGCGTCTCGTGAATCGGAAAGACCTTCGTCAGGCCGGTGATCCGGAAGATCTTCAGGATCCGCTCCTGGTTGCAGACGAGGCGGAGGGAACCGTCGTGCTGGCCGACCCGCTTGAGGCCGCCGACGAGCACGCCGAGCCCGGTCGAGTCGAGAAACTCGACCTCACGCATGTCGACGACGATGTGGTAGTGACCCGAGTCGACGAGCTCGACAAGCTGGTCGCGCAGTCTCGGCGCCGTGTAGACGTCGATCTCACCACCGACCGCGACCACGCTGCGGCCGCTCTCGGTACGGGTCGACAACGACAGGTCCACGCAGATCCTCCATGCCTCCATCGGTCAACACACAGCGCTCACCGCGTGCCGGGCTCATCCGCATTCAACCATGATGCGAGACTCACGAGGTGCCCCGCCCGAACGACCTGCTCGATGTCCTGCTGACCGGTCCGCACCGGACCGGACGAGTCACGCACATCGAATCGATACCCGCCCGGGCCGCCAAGCCCGGCGCGTGGCCGCTCTGGGTGGATCCCGTCGTGCGCGATCGCTTCATGACCGCAGGCATCGTAGCGCCCTGGGCCCATCAGGCACAGGCCGCTGCGCTGGCCTGGTCGCGACGGCACGTCGTCATCGCCACCGGCACCGCGTCGGGCAAGTCGCTGGCCTATCAGCTCCCGGCGTTGACGGCGGCCCGCACCGGCCGGCGCCTCGGCGGCACAACGCTGTACATATCGCCCACCAAGGCACTGGCCGCCGACCAGCTGCGATCGCTCGACGAGCTCGGCGTCCCCGGCGTCATGGCCACCACCTACGACGGCGACACCCCCATCGAGCTGCGTGACGTGGCCCGGACGCACGCGACGTACCTGCTGACGAACCCGGACATGCTGCACCACGCGATTCTGCCGGCGCACCACCGCTGGGCCGGATTCCTCCGGTCGCTGCGGTTCATCGTGGTCGACGAGTGCCACGGCTACCGCGGCGTCTTCGGCTCCCACGTGGCGCAGGTGCTACGGCGGCTGCGGCGCGTCTGCGCGATATACGGTTCGACGCCGACGTTCGTCCTCGCCTCCGCGACGACGGCCAACCCGGCCCGCACCGCCGAGCTGCTCATCGGCATGCTGCCCATCGAGGCCGTGACCGAGGACGGCTCGCCCAGCGGCGCGAAGACCTTCCTCCTCTGGGAGCCGCCCCTTCTCGGCGACGGCGCCACCCGGGACGCGCGCGGCGCCGGTGCCGACCCTCGCCCCACCCCCGGCGATGCGGCCGCCAGCAGCGCGAACGCCGCCCCCAGCGACGCCGACGACGCCGCCGGCGCTCCGCCCGCCACCGCGACGGCCGCCGGCCGAGTGGCCCGGAGCCCGCATCTCGGCGCCGCCGAGCCCAGCCGTCCGGCCGTCAGCTCCCCGATCACCACCGGCGACGGCGCACCCGACCCCGCCGGTTCCGAGGGTGGCTCCGGATCCTGGGGCGTCGATGGCGGCAGCGCGCGGCGGCGAAGCGTGCTGGCCGAGACCGCGGACCTGCTCACCGATCTCGTCATCGCCGACGCCCGGACCGTCGCGTTCGTCCGCTCCCGCCGCGCCGCCGAGACCGTCGCCGGGCTCGCGCGGTCGGCGTTGACCGAGGTGGACGCCTCGCTGCCGAATCGGGTCGCCTCGTACCGGGCCGGTTACCTCGCCTACGAGCGCCGGTCCTTGGAGGCCGCGCTCAACGACGGATCGCTCGTCGGCCTCGCCGCGACGACGGCCCTCGAGCTGGGCGTCGACGTCAGCGGGCTCGACGCCGTGCTGATCGCCGGCTGGCCGGGAACCCGGGCGTCGCTGTGGCAGCAGGCAGGTCGCGCCGGCCGCGCAGGTCAGGAGAGCCTCGCCGTCCTGGTGGCCAGCGACAACCCGCTCGACTCGTACCTCGTCCAGCACCCCGAGGCGATCTTCGAGCAGCCCGTCGAGGAGACCGTGCTGGACCCGGACAACCCGTACGTCCTGGCGCCGCACCTGTGCGCCGCAGCGGCCGAGCGTCCGCTGACCTCCAAGGACGCGGCCATCTTCGGCCCGTCGACCGACGACGTCCTGGCGACGCTGGAGCATCGGAGGCTGCTGCGGCGGAGGGTGAAGGAGGAGACCACCTGGCACTGGACCAAGCGCGAGCGCCCGACCGACCTGGCCGACCTGCGTGGCTCCGGCGGACTGGTCAGCCTCGTCGAGGCCGGCACCGGCCGCGTGCTCGGCACCGTCGACGGGGTCCGCGCGCATTCGACCGCCCACGAGGGCGCCGTCTACGTCCACCAGGGCGACACCTACGTCATCGAGAGCCTCGACCTCGACGACGGCGTCGCGATTGCGTTGCCCGGCGCGCCCGACTACACGACGACGGCGCGCGAGGTCAGCACGTTGCGGGTGCTCGAGGAGTCGGCGTCGGAGAAGTGGGGGCCGGCGCGCCTCGCCTTCGGCACCGTCGAGGTGGTCAGCCAGGTCGTCGGCTACCTCAAGCGGGCGCTGCGCAACGGCGCGGTGCTCGGAGAGGTGCCGCTCGACCTGCCCGAACGCCGTCTGCGCACCCGGTCGGTCTGGTGGACGCTGCCCGACGACGTGATCGCCGCCGCCGGGGTGTCGATGGCGGACGCGCCAGGCGCGGCGCACGCCGCGGAGCATGCGTCGATCGGGATCCTGCCGCTCGTGGCCAGTTGCGACCGCTGGGACATCGGCGGGCTGTCGACGCTGCTGCACCCGGACACCGGCATGCTCACCGTCTTCGTGCACGACGGTCATCCCGGCGGCGCCGGCTTCGCGGAGCGCGGTTTCCACGCGGCGCGGTCCTGGCTGACGGCGACGCGCGACACCATCGCCGCCTGCCCCTGCCGCGACGGCTGCCCGTCGTGTGTGCAGTCGCCGAAGTGCGGCAATGGCAACGAGCCGCTCGACAAGGCCGGCGCGGTGCGGCTGCTGGACATGCTGCTCTCCGGGACCGACTGACCAGGGCCGGATTCGCCCGCGGACGGGCCGGTGATCGCTACGGTGGACCCCGGGGGATCGATGAAGGGGTGGTCGTCGTGGTAGCTGTCGCACTGATCGTTCTCCTGCTCGCTCTGTTGCTCACCATCGGTGTGCTCACCGGCGCCGGCGAGTCGCTCTCCGTGGACCTGCTCGGTTCCGAGGTCACGACGTCGGGTTCCGGTCTGTACATCGCCGGTCTGATCACCGGCCTGGCGACGCTGGCCGCCCTGTGGTTGCTGCGGATCGGACTGCGCAAGGAGCTGAAGCAACGCAAGCGGATCCGCGACCTCGAACGACGTGCCGACCGCGCCGACGACCCGCACGGTTCGCCTACTGCCGGCCAGCCGTCCTCCCCCAGCGACGGCCAGCACACTGACGGCGACGGCCGCGGCAAGGACGCTGACGGCGATCGCCAGCAGCCCGCCCGCGCCGACTCCGGCTCACCGGCCTCCGACCGCGACAACTCCTGACACCCGGCCCCGGCCAGCCCGCAGCCCGCGGCCCGCAGCGCGCTCTCGCCCGGCCCAACGCGCACCTCACCGCGTCGCCACAGGCTCCCTCGCCGCCGCAGGCTCCCCTCGCCGCACACCCCCGGCGCTGGACCGAGGCGGGTCGGCCCAGCGCCTAGGCTGACCGCGTGACGTCGCCACTCGGGTCGATTCCCGCTCCCGGGCTGGTGCTCGGCGGGATCTTCTCGCTGCAGATCGGCGCCGGACTCGCGAAAGGCCTGTTCGACACCCTGCCGCCGACCGCCGTCGTGTTCCTGCGACTGGCGTTCTCGGCCGTAGCGCTGGTGGCCATCACTCAGCACGCTGTCCGCGCGGCGCTGCGCCGGGCATCACGCGGTGACCTGGGGCTCGCGATCACGTTCGGGCTCTCGCTGGCCGCGATGAACATCGCGATCTACGAGTCCTTCTCACGCATCCCGCTCGGCGTCGCCGTCACCATCGAGTTCATCGGACCGCTCGGGGTGGCGGTCGCGCTGTCGCGACGCCGGCTCGACCTGCTCTGGGTGCTGCTGGCCGGCAGCGGTGTCGTCCTCCTGGCCCGCGGCGGGTCAGGCGACATCGATCCGGTCGGCGTGATGTTCGCACTGGTGGCGGCCGCCGGCTGGGCGTCGTACATCCTGCTCGGCAAACAGCTCGGTCAGCGTTTCCCGGGCTCGTCCGGACTGACCGTGGCCAGCGTCGTGGGCGCGGCCGCGGTGGCGCCGATCGGCCTGACGACCGGCGGGTCCGACCTCTGGCAGACGCACGTGCTGCTGCTGGCTGCTGGGATCGCTCTGCTTTCATCGGTGATTCCGTACTCCTTCGAATTGGAAGCGTTGCGTCGCATGCCCGCGACGGTGTTCGGGATCCTGATGAGCCTCGAACCGGCGGCGGCCGCGCTCGTCGGGCTCGTCGTGCTGAACGAGGTCCTGCATGTCCAGGAGTGGCTCGCGATCGGACTCGTCGTGGCGGCCTGCCTCGGCGCGACCCGGCAACGTCCGAGCCGCGCCGAGCCCTGACCTGACCTGACCGCACCGAGACGCAGGCCACCGTGCTGGGCGTCAGCGAGCACGACCGAGCCGATCCAGGCGCCGCGACCACGTCGTCCGGACGTCAGCCGGGCCGCGGCGGACCGGCACGGGCGCGTCGCTCCTGATCCGGCAGCCACGGCAACACGGAGGTCGTCGGCACCCGCACCTGGACCTCGACCTCCATGCCGTCGATGACGCAGTCGCGCAGAGCGGCGCCGTTGGCGTCGGCGATGCGACCGGCGACGGCACAGGGATCGGCCGAACCGAGCGCCAGTTGATTCGCTCCCGCCAGCGCGGCCAGGTCCGCCGCCGCGGCCGCCTGGTGACGGGCCGACTGACCCGTTGCCAGGACCGCCACGGCCTGCACCGCGACCATGATCACCATCACCACCGACAGGATCAGCACCGTCCCCGCACCGCGCTCGCCCGGGCGGCGTCGGACCGGCATCATCCGGCCTCGGCCAACGCGACCGAGCGCCCCGACACCGTGGTCGTCGGCAGCGTGTCGCCCAGCGGGCCCGGCATGGCCAGTCGCGCGCTGACCCGCACCTCGATCAACCCGTCGACCTCGTCGATGACGACGTTCGCGCCCGACGGCGCCGACTCTGCCGCGACCTCGCGCACGACCGCCAGGTCCTCGCCACGAGCTGCCGCCCGAGCGGCCTCACGAGCGGCGTCGGAGCACCGCAGCTGCCCAGTGGCGAACGTGATGGCCCAGATCGCCATGAGCAGCACCAGCACGAGGGCGGGGAATCCGGCGGCGAGCTCGGCCGTCACCATGCCGCGCTGCGGATCGCCCCGGGCCGCGGGTCGTCGGCGCCTCATCCGCCGATCACCCCGAACGCCTTCTCGATGACGTTGTTCAGCAGAGTCTGAACCGGCTCGCTGGTCAGCAGCTTGTAGAGGACGCCGCCGAAGCCGCACGCCGCGACCGTTCCGACGGCGTACTCGGCGGTGGTCATGCCGCGCTCGCTGCGCAACCGACCGAGCCTGCTGATGAGCTTGGACATGGTGAACCTCCCTGGATTCCGGCGACCGGCCGGCGCGGAGCCCACGAGCTGTGGGCCTGCGACCAGGTTCTTCGGGCGGGCGAGCGGATCCCAGCGCCGAATCCGGTTTTGGGGACAACCAGCAAAACCGGATCGGCCTGTGGACAACCCGAGGCGCATCGGCGGTTGCCGCGCGGCGACTCAGCGGGGCCGACCGCCGGTACGTCTATCGGTAGGGGCTCAGCGCCGTGGCCGAGCAGTGACGCCCCTCGCTGCGGCCGTCAGGCGTAGGACCAGCCGGACCAGGCGGTGATCTCGATCAGGATGACCGGCCCGCGCGGCGGTTCGGCTCGGTACTGGCCGTAGCGCAGGCTCAGCGCGACGAGTGCGCCGTCGCGGCCGTTGCCGTCGTCGAGGACGACGGCACGGCCGTCGGCGCGGACCCACCAGAGCTGCGTCCAGTCCTCGTCGTAGTGGTCGCACAGGAGCGAGACCAGCGGGTTCTCGGCGATGTTGCGCAGCCGCCGCAATGCGACAGTGGTCTTCGGCTTCTGGTCGACGGCGATCGCGATGCGGTCGGCGCTGGACGACGTCACCAGGGCGAAGGTGACGGGGACCAGGTGCGGCTGACCGTCGGCGCCGGTCGTGGCCAGGTGCGCGACCCGAGCCGCCGACATCCGCTGCCTACACGTTTCCGGCGCCAGCCGCACGACGCATCACCTCGGGTCGAGGCTACCGGTGCGGCGTCAGAGCAGCAGCGGCCCCGAGGTCGCGATGATCGGCACGACTCCGACCAGCACGAACGCCGGCAGGAAGCACAGCCCCAACGGCGCGGCGGCCCGGGCGCCCAGGGACCGGGCGCGTGCCTCTCCGGCCCAGCGGGCGGCGTCGCGAGCATCGGCGGCCACCCGCTCCAGCACGGGCGACGGTGACGTCCCCCGCGTCATCGCCCCGGTCAGGGCTCGCGCCAGCGGCCGGACCGCCGGCTCGGCCGCGAGGCCGGACCAGGCTCGGTCCGGTTCGACGCCGACGCTCGCCGCCGCGGCGGCGTCGATGAGCGCACGACCGAGTGGTCCGCCGATTGCCGCGCCGACCGACTCGGCTGCGGCCGCCGGTGGGCAACCGGCCGACAGCGCCGCCGTCATGAGGTCAGCCGCGAGCGGCAGCGTCGCGACGATCCGTTCACGGTCGCGCTTCCGGGCTGCTGGTTCGAGCCGGCCCAGCCCGAACCAGGCCGAGGCGACAACGCCGGCGCCGAGGACGATCCCGGCCGCGTCACCGAACAGCACGAACGCCGCGAGGCCGGCGATCGCGGCCGCGAGTCCACGGCTGGCGCTGGAGACCGCGGCCGAGCCAGGAGCTTCGGGCCTACCGAACTGACGACGGCCCTTCGCCCCGCCACGTGGTGGCAGGCGCCCGGGCCGGGCAGGTTCCGAGGGATCGGCTCGCGACCTGGTCCAGCGCCGCTCGCGGCGGTGCAGGACGGTACGGAGCCGGACCACGCCAGGCGCCGGCGCGAACACCACGGCGGCCGCGAGGGCGGCGCAGAGCATGGACAGCAACGTCACGGGCGGCTCACCAACCTCGCCCCGGGCGCACGGGCACCTCGACGCGCCGCTCGCGGCGGCAAGCCGGCTGGGTGTGGTTTCGTCACGGCTCCCATGACGACCTGGTCTGCCGCGACACCCGGTCGACCCAGAACAGGCCGGCTGCGACGAACAGCACGGCGAGCACCAGGCACGCGAGCCCGTACGGCGTCCCGGTCAGGAAGCCGAGCGCGTCGCCGTCACCCGACGAGAACAGCAGCAACGTCGCCACCGGCAGGCACGCCATCAGCCGTGCCGTCGCCCGGACAGCCGCCAACTGGGCATCGGACTCGCGCCGGACGGTCGCCTCGGCGCGCACCGAGTCGGCCACCGCGACGAGCACTGTGGACGGCGCGGCACCCGTGCGCTCGGACACCTCCCAGGCCGCCGCGACCGCATGCAGCGCCCCCGCTCCCGGAAGTGCGCCGGTGGCGCGCAGGGCGTCAGAAGGGTCGCCGCCGAGGGCGGTTCGACCCGCGGCGGGGCCGAACAGCTCGGGCCACTCGTCGGCGACCGCGCCCAGTGCGTGGGCGGGCGGCACGCCCGACGCGAGCTCACCCGCGAGCGCGACGCAGCCTTCCGCGACGTCGGACTCGCGGCGTCGCCGGTCCAGCCGCTGCCGCCGGCGCCGCAGCCAGACCCGTCCGAGTGGGACCGCGAGCAGGCCGGCCACCAGCCCGGCCGTTCCCGCGACCGTGAGGCCGGCCGATCCGGCGACGACCGACCCGCCGATGAGCAGGAGTCGTGGCGGCAGCCGCCTCAACACCGCAGCACGACCCGCGGGCCGTCCGAGCCGAGTCTCCAGCAACGACGGACGCCCGGCCCACACGACCGCCGCCAACCCACCCAGCACGATCGCCAGCAGCCCCGTCACGGTTCCCACCCCCGCCGCGCGAGCAGATCGGCCAGCACGCCGAACCCCGGACCGCGCGCCACCACGCCGTCGCCGCCGACCCGGAAGGCCGCCGCCGTCGCCAGTCCGCCGCCGACCCGACCGTCCGATCCGCCGCCACCGCCGACCACGTCGACCGCACCGTCGCCGACCACGTCGACCTGCACCACCCGGCGCCGGCCGTCGTCGTCTCTGACGAGGTGGACCACGGCATCGAGAGCCGCCCGTGCCTGAGCGTGCACCGCCGCCCGCCCCAACCCCGCCGCCAGCCCGAGCGCCTCCAGTCGCGCCGGCACGTCCGCCGTCGAGTTGGCGTGCAGAGTTCCGCAGCCGCCCTCGTGACCCGTGTTCAGTGCGGCCAGCAGATCGACGACCTCGGCACCACGCACCTCGCCGACGACGATCCGGTCGGGCCGCATGCGCAACGCCTGCCGGACCAACACGTCGAGTCCGATGCGACCGGCACCTTCGACGTTGGCCACACGCGCCTCGAGCCGGACCACGTGCGGGTGATCGGGACGCAGCTCGCCGGCATCTTCGACGAGCACGATGCGCTCACGTGGATCGCAGACGCCGAGCAACGCCTCGAGCACCGTGGTCTTGCCGCAGCCCGTCCGCCCGGTGATCAGGAACGCCAGCCGAGCCCGCACGAGCGCCGTCAGCCAGGGCTCCAGCGCGCTGGGGACCGTGCCCGCGGCGACTAGGTCGCCGAGGCTCAGCGCACGCCCGGAAGGGACCCGCAGCGAGATGACCGTGCCGTCCGGCGCGACCGGCGGCACGACGGCGTGGAGCCGCACGCCGCCGGCGAGCCGGGCGTCGACGTACGGAACCGCGTCGTCGAGCCGGCGTCCGGCCGAGGCGGCGAGCCGAACCGCGAGCCGTCGCACCGCGGTCTCGTCCCGGAACCGCACCAGCTCGCGCCGCAAGCCGTCACCGTCGTCGATCCAGACCTCATCGGGCGCGTTGACCAGCACGTCCGTCACCCCGGGACGGCGCAACAGCGGATCGAGCGGCCCGGCGCCGATGATCTCGGCCCGCAGCGCCTCGGTGACCTCGAGCACCGCGGCGTCGCCGAGGACGGCGCCCTCGGAGCGCAGCAACGCGGCGACCCGGGCGGGCGTCGGCGCCTCGGCAGCCTGCGCGAGCGTGCCCCGGATGCGGTCGAGCAGCGTCTCGTCGAACTTCATGTGCCGACCAGCCGGTGGTCGCGGAGGAGCGATTCGAGCAGCCGGCCGCACCCCTGAACCATTGGACCCTTGTTGTCGAGGCCGGGCGATTCACCGCGATCGAGTTGCGTCCCGAGCCGGGGCTCGGCCGGGAGATGCAGGGCGAACGGCAGTCCGAGCGCCATCGCGACGTCCGGTCCACGCAGGCCTGAGGACGAGGGGCCACGTGTCACCACGCGCACGTCGGCGGCGAGCGTGGTGAGGCTCGCCGCGACCCGATTGGCCGACGCGACCGCTCGCACCTCGGCCGGCACGACCAGGAGCACGGAGGCGCACAGCCCGATGGCGTACTCGGCGGCTGGATCGGGCCATCGCGGCAGATCGAGCACGACCAGGTCGACGGCCCGTCTGGCCGCGGCAAGGACCACGTCGGCGGCGTCGGGAGCGAGCGTCAGCAGGTCGCCGCGATCCCAGGACAGGACGGCCAGCCCGTGACGACCGGGCAGCTCGGATCGCAGCGCCCGCGCCCCGAGGCGGCCCCTGCTTTCGGCGAGGTCGGGCCAGCGCAGACCGGTGACGTCCTCGGCGCCGAGGACGAGGTCGAGGCCGCCGCCGAGCGGATCGAGGTCGGCCAGGATGACCGTCATCCCCTGCCGGCTCGCCGTCACCGCCAGTCCGGTGGCCAGCACGGACGCGCCCGCGCCGCCGCGACCACCCATGACGCCGACCACCAGCGCGTCCCCGCCGCCGCCCTCGGCCGCGTCGGCGAACCGGCCCGCCAGCCAGGGCTCGCCCTCCGGGAAGAACAGCACCTGTTCCGCCCCGATGGCGACGCCGCGACGCCAGATTCCGGCGTCGTCCTCGTGAACGCCGACCAGGATGACGCCCGGCCGACGTGGCAACGACATCGCGGTGACGGCGTCGGCCTCATCGTCGCCGACGACCACCAGTGGAACGTGTGACCAGCGTGATCGCGCCGATTCGAGGCGATCGACGACCTCGAGCTCGACGGACGCGGCGGCCGCGATGCGGAGCAGATCGTCGAGGACGGCGTCGTTGTGGGTGATGACCAGCGGCCGTGGTGGCGGCGGCACGTCGATCGGGCCGGCTGGACGACGGCGGGGGCGGGTGGCGGTGCGGGACACGGGACCTCCGGGGATGGGTGCGGAACTCCCTTTCACCCTTGCCGCTGCGAGCGTTTCGTTCGCGGGCCGATTCGCGGATTGTGGACAACTCGGCGAATTCGTTGGGGCTGTGGACAACTGCCTGTCGAGGGGGCGCAGCCGCCGGTGGCGCGGCGCTCGGGAGGTCCGCAGAACGACGCTCGATCAGTCGGCGGCGCTCGGACGGCCGGCGGCCTGCGGTAGACGGCGCGGCACTCAGGCGGCCGGCCGGCGGCGCAGCGCTCGGGCGGTCCGCTGAACGACGCTCGATCAGTCGGCGGCGCGCGGCACTCGGTCTGCCGACGCTCGATCGGTCGGCGGCCGGTGGCGCGCGGCACTCGGTCGGTCGGCGGCGTGCGGTAGACGGAACCGGCGCTCGGGAGGTCCGCGGAACGACGCTCGATCGGTCGGCGGCCGGTGGCGTGCGGTGGCCCGGCCGGAACGGCGCGGCGTGCGGCGGCCGAACGGTGGTCAAGCGGCGGTGCGGCACTCAGGCGCCGGCTGGTAGCACGGCGGCCGGCGGTACGGCGGCCGGCGGCACGGCGGCGTGCGGCCGGTGGCGTGCGGCCGGCAGGACGGCGCCCGGGCGGTCGGTCCGCGGAACGGCGCGACAGCCTGCGGGCCGATGGGGGCGGGACGCGCGGGCCAACCCCCGGATCGAGGCACGGCCCGGCGACGGCCCACTCGGCGACGGCGACGACGGCCGACCCGACGACGCACAGCCCGGCAACGCACGACCCGGCGACGGCCGACCCGGAGACGCGCGGCTCGCCCCACACCCGAGCAGCGTGGCGAACCGGAAACGGTCCCCGTCGCCCAGCAGCGCTGATGAAACCGGTACCGGAAAAAAGACACGGCCCCTGCCGGGTGGGAGGCAGGAGCCGTGCGGACCCGGCCAGGGGGCGGGCCGGGTCAAAAGGCGGCGGGGGGGTGCCGCCAGAACGCATCGTCCCCAACGGTGGCTGGGGCCAAACCAACGCGACGACTTTTAATCCGGCGCCCGCCACGGAGCCGCCTGGGCAGCGGCCACCGGCACTCCTGGATATCCTCGTTACTCGTGGACAACGACGACCGCCCTGCGACCGCGGCGTTCTTCGACCTCGATAAGACGATCATCGCGAAGTCGAGCACGCTGGCCTTCTCCAAGAGCTTCTACCAGGGCGGTCTGATCAACCGTCGAGCTGTGCTGCGCAGCGCGTATGCCCAGTTCGTCTATCTGGTGGGTGGCGCCGACCACGACCAGATGGAGCGCATGCGCGAGTACCTCTCGGGCCTGGTCACCGGCTGGGACGTGCAGGTGGTCAAGGACATCGTCGCGGAGACGCTGCACACGATCGTCGACCCCATCGTGTACGACGAGGCGGTCACGCTGATCGAGGAGCACCACCTGGCCGGCCGCGAGGTCGTCGTGGTGTCGTCGAGCGGCGCGGAGGTGGTCGAGCCGATCGGCGACATGCTGGGGGCCGACCGCGTCATCGCGACCCGCATGGTCGTGGGCGACGACGGCAAGTACACCGGCGAGATCGACTACTACGCGTACGGCGACAACAAGGCCGAGGCGATCCGCGAGCTGGCCAAGGACAAGGGCTACGACCTCAGCCGCAGCTACGCGTACACGGATTCCGCGACCGACCTGCCGATGCTGGAGGCGGTCGGCCACCCGTACGCCGTCAACCCCGACCGCGCGCTGCGCCGAGCCGCCGCCGACAACGGCTGGCCGGTGCTGGTGTTCTCGAAGCCGGTGGCGCTGCGCCAGCGGGCGTCGATCAGGGACGCGCCGAAACCGGCCATCGCGGCGGCGGCGATCAGTGCGGGGGCGGCGGCAGCGGGGCTGGCCTGGTACGCCGTCCGGCGGCGCCGCTCCTGAGACCTCTGGATTGACGGAATCGGCTGGGAGCTTGCTGCCCCTCGAGCAGGACGAGGGCCGTGCGACCGTCCTCCGTTGCCGCGGCGTCCCGGCCAGGTCCTCAGCGCGCCGGACCTCCAGGCGGCCGGCGCGGGGGAGAATGCGACGTGCACCACGGCCGAAAGTCCGCCGCGTCGACCCCTCACCCGCCGCGCCGACCCCGGTCACCCGCCGAACTCGCGGCCCTTCTCGCGGTAGTACGCCGCCTCGTCGTCGCGGCCGAGCTCGTAGAGGACCTCGCTGAGCCGCGCCACGGCGGGACCGTGACCGGCGGCGGCGGCGCGGCGGTAGAACCGTTCCGCGGAGTCGAACTCCTGCCGCTCCACGTAGGAGTCGGCGAGGAACATCCAGTTGGAGATGTTGCCGGCGGACGGGTCGGTGACCTGCGCGGAATCGACCGTCTGCTCCGTTCCGACCACGGGCTGCTGGGCCAGTGCCCGCGATCCGACCACGAGCGCCGCGGAGATGACACCACAGACCGCGAGGATCGTCGCCGACGCGGCTGTGGAGATCTCGACGTCCCTGGCGATCGCCACGATCAGGGCAGCGAGCAGCACTACGACGCCGGCCAGTACGAACCACATGACGTATCTGAGCCGGTTCCCCCGGTTCACCATGGTTTCCGATCATGGCCTCGATGAGCAGACCTCGCAAACGGAACGAACCGTGACCGCCGCGTGATGTCCCGACGAGCAAGTAGCGGGTCACAATCGGTCCATGGAGACCGACGACGAGCGCGACGTGCCACTTGAGCTGGGCACCGTCGGCCCGTCGCCCACTGACGACGCCCCGGAATCGGCCCGTCCGACGCCGCGATGGAAGCTCTGGGGCGGGCTCGGCGCGGCGCTGGTCGTGGGCGCCGTTCTTGGCATTGTGGCGAACAACGCGCGCAACGACGCCGCCGAGTACGCCGAGGTCGACCTCGTCCGCGGCTCGGTGGACACCGAATACGGCTCGCCGCTGTCGTCGAACTCACAGCGCCTGTACGTCAACCTGATCAACACCGGCCCGCGTGAGCTGGAGATCCTCTCCGTCGACGTCGAGGGATTCACGTCGCTGGACGACCCCGACGGCGGGCCCGTCACCGCGGCGCCGGGCGAGTGGGTCCGCGTCGGCGCGATCGTTGAGGCGGACTGCGGCACCCGTCCGCCCGGAACGCTGCAGGTCCGCGTCCGCACCGCCTCCGGTGAGCAGACGGTCGTCGTGACCGGGCAGCCCGGCGACGACCAGCTGATCTGGGCCTGGCAGGGCGGCTGCGACACGGCCAGCGGCACCGGCGTCCTGGTCGGCGAGACCCGGACCGTCTCGGCCGACGCGAGCGGCGCGCACATCGTCCTGCCGGTGTCGAACAGCAGCGAGGAACGCCTCACCGTCACGGCGCTGGAGACCACGACCCCAGGCTTCGCGATGACCACCGATCCGCTGCCGATCGACATCGAGGCCGGAGAGACGGTGCAGGTCGAAACCACGTGGACCGTGACCGACTGCGACAGCGCCGCCCAGTTCGCGGAGGCGACCGTCGCCGTCAACATCCACAACGACACCATGGACACCCGCGTCTCGCAGCCGCTGGGGAATCCGACCCTGATCGAGCTGGTCCGACTGGCCGTCAGGGTCTGCGAAACGTAAAGATCTACCCGTTGCCCTTTCGCTCTGCCCCCGTGATGTCTTAGAAACAAAGTACGGACCGCAAGGTCCAGAGCACGGCGGAGGGAACCCACGCGGCGATCCACCCATGTACGGGCAGTCGTTCCCGGGTATGCCGGGGCGACGGACGAGATGCACGCACTGGTAACCCATCTCAGCCGTGTCAGCGGCGGCGCCCTACCTCACGCGGGGCGCCGCTCGCATGTGCGTGACGCCGCCTCGTCGACCTCCCGCCGCCCCCGCTGCCTGAGGACCCCGACGACGTGACGCCGCCCGCCAGCGTGACGCCGTCCCGCCCCATGACGGCGCCCCACAGCCCGACGCCGCCGCGCCTCGCCGGGCCGCGCCTCGCCAGGCCGCGCCATCGCCGTCGCCGCCCAGCTCAGCCAGCCTCGGACGCCGCCGTCCGCACCCGTTCGGCCAGTGTGAGCCCCACCTCCGCTCCTCTCGCATAGGCGTCCGCACACTGACGGATCCAGGCGCCGACGCCGTCGGGCGCGCCACTCGCGTATGCCTGCGCCACCGGCTCGTACGCCCGCTCCAGCGCACGATGCCCGGCTTCGGGCACGCTCACGGCCTTGGTGTCGACACCCAGTGAGACCAGGACGACGCGTTCGGCGGCCCGCGCGACCACGCCGTCCGCGACGCCGAACGGACGCAGCGCGAGCAGCTCGCCGTGCACCAGCGCCGCCACCACGACGCCCGGCGCCTCCGTCGGCCCCGTGGCGAGCCGCAACAACTGGTCCAGCCGAGCGGCGTCGACGCTCGCGCGCGGCCGGCCCAGCTCCGACTCGTCGGTGACGAGATCGCGCGCCGCCAGCATGTGCAGCCGGGCCAGCGCCTGCCGCGGCGACCGTCCCCACACCTGCGCCAGCTCGGGCACCTCGGCCGTGACCCGCAGCGCACCCTGCAGGACCGGATCGTCGACGGCGTCGGGGTCGCCGCCGTCGAGCGCGGCCGACGCCTGGGCGCCCTGCAGCGCCGACAGCGCCGCCACCCGCCCGGCGTCGCGGCGCATGACGGGATGCCGGAGCAGGGCGTCGACGGAGCTACGCGCCTGAGCGGCAGCCGCGCCGACGCCGGTCAGAGTGAGCACCACAGCGAGCGGATCGTCCATGCCGCCAGCCTAGCCAGAAAAGTCCATTGACAAAAATCTGCTTTACATACAAGAATCTCTTCACATGAAGGATGTGCTGTACCTCGACGAGGTCGACAGAGCCGAAGCGCTGATGAAGCCGCAGCGCGTCGAAGTGCTGCGTCAGCTCGCCGAGCCGCACTCGTGCACCGAGGTCGCGAAGGCGCTCGGCCAGACGCCGCAGTGGGTCTACTACCACGTGAAGCGCCTGGTCGACGCCGGTCTGGCCACCCGCGTCAGCGAGCGCCGGGTGCGCGGCATCAACGAGGGCGTGTACCAGGCGACGGCGCGGTCGTACTGGCTGTCGCCGCGGCTGGTCGGCCGGCTCGGGCCGCGCCGCAGCCGCGACGCGCTCAGCCTCGGCTACCTGCTCGACCTCATGGAGGACGTGCAGGACGACGTCGCCACCATCGCCGGCCTCGCGGGCAGCCCGGCCGCGCCGGAACTGCCGTCCATCGGTGTGTCCGGCGAGATCCGCGTCCGCCCGGAACGGCGTCAGGAGTTCCTCGCCGACCTCCAGTCCACCCTTCAGGACCTCTTCACCCGCTACGGCGGCGCCGAGGGCGACGAGTTCCGCCTCGCGGTCGCGCTGTACCCACGCCTCGTCAAGGAGAACCCACGATGACCCCGCCCACCCTGCTGCGCGCCCGCGCGCAGGCCCCGCTGGCCACGGTGCACCGCGCGCTCACCGACGCCGACGCCATGCGCGTCTGGCTGGCCGAGCACGCCGACGTCGACCTCGCGCGGCAGCGGTACGTGTTCTGGGGCCGCTACACCCCCGACGGCGCCGAGCCCCGGCAGCGCCTCGTCCACGTCGACGACACCACCCTCCGGTTCATCTGGCCGCTCGGCGGTGAGGACGCGACGACGGAGATCTCGCTGGCCGAGGACGGACCCGACGCCACGCTCATCACGCTCACACAGACCCACGTGCCGCCATGGAGCGTCGCCGTGGCCGAGACGCACGTCCGCGGCATGCTCCCGACCTTCTGGGAACTGTCCATCGCCAACCTCGTCGACTACGTCGAGGGTCGCGAGCTCACCCCGAAGTGCGACTTCACCACGCTACGCATGCGCGGCCAGGTGACCATCGGCGCGGCGCCCGGCGAGGTCTACGACTCGCTGATCGACCCCGAGCGGTACCGCCGGTGGTTCGGCGCCAACGTCGACATCGAAGCGCGCGTCGGCGGACGGTTCGCGATGGGCAGTTTAGACCTCGACGACGAGCCGGCGATCATCGTCGAGCTGGAACCCGAGCGCAAGGTGGTGCTCGAGTGGCCCTCGCTGGTCGCCACCTGGGAGCTCGAGGGCACCGACGGCGGCACCCGGCTGACATTCGTGAACAGCGGCTTCGACGAGGAACGCCCGCCGTACGGCGGCTGGCTCGGCTGGCTCGGTGGCGTCGCGTCGCTCCGGCGCTACCACGAAGTGCGCCACGACATCATCTGGGTCGACGTCCGTCTGCCCGGTCTCCCCGACGGCATGCTGGCGACCGAGCCATGACCACCACCGACGTCGCGCCACGGGCCGGTCGCCGCGAGTACGCCGGCCTCGCCGTCCTCACGCTGCCCACCACACTCGTCTCGCTGGACATGAGCGTGCTGTACCTCGCGCTGCCGCATCTCGGCGCCGACCTCGGCGCGAGCAGCCTGCAGCAGCTGTGGATCACCGACGTGTACGGGTTCATGGTCGCCGGGCTGCTGATCACGATGGGCACCATCGGCGACCGCATCGGCCGGCGCCGGCTGCTGCTCATCGGCGCCGCCGCGTTCACCGTCGCGTCGGTCGTGGCCGCCTACTCCACCAGCGCCGAGATGCTCATCGTCAGCCGCGCGCTCCTGGGTGTCGCCGGCGCCACGCTGATGCCGTCGACGCTGACCCTGATCAGCACGATGTTCCGCGACCCACGCCAGCACGGCATGGCCATCGCCATCTGGATGGCCTGCTTCATGGGCGGCCTGGCGCTCGGCCCGATCATCGGCGGCGTGCTGCTGGAGCACTTCTGGTGGGGCTCGGTGTTCCTCCTCGGCGTGCCGGTCATGCTGCTGCTCCTGGTCACCGGTCCGGCGGTGCTGCCCGAGTACCGCAACCCAGCGGGCGGGCGGCTCGACCCAGCCAGCGTCGTGCTCTGCCTGGGGACGGTGCTGCCGCTGGTCTACGGGCTGAAGGAGATCTCCCGCGACGGCGTCAGGGTGCTGCCCGCGGCGGCGGTCGTCGTCGGGCTGCTGGCCGGACGCTGGTTCGTCCGGAGGCAGCGGCGACTCGCCGAGCCCATGCTCGACCTCCGGCTGTTCGGCAACCGGACGTTCACCGCTGGGCTGACCATCTCGACGATCGCCGGCGTCATGGCCGGCAGCCAGCTGTTCGTCTATCTGTACCTTCAGCTGGTGGCCGGGCTGTCGCCGCTCGACGCCGCGTTGTGGCTGCTGCCGTCGGCGCTCGTGACGATCGTCAGCCTGCAGGTCGCGCCGCTCCTCGCCCGGCGATTCGCGCCGGCGCGGGTCATGGCGGCCGGGCTCGTACTCGTGGCCGCGGGATACGTCCTACTCACCCGGGTCGACGGGTCCGGCTCACTCGGTTTGCTGATCACCGGTCTCGTCGTGACGGCGGTCGGCATCGGGCCGATGGCCGGGCTCAGCATGGGGCTGGCGCTCGGCTCCGTCCAGCCCGAGCAGGCTGGCTCGGCGGCGGCCATGTCCGAGACGGCGGGCGAGTTCGGCATCGCCGCCGGGGTCGCCGTCATGGGGGTCATCGGCACCGCGATCTACCGCCACGGCGCCGACGCCGACCAACTGCCCGCCCCCGGCGTCGACCTCGCCGCCGACGTGCGCGACGCGCTGGCCGGCGCTCTCAACGGCACGGCCACCGTGAGCGCGGCCATCGCCGTCGGCCTCGGTGTGCTCGCGCTGGCCGGTCTGCGCCACGTTCGTCCGGTCGGCGCCCAGGAGCCGACATGACGCCCCGTCCGGCTCCGGCGTCGGCCGGTCCGCCCATCCAGCCCGGTGCCCGTGGTCCCGGAGACCGCGACCCGGGTGCCCGAAGTCTCGGCGGCCGCGACCCCGGTGCCCGCAACCCCGGCGGCCGCGACCCCGGTGCCCACAGCCCCGGCGCCCGCAACCCCGGCGCCCACAGCCCCGGTGCGCGGATCCGAACGACCGGCGGTCGCATGGCCGCGTATCGGTCTGGCCCGAGCGGCCGGTCGACGCCGGCCCAGACGACGCGGGCCCGGACGACGCCGGCCCGGACGACGCCGGCCTGGACGACGCGGGCCCGGACGACGCGGGCCCGGACGACGCCGGCTTGGACGAACTGCGCCCACACGAGCCGCCGGCACAAGGCGAGCAGCCGGGCCATCCGATCCATCCGAGCCGAGGCGGCGGCCGGGTGACCACCGCGGTGTGGTCGTCCGCAGCGTGGCTGGCGGAGGCGACCGGATGGCTCGACAACCAGCTCGCCGACGCAGGGCGGGTCCGCACCGGTCCGGTGAGCCAGCCGCACCTGCGCCCGTGGGGCACCGTCCTCACGGCGCCGACCGACCGTGGCCAGGTCTGGCTCAAGGCGCCGGGCCCGGAGACGGCGTTCGAGGTGCCGTTGTACGGGTTGCTGGCGCGAGTCGCGCCCGACAGCGTGCTGGCGCCGATCGCCGCCGACGTCGACCACGGCCGGCTACTGCTCCCCGACGGAGGTGCACCGCTGGGCGACGGGCTGGCGGCCGAGGATCTTCCGGACGCGCTGGCGGCCGTCGTGCCTCAGTACGCCGAGCTACAGCGCACCCTCGCCGCCCACGTCGGCGATCTGCTCACCTTCGGCCTCGCCGACATGCGGCCGGCAGCGTTGCCCGAGCGGCTGGACGAGGCCGTCGAGGCGATCGGCCGTTACCTCGGCCGGCACGCCTCCGACGACGACCACACCGCGTTGCGCCGGGTCGCCGCCGCCCGGCCGACAGTGGCCGAGTGGTGCGATCGGCTGACGGGCGGGGTCGCGACGGCCAGCCTGGACCACAACGACCTCCACGTCTGGAACGTCCTGACGACGCCCTCGGGCCGGCGTCGCTTCTACGACTGGGGCGACGCCGTCGTGGCGCACCCGTTCGCCAGCATGCTGGTGACGCTCGGCTTCCTGCGCTCCGAACTCCACCTCACCGACGACGACCCGCGGCTGCTGCGGGTGCGCGACGCCTATCTCGCGGGGTTCGCCGAGCTGGGCTCGCGGGCGGAGCTCGTGACGGAGCTGGAGCTGGCCTGCCGTGTCGGTTCGATCGCGCGGTCGTTGGTGTGGTTGCGCGCGGTCCGGGCCGAGAGATTCGAGCACGCGGGCACGTTCGCCCGGGCACCGCTGGAGACGCTGGCCGCGCTCTTGACTGAGTCGCCCTTCGACCTCGGCTGACGCAGCGACCCGGCCCACCAGACCACCTTCATCGCACCTCTCCCACCAACTCGACGACAGCGCACAGGCCGCCCGAACCCACCACCAGCACCACGGCGACACGCAGGCCGGCCATGGCACGACCCCCACCAGCACGACGACGGCGCACGGGCCGCTCGAACGCTCCACCCCGCCAGAGCACGATGGGGAGGTGAAGGACGGTGCCGCCGCGAAGACCGCCGGTGACGGCGGCGCGCCGCCGGTCGGCCGCCCCGGGCGCACCTGCCGCCGCGCCGTACACCCGGCTCCCGCGAACCGCGAACCGCGGACCAGCGCCTTCGACCGTCGCAGCCGCCGGGCGCGGATCACGACGACGATCCGTGCCGTGCCGTGCCGTGCCGTGCCGGTGGCGGCGGCGAGGCCGAGCGGGCAGGTATGCCGTCGTCGATCGAGCCATGGCGCACCGCCCGTCGGCGGGTCGGCCGGCGTCGTCCGCAGCAACGAGCGACGCCGGCCAAGGCGAGGGGCCGTCAGCGGCTGGTCACCCAGCCGCCACGGGGCTGCGGCCCCCAGCCGGGGCGGGCCGGCGGCCAGTCGCGGCGCTCGGCGGACCGTTCGTCGCGGCCTGGCGACGCCCAGCCACGGCGGCTCGCGCCGCCCCAACCCCGCTGGCTCAGACCGTCCCAACCTCGCCGACTCGAACCGTCCCGGCCACCGCGACCGAAATCGTCCTGCTCATCGAGGCCGGCATCGTCCCGATCGCTACGGCCGAAGTCGTTCCAGCCACGGCGGCTCGGGCCGTCCCAGCGACCAGGCGGACCCCAGCGGCCCGGCGGGCCCCAGCCGGGAGGTCCCCAGCCCGACCGCGGGCCGCCTCCGTCGTGGCGGTGCCAGTGGCGGCGCCGGCCGGGCGGCCCGCCGAGCAGGAACAGCAGCCCGAACACGAACAGCAGCCACGGCGCCGCCCAGACGATGAGGAACAGCAGCCCGCCGAACGCCATCATCGCCACCGGCGCCAGGAGCAGCAGCCGCGGCAGCGACCGCGGCCCACCGGCCCACGGCCCACGGGCCCGCGGCGAATGCGCCCGCGGTTCCGGCGAGAAGCCCGTCTGGACGGCGACCGGCTGCGGCAGGTCGGTGAAGAGCTCGTCGAGATCGTCGGCGAACCGCGCCGCCCAGGCGCGGCCGGACCGCTCATCGAACTCGTCCTTGGTGAGCCGGCCCGCGGCGAAGTGCTCGCCGAGGGCCGACACGGCGGCGTCGCGCTCGGCGTCGCCGACCCGGAAGGCCGGCCCGCTCATCGGGGGCCACCCTCCGGGTCGTCGCCGTCGGCGAGGATGCCGTACAGCTTGCGCCGGGTGTCGGCCAGCACCTCACGGGCGCGGGCCTGCTGGTCGGGGCTGCCGGTGGCCATGATCTGCCACAGCGCCTGTGCGGTCTGCCCGACGAGCGGACGCAGACCGGCGGCGTCGTCGTCCTCGGCGTTGGCCGACATCGACTCCCACGGCGCGTTGACCTCGGCCGCGTGCTCCTGGACGTACGTCTCACCCTCGGACGTCAGCCGGAACGTGCGACGGCCGCTCGCCTCGTCGGCCTCGATGAGCCCCTCGTCCTCGAGCTGTTGCAGCGTCGGGTAGATCGAGCCGGGGCTCGGCTTCCACGCACCGCCGCTGCGCTCGGCGATCTCCTGGATCATCTGGTAGCCGTTCATCGGCCGGTCGGCCAGCACCCCCAGGATCGCCGCGCGGATGTCGCCACGGCGCGCCTTCGGGCCTCGTCGCGCCCAGGGCGGCCCGCCCCACGGGCCACCACCCCACGGCGGTCCACCCCAGGAGCCGCGGCCCCCTCCGAACATGTCCCACGGCCCGAAGCCGTGTCCTCCGCGTCGTCCGTGCATCGTTCTCACCTACTCTTCCATCGAACGGTCGCGATACTCAGACGATATATCGCGATTGTTCAGGCGGCAACCCCTCAGGCGGAGTTACGCTCACGAGGTGACGACCGACGAGTTCCAGCTGCGCGCCAGTTCCTTCGGCGGGGTCGCCGACGTCTACGAACGCGCCCGGCCGGGTTACCCCGACGACGCGGTGCGCTGGCTGACCGGCGAGCGGCCGGCGCGGGTCCTCGACCTCGGCGCCGGGACCGGCAAGCTGACGAGGTCGCTCGTCGCCGCCGGGCACGCGGTCGTCGCGGTCGACCCGTCCGAGCCGATGCTCACCCAGCTACGGACGGCGCTCCCCGACGTCGACGCGCGGGCCGGGACGGCGGAGCGGCTGCCGCTGGACGACGCGTCCGTCGACGTCGTGACGGCGGGCCAGGCCTACCACTGGTTCGACCCGGCGACGGCGCTGCCCGAGATCGCCCGCGTGCTGCGTCCGGGCGGACGGCTCGGACTGGTGTGGAACCTGCGCGACGACTCCGTCGGCTGGGTGGACGAACTGTGGTCGATGTTCGGCGACCACGAGGGCCGGCGCGCCGACGACCCGCAGGTCGTCCCGCCGTTCGGGCCGTTCGAGCAGCGGACGTTCGTGCACGAGCAGCGGCTGGACCGCGACGGCCTGCTCGGCCTCATCGCGTCGCGCTCGTACGTGGCGATTCTCGCGGCGCCCGAGCGGGAGGCGCTGCTGGGCCGGGTCGGCGCACTCTACGACCGCGTCGCCGGCCCCGACGGCGTCGTGCTGCCGTACCGCACACACTGCTACCGCTCGACCCGCGCCTGACGGAGCTCGCGGCGCAGCCACGCCCGGCATCCGAGCCAGCGGCACACGGGAGCCGTGCGGGTTGCGCCGTGGTAGGCATGACCCTCCCGGCCCGGGTGGGGCCCACCCTACGGGCGGGCACCGACAACGCGCCTCAAAGCCCGGACCGGCCACACCTGCCGCCGCGCCAGTGCCGGACGGGGGTGGATTCGCGCGGTGGGGGTAGGTAAGGCTAGCCTCTGCTCATGCCCGTTCCCGCCGTCGACCGGCCGCCCGAGCCGTCCGGCAGCGCCGCGACCGGCTCCGGCAGCGCCTCGCCGAACGGCTCCGCGACGACCGACGACGCCGCGAGGGCGGCCGCCGGGCTGGTGCGCACGACCCGCGGCCGGCTGCTGTGGCTCGTCGTCTGCGCGGCCGTGCTGGCCGTGACCTGCCTGGCCAGCATCGCGATCGGCGCGAAGTACATCCCGCTGGACGAGGTCGTGCGCGCGCTGTTCGACTCCGGCGACGCGAACAACCAGGTCATCGTCGGGGACATGCGGGTCAACCGGACGTTGCTCGGCGTGATCTGCGGCATCGCGCTCGGCCTCGCCGGAGCGCTCATGCAGGCGCTCACCCGCAACCCGCTGGCCGACCCCGGCATCCTCGGCGTCAACGCCGGCGCCGCCTTCGCCGTGGTGCTCGGCGTGACGCTGTTCGGCTCGATGAGCCTGTACGGCTACATCTGGTTCGCGTTCGGCGGCGCGGCGCTGGCCAGCGTCGTCGTGTATGCGCTGGCGTCGCTGGGACGGGGTCAGGCGTCGCCGGTGCGGCTGGCGCTGTCGGGCATCGCGCTGGCGGCCGTGCTGCTCGGGTTCACCCAGGCGATGGTGATCATGGACCCGGAGGTCCTCGACGTCTACCGGTTCTGGCAGGTCGGGTCGCTGGCCGGGCGCGACGTCGAGACCGTCGGGTCGGTGCTGCCGTTCATCGTGGTCGGGGTGCTGCTCGCGCTGGGCCTGGCCCGGACGCTGGACGCGATGGCGCTCGGCGACGACACCGCCGCGGCGCTCGGGGTGAACGTGCTGCTGGCCCGCGTGATCGGCGTGCTGGCGGTGACGCTGCTGTGCGGCGCGGCGACGGCGGCGATGGGCCCGGTCGCGTTCGTCGGGCTGATCGTGCCGCACATCGTGCGCGCGTTCACTGGACCCGACCAACGCTGGATCCTGCCGTTCTGCCTGGTCGTCTCGCCGATCCTGCTGCTGGTGTCCGACATCGTCGGCCGGGTGGTGCTGTCGACGGGCGAGCTGCAGGTCGGCATCGTCACGACGGTCATCGGCGGGCCGGTGCTGATCGCGCTGGTGCGCCGCAAGCAGATGGTGGCGTCGTGACGGCCCCGGCCACGCCCGCGCGGACCCGGCGGTTCACCGTCGCACCGACCGACCTGTCGCCCACCGACCACGTGCTGCGCGGACCGCGCGAGCTGTCCGTCCGGTTCGACCGCCGCGTCGTGCTGATGTGCGGGCTGCTCGTCGCGGTGCTGGTCGCGGTGTTCCTGACGTCGCTGGCGGTCGGCGACTTCACCATCTCACCGGGCGACGTGGTCAGGACGCTGTTCGGGAACCCGCCGGACCCGCTGGCCGACTTCATCGTCAACGGCCGCCGGCTGCCGCGGGTGCTGGTCGCGTTCCTGGTCGGCGGCGCGCTGGGCGCGTCCGGCGCGGTGTTCCAGAGCCTGTCGCGCAACCCGCTGGGCAGCCCGGACGTCATCGGCTTCACGTCCGGCGCGTCGGCCGGCGCGGTGTTCGTGATCCTGGTGACGGGCGGCAGCATGCTGCAGGTCGCGGGCGGCGCCGTCATCGGCGGACTGGTCACCGCGATCGCCGTCTACCTGCTGGCGTACAAGCGCGGCGTCCAGGGCTTCCGGCTGATCCTCGTCGGCATCGCGGCCGGCGCCATGCTGACGTCGGCGGTCCACTACATGCTGATGCGCGCGGAGCTGATCCAGGCGGCCAGCGCGCAGGTCTGGCTCACCGGGTCGCTGAACACCCGCGCCTGGGACCACGTCATCGCCGTCGGCATCGGCGTCGCGCTGGTCGCGCCGATGCTCGCCGTCCTGTCGCGGCCGATGCGGCTGATCGAGATGGGCGACGAGGCCGCGACGGGGCTCGGCGTCAACGCCGAACGGACCCGGCTCGGCATGCTGATCGCCGCGACGGTGCTCGCCGCGATCGCCGTCGCGGCGGCCGGGCCGATCGCGTTCATCGCGCTGTCGGCGCCGCACCTGGCCCGGCGGCTGACGGGGGCGTCCGGCGCGGCGACCGGTGCGGCCGCGCTGATGGGCGCGGCGCTGCTGGGCGCCAGCGACCTCGTCGCCCAGTGGGTGCTGCCGACGCCGCTGCCGGTCGGTGTGGTGACGGTGTGTATCGGTGGTCTGTACCTCGTCTGGCTCCTCGCGCGGGAAGGGCGGCGCAACCATGTCTGAACCCCGGCTGCACGGGAACGACCTCACGCTCGCATACGACGAGCGGGTCATCTCCCGCGAGCTGTCCGTGTCGATCCCGGACGGGTCGTTCACGGTGATCGTCGGGCCGAACGCGTGCGGCAAGTCGACGCTGCTGCGCGCGCTGGCCCGCATGCTCAAGCCGTCAGCCGGCGCCGTGCATCTGGACGGCCAGCTGATCACCCAGTACTCGACGAAGGAGGCGGCGCGCCGGCTCGGGCTGCTGCCGCAGTCGTCGATCGCGCCCGAGGGCATCACCGTCGCCGATCTCGTGTCGCGCGGCCGGTACCCGCACCAGCGGCTGTTCCGGCAGTGGTCCGGCGCCGACACCGAGGCGGTGGCGGACGCGATGGCGAACACGGGCATCACCGACCTGCGGCACCGCCGGGTGGACGAGCTGTCCGGGGGGCAGCGGCAGCGGGTCTGGCTGGCGATGGTACTGGCGCAGCAGACGCCGATCCTGCTGCTGGACGAGCCGACGACGTTCCTCGACATCGCGCACCAGATCGAGGTGCTCGACCTCTGCCACGACCTGCACGTGTCGCACGGCCGCACACTGGTCGCCGTCCTGCACGACCTCAACCACGCCTGCCGCTACGCGACCCACCTGATCGCGATGCGCGACGGCGAGATCGTCGCCGAGGGCGCGCCGTCGGCCATCGTCGACGAGACGCTGGTGCGTGACGTGTTCGGGCTGGCCTGCCGCATCATCGACGACCCCGAGACCGGCACGCCGCTGGTCATCCCGGCCGCGAAGCAGCCGGTCGTCACCACGGCGTGAACTCGGCGGCCGCCTCGCGCAGCGCCGTCCGGAACGCCTGGACGGGGAGCGGGGCGGGCGAGCGGCCGTAGGTGGCGACGGCGACGGTGCGGCCGTCGCCGGGCAGCGGGTCGGCCCGGACGCCGGGATGACGGTTCGCCGTCAGCGCCAGCCCGGGCAGCGTGCTCACCCCGAGCCCGGCCGCGACCAGCGCCTGGACCGCCACGTAGTCGTCGGTCTCGAACGCGATGGCGGGCGTGAACCCGGCCCGCTCGCAGGACGCGACGAGGTGCGCGCGGCACCGCTCGCACCCGGCGATCCAGCGGGCGCCGGCGAACGCGGCGAGAGCGCCGGCGGGACCGGCGCGCGCGTCACCGGCCGGTGCGCCAGCGGCCGGCGCGTCACCGGCGGGATCGGCGCGCGCGAGTCTGTCGGTGCCCGCCCGTAGGGTGGGCACCCTCCCAGCCGGGCGGGGACCGAACTCCGCGTCATCGGCGCGCGCGGCGCCGGCCGGCACGTCACCAGCCGGCAAGTCATCGGCGAGCTCGGCGCGCGCGTCAGCGGCCGGCGCGTCACCGGCGACCGTGTCGCCCTCGAGCGCATCACCGGCCCGCAAGCCACCAGCCGGCGCGTCACCGGCCGGCGCGTCACCAGCGGCCGGCGCGCCAGCGGCGGGATCGGCGCGCGCGAGTCTGTCGGTGCCCGCCCGTAGGGTGGGCACCCTCCCAGCCGGGCGGCGACCGAACTCCGCGTCGCCGACGAGCGCATCACCGGCCGGCACGTCACCACCCAGCGCGTCATCGACGAGCTCAGCACCAGCAAGCTCGGCAGCGGCCGGGGTCACGAGGTAGAGCGGCTCGGTGAGCAGCGGCTCGACCGTCACGCCGCGTTCCTCCAGCGGGCCGTGTGCGAAGACGACCGCGACGTCGACGGCGCCGGTGCGCAGGGCCGTCATCGCGGCCGGCGGCTCGGCCTCGGTGAGCGCCAGCTCGACGTCCGGATGCGCGGCCGCGAACCGGGCCGCTGCCGCCGGAACCAGCGTGGCCAGCGCCGACGGGAACGCCGCCAGCCGGACCCGGCCGGTGCGCAGGCCCGCGTGCGCCGACAGCTCCGTCTCGGCCGCCTCGACCTGGCCCAGGATCTCCTCGGCCCGCCGCGCCAGCAGCTCGCCCGCCTCGGTGAGCCGCAGCCCGCGGCCGGCCCGCTGGGTCAGCGGCAGCCCCACCTCCGCCTCGAGCCGGGCGAGATGGTGACTGACGGAGGGCTGGGCGTAGTGCAGTGCGTCGGCGGCCGCCGTGACCGACCCCTCGCGGGCGACCGCCACCAGCACCCGCAACCGGGTCAGATCCAGCATGCATAGACGATATCGATGGAGACCGAGAAGACCGGCATTGGACCTATGAGTCGTCGCGGGTGACGGTGGATGGATGGAGCCACCCACCCTCGCCGACGTCCTGGACGCCCAGCGGCTGCTCGCCGCACACCTGCCGCCGACACCCACGTGGAACTATCCCGCGCTGGACGCGACGGCCGGCGCGACGGTGTTCGTCAAGCACGAGAACGCCCAGCCGACCGGCGCGTTCAAGGTGCGCGGAGGGATCACGCTGCTGTCGCGGCTGGACCCGGTGGTGCGCCGCCGCGGCGTCGTCGGGTACTCGACCGGCAACCACGCGCAGTCGCTGGCGTACGCGGCGCACCTGTTCGGCGTCCCGTGCACCATCGTCATGCCGGAGCACCCCAACCCGGCCAAGGCCGACGCCGTGCGGCGGCTCGGCGCGGAACTGGTCGAGCACGGCGCGACCTTCGACGACGCCGCGCCGCACGCCCAGGCTCTGGCGGACGAGCGCGGGATGTGGCTGGTCAGCGCGGCGAACGATCCGGACATCATCGCCGGGGTCGCGACGGCGTACGCCGAGCTGTTCGCGCAGCAGCCGCACCTGGACGCCGTCGTCGTCCCGGTCGGGAGCGGCAGCGGCGCGGCGGCGGCCTGCCTGGTCGCGGCCGCGCTGGCGCCCGGGTGCGAGGTGATCGCGGTGCAGGCGGCGGACTCGCCGGCGGCGTACGAGTCCTGGCGCGACGGCGAGCTCCTGCGGCGGCCGAACCGGACCGCCGTCGAGGGACTGGCCACCGGATCCGGGTTCGCGCTGCCGCAGCAGGTGATGCGCGAGCGGCTCACCGACTTCGTGCTGGTCGACGACGACCAGATCGCCGCGGCGCAGTGGTGCCTCATGCGCGACGCGCACACGCTGTCCGAGGGCGCCGGCGCGGCCGCGCTCGCGGCGGTGCTGGCCGACCCGGACCGGTTCGCCGGCCGTCGCGTCGCCGTCGTCTGCACCGGCGGCAACGCCAGCGAGGCGGAGATCCGGCGCAGCGCCGGGCTCGGCGAGGCAGCCGTGGCGCCGGCGCTCGCCCTCAGCCGGCGGTCGTGAAGACGTCCGACGAGATCGTCTGGTTGCCGCTCTGCTCGATCGCCAGCACCTCCCAGCTGTACGCGGTGCCGGCCTTCAGGAATCCCGGAGGGACGTCCACGCTGGTGGCCGACGGCGGCATCATCACGTCCATCGTGGCCTCCGGCAGCGCGTCGAGCCCGGTGTTCTCGTCCACCACGATCACCTCGTACGCGATGATCGGGCTCCCGTTCGCCGGCCCGACCCGCTCCCAGGTCACGGTGGTGTCGGCCGGATCCTGCGGTCCGTCGCCCTCGGTCGGCGAGACCAACGTGGGCCCGTCGGGGAGGTCGTGGGTCAGCTCCGCCTCCCCGACCAGCCGCTCGCCGTCGATGCCCCGGCCGCGGAACTCGTAGGTCCCCTCCGGGAAGCGGGCGAGCAGCTCGTCCAGGGGCAGGTCGGTGAACGGCGGCTCGCCGCTCTCCAGGAACAGCTCGGTGCCGCCCTGCCGGCCGAGGCTCCCCTTGGCCGTCGACGTGAAGATCCGCCGGCCGTGTGGGTCGAAGACCGACAGCCGGGCCCACGGGTCCTCGGCATCGCCGAAGACCTGGACGCCGCCGTCGCCGTCCGTGGAGTTGATCTCGAACTTCAGGCGCGCATCCTCCAGCTGCACGACCGGTGGTGCGCCCCGGGACGTCGACGCGGCGCCCCCATCGGCGAGTGCCGCACCGGCCAGGCCGCCCGCGGCCAGGACCGGCGCAAGTGCCGCCACCCATAGTCCTTTCATGGCTCCTCCCTCATCCGTTGTCGTGAGGTCTCAGCCGTGACCCTAGGAAGCCGGTGCTGAAACAGGACTGAACGCTAGGGTCCGGTGCATGGAGCAGCCGGTCATCGTCGTCGCCGTCGCGGTCGTCGCGGTGTCGCTGGCGGCCGTGCTGCTCACGCGGCTGGTCCGGTCACGGCTGGTGCTGGGCACCACCGAGGACCAGACGACGTACCGCATCCTGCACACGACGAGCCTCGCCTCGCCGGAGCTGCGGGCCGGGCTGGCCGCGGGCGCCGACAAGGCCGTCCGGCATCTGCGCGAACTGCTGGCCACGCCCGCCATGGCGCTCACCGACGGCGACGACGTCGTGACGTGGGACGGCGTGGGCGCGAACCAGCACGTGCACGACGTCCGGCGGCACGCGGCCCGCGCGCTGGACGGCGGCACCGACGTGCTGGGGCCGAACGTCGTCGAGTGCGACCGGGTCGACTGCCCCGTCCGGCACGCCGTCGCCGCCGCTCTGACGACGGACGAGCGGGTGGCCGGCGCGCTGATCGCGTACACCTCGGCGCGGCCGTCCGCCGGTCTCGTCCGCGCCGTCGAGGAGGTCGCCCGGTTCGTGTCCGGTCAGCTGGAACTGGCCGAGTTCGACCGCGAACGGGCCAAGCTGGCCGAGGCGGAGATCCGGGCGCTGCGGGCGCAGATCTCGCCGCACTTCATCTACAACGCGCTCGGCGCCATCGCGTCGTACGTCCGCACCGACCCCGAGCACGCCCGCGAGCTGCTGCTGGAGTTCGCCGACTTCACCCGGTACTCGTTCCGGCGGCACGGCGACTTCACGACGCTGGCCGAGGAACTGCGCTCGATCGAGCGGTACCTGACGCTGGAGAAGGCGCGGTTCGGCGACCGGCTGTCGGTGACGCTGCGGGTCGCGCCCGAGGTGCTGCCCGTCGCCGTCCCGTTCCTGTGCCTGCAGCCGCTGGTCGAGAACGCCGTGCGGCACGGGCTGGAGGGCCGCGCCGACCCCGGGCACATCACGATCATCGCCGAGGACGCCGGCAACGAGGCCCTGATCAGCATCGACGACGACGGCGTCGGCATGGACCCCGAGCTGGCCCGCGGCCTGCTCACCGGCGACGCCGGCGACCGCGTCGGCCTCGGCAACGTCGACGAACGGCTGCGCGCCGTCTTCGGCGACGAATACGGCCTGGTCATCGAGACCGCGCACGGCGCCGGGACGAAGGTCAGCCTGCGGGTGCCCAAGTACCGCCCCGGCGTGCACGCGACCTAGCTCCGGTGGACCAGCGCGCGTAGCTCGACGCAACATATGGACGTGACCGTTGAGGAGCGCCCCACGAGGGGCGAGATCTGGCAAGCTCGCATACCAGCCGACCTGGCTCGTGACGTCGAGAAGGATGCCGAGGTGCTCGGTCTGAAGGGTCGAAGCGAGATCGTCCGCGAAGCACTGAACCGGTGGCATCGGCAACCACTCGCACAACGCATGGCCGATGAGATCGCTGAGTACTACGGGGGCGAGCAACCCCCGCTGCCCGCCGGCCTGGACCGCTGATGTCGGGCTGGCCGCCCGCGCGTGGTGAGATCTGGGACGCGGACATCGTCGAAGCCGGTGTGCTCCCCGCCGTCGTGCTCTCGGCCGCCGACCTCAACCAGCGACTCGGAGACCTCACGGTTGTCGTCATCACCGGCACTCCGGGCCCCGCAGTGACCCATGTCCCGCTCAACAACCCAGGACTGACCGGCTCCCAGCCGTTCTATGCCGACGCGACCTATCTACGGCCGGTGACGAAGGAGCAGTTCATCGAACGGCGTGGACTGTGCTCGAAGGATGAGCTGATGCGCATCGGGAGCCTGGTCCGGGTGTACCTGGAGCTGTAATCTCGCCGCCATGCTCAGCGTTCTGGCGGTCGACGACGAGCCACCGGCGCTGGCCGAGCTCGCCTACCTGCTGGAGCAGAACGAGCACGTCGGCCAGGTGCTGACGGCCGGTGACGGGGCGGCGGCGCTGCGCCTGCTCGAGCAGCAGCACGTCGACACCGTCTTCCTCGACATCCGGATGCCCGGCCTGTCCGGCCTCGACCTCGCCCGCGTGCTGGCCCGGTTCCGCCGCCCGCCCGCCGTCGTGTTCGTGACGGCGTACGACGACCACGCCGTCACCGCGTTCGACCTCAACGCCGTCGACTACGTGATGAAGCCGTACCGGCGCGAGCGGCTGTTCGAGGCGATCCGGCGGGCCACCGACGCGGTGAGCGATGCGCGGGCGGCCGGCGACGACGCGGACGACGAGACCATCTCGGTCGAGCTGGGCGGCGTCACCCGGTTCATCCGGCGCAGCGAGGTCGCCTACGTCAGCGCCCAGGGCGACTACGCCCGGCTGCACACCGCCGACGGCGGCAGCCACCTGCTGCGGATGCCGCTCGCGACGCTCGAGGACCGCTGGGCACCGGTCGGGTTCGTCCGCATCCACCGCAGCTACCTGGTCGCACTGACGTCCATCGAGGAGCTGCGCGCCGACGCCGGGCGGTACACCGTCGTCATCGGCGAGACCACGCTGCCGGTGAGCCGGCGACACACCCGCGAGCTGCGCGACCGCCTGGTCCGGCGGGCCGGCGGGACCCGGTGACGCCGTGACGGAGCGCGTCACCGTCACCGGGCCGCGGCGTCGCCGGCCACCCGCCCGCCGTCGCGCCGTCACCGCGGAGATCGACGCGCAGACGCAGCTCGGCGAGGTGTACATGCGGGCGCTGCTGCGCGCCCAGCTGCGGCTCAGCCTGTCCGTCGCCGGCGTCGTGCTGGGGCTGCTGGCGACGCTGCCACTGCTGTTCGCCGTCGCGCCGCGGGTCAGCGCGATCGAGCTGGCCGGCGTGCCGCTGCCGTGGCTGGTGCTCGGCGGGCTGATCTATCCCGCGCTGGTCGCGGCGGCCTGGTTCTACATCCGCGCCGCCGAACGGGTCGAGCGCGACTTCGGCGACATGGTGAACCGGCGGTGAGCACCACCATCGGCATCGTCGCGGTCGCCCTGACCGCGGTCGCGACCGTCCTCATCGGCATGTACGGCGTCCGCGCCGCCCGCACCACCAGCGACTTCTACGTCGCGTCCCGCACCGTGACGCCGTGGTGGAACGCGTCGGCCATCGGCGGCGAGTACCTCTCGGCGGCGTCGTTCCTGGGCGTGGCCGGGCTGGTGCTGGCGTACGGGACCGACATGCTGTGGTTCCCGGTCGGCTACACGGCCGGGTACCTCATGCTGCTGGTGCTGGTGGCGGCGCCGCTGCGGCGATCCGGGGCGTACACGCTGCCCGACTTCGCCGAGGCGCGGCTGGAGTCGGCGGCGGCGCGGCGGGTGGCCAGCATCCTCGTCGTCACCATCGGCTGGCTGTACCTGCTGCCGCAGTTCCAGGCCGCCGGACTGACGCTGCGCACCGTCACCGGGGCGCCGCAGTGGGCCGGCCCCGTCGTCGTCGCGCTGGTCGTGCTGGTGAGCGTGCTCGGCGGCGGCATGCGCAGCATCACGTTCGTCCAGGCGTTCCAGTACTGGCTGAAGCTGACCGCGCTGCTGGTGCCGGTGATCTTCCTGCTGCTGGTGTGGGCCGGCGACGGACGGCCCGAGCTGGCCGCGCCCGGCGAGCCGGTGTTCGAGGAGGCGACGTCGGTCGAGGTCACCATCGACGTGACGGTGGACGTGCCGTCGCGGGTCGTGGTCGTCGCGGACGGGTCGCCGCTGGTGCTGGAGCCCGGCGAGCACGACATCGAGGCCGGGACGGTCCTGGACTTCCCGGCCGGCGCGCCGATCCCGCACGCCTCGTCGCTGACGCCGATGACCGGCGAGGCGTGGGCGCTGCCGCTGACCTCGGGCGGCGACCATCCGCTGTATGCGACGTACTCGCTGATCGTCGCGCTGTTCTTCGGCACGATGGGGCTGCCGCACGTGCTGGTGCGGTTCTACACCAACCCCGACGGACGGGCCGCGCGGCGCACGACGCTGGCGGTGCTCGGGCTGCTGGGCGTGTTCTACGTGCTGCCCGGGCTGTACGGCGCACTGGGCCGGCTGTACACGCCGGAACTGCTGCTCACCGGCCGGACGGACGCCGTCGTGCTGGTGCTGCCCGGGCGGCTGGTCGACGGGGCGGCCGGCGAGGCGCTGTCGATGCTGGTGACGGCGGGCGCGTTCGCGGCGTTCCTGTCGACGTCGTCGGGGCTGACGGTGTCGGTGGCCGGCGTGCTGTCGCAGGACCTGCTGCACGCGCGGGTCCGCAACCCCGTCACCGGGTTCCGGCTGGGCGCGTTCCTGGCGCTGCTGGTGCCGATCGGGCTCGCGTTGACCAGCCCGTTCCTCGGGATCGCCGACGTGGTCGGCCTCGCCTTCGCCGTCGCGGCGTCGTCGTTCTGCCCGCTGCTGCTGCTCGGCATCTGGTGGCGGCGGCTGACCTGGCCGGGCGCCGTGGCGGGCCTGCTGGTGGGCGGCGGCGCCTCCACCCTCGCCGTCGTCGTGACGATCCTCGGCGGTCCGCAGTCGGGGTGGATCGGCGCCCTCCTCGCCCAGCCGGCCGCCTGGACGATGCCGCTCGCCTTCCTCGTCATGATCGCCGTCTCCCTGGCGACGCAGCAGCACATGGCGCCGGGGGTGAACCGCACCATGGTCCGCCTGCACACCCCCGAGAACCTCGACCTCAACCGCGGCGACTGGGACCCCGAGGACCGCTGGCGCACGTAGGACCTACTCGGTCCGCAGCGCCGTGGCCGTGCGGGTGCGAGCGGCCCAGCCGGCCGGCGGCAGCGACCCGGCGATCGCCACCAGCACACCGGCGGCGCCGAGCAGGACCAGCAGACCCGGCCCGTACACGTCCGTCACGATCTGCGGCAGCCGCAGGCCGGCGCTGTCGCCCATGGCGGGCATGACGACGGCGTGCAGGGCGTAGCCGAGCGCGACGCCCACCGCGGCGCCCACGACGCCGGGCAGCAGGACCGATGCGAGCACCAGCGTGATGGTCTGGCGCGGCGCCATGCCGAGTGCCTTGTGGATGCCGAGCTCACGGACCCGGTCGCGGATGTCGAGCAGGACGCCGTTGAGCACGCCCAGCACGGCGACGGTGACGAGCAGCAGCGACAGCATCGCGGCCAGCGCGTTCAGCGTCGCGGTGACGGTGCTCTCCTGCTCCTCGCCGCCGGGCATGGCCGCCAGGCCGAGCGGCTCGACCTCAGCGGTGAGGGCGTCGATGTACGCGCCGACGTCGGTGCCGTCGGCCACGGCCACGTGGTAGTCGAACGGGGTGAGCGGCCGGCCCGCGTCGGCGAACGTGGCCGCGTCGATGAACACGGTCTTGCCGCCGTCGGTCGTGTCGAACACCTCGCCGACGATCCGCACCGGAATCGCGACGCCCTCGTGGTTCAGCGTGATGGTGTCGCCGACGGCGGACCCGCTCGCCGTCAGGAACGGCGTCGGGAGCACCACCTCGCCGGCCCGCTCGATCCAGCGGCCGGAGATCATCTCGTAGCCGCCCCACGACGCGTCGCCGGTGAACGCCTCGACCTCCACCGCGCCGGTCATCCCGGACACCGTCACCTCGGCCCGCGCCGTGCTGTAGAAGTCCTCTGTCTCCGGCTGGGCCTCGATGACGGCGGCGACGGCGGCATGGTCGGCAGTCGCGCCGCCCTCCGGGCGGGTCCCCGGCCCCGCCATCACCGGCTGCACGCGCACGTCGGCGCTGTCGTTGGCCGTCGCGGCCAGCACCTCGCTCAGCGACGAGCCCAGCCCGACGGTGAAGGTGATGGCCGTGGCGCCGAACGCGACGCTGGCCATCATGGCGACGGCGCGCGCCGGCCGGGCGAACGGACGCACCAGTCCGAGGCTGAGCGGCCGCGGCACCGGCAGCCGAGCCGCCAGCCGCGCGGCGCCGAGTCCCCGGCCGGCGGCCGGCGTGCGTCCGACCGCGAGCGCGTCGACGGTGCGCAGCCGCCCGGCCCGCCAGGCGGCGGCCACCGCGGTGACGGCCACGACCAGCAGGATCGCGGCGGACGCGGCGACGTTCACCCACCACGCGACAGCCAGCCCGGAGGCGCCGTACGCGGTCTCCGCCTGGTCCAGGATCGGCACCGCGAGCAGGTTGCCGGCGACGACGCCGAGCACCGTGCCGACGGCGGCCGGCACGAGCGCCTGCACGACGTAGGCGCGCACGACCTGCGACGGGGTGAAGCCCAGCGACTTGAGGATGCCGATGCGGCGCGCACCGGAGCCGACGGCGCTCGCGATCACGTTGCCGACGATCAACACCGACATGAGCAGCCCGATCAGGCCGAAGGCGGCGAGGAACGGCACGAACAGCGCCGTTTCGCGGGTCAGGTCCTCGCGCACGGCGAGCCACGACTGCGACCCGGTCATCGCGTCGGCACCCACGACGGCGGCGACGGCGTCCCGGCCCGCGGCCACGTCCGCCACGGTCTCGGCGTCGGCGAACCGGAAGAGCATCTGGTACGCCACGGACGCGCCGGGCGCCGTCAGCCCCTCGACCGCCGCCGGCGTCGTCCACGCGTCCGCCGTCCGGGTCGCCGAGCGGGCCTTGCCGACGACCGTCAGCGTCGGGCTGCCGGGTGCGTCGGCGAAGGTGAGCGTCGTGCCGAGCGGCTCGGGCCGGTCGGCGGCGACGACGATCTCGTCCGCCGTGTCCGCCCACTCGCCCTCGGTCAGCGCGAGCTCGTCGACGTCGCTGCCGGGGTCGTCGCGGCCGACGACCGTGATCGGGCCGGTCGTCCCGCCGCCGGGACCGCCCGGCCCCTCGCCCGGCTCCTCGTCGGCCGGCAGCTCGATGGTCGGAGCGATCGACACCGCCGGGAACGGCCCGGCCGTCGCGGTCACGCCGTCGGCCGAACCGCCGGCCGCCGACAGGTCCGCGGCGCTCACCGCGCCCCCGTCGAACTGCGCCGACAGGTGCGCGCCGTCGTACCGGCCGAACGCGTCGTCGAACGGGTCGTCGGACGCGACCAGCAGCGACCCGCCCAGGATCGTCGCGGTCACCGCCATCATCGTCGACAGCGTGATCACGACGGTCTGCACCCGGCGCCGTCCGACGCCGGAGCGCACCACCGTGCCCAGCCCGCTCACCGGACCGGCTCCGCCCTGACGTCGGAGACGACCCGCCCGTCCACCAGCTCGACCGTGCGGGTCGTGCAGGCCCGGGCCAGCCGGACGTCGTGCGTGACGACGACGATCGTCTGCCCGTCTGCGTTCAGGTCCGCGAGCAGCCCGATGACGTCCTCACCCGACGCGGTGTCCAGGGCGCCGGTCGGCTCGTCGGCGAGCAGCAGCGGCGGCCGGTTCATCAGCGCCCGGGCGACCGCGACACGCTGCCGCTCGCCGCCGGACAGCCGGCCCGGATAGGCGCCGGTGTGACGGTCGATCCCGAGCGTCTCGAGCAGCTCGCCGGCCCGGCGCCGGGCCTCCCTCCGGGGCATGCCGGCCAGCTGTGCCGGCAGCACGACGTTCTCGGTCACGGTGAGGTCGTCGAGCAGGTTGAAGAACTGGAAGATCATCCCGAGCGTGCGGCGACGGTAGCCCGCGGACGCGGTCTCGCCCAGGGAGTCGACGCGCACGCCGTTCACCGTCACGGTGCCGGAGTCCGGGCGGTCCAGCCCGGCGACCAGGTTGAGCAGCGTCGACTTGCCGCTGCCGGACGGCCCCAGGATCGCGACCGCCTCGCCCGGGACGACGGTGAGCGTCACGTCGTCCAGGGCCGGCGGGCCCTCGTCGTAGCGGCGGGTGGCGGCGCGTACGGCGATCATCGGTTCGGTCATGGTCGGTTCCCTTCGGGTCCGCGGGGTGGCCAGCTCGACGCTAGGAGCGCGCCCACGCCGTCCGCGTCTGTCGTGGGAGCCATCTCGGATACCGCGATCGGACGACCCCCGCCCGTGTCATCCCCTGGATGTAGTCCCCCGGGGTAGCCGGGCTCCTCCCTGATGACGTCGCCACCGGCCCGGCCGTCGGCCAGAATGGACCGGTGACGTGGCTGTCGATCGCGCAGCGGCTGCGCGGCTGGGCGACGCTGGTCGCGCGGCCGTCCGGTCCGCCGCCGCGGCCGACCCGTCGCAACCTGTTCTTCGACGCCGGCCTGGCCCTGGCGGTGGCCGTCGCCGCGGTCTGGTACGCGCTCGACGGCTCCGACGGCCCGCTCCTCGTCGTGCAGGACGTCGGGATGCCGGAGCCGCCGGCGCCTCCGCCGCCGGAGGGCCCGGACTCCGACACCCGGATCCAGGGGACGATCACCGCGCTCGCCTGCTCGGCGGCGCTCGTGCTGCGCCGGCGGTTCCCGCTCACCGTCCTGTGCGTCGTGCTGGCCGTCACCACCATCGTCGTCTCCGACGAGCCGCGGCTCACGTTCTACGCGCTGGTCATCGCCGCGTACAGCGCGGCGGCGTACAGCCCGTACCGGGTGCCGACGATCGCGGCCATCGGCGCGACGACGGTGGCGGTCACCATCGCGCACGACTCCGCGCTGCCGGTCGTGTCCGCCGACTACGTCCCGCTGCTGGTGCTCGTGCCGATCGCCGTCGCGGCCGACGGCCTGCGCCGGTGGAAACTGCGGGTCGAGCAGGGCCGGGTCCGGATGGCGGAGCTGGAACGCGAGCAGGCCGCGGCGGTGCGTCGCGCCGCCGAGGACGAACGGTCCCGGCTGGCCCGTGAGCTGCATGACGTCGTCACCCACAACGTGAGCGTCATGGTCATCCAGGCCGGCGCCGCCCGGACGGTGATGGCGACGGCGCCGGAGCAGGCGAACGAGGCGCTGCTCGCCGTCGAGGCCGGCGGGCGGGCGGCGATGGCCGACCTGCGCCAGGTCATGGGACTGCTGAGCCGCGACGACGATGGCTCGGAGCCGGGCGACCCGGACGACCTGGCCCCGCAGCCGGGCCTCGACCGGCTGAACTCGCTGGTCGACCGGGTCCGCGCCGCCGGCCTGCCGGTCGAGCTGACGGTCACCGGACGGGTCCGGCCGCTGCCGCCGGGCATCGAGCTGGCCGCCTACCGTGTGGTGCAGGAGGCGCTGACCAACACGATGACGCACGCACAGGGCTCCGCCGCCACGGTCACGCTCGACTACGGCGACGATCGCCTGCGCGTCGACGTCGCCGACACCGGCGGCACGCCCGTCACGCCCGCGAAGTCCGGCGGCGGCCGCGGCCTGACCGGGCTGGGCGACCGGCTGGCCGTCCACGGCGGCACACTGGTGACCGGGCGCCGGCTCACCGGCGGCTACCGGGTCCAGGCCGAGCTGCCGGTGGAGGCGTCGTGACCGAAACGCTGCGCGTCGTCGTCGCCGACGACCAGACGCTCGTCCGCACCGGGTTCCGGTTGATCCTGACCGCCGGCGGCATCGACGTCGTCGCCGAGGCGACGAACGGCGCGGAGGCCGTCGACGCCGTCCGCCGGACCCGTCCCGACGTCGTCCTGATGGACATCCGGATGCCGGAGCTCGACGGCCTCGAGGCGACCCGGCGGATCCTGACCAGCGCGGCCGGCGAGCCGCGGATCATCATCCTGACCACGTTCGACCTCGACCAGTACGTCTACGCCGCGCTGTCCGCCGGCGCCAGCGGCTTCCTGCTCAAGGACGTCACGCCCGAGCAGCTGGTGACCGCCGTCCGCACCGTCCGGGCCGGCGACGCCCTGCTCGCCCCGGTCATCACCCGGCGGCTGGTGGCCCGGTTCGCCCACCGCGACGGCGATTCGGCCGCCCAGCATCGTGACCTGTCCGAGCTGACGCCGCGCGAGGTCGAGGTGCTGACACTCGTCGCCCGCGGGCTGAGCAACGCCGAGCTGGCGCAGCGACTGCACATCTCCGAGGCGACGGTCAAGACGCATGTGGCGCGCGTCCTCGCCAAGCTGGGCGTCCGCGACCGCGTCCAGGCCGTGGTGGTCGCCTACGAGACCGGCCTGGTCACCGTCGGGGACGCACAGCCGAGCTGAGGTCAGGACCGACCGCTCGTCGCACTGCAACGACCGTTCATCGCAGGCCCGAACTCCGCACGCCGCAGTCTCGAACCGCTCACCGCACGCCCCTGTGCGGCGTCTCCCGAGGCCGGAGGCCCCGGCCCTACCGTGGCGCCCCACCGGATCACTGTGAGCCGGACCACATGACGACGAGGAGGTCGGAGCGTGGCCAGTCTCGAGACACCCCCGCCCGAACGCGCCGTGCCCACCGCCGAGGAGTACGAGCGCATGCAGGCCAGCCCGGAGTTCGCCGAACTCCGCCGGCGGTTCCGCAATTTCGCGTTCCCCATGACCGCCGCCTTCCTGTCCTGGTACCTGCTGTACGTGCTGCTGTCGACGTACGCGGTCGACTTCATGTCGGAACGGGTGGTCGGCAACATCAACGTCGGCCTGCTGTTCGGTCTCGGCCAGTTCGCGTCGACGTTCCTGATCACGTGGCTGTACATCCGGCACGCCGACCGGAAGCTGGACCCGATCGCCAAGCAGATCCGCGACGAGCTGGAGGAGGTGCGCTGATGGAGACCCATGTCGGCAGTCCCGGCGTCAACATCACGATCTTCGCCCTCTTCGTCGCGGTCACGCTGGTCATCGTGCTGCGTGCGTCGAAGAACAACCGGACCGCGGCGGACTTCTACGCCGGCGGCCGGGCGTTCACCGGCCAGCAGAACGGCATCGCGATCGCCGGCGACTACCTGTCCGCCGCGTCGTTCCTCGGCATCGCCGGGGCCATCGCGATCTACGGCTACGACGGCTTCCTGTACTCCATCGGCTTCCTGGTGGCGTGGCTGGTGGCACTGCTGCTGGTCGCCGAGCTGCTGCGGAACACCGGCCGGTTCACCATGGCGGACGTGCTGTCGTTCCGGATGCGGCAGCGCCCGGTACGGACGGCGGCCGCGACGTCGACGCTCGCGGTGTCGTTCTTCTACCTGCTGGCCCAGATGGCCGGCGCCGGTGGCCTCGTCGCGCTGCTGCTGGGCGTCACCGACCGCGGCGGGCAGGGCGTCGTCATCGCCGTCGTGGGCGCGCTGATGGTCTTCTACGTCCTGGTGGGCGGCATGAAGGGCACCACCTGGGTGCAGATCGTCAAGGCGGTCCTGCTGATCACCGGCGCCTTCGTCATGACGATCTGGGTGCTGGCGCAGCACGACTTCAACCTGTCGCAGCTGCTCGGCGCGGCCGTCGACAGCGCCGGCGGCGCCGCTGGCCTGCTGGACCCGATGAACCAGTACGGCGCGTCGGACACCTCGAAGCTGGACTTCATCTCGCTGGCGCTGGCCCTGGTGCTCGGCACCGCCGGCCTGCCGCACGTCCTGATGCGCTTCTACACGGTGCCGACGTCGCGCGACGCCCGGCACAGCGTGACCTGGGCGATCGCGCTGATCGGCCTGTTCTACCTGCTGACGCTGGTGCTCGGGTACGGCGCGGGCGCGCTGGTCGGCCCGGAGGAGATCCTGGGCGCACCGGGCGGCGTGAACTCCGCGGCGCCGCTACTGGCCTACGAACTGGGCGGGACGATCCTGCTCGGCGTCATCGCGGCGGTGGCGTTCGCGACCATCCTCGCCGTCGTCGCGGGCCTGACGATCACCGCGTCGGCCTCGTTCGCGCACGACGTGTACGCCAACGTCATCAAGAAGGGCGAGGTGGAGCCGAACGACGAGGTGCGGGTCGCCCGCATCACCGCCGTCGTCATCGGCGCGGTGGCCATCGTCGGCGGCATCTTCGCCAACGGCCAGAACATCGCGTTCCTCGTGGCGCTCGCGTTCGCCGTCGCCGCCAGCGCGAACCTGCCGGTGATCCTGTACTCGCTGTTCTGGAGGCGGTTCAACACCCAGGGCGCGGTGTGGAGCATCTACGGCGGTCTGCTGACGGCGGTGACGTTGATCGTGTTCTCGCCGGTGGTGTCGGGCAAGCCGGTGAACCCGGCGACCGGCCGCAGCCCGTCGATGTTGCAGGACGTCGACTTCCACTGGTTCCCGCTCGACAACCCCGGCATCATCTCGATTCCGGCCGGATTCTTGTTCGGTTTCGTGGGGGCCCGGTTGTCCAAGGAATACAACAAGGCCAAGTACGCCGAAATGGAAGTCAGGTCCCTGACCGGCGCCGGAGCCGAGAAGGCCACGTCCGCGCACTGACACCGGCGCGCGCTGCCGTCGACCCTTGTCGTCCTTGCCCAGCAGGGCCATGCGATGGTGAGGTTAGACGGCAGCGCGCCCCGATGCGCCGCCGGGCAGTCGCGGTTGCCCAGGATCACTGACATGAGGAGCAGACCGAACGTGACCAATGACGCTCTCTCCAATCTGCTGCATGAGGACCGGAGCTTCCCCCCGTCCGCGGAGTTCGCCGCCCAGGCCAACGCCAAAGCAGACCTGTACGAGGAGGCCTCGGCGGACCGCCTGGCGTTCTGGGAGCGCCAGGCTCGTGAGCTGCTGAGCTGGAACACCGAGTGGTCCCAGGTGCTCGACTGGAGCAACCCGCCGTTCGCCAAGTGGTTCGTCGGCGGCAAGCTCAACGTCGCCTACAACTGCGTCGACCGGCACGTCGAGGCCGGCCACGGCGACCGCGTCGCCATCTACTGGGAGGGCGAGCCCGGCGACAGCCGCGCGCTGACCTACGCCGACCTGCAGCGCGAGGTCTCGAAGGCCGCCAACGCGCTGACGGAGCTGGGCGTCGGCCACGGCGACCGCGTCGCGATCTACCTGCCGATGATCCCCGAGGCGGCCATCTCGATGCTGGCCTGCGCCCGCATCGGCGCCATCCACTCGGTGGTGTTCGGCGGGTTCTCGGCCGAGGCGCTGCGCAGCCGCATCGAGGACGCGCAGGCCAAGCTGGTCATCACGGCCGACGGCGGGTTCCGGCGGGGCAAGCCGTCGGCGCTGAAGCCGGCCGTCGACGAAGCCGTCGCGAAGTCGCCGTCCATCGAGAAGGTGCTGGTCGTGCGGCGCACCGAGCAGGAGGTCGCCTGGGACGACAGCCACGACGTGTGGTGGCACGACCTCGTCGACCGCCAGTCCGACCAGCACGACCCGCAGCCGCACGACGCCGAGGACACCCTGTACATCCTGTACACGTCCGGCACCACCGGGAAGCCGAAGGGCATCAAGCACACGTCGGCCGGTTACCTGCTGCAGTCCGCGTACACCCACCGCAACGTCTTCGACCTCAAGCCCGAGACCGACGTGTACTGGTGCACGGCCGACGTCGGCTGGGTCACCGGCCACAGCTACATCGTCTACGGGCCGCTGGCCAACGGCGCCACGCAGGTGATGTACGAGGGCACGCCCGACTTCCCCGAGGCCGGCCGCTGGTGGGACATCGTCGAGAAGTACAAGGTCAGCATCCTGTACACCGCGCCGACGGCCATCCGCACGTTCATGAAGCAGGGCGACGAGATCCCCGGCCGCCGCGACCTCTCGTCGCTGCGGGTCCTGGGCAGCGTCGGCGAGCCGATCAACCCCGAGGCGTGGATCTGGTACCGCCGCGTCATCGGCGGCGACCGCACCCCCGTCGTCGACACGTGGTGGCAGACCGAGACCGGCGCCATCATGATCAGCCCGCTGCCCGGCGTCACGTCCGCCAAGCCCGGCTCGGCACAGACTCCGGTGCCGGGCATCGTGGCCGACGTGGTCGACGACGCCGGCAACGTGGTGCCCGACGGCCACGGCGGCTACCTCGTGCTGACCGAGCCGTGGCCGTCCATGCTGCGCACCATCTGGGGCGACGACGAGCGCTTCATCGACACCTACTGGTCGCGCTTCCCGGGCCGCTACTTCGCCGGCGACGGCGCCAAGAAGGACGACGACGGCGACATCTGGCTGCTCGGCCGCGTCGACGACGTCATGAACGTGTCGGGCCACCGCATCTCCACCACGGAGGTCGAGTCGGCGCTGGTGTCGCACCCGAAGGTGGCCGAGTCCGCCGTCGTCGGCGCCTCCGACCCGACCACCGGCCAGGGCATCGTCGCGTTCGTCATCCTGCGCACCGCCGCGGGCGACGGCGGCGCCGACGTCGTCCAGGAATTGCGCAACCACGTGGCGAAGGAGATCGGCCCGATCGCCAAGCCGCGGCAGATCATGGTCGTGCCGGAGCTGCCGAAGACGCGTTCCGGCAAGATCATGCGCCGTCTCCTGCGCGACGTCGCCGAGAACCGCGAGCTGGGCGACGTCCAGACGCTGGCCGACCCGACGGTCATGAACCTCATCAGCGACGGCCTGTCGAAGGGCTCGTCCGAGGACTGACCTCAGCACCATGACGTGGGCCGGCGCCGTTTCGACGGCGCCGGCTCACGCGTTCCTGGCGGCGACCTCGAGCGCGACGGAGCGGAGGGCGGCCCGTAGCGACACGGGCTCCAGCACCTCGACACCGGTCATCAGGGCGAACAGCTGGGTGGCGGCGACCTCTTCGGACTCGGTCCACAGGTCGGTCTCGGACCAGCCGTCGGCGCCGGGCTCGGACGCGGTGTCGCGGGCCTGCGTTGCCGCGAGGGCGCCGACCGCCGTGTGCAGGCGACGCAGCGCGGGCGCGGACAGCCGGACGCGGCAGCGATAGCGCAGCAGCGACCGGTCGAACTGCGCCGACGACGCGGCCCACCAGGCGGCGAGGTCGAAGTCGTCCGGGCGCCAGGCGGCGTCGGGACCGACGGCGGCGGCGTCGATGCGGCTCACGCGGTACGTCCGCACCTGCTGCCGGTGCGCCGCGACGAGGTACCAGGTGCCGCCCTTGAGCACCAGGCCGAGCGGGTCGAGCAGCCGCGACACCGTCCGGTCGGAGCGCTGGTACGAGACGTCGAGCCGACGGCCGGACCACACCGCGTCGGACACCGTGGCCAGCGCCTCCGGCGGCGCCACCTCGCCGAACCAGCCGGGCGCGTCGACATGGAAGCGCTCGCGCAGGCGGGCGGCCCGGCCGCGCAGCTCGGGCGGCAGCATGGCGATGACCTTCGTCTGCGCCGCGACGAGGACCGTGCCCAGCCCGAGGTCGGCCGCCGCGCTCGGGACGCCGCCGACGAACAGCGCGGCCGCTTCGTCGCCGGTGAGGCCGTCGAGCGTCGTGCGCCAGCCCTCGACCAGCCTGATGCCGCCGCCCGGCCCCGACTCCGTCCACAGCGGGACGCCGGAGGCCTGCAGCGCCGCGATGTCGCGGTACACCGTGCGCACCGACACCTCGAGCTCGTCGGCCACCTCGGCCGCCGTCACCATGCGCCGCTGCTGGATCAGCAGCATCATCGCCATCAACCTGCTGGCTCTCACGGCACCGAACCTACGCCAGATCGCTGACAGCGGATGTCAGCAATGGGTCGGCAGCATGGATGTCATGGCGACCTGGAAGCAGTTCGAAGACGAGGTACCCGAGCTGGCGGCGATCGTGCACGCGCAGCTCACGGCCACCAAGCACCACGTGCTCGCGACGCTGCGGGCGGACGGCTCACCGCGGGTCAGCGGCACCGAGGTCGACTTCGACGGCGACCACCTCACGCTCGGCTCGATGCCCGAGGCCCGCAAGGCGCACGACCTGCAGCGCGACCCGCGCTACGCGGTGCACAACAACCCCGGCGACGCAACGATGACGGTGCCGGACGTGAAGATCTCCGGCCGCGCCGTCGAGGTCACCGGCCCCGAGTTCGACGCCTACCAGTCGGCGCACGCCGGCGCGCTGCCGCCGGGACCGTTCCACCTGTTCCGGCTCGGTATCGACGAGGTGGTGCTGGCCGGCCTGAACGACACCCGCACGGGCATGGCGATCACCCTCTGGCGCCCCGGCCAGCAGGTGCGGACGTTCGCCCGCGCTTAGGGGTCGAGGCGATCGAGCAGGTCGGAGACCTCGACGGTAGACCCGGCTGCGCGACCCGCTAAAATATCCACTGGTGTGCCGGGAAGTCTGGTCGGCGTGACATCGTCATGTCCACCACCAGATGAGGTGATCCCGTGCCCCGCCGTCTGTTCGCCCGCTCCACCTGGCCCGAGGCGCAGTACGTCGCGTCCGTGCTGCGCAGCGAGACCACCGGCGGGTTCCTCATGCTGGTGGCCGCGGCCACCGCCATCGTCTGGGCGAACGTCGGCACCGACTCCTACGAGGCGCTGCGCACGGCCACCATCGGCCCGTCGGCGCTGCATCTCGACCTCGACCTCGCGACGTGGGCGGCCGACGGGCTGTTGGCGGTGTTCTTCCTGGTCGCCGGGCTGGAGCTGAAGCGCGAGCTGGTCGTCGGCAGCCTGCGCCGGCCGGCCGAGGCGGCGCTGCCGATCATCGCGGCGGTCTGTGGCATGGCCGGGCCGATCGTCGTCTACGTGGTGGTGAACGCCATCGGCGGCGGTCCCATGACGGGCTGGGCGGTGCCGACGGCCACCGACATCGCGTTCGCGCTGGCCGTGCTGGCCGTCATCGGGTCGCGGCTGCCGTCGGCGCTGCGGGCGTTCCTGCTGACGCTGGCGGTGGTCGACGACCTGCTGGCGATCCTGCTGATCGCGATCTTCTTCACCACCGACGTGCGCATCTGGCCGCTGCTGGGCGCCGCCGCCATTCTCGTCGCGTACGACCTCATGCAGCGCCGCGACATCAGCGCCTGGTGGCTGTACGTGCCGATGGGCGTGGTCGCCTGGGCGCTCATGCACGAGAGCGGCGTGCACGCCACCGTCGTCGGCGTCGCGTTCGGCCTGCTGACCAGGGCACACCGCAAGGAGGGCGAGGAGCAGGCGCCGGCCGAGCGCATCGAGCACCGGGTCCGGCCGTTCTCCGCGGTGCTCTGCGTGCCGGTCTTCGCACTGTTCGCCGCCGGCGTCACCATCTCGTCCGACTCGCTGCGCGAGGTGTTCACGCAGCCCGTGGCGCTGGGTGTCGCGCTGGGGCTGGTCGCCGGCAAGGCCATCGGCATCTTCGGCGGGACGTACCTCACCGCCCGGTTCACCCGTGCCGAACTGAGCAACGACCTGACCTGGGGCGACGTGTTCGGGCTGGCGACCATCGCGGGCATCGGCTTCACCGTGTCGCTGCTGATCGGCGAGCTGGCGTTCCGCGACGAACCCCACCACGCGGAACTGGTGAAGACGGCGGTGCTGGTCGGTTCGCTGCTGGCGGCGCTGCTGGCCACCATCGTGCTCGGCCGGCGCAACGTCATCTACAAACGGCTGGCCGACGAGGAGGCCCGCGACGACGATCACGACGGCATCCCGGACGTGTACCAGGCCGAGGAACGGGGCACTCGGCCGTGACCGGTCGGCCCGTCTATGCGACCAGGCCCCTCGACCTGCTCTAGAGTCGAACACGAGGCCACGCCGGCAGCTCGCCGCCGCGGCCGACGTGATTCGTGACTACTGCGACGAGGGGGTTCCGATGGCCGCGCGGGCAACCAGTGAGGCCGACGGCTCGGCCTCCATCGGCCAGCTCGTGGCCGCCATCAAGGACGACGTCACCGGGCTGGTCCGCGACGAGATCGAGTTGGCGAAGGCCGAACTGAAAGCGGACGCCAGAGAGGCCGGGCTCGGCATCGGCCTCATCGCGGCGGCGGCCGTCCTCGGCCTGCTGATCGCCATCCTCGGCTCGTTCGCCCTCGTGTACGGCGTCCATGCGCTCGGCCTCGGCCTCGGCTGGTCGTTCCTCGTGGTGACCGGTTTCTACCTGCTCGTCGCACTCATCCTGCTGCTGGTGGCCCGGGGCCGTCTCGGCAGGATCTCCAAGGCCGAGCGGACGAAGACCACCGCCCGCGCGGCCGCCCACGCCCTGAAGAGGTCCAGCAGCAGCACGTGATCACCAACGACGCACATCGCCAGACGGTCGAGATCCCCGGCCCCTGGACGCATCGGACCGTCGCCGCCAACGGCGCGCAGTTCCATGCGGCGGAGATGGGAGACGGCCCGCTCGTGCTGCTCCTGCACGGGTTCCCGGAGTTCTGGTGGGCCTGGCGGCACCAGCTGCCCGCGCTCGCCGCGGCCGGCTGGCGCGCCGTCGCGCTCGATCTGCGCGGCGCCGGCGGCAGCGACAAGACCCCGCGCGGGTACGACGCCTTCACGTTCGCCGCCGACATCACCGGCGCGATCCGCTCCCTCGGCGAGCGCCGCGCCGTGCTCGTCGGGCACGGCTGGGGCGCCTACGGTGCGTGGACGGCGGCGGCCATGCGGCCCGCGCACGTCGACGCGCTCGCCGTCCTGTCGATGCCGCATCCCCTGGTGCTGCGCCGGCACCTGCTGAAGGGCCGGCTGCGGCGCAGCGGCTCGCTGGCCTGGGTGCAGACACCGATGGCGCCGGAGCGCCGGCTCATCGCCGACGACGGCGCGCACGTCGAGACGCTGCTGCGGCGCTGGTCGGCGCCGGGGTCGGCGTTCCCCGACGACGAAGCGTCGCGCCACTACCGCGCGGCCATGCAGCTGTGGCCGGCCCCGCACTGCGCGCTGGAGTACCAGCGCTGGCTGTTCCGCTCGCTGTTCCGCGGCGACGGCCGCCGGTTCGCCAAGCGCGTCCAGGACCCGCTCACCATGCCGGTGCTGCAGGTGCACGGCGTCCAGGACTCCAACTTCGACATCGAGCTGGCGGCGGCGTCGCGCGAGCTGGTGGCCGGCGAGTACCACTGGCTGTCGGTGGAGGCGGCCGGGCACTTCCCGCACGAGGAGACGCCCGACGCCGTCACCGACGCGCTGCTGGACTGGCTGGTGAAGCAGCGCGACCGGCACGACTGAGCTATGATCATCGACGTTCGTGTTGCTGCGAGGAGCTGAGAGGACGTGAGGGTGATGTCGGCGCGACAGGCCGTCGTGGCCTGACCTCACTCTGACCTCATTCACCCCGAACACGAACGGGATTCTCTCTCTTATGCACTCGCAGTGGATCACGCGCGCCGAAACCGGCGCCGACATCGCGGCCATCCGCGACATCACCATCGCGGCGTTCGACCGCCCGGACGAGGCCGACCTCGTCGACCTGCTCCGCGCCGACGAGGCGTGGATCGACGGCCTGTCGATCGTCGCGGCCGCACCCGACGGCATCGTCGTCGGGCACGCCCTGCTGACCCGCTGCCACATCGGCGACACCCCGGCGCTGTGCCTCGGGCCGTGCTCGGTGCGGCCGGGGCAGCAGAAGTCCGGCGCCGGTTCGGCCGCCATCCGGGCCGGGCTGCAGGCCGCCTACGACCGCGGCGAGCGCTTCGTCACGGTGCTCGGGCACCCGGAGTACTACCCGCGGTTCGGCTTCGGCCGGGCGTCCAAGCACGGCATCGGCGTGGGCTTCGACGTGCCCGATGACGCGCTGATGGCGCTCACGCTGGACGACGCGCACCTGCTGCCGTCCGGCACCATCCGGTACGCGGCGCCGTTCGGCGTGTGACCCGAGCCGTCGGCGCGGTCAGGTGCACGAGCCGGTCGAGACCGGCTCGGTGGCCTCGGCCGCGTCGGCGGCGACGTCGGTGAACTCGCTCGGCGCCAGCGCGTAGCCGGTGTCGGGGTCGGTCAGCGACGCCGCGAACACCACGCCCAGCACGGTGCCGTCGGGCGAGATGAGCGGCCCGCCGGAGTTGCCCGGCCGGATGCTGCCGCGCAGCGAGACGACCTCGCGGGTGATGGTGTTCTCGTCGTAGATGTCGTGCCCGATCAGCTCGTGGACGTCGCGGACGCGGACCTCCTCGCTGCGCAGCGGGCCGTTGTTCGGGTAGCCGATGACGGCGGCTTCGTCGCCGTTGCCGGGGTCGTCGGCCGTCATGGTGAGCTGCGGCAGCGTCAGCCCGGGGACGGACAGCACGGCGAGGTCGGTCTCGGGGTCGAACGCCACCACCTGGGCGGCCAGCGGTTCGCCGTCGGGGAAGGTGACGACCGGCTCGCGGACACCGGCCACGACGTGGGCGTTGGTGAGGATGCGCTCGGGCGCGACCACGAAGCCGCTGCCGGTGATGACCCGCTCGCAGGCGTCGGCCCGGCCGGTGATCTGGACGACGCTCTCGGCCGCCGTGCGCACCTCGGGGTCGCGGCGCAGCAGGCTGCCGGGCGGGCCGACGTCGACGATCGGCTCGGCCGCCCACGGCACCACGACCTGCGGGAACCCGCCGGCCGCGACGACGTCCTCGAAGGCGTCGCGCAGGCTGTCGGGCGAGATCGGGACGGCTTGGTCGACGAGGTGCAGCAGCCGCGACTCGCGGACGCCGGGCGACGCGTACGGCACCGCCGCCGTCGAGATGGCCAGCCCGACGGCCCAGGCGGCCAGCAGCAGCCCGGCGACGCCGAGGACGGCGCCACCGGCGGCGTCGAACTTCTTCGCCGGCTGCGACGACACCTTGGAGCGCACCCAGCCGCCGGCCCAGGCCAGCACGCCCTGCCCGATGGACGCGACGCCGAGCACCAGCAGGACCGCCAGCACCGACACCCCGAGCCCGGGGTCGAAGCCGCCGAGGACCAGCGGCACCAGCAGCAGTCCGGCGACCGCGCCGCCGACGAACCCGACGAAGGACAGGAGGCCGACGACGAAGCCGTGGGTCCAGCCGGTGTAGCCGACCACGACCGCCAGGATGATGATGATGAGGTCGACGGCGTTCAAGCCCAGCGTCACGACCCACCTCGACCTTCACGGCTCAGGCCCATCACCGTGGGCAGCGGCTCGACCAGAGTACGATCCCACGGCTCGGCGAGCCCTGCCGCATCGAACAACGCGGACAGTACGCCCGCCGTGAACCCCCAGATGAGCATGCCACCGGCCCGGAACGCGGGACCGGACTGGCCGGACGGGTAGCGCAGCTGCAGCCGGTGGGCCGGGTCGGTGAGCTCACTGACCGGGACGCGCTGCACCGACGCCACCTCGACGGGATCGGCGACGCGCACCTCGCACGGCTCGCGCCACCACGCCAGCACCGGCGTGACCGAGTAGTTCGAGACGGAGATCCACAGCGGCGGCAGCGTGGTGATGACCTCGACGCCGGCGGGGTCGACGCCGGTCTCCTCGGCGCACTCGCGCAACGCGGTGCCGACCGGTCCGGCGTCGCCGGGCTCGGCGCCGCCGCCGGGGAACGCCGCCTGGCCCGCGTGGCTGCGCAACCCGGCCGCCCGCTCGATCAGCAGGACGTCGGAGCGGCCGTCGGTGTCGCCGAACAGCAGCAGGACCGCGGACTCGCGCGCGGTGTCGTCAGGGGCGGACCATCGACCGGCGTGGTCGGCCCACGCGCCGGTGGCGGCGTCGGCGACGCGCCGCAGCCATGGTGGCGGGCCGTCGGCGGTCGTCATGCACGCGGCCCTTCACGGACCAGTTTGGCGGCCACCTTGGGGTCGGTGGGGCCCTCGCCGTAGGCGGGGCACAGCCGTGCCAGCGGGCACGCCCCGCAGGCCGGGCGGCGGGCGTGGCAGCGGCGGCGTCCGTGCCAGATGACGCGATGCGACAGCATGGTCCAGTCGCTCTTCGGGAACAGCGCGCCGATCTCGGCCTCGACCTTGTCGGGGTCGGTCTGCGTGGTCCAGCCGAACCGGCGCACCAGCCGCCCGAAGTGGGTGTCGACGGTGATGCCGGGGACGTCGAACGCGTTGCCGAGCACGACGTTGGCGGTCTTGCGGCCGACGCCGGGCAGCGTGACGAGGTCTTTCAGCGTGCCGGGCACCTCGCCGCCGAAGCGGTCGACCAGCGCCTGCGACAGCCCGAGGATGGACTGCGTCTTCGCCCGGAAGAACCCGGTGGGCTGGATGATCTTCTCGACGTCGTCGCGCTCGGCCGCCGCCAGCGCGACCGCGTTGGGGTAGCGCGCGAACAGCGTGGGCGTGACGCCGTTGACCCGCACGTCGGTGGTCTGCGCCGACAGCACCGTGGCGATCAGCAACTCGAACGGCGTGGTGAAGTCGAGCTCGCAGTGAGCGTCGGGATACAGGGCGTCGAGCTCGCGGTTGATCTTGCGGGCCCGCCGCGTGAGGGCGAGCTTGGACTCGGTAGCGACCATCGACACCACTTCACTCTACGTTCTGGGACCGACAGGCCCGCGTTTGCGCGGCGAAACCCAGTTGCCCGGGAGCTCGGCGCGAATCCGTACCTGTGCCGCGCGCCGAATTCTGCTGTGTGGGGGCGAATGGTCCGCCATGATGGCCCCACGGCACAATGGGTTGCGGCCGACGTGACGCGAAACACCAGACCGTTGACCGCGCGTGGCTCGACGGCAGGGAGGATCTGGCAGTGGTTGACGACGTTCTACGGAGCGCGCTTCTGTTCCGCGAACTCGATGACGAGGCGGCCGGCGCGCTGCGTGCGTCGATGACCGAAGTGCACCTCAGCCGGGGCGAGACCCTGTTCCGCGAGGGCGACGAGGGCGACCGCGTTTACGTCGTGACCGAGGGCAAGATCAAGCTGGGCCGCACCGCGCCCGACGGCCGCGAGAACCTGCTGGCGCTGCTCGGACCGGGTCAGATGTTCGGCGAACTGTCGCTGTTCGACCCCGGCCCGCGCTCGGCCACGGCCACGGCCGTCACCGACACCACGCTGTGGAGCCTCAGCCACGCCGACCTCACGCCCTGGCTGACGGGGCGGCCCGAGGTGGCCCGCGGCCTGCTGCTGCAGCTGGCGTCGCGGCTGCGCCGGTCCAACGACATCCAGACCGACCTCGTCTTCTCCGACGTGCCGGGCCGGGTGGCCAAGCAGCTGCTGGACCTCTCGACGCGCTTCGGCGTGCCGTCCGAGGAGGGCATGCGGGTCGTCCACGACCTCACGCAGGAAGAGCTGGCCCAGCTGGTCGGCGCGTCGCGCGAGACCGTCAACAAGGCGCTGGCCGACTTCGTGTCGCGCGGCTGGCTGCGGCTCGAGCAGCGCTCGGTGGTCGTCCTCGACGTCGACCGGCTGCGCCGCCGGGCCCGCTGACGCCGTCCGCTCAGCCGGGGGCGCGCAGGTAGGCCAGGGTGGCCTCGACGGTGCTCTCGGCGGCCGGCCAGAGCGCACGGTCGACGTCGGCGTAGACCACCTCGACGACGTCGCGGGCGGTCCGCGCGCCGCCGGCCAGCGCGGCCCGGACCTGCGCGATCCGCTGCCGCCGGTGCGCCACGTACTCGTCGACGACATCGGTGGCGCGCCACCGCAGCGGGCCGTGGCCGGGCAGCAGCAGCGCGTCGGGGGGCACGGCCGTGCGCAGCAGTTCGAGCGACGCCAGATAGTCGCCGAGGTCGCCGTCGGGGTGCGACACGATCGTGGTGCCGCGGCCGAGCACGGTGTCGCCGGTGAACAGCAGCACCGACTCGCCGTCGTCGGCGACGAACGAGACGGAGTCGGCGGTGTGACCCGGGGTGTCCAGGACCGTGAGGCCGAAGTCGTCCAGCCGCTGCCCGTGCGGCGGCAGCTCGGCGTCGGCGCCGCTGGCGGCAGGGTCGCGGGCCAGCACCGGCGCACCGCCGGTCAGCTCGCGGAACAGGTCGACGCCGCCGCAGTGGTCGGCATGGTGGTGGGTGATCAGCCCGACCGACACCGGTCCGAGCGACAGGACCGCGTCGAGGTGCTCCTCCAGCCACGGACCGGGGTCGATGACGACGTTGCCGTCACCGGTCCGCAGCACGTACGTGTTGGTGCCGTCGAGGGTCATCGGGCCGGGGTTGTCCGCCCGCACCAGCCGGCACCACGCCGGCAGCTCCACGTCGGTCACTGCGCGTCTCCTGGGTCGTCGCCGGGGAAGTCGGGGTCGCCGGGCAGCAGCGCCCACACCCGCTCGCCGTCGTCGAGCCAGCCGGGCACGACGGTCTCGACGGCCCGCCCGGCGCCCGCGGCCAGCGCCTCGGCCGTCGTCGCGAAACCGGTGAGCGAGGCCAGCACCACCGCCGTCGGCGGCAGCATGACCCACTCGCCGGCGTCGCCGCGGGCCAGCGCGTCGGCCGGGCGCACCCATTCCACCCGCGACGCCTCGCCGGAGACGTCGGCGGTCGCCTGCCCGGACGGCAGCGCCGCCAGGTAGAACCAGGTGTCGTAGCGGCGTTCCTCGAACCGCGGCGTGATCCAGTGCGCCCACGGCACGAGCTCGCCGGGCGTCAGCTCGACGCCGGTCTCCTCGTGCGTCTCACGGATCGCCGCCCGGACGAACGCGTCGTCCGGGTCGGCGCCGTCGGCGGGGTCGACCTTGCCGCCGGGGAAGGCCAGCATGCCGGCGGCGAAGGCCATGCCGACATGCCGGACGTGCACGTACACCTCGACGCCGGCCGGGGTGTCGCGCAGCAGCGCGACCGTCGCCGACGGCCGGGCCGGGACGACCGGCAGGTCGCCCACGGCGAACGCCCGGGCCCGCTCCGCGATGGGAGCGGGCAGCGCACGCCGGTCCGTCAGCCCACCTCGACGATCATCTCGACCTCGACCGGCGCGTCGAGCGGCAGCACCGTCAGGCCGACCGCGCTGCGGGCGTGCTGGCCGAGATCGCCGAAGACCTTGCCGAGCAGCTCGCTGGCGCCGTTGATGACCTGCGGCTGGCCGGTGAAGTCGGGCGTCGACGCGACGAACCCGAGCACCTTCACGACACGCGTGACGGCGGACAGGTCGCCCACCTCGGCGCGGACCGCCGCCAGCGCGTTGAGGGCGCACTGCTGCGCGCACTCGTACGCCTGCTCGGGCGTGACCTCGCCGCCGACCTTGCCCTTGTGGATCAGCTCGCCGCCCCGTACCGGCACCTGGCCGGACGTGAACACGAACGAGCCGGTGCGCACGGCCGGCACGTACGCCGCGACCGGCTTGGCGACGTCCGGCAGGCTCAGGCCCAGCTCGGCCAGCCGCTCCTCGGGGGTGCCCGTCATTCCGCCTTCTCCCGCTTGAAGTAAGCCACCACGTTCTCGGGGTTCATACCCGGGACGATCTGGACCAGCTCCCAGCCGTCCTCGCCCCAGTTGTCCAGGATCTGCTTCGTCGCGTGCACCAGCACGGGTGCCGTCGCGTACTCCCACTTGGCCATGGGCGCGAGCCTACTGGTCGGCCCTCAGGCCCAGCGCGACCCCTGGCCGAGGTGCTCGTCGAAGACCAGCCAGGTGCGGGTGCTGAGCACGCCGGCGACGTCCTGGATGTGTTCGAGCACGACGTGGCGCAGCTCGCTGTTGTTGGGCGCCCGGACCAGCGCGAGCACGTCGAAATCGCCGCCGACCAGCGCGAAGTGCTCGACGTACGGCAGCGAGCCGAGCGCTGCCGACACCTCGCGCCAGGCGTTCTGCTGGATCGACAGCATGACGTAGGCGCTCGTGGCCAGCCCGGCGCGTTCGGGGTTCACCTGGGCGGAGAAGCCGGTGATGACGCCGTCGGCGAGCAGGCGGTCGACCCGGGCGTAGGCGTTGGCCCGCGACACGTGGACGCGTTCGGCCAGTTGCCGAATGGACAGCCGGCCCTGTTCGACCAGCTCAGCGAGGATGCGGCGGTCGACGTCGTCGAGATCGCGGGCAGACGAACGGCCGGTATTCCAGGTGTGACCGCCGTCACCCGGAGACGTTTGGTCGCTCATCGGCGCTCCCTACTGCCAGCTGTCACCGTTTTCGGCCGGTTGTAGAGATGACCATCTCACGAGGAGCACTATTCGGGGATAGAGCGTCCGCCTGCCGGAGGGGTGACAGAGCCATGACCACGCAGGCCGAACACCGGATGCCCGCGCCCGCCGCGCCGCCCGCCGAGGCCGGGCTGCTGCCGTCCGCCGAGCCGGTCCGGTTCCTCGACGACGACGGCTCCCCCGCGCCGGGCGACGCCCACGGCCGGTACGAACGGCCGCCCAGCGAGCTGCTGCGCCGCGCCTACGACGCGATGGTGCTCGGCCGGCGGTTCGACGCGCAGGCCACGGCGCTGACGAAGCAGGGACGCCTCGCCGTCTACCCGTCCAGCCGCGGCCAGGAGGCGGGCGAGATCGGCGCCGTCCTCGCGCTGCGCGACACCGACTGGCTGTTCCCGACGTACCGCGACTCGATGGCGCTGATCGCCCGCGGCATCGACCCCGTCGAGGCGCTGACGCTGCTGCGCGGCAACTGGCACTGCGGCTACGACCCGGTGGCCACGCGCACGGCGCCGCAGTGCACGCCGCTCGCCACGCACGCGCCGCACGCCGTCGGGGTCGCCTACGCCGCCCGCCGGCGCGGCGAGGACACCGTCGCACTGGTGCTCATCGGCGACGGCGGCACCAGTGAGGGCGACTTCCACGAGGCGCTCAACTTCGCCGCCGTCTTCCAGGCTCCGGTCGTGTTCCTGGTGCAGAACAACGGCTACGCCATCTCCGTCCCGCTGTCGCGGCAGACGGCGGCGCCGTCGCTGGCGCACAAGGGGGTCGGCTACGGCGTGCGCAGCGAGCGGGTCGACGGCAACGATCCGCTCGCGATGCTGGCGGTGCTGGTCGACGCGGTCGAGTCCGCCCGCGCGGGCGGCGGGCCGGTGCTCGTCGAGGCGCACACGTACCGCGTCGAGCCGCACACCAACGCCGACGACGACGGCCGCTACCGCGACCACGACGAGGTCGAGACGTGGAAGCGGCGCGACCCGATCGCGCGGCTCGAGGCACACCTGCGCTCGGCCGGCGAGCTGACCGACGACGACGTCTCGGCCGCCCGGGAGGCCGCCGAGGCGTTCGCGGGCGAGGTGCGCACGCGGCTGGCGGGGGAGGCGACCGGCGACCCCGCCGACCTGTTCGCCCACGTCTACGCATCGCCGACGCCGCAGCTGAAGGAGCAGGCGACGTGGCTGGCGGAGGAGCTGGCGCGATGACGGTGACCATGGGCAAGGCGCTCAACGCCGCCCTGCGCGACGCGATGCGCGAGGACGACACCGTCCTGATGTTCGGCGAGGACGTCGGCCCGCTCGGCGGCGTCTTCCGGGTCACCGACGGCCTGGCCGCCGAGTTCGGCGACGACCGCTGCTTCGACACCCCGCTGGCCGAGGCCGGCATCGTCGGCCTGGCCGTCGGCATGGCGATGAACGGCTTCCGCCCCGTCGTCGAGATGCAGTTCGACGCGTTCGCCTACCCGGCGTTCGAGCAGATCGCCTCGCACGTCGCGAAGATGCGCAACCGCACCCGCGGCGCCGTCGGCCTGCCGATGGTCATCCGGGTTCCGTACGCGGGCGGTATCGGCGGCGTCGAGCACCACTCCGACTCCTCCGAGGCGTACTACGCGCACACGCCCGGCCTCAAGGTCGTCACGCCGGCCACCGTCGCCGACGCCTACTCGCTGCTGCGCGAGGCGATCGCCGACCCGGACCCGGTCGTGTTCATGGAGCCGAAGAAGTTGTACTGGGCCAAGGACGAGGTGACGCTGCCGGTTACTGCTCCGCCGTTCGGTTCTGCCGTGGTGCGGCGGGCCGGTACGGACGCGACGCTGGTCGCGTACGGGCCGGCGGTGCCGGTGGCGCTGGAGGCGGCGGAGGCCGCCGCGTCGGAGGGGCGCTCGCTGGAGGTCGTGGACCTGCGCACGCTGGTGCCGTTCGACGACGCGACGGTCGCGGAGTCCGTGCGCAAGACCGGCCGATGCGTCGTCGTCGCCGAGGCCACGGGGTTCGCCAGCGTGTCCGCCGAGATCGCGGCGCGCGTGCAGGAGCGCTGCTTCCACTCACTGTGGGCGCCGGTGCTGCGGGTGACCGGCTGGGACGTGCCGTTCCCGCCGCCGGTCCTGGAGAAGTACCAGCTGCCCGGCGTCGACCGCGTCCTCGACACCGTCGATCGGCTGCAGTTCGACGACGCGCCGGACCCGCGATTCGTGGGGGCGCCGTGACGGACGAGACACGCTTCTCAGTCGAGTCCGAAAGGGAACCGGACCGCACCTTCTACCTACCTGACCTCGGCGAGGGCTTGACGGAGGCCGAGATCGTCGCCTGGCGCGTCTCGGTCGGCGACGTCGTGGCTGTCGATGACGTGGTGGTCGACGTCGAGACCGCGAAGGCGACGGTCGAGGTGCCGTGCCCGCACGCCGGTCGCGTGGTCACCCTGCACGGCGCCGCGGGATCGACGATCGAGGTGGGCGCGCCGCTCATCACCGTCGCCGGGCCCGACGCCGGTCCCGACGCCGGTCCCGACGCCGGTGCGGCAGGCGGCGGCGACGCGGCGGAGTCGGGCGCCGTGCTGGTCGGGTACGGCACCGGGAACGCGACGTTGGCCCGGCGGGCACGCGGGCGAACGGCGACGGTTCCGGCGGCGTCGTCGGCTTCTTCTGCGACGGTTTCGGCGGCGGCGACGTCGGTTTCGGCCGAGGTGACACCCCGCCCGGCCGGGAGGGCCCCCACCCTACGGGCGGGCACCGACAACCTCGAGCGCGCGGCGCACGTCGACCCAGCAGCGCACGGCGATCCAGCAGCGCACGGCGGCCCGGCGGCGCAGGGCGGCCCGGCGGCGCAGGGCGGCCCGGCGACGACCGGCGGCCCAGCGACGACCGGCGGAGCGCCACGCGTGCTCTCGCCGGTGGTCCGGCGGCTGGCGCGCGACCACGGCATCGACGTGCGGGTGGTCAGCGGCTCGGGTCGCGGCGGCGTGATCCTCCGCCGCGACGTCGAGGCCGCCGCGGCGAACGGGACCGCCACGAGCAACGGCACGGCCGCGGGCGACGCCGCCACGGCGCCACCTCAAGCGCCACCACAGCGGACCTCGCAGCCGATTCCGTCAGACCGGAGAGAACCCCTGCGGGGAGTGCGCCGCGCCGTCGCGGAGAAGCTGGCGCGCAGCCGGCGCGAGATCCCCGACGCCACCACGTGGGTCGACGTCGACGCGACGGGGCTGGTGGAGGCGCGCGACGCGCTGCGGGCGGCCGCACCGGACCGCCCCGTCGGCCTGCTGGCGCTGCTCGGACGCATCACCGTCACCGCGCTGGCTCGCTTCCCCGAGCTGAACGCCTCCGTCGAGCAGGACGGCGACGAGCTCGTCCTCGTGCGCCACCAGCAGGTCGGCCTCGGCTTCGCCGCGCAGACCGACCGCGGCCTCGTCGTCCCCGTGGTCCACGACGCCCAGGAGCTCACGACCGCCGAACTGGCCGCGGAGCTGGCCCGCCTCACCGACGCCGCCCGCGCCGGCACGCTCACCCCGGCGGACCTCACCGGCGGCACCGTCACCCTCAACAACTACGGGGTCTTCGGCGTCGACGGCTCGACCCCGATCATCAACCACCCCGAGGCGGCGCTGCTCGGCGTCGGGCGCATCGTCGACAAGCCCTGGGTGGTCGACGGGCAGCTGGCGGTCCGCAAGGTCACCCAGCTCTCGCTCAGCTTCGACCACCGGGTCTGCGACGGCGGCGTCGCCGGCGGCTTCCTGCGCTACGTCGCCGACCGCGTCGAGTCGCCGCTCGGGCTACTCCTCGACCTCTGAGGACCGGGCGTACTGGGCCCGGTGCCGCTGCCAGCGCTCGATCATCAGCGGCAGCTCGGCCCGCATGAACTGCATGTAGTCGATGGTCTCGGTGATCCGTCGCGCGCCGCGGCCCTCGCCCAGGGCGTCGATGCCCTCGGAGAGGACGGCGATGTAGCGGCGCAGCAGCGGCTCGCGCTGCATGATGATGTGCGCCCAGACGTCGTCGTCGTAGATGCGATAGTGGTCGGCGCGCGAGCCCGGCTCGCGCTCGCGGGCCAGCAGACCGGCCTGGACCAGGGCGCGCACCGCCCCGGAGATGGCGGCCGGGCTGACCCGCAGGCCCTCGGCCAACTCGGACGCCGTGTAGCGCTCGGCATCCTCGGCCAGCACGTAGGCGAACACCCGCGCCGGCATGCGGGGAAGCCCGGACTCGGTGAGCACCAGCGCGAACTGCTCGACGAACCGCAGCAGCGCGTCCTGGTCATCGTCCGTGGCCGGACTGGTCATCGGGCGTCCTCCTTCACCGTGTGCACCATCATACGTTCAGCCATTTCACAACTTCGTGAATGCACGCTAGCCTGTCCTGCAGGCGGGGGTGCCGAGGCCGCACGCCCCGGCGAACCACCGTATTCTCAGTGGAGCCGTGGGCGTTGCGGTCGAGCCGCCGCACGGCCGTGGATTGGGGGACGGCGGTGAGCAGCACAGGGTTCGCGGTGGCCTTCGCGGCCGGCGCCGCGAGCCTGCACGCGCTGGCCGCGCTCGGCATGGTCGCCCAGCGCCGCTGGTGGTACCCCACCGCACTCACCGTCGGCGCGTCCGCGCTGCACGTCGGCGCGCTGCACTTCGGCCCGCTCACCCTGGTGCAGCCATTGGGCGTGCTCAGCCTCGCGTTCGCGCTGGTGCTGTCGTGGGCGCTGACGCGGCGCCGGGTCACGCCGCGCGAGTGGCGCGGCATGGCGCTGAGCATGGCCGGCCTCGCCGGGTTGTTGCTGCTGGCCGCTCCGACGCGACCACGCAGCGAGCTGACCTCCACGCAGATCCTTCTCCTCACACTCGCCGTCGTCGCGCTGACCACGGTCGCCGTCGCGGGCGCGGCCCGGCTCCCGCTGCGGCCGGTCCGGCGCAGCCTGCTGTTCGCACTCGCCGCCGGCGCGACGTTCGGGGTGTCGTCGGCGCTGACCCAGACGGTGACCATCCGGGTCAGCGACTCCGGCATGTCCGCCGCCCTGCAGCCGGCCAGCGCTGTGGTGCTGGTGCTGGCGGCGACGGGGCTGCTGCTGGCCCGCCGGGCGTACCGCGGCGGTCTCGGCGCGCCGCTGGCCACCGCGACCATCGTCAACCCGGTGACGGCCTCGGCCATCGGCATCGGGCTGCTCGGCGAGCGGTTCACCGGAGGCCCGGTCGAGGTGACGCTGTCGGTGGCGGCCGCGCTGACCGCCATGGCCGGGGTGGTGCTGCTGGCGCGCGGCAGCCGGGTGCCGGTCACTCGCCCGACGCGGCCCGAGCAGGTTCCGGTGACGCCGTGACCTCGGCCCGGTGCGCCCGCCACCGCGCCGACAGCGCGTCGATCTGCGTGTACATGAAGCGGTAGAACTCGCGCGTCTCGCCGACCCGCCGGCGACCGGCCCCCGGCTCCAGGACCTCCAGGCCCTTGGTGAGGAGCACGTCGATGTGGCCGAACATCGGGTCCTGCCGCTGGATGATCGTCGCCCATACGTCGTCGCTGTAGACGCGGTAGTGGTCGGACCGTTCGCCCGGCACCCGCTCGCGCACCAGGATCCCCATGTCCATCAGCGGCCGCACCGCTCCCGAGATGGCCGCCGGGCTGACCTGCAGGCCGTCGGCGAGCTGGGTGGCGGTGTGCGACTCGGCGTCGGAGGCCAGCACGTAGGCGAACACACGGGCCGACATGCGCTGCATGCCGGCGTCGTTCAGCACCATCGCGAACTGCTCGACGAACCGGCTGCGTGCGCGCTCGCGATCGTCAGCGGACACTCCGGACCACCCCCTGTGCACCCGACCATAACTGACTTAAAGCAATTCACAAAACTGTGAAGAGTGTGTAGTGTCACCAACATGACAACTGCGATCGACGTCGCCGGCGTCGTGAAGACCTTCGGCACGGTCCGCGCCCTCGACGGGCTCGACCTCCGGGTCTCCACCGGCGAGGTCCACGGTTTCCTCGGCCCCAACGGGGCCGGCAAGTCGACGACGATCCGCGTGCTGCTGGGGCTGCTGCGGGCCGACTCCGGCACCGCGCGGCTGCTCGGCGGCGACCCCTGGGACGACGCCGTCTCGCTGCACCGGCGGCTGGCCTACGTCCCGGGCGACGTGAACCTCTGGCCCAACCTCACCGGCGGCGAGGCCATCGACCTGCTCGGACGCCTCCGCGGCGGCCTCGACGAGCAGCGGCGCAAGAACCTGCTCGAGCGGTTCGACCTCGACCCCACGAAGAAGGGCCGCACCTACTCGAAGGGCAACCGGCAGAAGGTCGCGCTGGTCGCCGCGCTGGCCTCCGACGTCGAGCTGCTCATCCTCGACGAGCCCACGTCCGGCCTCGACCCGCTGATGGAGGCCGTGTTCCAGGACTGCATCGACGAGTGGAAGGACGACGGCAAGACGGTGCTGCTGTCCAGCCACATCCTGGCCGAGGTCGAGAAACTGTGCGACCGCGTCAGCATCATCCGCACCGGCAAGATCGTCGAGAGCGGCACGCTGGCCGAGCTGCGCCACCTCACCCGCACGTCCATCCACGCCGAGACCGAGCGGTCCGTCACCGGCATCGACCAGTTGCCCGGCATCCACGACCTCGTCGTCGAGGACCACCGCGTCACCTTCGACGTCGACACCGCCCAGCTCGACGGCGCCGTCCGGCACCTCAGCGGGTTCGGCATCCAGACCCTCACCAGCCAGCCGCCCACGCTGGAAGAGCTGTTCCTGCGCCACTACGGCGACGAGTTGGCCGCCGAGGGCGTCACGGCCGAGGCGGGTGCCTCGTCGTGAGCGTCACCACCGCCGAGCGGCCCCGCCAGCACGCCGCCGAGCGGCGGAACGGCGGGTCCACGCTCACCGGCACGGCGACGATGATCCGGTTCATCCTGCGCCGCGACCGCGTCCGGCTGCCCATCTGGATCGGCGCCATCGTCCTCGGCGTCGTCGGCAGCCTGCCGTCGTTCACCGAGACCTACCCGACGGCGGCCGACCGCCAGGCCCGAGCCGACCTGCTCGACAACCCGGCCACGGTCGCACTGACCGGCCCCGCGTACGGCACGGACAACTACACGTTCGGCGCCATGACGGCGAACGAGCTGCTGCTGTGGGTCGCCATCGCCATGGCGCTGATGAGCGTCCTGCTCATGGTCCGGCACACCCGCGCCGAGGAGGAGACCGGCCGCACCGAGCTGCTGCGGGCCGGCGTCCTCGGCCGGCACGCCGGCACCACGGCCGCGTTCACGGTGGTGGCCGGCGCCAACCTGCTCATCGCCCTGCTGCTCGGCCTGCTGATGCCGAGCGCCCTGGACGAGCTGTCCACGTCCAGCTCGCTGCTGTTCGGCGCCGCGGTCGCCTCGGTCGGCCTCGTCTTCGCCGGCGTCGGCGCGCTGACGGCGCAGGTCACCGAGCACGCCCGGGCCGCCACCGGGCTCGCCGCCGCCGCGCTGGGCGTCGCGTTCGCGCTGCGCGCCATCGGCGACGTCGGCACCGAGTGGCTGTCCTGGCTGTCGCCCATCGGCTGGGCGCAGCGCACCAAGGTCTACGTCGACGACCGCTGGTGGCCGCTGCTGCTCTCGGTCGCCCTCACCGTGGTCCTGATGGCCGTCGCGTACGCCACCACCAGCCGCCGCGACGTCGGCGCCGGCCTGGTGCAGCCGAGCCCGGGCAGCCCGCGCGCCGGCAAGGACCTGTCGTCGCCGCTGGGTCTGGCCGTCCGGCTGCAGCGCGGCGGCCTGATCGGCTGGGGCGTGGGCCTGCTGGTGTTCGGGGTCGCCTACGGCAGCCTCGCGCCGTCGATCGAGGAGTTCGTCTCCGACAACTCCACCATCCAGGACTTCCTGGGCGACGCCGGCACCCTGATCGACGGGTTCATGGGCATGGTCGTGATGATGATGGCGCTGCTCGCCGCCGCCTACGGTCTGACGTCCATGCTGCGGCTGCGCGCCGAGGAGACCTCCGGCCGCGCCGAACCGATCCTGGCCACCGCGGTCTCGCGGACCCGGTTCGCGGCCAGTCACCTGATCGTCGCGCTCGGCGGCAGCCTGCTGATCATGCTAGTGGGCGGCCTCGGCCTGGGCATCACCGGCGCCATCACGCTCGACGACGGCAGCATGGTCGGCAAGCTGCTCGGGACCGCGCTGGCGCACGTGGTGGGCGTATGGCTGGTGGTCGCGATCGTCGTCGCCCTGTTCGGGTGGGCGCCCCAGCTGGTGCACCTCGGCTGGGTGGTGCTGACCTTCGGCGTCGTGGTGGGTGTGCTGGGCGGATTCTTCCAGTTCCCCGACTGGGTGACGAAGATCTCGCCCTTCGACGCCGCATCTACTCTTCCAGGAGGAGACCTCAACACGGCAGCGGTTGTCATAATGGGTGTGCTAGCGGTCGCCCTCACCTGGATCGGTCTGCTCGGCTTCCGCCGGCGCGACCTGACGACGACCTGAATCTGTACTGGGGGACCAGAGTGGCACATCCGTCGCTCGTGGACGAGCCGGCGCGGGATACGCCCGCGCCGGCCGGTCCGCGCACCCCGTCCGAACTGTTCCGGTGGGTCATCCGCCACATCCGCACGCCGCGACGTCCCGTCCTCATCGTCGAGATCGGCATCATCGCCGCGTTCTATGCCGTGTACTCGGTCATCCGCAACAGCGTGCCCGACGACCGCGCCCGCGCGGTGGCGAACAGCGTCCGCCTGTGGGGCACCGAGCAGAGCATGAACATCGACTTCGAGCTCTGGCTGAACCACACGGTGCACGCCGTGCAGTGGCTGAGCGTCACCGTCAACTACTTCTACGTGTCGCTGCACTTCGTGGTCACCGGGGCGGTGCTGATCTGGCTGTTCGTCCGCCACCCCGGCCGCTACCGGGCGGCGCGCACGGTGCTGGTGTTCACCACCGCCTTGGCGCTGTTCGGCTACTACCTGTACCCACTCGCGCCGCCGCGGCTGCTGCCGTCCGGCCTGTTCTACGACACCGTCGCCATCCACCAGACCGTCGGCGCACTGACGTCCGGTGACCTCCAGAGCCTGTCGAACCAGTACGCCGCCATGCCGTCCATGCACGCGGGCTGGTCCATGTGGTGCGGCATCGCGCTGGTGCTGTTCGCCCGGAACAAGTGGTTGCGCGTCTTCGGCGTGCTGTACCCGCTGGCCACGGTGCTGGTCATCACGGCCACCGGCAACCACTACGTGCTCGACGCGGTCGGCGGCTGGCTCACGCTGGCGGCCGGGTTCGGGCTGCAGCGGCTGCTGCACGGCCGTTCTCTCCACACCTTCACGCAACGCGTGCCCGCGGTTCCGTAGGCTCTGGGGGTATGGGCGACTGGGAGGGCGTGCGGCTGCACGTCGTCACCGGGAAGGGTGGCACCGGGAAGACGACCGTGGCAGGGGCACTGGCCATGGCGCTGGCGGCCGGCGGCCGCCGCGTGCTCATCGCCGAGGTCGAGGAGCGGCAGGGCCTGGCCCAGCTGTTCGACGTGCCGCCGCTGGCGTACGAGGAGCAGCGGGTGGCCTCCGCACCCGGCGGCGGTGAGGTGTACGCGCTGGCCATCGACGCCCGCGAGGCCATGCACGAGTACCTCGCGATGTTCTACCGGCTGGGCCGGGCCGGCCGCGCGCTCGACAAGCTCGGCTTCGTCGACTTCGCCACCACCATCGCGCCGGGCCTGCGCGACGTCCTGCTCACCGGCAAGGCGTACGAGGCCACCCGCCGGCGCACCGGCGACCACTTCGCCTACGACGCCGTCGTGCTCGACGCGCCGCCGACCGGCCGGGTGGTCCGGTTCCTCGACGTCACCACGTCGGTGTCGTCGCTGGCCCGGGTCGGCCCGATCAACCGGCAGGCCAACTCCATCACCGACCTCATCCACAGCCCGCGCACGGCCGTGCACGTCGTGACGCTGCTCGAGGACATGCCGGTCCAGGAGACGTCCGACGCCGTCGCCGCCCTCCAGGCCGCGGGCATCCCGGTGGGCGCCGTCGTCGTCAACCAGGTCCGCCCGCCGCACCTCCCCGCCCGGTCGCTGCCCGCCGCCCGTCGCGGCCGGCTCGACCACGACGACGTGCTGGCCGGGCTACGCGCGGCCGGGCTGCCCGCCACTGACGCCGTCGTCGGCCTGCTCACCGGCGAGGCCGCCGACCACGCCGAGCGGACGGCGCTGGAGCAGACCCAGCGGGCCCTCGTCGACGACCTCGGCCGGCCGGTGTACGAGCTGCCGCGGGTCGCCGACGGCATCGACCCGACCGCCCTCTACGAACTGGCCGACGCGCTGGCCGAGCAGGGTGCCGTGTGAACCCCGGACCTCGGGCCCCCAAGCCCGCCCACTTCGACGTCGACCGCCTCATCGACGACCGCCGCATCCGCATCGTCGTCACCTGCGGCTCCGGCGGCGTCGGCAAGACCACCACGGCGGCCGCCATCGCGCTGCGCGCCGCCGAGCGGGGCCGCAAGGCCGTCGTCCTGACCATCGACCCGGCGCGGCGGCTGGCGCAGTCGATGGGGCTGTCCGAGCTCGACAACACCCCGCGCGCCGTCAAGGGCGTCGACGGCGCGGCCGGCGGCAGCCTCGACGCGATGATGCTGGACATGAAGCGCACGTTCGACGAGGTGGTCGAGGAGCACACCACGCCGGACCGCGCCAAGCAGATCCTGGCCAACCCGTTCTACCAGGCGCTGTCGTCGTCGTTCGCGGGGACGCAGGAGTACATGGCCATGGAGAAGCTGGGCCAGCTGCGGGCCCGCTCCGACTGGGACCTCATCGTCGTCGACACCCCGCCGGCGCGGTCGGCGCTGGACTTCCTCGACGCGCCGGAGCGGCTCGGCTCGTTCCTCGACGGACGGCTGATCCGGCTGCTCGGCGGCACGGCCCGGGCCGGTGGGCGGACGTACCTCAAGCTGCTGCACGCCGGCTTCAACGTCGTCACGTCGGCGCTCACCAAGATCCTCGGCGGCGAACTGCTGCGCGACGTGTCGACGTTCGTCAACGCGCTCGACACCATGTTCGGCGGCTTCCGCGAACGGGCGGAGCAGACGTACGCGCTGCTCAAGCGCCCCGAGACCGCCTTCGTCGTCGTCGCGGCCCCCGAGCACGACGCCCTGCGCGAGGCCTCCTACTTCGTCGACCGTCTCGGCCGCGACGCGATGCCGCTGGCCGGGCTGGTGCTCAACCGGGTGCACTCGTCGTCCGCGGCGGGCATCGGCGCCGAACAGGCCGTCGCGGCGGCCGAGCGGCTGGAGGCGTCCGGCTCGCACGCCCTGACGGCGGCCCTGCTGCGCCTGCACGCCGACCGCCTCAAGCTGGCCACCCGCGACGAGCGGATCGGCGAACGGTTCAGCGGGTCGCACCCGGAGGTCCCGGTCACCCGCATCCCCGCCCTCGCCGGCGACGTCCACGACCTCGACGGCCTCCGCCAGATCGGCGGCCTCTTCGACGCCGGCTGACGGCACAGGCTCGCGACCCTTCAGCCACGCCGCCGCGCGACGGCACTGATCACGGCGGTGAGGAGGGCGGCACCAAACAACCCGACGATCACCGCCACCGTCGGGTTGAGCCAGTCCACAACGAGCTGCTGCCTGTATCCGTCGCCCCATCGGCACACGACGCTGAACGGCACGAAGGTCCGGTCAACCCCGACGAACTCGTCTTCCCCGTCCCACGCCCCGCCTTGGCGGCGATAGACGAAACAGGTCTCGTGCTCATCCTTGAACCACGGAACGACGTTGAGAAGGCCGAAGCCGATCGGCCACAGCGAAACGACCCCGAACAGGGCCATGGCGACATAGCTCCAGTCCGCCAAGGCTCGAAGCCGCTTCTGCCTCGGTGGCTCGAGGTCATCCGACCGGGAAACAGCCACCGAGCGAGCTAGTCAGTGCGCCGGTTGGAGCTCGCCCGGCAACAGCTCGCCTGGGGAGAAACCGTCGCGCCAGCCGTCCTCGCCGCCGCCTTCACCGTCTTCGTCGCCGAAGTTCGGCGGCTCGGTGGGGATGCCGATGGTCGGTTCGTTCGACGGCTCTTCAGGCTCGCCGTTGCTGACCGTGATCGCGATGCTCGAACCCGAGCCGACCTCGGCGCCGGCACCTGGCTCGGTGCTGACGACGAGGCCCTCCTGTAAGTCTGAGTTCACCTCGCCGGCCACCGAGGCGCTGAAGCCCGCCTCCTGCAGCGTCTGGATCGCCTCGTCCTCGCCCATGCCACGGACGTCGGGCACCGGGACCGTGACGCCGCGGATGGTCTCGGGGTCGGGCGCGGTGAACGTGACCTTGTCGGCGCCGTCGAGCGCGCGGTCCATCATCTTCTTCCAGATGGGACCGGGGATACAGCCACCGCACGCTTCGCCGATGCGCTCGCCGTTGTAGGTGCGGCCGTCGAGCGACTGCTGCGGCGCCTCGACGTCGGCGACGGCGACGGCGGTGGACAGCTGCGGGGTGTAGCCGACGAACCAGACCGCGATGGCGCCGTTGGTGGTACCGGTCTTGCCGGCGGCGATGCGGCCGTCGGCGAGGCGCATGCGGTTGCCCGTGCCGCCGGGGTTGTGGACGACGCCCTGCAGGACGGAGTTGACGGCGTCGGCCACCTCGGGCTTGACGACCTGCTCGCAGGTCGGCTGGGTGTGGTCGACCAGGACGTTGCCCGCGCTGTCGAGCACACGGGAGACCGAGGTGGTGGGGCAGTGCGCGCCGCGGTTGGCGAACATCGCGTAGCCCGCGGCCATGGACAGCGGGGACACCTCGTTGGCGCCCAGCGTGAACGACGGCACCTGGCTCAGCGGCTGCACCTCGCCGTTCTCGTCGAGGTCGGCGCGGAGGACGCCGGCGCCCTGGGCGATGGTGGCCGGCAGGCACAGCCCGGTGCGCTGCTCGAGCTGGGCGAAGAACGTGTTGACCGAACGCTCGGTGCCGGTGCGCAGGTTGAACGAGCCGCTGCCGGTGGAGTTCTTCGGCGACCACGTCTCACTGCTGCGGATGCGGCCGTCGCAGGTGCTGAACGAGTTGACCCGCAGGTTGACCTGCTGCGGCGCGTTGATGGTCGTGTTGAGCGGGATGCCCTGGTCGATGGCGGCCGCCAGCACGAACGTCTTGAACGTCGACCCGGACTGGATGCCGCTGCCGCCGCCCATGATCTCGTCGACGGCGTAGTTGAGGTTGCTGACGCCGTCGCCCTCGACGCCGAAGTTGCGGGAGTTGGCCATGGCCCGGATGTAGCCGTTGTTGGGCTGCACCGTGGCGAGCGAGCCGATGACGGAGTCGGTGGGCGCGACGCGGTCGGACACCGCCGCCTGGGCCGCCTGCTGCGCGGACGGGCTGATGGTGGTCTCGACCCGCAGGCCGCCGCGCTCGAGCATGGCCTCGCGCTCTTCGCGGGTCTCACCCAGCTCAGGCATGGTGAGCAGCTCGCGCCGCACGTAGTCGCAGAAGTAGCCGGCGTAGGACGCCACACAGCCGTTGGGGGTGGCGCTGAGAACCAGGCCGAGGTCGGTCTGGCGCGCCTCGGCGGCCTCCTGCTCGGTGATGCGCCCGGTGGCGGCCATGCGGTTGAGCACGACGTTGCGACGGCCGAGCGCGGCCTCGGGGTCGTTGGTGGGGTCGTAGGCGACCGGCTGCTGGACGATGCCGGCCAGCAGCGCCGCCTGCGACAGCGTGAGCTCCGCGGCCGAGGTGGAGAAGTACGTGCGCGCCGCCGCCTCGATGCCGTACGAGCGGGAGCCGAAGAAGGCGATGTTGAGGTAGCGCTGGAGGATCTCGTCCTTGCTGAGCTCCTGCTCGACCTGGACGGCCATGCGCAGCTCTTCCAGCTTCCGGCGGTAGCCCTCGGTGCCGGTGCTGGCCTGGACCTCCTGGACCTCCTCGGGCGTGGTGGCCTGCGAGACGCGCACCTGCTTGACGTACTGCTGGGTGAGCGTGGAGCCACCGCCCTGGGTGGAGCCGGCCTCGACGTTGCGCAGCAGAGCACGCAGCGTGCCCTGGATGTCGATGGGGCCGCGCTCGTAGAAGCGGTCGTCCTCGATGGCGAGGATGGCGTCCTTCATGACCGGCGCGATGGCGTCGAGTCCGACCTCGACGCGGTTCTCCTCGAAGAACGACGCCAGCTGCGCGCCGTCGGCGTCGTACATGTACGACGTCTGCGCCATGGGGCCGGGCTCGAGGTCGGCCGGCATGGCGGCGAAGGTGTCGGCGCTCTCGCGCGCGGTGAGGCCCAGGCCCGCCACGACGGGCAGGGCGAGGCCAGCGAGCAGGACGCCGCACAGGGCGGCGACGCCCGCGACGAGGAGGACACGGCGTACCGTGGCAACCACGGCGGAGGGACGTATCGCCATGGACGGCAAGCTTACGTGCTTATGCCACACTGGCTCTAACCGGCAGCCGGCGCGCCGGGAAGTACCAGAAGTTCGAGGCGCCCGCCATCGTCCAACCGGTTGATATTAGTTTCGGTCAATCAGGGTCTGGTCATGACCCTCGTGTTTGCATAGCGTCACGTCATCGGGGTGAACTAGAGAGGGTTTGGTGTGTTCACCGAGTTGACGGGGGTGACAGCCGGATGACATGGATCGATGACTGGACCAGCTTGGCGGCGTGCCGCAGCAGCGAGCCAGACGAGCTGTTCGTCCAGGGCGCGGCGCAGAACCGGGCCAAGGCCGTGTGCCTCGGCTGCCCGGTGCGTACCGAGTGCCTGGCCGACGCGCTGGACAACCGCACTGAGTTCGGCATCTGGGGTGGCATGACGGAGCGAGAGCGTCGCGCTCTCCTGCGTCGCCGACCCGAGGTCGACTCGTGGCGTGGGCTGCTCGAGGCCGCACGCGACGATTACGCCGTCAAGGCAGGCTGACACCACGCACAGAACGCTGAGGCCCCGGGCGTCCAGCCCGGGGCCAGCGTATGTTCAGGCCCGGTAGTCGCCGATGAGCGTCCGCTGCCACCACGCGCCGGTGTCGCGCCGTTCCCGCCGGTCGGTGAACCGGTACCGGTACAGCCGCGCCCGCACGTGCGCGGGCGGCAGGTGCGGGAACGGGTTGTGCCGCAGCAGCGCCACCACGTCGGGGTCGTTGTCGCGCAGCTTCGCCAGCAGCGCCGGGAACCACGGCTGCGCGTAGGCCGGCGCGATCGCGGCGAACCACATGAGCCAGTCCAGCCGCAGGTGGTACGGCGCCACCTGCGGCGGCCGCCGGCGCACGTCGCCCGGCTTGGCGCGGAACCCGTACTCCCGCCAGACGGTGTCCGGCCCGGGCTCCGGGTCGGAGGTCCCCTCGATGACGACCTCGCGCCGGACCCGCGTGATGCTGCCGAACGCGCCGTACGTGTTCACCAGCAGCAGCGGGTTGAAGCTGGTGTTCATCACCTGCCCGCGGGAGAGCATGTTCCGCACCGGCCAGTAGCTCAGCACCACCAGCACGGCGGCCAGCGCGACGACGGCGACGACGTACCAGGCGGGCGGGTCGTCCAGCCCGGCCGGCGGGCCGACCGGCAGCAGCGCGCCCCACAGCCCGCCGCCGGCCGCCGTCGTCGCCACCACCATCGTCAGCACGTTGAGCCAGGCGAAGTTGCCGCTCAGCACCAGCCAGCCCTGCGTCACGATGACGATGACGGCGGCGACGGTGCGCACCGGCTGCGGCGCGAACAGCAGGAACGGAACGACCAGCTGGGTGACGTGGTTCGCCGCCGCCTCCGCCCGGTGCGCCCACCGGGGCAGCCGGTGGAACCACCAGCTCAGCGGGTTCGGCAGCGGCTGCGTCTCGTGGTGGTAGTACAGGCAGGTCAGGTCGCGCCAGCAGCGGTCGCCGCGCAGCTTGATCAGCCCGGCGCCGAACTCCAGCCGGAACAGCACCCACCACAGCGCGACCAGCACCAGCAGCGGCGGCGCCACGTCCGCCGGGCCGAGGAAGACCGCCAGGAACCCGACCTCGCACAGCAGCGACTCCCAGCCGAAGCCGTACCAGACCTGCCCGACCTGCACGATCGACAGGTACAGCGCCCACGGCACCAGCCAGGCGAGCAGGTTCGCCCACACCGGCAGGCCGTCGGCCAGTCCGAGCAGGAGAGCGGCCGACCACGCCGCGCCCAGCCACGCGACGGCCGCGAAGAAGCGGTCGGAGTAGTGCCACTGGAACAGGCTCGGCGCCCGCCGGAACGGCACCCGCGCCACGTACCGCGGCACCGGGGTCAGGCCGTGCTCGCCGATCAGCGCCCGGAACTGGCGGACGGCGCCGAGGAACGCCAGCAGGTACACGACGGCCAGAGCCCGCTGGAACACCAGCCGGCTCAGCCAGTACCCCTCGGCGGCGAACCAGTCCATGTCACCCCAGGGTGTGCCCGGCGAGCGGCTGATCAAACCCCCTGGCAGCATGGACGCGTGGCCGACCTCGACTTCGCGGGCGCGCTGGTCTACGCGATCCCGCTGCGCACCCGGTTCCGCGGCATCACCGTCCGCGAGGGCGTGCTGATCGAGGGCCCGGCCGGCTGGGGCGAGTTCTGCCCGTTCGCCGACTACGACGACGCCGAGTCCGTGCCCTGGCTGCTGGCGGCCGTGGAGCAGGCGACGCGGCCGCCGCCGGCGCCGGTGCGCTCGCGGATCCCGGTGAACTGCACGGTCCCGGCGGTCGGTCCGGTGCGGGCGCACGAGCTGGTCGCGGCGTCGGGGTGCACGACGGCGAAGGTGAAGGTCGCCGACCACGCGGACTCGCTGGCCGACGACGTGGCGCGGGTCGAGGCGGTCCGGGCGGCGCTGGGTCCGGCGGGACGGGTCCGGGTCGACGCCAACGCGGCGTGGGACGTGGCGACGGCGGTGCGGTCGCTGCGGCTGCTGGATGGGGCGGCGGGTGGGCTGGAGTACGCGGAGCAGCCGTGCCGGACGCTGGACGAGCTGGCGGCGGTGCGGCGGGCGGTGGAGGTGCCGATCGCGGCCGACGAGTCGATCCGCCGCGCCGACGACCCGCTGAAGGTCGCCGTCGCGGGCGCCGCCGACGTCGCCGTCATCAAGGGGACGCCGCTGGGCGGGGTGCGGCGGGCGCTGCGGGTCGCTGAGGCGGCCGGCCTGCCGTGCGTCGTGTCGTCGGCGCTGGAGACCAGCGTCGGGCTGGCCGGCCAGCTGGCGCTCGCGGCGGCGCTGCCGGAGCTGCCGTACGCGTGCGGCCTCGGGACCCTCTCGCTGTTCACCGGCGACCTCGTCGACGAGGACGTCAGCCTGCGGCCGGTGGGCGGGTCGCTCCCCGTTCCCGCCGCGCCTCCGGCCCCCGACCCGGCGAAGGCGGCCGAGTACCGCCTGACGGACGCCGGCCGCGAGGCCTGGTGGCGCGACCGGCTGGCCCGGGTCCGCGCGGCCGCAGCGCTCTGACGCGGACGAGGCCCTTTGCAATGAGCACCTCTACGCACCACCGTCGGCGCGCCGGCGCCGGTGCGCCGGCGCCGGCGCGTATGGGTGCTCATTGCAAAGCGACGGTGCGACCACTCGGGTGATCGTCGGCCGAGGGCGGCGTGACCCTGGCCGAAGAAGCCGTCCGGGTCCTAGGCGGTCTTGACGGTGGTCAGCCGGGCGTAGTCGGCCGGGGTGTAGGCGGCCGCCGTCCGGGTGGTGTCGGCGCGGCCTGGTGCGCGACCGGCTGGCCCGGGTCCGCGCGGCCGCAGCGCTCTGACGCGGACGAGGCCCTTTGCAATGAGCACCTCTACGCACCACTGTCTGCGCGCCGGCGCCGGTGCGTATGGGTGCTCATTGCAGAGGGGACGGTGCCACCACTCGGGTGATCGTCGGCCGAGGGCGGCGTGACCCTGGCCGAAGAAGCCGTCCGGGTGGTGTCGGCGCGGCCTGGCGGCGCGACCGGCTGGCCCGGGTCCGCGCGGGCGCAGCGCTCTGACGGCTGAAGGGCCTCGCACCACGGCGCGCACGGGTTGACCCCAGCGCCAACTGTTGGCGCTGGGGTCAACCCGCGGAGAAAGAGGTCCGCGGACCCGGGGTCAGCCGAGCGCGGCGTGGCCCTGGCCGAAGAAGCCGTCCGGGTCGTAGGCGGCCTTGACGGTGGTCAGCCGGGCATAGTCGGCCGGGGTGTAGGCGGCCGCCGTCCGGGTGGTGTCGGCGAGGAAGTTGAGGAACGCGCCGCCGATGCCGTGCGGCCGCAGCCGGTCCACGAACTCCGGCGTCGGCCGGTCGAGGATGATGCTGAACGGCACGCCGCGGTGCGAGACCGGGCCGGCGTCGGGGCCGGGACGGGCGGTCGCACCGCCGTAGTTGCGGATCTCCACCGCCGACCCCTCCTCGGCCGCCTCGACCACGGTGTCGACGACGTCGTCGCCGAGGGCCGGGAAGAAGTCGAAGAACCGGGACGGCGTGCCGCCCATCGCGGCGTCGGCGTACTCCATGCTCCGGTAGCCGTCGACCAGCGCCGGACCGGCGGCCAGCCGCAGCGGGCGGAGCAGCCGCTCGGCGTCGTCGGCGCGGCCCGTGTACAGGGCCTTGACGCCGAGCGCGCGGCGGCCGCGCAGCTCGGCCGGCATCGCCTCGACGTCCGGGATGGTCGTCAGCACGACGGCCGAGCTCATCTCGTCGGGCGCGGCGGCGGCCCAGTCGCGGTAGACCCGCAGCGCGTCGCCGGCGCGGGACACGTCGAACCAGGAGATGCCGCCGTAGACCTGCGCCACCGGGTAGACGCGGAACTCCAGCGACGTCACGACGCCGAAGCCGCCGCCACCGCCGCGGATCGCCCAGAACAGGTCCGGGTGCCGGTCCGGGCCGACGGTGAGCAGCTCGCCGTCGGCCGTCACGATGTCGGCGGAGAGGACGCTGTCCGCGGCGAATCCGTGCTTGCGGGCCAGCCAGCCCATGCCGCCGCCGAGCGTGTAGCCGGTGACGCCGACCGCCGGCGACGAGCCGGACAGCGGCGCCAGCCCGTACCGCCGGGTCGCGGCCAGCACGTCGCCCCACACGGTGCCGGGGCGGACGCGGACGACCTGCCGGGCCGGGTCGACGAACACCGACGACATCGCCGTGGTCTTGAGCAGCAGCCCGCCGTCGTTGGGGACGTAGGTGCCGTGGCCGGTCGCCTGGACCGAGAAGGCCAGCCCGTGCTCGCGGGCCGCACGCACCGCGGCCTGCACGTCCGCCGTCGACCGCGCCTCGACGACGACGTCCGGTCGCGGGTCGAGCGTGGGCAGCAGCGGCTTGCGGTGCGCGTCGTACCCGGCGTCGCCCGGCTCGTGGACGGCGCCCGCGATGGCGCCGCGCAGGGCGGTGGCGGCGGTGGTCTGCTGGTGCTGGATCGTGATGGTCATCGTCGTCTCCTCTGGGCGTCTCACCCGGTACGTCGATGCCTGGGGCGGGTTCTCGACATCCGCGGCGAACTTTTTTTCTGCGATGACTTCACGATGGGCCCGCGGGGTGGGTCCGGACATCCGTGCCGACCACGGATCGACCACGGAAAGCGCTCAGTGGGCGAGGAGGAGGCTGCGTTCCCACTGGTAGCGGCAGGCGGCCGCGTCGAGGGTCTCGGCGGCGGCGAGCACGCCGTCGCGGTCGCCGGCGGCCAGAGCGGCGGCGCGGTCGACGATCGCGGCGGCGATGACGTTGTCGGTGGTGAACGGGCGGGCGCGGGCGATCCGTTCGCCGGCGTCGGGCAGTTCGGCCAGCACGGCGGCCTCCGCCCAGAGGGCCGCGTACCAGGGTCGCCAGATCAGCTCGAACCAGCTGCGGAACTCCTCGGGCGGCCGATGCAGGACGGCGACCGCGTCGGCCGGACGGTCCAGGTGCAGCGCCTCGAGGGCGGCGAAGAAGCTCTCGACGGAACGCTGGTCGTGCGGCCGCCGTTCGGCCGAGCCGATGCCCGCCTCGACGTCGCGCCACACGGCCTGCGCGGCGGCGTCGCCCCGGGCGCCGTGCACGGACGCGAGCGCGGCGGCCACCCGGCGCAGCGACGGGATGCGCGGCCGCCCGGCCCGCTCCCAGCTCTCCCGGAACAGCTCGCCGACGGCGATCGCCTCGTCCCAGTCCCCCGCCAGCACCATGACGACGATCAGCCGGGCGGCGCCGGCGTGCGTCACCTCGCGCTGCGACGGCAGGTCGCGCAGTGTCTCGGCCGCCTGCCGGGCCTGCCGGAGGTCGCCCGCCGCGATCGCCGACTCCGCCGCCATCCCGTAGGCGTCGGACAGTTCGAAGCCCTGCTCCGGATCGGGCGAGCCGGCCAGCAGGGCGGTCCGGCGCAGCGCGCTCTCCAGGGCGGCGCGGGCCTCGCCGCGAGCGAGGCGCAGGCCGGTCAGCTGGTCGAGGGCGGCGCTCTCGACGACCGGGTCGCCGCTCTCGCGGGCCAGCTCGATGGCCTGCTCCGTGGCGGCGGCGGTGCCCGGCTGGTCGTCGACGGCGGCGAACGCCTCGACGACGGCGCAGCGGGCCAGCGTGCCGGGATCGTCGGCGAGCGTCTGGGCGGTGGCCAGCCAGCCGGCGGCGGTCGCGGCGGGCGGGACCTCGGCCAGGATGCCGGCCGAACGGTGCACCAGCTCGGCGGCGTGGGCGTACTGGTGGGCGGCGAGGACGGTGTCGCCGGCACGCTGTGCGGCCTCGGCGGTGGCGAGGTGCAGCCGCAGGGCGTCGGCGCCGGCCAGCCGGGACCGCGCCGACCCGGTGGCCAGCGCCAGGGCCGCGGCCCGCCCCGCGTCGTCGGCGGCGAGGGCGGCGGCCTGTTCGAACCGGCGCTGCGCCTCGGCCGGCAGCCCACGCCGGTGACACAACCGGCCGACGAGCAGCGCCGTCTGCGCGCCGGCCGGGGCATCGTGCGTGACGATCCAGGCGAGGGCCGCGTGCAGGTCGTCGGCGAGGCGATCGACCTGGGCGCGCCAGCCGGGGACGGCCGGGTCCGCTGCCAGCAGCGCGGTCCCCTCGGCGGTGCACCAGCTCAGGTGCGCGGCCCGGACCGACTCGTCCTCACCGGCCTCCACCAGCCGCTCGGCGCCGTACTGACGGATCGTCTCCAGCGCCTGGTACCGCGTCGCGTCGCCGCCGGCCACCGGCACCAGCAGGCTGTCGTCGGCCAGGGCGGCCAGCGTCGCGGCGGAGCCCCCGGCCACCACGGCGGCGTCGGAGGCCCGGAACGGCGCCGCGAACACGGACACCCGCCGCAGCACCGTCCGCCCGGGCTCGTCGAGGAGGTCGTGGCTCCAGTCCAGCGCCGACCGCAGCGACCCGTGCCGCCCGCCGCCGCGGCGCGCGCCGTCGAGCAGCCGGAGCCGGTCGCCCAGCCCGCTCTCCAGCCCGTCCAGCCCGACGGCCGGCAGCCGCGCCGCGGCCAGCTCGATCGCCAGCGGGTTCCCGTCGAGTGCCGCGCAGATCGCCGCCACCCGCGCCTGCGACCCGGACGGCAGCGGCGCGCCAGCCGCACGGGCGCGCTCACCGAACAGCGCCGCCGCGTCGGCCCCGAGACCGCCGACCGGCACGACCCACTCGAACGGCAGCAGCAGCCGCGACCGGCTGGTCGCCAGCACCGTCAGCCCGGGCGCGGCGGCCAGCAGCGGCTCGACGAACCCGGCGACGCCGTCGAGCACGTGCTCGCAGTTGTCCAGGACGAGCAGCGCGGACCGCCCGCGGGCCCAGCCGGCCACCGTCTCCGGCACGCCGCGACCGGGCTGCTCGCCCAGGCCCAGCGCCGCCGCCACCGCGGCCGGGACGGCGTCGCCCTCGGGCACGGGGACGAGGTCGGCGTACCAGGCGCCGCCGGCGAACCGGTCCGCGACGTCGGCCGCGACGGCCAGCGCGAGCCTGGTCTTGCCGACGCCGCCGGGGCCGACCGCCACCACCAGCCGCTGCTCCGTGACGGCGGACAGCAGCGCCGCTCGCTCAGCCTCTCGTCCGACGAACGAGGTCAGCGTCGCGGGCAGCGCGGGCGCGGCGGCGCCGGCCGACACCACGGACGGCGCCAGCGCGGCCAGCGCGCGCCGGTCGCTCGCGCCGAACTTGCGCAGCAGCGCCGACACGTGGCTCTCGACGGTGCGCACGGAGATGACGAACCGGGCGGCGATCTCGGCGTTCGTCAGATGCTCGCCGAGCGCCGCGAGCACCTCGGCCTCGCGCGCCGAGATCTCCGGAGCCGCCACCACCCGGCCATTGTGGCGCAACCTAGGGTGGTGTGGATGACCCCGCACCCCGACTTCGACGCCATCGTCTTCGACATCCTCGGCACCATGGTCGACGAACCCGGCGGCGTCCGGCGGGCCCTGCGCACGGCGCGACCCGGCGCCGACGACGCGGCGGCCGCCGAACGGTGGGCCGCGCACGTCGACGAGCAGCAGCGCGAGATCGTCGCGGGGCGCCGGCCGTACGCCCCCAGCACCGTCATCGACCGCGAAGCGGCCGCCGCCGCGACCGGAACGGCCGACGGCGCCGACGCCGTGGCGGCCGACGCGCTCCGGCTGGACCCGTGGCCCGACTCCGTCGCCGCGCTGGACCGCCTCGCCGCCCGGTTCCCCGTCATCGGCCTGTCGAACGCCGACGCGTCCGCGCTGACCCGCATCGGCGCGCACGCCGGGCTGCGCTGGCACCAACTGCTCTCGGGCGAGGACGCCCGCACCTACAAGCCCGACCCCGAGGTGTACCGGCTGGCGCCGCGGGCCACCGGCAGCGCGCCGGAGCGCCTGCTCATGGTCGCCGCCCACGCCTGGGACCTGCGCGGCGCCCAGGCGATCGGCATGCGCACCGCCTACGTGGCCCGCCCGGTCGGCGACCCGCCCGCTCCGTCGGACTCCTTCGACCTGACCGCGACCGGCCTGGACGACCTCGCGAGCCAGCTGGGCTGCTAGATGAGTGAGTCGTCTTGATCTTGCGGGTGTGTCGTTGCCGGTACGGCGAGGACGCGGTCAGGCGGCACGTCCTAGATCTAGAACTGACGGAGGTTGTTGACAGTCCAGGGTCCTGAAACCTAGGAGACCCTCGTGACTGAACGAGAACTCGAGCGTCTGGCTCAAGCGCTACGAGGAGGAAGGCGTCGAGGGGCTCAAGGACCGCTCCAGCGCTCCACACCACTCACTTCGGGCCGGGCAAGATCTCGATGTACCTCGAGCGCTACCACCAGGTGAAGATCAGCCCTTCGGACGTGTGGCGGATCCTGCGCAAGGCCGGCGTCAACCGGCTGCCGGCCTCCCAGCGGTACAAGCGACGCGAAACTCGGTGGAAGCGCTACGAGAAGCAACGGCCGGGCCACCAGCTGCAGGTGGACGTGAAATTCAAGGGCATCGGCCACGTCCGAATCAGGCCGCGAACACCACGCCTCAACGGCAAGGTGGAGCGCAGCCACCGCATCGACTCCGAAGAGTTCTACCGGCTCCTCGAAGGCGAGATCATCGACGACGCCCGACTCTTCGAGACCCGGCCGGCCCGCCGCCCGCCGGGAGTACTGTTCCGGCGCGGTGACACCAGCGCCAACTGTTGGCACGAGTGTCACCCCGCCGCACGCCCACCACCCGGGGGCCCGCATCTGATCGGCGATCAAGAGGACTCAGTCGTCTAGGGAGCGGCCGTGCTCTCCCGGGTGATCAGGCTGGTGGCCAGCTCGATCCGCAGCGGCTGGTCGGTGCCGGGCGGGTCGAGGACCGTGCGGATGGCGATGCGGGCCATCTCCATCAGCGGCTGACGCACCGTGGTGAGCGCCGGCGACACCCACTCGCACAGCGCGACGTCGTCGAAGCCGACGACGCTGAGGTGGTCGGGGACGCGCAGCCCGCGCCGGTGCGCCTCGGCGTAGACGCCGGTGGCCTGCAGGTCCGACCCGGCGAAGACGGCCGTCGGCGGGTCGGGCAGGTCGAGCAGCACACGAGCCTGGGCCGAACCGCCGTCGGGGCGGAAGTCGCCGTAGCGGACGAGCGCGTCGTCGGCCGGCAGCCCGGCCCGGCCGAGCGCCGCGCGGTAGCCCTCGACCCGCTGCTGGCTGCAGACCAGTTCCGACGGGCCCGTGATGACGCCGATGCGCCGGTGCCCGAGGCCGATCAGGTGCTCGGTGGCGGCCAGCGCGCCCGCCCAGTTCGTGACGCCGACGGTGGGGATGGCGGCGTCGAACCCGCCGACGGGGTCGACCAGCACGAACGGGATGCCGGCCGCGGTGAGCCGGCGCGCGCCACCGGCCGGCAGCGGCGCCAGCGCGAGCAGGACGCCGTCGGAGCGGCGGGCGGTGACGCGGTCGAGCCAGCTCGCGTCGTCGCGGCCCTCGGTGGCCGTGACGACGACGGCGGCGCCGGCCCGGCGGGCCTCCTGCTCGGCGCCGCGCAGCACGTCCATCGACCACGGCGTGTTCAGCTCGGAGATGACGAGGTCGATGAGTCCGGTCCGCTCCTCGACGCGGGTGCCGCGACGCTCGTAGCCGCGGGCGTCGAGCAGGTCCTGGACGCGGGCGCGGGTGGCCGGCGCGACCTCCGTCCGGCCGTTGAGCACCTTGCTGACCGTCGCCTCGGAGACGCCGGCCTCGCGGGCGATCTCGGCGATCGTCACCCGGGTGGTCGTCACGGCGCCGCACGCAACCTGACGTCGTCGCGCGCGCCGGCCAGCCACGACATCGCCTCGACGCCCTCGACGACCGGGTTGGACAGCGCGCTGACGCCGCCGACCTCGATGCGGACGACGTCGCCGGTCCGCAGCGTCCACGGCGCGGCCGGGACCAGGCAGGTGCCGGTGGACAGCACGGCGCCGTCGGGGAAGACGTCGGCGCGCACCAGGAACGACACCAGCTCGTCGAACCGGCGGCGCAGTTGCGACGTGCTCGCCGTGCCGGACCAGTCGTCGGCGCCGTCGCGCGTGATCGACATGGACACCGGCAGCGCGTACGGGTGGGGCACCTCCCACGCGGGCCGGACGCCCGGGCCGACGGCGCACGCGCCGAGGTAGGCCTTGGCCTGCGGGAGGTAGAGCGGGTTCTCGCCCTCGATGGTCCGCGACGAGACGTCGTTGCAGACGGTGTACCCGGCGATCTCGCCGTGCGCGGTGACGACGACCGCGACCTCGGGCTCCGGGACGTCGATGCGGGAGTCGGCGCGGACGGCGATGGGCTCGCCGTCGCCGACCACCCGCCAGGCGACGGACTTGAAGAACAGCTCCGGCCGCTCGGCGTCGTAGACCTGCTCGTAGACCGACGCGGACCGCTCGCTCTCCTCGACCCGCGCCTCCTCGGACACCTTGTACGTGACGCCGCAGGCCCACACCTCGGTGCCGCCGTCGACGGGCGGCAGCAGCGACACGCCGTCGACGGGCAGCACCGGCCCGGACGCGCTCTCGACGACGGAGCGCAGCGACGCCAGCGGCAACCGCCACAGCTCAGCGAGCGACCCGGCCCCGTCGAGCGTGGTGACGGTGTCGCCGTCGAGCACGCCGACGCTCGCCTGGGGGGACGACGGGGTGGCGAACCTGACCAGCAGCACAGCGACTCTCCGTCCACGACCGCCGAAAGTTTCGGAATCTCCACGGTAACGAGCGTCACAGCCCGACGTCAACGGGCCGCCATCAACCCACGTCCAGCCCTTGCGATGACCAGAGCCCGGGCCTAATGTGGCGAGGTAGTCCTGGAAACTTTCGGCTGGAGGCCGCCGCATGAACGACTACACCCCCACCCGCGAGGACAGGTTCTCCTTCGGCCTCTGGACGGTCGGCTGGGAGGGCGTGGACGTGTTCGGCGGCGCCGTCCGCCCGCGGCTCGACCCCGCGCTCGCCGTGCACAAGCTGGCCGAGCTGGGCGCCTACGGCATCACCTTCCACGACAACGACGTCATCCCGTTCGGGGCGTCGCCGTCCGAGCGCGACGCCGCGCTGAAGCCGTTCCGCGCGGCCCTCGACGAGACCGGCCTGCAGGTCCCGATGGTCACCACGAACCTGTTCTCGCACCCGGTCTTCCGCGACGGCGGGTTCACCAACAACGACCGCGACGTGCGCCGCTTCGCCGTCCGCAAGGCCGCCGACCAGATCGACCTCGGCGCTGAGCTGGGCGCCAAGGTGTTCGTCGCCTGGGGCGGCCGCGAGGGCGCCGAGTCGGGCGCCGCCAAGGACGTCAGGGCCGCGCTCGACCGCTACAAGGAGGCGTTCGACCTCCTCGGCCAGTACATCCTCGACCGCGGCTACGACCTCAGGGTGGCCATCGAGCCGAAGCCGAACGAGCCGCGCGGCGACATCCTGCTGCCGACCATCGGCCACGCCATCGCGTTCATCAACGAGCTCGAGCACCCTGAACTGGTCGGCCTCAACCCCGAGGTCGGGCACGAGGAGATGGCGTCGATGAACTACGCGCACGGCATCGCCCAGGCGCTGTGGCACGGCAAGCTCTTCCACATCGACCTCAACGGCCAGACCGGCCCGCGCTACGACCAGGACTTCCGGTTCGGCGCCGGCAACGCCCGCGGCGCCTTCTGGACCGTCGACGTCATCGAGTCCGGCGGCTACGACGGGCCGCGGCACTTCGACTTCAAGCCGCCGCGCACCGAGGACATGGACGGCGTCTGGGCGTCGGCCGCGGGCTGCATGCGCAACTACCTCATCCTGCGCGAGAAGACCGCCGCGTTCCGCGCCGACCCGGAGGTCCAGGAGGCGCTGGCCGCGGCTCGGCTGGACCAGCTGGCCACCCCCACGGCGGCCCCGGGCGAGACCGTCGACTCGCTGCGCGCCGACGCGTTCGACCCCGAGGAGGCGGCGCAGCGCGGCATGGCGTTCGAGCGGCTCGACCAGCTGGCGCTGGACTATCTCTACGGAGTCCGCTGAGATCGAGGGGTGGGCTGGTTCCTGCTCGGCGCCCCGTGGGACTGTTCCGCGTCCGGACGGGGTGAGGCGGACGCGCCCGGCGCGTTGCGGGCCGCCGGGCTGACGTCGCTGGTCGAGGCGGACCTGGGCGACGCGGACACCGTCGTCTCCGGCGGCGTCCGGGACCCGGAGACCGGGGTGCTGGCGCTGCCCGCCACGGTGGCGGCGGCCCACGCGCTGACGGCGTCGCTGACAGCCGCGCTGCGGGACCGGCCGGGGTCACGGCCGCTGGTCGTGGGCGGCGACTGCAGCCTGCTGCTCGGCGTGGTCCCGGCGGTGCGCCCGGCCGGGCTGTGGTTCCTCGACGGTCACCCCGACTACCTCGACGGCGCGACGTCCGACACCGGCGAGACCGCCGACATGGACCTCGCGATCCTCACCGGCGCCGGCGCGCCGTCGCTCGTCTCCCTGGGCGGGGCCGTGCCGATGCTCGACCCGTCCGCCGTCGTCCTGCTCGGGCACCGGACCACCGGGCTCGACCCGGCGTCGGCCGCCGAGGTGGACCGGCTGCCGGACGCGCTGCACCGGATCGCGGCGCCCGACCTGCTGGCCGACCCGGCGGCGGCCGGACGCTCGGCGCGCGACCTGCTCGACGGTGACGGGATCTGGCTGCACCTCGACCTCGACGTCCTGGATCCGTCGGCGCTGCCCGCGGTGTCGTACCCGCAGCCGGGCGGCCCGTCGTGGGAGCAACTGGCCGACGTGCTCGCCCCGCTGGCGGCGTCGCCGCGGCTGCTCGGCGTCAGCGTCGCCGACTTCCGCGCCGACCTCGACCCGACCGGCGACCACGCCCGCCGCGTGGTGGAGCTGCTGAGCGAGGTGGTTACTCCAGCCACTCGGTGATGAACACCGGGCTGGCGTGCACGTCGATCATCTCGAGGCGGCCGGTGCCCGTCTTGGCGAACTTGTGCGGCACCTGGGCCGGGCAGACGATGATCTGGCCGGCCCGGCCGACGATCTCGTCGTCGCCGACGGTGAAGAGGGCTTCGCCGCCGCCGTGATCGCGGCCCTCGAACTCCGTCGCCGATCCGTCCAGCTCGACGGGGAGGTCGGCTTGCTCGACAACGGTGGCACGGCCGATGGCCCGATCGTACGATGAGCGCGAACCACATGGAGTAGCTCAGTGGGAGATCGCCCGGCTGCTTACCGGGAGGGCGCAGGTTCGATTCCTGCCTCCATGTCCACGTCAGCCGATCGGACGGAGTCCTCGTGCCCGACGAGCAGCAGCCCTCGTCCGGCTACGCCTTCGGCCAGCTGGAACGCGCGCTACGCATGGCGGCCGGGCACGACGATCCGGCGGTGCGCGAGCGGGCCCTGGCCAAGGCCGAGCGCTGGCGGGCGGTCATCGGCGGCATGGCCGGCGGCGAGTTGACGGTCGGGTCGCGCACGCCGGTGGCCGGCACGCCGGCGTGGGTGACGCTGGAGGTCGCGCACGGCGGCTTCGCGACCGGCCGGCTGCTGGCCGAGCTGCCGCTGAGCGACGACGAGACCGCCCGGGTGGCCGGGCTGCCGGCCGAGGCGCCCGGCACGACCGACCGGGACCGGCTCAACCTCTGGTACCTCGGCGACGCCGGTCAGGCCGAGCTGCTGGACGCGCTGGCGTCCGAGCGGTATCGCATCGAGCTGCCCGAGGACGCCGCGCTGCCCACCGTCGCCTGGCTGCTCCGGAACGGCCGGCACGAGGCGGCGCTGGACCTCGTCGCGGAGCTGCGCCCGTGGATGCACCGCCTGCGCCTCACGCCGGCGCTGACGGCGAGCGCCCTGCCGGCCGCCGGCACGTCGGTGCACCTGGAGCCGGTCGGACCGGTCCGCGACGGGCTGCGCGTCCGCGCCGTGCCGGCCCAGGTGGCGGCCATGCGCGAGACGCTGGGGGTCTGGCATCCGCTGTACGACCGGCTGGTCGAGCTGTGGGCCGGCACGGTCGAGGGCGAGCTCCCCGAGCTGGGCGCCGACGGCACCGTCCGCGGCGGCTGGCCGTGCCGGCGCTGGCCCTCAGACTGGGAGCCGCGACGGGAGCAGTGGCTGGCCGACGCCGCGGCCGCCCGCGAGCACGGCGACACCACCCCGCACCCGAAGAGCAACCTCGCCCGCCTGCACGCCGCCCTCGAACGCTGCCCCACCGACAGCTCGTCGCTCACCGGCCGCGAGGTCGGCTGGATCCGGCGCGCGCTGGCCAACACCGTCACGGCACGCGGCGCGCCCGGGTCGCCGCGGCGGGCCGCGCTGCGTGCCGTCCAGGCCGCGGTCACCGACCGGCCGACGCACGCCGCCATCGCGCGGATGCTGGCCGACCGGCTGGAGCCGTACCCGGCCGACGCCGGGCTGCCCTCCGTCGAGGCCGTCACGGCCGGGCAACCGGTGCCGCGAGAGCTGGTCGAGAAGCTGGAACGGGCCTGGGCCGCGCCCCTCGACCGCCTCGTCGAGCACGGTGTCGTCGGCTCCGGCGAGGTGCTGGCCACGCTGCTGCCGCGGGTGACGGCGCAACTGCTGGCGGCGAACCTCGACGACCCCGCGCTGCGGCAGCTGTACACGCAGACGTACGCCGCGTTCCGGCGCCGCCGCGGGCTGCTGCTGCTCGACCTGCAGCACCAGGTGCGGTTCGAGGAGCTGCCCTGGGCCGCCGCCGTCGCACCGCTGCGGGCGGCCACGTCGGCGACGCAGGACGCCGCCCGGCAGGCACTGCGCCAGACCAGCCTGCTGGCGCTGACGGCGTTCCCGCAGGCCATCCTGCCCAACCCGCTGGTCCGCGAGCTGACCGCGCTGGCCACGCAGGCGAAGGCGGACGTGCCGCTGGTCGAGGAGGTCGCGGCCGACATCTTCATGGGCACGTTCAGCCGCAAATGGCACCGCGCCGCCGCCGTCACCGGCGAGGCTATGGCCGGCACGCTGTACGCGCGGTACTACGACCTCCCCGACGCCGCGTACTGGGCGGCGCACACCCCGCCGCCGGAGCCGCCCGGCCCACGCGACCCGAACGCCGTCCCCGTCACGGCGGCCGCGTTCGGGTCGCTGTGCGTCGCGCGGGCGGCGGAGGCGCGTACGGGCGGCGGCAACCACGTCGCGGTCAGCGGCACCACCATCGAGCAGAGCCAGATCCTCACCACGCACAACCTCGCCCCGCTGCTGCACGTGCTCGGCCTCGGCGACCAGCTGCGGCCGCAGGCGCCGGAGCTGACCGGCCGGGCGTTCCGGTGGCTGGTGCGCCGGCTGACCCAGCCCGCGCCCAGCCACCACGCCGCGCTGATCACCGTCAAGAACGTGGCGTACGCGTGGCGGCAGGCGATCTTCTTCGCGTCGTTCTGCGACGATGCCGAGCAGCGCGCCGCCGTCGGCCGTCTGCGCTCCCTCGTCGGCGCCGCCGGGTTGACCCGCTTCGCCCCGGCGGTCGACGGCCTCACCCACGTGGTGGACGGCGGGCGGTTCGGGGCGGACGGGACGACACTCGGCGGCGGGCGGCGGCTGCTCGGCTGGGCCGCCGGACCGCACTGGTACCTCACCCGCTGACGACGGCGGCCCGGGTCAGGGCGTCGATGCCGCGGGCGACGTCGGCGTCGTCGGTGGACCAGTTGCTCACCGAGATGCGCAGCACCTCGCGCCCGCGCCACCGGGAGCCGGTCATCCAGACGGTGCCGTCGGCCATCAGCCGCCGGCCGACCTCGCGCGTGCGGGCGTCGTCGCCGAAGACGAGGCAGACCTGGGTGAACACGACGTCGTTGAGCACCTCGGCGCCGGGGACGTCGCGGCGGATGCCGTCGGCGAAGGCGGTCGCGTGCCGGCACAGACGGTCGACCAGCTCGGCCAGCCCGGACCGGCCGAGCGAGCGCAGCGCCGCCCACACCGGCACCGACCGCGCCCGCCGCGACAGCTCCGGCACCCGCTCGTACGGCTCGAGGTAGGTCGCGTCGGTGACCAGGTAGTCCGCGTGGTAGCTCATGGCCGAGCGCAGCGCCGCGGGGTCGCGGACGGCGACGATGCCGCTGTCGTACGGCACGTTGAGCGTCTTGTGCGCGTCGGTCGCCCACGAGTCGGCGGTCTCGGCGCCGCCGACCAGCGCGCGGGTGCGCGGTGACGCGCCCGCCCACAGCCCGAACGCGCCGTCGACGTGCACCCAGGCGCCCGCGGCGTGAGCGGCCGGGATGATCTCGGCGAACGGGTCGAAGCCGCCGGAGTGGATGTTGCCGGCCTGCAGGCAGACGATGGTCGGCGGGCCGTCGCGCAGCGCCTCCGCGCACGCGTCGGCCAGCATGCGGCCCTGGTCGTCGACGGCGACGGCTTCGGGTGCGCCGAGCCCGAGGTAGCGCAGCGCGGAGTCGACGGACTCGTGCCGTTCGCGGCCGACCAGCACCCGGACCCGCGGCGCCCCGGCCAGCCCGTGCTCGCCGACGTCCCAGCCGGCCCGGGCCAGGACGAAGTCGCGCGCGGCCGCCAGACCGGCGAAGTTCGCCATGGTCGCGCCGGTGACGAACCCGACGCCCGCGCCCGGCGGCAGTCCCAGCAGGTCGAGCAGCCAGGCCGCCGCGATGTCGTCGACGGCGGTGCCGGCCGGGCTGGCTGCGCGCAGGGCGGCGTTCTGGTCCCACGCGCTGACCAGCCAGTCCGCCGCCAGCGCGGCCGGCAGGGTGCCGCCGATGACGAACCCGAAGAACCGCCCCGACGGCGTCGCCACCAGCCCCGGTTCCGCCGCGTCGGCGAGCAGCCGCACCACGTCGGCCGGATCGGACGGTCCGTCGGGCAGCGACGTGCCCAGCGCCGCCCGGACGTCGTCGGCGCTCACCTCGGCGCGCACGATCCGCTCGTCCAACCCGTCCAGCCACGCCCTGGCCCGCGTACTGGCGACCTCCAGGGCGGCGGCGAAATCGTCTCGGGCAGCACTCATCTCGAACCCCCTGTCGCAAAACACGACAATTCAGTCACCGTCATGATCTTCTCATTCCGCATCGGCGGCGATACGCTCCATGATCAAGGGGGCGTCATGCAGGGCACCTGGGTGAAAGCCGAAGCGCCGGACGCGACCACCGCACTGCGCCACGCGATCACCCAAGTGCCGGTTCCCGGTGCGCCACCGCCCTCCGCTCTGGACGAGGCGGAAGTCGGATTGTCGTTTCTCGACCTCGCGTTGGAGCAGAATCACGTCCGCCGCATCACCGAACGGCTGGCATTGGTCGAACACCTGGCACCGGAATGCACGACCGAGATCGACGTCAGTCTCGGGCTGCTCGACCAGGAGCAGCGCATCGCCTGCGAGTCGTTCCAGCAACTGCGCCAGCGCAACCCGGCGAAAAGCCGCGACGAGCAGGGCCTCTGGGTGCCGGTCGCCCGCCTCCCACGCCAGTTCAGCTTCCCGATCGACGTGCGCGACTACGACGGCTCCCGGGTGCCGCGGCTGGCCCAGCTCGAGCTGGCCGGGCCGGTGGCCGCGGGTCTCTACCAGTTGCTCCGGAACGCGCTCGGCAGTCACCCGGACGCCAAGCTCACCGACAGCGACCTCGCGGATTTCCTGTACACGACCGGTGAGCCGAGATGGCTCGTGCAATCGGCATTGACCATGCTGATCTCCAGCCGGTCGCAGGCGACTCTGCCGAACACCACGGCGTCCACGAACAGTCACGGACATCGGCACACGGCGCTGCGGATCCTCGACGCCTACGACGACACCTTGCGGCAATTCTTCCATCTCCTGGGCGTCGCGCTGAACGAATACCTGCTGGTCGTGAATCTCGATGAGGAACGCGACAATCACCTCCTCAGCTACGACGTCCCGCTGCTGCGGAAACCGGTGCGCGGCCGGCCGCTCAACGCGCGCGGCGTCTACGTCGTGCGCTACCAGACCGAGGTACCCAGCAGCCTGCGCTCGTATCACCTCGTCGCGGCGACCGAGCAGTCGCTGCAGATCTCGGACATGTACCTCACGTCGATGGCCGGCACGGACGACGTCGAACGGATCGAGCGCGACCTCGGCTACCTGGCCACGCTGGTCGATCCGGCCGGCGGCCAGAACGTCGTGCCGAGAAGCATGGTGGAGCACGAGCTCGAGACCACCGTCGGCGCGCTGGCCGAGCTCACCCGCCGGCGGCGCTGGGAGGCCGCCGAGGCCGGGATCCCGTGGCCGATCGAGAGTCTGCGGGCCACCGAGACCCTCGCCGCCGCCTGGCACACCCGGTCCGGGCCGTTCCTCGACAACGTCCGGGTCATCGCGGACCGGCTGCGGCGCGCCGCGACGGAGATCACGACGCAACAGCTGGGCTCCGACTACTTCCAGACCGACGTGGTCTCGGCGTCGCGGAACCATGCGTACTGGCGCCGGCTGGAGGAGCCGGTCGCGACGACGGAGCGCACGCAGATCGAGGTCGGGATCCTGGTCCAGGACGCGACCCGGTCGGGTCCGCGCGCCCTGCTCGCCTACGCCGGCACGGTCCTGGTGCTGTCCTACGCGACGATCGCGCTGCTCGCCGGCGGGTTCTGGTGGCCGTTCCTGGACCACCCCGACCTGCGGGACGGCATCGAGCGGGACGCGCTCGTGGCCGTGCTGCTGCTGGTCCCCGGGTTCCTCTACACCCGCCTGCAGTTGCCGCCCCGGCACTCGATCGCGGCCAGGGTCCGGGAACGGTCGCGGTACCTCGCCTACGCCACCATCGCCGTGGCCATCGCGGAGGCGCTCACGATCGCCACGGTGACCTCGGACGACACCCTGGTGGTCGTCTTCGCGATCGGCGTGGCCTGCCTGGCCGTCCTCGTGGCGCTCAGCATCGTGGTGGACCTGCCGCGGCGCGAGTTGCGCCTGACGACGCCGACGGTCCCGACGTGGGCGCGGCGGCAGGGCCGGGGCAGCACCTACACGCCCGACGTCGAGTTCGCCGCCCTGGGGGTGATGAGGAACCATGGCTACGAAGGAAGCGCCGGCTCCGGAGCACGAGACTCCGCTGCCCGACTCCGTCTATCGCTCCGGCGTGCGCGCCGTTCAGGTCAACTTCCAGGTGCACCATCTGCGTGATCGGCCCGGCTACCTGCTGCCCGTCCTGCGGACCTCACGCCAGCCGTTCAGCCTGGACGAGACACTGAGCTCCAGCCTGAACGGCGCCGCCGTGGTCGCCGGCACGCGCCGCGGCCCGCTGGCACCCACCCTGTGGACGAGTCACCAGGGCCGCGCGGTACCGGTGCGAATCTCCGTGCACCGCAAACAACCCGGCACGCTGGTCTTCGTCGGTTCGGCCCGGCCGAACCCGAGCTTCCTCTACGAGGACACCGAACGGTTCGAGCTGCTGATCGTCATCGATCCGGAGCGATCGACGACGCGGCTGACGGACACTCGCGCCATCGTCGAAGCGCTCAGCGTCATCGCACGGTCGGCCGTCGAGGACGCCGAGGCGCCGATCCTCTCGCTCCAGTGCCCGGTCCAGCTGCCCGTCGCCGACGCCTCGGGCGACCCCGCCGCGGAGCGCCTGGAGTCGTGGCCGGAACCGTCCCGCGTCGCCATCCGCGCCATGCTCGCGCTGCGGAACGCCAGCAGCGAGCTGCGCTGCCGGGTCGTGGCCCGGATCGCGAAGCGGTGCCGTACGAACGGGTTCGGTCTCTGGATCAGCGATCTGCGCACCGGCCACGGCCCGGGCAACTGGATCAACCTCGTCGCCGTCGACGACGCGGCCGCCGCCCGGTTCCGGGAATCGGTCGACGCCGGCACGGACGATGACGTCGACTTCGTCGTGCCGGTGACGTTGGTCGGCCCGGCGCGCGTCGGCACCACCAACGCCGTCCTGTCCTACCTGGCGAGGTGCGACGGCATCGGCGTCGCGGGCTGCGCGATCTCGGCGCTCGACGACCTCGCCTTCATCCACCTCCAGTTGGCCCGGTCGACCTCGCGCTTCGACGAACCGCTGCCCAGCCACGAACAGTGGCTGGAGTTCAACGAGACGGCGTCGGCCGAGCGGTCGCTGGAGATCCGGATGCACGACCTGGTCACCAGGCTGGGTGGACGTCCGGCCGCCGTCGGTGACCTCGACGGGCAGCGCGACGAGCTGTCGCCCAGCAGCCGGGTCGGCCTGAAGATGACGGACTACCAGCTGCTGGCCGGGCCGACCATCCTGACCAGTCACGGAGCGGACGACCGGAAGGCGCTCTGGTTCTCCTGGCGGCAGGACTCCGAGCAGGAGCTGTCCCACGTCGTCGACGCGCTCGGAGAGGCGGTCCGCCTGAGCGGCATGGCCTCGGCCGGCCACTTCGGGGCCGAGGGGTTCAACATCGACTACCTCGTGTGCCGGCGGATCCGGGGCACGAGCTTCCGCGCCAAGGGGAAGCTCATCATCGACCGCCGCACCGCCAAGGACAGCGTCACGCCGTCGCCGCACGAACCGGCCGAGACCCGGCTCAGCGTGCGGCTGGAGGACGCGTGGCGCGACCTGCTCGACCACCGGCGTATCGGCGGCATCCAGGACCTCTCCGTGGCGTGGCGCGAGTACTACCTCAGTGGCCGGCGGCGCTGAGCCCGTCGTCCAGCGCGGCGAGGTGCAGCGCCACGGGCCCGGCGGTGAGGACGCCGCTGCCGGCCCCGGCCAGCTCGCCGGCCGCCGGTGTCAGGGCGGCCCGGGCCCGGGCCGCGAGCGCGTGGTCGCCGGCCAGCAGGGCGGCCCGTCCGGCCAGGCACCAGGTGGCCTCGAACAGCAGGTCGCGCGGCGGCTCGGGCAGCACCCGCAGCTCCGCGGTGGCGGCGGCGCGACCACCGTGGGCGAGCAGCAGCAGCGGCCGGGCCCAGGGCGCGTACGGTCCCCAGTCGGTGTCGGCGTCGAACGTCAGCGGCCGGTCGTGCCACACCCGCAGGCACAGCAGCGCCAGTGGCAGCAGCCCGCGCTCCAGGCCGGGCATGCCGGCGCCCTCCAGCCGGGCCGCCGCCGCGCGGTAGGCGGCCTCGGCGTCGCCGACGGCGGCGGCGCCACCCGTGGACGCCAGCCGCACCGCCCGGTACCAGCGGGTGAACACGCCGACCAGCGGACGGTCGTGGCGAAGGCCCAGCTCGTCGGCCGCGGCGGCGTGCTCGTCGGCGGAACCGAAGTCGCCCAGCGCGGCCCGCGCCTGCATGCGCACCAGCCGGCCGAGGATCTCGAAGGCCGACAACCCGTGCCCCGCGGCCAGCGCGACCAGCTCGGCCCCGATGGCGTCGCGCGACGGCGCCAGCCCGGCCCGCTGGAACGTCTGCAGGAACGTCGCGTTCAGCGCGAACGCCAGCAGCGCGGGGTCGTGCAGGCGGCGGGCGATGCGCTCCGCCTCGGCGGCGGCCTCGGCCGGACGCGGCGAGCGGGACCCGCGCGACTCCATCGCCACGGTCGCCAGCAGCCGGGCGCGGGTCGCGGGCGGGGCGGACGGCGGCAGCGCGGCCAGCGTGCGCTCGGCCGCCCCGACGACGCGGGCCGAGCGGTCCGGATGGTCCGACCGGGTCCAGACGCCCGGCACGTCGTAGCTGCCGATGACCCGCGCCGTCAGCTCCGGATCGCCCAGCTGCTCGGCGGCGGCGACCGCGGCCACCCGCTGCTCCTGCGCCGCCGCGAGCCCGTGCCCGCCGGTGAGCGCGAGCACCCGCAGCAGCCCGACGGTCGACTCCAGCCGCCCGGGCGCGCCCGCGGCCACCGTCTGGTCGAACGCCGCGGCGGCGTCGGCCCACACCCGCCCGACGGCGTCGACCGGCAACTCCTGGCGCAGCAGGTCGGTCTCCAATTGCCGCAGCCGCGGCCCGGGATCGACGCCGAGCTCGTCGCCGAGCAGCGACCGCGCCCGCCGCAGCACGTCCAGCGCGTCGGCCTGGCGCCCGGTGCGGTACAGCGCGAGCGCCAGCAGCCGCCACGCGTCCTCGCGCCACGGGTGCTCGGCGACGTGGGCGTCGAGGTCCGGGACGGCGTCGGCGGACCGGCCCAGCGCCAGCAGCGCCTCGGCCCGCCGCTCGACCGCCGTCAGCCGCAGCTCGGTCAGCCGGGTCCGCTCCGGCGCCGCCCAGCCGGCCGCGGCGAAGTCGGCGTAGGCCGGACCGCGCCACAGCGCGAGCGCGTCGTCCAGCAGTGCCAGCGCCTCGGCCGGCGCCGCCCGGCCGGCGGCCTCGACGCCGGCCCCGAACCGCCACGCGTCGACGGCGTCCGCGCCGGCCCGCAGCGCGTAGCCGGGGCCCTCGGTGACCAGCAGCGTCGCCGGAGTGCGCGGGGCGCGGTGCGGCTCCAGCGCCCGGCGCAGCGCGGCGACGAACGTGCGGACCGCGACGACGGCGCCGTCGGGCGGCGACTCCCACAGGTCGGTGACGATGCGCCGGACCGGGACGACGCGACCGCGCGCCACGATCAGCCGCGCCAGCACCTCGCGGTGCCGCGGCCCCTTGAGGTCGACGTCTTCGTCGCCGGTCCACGCCGCCACCGGGCCGAGCACGCCGAACCGCGTGCTCATCGAACGCTCATCGGCGGGCCGGACGCTGGGAGACACACCCAAGGATCACCCAGAGGAGAGTCATGACGCCCACCATCCCGGACTTCGAGTACCGGCGGGTGCCTGGAGACGGCGACGTCGCGCTCAATGTCGCCGTCGGCGGCAGCGGCCGTCCGGTCGTGCTGCTGCACGGGTTCCCGCAGACCCACCTGATGTGGCGGCACATCGCCGCCGACCTGGCCGCCGACCACACCGTCATCGTGCCCGACCTGCGCGGCTACGGCAGCAGCGACAAGCCCGGCGCGGACGAGGACGCCACCTACGCCAAGCGCACCATGGCCGCCGACGTCGTCGCGCTGGCCGCGCACCTCGGGCACGAACGGTTCGCACTGGCCGGGCACGACCGCGGCGCGCTGGTGGCGTTCCGCGCCGGCCTGGACCACCCGGACCGCGTGACGCACCTCGCGATCCTCGACGTGCTGCCGACGCTGGACATGTGGGACGTGCTGCACGGCGCGTCCGCGGCGGTCGCGTTCCACCTCTACCTGATGGCGCAGCCGCCGGGGCTGCCGGAGCGGCTGATCGCCGGGGCGCCGGACGAGTTCTTCGGCTACTTCCTGGACCAGTGGGGCGCCGATCCGGCCGCGATTCCGGCGGACGTGCGGGCCGAGTACCTGCGGGCCTGCGCGGCGGCCGTCCCGTCGATCGTGGCCGACTACCGCGCCTCCGCCGGCATCGACGTCGAACACGACGCGGCGGACAAGGCAGCCGGCCGGCGACTGGCGATGCCGGTGACCGTCGTGCAGCAGGACTGGGGCGCGGCGCTCGGCTACGACGCGGCCGGGCTCTGGAAGGCCTGGGCGGACGACCTGCGGCACAGCACCACGACGGCCGGGCACTTCATGGCCGAGCAGGACCCGGCCGCGGTCGTCGCCGAACTGCGGGCGCTGCTGCGCCGCTAGGGGGTGTCTGACGGATATTGGCGGATGCGGGCGGCGTCCAGGGGCCGGTCCAGCAAGGCGGAGGAGGAGGTCGATGCGGTGCCATCGAGCGACGACGACAACGCCGCTGGTCGGCGTCTGGGCGTCGATCCGCGCCGCCGAAGATCCGTCAGACACCCCTAGGGTTGTCGGTGCCGGGCACTACCGTGCCCGGCATGACGCCCGACCTGTGCTGCCCCCTCGTCGAGCTGCGGCAGTACACCGTGCACGCCGACCGCCGCGACGACCTCGTCACGCTGTTCGACCGCGAGTTCGTCGAGACGCAGGAGGTACTCGGCGCCCGGCTGATCGGCCAGTTCCGCGACCTCGACGCGCCCGGACGGTTCGTCTGGATGCGTGGCTTCGCCGACATGGCCACGCGGCACGAGGCGCTCACGGCGTTCTACTACGGCCCGGTGTGGGCCCGGCACGGTGCGGCCGCCAACGTCACCATGATCGACTCCGACGACGTCCACCTGCTGCACCCCGTCGACGCCGGGTCGGGCTTCCCACTCCCCGGCGTCGGCGGCGCCGTCGTCCGGCCGCCCGCCGCCGAGACGTCCGCGCTCGTGGGCGTCGAGATCTACCCCGTCGCCGGCGACCTCCGCGAGTTCGCCGAGTTCTTCACCGCCGAGGCCGAGCCCGCGCTGGGCGCCGCCCCGGTGGCTCGGCTCGAGACCGACCCGTCGCCCAACACCTTCCCGGCACTGCCCGTGCACGACGACGCCCGCGTGTTCGTGTGGGTGGCGCGCTTCCCCGACGCCGACGCCCACGCGGCGCACCGGGCCGGGTGGGACGAGCGGCCCGGCCTGCGCGCCGAGCTCCGGCGACGGCTGTCCGGGCCGCCCGCCGTGCTGCGGCTGGCGCCCACCGCGCGGTCGCTGCTGCGCTGACCTCCGTTTGGACCAGTTGCCGCCCCCGCAGCTACAAAAGCCCGTGGCCTGCGGCATCGCCGCGGATGTCGGCCCCGCCACTGGTCTACTCGGGCTTCCCCGATGCCCTGGTGCCGTCCAGCGGCACGGACTATAAAGGTGCGCACCTCACCTCATGTCGAGGAGCTCACACCATGGCGAACGACGGCTTCGGGTCCGCGACCGGCAAGGTCGCGCAGGTACGCGGTCGCCTGCTGGAGCTCATCGACCACGGCGACGAGGGTGTCGCACTCCCGTCGGAGCGCCGGCTGGCGCACGACTGGGGCGTGGCCCGCATGACCCTGCGGCGGGCCCTCGACGACCTGGCGACGGCCGGGCTCGTCGTACGCGAGCACGGCCGGGGCAACTTCGTCGCGCGACCGAAGTTGACCCGCCGCCTCGCGATGACCTCGTTCTCCCAGGAGATGCGCAACCGCGGACTGGTGCCGGGCAGCGTGACGCTGGAGTTCCGGCGGCTGCCGGCCGGTCCGCGCCAGGCCCGGACGCTGCGCATCCCCGTCAACACGACGATCGTCCGGTTCACCCGGCTCCGCACCGCCGACGGCGACCCCATCGGCGTGGAGACCACCTGGGTGGCCGACGACGTCGTGCCGGATCTGACGCCGGCGGACCTCGACGGGTCCTGGTACGACCTGCTCGCGGACCGCTACGGCATCCCGATCCTGACCGGCCGCACCACCATCGAGCCGACCCTGCTCGACGAACGGATCGCCGCCGTGCTGCACACGGACCCGGGACGACCTGCGTTCCAGCTCGACGTCGTCACGTTCGGCCCGAACGGGCGGGTCGTCGAGTGCGGCACCGACCTGTTCCGCGGCGACCGGTTCCAGTTGACCGCCGAGCTCCGGCCGGTGCCCGCCCCGGCGCTGCGCAGGCACGCCCGGCGTTCCGCCTGACCTTCCGCTCCGCCCGTCCGGGCGGACCGACGAAAGCGAGCAACCCATGAGCGTACGAGCGCGCGCCCGCGTGGTGCTGATCCCGGCCGCGGCCGTGCTGGCGGTCGCCGCCGCCTGCGGTTCCGACGGCGGGTCGACCGGCGGCGGCGACACCATCGAGCTGACCTACTGGACGCACACCCACCCGCCGATGACGGAGCTGAACGAGCAGCTGATCGCCGAGTACGAAGAGGCGAACCCGAACGTCGACATCACCTACGAGACCATCCCGAACAACGACTTCGGCACCAAGATGCTGACGTCGCTGAGCAACGGGTCCGGTCCGGACATCATCAACATGGACGACAGCGCGCTGCGCGGCGAGTACATCCCGAAGGAGCTGCTGGCGCCGATCGACCCGGCCGCGTTCGGGGTCGAGTCCGCCGAGGAGCTGGAGGCGCTCTACGTCGACGGCACGCTCGACGGCGCGAAGGGCGACGACGGCACCCTCTACGGCGTCCCCAGCGAGTTCAACGCCACCGCGTTCGCCATCAACACCCAGCACTTCGCCGACGCCGGCCTCGACCCGGCGAGCCCGCCGCAGACCTGGGACGACGTGTCCGAGTACGGCCAGCAGCTGGTCGCGGCCGGACACGAGGGCTTCAACTTCGTCTACCTGCACTCCGGCTGGTACACCCAGCAGCTGCAGACGTTGCTGAACGAGACCGGCGGCTCGATCCTCAACGAGGACGGCACCGGCTCGGCGCTCACCGAACCCGAGTCGGTCGAGGCGCTGCAGATCTGGCACGACCTCATCCGCGAAGACCAGGTCGGCAACGCCGACACCGCCTCGCGCGAGGCGACGTCGCCGTTCGAGGACTTCGCCTCCGGCCGCCGCTCGATGACGATGATCTACCCGTGGGCGGTCGAGCAGATCGCGCAGGACAACCCCGACACGTTCGAGAACCTGGCGGTCGTCCCGCTCCCGCAGGTGGACCCGGCGAACCCGTCCGGACGCTGGTACGGCTACTACTTCGCGGTGAACAAGGCCTCCGAGCAGCAGGAGGAGGCGTGGAAGTTCATCGAGTACATGACGTCGCAGCACGAGCGCTGGCTCACCGACGTCAACTTCGTCCAGCCGTTGCAGGGCTGGGAGCAGTCCGAGGCGGCGGCGAACATCCCGTTCCTCGACGTGTGGTCGCAGGCCTACCAGCAGGGCAAGTTCGACGAGGTCGGGCCGCACTGGAGCGAGGTGCAGGACGCGATCAAGGCGGCCGTCGAGCGGTCGGTCTTCGACGGCCAGCCACCGGCGGAGAGCCTCGAGGAAGCCTCCGAGTCGGTCGACCAGAGCGTCTCGAGCTAGGCGCATGGCGGTAACCCGAACCGCACCGGACCGGGCCCGCGGCGCGCGGGCCCGGCCCGCGGGCCCCGGCCGGTCCGGCTGGCGGCGCCGCCGCGACGCCGTCGGGCTGGTGTTCGCGCTGCCGGCGCTGGCCCTGTTCGCGGCGTTCGCGATCTACCCGATGCTGCGGGTGTTCCAGCTCAGCCTCTACGACTACAACCTGACCAGCACGCCGGTCTGGGTGGGACTGGACAACTTCCGCTTCCTGTTCGGCGACGAGCGCTTCCTCGCCTCGCTGGGCGCGTCGCTGTTCTTCGTCGTGGTCACGTACGGGCCGGCGGTGCTGCTGGCGCTGGTGCTGGCGCTCGGCCTGAACACCCGCATGCGCGGCAGCGCGTTCGTCCGGCTGCTGTACTTCGCGCCGGTCGCGACGTCCTGGGTGGCGGTGTCGGTGATCTGGCGCCTGGTGCTGCAACCGGAGGGCCTGCTCAACCAGACGCTGAACACCGACATCCCGTGGCTGACGTCGTCGACGTGGGCCAAGTGGGCCATCGCGATCGCGGCGATCTGGAAGGAGGTCGGCTTCTTCCTCATCATCTTCCTGGCCGGGCTGCAGAACATCCCGAAGGACCTGCAGGAGGCGGCCGCCCTGGACGGCGCCGGGTCGCTGCGCCGGCTGCGCTACGTCACGCTGCCACTGCTCAAGCCGATCACCGTCGTCGTGCTGGTGATGGCGGTGATCCGCGGCTTCCAGTCGTTCAGCCCGCAGGTGGTGCTCACCGGCGGCAGCTTCGGTACCGAGGTGATCAACCTGTTCGTGTACAAGACGGCCTTCGCCAGCGCCCGCATGGGCCGCGCCTCCGCCGTCGCCGTCCTCATGTTCGTGCTGCTGCTGATGGTGACGTTCGTGCAGCTCCGGGCGCTGCGGAGGTCCGCATGAGCGCCGGGGTGATGGTCGTCTCGCGCAAGCGGAGGCCGGTCGGCAAGGTCGTCGTGTTCGTGCTGCTGCTGGCCGGCGGCCTGGTGTTCGCGTCGGTGTTCGTCTACGCGGCGCTGTCGGCGGTGAAACCGGCCGACGAGGTGCTGGCCAGCCCCATGCGCTGGCTGCCGACGCAGTGGCTGTGGGGCAACTTCACGCTGCCGTTCGAGCAGGCGCCGTTCGCGCGGTACTACCTCAACAGCACCGTCGTGGGCGTCTCGGTGACGCTGCTCAACGTCGTCACCTGCACGCTGGCCGGGTACAGCTTCTCGAAGTTCGCCTACCGCGGGCGCAACCTGCTGTTCTTCGTCGTGCTGGCGACGCTGATGGTGCCGCTCGAGGTCATCTACGTGCCGCTGTACGCGCTGGTGTTCGACCTCGGCTGGGTCAACAGCTTCGCCGGCCTGATCATCCCGTCGGCCACCAGCGCCTTCGGGATCTTCCTCATGCGCCAGAGCATCGACGGGCTGCCGGACGAGCTGCTGGAGGCGGCGCGCATCGACGGCGCCGGCGAGCTGCGCATCCTGTGGAACGTCGTCACGCCGATGATGGCCTCGCCGATGGCCGCGCTGGCGCTGTTCATCTTCATGACCAACTGGGACAGCCATCTGTGGCCGCTGCTGGTCGGCAACGACGCCGACCACCAGACGTTGCCGGTCGGGCTGGCCGCGATGCAGGCCAACAACCTCGGCTCCGGCGGCCTCCCGATGATGATGGCGGCGGCGCTGCTGGCGCTGCTGCCGACATTGCTGCTGTTCCTCGTCCTCCAACGCAAGTTCGTCGAAGGGATCACGATGACGGCGGGGATCAAGTGAGCCTGGAGCTGGCCGTCGACGGCGGGCAGACGAATCTGCGGATGGCGTTGGTGCGCGACGGTGTCGTCGTCGAGATCACGCACGCCGGCGGGTTCGCCTACAGCGCCGAGACGGACCTGCTGGACAGCGTCGCCAACGCGGTGACGGAGGCGTACGAAGGGCTCGGGTCACCGCCCGGGGTGCAGCGGGTCTGCCTCGGCCTGACGGCGGCGCCGCTGCAGCCGGACCGGCGCCGCCGGCTGGCGGCACGCATCCACGATCGCCTCGGCGACCCGGAGGTGTGGCTCGGCCCGGACATGGTGACGGCGCACGCCGGGGCGCTCGGGGGCGCCCCCGGGGTGGTCACGACGGCCGGCACCGGCGTCGTCTGCCTGGGCATCGACGCCGACGGCGGGACGCACCAGGGCGACGGCCACGGCTACCTGCTGGGCGACTCCGGCAGCGGCTTCTCCATCGGGCGGGCGGCGCTGCGGGCGGTGCTGTCCGCCCGGGACGGCCGCGGCCCGGCGACCGCGCTGACCGAGGCCGCACAGGACGCACTGGGCGACCTCGCCGGGCTGTCGCAGCGCATCTACACCTCGCCGGCGCCGGTGCGGATGGTCGCGCGGTGCACGCCGTGGGTGGCCGCGGTGGCCCGGGCCGGCGACCCGGTGGCCCGGGGCATCTGGGCCGACGCCGTCGACGGCCTGGTCGCGACGACGGCGGCCGTGCTGGCCCGCTCGTTCCCCACCACGACGCGGGTGCCGGTGTCCTACGCCGGTGGCCTGTTCGCCATGGACGACCTCGTGCGCCAGCCGTTCACCGACGCCATCCGGGCCCGCTGCCCCGGTGTCGAGGTGCGCGAGCCGCTGGGCAACCCGCTCGACGGCGCCGTCCGGTTGCTGGCCGGGCTCGGCCCCTACGCACCGCTGATGTTGACCGCCGGGAGTGACGCCCATGTCTGACGCCGTGTTCCCGTTCCGTTCGATCGTGGTCTCCTGCCAGGCCGCGCCCGCCAACCCGCTGCACGGTCCCGGCCCGATGACGCTGATGGCGCGGGCCGCGGAGGCCGGCGGCGCGGCCGGCATCCGGGCGAACGGCCCGGCCGACGTCGCCGCGATCAGCGCGGCGGTCTCGATCCCGGTCCTCGGCATCAACAAGACCGGCGACCGCGACGGCGTCTACATCACGCCGACCTTCGAGGCGGCCGAGGCGGTGGTGCGGGCCGGCGCGACGGTGGTGGCGCTGGACGGCACGCAACGGCCCCGGCCCGGCGGCGACCTCGCCGAGCTGATCGGCGCCATCCACGACCGCCTGGGCGTGCCCGTCATGGCCGACGTCGACACGCTCGCCGCGGGCCGGTACGCGCGGGCGGCCGGCGCCGACCTCGTCGGCTCGACGCTGTCCGGCTACACCGGCGGGCCGCTGGACGGCGACGGGCCGGACCTCGCCCTCGTCCGAGCGCTGGCGGACGAGCTGGACTGCCCGATCGTCGCCGAGGGCCGGTACTGGACCCGCGACGACGTGCTGGCCGGGTTCGCCGCGGGCGCGCACACCGTCGTCGTCGGGACCGCGGTCACCAACCCGATGGCGATCACCCGGCGCCTGGTCGAGGCGGTGCGATGAGGGCCGGTCACGGGTCCGTGCCGCTGCCCGTCCCGGACGGCACGCCGCTGGGCGGATACGCGGCGCGGGTGGCGCCGTCGGACGGAGCGCTGGCGCCGCTGCGGGTCGACTGCGTGTCGATCGCCGCGGGCGCGGACCGGTTCCTGCTCGTCGTCGCGGAGCTGGCCGGGGTGAACACCGACCTCGTGGCCGAGATCCGGCGGCGGACTCTGTCGGTGCCCGCCCCTAGGGTGGGCACCCTCCCTGGAGGGGCGGGTCATGCCTACCCCATCGCCGCTCCGGTCGGCGACGCGGTGTGGGTCTGCGCCACCCACACCCATTCCGGCCCCGACGTCGGCACGCAGGCCGGCGGCGGCACGACGCCGGCCACCTGGCTGGCGGCCGTCGCCGCCGCGGCGGCCGAGGCGGCCCGGCTCGCGGTGGCGAACGAGACCGAGTGCGTCGCCGCCCATCACGACGGCGTGCTCGACGGGGTCGGCTCTCGTCGTGGCGCCGACGACGGCGACCGGCGGGTCCCGGTGGACGTGCTGCGGTTCGGCCCGGCCGGCGCGCCCGCGGGCGTCCTGGCCGTGGTGCCGGTGCATCCGACCGTCCTGCCGGCGTCGTCGTCGGTGGTCAGCGGGGACCTCACGGCGTGGATCCGGGACGAGCTCCGCGCCCGGCTCGGCGGGTCGCCGTGGGTGGTCGTCGCCACCGGAGCGGCCGGCGACGTCAGCACCCGCTGGACCCGCACCGAGCAGACCGCGGGCGAGGGACGGCGGCTGGCCGCGCTGGCGGCGGACCAGCTGGCCGCGCTCGTCGCGACGCCGGGCCGGGCCTGGAGCGCCGACGACGGGATCGACGCGGCCCGGGCGACGCTGCCGCTGCCGGTTCGCCACGACGACCGCGACCGGCTGGCCGGGCTGCGCGCGGAGTTCACCGGCCGGCTGGCCGGGCTGGCCGACGGCGACCCGTCCGGCCGGGCCGCCGTCACCGCGCTGCAGGGCGTCGAGGCGGCCGCCGGCCGGTCGGGCGCCGCGACGGTGCCGCTGGAGCTGGCCGCGGTCCGGCTCGGCGGGCTGACCTTGCAGGGCATCGGCGGCGAGCCGTTCCTCTCGCTGCGCGACGTCGCGGCGCCGTCGGTGCTGCTCGGGTACGCCAACGGCTACGCCGGGTACCTGCCCGCCGCCGCGGACTTCGCCACCCCCGGCTACGAGGTGCTGATCTCACCGTTCCGCCCCGACGCCGCCGAGCGCGCCGCCGGGGTCCTGCACGAACTCGTCCACCGCACCACCCACGGAGGCTGACACGATGACCACCGACGCCGAGACGATCGACCAGAACGCCGCCGCGCGGATCCTGCTGGCCGCGGCCGACCGGCTGATCGCCACGCAGGCCGACGCGATCTCCGCGGCCGCGCGGCTGATCGCCGACGGGCTGCGCGGTGGCGGGCTGATCCAGGCGTTCGCCACCGGACACTCGCGCTCGATCACCGCCGAGATCGTCGGCCGCGCGGGCGGGCTGGTCCCGGCGAACGCGCTGTCGATCAAGGACCTCGTCATGTACGGCGGCGCCGACCCACGCGAGATCCTCGACCCCACCGTCGAACGCGACCCGGCGCTGGCCCAGCGGATCCTCGACCTCGCCGAGCTGCATCCGAGCGACGTCTTCGTCATCACGTCGAACTCTGGCGGCAACGGCTCGGTCGTCGAGCTGGCCCGGCTGGCCAAGGCCGGCGGGCACCCCGTCATCGCGATCACGTCGGCCGAGCACACCGGCCAGATCACGTCGCGGCACCCGTCCGGCCTGCGGCTGTTCGAGCTGGCCGACGTGGTGATCGACAACGGGTCGCCGCGCGGCGACGCCGCGCTCGAGCTGCCCACCGGCGCCCGCATCACGCCGACGTCGTCGCTGACCGGCGTGCTGATCGCGCAACTCCTGATCACCGAGGTGTGCGGGCTGCTGCTGGCCTCCGGCGACGACGTGCCGGTGCTGGTCTCGGCGAACGTGCCCGAGGGCGACGCGCACAACCAGGAGCTGTTCGCCCGCTACGGGTCGCGGCTGCGCCCGCACGAGCCGTGACCTAGTCGCTCAGTTCGTCGACGACGATCTCGGTGGCGGCGGCGATCAGCGCGGGGTCGGACTCCGCCTCCGGATCCAGCCGGTTGGAGTAGACGGCGAGCACGATCGGCGCGGCGCCCGGCGGCTCGATGACGGCGACGTCGTTGCGCCCGCCGTGCGTCGCGGAACCGGTCTTGTCCGCGACGACCCAGCCGTCCGGCACACCCGCCCTGATCAGCTCGTCACCGGTGGTGTTGGCCCGCATGGTGTCGTGCAGCAGCGTCCGGTCCTCGTCGGCCAGCAGGTCGCCGAGCAGCAGGTCCTGGACGTTGCCGGCCATCGCCCGCGGCGTCGTCGTGTCGCGCTCCTCGCCGGGCACCCAGTCGCTGAGGCCGGGTTCGATGCGGTCGAACGACGTCGTCGTGTCGCCGAAGCCGCGGACCGCGGCCTCCAGCCCGTCCGGGCCGCCGAGCTGTTCGAACAGCAGGTTCGCGGCGGTGTTGTCGCTGAGCGTGATGGCGGCCTCGATGATCTCCAGCAGGGTCAGCCCGACGCCGGCGGCCGGCTCGGTGACCGGCGACCAGCCGACCACCTCGGCGGCGTCGACCTCGATCAGCTGGTCGAGGTCCGCGGGCTCGGTGGCCTGCAGCACCGCGGCGGCGGACAGCATCTTGTGCGTCGACGCGAACGCGAACCGCTCGTCGGGACGGTGCTCGACGATCTGGCCGGACCCGGTGTCGATCGCGTAGACGCCGAGCCGGGCCGCGTAGTCGTCCTCCAGTGCCGTCAGGGCGGCCGCGACCACCGGGTCCGTCGTCGGCGCCGCCGGGCTCGCGCTGGTCTCGGCCGGGCTGGGCGCGGCGGGGGCCGGCGGGGTGTCGTCCGCGCCGCAGCCGGCGATGACGGCGGCGACGGCCGCGAGGACCGGCAGGGTGGTGAGTCGCATGCGACCAGCCTCGCCGCCGCTCGTCATGCGCGCAAAGACGGATACGGACGATTCCATGCCGATCCGGCATAGTACGGTGCGGTCATGGACCTCGTCGCCGCCTGCGCCGCGTTCGTCGCGGTGAGCGAGCGCGGCAGCTTCACCCAGGGCGCGGCCGCCATCGGCATCCCGCAGCCGGTCGCCAGCCGCCGGGTCGCCGCGCTCGAGCAGCATCTCGGCGGCGTCGTCTTCGACCGCACGACCCGCCGGGCCGCACTCACCGACTTCGGCCGCACCATGCTGCCCGCCGCGCGCCGCGTCCTCGACGCCGCCGACGACCTGCGCGCGGGCGCCGCCCGGGCCGGCTCCGCGCCGGTCGGCCTCGCGCTGCCCGTCGACCTCCCGCTCACCGCGCTGGTCGACCTCGTCGCCGACGCCCGCGACGCTGGGGTCGCTCTGGTCGTCGAGCCCGCCGAGCCCGACCGCCGGCGCGAACTGGTCCGCGACCGCGCCGTCCGCGCGGCCGTCCTGCCGGTGCCCGAGGCCGAGGCGCGGTGGACGGTGCCGCTCGGCCTCGCGACACTGCGGCCGTCCGGCGCCCGGCGGATGTTCCTCGCCTCGCTGCGGCCCGCCCGCGACGCCGGTGTGCCCGACCGCCGCATCTGGCTGCGGCCCGAGGACGACGTGCCGCACGTCGGCGACACGCTGGCCCGGCTCGCCGTCGCCGGTGGGCTGCGCCCGTCCCAGCTGCGGGTGTCGTCGCTGGCCGGGGCGGTGGCCGAGGTCATCCGCACCGACGACGCCCTGCTGTGCACACCGCGCGAGGCGGCCGGTTGCGGGCTGACGTGGCGGCCGCTCGGCGACGCGCCGCTGGTCCGCGGGTACGCCGTCACCGCCGCCTCGGTGCTCGATGCCGACCGCCTCACGACGACGCTCGGGCCGCTGCTGGCCCGCTGCCTGGAGGCGTCATGACCGCCCTGCACGAGTGGCGCGACCACCTCGACGACGCCGGGCTGGCCGGCTCGTTCCTCGTCCGCGACCTCGACGACGGCGCCGAGCTGGCCCTCGACGCCGACGTCGAGCTGCCGATCGCGTCGCTGGTCAAGCTGCCGCTGGCGCTCGCGACGCTGGACCGCGTCAGGCGCGGCGAACTGGACGGCGCGGCGCCGGTCGAGGTCGCGCCCGGCCGCGTCGACACCCCCGGCCCGACCGGCATCACCCGGTTCCAGCACCCGGCCCGCGTCGCCGTCGACGACCTCGTCTACCTGAGTACGTCGCTGAGCGACAGCGCCGCCACCGACGCGCTGTTCGACCTCACTCCGCCGGCGCAGGTGGCCGCGGTCCTGCGCGACCTCGGCATCGACGGCTTCTCGCTGCGGCACCGCATGGACGTGCTCATGGCGACGCCGGCCGAGACGCTGGACGGCGGTTTGCGGCACGACCTCGCCATCGGCACGACCGCGCCCGGCGGCGGCAGCCCGATCGCCGAGCTGGACGTCGCGCGGGCCAACACCGCGACCGCGCGGTCGCTGGCCGCGCTGCTGGCCGCGGTGTGGACCGGCGCCGCGATCGACCCCGGCGTGGCGGCGCGGCTCCGGCAGTTGCTGGCGGCGAACGTGCACCGCAACCGGCTGGCGCCGGAGTTCGTCAGCGACGCCTCGGCGTGGTCGTCCAAGACCGGGACGCTGCTCAACCTGCGGCACGAGGCCGGCGTCGTCGAGCACGCCGACGGCGGCCGGTACGTCGTCGTCGCGCTGACGCGGTCGCGGGTCGCGGCGGCGGCCCAGCCGGCCGCCGAGATCGCGATGGGCCGCGTCGCCCGCGGCCTGCACGACGAGCTCAGGTCCAGGTGAGCGCGGAGCGGCCGGCCCAGTAGGCCTTCGGGTCCTCGGCGACGTCCGGGAAGTCCGCCGCCGTGGCGCCGGCGAGATTGCTCCGCAGCTGCTCGACGGTGGTGGCGCCGCTCAGCGCGACGTCGGTGAACGGCTGCGCGAGCACGGCGGCCAGTGCCAGCGCGTCGGGGCTCGTCCCAGCCGCGTGCGCCGCGGCGCGAACGCTCGCGACGTCGCCGCGATCGGTGAGCCGCCCGTTCGCCACCGCCTCCTTGACGACGACGTACCAGCCGGCGTCGTGGACCCGGGCCAGCGCCGGCCCGGCCGACGGCTCCAGCAGGTTCCACGTGGCCTGGACCGCGCGGAACGGCGCCCGGCCGTCCGCCGTCAGGTCCAGCGCCCGCTCGATGACGGCGCCCTGGTCCGGGCCGCTGGCCGAGAACCCGGTCGCGACGCCGTCGTGCGCGAGCTCCGCCAGCGCGGCCAGCAGCCGGTCGTCGCCGAGGGCCGGGCTGTCCGAGGTCAGGCTGTGCACGAGGTACACGTCGGGCGGCCCGCCGAGCGCGGCGAGTGTCTCCTGCCACTGCCGCCGGAACGTCTCGAGCGAGTGGTCCTTGACCTCGTGCACATCGGCGTCGACGCGCCACCCGGCGGTGTACGTGTAGCCCCACTTCGAGCCGACGGTCAGCTCGTCGCGGCGGCCCGGATGCGCCGCCAGCCACTCGCCGAGGAACCGCTCCGCCAGGCCGTACGACCGCGCCGCGTCGACGTAGCGCACCCCCGCGGCCCACGCCGCGTCGAGCACCGCGTGGGTGCGCGCCCGCAGGTCGTCGACCGACGCGCCGTCGCGGATGTCGCCGCCGTGGCCGAGCGTGAGGTAGCCGGGCCGCCCCAGCGCCGCCAGCCCGAGCCCGATGCCGCGCGCGGCCGGCCGCGTCCCCTGCGTCGTCACCCGGCCAGCGTAACGACGACCACGTCACCCCGGCGTCAGCGGCAGCGCCACCTCGAGCCGGGTGCCCTCGCCGGCCGGGCTGCTCACCACGATGCTGCCGCCGAGCGCCTCGACCCGGTCGTACAGGCCGGTCAGCCCGGTGCCGCCGGTCAGGACCGCGCCGCCGCGGCCGTCGTCGCCGACCAGCAGCCACAGCTCGCCGTCGCGCTCCTCGACGGCCAGCTCGACGTGCGTCGCGTCGGCGTGCTTGACGGTGTTGGTGAGCGCCTCCGAGGCCACGTAGTACGCCGCGACCTCGACCGCGTCGCCGTAACGGCGCTCCAGCCGCAACGTCAGGTCCACCGGGACCGGCGAGCGGCGGGCCAGCGTGCGCAGCGCGGGACCGAGCCCGCCCTCGGAGAGGATCGCCGGGTGGATGCCGCGCGACAGCTCGCGCAGCTCGTCCAGCACCGCGGTGACGTCCTCGGCGAGCCGGCCGAGCGCCGCGCCCAGGCCGGTCAGCTCGGCCGGGACCTCCGCCTGGACGTTGCGCAGCTCCAGCGCCAGCGAGACGAGCCGCTGCTGCGCGCCGTCGTGCAGGTCGCGCTCCAGCCGACGGCGGGTCGCGTCGCCCGCGGCGATCACCCGGGCGCGCGAGGCGGCCAGCTGCGCCCGGCTCTCGGTGTTGGCGATCGCGGTCGCGACGATCTCGGTGAACGCGACCAGCCGGTCCTCGGTGTCCGGTGGCAGCAGGCCGGTCCGCGACGCCACGCCGATGCTGCCCCACAGTCTCGACTCCACGACGATCGGGCTGGCCACCGTCGACGTGATGTCCTCGCCGGACAGGCTGGGCGGCTGCTCGCCGGTCTCGGCGTAGTCGATGCGGGCGGACCGCCCGGTGCGCAGCACCCGCTCGATCACCGACGGCGTCTCCGGCCGCCAGCGCGCGCCCGGCCCGCGGCGAAGCTCATCGCGCCAGCCACGCGCCGCGAGGTACGTCGCCGTCCCGTCGCTCTCGAACCGCAGCACCGACGCGCAATCCGCGCCCAGCAGTTCGCAGACCCGGTCGACGACGGCCCGGACCACCGGGCTCGGGTCGGCGCCGCCGCGGGCCGCCAGCGTCGCCACCCGGCGCAGCGCGGCCTGCTCGTCCGCATTGCGCAGCAACGCCGCGCTGGACTCGGCGTTCGTGACGGCCGTGGCCAGCAACTCGGTGAAGTGCAGGATCCGTTCCTCGGTCTCCGGCGGGAACGCGCGCGGCTGCCGCGCCGACACGACGACGACGCCCCACAGCTCCCCGCCGGTGACGACCGGGCAGCCGATGGACGAGCGGATCCCCAGCTCGCGGGCCAGCGGACCGCCGGCGCCGTTGGTCACCGCCGCTCCGGAGACGCGGACGGGCGCGCCGGTCCGCAGCACGTCCCGGGCGACGCGCGTCTCGTCGACCGGGACCCGCTCGCCGACCGGCAACCGCGCCGGCAACCGGGTCCACGCGGCCACCCGGATCACCGTCCCGCCGTCCTCGTAGCGCCCCAGCCGGGTGAGGTCGGCCCCGCAGAGCTCGCCGATCTCGCGCGTCACGGCCTCGAACAACTCCGTGGAGGGCACCCCTTTCGCCGCCAGCGTCGCGACCCGCCGCAACGCCGACTGCTCGGCCGCCAGCTCCTGCGACCGCCGCACGCTCTGGCGCAGCCCCGCCGCCAGCGCGGCCACCACCGCCGCCGTCGCCACGAAGACCGCGAACGCCACCACGGCCGTCCCTTCGCTCTGCGGCGGCGCGATGAGCAGCACGAACGTGATGACACTCAACGCCGACACCAGCGCCGCGGGGCCCACACCCCACCAGAGCGCCACCGGCACGACGGCCAGCAGGTACAGGATCAGCAGCGCGCGCGGCGGCAGGTGCAGGTTCAGGAACGCGACCAGGGCGGTGACCAGCCCGACGAGGCCGACGCCGATGATCGCCCCACCCACCCACCGCCGCAGCGGCGAGTCGGTCAGCGGCCCTGACGTCTCACTGCTCCCCTGACGCCACCACATCTCGCACGGCTCTCGCCGAGAGATCGGCCTTCCAGACGAATCCCGTCGCCGGGCTGGCCGACACCAGCTCCGCGACGTCGTCCTCGCGGCGGGTCGAGATCAGGACCACGTGCGGGCGGGCGAACGGGTCGGCGGCGACGATGCGGTGGACGAGGTCGAAGCCGCTCTCGGTGCCGAGGGCGATGTCGACCAGCACGACGTCCGGTCGCAGGGCGCCGATGAGTTCGAGTGCCTGTGTCGTCGTGGTCGCTGTCCCCACCACCTCCAGGCCGCCGCGTTCGAGGCTGGAACGCGCCACGGCCAGGAATCTCTCGTTGTCATCAACGATGACACAGCGCCGTACCACCGCACCAGCATTGCACCAGAGCATCAGTCCGGCATTGCTGCTAACGGGAAACCCGGCCAGGGCCGAAGGTCCGCTCCGAATGGAACTCCCGCATGGCCGCGGCAGCGTCGCGCAGCCGCTGCGCGAGGTGCAGCGCCTGCTCGACGTCCAGGTCGTATTCCCCCACCTCGCCGCCGTCCCCGGTCAGCCGAACCCGCAGCAGACCGGTGTGGTGTTCGCCGTGCACGGTCGCCGACAAGCGTGGGTCGGCCGTGGGGACGGCGGCGAGCGGGCCGGCTTTGAGGGGGGCGCCGGCCGTGGGTGAGCCGGCGCGGGGGTGGCCGGCTGCGGGGTCGTGGCGCCAGGGGTCAGCGTCGGGGGAATCCGGCTTCCGGCCGGGCATCACGACATCCAGGGGTCGATCCGGACGGGCATGGGGCGCGACGGCCGTCACCGGGCCATGGAAAGCGTGGGCAACGCGGCTCATCGGGACCTCCTCACACTCGAACGGAACGCTTGCATCGAGCCTCGTCCTGGGCAGCGGGCCGCACATCGCGGCCAGCAGGAGTTCCGGGCTTCCTGCTAGCCGGTAGACGAGGCACCCGCTGGCCCTGACGACACGGCCGCCGGCACGGCGCGATGCTGGCGAGACGGGGGTGAAAGGAGCCGAACCATGCTGGCCCACCGTGAGGACCTGTCGACCCGCGACCTGCTGTCGATGCTCAACGTGCCACTCGAAGCCGTGCCGGCGGTCGTCGAGGAGACCGGGCGGCTGCTGGCCGCGCGCATCGCCGTCGCGGCCGACGACGCTACCGCTGCTCCAGAAAGGTGAGCACCGCCAGCACCCGCCGGTGATCGTCGTCGCCCTCGGGCAGGTCGAGCTTGGTGAGGATGCTGCGCACGTGCTTCTCGATGGTGCCCTCGGTCACCCAGAGCCGGCGCGCCACGCCGGCGTTCGAGCGTCCCTCGGCGACCAGCGCCAGCACCTCCCGCTCGCGCTCCGTCAGCACGGCCAGCGGATCGTGCCGCCGGTTCGCGCCGACCAGTTCCTGCACCAGCGCCGGGTCGACGACGCTCGCGCCCCTGGCCACCCGCTCCACCGTGTCGACGAACTCGGCGACGTCCGTCACCCGGCTCTTCAGCAGGTAGCCGATGCCCTCGCCGCTGGACAGCAGCTGCATCGCGTGCTCCACCTCGACGTGCGCGGACAGCACCAGGATCGCCGTCGCCGGGTGGTCGCGCCGGATCGCGTGCGCCGCTTCCAGCCCCTCGGTCCCGTGATCGGGCGGCATCCTGATGTCGACGACGACGAGGTCGGGCCCGGTGGCCGCCACCAGCTCCATCAGTTCCGGCGCATCGCCCGCCTGACCGACGACCACGAACCCGGACCGGTCGAACAGGCTGGCCAGACCCTCGCGCAGGAGGACGTCGTCGTCGGCGATGACGACCCTCGTGCCGCTCGTTCCGGTCATCTCGGCCCCCCGGGCCCGCGCACGGACCCTCACCCCAGTCTGACAGCGAACCGGCCGATGGGGTGCGGCGGATTTCAGGGGGCGGCCGGTGGCTACGCCTGGGTCAGGTCCTGGACGAAGACGACGGTGTTCCCGGCCGGGTCGACCGCCTCGGCCGACTTCACGACTCCGTAGTCGGCCACCTCGCCCACGGCGACGCCCGCGGCCGCACAGGCCTCCCGCTGCACGTCGAGGTCCGCGACGCCGACGACGACGGTCGTGCGCCCGGACGCGCCGGGGTCGACGGACACCTGGATCCACGCGTTCGCGGCCAGCTGCCACTCGGCGACGCCGTCCATGGGCTCGACGTCGGGGCCGCGCCCGATCCACTTCCGGTACCAGGCGACGGCCGCCGGGTGATCGGTGACCGGCAACACGCCGACGACGTTGAGCAGGTTGGTTTCGGACATGAGAATGGTGCTCCTTCAGGTTTCTGTCGTGCTGGTGGTCAGGTCGTCCGGAGGTTTCAGCGCCGGATCGACGGCGCCGGTGTTGATACCCACCAGGCGCCATTCGACGATGTCCGGCACGTAGTGTCCGTGCCGGACCAGCGGGTCCCTGCGCACCCAGTCCGCCGCCTCTCGCCGCGTGGGCGTGTGCAGCAGATACGCCGCCTCCGCACCGGCCACCGGGACGTCGAAATCGCCGCGGATTTCCACGCGCTCCACGGTAGGGACGCCGGTGGACGGTGTCTTGGAGAAAAGTCCGCCGCTCAGTCGGTCAGGCTCGACGACTCCGGAAACGGGGTGGCGGCCAGGAAGCTGCGCGGCGATACGCCCGCGAACTCGCGGAAGTCGGCGTTCATGTGCGAGTGGTCGTAGTAGCCGTACGCGAGCGCCGTCTGGCTCAGGCTTTCCTCGGTGCCGGGAAGCGCGGCCGCCAGCCGGCGGAACCGGACGATCCGGGAGAAGAGCTTGGGTTTCACGCCCACTTGGTGCTCGAACGCGGTGGCGAACCGCTTCGGGGAGGCGCCGACGCGGTCGATGAGGCCGGCGATGGGCGTGGTGCCGCCGGTGCGCTCGATCTCGGCGACGGCGTAGGCCACGCTCGGGTCGGTGCGCGGGCCGTCGCCGAGCCGGTCGACGATCCAGCGCTGCACGAGGCGCAGGCGCGCCTCGTCGGACCCGGCCGCGGCCAGGCGCTCGGTGAGCCGGCGCGTCTCCCCGCCGCCGATGACGTCGTGCAGGTCGACGGCGGCGCCGGTCAGCTCCTGCTGCGGCAGGCCGAAGAGGGCGAGCGCGCCCGCGGGACGCAGCCGCACGCCGAGCAGGCGCGACCTCGTGGCGGGGGTCTCGATCACCAGCGGCGCGACCAGGAGCCCGGTGAGCGACACCGGCGGACACGCGGCCGCGGGCTGTCCCTCAACGACGCGGAACGGTGCCGACGGCTCGTCCAGCCGCACGATCAGGTCGAGCTCGCCCGTCGGGTAGTAGCGCTCGCGCCGGCTGAGGCGCCCGTCGAACAGCCAGATGGACTCGACCAGCCCGGCGAGCGCGCTGGGCCGGCAGGTGAGCTGCGTCCACGCGCCGAGCTCCGACTCCTCGCGCCGGGAGACGACGTCCATACGGGCAGGCTACCCGGCATGGCCGGCCGGCCGGCCGACTCGATGCTCGACTCCTGGATCCCCGTCCCCGCGCAGGGATCCGGCGGTTCCGTCCGGTCGAGGCCGCGGCGCAGCCAGACCGGGTGGTCGCAGACGGTCGCGAACCTGACGTAGTCCGTGGCGAGCGCCCGCGCGACGCGGTGGGCGTCCAGGTCCCACGTCCGCAGCGCGTCCCACCCGACGACCCAGGTCGGGGCGCGACGCGGATCGGTCAGCGTCGCGGCGAGCAGGGTGAGCTGCGGGTCGAGGGTCCGGACCGGGAGGCTCCACGCGTACGGGTAGGCGGGGCGAAGGCCCGACGCGTTCACGACGTTCGCATGGGTGTAGAGCACCGCCACGGAGTCGCCGCGCTCCGCGGCCCGCTCCAGCCACTCACCGGTGGCCTGCACGGTGTTCTCCCTGGTCACCTGGACGGCGGCCGCGGGCGAAACGATCAGGGTCGCGACGACGGGAACGACGACGAACAGCCGCACCAGCCATCGGCCGCGGCCCGGCTGCACCGCGAGCACCCCGGCCGCCAGCGCCAGCATGGGGGCGAGGCCGATGAGGTAGTGCGGCGAGTAGTTCCCGCCGAGCGCCACGCCCGCGACCTCGACGAGCCCGGCGGCCGCGCACGCCAGGAACAGCGGCGAGCACCGCCGGACCTGCCGTCGGCCCGCGACGACAACGGCGATCGCGAGCGTCACGATGCCGCTGAGCAGCGCGATGCCCAGCAGCTCGCGCAGGCGGCTGTCCGGCCCGGCGTACGCCGACCGCGCGATCACCATCGACGCGTCCACCCGGAAGCCGTACATGGCGTAGACGAGGTCGCCGAGCCCGGTGTGCGTGTACGCCCACCCGGCGGCGGCCGCCACCGGCAGCGCGAACCCGGCCCCCGCGGCGCCCGCGACGGCCAGCAGCCGGCGGCGCCGCACGCGCCCCGTCAGGCCCTCCGCGAGCCCGAGCACCAGCAGGAAGACGGCCGCGTCCGCGAAGTTCTGCTTCGCCAGCATGGCCGCCGCGGCGGCGGTCCCGGCCAGCGCGCCCAGCGCCACCGCGGACCGGTACGACACCCGTCCGCGGACCGCGTGGATCCCCGCGGCGACGCCGGCCATCGTCCACGTCGCCGCCACCAGCTCGCCGTTCAGCGCGAACGTCTGCGTCAGCGGGCTGTTCATCAGGAAGAACGCCGCCCACGCCGACCACGTGGCGGCACGCGCGCCGCGGGCGGCCCACCCGGCCCAGCCCGCCGCCAGGACGAAGGCCGCCGCCAGCAGACCCGCGACGATGCGCACCCCGTACGGGCCGAGCAGGTTCGCGACCCAGAACGTGGCGATCAGCCCCGGCGGGCGGTCGACCCACTGCGGGCCGTACAGGTACTCGCCGCCGCTGCCCCACCAGCGCGCCACCATCGCCAGCCCGCCCTCGTCGGACAGCAGCGGGCCGGTCACGTAGAGCAGGTGCAGGGCGAGCGTGAGCAGGCCGGCGAGCGCGACGGCGGGGCCGGCCGGACGCCCGGCGCCGGCTCCCTCGCGCGCCGGCCGCGGCGTCACCTCAGCCGTGCCGACGACACGCTCAGTGACCACGATGACCCCGATACCCACCGTAGCCGCGCGCGGGCGTCCGTCGTCCCGGAAAACGCCGGTGCCTCGTCTAGGCTCGAGGTATGCCGGACACGCAGTACGAAGACCTGCTCCGCCACGTGCTCGACACCGGCGCCCGCAAGGGCGACCGCACGGGCACGGGCACGCGGTCGGTCTTCGGGCATCAGCTGCGCTACCCACTGGCCGACGGCTTCCCGCTCGTCACCACGAAGAAGGTGCACTTCCGCTCCATCGCGTACGAGCTGCTGTGGTTCCTGCGCGGCGACTCCAACGTCACCTGGCTGCGCGACAACGGCGTCACCATCTGGGACGAGTGGGCCGCGCCCGACGGCGACCTCGGCCCGGTCTACGGCGTGCAGTGGCGCTCGTGGCCGACGCCCGGCGGCGGGCACGTCGACCAGATCAGCGAGGTGCTGCGCACGCTGCGCGAGAACCCCGATTCGCGGCGCATCATCGTGTCCGCCTGGAACGTCGCCGACATCCCGCGCATGGCGCTGCCGCCGTGCCACGCGCTCTTCCAGTTCCACGTCGCCGACGGCAAACTCTCCTGCCAGCTGTACCAGCGCAGTGCCGACCTCTTCCTCGGCGTGCCGTTCAACATCGCCAGCTACGCGCTGCTGACGCACATGATCGCCGCCCAGGTGGGCCTCGGCGTCGGCGACTTCATCTGGACCGGCGGCGACTGCCACATCTACGACAACCACGAAGAGCAGGTCCGCACCCAGCTGGCCCGCGAGGCGCGGCCGTTCCCGACCCTGGGTCTGAAGCCGGCGGACAGCCTGTTCGACTACACCTACGAACACTTCACGCTCGACGGCTACGACCCGCACCCCGGCATCAAGGCGCCGGTGGCGGTGTGATCGGGCTCGTCTGGGCGCAGTCCGCCAACGGCGTCATCGGCCGCGACGGCACGCTGCCGTGGCACCTGCCGGAGGACATGAAGCACTTCCGCACCCTGACCGCGGGCGCGACCGTGCTGATGGGCCGCCGCACCTGGGAGTCGCTGCCGCCCCGGTTCCGTCCGCTGCCGGGCCGGCGCAACCTCGTGCTGTCGCGCACGCCGCAGGAGGGCGTCGAGACCTTCACCGACCTGTCGGCGGCACTCGCCGCGGCGACCGGGGACGTGTGGGTGATGGGCGGCGAGGCGGTGTACCGGGCGGCGCTGCCGCTGGCGGACCGCGTCGTGGTCACCGAGCTGCGCGAGTCCTTCGACGGCGACACCCTCGCCCCGGACGTCGGCCGCCCGCCCGACTCCGTCGGCCCCTGGCACGAGTCGTCGAACGGTTTGCACTACCGGCTGCTGACCTGGGGCTGAGCCCGTCAGGCCGAGACCACCGTGCCCAGCCACACGAACGTCACGGCGGCGGTCGTCGCCATGGCCCCGGTCCGAGCTGGGCGACGCACAGGTCCGGTTCGACGAACGGGTCCAGGCGCTCGACCGTCGTGCCCGCGTCCCAGGCGGCGAGCGCGCCGCGCATGAGACCGAGGTGCACCGGGCAGACCACGTCGGCGCCGGTCTCGGCGAGTTCGAGGAACGGGCAGTGCCGCAAGCCGATCTGCTCCTGCCCGTCGGCGATGCGGCGCTCCGGTGCGAAGCCCAGACCGTCGAGCAGCTCGACCAGCCGGTCGACGGGCGCCGCCGGCTCCGCTGCTTCGCTCATGGCGAGGTGTTCTCCCCACACTCGGCCCGCCTCGGCCGCACGCGAGCGGGCGTCCGGTGTCGCCAGCAGCTGCTGCGCCAGGATCTCGGCGAGCAGCCGGTAGTGCCTGGGGCCGGTCGGGTCCATCGCCCGCACGGCGCGGTAGAGCAGCGGCGGCCGGCCGGGTGAGTGTCGTTCGGGTCGCACCAGCTCGACCTGACCGCTCGCGGTGAGCGTGTTCAGGTGGAAGCGGACGGTGTTCGGGTGCACGCCCAGCCGGTCGGCGATGGAGGCGATGCCCAACGGCGCGTCCGCCTCCTTCACCACCCGCAGCACGTCGAGGCGACGCCCCTGCGGCGGGTCGTGGGCCGAGCTCACGGGGCTTCTGCCAGCAGCCGGGCCAACACCGTCAGATGACTGAGCTGTACCTCGCGCGTGGCCGTCACCAGCGTCGTCGGGCCCGCCGCCACGAACGCCGCCACCTCGGCGAGCGCGGCTGCGCCACTGCCGTCGGCCAGTTCGAGCTCGTAGCGGTGCGCGAACTCGTCGTACCGCTCGGGCCGGTGGTCGTACCAGCGCCGCAGCTGCGTCGACGGCGCGACCTCGGGGATCCAGCGGTCGATCCTGGGGTCGTCGCGCCGCACGCCGCGCGGCCACAGCCGGTCGACGAGGACCCGCCGGCCCCGCCCGTCCGGTTCGTCGTAGACCCGGCCGATCCGCACGCTCGTGGTCATGGGACCGTCCGGGCCGGGGCCGTCACGACCGTCAGCAGGACGACGGAATCCTCGGCCGCGGCCAGGCTGTGCCGCTCGGGCGGGATGATCAGGTGGTCACCCGCGCTCGCCTCCGCGGACCGGTCGCCCGCGGCCAGCCGGACCCGTCCGACCAGCACCTGCAGAGTCGCCTCGCCCGGACTCTCGTGCTCGTCGAGGGCCCGGCCGGCGAGCAGCGCCAGCACGGTCTGACGCAGGACGTGTCCGTGACCTCCGTGGATGGTGCGCGCGCTCCGGCCGCTCGTCGCCGCGCGAGCCGCGGCCAGTTGCTCGTCGGCCACGCCGGCCAACGCCAGCGTGGTGCTCGCGACGCCGTGCTCAGCTGTCATGCCGCCGAGTTTACACAACCCATCGTTGTGAAAACTCGGCGGGCGGCCGAGGCCGGCGACGGCTACCCAAATGGGCAACAGGAGACCGTCGCGGCCCCGGCCTGGGTGAGTACTCGGCGCGGCTGCCACCAGAGGAATCAGCCCGTCGCGCCTTTCCGCGGCTTGATGAACGGCGTGCCTTCGCTCTTTTCGCGCTTGGCCGCTCGCTTTTCTTTCAGCGTCAGTTTCGCGGGCTTTTTGGTGTTGGCTCCGCGTGGCGTTTTCCCAGCCATTTCCACTCGCTTCCCCTCGTCGGTTGGCGGGTTCATCCCGACCATAGCCCACGTGTCGAGAAAAGGCCATTTCCATTCTGCTCAGAGAAAAAGGCCGCAAAAAGGCGGGGCTACACGCCGGCGCAGCGGACGCAGACACTCGTCCAGGGACGCAGTTCGAGGCGTTCCGCCGGAATGCGTTTCCGACAGCGTTCACACAGACCGAACGTGCCGTCCGCCAGCCGTCGCCGGGCGGCCCGGATCTCGGCCAGGATCCGTGCGACCGTCTGCCGGTGCGCCGAGGCCGGGGTCGGATCTCCGTCGCGCGGCGGCGGCAGGTCGTCGAGCTGACGTTGCCGGCTGGCCTCGGCGTCCTTCAACACCATGTCGATGCTGTGCCGAACGTCGGCAGGGGATTCTTGGGTGTGGGTGTTCATGTCCTGTCCTCGGCTTCTGTCACGGCGCGCCACCGGGGCGCGCACGGCCACCGTGCGCCTTCACCAGGGCGGCACGGTTACGGGGCAGGACTACGGCGGCGGAGCGCGGTCGACGCTGCGACGCAGGACGTCGAGGCCGCGCATGCCGCGAGCCGACTGGGCCAGCTCGAGCGCCAGCAGCGCGGCTCCCGACGGCACGTGGGCGGGCTCGGCCGAAGCCTTCTGCGCCGACGCCCACGTGTGGATCATGTTTCGACCATAGCAACGAAACCCGACGTCAGCCAGCCGCGAAGCGCGGACGTCCTCAGGCCGTGTCAGGGTTCTCCCCGTCGGGCCCCGCGACGTCGGGTGGGCCGAGTGTCTGGGTGAGTGGCCCCGCACGCGTGGGCTCCCGCTCCGCCAGCCCGGCGGCCTCGGGGAACTTGAGGTCGAACGCCGGCCGCTCGCTGCGCACCCGCGGCAGCGAGGTGAAGTTGTGCCGGGGCGGCGGGCAGGAGGTGGCCCACTCCAGCGAGTTGCCGAACCCCCACGGATCGTCGACCTCGACCTTCGGCGCGAGTCGGCTCTGCCAGACGTTCCACAGGAACGGCAGGGTCGACGCGGCCAGGACGAACGCGAACACCGACGAGAACTGGTTGAGGAAGGTGAAGCCGTCCTCGGGCGCGTAGTCGGAATACCGACGCGGGAAGCCCTCGACGCCGAGCCAGTGCTGCACCATGAAGGTGCCGTGGAAGCCGATGAACAGCAGCCAGAAATGGATCTTGCCGAGACGTTCGTTCAGCATGCGTCCGGTGAACTTGGGCCACCAGAAATAGAACCCGGAGAACATCGCGAACACGACGGTGCCGAACACCACGTAATGGAAGTGCGCCACCACGAAATAGGTGTCGGACACCTGGAAGTCCAGCGGCGGCGACGCCAGGATGACACCGGTCATCCCACCGAACAGGAACGTCACGAGGAACCCGAGCGCGAACAGCATGGGCGTCTCGAACGTGATGGACCCGCGCCACATGGTGCCGATCCAGGCGAAGAACTTCAGCCCGGTCGGGATGGCGATGAGCATGGTCATCGCCGCGAAGAAGGGCAGATTGACCGCCCCCGTGACGTACATGTGGTGCGCCCACACCGACACCGACAGCATGGCGATGAACAGCGTGGCGAACACCAGGCCCTTGTAACCGAACAAGGGTTTTCGGCTGAAGACCGGTATGACCTCGGTGATGATGCCGAAGAACGGCAACGCGATGATGTAGACCTCGGGATGGCCGAAGAACCAGAACAGGTGCTGCCACAGCACCGCGCCGCCCACCGTCGGGTCGTAGATGTGGGTATCCAGCGTCCTGTCGGCGAGCATCGCGAACAGCGCGGCCGCGAGCAGCGGGAACGCGATCAGCACCATGATGGACGTCACCAGGATGTTCCACGTGAAGATCGGCATCCGGAACATCGTCATGCCCGGCGCGCGCAAGCACACGATGGTGGTGATGAAGTTGACGGCGCCGAAGATGGTGCCGAAACCGCTCATCGCCAGGCCGGCGACCCACAGATCGCCGCCGATACTCGGGCTGTAGACGGTGTTGTGCAACGGCGCGTAGGCGAACCAGCCGAAGTCGGCCGCACCGCCCGGCGTGATGAACCCGGCGCAGACGATCAGCCCGCCGAACACGAACAGGTAGAAGCTGAACATGTTCAGCCGCGGGAACGCGACGTCGGGCGCCCCCATCTGCAACGGCACGATGATGTTGCCGAACCCGATGAACAACGGGGTCGCGAACAGCAACAGCATGAGCGTGCCGTGCATGGTGAACAGCTGGTTGTACATCTCGTCGCTGACCACCTGACGCCCGGGCGAGAACAACTCCGCGCGGATGAGCAGCGCCAGCACCCCGGCGAACAGGAAGAACCCGAACGACGCGATCAGGTACATGTACCCGATGATCTTGTGGTCGGTGGACGTCATCCACCGCACCACCACGTTGCCTTTCCGCCTGGGCCTGACAACCCCGTCGCGTGCGGCGGCGGTGCGCTCCAGAAACGTGGTCACCGGTCACCTCCGGTATCGCCGAGCGACCCCCCGTCGCCGACCGGCATGACCTGAGATCTCGATCAGCCCGTCAGCACATCGTCGCCAATTCCCCATTCTGCGACCGGTACTCCCCGTCCACCACCCTTCCGGCGACGCGGAGTTGTCGAACGCCATCGCTCACGGCCGGACACCTGGACAACGTCAGGGGAGGTCCGCAACGGCCTGGGTGACCGCGGCGCGCAAGGCGGCCAGTGCCGGGCGCAGTTCGCCGCCGCGGCGGTGCGTGAGCGCGACCCGGCGGTGCTCGGGCAGCTGCGTGAACGTCAGGCCGGCCGGCGGATCGGCGGTGGCCAGTCCGGGCACGATGGCCACCCCGTGGCCGGCGGCGACAAGCGCGAGCGCGGTGGGGAAGTCGTCGATCTGGTGCCGCACCCGGGGCTCGAACCCGGCCGCCTGGCAGATCCGCTCGGCTGCGAGCCGGCACAGCGTGCCCGGGCTGCCCAGCACCCAGGCGGCGCCGCGGAAGGACGCGAGCGGATGCCCGGCCGGGTCGGACGGGCGGGTCGAGGCAAGGAACAGCGGCTCGGTCAGCACGACCGTCGAGGTCAATGCGGGATGCTCCGGCTGCGGCACGTGGTCGTAGTCGTGCGTCAGAGCGACGTCCAGTTCGCCGGTCCGGGTCAGGTCGGCGGCATCGACCGGATCGGCTTCGACGACGGTGAACTCCAGACCGGGATGGTCCCGGCCGAGCACGGCCAGCGCCGGCGGCAGGATCGCGCGAGCGGCGGATGGGAACGCGCCGATCCGCAGCACGTCGGTCAGCTGCGCCTTCGACGCGGCGATCGAGGACTCCGCGCGCTCGAGCTGGCCCAGGATCGCCTCGGTGTGCGTCACCAGCCGGCGGGCGATCGGGGTCAGCCGCACCCGCCGGCCGGTCCGTTCCAACAGCGGCACGCCGGCCTCGCGTTCCAGGACGGCCAGCTGCTGCGACACGGCCGACGGCGTGTAGGCGAGCGCCTGGGCCACCGCGGCGATGGTGTCGCGATAGGCCAGCTCCCGCAGCAGCCGGAGCCGATGGAGGTCGAGCATCAGTTCAGCTTACGCCCAAGAGCAGAAATATGAACTACCGCTACATGATGATGGCGCCTCATCCTGGAGGCGTGCACACGCGCTGGGTCAATCTCTACGTCGGTCTGGTCCTGTTCGGCGTCAGCATCGCGCTGATGCTCGAGGCCGGCCTCGGCCTGAGCCCGTGGGACGTCTTCCACCAGGGTCTGGCCGAGCGGTCCGGGCTGCGCTTCGGCTGGGTCGTCGTCGGCGTGAGCGCCGTCGTGTTGCTGCTGTGGATCCCGCTGCGCGTGCGGCCGGGCATCGGAACGGTCAGCAATGTCGTCGTCGTCGGATTGACCGCGGACGCTGCGGTGGCGCTGCTGCCCGAGCCTGAGCACCTCGCCGCCCGGACTGCCTTCCTGGCCGTCGGCATCGTCGGCAACGGGCTGGCGACGGCGTTGTACGTCGGCGCCGGGCTCGGTCCCGGGCCGCGTGACGGGCTGATGACCGGGCTGGCCGGGCGCGGACGTTCGATCCGGGTCGTGCGCACGTCGATCGAGGTGGCGGTGCTGGCCGCGGGCTGCCTGCTCGGCGGCACCGTCGGCGTCGGGACGGTCCTGTACGCCGTCAGCATCGGCCCGGTCATCCACGTCCTCCTCCCCCGCCTCACGGTGCACACCGTTCGGCACCGATCACTCGAAGGATCATGATGGAACTGCAGTTCGGGCTCGCCGTGTCGCCCTCGGCCCAGCCGGGTGCGGACCCGGTCCGCGACGGCGTCCTGGCCGAAAGCCTCGGCTTCGACTTCGTCTCGGTCTCCGACCATCCGTGCGGGGTGGCGCCGAACTACGAGGCGTGGACGATGCTGTCATGGATCGCCGCCGCGACCTCGCGAATCCGGATCGCCACCCGGGTGCTCGGCGTGCCCTACCGGTCTCCCGCACTGGTGGCCAAGATGGCCGAGACGTTCCACCGGCTCTCCGGCGGACGGCTGATCCTCGGGCTGGGCGGTGGCTACTCCGACGATGAATTCCGCGCATTCGGTCTGCGGGTGCCATCACCGGGAGAGAAGGTCCGCGGGCTGGTCGAGGCCATCGACATCATCCGCGGCCTGTGGTCGGAACCGGACTTCAGCTACGAAGGGCGGCTCCACCACACCGAACGAGCGAACATCGCGCCCCGGCCAGAGTCGCCCATCCCCATCTGGCTCGGCACGTTCGGCGACCAGGCACTGACCGTCACCGGGCGGCTGGCCGACGGCTGGATCCCGTCGCACGGCTTTGCCCCGCCCGAGCAGGCCGCAGCAATGCGGGCGCGGGTCCGCCGTGCGGCCGTGCTGGCGGGCCGTGACCCGAACGCCGTCACGTGCGCGTACCACCTGGAGGTCCACGTCGGCGAGCCTGCCAGCACGGAACCAGGCGTGATCGCCGGCTCTGCTGCGGAGGTCGCCAAACGGCTCACCGGCTTCGTCGAGCTGGGCTTCACCACGCTGAGCTTCGCCCTCAACGGTCCCGACCCGGCCGACCAGGCCCGCCGGCTGGCCCACGACGTCCTCCCAGCCGTACGCGCCGGCGTGGCCGGAGAGACGTCACCGACGTTCTAACAGGTGAGGGCGCGGGGGTTCCGCAGCCGCTTCATCACGAACGGCAGCGTCCACGTGGCTCACCACGTCCACACTGGTGAGCAAGATCGTCCCAAAGGATTCCCGTGGATCATGATCCGATCACCATCGAAAGGTGATCGACATGCCTCTGACCTGTGTCGGGGTGACAGGATTTGAACCTGCGACCTCTTCGTCCCGAACGAAGCGCGCTACCAAGCTGCGCCACACCCCGAAGTGCTGAGTCAGCATATCCGAGCCGGGCGCAGGATCGAAATCCGGTTCACCCTTCGGTCGGTCAGCGCTCGCCGGTCAGGGTCAGCAGCGTCGCCTCGGGCGGGCAGGCGAACCGGACCCGCGCGTACGGCGACGTGCCGAGGCCGGCCGAGACGTGCATCCAGGCGGCGCCGGCGCCGCCGACCCGGGGGTGCCGGGAGACGCCCTTGACGCGGGCGGTGTCGAGGTCGCAGTTGGTGACCAGCGCGCCGTAGCCGGGGACGCACAGCTGGCCGCCGTGGGTGTGGCCGGCGAGCAGCAGTTGGTACCCGTCGCGATGGAAGGCGTCGAGGACCCGCTGGTACGGCGCGTGCGCCACCCCGATCGCCAGGTCGGCGTCGGCGGCGGGCCCGGCGACGTCGCCGAGGCGGTCGCGGTTCAGGTGGGGGTCGTCGACGCCGGCGAAGGCGAGCCGGCGGCCGTCGACGGTGAGGGAGCCGAAGGTGTTGGTGAGGTCGAGCCAGCCGGCCGAGCTGAGCTCGTCGCGCAGTTCCTTCCACGGCAGGTCGACGGCGTCGGCGTGGTCGCGGGCGTTCTGGCGGCGGATGCGCTCGAGCGGCAGCAGGTACCGCGCCGGGTTCTTGGGCCGCGGCGCGAAGTAGTCGTTGGAGCCGAAGACGAACACGCCGGGCAGGTCGAGCAGCGGCCCGAGCGCGTCGAGCACAGTCGGGATGGCGTCGCGGTGCGAGAGGTTGTCGCCGGTGTTGACGACGAGGTCCGGCTCGAGCGCCGCGAGCCTGCGCACCCAGGCCGCCCGGCCGCGGTGACCGGGGGTGAGGTGGAGGTCGGACACGTGCAGCACCCGCAACGGGCGGCTGCCCGGCGCCAGGACGGGGACGTCGAAGCGACGCAGCCGATAGGACCGCACCTCGTACCCGGCCGAGTAGACGAGCCCGGCGGCGGCCGTCGCCGCCAACCCGAGCGCCACCCGTTTCACGACCATGTGTCCAGAGTCCCACAGTCGGACCCCGCGGGTACGCTCCTTCACCATGACTGACGGTGTACGCCTCGCCACTCCGCGCGGTCGCGCGCTGCTCGCCGCGACGGCCCTCGGTTCCGGCATGGCGTTCCTCGACAGCACGGTGGTCAACGTCGCGTTGCCGACCATCGGCCGCGAGCTCGACGCGACCCTCGCGGCGCTGCAGTGGACGGTCAACGCGTACACGTTGACGCTGGCCGCGCTGATCCTGCTCGGCGGCTCGCTGGGCGACCGCCTCGGCCGGCGGCGCGTCTATCTCGTCGGCGTCGTGTGGTTCACGGCGGCGTCGGTGCTGTGCGCGCTGGCGCCGACCGTCGAGGTGCTCATCGCGGCGCGGGCGCTGCAGGGCATCGGCGGCGCGCTGCTGACGCCCGGCGCGCTGGCCATCCTGCAGACGGCCATGCACCCCGACGACCGGCCGCGGGCCATCGGCGCGTGGGCGGGCCTCACCGGCGTCTCCGGCGTGCTCGGCCCGCTGCTCGGCGGCTGGCTGCTGGAGTACGACTGGCGCTGGGTGTTCGCCATCAACGTCCCGCTGGCCGTCGTCACGGTGTGGCTGGTCGTCGTCAGCGCCCCGGAGAGCCGCGACGAACAGGCCAGTGGCAAGTTCGACGTCGCGGGCGCGGCGCTCGGCGCCATCGCGCTCGGAGCCAGTACGTACGCACTGATCAGCTGGCCCGAGGACGGCGCCTCCGCGCTCAACGTCGGCATGGCCGTGCTGTCCGTCGCGGCGGCGGCGGGGTTCCTCTACCGCGAGCGCACGGCCACACACCCGATGGTCCCGTTGACGCTGTTCTCCGACCGCACGTTCAGCGGCATCAACCTCATGACGTTCGCCGTCTATGCCGGGCTGTCGGGCGTCATGTTCTTCATCGTCATCCAACTGCAGGTGACGCTGGGCTGGTCGCCGCTCGAGGCGGGCATCGCGACCATCCCGACCACCATCCTCATGCTGGTGTTCTCCGGCAGGTCCGCCGACCTCGCGAAGCGCTTCGGCGTCCGCCCGCCGTTGGTCGTCGGCTCGCTGGCCGGCGCCGCCGGGGTGGTGCTGCTGGTGACGGTCGACGCCGGCGACAGCTACGTCACCGACGTGCTGCCGGGCGTCACGCTGCTCGGCATCGGCCTCACGACGCTGGTGCCGACGCTGACGGCGACGGTCATGGCGTCGGCGCCGCAGCATCTGGCCGGCGTTGCCAGCGGCGTCAACAACGGGGTCGCCCGCGCGGCCGGCCTGCTCGCCGTCGCCGCGCTGCCCGCCATCGCCGGACTGTCCGGCGCCGCCTACGAGGACCCGGAGCTGCTCACCGACGCCTACCGCATCGCCATGGGCGTCTGCGCCGCGCTGCTCGCCGTCGGCGCCGTCGCGGCCATGGCCCTGCGGCCGCGGGCGCTCACCGAGCCGCCGTCCACCGCGCTGCCCGAGCCCGAGCCGACGCCCGCACCGTGCTCGGCGCCGGGCCTGCCGCCGTCGCACGGGGGCTGAGGCAGACTAGGCGCATGGCAGCCCTCAAGGACCGACTCCGTACCGACCTCACCGCGGCGATGCGCGCCAAGGACAACGTGCGCAAGGCCACGCTCCGCATGGTGCTCGCCGCCATCGGCACCGAGGAGGTGGCCGGCTCGGCCGCCCGCGAGCTCACGGACGACGAGGTCACGGCCCTGTTGACCCGTGAGGTCAAGCGGCGGCGCGAGGCGGCCGAAGCGTTCCGCACCGGCGGCCGCGACGACAGCGCCGCGAACGAGGAGGCCGAGGCCGTCGTCATCGCCGAGTACCTGCCGCAGCCGCTCACCGACGACGAGCTCGACGCCATCGTCACGGCCGCCATCGCCGAGACCGGCGCCGAGTCGCCGCGCGACATGGGCAAGGTGATGAAGCTGGTGCAGCCGCAGGTCCTGGGCCGGGTCGAGGGCAGCAAGGTCGCCGCCACCGTCAAGGCGAAGCTGGCCTGACGATGGCGCTCCTCCACCGCGCGACGCTGCGGCCGAGCAAGCTGGAGCTGCTGGCGACGTGGCTGCCGGGCCGGCCGTGGGCGGCCGGCGCCACGGGCGTCGAGGCGGCCGGCGCGTACCGGTACGACGACCCCGCCGGCGAGGTCGGCCTCGAGGCGCACCTGCTGCGCACCGACGGCGGCACGGTGCTGCACGTGCCGCTCAGCTACCGCGGCGCCGCGCTGGCCGGCGCCGAGCACGCGTTCCTCGGCACCATGGAGCACTCCGTCCTCGGCACCCGCTGGGTCTACGACGGCTGCGCCGACCCGGTCTGGGTCGCGGCGCTGGCCCGCGCCGTCCTGACCGGCGCGCCGCAGGCCGAGGAACAGGTCGACGTCGACGGCGAACTGGTCCCGCGCGAGCCGTCGGCCCGGGTCACCGGCACCGGCGGCGCGGCCGACGCCTCGCTCGCACTGCCCGCCGACACACCGCTGACCCCGCACGACGACGGCCCGGCCACCGTCGTGCGCACCGGCGGCCTCGACCTCGTCGTCGTCCGGGTGGTCGGCGCCGAGCCGGCCGCCGAGCACGTCCTGACCGGCACCTGGACGAACGGCGGCCCGGCGACGCTCGCGGCGGTGCGGCCGGCGGCCTGACGGGCGAGCCGTCAGGCCGTGGTGAGCTCGGCCGCCAGCAGCTCGGCGATCTGCGCGGTGTTGAGCGCCGCGCCCTTGCGCAGGTTGTCGCCGCAGACGAAGAGGTCTATGCGCAGACGTGCGACCCTCGACGATGCGCAGCATTCTGAGCTCATGCGCATAAAACTGCGCACGTGCTCAGAATGGTGACCTCATGGACGTGGCCCTTCCGATTCGCTCTGTCATCTCCACCCTCGACGGACCGGTGCTGTCAGTACTGGCGCGCACGACTCGTCCGCTGACGGGCCGCGAAGTGCAGCAGCTGGCCGGGGTCGGGTCCCCGAACGGGATCCGACTGGCTCTCGCGCGCCTGGTACGACAGGGCGTCGTTCATGTTGACGAACGAGCTGCTGCTGTCTTCTACGTGGCCAATCGCGACCACCTGGCGTGGCCCGCGGTCGAGATCCTGACCTCTCTTCGGCGCACTCTTCTCGCCCGACTCCGCGCCGAATTCGAAACCTGGCGACCGCGGCCCTCGCACGCCTCACTCTTCGGCTCAACCGCGCGAGGCGACGGCGACGCCGACTCGGACATCGACATCCTCGTCATACAACCTGACCTGAACGACAGCGAGGCCTGGCTCGAGCAGGTCGACCAACTTCGACAGCGCGTCGAGGAGTGGACCGGCAATCGTTGTCAGATCTTCTCTCTCGGACGTGGCCGCCTTGCCGAGCACATCACGGTTCGCGACCCGCTGGTCGACGAATGGCTCCGCGACACCGTCCGTCTTGCCGGCGACGACCTGGACCACGTGGTGCGCGATTTCAGGAGCCGGCAGTGAACGCCCCGGCCGACCGGCCGAACGGCCACGTGCAGTCGAGCACAGGGCTTCGCGCGGTTAGAGCACGATCGCGCCTTCCTCGACGTGGCGGAGTTGATCGGTGAGCAGGACGACGAACTGGCGACACCCAACGTCGCCAGCTCGCTCGCTGTCCTCGCCGGAATTGCGGCCTCGGACGCGGTGTGCTGTGTGGTGCTGGGCCGAAGATCGCGCGGGCAGGATCACCGGCAAGCCACCGAACTGCTCAAGGGAGTCACCGAGGTGGGCGACGCCATGGCACGCGACCTGAGCAGGCTGCTCTCGGTCAAGGACGACGCCCACTACGGCGTCCTGAACGTCAGCCACCAGCGCGTGCGCCGCGCTCCGCCAAGCACGCCACCTCGTCGAGGCGGCCGAGGAGCTCCTCGAAGAGTCCTCTTCCTCGTGATCAGGCCGTGGTGAGCTCGGCCGCCAGCAGCTCGGCGATCTGCGCGGTGTTGAGCGCCGCGCCCTTGCGCAGGTTGTCGCCGCAGACGAAGAGGTCGAGCGAGTTGGGGTCGTCGAGCGAACGGCGGATGCGGCCGACCCACGTGGGGTCGGTGCCGACGACGTCAGCCGGGGTCGGGAACTCGCCGCGGGCGGGGTCGTCGTAGAGCACCACGCCGGGGGCGTCGCGCAGGATCTCCCAGGCCCGCTCGGTGGTGACCTCGTTCTCGAACGTGGCGTGCATGGCCACCGAGTGGGTGGTGACGACGGGCACCCGGACGCAGGTGGCCGAGACCTTGAGGTCGGGGAGGTCGAGGATCTTCCGCGACTCGTTGCGGATCTTCAGCTCCTCGGAGCTCCAGCCGTCGTTCTTCAGCGAACCCGCCCACGGGACGACGTTCAGCGCGAGCGGCGCCGGGAACGGGCCGAGGTCGGAGCCGACGACGCGGCGGACGTCACCGGGGTGGGTGCCCAGTTCGCGGTTGCCGGCGACCTTGTTGAGCTGGTCGTGCAGGGTGTCGATGCCGGCCTGACCGGCGCCCGACGCGGCCTGGTACGACGACGCGTTGAGCGCCGTCAGCCCCAGCTCGGCATGCAGCGCGCCCAGCACCACGATCATCGACAGCGTCGTGCAGTTGGGGTTGGCGATGATGCCGCGCGGCCGGTTGCGGGTCATGCGCGCGTTGACCTCGGGCACCACCAGCGGGACGTCGGGGTCCATGCGGAACGCGCCGGAGTTGTCGACCACGACGACGCCACGCTCGACGGCGACCCCCGCCCACTCGGCGGACACCTCGTCGGGGACGTCGAACATGGCGACGTCGACGCCGTCGAAGACGTCGGCGGTCAGCTCCTGGACCTCGACCTCCTCGCCGCGGACGGTGAGCCGGCGGCCGGCCGAACGGGCCGACGCGATGAGCCGGATCTCGCCCCAGACGTTCTGGCGGGTGGAGAGGATGTCGCGCATGACGGTGCCGACGGCGCCGGTGGCCCCGACGACGGCGAGGGTGGGACGGTTGTCGCTCATCGCCCGGTACCCCCGTACACGACCGCCTCGACCTGGGTGGCATCGAGGTCGAAGGCTCGGTGAAGTGCGGTGACGGCGGCGTCGACGTCGTCGGCGCGGACCACCACCGAGATGCGGATCTCCGACGTCGAGATCATCTCGATGTTGACGCCGGCGTCGGCCAGCGAGCTGAAGAACTTCGCGCTGACCCCCGGGTGGCTGCGCATGCCGGCGCCGATCAGCGACACCTTGCCGATGCCGTCGTCGTAGCGCAGCGACTCGAAGCCGACCGTGGCCTGGATGGCCGTCAGCGCCTCGACGCCCTTGCGCCCGTCGCTGGCCGGCAGCGTGAACGAGATGTCCGTGCGGTTGGTGTCGACGGCCGAGACGTTCTGCACGATCATGTCGATGTTGACGTCGGCGGCGGCGACCGAGCTGAAGATGGTGGCCGCCTCGCCCACCTTGTCGGGCACGCCCACGACCGTGATCTTCGCCTCGCTGCGGTCGTGCGCGACGCCGGAGATGATCGCCTGCTCCATGTCGGCCTGCTCGCTTCCGTCGGAATCGGACACCCACGTGCCGGTGAGCGTCGAGAAACTGGATCGCACGTGAATCGGGATGCCGTAGCGGCGCGCGTACTCGACGCAGCGCAGGTGCAGGATCTTCGCCCCGCAGGCGGCCATCTCGAGCATCTCTTCGTACGTGATGTTCGGGAGACGGCGCGCGGTCGGCACGATGCGGGGGTCGGCGGAGAAGACGCCGTCGACGTCGGTGTAGATCTCGCACACGTCGGCGTCCAGCGCCGCCGCCAGCGCGACGGCCGTGGTGTCGGAGCCGCCGCGGCCCAGCGTCGTGATGTCCTTGCTGTCCTGGCTGACGCCCTGGAAACCGGCCACGATGGCGATGGCGCCGCCGTCGAGCGCCTGGCGGATGCGGCCGGGCGTGACGTCGATGATGCGGGCCCGCCCGTGCACGGAGTCGGTGATGACGCCGGCCTGGCTGCCGGTGAACGACCGGGCCTCGTGGCCGAGGTCGCCGATGGCCATGGCCAGCAGCGCCATGGACATGCGCTCGCCGGACGTGAGCAGCATGTCCAGCTCGCGGGCCGGCGGCAGCGGCGAGACCTGCTGCGCGAGATCGAGCAGCTCGTCCGTCGTGTCGCCCATGGCGGAGACGACCACGACGACCTCGTGGCCCTCCTTCTTGGTGGCGACGATGCGTTGCGCCACCCGCTTGATGGCCGCGGCGTCAGCGACGGAGGAACCCCCGTACTTCTGCACAACCAGCCCCACGGCACACTCCTCCCACAGCCAGCACGTGCCCATGGCAGTCTAGGCGACCCGGTGGCTGTGCCCCGAGACGTCCGGATCGCGGGACGGGTTGTTCAGATTCCGGCCTACAGTTCGGCCTGCGCGGGGAGCAGTTCCTCCTGCGTGACCTCGATCTGCTCGTCGTGGTGATCGAGGCGGGTGTGGGCGATCAGCGAGTGCAGCGCCCGCAGCGCCGAGCCGGCCGTCGAGCCCCACGACGACAGGTAGGAGAACTGCCACCACCACAGCGCCTCGATGACCCGTCCGTCCTTGTAGTGCGTCAGGCCGTGCAGGAGGTCCTGGGCGATGCTGGCGAGGTCGTCGGAGAGCCGGAACCCGGTGGCGCCGCGCTCGGGGTCGACGGGGTCGACGACCTCGACGTAGCCGTCGACCGGCTCGAGCAGGGCGGCGATGCGCAGCCGCAGTTCGTCGACGTCGGCGTCGGGGCCCGCGTCGGGCTCGAACCGCTCGTCCGGCACGACGTCGCTGATGGCGCCGAGGCGGCCGCCGGCCAGGCACAGCTGGCTGACCTCGAGGAGCAGCAGCGACAGCGTGCTGCCGGGGTCGTTGCCGCGGGCGATCTCACGGACGGCCAGCAGGAAGCTCTCGATCTGGTCGGCGATCTCCGCGGCAAAGTCCCCGTACTCGGCGGCAGGGTCGTCGGCAGGTCGTACAACAGCGCTAGACATCCAGCAGTCTCCGTCCCTCGAATGCGCGGCCCAGAGTGACCTCGTCGGCGTACTCGAGATCACCGCCCACAGGCAGTCCACTGGCCAGCCGCGTGACGCGCAAGCCCATTGGCTTGATCATCCGGGCCAGATACGTCGCCGTCGCCTCGCCTTCGAGGTTCGGGTCGGTGGCCAGGATGATCTCTTGCACGGTGTCGTCGGCAAGTCTCGTCATCAGTTCGCGTACCCGCAGATCGTCGGGCCCGACGCCCTCGATGGGGCTGATCGCGCCGCCCAGCACGTGGTAGCGGCCGCGGAACTCGCGCGTCCGCTCGATCGCCACGACATCCTTCGGCTCTTCGACGACGCACAGCACGGACGGGTCGCGGCGAGGGTCGAGGCAGATGCGGCACTGCTCCTGCTGCGCGACGTTGCCGCACACCGTGCAGAACCGGACCTTCTCCTTGACCTCGGTGAGCGCGGCGACCAGCCGCCGGACGTCGTCAGCGTCGGCGGCGAGCAGGTGGAACGCGATGCGCTGGGCGCTCTTCGGGCCGACGCCTGGTAACCGGCCCAGCTCGTCGATCAGGTCCTGGACGACGCCCTCGTACATGACGGACTCGGCTCAGTTGCCCGGGCCGGGGCGGTCGTCGCCCTCGATCTCGCCGCGCACGGTGTCGGGGCCTGGGGCCCCGCCGGGCGCGCCGGCACCGCCGAAGAGGCCGGCGAGCGGGTTCGCGCCGCCGGGGCCGCCAGCCCCGCCGAGCATGCCGGCGACGTCGGCGTTGATGGCGCCGAGCTGCTCGTTGGCCTGGCGCTGGATCTCGGCGTGCGCGTCGCGGACCGCGGCGATGATGAGGTCGGCGAGCGTCTCGACGTCCTCGGGATCGACGACGGACGGGTCCAGCTGCAGGTCGGTGAGCTCGCCGGCGCCGGTGACGGTGGCCCGGACCAGCCCGCCGCCGGCGCTGCCGGTGGCCTCGGACTCGGTGAGGTCCTGCTGGGCGGAGAGGAGCTGCTCCTGCATGCGCTGGGCCTGTTGCAGCAGCTGGCTCATGTCGAAGCCTTCGGAACCAGGCGGAAACACGGCTGCCTCCTCACCCACGCGGGGTCTTGTCATGGCACATGGTCACAGCGAGCCTACGTCACCGACCCGGCCCGATCTGACCAGGTGCGTTGACGACCTGATCACTCGTGCTCGATCTCCGCGATGACGGTGGCGCCGAGGGTCCGTTCGAGCAGTTCGCGCTCGGACACGCCGTTGTCGGCCAGATCTTCGTCGTCGGGGTCGGCGTCGTCGTCGGTGGCCTGGCGGTCTGTGGGTGCGGTCGTGGCCGCGGGGGCGGCGCCCTGTTGCTGGACGCGGCGGGCGGCCGCCTTGGCCGCGGCGGCCCGGCCCTGGGCGGCGGGCGCGTCGGCGCTGGTCCCGTTGGCGCCGGGCTCGTCGGCGCCGGCTGGGGGCGAGGCGGGCGCGGGATCGGTGGGCGGTGCGGGAGCGGGCGGCTCGGGCGCCGGGGGGGACGCCGCCGGCTGCGCGGGGCGGGTCGGCGCGGACGGTGCGGCGGCACGGTTCTGCGCCGACGGGTCCGCGGACGGGTCGACGATGGCCTCGATGCGCAGGTCGAGCAGCAGGACGTCCTTGATGGCCTGCTGCAGGCTCTCCTGGAAGTCCGCGCGGCGGGCGAACGTGTCGCGCAGGGTCGGCTGGCGGAAGGCCAAGGTCAGCACACCGTCTGACACGTCGGAGACGACGGACTCCTGGGAGATCAGGCTCCACGGGGTGCGCTTGATCTCCTTGAGCCGGACCAGCACCTCCGGCCACATGCGGCGCAGGTCGGCGACGCCGCCCGAGGCACCGGACGCGCCTGCCGACGGGATCGGCTGCGGCGGGGTGGCGGGCTCGGGCGGTGCGGCCTGCGGTGGTGCCGTCTGCGCAGGTGGCGCGGCCTGCGGTGGTGGCGTGGCCTGCGGTGGTGCCGTCTGCGCGGGTGGGGCCGTCGGCGCGGCCTGGGTGGGCGGCGGCTGGTCGGCCGGGGGCGCTGTCGGTCGTTCGGGCGCAGCCGGCTCGGCGACGGGCTCGGGCGTCGGCTCGGCGACGGGCTCGGGTGGCACGAGGTCGGCGGGCGGTTCCGCCGGCGGCGCACTCGGTGCCGGCTCGGGCGTCGTCGGCGCGGCGGCGGGGGGTTCGGCCGCGGCAGGTGGCGCCGCCGTCGTCGTCGGAGCCTCGGCGGCCGGGCTGACCCGGGCGAACGCGGCCGCTCGCCTGGACATCCCCGCCGTCACCTCGGCCACCGGCGCCGGGGCCGGAGTCTGCGCGGCGTCAGCCTGCGTGGAGGCCGGCGGCAGTGGCTCGCCACCGGTCAGCCGTCGCTCGACGCGGTCGAGGCGGGCCTGGATGCCGGACACGGTGTCGTCGGCGCCGGGCAGCAGCAGCCGCGCGCACACCAGTTCCAGTTGCAGCCGCGTGGGCGTGGCGCCCTTCATGGCGGTGATGCCCTCGTCGACCACGGCCGCGAGCCGGACGAGGTCGGACGGCCCGAACTGCGACGCCTGGATGGCCATGCGCTCCGCCTGCTCGGGCGGGAGGTCGAGCAGGCCCTCGGCGACGGCGTCGGGGGCGGCGCGCAGGACGATGAGGTCGCGGAACCGCTCGAGGAGGTCGGTGAGGAACCGGCGCGGGTCGTGCCCGGCGTCCATCACCTGGTCGACCGCGGCGTAGACGGATCGCCCGTCGCTCGCCGACACGGCCTCGACGATCTGGTCGAGCATGGCGGCGTCGGTGAACCCCAGCAGCGCCACCGCGAGGTCGTACGTCACGCCGTCGTCGCCCGCACCGGCGATGAGCTGGCCCAGGATCGACTGGGCGTCGCGCGCGGACCCCGCCCCGGCCCGGGCGACGAGCGCCAGCGCGGCGGGCTCGATGGGCACGCCCTCCTGCTCGCAGATCCAGCCGAGGTTCTGCTGCAGCGTCTTCGTCGGGATGAGCCGGAAGGGATAGTGGTGCGTGCGCGAGCGGATGGTGCCGATGATCTTGTCGGGGGCCGTGGTGGCGAAGATGAACTTGAGGTGCGCCGGCGGCTCCTCGATCAGCTTGAGCAGCGCGTTCGCCGCGCCCGGCCCGAGCTGGTGCGCCTCGTCGATGATGTAGATCTTGAACCGCGACGACACCGGCGCGAAATGCGCCTTCTCGCGCAGGTCGCGCGCGTCGTCGACCAGCCCGTGCGTGGCGGCGTCGAGCTCGACGACGTCGATGTTGCCGGACCCGTTCGGCGCGAGGTCGAGGCACGACTGGCACTGCCCGCACGGCTCGTCGGTGGGGCCCTTCTCGCAGTTCAGCGACCGCGCCAGAATGCGCGCCGACGACGTCTTGCCGCAGCCGCGCGGCCCGGAGAACAGGTAGGCGTGGTGGACGCGGTCGTTGGCCAGCGCTCGCATCAGCGGGACGGTGACATGCTCCTGCCCGACCACGTCAGCGAACCGGCCTGGCCGATAGGTGCGATACAGAGCGAGCGACGACACCTTGCGAACCCTAGTCGTCCGCACCGACAGATTCCCATCGCGGACGTGAAAGGACCCCTCGCGCACCCGGTAGAGCCCACTTACCCTTGCTGCCTTCCGGCCCTGGGGGAGTTAGGCGGGGTGCCGCCACGCGAGGGGTCGGCTGTCAGTGTACGTGCTCGCCCGCCCGGAGCCACATCCGTACCGTCGATTTCAGGCGGAGCACCGTTGTCCGATAGCCTCTCCGGCGGAGGATTCGCCTAGTGGCCTAGGGCGCACGCTTGGAAAGCGTGTTGGGAGCAATCCCTCAGGGGTTCGAATCCCCTATCCTCCGCCACGCTCACCAGCACCGACGTCCGGGGCCGTCTCCTCAGGGAACGGCCCCGAGGTGCTCGTAGTCTCAGTTCCGGTCTCATTTGCCCTCGTCAACAGGCTTCTTGTCGTCGCTCTGGTTCGCCCACTGCGTGCAGCACGAGCGCCCGGTCGGCAGTCACCGACGTCCAGCGAGTGGGCAACGCGTGTTGCGACCCGTCCTCGGCGGCCATGGTGTGACGTCACACCCGGCGACGGCTGAGTTCGTCGCACTCGTGCCAATACGTCGCGTCCTCCAGGTCGTTGGCGATCTCCTGGCGAAGATCTGACGAGATCTCGTGCAGTCCCGGCGTCGGTCCTGGGGTCGAGACGTTCAGGAGGTCATCCAGCTCCACCGACACCGTCACGGCCTGCCAGCCGAAATAGGCGGCGACGGCGTCGATAGTGAGATGCGGACGCCAGCGGTTGAGCAGCGCATAGGTGAGCACCTGGTCGAGCACCGCGCGCATCTCCGCAGCCGGATCGGCATAGTTCTTCACCTCGACGACGGTCGTCCCGATGAGCAGGTCGGCCACCGCGTAGCCAGAGGCCAGCTCGATCTGGACGAGCGAAAGCTCGCCGAGATCACTCAGGCTGGAACGACCGACATCCAGGTAGGCCTGCCAGAGCGGTGTCATTGCCCGGGTGACCTCGCGATCATGATCAGGGTGGGTCTGGCGCCCGACGCCGTTGAGCCCCTTCACGGCGATGCGTCGTTGGAGCTCCGTGGACTCGTGTCGGCACACCCGCGCCGTGCGCGCGTCCGCAGCTGCGGCGTAGCAGGCCAGGAGCGCTTCGACCTGATCGTCATCGACGATCGTCGGATGCGTCGCCCTCGTCCAGCTCAAGATCGTCGGTTCGGTGATGTCGGGTAGCTGCCACTCTGGCGCCACGCGATCGAAGCCAGCGACCCGCAGCAACGTCTCGCACCGTTCGGCCGTCAGGCTCCGCAGCACTGGCAGGTACGCCGGCTTCGATGCCAGGTCGAGGCCGATCCGCATCTCCAACGCCGTCCCGATGAACGTGTAGTCGCCGTAGGCACCGAGACGCATTGGCTGCCGCGGCGATCTACCGACCTCACGGCTCCACTCGTCGGCGACCTGATGGCGGGCGGGAAGGCGTTCGTCCAGGAAGCGCCGCAGCGCACTGTCGCTCTGGTAGACATCGTTCCAGACACCCACTGCGAACACGTCCCTTCACCGACGTCGGGAGATCGATCTTCGCGGCCGGGTCCGACACAACGCGCCGAGCAGCGGTCAGGTGAGGAACTCCCGCACGACGGCGGCGGTGTGGGGCGGCGAGATGGTGTGGTCCGCGCCACCGGGGACGGTGAGGTAGCGGGCGTCCGGCAGGAGGGACGGCAGGGCTTCGGCCGTGCGCCGCAGGACCGGCCAGGTCTCCTCGCCCGTCAGAACCAGCACCGGCACCTGCACCGCACGCATCTCCGGGGTCGGCTGGTCGTACGGGGGCGCGGTGAGGGTGGCGTCGTAGACGACGGTGGGGGCGATGGCCTCGAGCTGCGGGAAGAACGGCGACTGCCGGATCCCGGCGACCATCTCCGGCGGCAGCCCGATCCCCTCCAGCTGGAACGTCGTGACGGCGTCGGCGCGGCGGCCGGCGGTGATCAGCGACGCGAGCCGAGAGGGGAGGTCGGCCGGCCGCCGGTCGTCCGTCGTCAGGGCGAACGGCGCCTCGTACATGACCAGCGAGGACACGACGACGCCGCGGGAGGCGGCGAGCAGGGCGAGGTTCGCGCCGGACGAGAAGCCGAACACGGCCGCCGACCCGCCGACGGCCGTCAGGACGGCGTCGAGGTCCTCGATCTCGCGGTCGACGGCGTAGGGGGCGGTGTCGCCGCTGTCGCCGCGGCCGCGCCGGTCGTAGCAGACGACGGTGTGGGACGAGGCCAGCTCGGCGGCGACGGGTGCCAGCGTGTGCCGGTCGTTGAACGCGCCGGAGACGAAGACGATCGGGGCGCCGGATCCGGAGCGGTCGTAGGCGATCGTGGTGCCGTCGGCGGACGTGGTGGTGAACATCGGATGCTCCTCGAAGTAGCGACGGGTCGACCCCACGACGAACGGGATGGCGCACGATGGACACCATGAGCCAGCCGATTCGGTACCTGCTGCTGATCAGCGCCGACGAGGAGCGCGAGCCCGACATCGCCGACGGCGACGGGCTGCGCCGGTTCCACGCGTGGATGGCCGACCTCGAGCGGCGCGGGGTGCTGCGGGCACACGAGGGCCTGTACCCGAGCCGGACGGCGACAACGGTGCGGGTCCGCGACGGCGACGTGCTGCGCACGGACGGTCCGTTCATGGAGACGAAGGACCAGATCGGCGGCTTCGCGCTGATCGAGTGCGCCGATCTGGACGAAGCGGTCGAGATCGCCTCCGGGCACCCCGCCGCCCGGTTCGGGCAGGTCGAGATCCGTCCGGTCCGATGAACGACGCCGAGTTGTCAGTGCCCGCCCGTAGGGTGGGCACCCTCCCTAGCGGGGCGGGTCATGCCAACGTCGACGCCGGCGCCGACGTGGGCGCTGCCGTGGCCGACGCGTTCCGGGACGAGTGGGGACGGGTCGTCGCGACGTTGATCGGGTGGGGCGGCGACTGGGATCTCGCCGAAGAGTCCGCCGCCGACGCGTTCACCGCGGCGCTCGAGACCTGGCCGCGCGACGGAGTCCCGGACCGGCCCGGCGCCTGGCTCACGACGACGGCGCGGCGCCGGGCACTGGACCGGCTGCGCCGGGCGAAGGCCGGCGCAGCGAAGCTTCGGCTGCTGGCGGCGACGGCGGACGAACCGCCGGGCGAGCCCGACCTGCCGGACGAGCCGGACCAGGCGCCGAGCACCGGGCATCCCGGCGTCCCGCCACGCGAGCATCCCGGCGGCCCACCGCGCGAGCATCCCGGCGTCCCGCGAGCCGGCCGTCCAGGCGGCCCACCGACCCCATTTCCGGGCGGGCGGCACGTGCGCCTCGACGACGACCGGCTGCGGCTGCTCTACACGTGCTGCCACCCGGCGCTGGCGTTCGAGGCGCAGGTCGCGCTGGCGTTGCGCACGCTGACGGGCCTGACGACGGCGGAGATCGCGCGAGCGTTCCTGGTGCCCGAGGCGACGATGGCGAAGCGGCTGGTCCGGGCGAAGGGCAAGATCCGGGCCGCCGCGATCCCGTACCGCGTGCCGCCGCCGGACGAACTCCCGGAGCGCACGCACGCCGTCCTCGGCGTCGTCTACCTGCTCTTCAACGAGGGCTACGGCGCCACCAGCGGCGACGGGCTGATGCGGCCGGAACTCACCCACGAGGCGCTGCGGCTGGCCGCCCTGGTGACCGAGCTGCTGCCGGACGACCCCGAGCCGCTCGGCCTGCTCGCGCTGCTCCGCCTGCACGACGCCCGCGCGGCGACGCGGGTCGGCGGGGAGGGCGAACTGGTCCCGCTGGAGGAGCAGGACCGCGGCCGCTGGGACCGCCCGGCCATCGCGGGCGCCGTCGAGCTGCTCCAGCGGGCGCTGACGTGGGAGCGTCCCGGCCCGTACCAGCTGCAGGCGATGATCGCGGCCTGTCACGCGGTCGCCCCGCGGGCCGAGGACACCGACTGGCCGCGCATCGTCCGGCTCTACGACCAGCTGCTGGAGCAGCAGCCGACGCCGGTGGTGCGGCTGAACCGGGCGGTCGCGGTCGGGATGGCGGACGGCCCGGCGGCCGGGCTCGCGCAGGTCGACGCCGTCGCGGCCGAGTTGGACGGCTACGGCTTGCTGCCCGCGACCCGCGCGGACCTGCTCCGCCGGTTGGGCGACCACGCGGGCGCCGCGACGCAGTATCGCGCGGCGCTGGCGGCGGCCGGCAACGACGGCGAGCGCCGCTACCTGGCCCGGCGCATCGCCGAACTGGCGCCGGGCTGAACGCCGGGCGTCGCGGCGACAAGTGCGGCGCAAGCAGCAGGTAAGCGGCCGTCGGCACACTCCGAGCACCTGTCCGACCGAGCTTGGAGCACGACGAATGACGCTACGTACAACGACCCGCACCCGGCCGCGGCGGTCGCGCAGGCTGGCCCGGTGGGCCGCCGCGGTCGCCGGCGCCGTCGCCCTGACCTCCGTCGCACTGCCGGGCGTGGCCGCGCCGAGCGGGCCGAAGCCCGGCGACGTCGCCACCAGGGGCTGCTGGGAGCAGCCCAACCCGGACGGCAGAATCTGGACGAAGTCGATCAACGGCGCGTCCGTGACGTTCTACGAGCGCGGCGAGAAGCTCGTGGTGTCCGACAACAAGTCCAACGGGTGGCGCGCCGTGGCGTTGTTCACCTGGTGCGAAGGGCCGTACCTCTCCCAGGGCGTCTGGCGCGAGTCGCCGTCGACGTCCAGCGGCTGGCTGCACCGGGACAGCGGCCCCGACCAGGGTTCGATCGACACGAAGACGTACAGTTTCAACCTCGCGGAGGGCCGCCGGGTCATCTTCCGGGTCTGTGAGAAGAAGATGTCCACCGGCCAGCTGCGCAACTGCTCGAACACCGTCGAGGCGTACTCCTGACCCTGTACCCGTGAACGCGGCCGGCGAGCTCTCGCCGGCCGCGTTCGCACGTGGTCCGGCATATGCCAGGCAAAACGACGCCCGCCGTTTAGACTGCGCTAGGTGATTTTCAAGCGCGTCGGAGACGGCAAGCCCTACCCCGAGCACGACACGGGTCTGCGGGCGTGGTCCGAGCTCCCCCCGCGCCAGATCCGCCTGGACGAGCTCGTCACCACCAAACGCACGCTGAACCTCGAGACCCTGCTCGCCGACGACTCCACGTTCTACGGCGACCTCTTCGCCCACGTGGTCGAGTGGCGCGGCGAGCTGTACCTCGAGGACGGGCTGCACCGTGCGCTCCGCGCGGCGCTGCAACAGCGCCCGGTCATCCACGCCCGCGTCCTCCTGGTTCCCGACGCCGAGGCATGACCTGCGGAAACGGGACCTGCACACTAGGCTGACCAGATCACCCCAGACCCCTGCCCTGCGGCATCGCCGCCGACCCCGGAGCACCCATGGCGTTCGAGGATGAGCAGCTCACCGAGGAGGAGAGCGCACGCCGGCATCACTGGCGGCGCATCCGCACCTCGGTGACGCTGCTGGTCCTCATCGGCGTGGTCATCGGCGCCGCGTGGTACAGCTGGGCCAACGTCGTCGGCGAGGAAGAGCCGGGCACGGCGGGCTCCACCACCCAGCCGTGCGCGCCGGGCGCGCCGACGTCCGCGCCGGCGCCGGCGGACGTGCAGGTGAACGTCTACAACGCCACCGACCGCAACGGGCTGGCGTCGGCGGTGGCCCGGCAGGTCCGCGACCGCGGCTTCACCGTCGTCGACGTCGACAACGACCCGCTGAGCAAGTCCGTTACCGGGACGGCCGAGGTGCGGTCGCGGCCCGACGACCAAGCCGCCGCCGAGCTCGTCGCGACGCTGGTGCCCGGCGCGGTGTACGTGCCGGACGAGCGCACCGAGGCGACCATCGACCTCGTCCTCGGCGACACGTTCGAGGCGCTGGCCGACCCCGCGGCGCCGCCGCCAACGCCGTCGGCCGAGCTGCCGCCCTGCCAGGCCGCGTCCTGACGCCGGCGCGTCAGTCGTCCTCGTCCGGAGCGCCGCCGCGCTCGCCGAACCAGCCGGCCAGCCGGCCGCGTCGTCCGACGGCGCGCAGCCGGGCCTCGGTGGCGCGGCGCAGCGCCCGCGGCGCGACGATGAGGATCTCGTCGCCGTGCTGCAGCTTGGTCCGCGGGCCGGGCACCATCGACGTGTCGCCGCGGACGATCAGCGCGACGCCGACGCCCGGCGGCACGCGCAACTCGCCGATCTCGACGCCGTGCAGCTTGGAACCGGGCGGCACGCGGACGTGGATGAGGTCGGCGTCCAGGCGTTCCAGCGGCGCGGACTCGACGTCGGCGTCGCGGGTCGGGAAGGCCGGGACCATGCCGAGCCGGGTCGCCAGCCACGGCAGCGTCGGCGCCTGGATCAGCGTGTACAGGACGCTGACGATGAAGACGACGGCGAACAGCCACTCGGCCCGCTCCACGCCCTCGGCCAGCGGGATGGTCGCGAACACGACCGGCACCGCACCACGCAGCCCGGCCCACGACACGAACACCTTCTCGCGGACGGACATCACGAACGGCGCCGTCGCGGCCCACACCGAGATCGGCCGCGCGACGAACGTCAGCGCGGCCCCGGCGACGACGGCGGTGACGAACGCGCCGGGCATGTCCGACGGCGACGACAGCAGGCCGAGCATGACGAACAGCCCGATCTGCGCCAGCCACGCCAGCCCTTCGACGAACGACCGCGTGGCCGCGCGGTGCGGCAGCCGCGAGTTGCCCAGCACGAGCGCCGCGATGTACACCGCCGCGAACCCGCTCATGTGCGCGTACGCGCCGAGGGCGTACGCCAGCACCGTCAGCGTCAGCACGACCAGCGGGTACAGGCCTGACGCCGGCAGCGCGGTCCGGCGCAGGATGGCCGCACCCACCCGCCCCACCACGTAGCCCAGCGCGGCACCGCCGATCAGCTCGTACACGACCGTCAGCCCGATCAGCAGGAAGCCCTCGGCGGGGCCGTGGCTGGCGCTCAGGATCGTCACCAGCACGATGGCCGGCGCGTCGTTGAGACCGGACTCGGCCTCCAGCGCGCCGGACAGCCGTCGTCTCAACGGCAGCCGCCGCAGCGTCGAGAACACCGCGGCGGCGTCGGTCGGGGCGAAGATCGCGCCGAGCAGGATCGCCGGCAGCCAGTCGAGCCCGAGCAGGAAGTGCCCGATGATCGCGACGACCGCCGTGCTCACCACCACGCCGACGGTCGCCAGCGACAGGCCGATGCCGAACACCGGCCGCGCCTCGTCCCAGTTCGTCGTCAGGCCGCCCTCGGCCAGGATGACGATGAGTGCGGCGTAGGCGAACGACTGCGCGAGGTCGGGGTCGGAGAACTGGACGCCCAGTCCCGATTCGCCGATGAGCACGCCGATCAGCAGGTACAGCACGAGACTCGGCAGCCCGAGCTTCACGCTGGCGCGGACCGCGACGACGGCGGCGATGAGCACGAGGGCGCCGCCGAGCAGGAAGACGTTGAGCGAGTCGACGGTCACGCCGCACCCCCGTCCCTCGTCCCGGCGACCCACGTCGCGGCAGGCCTAGAGCCTAAAGTGCGACAGCCTTGGTGACGTAACGAACGGATGAGCGCAGGGCGGAGCCACCGCGCGCTAGGACGCCGGCAACCAGGTGCGGGCCGCGGTGACGAGCGCCGTGACGCCGTTCGTGAGCGTCGGCTGGATCACCGGGGCGTAGTGGGGCGAGTGGTTGGACGGCACGGTGAGAAGGGCGGGGTCGGTCATGTCGCCGGTCGTGAACAGCGCCGGGTCGGTGCCACCGAGCAGCCAGTAGGACAAGGGTGCGGCGGCGCTCGTCGCCAGGATGCCGACGTCCTCGCTGCCCGCACCGGCGCCGGGGTCGAGGATGTTGTCCGGTCCGAGCCAGGCGGCGAACGCGTCCAGGGTGCGGCCGAGGGCCGCGGGGTCGTTGACGACGACGGGGAACCGTTCGATCTCGGTGATCGTGGGCTCCTCGGCCGCGCCGGCGACCGCGGCCTCGCCGCGGACGATGCGGTCGACGCTGTCGAGGATGCGCTGGCGCACCCCGGTGTCGTAAGTGCGGATGTTCAGCTGCAACTCGGCCGCTCCGGGGATCACGTTGGCGGCGTCGCCGGCATGGATCGAGCCGACGGTGAGAACGGCCGTCGCGGTGCTCGGGATCTCGCGCGAGATCACGGTCTGGAGCCGCAGGACGGTCTCGGCCGCCATCACGATCGGATCGATCGAGGCCTCGGGCATCGACCCGTGGGCACCCCGGCCGACGAGTCGCACGCGCAACGAGTCCGAGCCCGCGTAGGACGCGCCGGGATGCCCCGCGATCTTGCCCGCGGGCAACGGCGCCACGTGCTGGCCGAGCACGACCTCGGGCGCCGGGAAGCGGTCGTACAGGCCGTCGTCCACCATCGCCTGCGCTCCCGCGCCGAGCTCCTCCGCCGGTTGGAACACCACCACCAGCGTGCCGGACCAGCTCGCTCTGTCGGCGGCCAGCGCGTCGGCGGCGCCCAGGAGGCAGGTGGTGTGGAGGTCGTGACCGCACGCGTGATCGACCGGAACGGTCGCCCCGCTCGCGTCGGTCGTGGTCGCCGTGCTGGCGTAGTCCAGCCCGGTGTCCTCCTCGACCGGGAGCGCGTCCATGTCGGCGCGCAGCAGTGCCGTGGGGCCGGACCCGTTCGTCAGCATGCCGACGATCCCGGTGCCGGCGACGCCCGTCGTCACGGCGAACCCGGAGGCGTTCAGTCGACGCGCGACGATCGCGGCGGTGCGGTGTTCCTGGAAGCCGAGCTCCGGATGCCGGTGCAGGTCCTTGTACAGCTCCGTGAGCGCCGGGTCGATGGTGATGTTCTCGTGCATGGACATGGCGTCCCCCCGCCTCGAGCCCCTTCAGGCTAGGAGGGCGACCATGCGGAGGGCGACTGAGCTGGTCTGACGTGGTCCAGTGCGTCGGCACGACGAAGGGCCCCACCGGTGACACGGGTGGGGCCCTTCGGCCTGGCGGTAGCGGTGGGATTTGAACCCACGGTGGAGTTGCCCCCACACACGCTTTCGAGGCGTGCTCCTTAGGCCGCTCGGACACGCTACCGCCGTCGAGGGTACCGGAGCCTCGGTGCGTCTAGGAAATCGGGCGGCCGGCCGTGATCATGACGTGCAGACGGCCCAGTGCGGGCGATGTCGGCCGGCTGCGGCTCGGAACCAGAACCGCAGGTACGGGTCGGCGACGCGGTGCCGCCGCAGCCGGCTGTTCGGCGCCGCACCGGCGGGCACGTCGGCCGCGACCACCCCGCCGATACCCGTGAGCACCTTCAGGCCGCGGGTGACGGCGGTCTGCGCCGTCGCGGTGTCGCCGTCGATGCTCTGCGCGACCCGCGAGAACTCGTCGAGAACCACGACGGCCGGCGACGTTGCAGCGTGAGCCGCAGCCGGCCGGAGAACTCGTCCCACGACGCCGGCGTCGCAGCCGCGGCCCGTCGCCGCGACCTCCGCGAGCTCGCGGAGCAGCCGGGCCAGCAGTCGCCGACGGCCATGGAACCGGCTGGAGTCACCGTCACCCATGTATCAGACATCGATGAATGTCAGGTGCGCTGGGCGGCGAAGAACGCGCGGACCAGCGCGCCGCACTCGTCGGCGAGGACGCCGGCCAGCACCTCGGGGCGGTGGTTGAGCCGGCGGTCACGGACGAGGTCCCAGAGCGAGCCGACGGCGCCCGCCTTGGGGTCGGGCGCGCCATAGACGAGCCGGTCGACGCGGGCCAGCACGAGCGCGCCGGCGCACATCGAGCACGGCTCCATCGTGACGACCAGCGTGCACCCCTCCAGCCGCCAGGTTCCGGCCGCGGCCGCCGCCGCGCGCAGCGCCAGCACCTCGGCGTGCGCCGTCGGGTCGGCGTCGGCCTCGCGCCGGTTGCGCCCGCGCCCGAGCACCGCGCCGCCCGCGTCGACCACGACGGCGCCGATCGGGACGTCACCCGTCGACGGCGCCAGCTCGGCCTCGGCCAGCGCGAGGCGCATGTGCGGCTCGTGGCGCCGGCCGGCCGGTCCCGCGGACATGCCCCCGACGATACGTGCCGCGGAGGTAAGGCGGGTCACACCCGCCGGCGGCGGCATTCTCAGCGTCGCCACAGGAAGCACGCGAAACCCTTGATGCGATCAGCCAACTGATGCCAAGCTTAGAAGAACGAGCGTTCGCTTTACGGGAGATCCCATGACCCTCACCTCCCTCTCGATGATCGACCGCGGTCTCACCCCCGACATCGCCGTGGCCGCGTCGGTCGACCGCGCGGCCGAGCAGCTCGAACTGCGTCCCGGCGTGAACGAGCTGCTCAAACTGCACGACCGCGAGCTCGGCGTGCAGCTGCCGCTGCGCCGCGACGACGGCAGCATCGCCGTCGTGCAGGGGTACCGCGTCCAGCACAACGCCGCCCGCGGGCCGTACCTCGGCGGGCTGCGCTTCCACCCGCGCGCCGACCTCCAGCAGACCCGCGCGCTGGCGTCGCTGACGACGTGGCGCTCGGCGCTGCACGGCCTGCCGTTCGGTGGCGCCCAGGGCAGCCTGCTGATCGACCCGTCCGACTACTCGACGACGGAGCTCGAGGCGCTCACGCGGCGCTACGCGCTCGCCGTCAGCCACGTCATGGGGCCGCGGCTCGACATCGCCGCGCCCGACCTCAACACCGATGCGCGCGTCATGGCGTGGTTCCTCGACGCGTACGGAAGCCGGCACGGGCACGCGCCCGGCGTGGTCACGGGCAAGCCGCTCGGTCTCGGCGGCGTGTCCGGCGGCGACGCCGCTGCCGGGCGCGGGCTGGTGTACGTGCTCGAGGCGGCGGCCCGGCGCTGGGGCATCGACCTCGGGGCGCAGCGCGTGGCGATCCAGGGCTTCGGCCACGTCGGCTCCTGGGTGGCCCGCGAGCTGTTCGTGCGCGGCGTGCGGGTGGTCGCGGTCGGCGACGCCGGCGGCGCGGTGCTGAACGAGCGCGGGCTGGACGTCCCTGAACTGCTGCGCGCCACCGCCGCCGGCTACTCCGTCGCCGACTCCCGGGCGCCGCTGCAGCGCATCGCGCCGGACGAGCTGCTGACGCTCGACTGCGACGTGCTGATCCCGGCGGCCACCGGGGAGGTGCTGACGGCGTTCAACGTCGACGGCGTGCGCGCGGGCATCGTGGTCGAGGGCGCCGCGCACCCCGTCACGCCTGAGGCCGACGCCGTCCTCGACGCGCGCGGGGTGCGGGTCGTGCCCGACCTCCTGGCCGGTGGCGGCGCGGCCATCGCCGCGTACGCCGAGTGGGCACAGGGCGTGGCGGGCGTGCCCTGGGACGAGCTGCGGCTGGCGACGGAGCTGCGCGGGCGCATCGAGCGGACGTTCACCGAGGTCGCGGAGTTCAGCGAAGAGCACCACTGCAGCTACCGGCAGGCGGCCTACTCGCTCGCCGTCGACCGCGTCGCATCGGCCATGCAGCTGCGCGGCGGTCTCTGACGATCAGGGCAGGACGTCGTCCAACTGCGGGCCGAAACCGGCCCGGGCGGCGATGCGCAGCAGCAGTTCGTCGGGGTAGGTGTCGAGGTCGCAGATCGCGGCCAGCGACATCGGGTCGACGCCGAGGTCGGCGAAGATCGTCAGGTCGCCGGCCGGCTGCGCCTGGTCGTCGTCGTCAGGAAACGGCAGCCCGAGCCGCTCGACGACGTCGCGGGCCATCGGCCAGTCGGTCGCGGCGGTGACGTCGGACAGCAGCAGCCGCAGGTCGTCACCGATCAGCCGGGCCGCGTAGAAGAAGTCCTCGTCGACGGAGACGAAGGCCAGCGACCCGGCGTCGCCCGGCCGCTCGCGCAGCACGGCGACCAGCTTGCCGAGATCGTTCCCGAGCTCTCGCGGCGCGGTCTCGACCAGCCAGCGCCCGGCCTCGCGGTACGCCACGACCACGAAGTCGACGACGCCCTCAGTGTCGGACACCGGCGGAGCGGCTTCTACATGCTCTGCCGTAGCCGCCCGCGCAGGCCGGCGGTGCGGCCGTGCCAGGGGGTGGAACGAGCGAGCAGCGCGCGGGCCTCCGCCAGTTCGCGGAGGAAGACCGCCCGCTGACGCAGGCGTGCGGCATCGGCGACGAGTTCGCCGCCGGCAGATGGGGGATCGTCTGTACCCGAGCCGACGGGCTCGGCTATGGCGCCCTCGGGCATCTGGCCTCCGTTCTTCAGACGCAACCCCTGCACACTCTCGGGGACGCTAGCACCAGCACACCCAACTGGTCGAGAGCGTGCCCGTATTCATATAAGTTCCTGGCATGCGTCTGCTGGCCGTCGATCACCCTCTCGTCGCGCACAAGCTCACCGTGCTGCGCAACGTCCGCACCGACTCGCCCACCTTCCGGCGACTGGCCGACGAGCTGGTCACGCTGCTGGCCTACGAGGCCACCCGTGAGGCGCGCGTCGACTCCGTCGAGATCCAGACGCCGGTCTCGCCGACCACCGGCGTGAAGCTCAGCTCGCCGAAGCCGCTGATCGTACCGATCCTGCGAGCCGGGCTCGGCATGCTCGACGGCATGGCCCGGCTGGTCCCCACAGCCGAGGTCGGCTTCCTCGGCATGATCCGCGACGAAGACACCCTGCAGGCCACCACGTACGCCACCCGGCTGCCCGACGACCTCACCGGGCGGCAGTGCTACGTCCTCGACCCCATGCTGGCCACGGGCGGCACGCTGGCGGCGGCCGTGCGGTTCCTCGTCGACCGCGGCGCCGACGACATCACCGCCGTGTGCCTGCTGGCCGCGCCCGAGGGCGTGCAGCACCTCGACGACGAGACGCGCGAGCTGGGCGTACCGGTCACGGTGGTGACGGCGGCGGTCGACGAGCGGCTGAACGAGAAGGGCTACATCGTGCCCGGCCTCGGCGACGCCGGCGACCGCCTCTACGGCGTCGTCGACTGACGCCCGCTCAGAGCGACTTCAGCGCCGTCACGAGCGCCGTGAGCGACGCCTTCGCGTCACCGAACAGCAGCGTCGTCTTCGCGTCGAAGAGCAGCTCGTTCTCGATGCCGGCGAACCCGGGCCGCATCGAGCGCTTGAGGAACACGATCGCGCCGGCGTGGTCGGCGTCGAGGATCGGCATGCCGTAGATCGGCGACCCCGGCGACGTCCGCGCCGACGGGTTGACCACGTCGTTCGCCCCGACCACCAGCGCGACGTCGGCCGTGCGCAGCTGGCCGTTGGCGGTGTCCATCTCCAGCAGCTGCTCGTACGGCACGTTCGCCTCGGCGAGCAGCACGTTCATGTGTCCCGGCATGCGCCCGGCCACCGGGTGAATGGCGTAGCCGACTTCGACGCCGCGCTTCTCCAGCAGGTCGACCAGCTCGCGGATCGTGTGCTGCGCCTGCGCCACCGCCAGCCCGTACCCCGGCACGACGATGACCTTGCGGGCGTACGCGAGCATGATCGCGACGTCGTCCGGACCGGCCGACCGGACCGGGCGGTCCGACACCTCGCCACCGCCCGCCGACGAGCCGCCCTTGAACGCGCCGAACAGGATCGACGACACCGAGCGGCCCATCGCGCGCGCCATGGCCCGGGTGAGGATCGTGCCGCTGGCGCCGACCAGCGTGCCGGCCACCAGCAGCAGCGCGTTCTCCAGCACGTACCCGCCGGCGGCGACCGCCAGCCCGGTGAACGCGTTGAGCAGCGAGATGACGATCGGCACGTCCGCGCCGCCGACAGGCAGCACCAGCAGCACGCCGGCCAGCAGCCCGACGATCGCCAGGATGATCGCCAGCGTCACGCTGCCGGTCGCGACCGTCCACACGCCCAGCCCGACCGCCGCGACCAGAACGCCGCCGAACACGAACGGCCCACCGGGGAACGTGATCGGGCGGCCGGTCATCAGCTCCTGCAGCTTGAGGAAGGTGATGACGGACCCGGAGAACGACACCGCGCCGATCAGGATCGTGAACGCGGACGCCGCGAGCGCGCCGTCGGACAGCAGGTCGGCGTGGCGCAGCTCGAGGATCGCGACGAGGGCGGCGGCGCCACCGCCGACGCCGTTGAAGAGCGCGACCAGCTGCGGCATCGCCGTCATCGCGACCCGCCGGGCGCCCAGAGCGCCCGGGACCGCGCCCACCACGACGGCGAGCAGGATCCAGCCGAGGTTGTCGATGTCGTAGGCGATGAACGTGACGACGACGGCGAGCAGCGCGCCGAACGCGCCGATCAGGTTGCCGCGCCGCGCGGACTTCGGCGACGAGAGGCCCTTGAGGGCGAGGATGAAGCAGACGGCGGCGACGACGTAGCAGACCTGGGCCCAGACGGGGATCACGCGCCGCCCTCCTCATCACGGGCGGAGCGCGGTTTCCCGCCGAACATCTCGAGCATCCGGTCGGTGACGACGAACCCGCCGACCAGGTTCAGTGTCGCCAGCACGACCGCGATCAGCGCGACCACCAGCACGCCGGCCTCGTCCGCCGTCCCGGCCACGATGACCGCGCCGACGAGGATGACGCCGTGGATCGCGTTGGCGCCGGACATCAGCGGCGTGTGCAGCGTGGACGAGACCTTCGACACGACCTCGAACCCCACGAACACCGCCAGCACGAACACCGTCAGTAGCGCGACGCCCTCGGTCACTCGGCCTCCAGCAGCTCGCGGGTCGGTGCATGCCGGACGGCGCCGTCGTGGGTGACGGCGGCGCCGTCGACGATCTCGTCGGCGAAGTCGGGCGTGACCTTGCCGTCGGCCGTCATCAGCAGCACCAGGTTGACGACGTTCGCGGCGAAGAGGCGGCTGGCGTGCACCGGCAGCTGACTGGGCACGTTCCGCGCGCCCCACACGAGCGCACCGCCGACCAGCACCTCCGAGCCCGCGACGCTGCCCTCGACGTTGCCACCGGACTCGGCGGCGAGGTCGACGACGATGCTGCCGGGCCGCATCGCCTCGACGGCCGGTCGTTCCACCAGCAGCGGCGCCGACCGGCCCGGCACGGCGGCGGTCGTGATCAGCACGTCCGACGCGGACACGTGCGGCGCCAGCAGGTCGCGCTGCAGCTGGGCGCGGTCCTCGGTCATCTCGCGCGCGTAGCCCCCGGCGCCCTCGAGGCTGGGGAGGTCGAGCTCGACGAACTTGGCGCCGAGGCTGCGCACCTCGTCGGCGGACGCGGCGCGCACGTCGTAGGCCTGGACGCGGGCGCCGAGCCGGCGCGCCGTCGCGATGGCCTGCAGCCCGGCCACGCCGGCGCCGAGCACGAGCACCTCGGCCGGCGGGATGGTGCCGGCGGCGGTCATCGAGAGCGGGAAGAACCGGGGCAGCTTCTCGGCCGCCACGAGCACCGCGCGGTACCCGGCGACCAGCGCCTGCGACGTGAGCGCGTCCATCGACTGCGCTCGCGAGATGCGCGGCACCAGTTCCAGCGAGAACGCCGTCACCCCGGCGTCGCGGGCCGCGCGAACGACGTCCAGCTCCTGCGTCGCGGGCAGGAACGAGACGGTGACGGCGCCGGAGCGCAGCCCCGCGAGGCGCGACGGCGGCAACGGCTGCACCGACACGACGACGTCGGCGCTCGCCAACGCGTCGGGCCCGGCCACGGAGGCGCCGGCCGCCTCGTACGACTCGTCGGTGTGCAGGGCGCCCAGCCCTGCGCCGGACTCGACGACGACCTCCAGGCCGGCGCTGGTCAGCCGCCCGACGAGGTCAGGGACCAGTGCAACCCGGCGCTCGTGTTCACGGGTCTCGGCAGCGACGACGACCTTCATCGCCCGCAGACGTTACCCGTCGAGCAGGGGTGATCGACAGGGGTTTGCCACGTGTTGGTCGGTCCCGTAGGGGACGGCCCCTCCCGTGGATGGAGACGAAACGGCCTTCACCGGGGACAATGGAGGGAGCAACCCTTGAGAAAGGACCCGCCATGGGCAAGAACACCGGTTGGATCGTCGGAGGTGCAGCCGCGGCGATCCTCGCGCTCTGGCTGCTGCCCTTCTGGCTCTTCGTCGTGCTGCTGATCGGCATCCCGGTCGCCGGCTACCTCATGCTCGACCCGTCCCAGCGCCGACGTCTGCGCGGCCGCCGGAACCGGCAGATCGGGCAGTAACCCGCGCGGCGTAGATGCCGCATTCACATTGTAGACAACGAACCCGCATGGCCGTACTCTCCTCGGTGACGAGGAGGTCGCCATGGGGGTTCGTGCGCTCATCACCCTGGTCACGGCTGGAACGCTGCCGCTGGTCTCAGGTGGCCCAGCCCCGGCGACGGACGAGGCCGAGGTACTCGCCGCACCACCCGGATACGCGCTGAGCTGGGCGGACGAGTTCGACGGCACGGCGGTCGACGAGAGCCGCTGGACGTTCCGCACCGGCAAGCCGTGGAACGGCTGGAGCACGCAGCTGCCCGAGAACGTCAGCGTCGGCGGCGGGGTCATGACCATCCGGCTGTGCCCCCAGGGCACGTCCGGGCCGGACTGCCTCCCGACCAGCGCGACCACGGACTTCACCGGCGGCGGCCTGATCAGCAAGGATCGGCCGCGGTACGGGTACTACGAGGTGCGAGCCCGGACCAACGTGGGCTCCGGCTGGCACTCGGCGTTCTGGTCGGCGCAGGTCGGCGCCACCGGCCTGTTCACCGAGATCGACGGGTTCGAGATCGACTCGCACGTGCCCGGCTACGCCCGGCACAACGTTATCGCCTGGAACCACGGCGGCCACCTGACCAGCGGGATCGACGAGCTGGGCTTCGACAGCTCGGCCGGCTGGCACGTCTACGGCTACGAGTGGCGCGAGGACGAGGTGCGCTTCTTCGTCGACGGCGTCCAGGTCTGGAGCACGCCGTACGCACCGAGCACCTACGCGCACAACTTCCTCAACGTCTGGCTGACCACCATCGCCATCGACCTCAACGACAGCCCCGGGGTCGACGTCGGCGCGCTGCCGGGCCGGACGCAGTGGGACTACGTCCGCTACTACCAGCGCGACGCGTACGGCGACAACGACGACCCGGCAGGCGGCTACGCGGAGTCCGGCACCGGCTGGGCCACGTCCGGCCTGCCCGCGTTCGGCCGCCTGACCAGCCGGTACAGCTGCACCGCGGGCGCCGCCGCGCACTGGACGCTGCGGCCGCCGTCGGCCGGGTCGTACCGCGCGTACCTGTACCGCGTCGGCGGCGACGGCGGACAGCCCGACGCCCCGGTGACGGTGGCCGACGGCGCCACGACACTGGCCGCCGCGTCCGTCGACTTCGGCGCGGCCGAAAGCGCGTGGGTCCCGGTCGGTGGCGCCCTCTCGCTGAGCGCCGGCCGGCCCTACACCGTCCGCGTCGAACGGACCGGCGCGGGCTGCGTCCGCGCCGACGCCGTCAAGTTCGTCCGTCAGTGAGCCCCTCGCCCCCAGGAGGTCGTCACGTGATCGTCACCGCACGAGTCTGGTCCATGCTGGCGCTGGCAGCCGTCACCGCGGCCTCGCTGTCCTCGGCGCCCGACCCCGCGGCCGCGGCCGAGCCCGCGCCGGCCCCGATCCCCGGCTACGAACTGGCCTGGGCCGACGAGTTCGACGGCACCGGGCTCGACACCGGCGACTGGTACTACCGCGAGGGCGAGAAGGTCATCTGCTCCAACTCGCCGGACAACGTGACGGTCTCGGACGGCCTGCTGCACATCGCGCTGAAGCGCGAGGACCGCAACGGCATGCCGTACACCTGCGGTGGCGTGATCAGCCGGCAGTGGTTCGGCTACGGCTACTACGAGACCCGCGCGCGGCTCTGGGGCGACCAGGGCTTCCACTCGGCGATGTGGACGACGGGGCTCGGCGACAGCATGCCGGACGCGCCGCTCTACAAGGGCCCGAACAACCGGGTGAACGAGATCGACGGGTTCGAGATCGACTCGCACGCGCCGGACCGCGTTCAGCACCACTCGCACTGGTTCGTGCCGGAGCACATCGGCAACCAGGGCGGCGTCTACGTCGGCCCGGACAGCTCCGACGGCTACCACACGTACGGCTTCGAATGGCTGCCGGACGAGATCCGCTGGTACGTCGACGGCGTGCTCGCCCGGGTGCAGCCGTACGCCGGGCCGCACGGTCTGCAGAGCATCTGGCTGACGACGCTGGGCTACACCGCGCCGGTCGACGAGTCCAACCTGCCCGGCGTCACCACCTGGGACTACTTCCGCTACTACGCGCCGACGGACGACGGCGAGCGCGCGACGCCCGGCAGCGTCGTCGTCGACAACGGCGAGCCGGGCTACGCCGAGACCGGTGCCTGGTCGGGCACCGGAGAGGCGTTCGGCTACCAGGATCGTGAGACCCGCAGCACGGCGGAGCAGGGCGCGACGGCCGCGTGGACGCCGAAGCTGGCCACCGCCGGCGAGTACGAGGTGTCCGTCTGGAACCCGAGCTTCCTCTCCACCGGGCACACCGCCGCCCGCTACACCGTCACGCACGCCGGCGGCACCAGCGAGGTCGTGGTCGACCAGCGCACGGCCGGACAGCGCTGGGTCAGTCTGGGCTCGTTCGAGCTGACGCCCGGCGCTGGGCACGGCGTCCGGGTGGCCGGCGACGCGGCGGGTTCCGGCACCCTGCGCGCCGACGCCGCCCGCTTCACCCCCGCGGTGGTCGTCGAGGACGGCGACCCCGGCTACACCGAGGCCGGGACCTGGGCCGGGTCGGCGACGGTGACCGGCTGGCTCGGCACCGGCAGCCGCTACGCCAGCGGCTCCAGCTCCACCGCCCGCTGGACGCCCGACCTGCCCGCGACCGGCGCGTACGACGTCTACGCATGGACGCCCGGCCACGAGCTGAACACCGGCGACGCACGGTTCACCGTCGCCCACGCCGGCGGCAGCACGGTGGTCCCGGCCGACGGGGTCGTGGACCGGTGGACCCACCTCGGCCGGTACGACTTCGCCGCGGGCGGCGACGGCTACGTCGAGCTGGGCAAGGACTACGGCGTCACCGGGTTCCTCCGCGCCGACACGGTGAAGTTCGTCCCCGTGCCGCCGGCCGGCGACGCGGCGTTGCCGGCGCCGGCCGGGGTGCGCGGGACCGTCAGCGCCACGCCGGCCACCGGCGACGCCACGCTGACCTGGCACTGGCGGGCGCCGAACGACCCGGACGTCGTCGGCTACCACGTCTACCTCGACGGGCAGCGGGTGAGCTGGCAGCCGGTGGCGCGCCCGTGGTTCCGGATGCGCGAGATGCTGGCGGGCCAGCGCTACGAGATCACGGTGACCGCCGTCGACAGCGCCGGCCGCGAGTCGGCGCCGTCCAGCCCGGCGCCGGTGCGCATCCCGGTCGACACCCGGGCGCCGGCCGCGCCGACCGGGCTGACCGGCGAGGCGGCGAACGGGCGGGCCATCCTGTACTGGTCGCAGAACGCCGAGGTCGACCTGCTCGGCTACAACGTCTACGCCGACGGCGTGCTGGTGAACACGAAGGGACCGGTCGGGCACATCGCCGACCCGGGCTTCACCCGGCTGGGCTTCCCGGTCGAGGAGCTGGCCAACGGCACGGCGCACCAGCTGCAGATCCGCGCCGTCGACCTGTCCGGCAACGAGTCGCGGCCGGCCGCCGTCTCCGTCACGCCGCTGCCGATGAGCATCGTCGGTGTCACCGACACCGGCTACTCCGAGCAGGGGACGTGGAGCGGGTCGAGCGTGCCGGGCTGGCTCCGGTCCCCGACGCGCACCAGCAACGCCACGACGGCGACGGCCAGCTGGCGGCCCGACCTGCCCGCGGCCGGTGGCTACGACGTGTACGCCTGGGTCCCGAACCACGCCAACAGCTCCACGGCGGCCCGCTACACCGTCACGTACGACGGCGGCACCGACAGCGTCGACGTCGACCAGACCACCGGCGGCAACCAGTGGATCCTGCTCGGCCGGTACGACTTCGCCGCGGGCACCGGCGGCGACGTCACCGTCGCCAACGCCGCGGGCGGCGGGACGTACCTGCGCACCAGTGCGGTGAAGTTCGTCCCGGCGCCCTGACGGATCAGGCCCGGCGCAGCCGCAGCGTCACGATCTGGAACGGCCGCAGTCGAAGCGTCACGTCGTCACCGCCGGTGACCAGCGCTGACGCTTCGACCGGCCGTTCCAGCAGGTCGGTCTCCTCGACACCGGCCAGCGGGAACGACGCCGTCAGCGTCGCCGTCGCGCGCCCGCCGCCGGACTCGTAGAGCCGCACGACGACGTCGCCGGAGCGGTCGTCGGCCAGCTTGACCGCCGACACGACGACGGACCCGCCGCTCACCCGGACCAGCGGCTCGACCTCGTGCCCGGCGCCCTCGACCAGCCGCGCCGGCAGGTTCAGCGCATACCCCTCGCGCACCGCGTCGTCGATGGACGCGCCCGGCACCAGCGAGTACCGCAGCGTGTGCACGCCCTGGTCGGTCTCGGGGTCGGGGTAGCGCGGCGCCCGCAGCAGCGACAGGCGCACGGTCGTCGTGGTGCCGCCGGAGGGCGACGCGCCGCGGCGCACGTCGTGGCCGTAGGTCGAGTCGTTGACCAGCGCGACACCGTAACCGGGCTCCTCGAGGTGCACGAACCGGTGCGCGCACACCTCGAATCGCGCCGCGTCCCACGACGTGTTCTCGTGCGTCGGCCGGTAGTGGTGGCCGAACTGCGTCTCGTACGCCGCCCGCTGCGTCTGCACGTCCAGCGGGAACGCCGCCTTGAGGAACTTCTCCCGCTCGTGCCAGTCGACCTCGGTGCTGACGTCGACGCGGTTGGCGCCGGCCGCCAGGGTGAGTTCCTGGACGACGTGCGAGTCGCCGAAGGTGCGCGCCACCCTGACGGTGTCGCCGTCGGCGCTGAGCTCGTCGAGGTCGACGAGGTCGGTGACGGTGTTGCGGTAGAACTCGTCGACGTCCCAGGCGTCCCACTGGTTGGGGAGGTCCTGGTGCAGCTGCAGCAGGTTGCCGGGACCGGCCAGCACTTCGCGGCCGGCCTCGAGGTCGAGCACCGACGTGAGCAGCCCGCGGCCGTCGACCGTCACCCGGAGCAGGCCGTTGTCGAGGACGTAGCCGCCGTCGGCCGCGACGACCTCCGTCGGCGGCGACGGCAGCGCCACCGGAGCCGCCGCGAAGGCCGGGACGTCGCGGCGGCCGTGCGGCGCCGCGTTGAACGCGACCGTGGTGTCGCCGTCGCCCGCGAGCGCGCGCTGGGCCCGTCCGACGATCTCGGTCAGCTCGGCCGCGATGCCGGCGTACTGGTCGCGGGCCTCACGGTGCACCCAGGCGATGGACGAGCCGGGCAGGATGTCGTGGAACTGGTTGAGCAGCACCACCTTCCAGATGCGGTCGAGGTCGTCGTACGGATAGTCGGCCGCGCCCGCCACGGCCGCCGTCGCCGACCACAGCTCGGCCTCGTGCAGCAGGTGCTCGCTGCGCCGGTTGCCCTGCTTGGTCTTGGCCTGCGACGTGTACGTGGCACGGTGGATCTCGAGGTACAGCTCGCCGGTCCACACCGGCGCGTTCGGGTACTCGGCCTCGGCGGCGGCGAAGAACTCGGACGGCTTCTCGATGGCGACCCGCGGCGAGCCCTCCAGGTCGGCCGTCCGGCGGGCCTGCGCGATCATCTCGCGGGTGGGGCCGCCACCGCCGTCGCCCCAGCCGAACGGGACCAGCGAGCGGTTCGCGTCGCCCTTGTCGCGGAAGTTGCGGACGGCATGCGCGAGCTCCCCGCCGGACAGGTCGGAGTTGTAGGTGTCGACCGGCGGGAAGTGGGTGAAGACGCGGGTGCCGTCGAGGCCCTCCCACCAGAAGGAGTGGTGCGGGAAGACGTTCTGCTTGTTCCAGGAGATCTTCTGGGTGAGGAACCAGCGCGACCCCGACAGCGTCACCAGCTGCGGCAACGCCGGCGAGTAGCCGAACGAGTCGGGCAGCCAGACCTCCTGGGTGTCGACGCCGAACCGGTCCAGGAAGTACCGCTTGCCGTGCACCAGCTGCCGGGCCATCGCCTCGGACCCGGGCAGGTTGGTGTCGGACTCGACCCACATGCCGCCGACCGGCACGAACCGGCCGCCCTTGACCTGCTCGGCGACGCGCTGGAAGACCTCGGGACGGTGCTCCTCGATCCAGGCGTACTGCTGCGCCGACGACATCGCGTAGACGAGGTCGGGGTACTCGTCCAGCAGGCTGACCACGTTCGACGTGGTGCGCGCGACCTTGCGGACGGTCTCGCGGACCGGCCACAGCCACGCGCTGTCGATGTGCGCGTGCCCGACGGCGGACAGCCGGTGCGCGCTGGCGTTGGCCGGCTTGGTGAGGACGCCGGTCAGCTCGGCCCGGGCGGCAGCCGCGGTGCCGGCGACGTCCTGCAGGTCCAGCGCGTCCAGCGCCCGCTCGACGGCGCGCAGCAGCTGCCACCGTCGCGGCTCGCCCTCGGGCAGCTGCGGCATCAGTCCGCCGATCGCCTCGAGGTCCTGCCACAGCTCCCACACGTCCTGCTCGAACACGGCGACGTCGGCGCGGTTGACGCGATACAGCGGCTCGCTGCCGGCGGTCGACTTCTCACCCAGTGGCGTCACGGCGAACGGCGAGTCGCCCTCCAGCCGCGGGTTGGCGGCGGCCTCGACGTAGAGGTCGATCCGCTCGCCGCCGGACACCGGGTCGCCGACCGGCAGCCACACGTTGCGCGGGTGCAGGCCCTTCACGACCGTGCCGTCCGGCCGGTACGCCAGGCCCTCGGCCTGGAATCCGGGGAACCGGTCCTCCCAGCCGAGGTCGAGTACCAGCTCGACCCGGCGGCCGACCGCCGCGGCGGGCACCTCGCCGGTGACGTGGAACCACGACGTGCCCCACGGCGGCCCCCACCGCTCACCCACCTCGACCGGGACGTAGCGGCCGTCGGCGACCGCCTCGCCGCCGGGCAGCGCGACCCGCGGGGGGACCGGCTCGCCCTGGCCGCCCTCGACGTGCCAGACCGTCAGGGACAAGGGTGCGACCGTGCGGTGGACGGCCGGCCTGAGCCGCTGGCCCAGGATTCGCTTCAGACGCTTCTCGACCAGGGCGCGGTTGTCATGCATAGGGTTCCAAACTCCGTCGGGGTGGACGACACGTTACGGCCCGGTCAGTCGGTGCACCCGACCGCGTCGACCGACCCCGTCAGCTCGGACGTCGTCAGGTAGCCGCAGCCGCCGACGACGTACGCGACGGTCTCGGCCTGCAGCACGTTCCCGGGCGGGACCCGCCGCGACGGCCAGTCCGGGAACGTCGCGACGTCGGCGCCCGGATCGGGCGACCGGTACTCCAGCACCTCGTCGTACGTGCGCAGCAGCACCCGGCCGGCGGCGAGGTCGGCGGACGCGTCGGTGACGACGTTGCCGACCAGTCCAGCGAGGAACCCGTTCTCCGGCTCGGGCACCGCGACCTCGCCCAGCAGCGCCAGCTCACCGCCGTCCGCCGGGCCCCGGTAGAGCCGGGTGCTGCCGGTCTCGCCGGTGTCCTCGTCGAACGGCGCCTTGCTGACGATCAGCGGACGGCCGTCGGGGTCCACGAGCAGCGCCTCGGCGTCGGTCGGGCCGTCCTCGTAGCGGTACTCCAGCGCGTCGGCGTCGACGCTGCCCGGCGGGTCGTCGAGGTCCGGTTCCGGCGCACGGTAGACGACGACGTGGTCGCGGCCGACGTGGTCGCCGATGTCACCGACGTACAGGCAGGACGTGTCCGGGTCGTCGCCGCACGGGCCGACGGCGAGCGCCTCGGCGTTCTCGGTGTCCATGCCGGCCAGCTCGATGGCCGCGACGAGCGTGCCGTCGGCGCGGACCACGGCCACCTCCGACGTGCCGGGCTCGTCGCCGACGACGTAGTAGAGGCCCGGCGTGCGGACGCTGCCCGCCATGCCGCTGACCTCGACGACGGTGTCGTCGCCGAGCGTGCCGACGTTCTCGGCCTCGCCGTAGCAGGGGCTGTCGCAGTCGGGCTGCCGCGGCTCCTCCGGCGACGGGTTCGCCGAGGTCGCGCCGGGAGTACCCCCGCCGGAGGGTGAGCCGGTCTCCGTCGAATCCGAGCAGGCCACCAGCGGCAGGACCGCCGCAAGTGTCACGACAAGCACACGACTCCCCGTTGCCCCACGTGTCACGGCGCCGCGCAAGATTTTTCCCCGTTCCCTTCGCGTTCGACCTCGGCCGGACTAGCCTCGTGTCAAGAGCGGCACCATTCTCGCCCCCCGGGGTGGTGCCGCTCGGGCGTGCTCCGCCGCTGGGTCGCCCGCGTCAGGCCGATGCCACGTCGCGCAGGTGCTCCGTCAGCCCCAGCACGTCGCGCACCACGCGCAGCAACTGCGGCCGCAGCTCCTCGTTCGAGACGTCGGGCAGCGCCAGGATCGCGACGACGACGCCCAGCGCCGCCGACGTGCGCACCCGCTGCTCCACCGACAGATCGCCGTTGGCCAGCAGCGCCGCCAGCCGCGCGTCGTTGGCGCGCATGCGGCTGAGCAAGGTCGAGTTCGACACGCCGGCGAGATCGTTCATCGCGTACGTGGCGACCCGCCGGTGCGCCAGCAGGAGGTCGATGTAGCGCTCGACGAGCGTCAGCCGCCAGCCCGCGGTGCCGATGGCCGCGGTGTCGGATTCCGCGTCGGCGATGATCCAGTCCTCGCCGTCGACCATCGGCCGCAACAGGTCGTCGAGAATCTCCACCTTGGTCCGATAGTGGTAATAGACCGCCGCCTTGGTGATGCCCAGTGCGTCGGCGATCTCACGCAGCGTCGAACGCTCGTAGCCCTGCCGGGAGAACAGGTCGAGCGCGACCTCGCGGATGTTTCCGGCGGTATCCGCGCCGGGCCGTCCCTCGTCGGTCATCTCCGTCGCCGCCTCGCTGATCGGGAAGTGAGGGCGGCCACACAATACGTTAACTACTTGCCGGCCGACAAGTGCGGTCGTAGCGTGAGACCCACACCACTTGTCGGCCGACAAGTAGAGGCAAACTTCACGGGGGTGCTGGCGCTCCTCGCACGTCGCCAGCTTGGAGGACCGATGGCCTCGGACACCATGTCGCGGCGACCGCCCACGCTGCGCCGCGTCCGCTCCGACTCACGACTCGCCACGGCGGCGAAGGAGATCGCGTTCCTGCTCTCCGCCGCCCTGCTCTACACGCTCGTCCGCGGCCTCACCAGCGACCGCGTCGACGCCGCGTTCCGTCACGCCGAAGACGTCATCTCGTTCGAGAAGACGCTCGGCATCAACGTCGAGACCGACCTCCAGGGCCTGATCCTCGACCACGAATGGGCGGTCGACGCCGCCAACGGCTTCTACATCTACGGCTACTGGCCGGTGTTCGTGCTGACGCTGGTCTGGCTCATCGCCCGCCGCCCGGCGGCCTATCCGTTCTACCGCAACGCGCTGCTCGCATCGGGCGCGTTCAGCCTGGTCATCTTCGCGTTCTACCCGCTCGCGCCGCCGCGGTTCCTGCCGTGGCACGGCTTCGTCGACACCATCTCGCTCGAGGCGCCGACGTACCGCGAGATGAACTCGCCCACGTTCGTCAACGAGTACGCGGCCATGCCCAGCCTGCACTTCGGCTGGATCCTGCTGCTGGGCATCGCGTGGGTGGCGCTGTCGCGGGTGCTCGTCGTCCGCATCATCGGCGCCACGATGCCGCTGCTGATGTTCGCCACCATCGTGCTCACCGGCAACCACTACGTCGTCGACGCCCTGGTCGGTGGCGGCGTGGTCATCGCCGGCATCGGGGTGGCCGTGCTGATCGAGCGGGTCAAGCGCAAGCGCGCGGTCCAGGCCGCCATCGACGACGCGCACGGGTCGCCCTCCCCGTCCTCCTCTGACGACGACGGCGACGGCTCGCCGGGCGGGGCCATTCCGTCGCAACGCACCCCGAACCTCTCGCGGGTGCGCTGAAGCCCCCGGCTGGTCCGTGGGGCCGGGGTGGCCCCGGCCCCACGGACCCTCTGGTCAGAGCGCTGCCGGCTCCAGCACCTTGTCGTCCTCGACGGGGTCCGGCTCGACGTCGTCGTCACGGCGCCGCCTGAGCACCATCACCGCCAGGCCGGCGATCGCGACCCCCGTCACCAGCACCAGGCCGGGCCGGAACTGGTCGAACGTCGCTGCCTCCATGCCCTCGGCCGAGTGCGACCCGGCCGTCACGAGCGCCGTCGTCGCCGCGAGCACCACGGCGCCGCCGATCTGCCCGGACGTCTGGACCAGCCCGGCCGCGAGCCCCTGCTCGGAGTCGTCGACGCCGGCCGTGGCCTGCGACATGAGCGCGGAGAACGCGAGCATGAAGCCGAGGCCGATCAGCACCACGCTGGGCAGGATGTCCGTCACGTAGGCCGGCGACGGATCCCCGCCGAAGGCCAGGAACCACAGGTACGCGCCGCTCAGCGACACCAGCGCCGCGATGATCGGCCGCTGCGTCCCGTACCGGTCTATGACCCGGCTCATGTACGGCGAGCCGAACGCGACGATCAGGCCGGCCGGCAGCAGCGCGAGCGCCATCCGCAGCGGCGTCCAGCCGAGCGCCGCCTGGAAGTAGATCGTCAGCATGAACTGGAAGCTCAGGTACGACCCGAACAGCGCGATCATGCCCAGATTCGCCCGCACGATCGTGGCGATGCGCAGGATGCCGAGCCGGACCAGCGGATGCGCGACCCGCTGCTCGATCAGGACGAACGCCGCGAGCAGCGCGACGGCCAGCACGAACAGCACGATGGTCACGGGGTCGACCCAGCCGCGTTCCGGCGCGGACACGACGGAGTAGACGGCGAGCAGCATGCCGGCGGTGAGCGTGGCCGCACCGGTGAGGTCGTGCCCCCCGGCGTCGGCGGGACGGTCACGCGGGATCAGCGCGATGCCGGCGACCAGCGCCATGATCGCCAGCGGCACCGGCATGAGGAAGTTCCAGCGCCAGCCCGCGCTGGTCAGCAGGCCGCCGAGGATGAGCCCGGACGAGTACCCGCTGGCGCCGAAGACGGCGAAGATCGACAGCGCCTTGTTGCGCGCCGGCCCTTCGCGGAAGGTGGTGGTCAGGATGGACAGCGCCGTGGGCGCGGTGAACGCGGCGGCGACACCCTTGACGAACCGCGTGACGATCAACAGCGTGCCGTCGTCGACGAGCCCGCCGATCAGCGAGGCGACGGCGAAGACGGCGAGGGCGATCAGGAACACCCGGCGGCGGCCGAGCAGGTCGGCCGTGCGGCCACCGAGGAGCAGCAGCGCTCCGTAGCCGAGCACGTAGCCGTTGACGATCCACTGCAGCGAGGTGGTCGACAACCCCAGCTCGGTGCCGATCGACGGAAGCGCGATGCCCACCATCGACACATCGAGCCCGTCGAGGAACATCACCAGGCACAGCACGCCGAGGACGCCCCACAGACGCGGGGTCCAACGCTGATCGTCGTGTGCAGAAGAGGTGGAACGCGGTGCGGCGGTTGCAGTCACGAGGCGAGACGTTACATGCACGTGCATGAGATGCACAAGCATTTAATGTCCTTGCATGTACGTGGCGGCGGTGTTAAGGTGCGCTGCATGGGCACGTCGGAGGAGCGTGAGCTGGTCGGCCAGTGGCGCGAGCTCATGACCTGCTACAACAAGGTCGCGTGCGACCTCGACCGCGAGCTGCAGGACCAGCACGGGCTCGGCCTCAGCGAGTTCGAGGCGCTCGACCGGCTGATCGAGTCGGGGCAAGAGAAGCTCCGCATGCACGAGCTCGCCGAAGGCATGTACCTCAGCCAGAGCGCCTTCTCCCGCACCGTCGCCCGGCTCGAACGGGCCGGCCTGGTCGGGCGCTCCATGTGCATGGACGACCGCCGCGCCATGTTCGTCAAACCCACCGACGACGGCCGCGCCCGCCACGCCGAAGCCCGCGACACCCACCGCAAGGTCCTCGGCCACCACCTCGGCTGAGCGGTCTCACCCGGTCACCAGGCAGAGCGTCGCGTCAGCCACCCCCACCAGCAGCTGCTGCCCCCAGCTCAGCACGAGCCGGTCCGCCTCGAGGCCGTCGCCGAACACCACCAGGCCGTCGGTCTCGGCGGCCAGCGCCAGCCGGTCACCGGCCGGCAGCAGCCCGTCGACGCAGCTCGTCCCGGTCGACGGCGATGGCCAGGCCTCGCGGACGAACCACGCGAGCGCGCGGTCGGCCGGGCCGGGCAGCCGTGGCGGCGCGGGCCGGCCTTGCACCAGCGACGCGCACCACCCCGTCGCCCCGGTGCCGGTCCCGACGATGACCCCCGACGACGACTGCCGCTCCGGCTCGCGCCCCGGCGCCGTCAGCAGGTACCGCGCCGACTGGTGACTGGCGTGACCGGCGAAGACCTCGTTCACCGCGAGCAGCCGCTGACCGTCGTCCAGCTCCGCCGCGACCATCGTCCGCCGCTCGACGCCGGCCCGGTCTGCGACGACGTCCGCCAGCAGCCGCGCCACCCGGTCCGGCACGTGCCGGACGAGGACGCCCGGGTTGCGGTCCGGGTCCGGGTTCACGCCGACGACCGGCTGGCCGTCCAGGTACTTCGCCACGTTCGCGACCAGCCCGTCCGGGCCGACGACGACCACGATGTCGCCGTCCTCGAACCGGAACCGGTCGAGGTCGGCCCGCTCGACCGTGCCGCGCCGCCAGTCACTCGGCACCGCGACCGCGACCTGCTGCCGCGCCGCCTCGTCGGCGTCGTGCCGGTGCTGGACGGCGGCGAGGTCACGACCGCGGCCCCGCAGGAAGAACTCGGCCTGGCCTCGGGTGCCGTGCCGGTCGACCAGTTCCTCCAGCTCGGTGCGACGGTGCACCACCACGACGCGCGGCGCGAGCATCAGCGCGCCGCGCCGTCGGTCAGCTTGGCCAGCACCGACGTGAGCAGGTCCGGCGTCACGTTGACCGTGCCGATCTCGGGCAGCCCGCCGGCCAGGTCCCGCAGCGCCAGCGCGAGCAGCGTGCCGTGATCCAGCTCGGACAGGACGGCCATCCGCGCAGCCTCCGCGTCCGCCGCGGCGGTGCCCGTCTGCCGGACGCGGTCGGCTTCGGCCGCGGCGGCCAGACCGATCCGCTCCGCCTCGGCCGCGGCGGCGATCCGCGCGGCCGCCGCCTCCTCCGTCGCCCGCCGTCGCTCGTTGGCGCCGTGCTGGGCGACCAGACGTTCCTCGCGAGCGGCGAGCTCGATCTTCGACTGCAGCTCGTTCTCGCTGATCGCCCGCTCACGTTCGACGGCGTGTGCTCGGCGCTCGTAGGTGGCCCGGTCGGCCTCCTCCTGGATCAGCTCGCGGGCCGGCGTCTGCAACGCGCGCTCGATGTCCGGATCGGGCCGGACCGCGACGACGCGCACGTCCAGCACGACGATGCCGGTGTCGCCCAGCCTGGCGTCGCCGACGAGACCGGTGCGCAGCCGCTCGCGGATCGCGGTCGCGCCCGCGCCGAGCGCGTCGGCCATCGCGGTCGTCACGAGCAGGTCGGCGGCGTGCTGCTGTGCCGTCTCCGTCAGCAGGTGGGCGACCTGATCGAGCGGCGCCGAGCGCCAGCGGCCGGTCGCGGTGTCGATGGCGAAGTCGATGCGGCCGGCAACCTGCTCGGGGTCGGCGAACCGGTACGTCACCGTCGCCTGAACCGCCACCTTCTGGAAGTCGCCGGTGCGGGCATGGAACAGCAGCGGCAACTCGCGATCGTCGACGGGCACCTCGCTGAGCGCGGCCGTCAGTGGCCGGAACCAGAACGAGCAACTGGTTCCGCTGTTCACGACGCGGTCGCCGCGCTGGTGGACCACGTGTTCGGTCGGGGTCGACCGGAGGTGCCGGACGAGGCCGAACCTGCGGATCTCTGCCATCTCTGGTGTCCTCTCTTTTATCGTCGTTTCGACGATAAGCGGTTCGGCAGTAATCGTCAATGTGACGAGATAGGATGTCGGCATGGCCGGTTCCGACCACCCGCCGTTCGCGGTCACCGTCGACCTCGTGCTCCTCACGGTGCGCTCCGGACGCTTCGCCGTCCTGGTCGTCGAGCGCGGGGAGCAGCCGTTCCGTGGCCGGCTCGCCCTGCCCGGCGGCTTCATCCGCCCCGACGAGGACCTCCCCGACGCGGCGCTGCGCGAGCTACGCGAGGAGACCGGGCTGGCGCCGTCGCTGGGCCATCTCGAACAGCTGGCCAGCTACGGCGCCCCCGGCCGCGACCCCCGACAACGCGTCGTCTCCGTCGCCTACCTCGGGCTGATGCCGGACCTCCCCGAACCCGTCGCCGGCAGCGACGCCGCGGCCAGCCGGTTCGTGCCGGTCGACGCGTTGCTGCGAGAGGCGGGCTCGCTGGCCTTCGACCACGGCGCGATCCTCGCCGACGGAGTCGAACGGGCCCGGGCGAAGCTCGAGTACACCTCGCTGGCCACGGCGTTCTGCCCCTCCGAGTTCACGGTGGGTGAGCTGCGCGCCGTCTACGAGGCCGTCTGGGGGGTCGAGCTCGATCCGCGCAACTTCCACCGCAAGGTCACCGGCACGCCCGGCTTCCTCGCGCCCACCGGCGCCTCCACCACCCGCGGTGGCGGACGGCCGGCCCAGCTCTATCGCCGTGGGTCCACGAGCGCGCTGATGCCGCCCCTCCTCCGCACCTGAGCCGTCGCCCTCTGCGTCCCGCGCCGCCCGCCCCGCATCTCGCCGCCACGATCCCGCCATCGCGCCAGCTCCCCGCACCGCGCCTTCGCCCCGCACAGTCCGTCGCCGCGTCCTGCCCACTGAGCCGCCTGCCCCGCATCTCGCCGCCGCGATCCCGCCATCGCGCCAGCTCCCGCACCGCGCCTTGCGCCCGCCACACCTGCGCCCCGCCGCGCCCCGCCCACTGAGCCGCCACCACCCACCACTGCCGCCCGGCGGCCGGACGCCGGGTGGTCTCGCCGCCGTCCTCGAATAAGCTCGAAGGGTGCTCGACCGCATCGACCCCGGCCACCCGGCCTGGCCGGCCGTCGGCGAGGCGACCTCGGTGCTGTCGGGCCGTCCGGCCGCCGTGCTGACCGGGGCCGGCATCTCGACCGACTCCGGCATCCCCGACTATCGCGGCCCCGACTCCCCGCCGCGCACCCCCATGACCTACCAGCAGTTCGTCGGCGACCCCGACCGCCGTCGCCACTACTGGGCCCGCAACCACGTCGGCTGGCGGCACGTCCACCGCACCCGCCCGAACCCCGGCCACGTCGCGGTCAGCCGCCTGGAAGAGGGCGGGGCCGCGGTCGGCGTCATCACCCAGAACGTCGACACCCTGCACGACGCCGCCGGCAGCCGCAACGTCATCGACCTGCACGGACGCTACGACCGCGTCATCTGCCTCAGCTGCCGCCGGGTCGTGCCGCGCGACCACGTCGCCACCCGGCTCACGGCGCTGAACCCCGATTTCGCCGACGAGGTCGCCGACGCCGAGATCGCGCCCGACGCCGACGCCGTCATCGAGGCGACCGCCCATTTCCGGGTCGCCGACTGCGAGGTGTGCGGCGGCATCCTCAAACCGGACATCGTCTACTTCGGCGAGAACGTGCCGAAACCGCGGGTCGAGGCGGCGTACGCGCTGGTCGACTCCGCGGCGGCGCTGCTGGTCGCCGGCTCTTCGCTCACCGTCATGTCCGGGCTGCGGTTCGTCCGGCACGCGCACCGCACCGGCCGCCCGGTGGTCATCGTCAACCGCGGCGTCACCCGCGGCGACGACCTCGCCACCGTCAAGGTCGACGCCGGCTGCTCGCCCGTGCTGACGGTGTTCGCCTCGGTCCTGATCGGTTCCGCCGTCAGTCGGTGACGTCCGCGACCGTCGCGTCGAGCGTCTTCACCAGTTCGTCGCCGTCGACCGTGGCCGACACCCCGAACGCGCCGGCGCCGATCGACACCGTCCGCCCGAGCACCCGCTCGTCCGCGACGACCGGCCACGCCCGCGTCGCCCCGAACGGCGTGATCGTGCCACGCTCGTACCCCGTGACGTCGCGCGCCGTCTCGGCGTCGGGCATCGACAGCCGCTTGACGCCGAACAACGTGCGCAGCTTCGGCCACGCGATCGTGCGGTCGCCGGGGACCAGCACGAACACGTAGTCGTCGTCGGCGCGTCGCACCACGATCGTCTTGATGACGGCGGCCGGCTCGACCCCGCGCGCGGCGGCGGCCTCCTCGAGGCTGTTCACCGGCGGATGACGGACGATCTCATGGGCCAGCCCCGATTCGCGCAGGGCCTCGACGCCGCGTTCTTGGGTCATGTCCAGAAGCGTATGCGGCCGCTCACCTCCCCGCCGTCGACCGGGGTCGGCCGGGCCCGTGCGATCCCGCCGCCCCGTCCGCCGACCTGCGGCCGGACCCGCCGGGCGCCTCCGGTGCGCCAGACGTCGCCACAGCGCCAGACGCCCCCGGTTCGCCAGACGTCGCCACAGCGCCAGACGCCCCCGGTTCGCCAGACGTCGCCACAGCGCCAGACGCCCCCGGTTGGCCGGACGTCACCGGTTCGCCGGCCGCCGCCACCCGGCGGTCCGCGCCCTGCGCACCGCTCTGCGCACCGCTCTGCGCACCGCTCTGCCCAGCGCGCCGCACACCGCCTTGCGCATCGCCCCGCTCGCCGCCCGCCCGGAGCCGCTCGATCAACTCCTCCGTCTCGGCCTCGAGATCGCCGCCGAGGTCCGCCGCCGTGGCCCGCAGCTTCTCGATCGTCCCCAGCAGCCGGCCTGGATCGCCGAGCGCGGCCTCGGCCTTGAGCCGGTCCCGCCACAACAGCTCGACCCCCGGCTCGACGGACAACCCGAGCAGCGCCGCACGCAGCGCCTCCCACGCGTCGCCGTCGACGAGCGACCGCAGCGCCACCTCGTGACACGCGTCGACGATGGAGGCGATCATCTCCTGCGCGAGGTGATCGGCCCACGTGTACCGCCGCCGGCCCCGTCCGGAGAACGGCCGCCCGCTGACGAGGTCGAGCGCGGCCCGCAACTCGGCGTTGCCGGCCCGCGCTGGACCGTCCGGGAGCAGGTCGCACCACTCGTCCCAGTCGCTGCGGATGCCTGGGCGCAGCGTGTAGCCGCTGTCGGTGCGCGGCAGCAGCGACGCACCGGCCGCGTCGGTGCCGAGCCAGCGTCTGAGCTTCGAGATCGCCGTCCCACGTGTCGTCTTCGTCACCGCCGACCCGGGCCAGATCGCCTCGTCGATCGCCGTCGAGTCGCAGCCCGGGTTCAGCGCGATGAACATCGCCAACTCGGTCAACTGGCCGAGCTTCGTCTGTTCGCCCAGCTCAGCGGCGTTCCGCACCTCGACCGGCCCGAGCATCAGCAGTCGCGGCAGCGCCCGTCCCGGCGCCGCCGTGGCCGGCGGCAGGGTCGGACCGGCCACCTCGACGGACCTGCGGCGATCCGACCGCGCCGGCGCGGCACCCGTCGCCCGTTCCGCCACGCCCCGAGCCTTCGCAGCCTCACCAGGGCGCGCCTTCTCTCCCACGTCGCCCGCCGAGATCTCGACCATCGGCACACCACACCCCTCCAGGTCAGGCCGGTCCGTTCCGGCGGCCGTCAGCAACCGGCCGAAGCGGCCGCGGGTCTCCTCGTCCAGGAGTTGCGGCCGGATCGGCACCCCGAGCGGATCGAGGACGGCCGTCGGCCGCTCCGGCGTCCCGTCCAGCCGCAACACCCACGTCGCACCACCGGAGTGCGGGACGTGGCCGCGCAGCCGGTGGCCGCGTGACGGCGGACCGGCGGGCTCGCCGCTGCCGACCACCGCCGCGACGGCCACGCGCGGCGCCGTGACGATCAGCGCCTCGAGCCGATCCCACTGGTCGGCCGGCAGCGGCTCCGCGATCACCACGATCTCCGGCGTCCACGTGGCGTCGGCGACCTGGGTGACGCGGGCCGCGCCGAGGCCGCTGACACCAGCCGTGGCCAGCAGCAACCGGTCGTCCGCGACCCGCACCGTGAGTTCGTCCAGCAACCGCCCGACGTCGGTGACGTGCCGGACCCGTCCGGTGTCGAGCAGGTCGAGGTCGGCCAGCGCCGGCGCCCCGACGACGGTGACCCGCAGGTCGTCGGCCCACGCGCTGGTGGCCAGCTCCGCGGCGACCGCCGCCAGCGCCGACCGCACCAGCTCGGCCCGGCCGTCCACCACCAGCGCGCCGACCTGCTCGAGGTCGAGCAGCACCAGCGCGTCGTCGTGGTCGTGCCCGAGTGTGACGAGGCTCGGGTACGGCGCCGGCACGTCCGCCTCGACGTCCGCCACCTCGTCGAGCGGCGCCGTCCAGACACCGCCGTGCGCGGTGCCCGCGAACGGCGGCGGCAACTCGGCCGGCGCGGCAAGGTACAGCTCGAGGGTGCGCTTGGTCAGCCGGACGGCGCGCAACGGCGGTAGCCCGCGCCCCATCTGTGCCAGCTTGGCGGCCAGTCCACGCAGCACTCGGTCGACCACGTCGACGGCGACGGGATCGGCGGCCTGCCGCAGCTCGGTCTCGGCGCGCTGATCGGCTGGGCTGCCCCCGCCGAGGCGCCGGCCCGGACGCCGATGCCGCTGCTCACGCACCCTTCGGGCCGCCAGCACGCCGACGAGCGCCGCCGCCAGCACAGCGCCCACTCCACCGGCCGTCCGCACCAGCTCACCGTCGTCATCGGCCTCCGCCGACCCGCCGCCCTCCGCCGACCCGCCGCCCTCCGCCGACCCATCGGCTTCCGTCCGCGGTTCGTCGCCAGGTTCGGCCTCCATCACCAATGCGTCGCCGGTGGTCGCACCCACCGGCCCCGTCGCGTCGGCTCCATCGGCTGCCGGGCCGCCGGTATCGGGCAGCTCTCCGCGCGTGGCCGGCAGCGTGAGCGTCCATCCCGGCACGATGAGATCGGCGTCGACGAGCCGCCGCCCGTCAGGCTGCACCGTCGCCGCCGACGCCGCCACGATCTCCGGATACCTGCGCGGATCACCGAGCCGAACCTCCGCGACGTCCCACAACGTGTCGCCGTCGACCACGACGTGCGTGCCGGCAGGCAGCGCGCCGACCAGGTCGGTGGTGACGGGCGGCGCCGGTTCCCAGGGCGGCGGCGCACCCGATGCGGCGAACGCGACGTGACCACCCGCGCCGACCGCGGCCACCGTCGCGACCAGGCCGGCGACGAGTCGCTGCTGCGCGCGCAGCCCGGGCACCCGCGGCGCCGGCCGTCCACGGATCGCCGCGGGGATCTCCACGACGAGGCTGAGCGCGAAGGTGCCCCAGCCCAGCCAGCCGGCGACGACCAGCAATGCCAGGAACAACGCGCCGTCGTCGGGACGAACGGCGGCGGCGCGGACGTCGGCCAGCGAGGGCCACTCGCTGGGCAGCGGTGAGCCGCCGGCGGCCCACAGGACCACCGGCACACCCAGGATCAGGGCCGCGAGGCCGAGCAGTGCCGCCAGGCCACGCAGCACGGCACGCGGTGTCGACGAAGCGATCACGTGCAACTCCCCTCCAGCTCACCCGTCTGTTGTCTATGGGTGCGCTCGGGCCGGCGAATGTGACAGCCGGGGACGGACAAAGCCTTCCAGGATGCACGAGATGTCCCGGTCTTGCACGCGGAATCCAGGAGTCGCCGAAAAACGGGCAACCGCTCGACCCGGCTCAACGACCGTTAGGGCTAACTTCCGGGCTAACCCCTCGGGCTGAACTTCTGCGTGTCATCACCCCTCCGATCCGCGTTGGGAGCCCGCTGGTGAACACGCTCGCCATCCCCGCCCACTCGTCCGTTCTCGTCACCGACCAACTCAATGCCGAATGGCGCCGGCTCGGCGCTCGCCCCATCCCGAAGCGCTGGCCGCTGCCCGCCCTCGCCGACTGCACGGTCCTGGCCGATGCCGCCGACGTCATCGGGCGCACGCGCCGAGATCAACCCTCCGTCGCCGACGATCTCCTCATCGGCCTGCTCGACCAACGCACCGAGCGCGACGACCACCTCGCCGGCCGCCTCGTCCTCCAGGTCATGCTCGGACGCGCCATCCGGCTCGCCCGCCGCGCCCACCGGTTCGGCATGCCCGGGGTCCGCGGCGACCTCCCGCAGCTCACCGGCGCCGCCGTGGCCGCGCTGTGGCACGCCATCGCGACGTACCCGGTCGACCGACGGCGGCACAAGGTCTCGGTGAACCTCTGCATGGACGCCCTGCGCTACTTCAACCTGTCGCTGGCCGACGACGCGCCCGACCTCGTCGACCCCACCGTCCTCGACACCGCCGAACCGCTGTTCCACCAGGCTCCGGCACCGGTCGTCGAGGTGTTCGCCACGCTGACCTGGGGCATCAGCAAGCAGATCATCACCGCCGACGACGCCGAGCTTCTGGTGCGCGTCTACTGCCCGCTGCCCGGCCAGCAAGGCGGCGCCCACCTCGTCGCCCGCGAGCTCGGGCTGTCCCCCGGAGCCGTCCGGCAGCGCTGCAGCCGGGCGATCCAGCGGCTCTCCACCGCCGTCCAGGACCACGGACCGGCGCTGACCACGGCGGCCTGACCAGCCGGGACCCCACCGCGGCGATCCGAGAGGAGACCTCATGACGCAGACCATCCGGCCCGATACCGCCGACGACCCGTTCGACCAGCCCTTCGACGCCGGGTTCGACCCTCCGGGCCCGCCCGTGCGGCGTTACCGGCGGCGGCCCGCGCTCATCGGGCTGGGCGTCGGTCTGCTGGCCACGTGCGGTGCGGGCGCGGCCTACCTGGCGCAGACGTCCGGCGACACCGTCCCCGTGCTGGCCGTCACCGACACCGTGCACCGGGGCGAGGTGCTCGACGCCTCCCGGCTCACCACGGCGCGGGCGGCGCCCGATCCAGCGGTGCGGCCGGTCGCGGCGAGCCGGCTCCCTGACGTCGTCGGGCAGCGCGCCAGCACCGATCTGCCGGCCGGCACGCTGCTCACCGACGGCGCGCTCACCACGGCCGACGTCCCGGCGGCCGGGCAGAGCGTGGTCGGCGTCGCGGTCACCGAGGCGCAGCTGCCGCAGTCCGACCTCCTCCCGGGCGACCACGTCCGTGTCTTCGGCACGCCTAGCCTCGGCGACGCTCCGCCGTCCGAACCGCCCCGCTCGGTCGCGGCCACGGTGGTCGGCGTCTCCGCCGTCCTCGACTCCGGGCACGTGGTGGTCGACGTCGTGGTCGCCGACGACATCGCCGGCACGCTGGTCGCGAAGGCCGCCACCGGGCGAGTGGCCATCGTGCTCGACGCCGCGCAGGGCGGTGACGACCGATGACGGTGCTCGCGTTCACCTCCGTCCGCGGCGCTCCCGGCGTCACCACGACCACCCTGGTCGCCGCGTTGACCTGGCCGCGTCCAGTGCTGCTGGTCGAGGCCGATGTCGCCGGCAGCAGCAGTATCAAGGCGGGTCACCTGCGTGGCGAGGTCGACCACGAGCGCGGCCTCATCAACCTCGCGCTCGCCCACCGCAACGGCGCACTGAGCCCTCGCACGTTGCGCGGGCAGACCATCGCCCTCACCGACGACGGCGCGCGGCTCGCCCTCCCCGGACTGGCCACGAAGGCCCAGGCCGCGAGCCTCACCGACGACTTCTGGGCCACGCTCGCCTCCCTGCTGCGCGGTGTCACGCGGCACGGCATCGACGTCCTCGTCGACGGCGGACGCCTCGGCATGCGGCACGGCCCCGACGCCCTGCTCCGCACGGCCGACCTCCTCGCCGTGGTGTGCCGAACCAGCCTCGACGACCTTAGAACTTACAAGTGCGATACTAGCGCACATGGAGACCTTCGCAGCCCTGGTGGCCCGTGAGTACCTGCGCGTCTCGCTCGACCGGCGCGGCGGCGCCAGCGTCAAGCGGCAGCACGCCGACAACAGCGAGGCCGCCGACCGCAACGGCTGGCGGCTGGGCGAGCCGTACGACGACAACGACCGCCGGGCGTCGCGCTACAGCGACAACGCCCGCGAGGACTTCACGCGGCTGGTCGAGGACTTGGAGGCCGGTCGGTTCGGCGCGCAGATCCTGATCCTCTGGGAGTCCTCCCGTGGGTCGCGGAAGGTGTGGGAGTGGGTCAGGCTCATCGACGCCTGCGAGGCCGCCGCCGTCCAGATCTTCGTCACCTCGCACCGGGACGGGCGCGGCGTGCTCTACGACCCGGCGGACGGCCACGACCGACGCACGCTGTTGACTGACGCCGTGGACGCTGAATACGAAAGCTCCAAGATCAGCAACCGGACCAAGAGCGAGAACCGCCAGCGGGCCGCCGACGGCCAGCCGCACGGCCGCTGCCCGTTCGGCTACAAGCGCGTCTACGAGTTCACGACCGTCGAGGGCAAGCAGGTCCGCACGTTCCGCCAGCTCCCGGACGAGGACGAGTCGCCCATGGTCGTCCAGCTCTTCGACCTGCTCCTAGAAGGCGTGTCGCTCAACGAGATCGAACGCCGCTTCAAGGCCGACGGGTGGGTGAGCCGGAACGGCGTCCCGTTCAGCGCACAGAACCTGCGTGGCATGGCCCTCAACCCGGCGTACTCCGGGCGCCGCATCCACGTGCCCGGCCGGAAGGGTGGGCGGGCGCGCATGGACGAGGGCACGGTGACACAGGGCAACTGGCCCGCGCTGGTGCCGCCGGAGAAGTTCGACCGGGTGCAGGCCAAGCTCCGTGACCCGGCCCGGCAGACCAGCCGTCCCGGGCGCGGCAAACACCTTCTGTCGATGATCGGCAAGTGCGCCGTCTGCGGGTCCGTGATCGTCGTGCGGGCGACGCGCAAGGGTGACCACCTGGACTACTACTGCCGTGAGCGTGGCTGCGTGCGGGTGGACTACGACCAGCTCAACCAGTACGCCACGGGGGCGATCCTGGGCTACCTGTCCAGGGCCGACGTCTTCGACGCCATGCGGGAGTCCGATGCCGAGGCGTCCGTCGAGCTGGCCGCCGCTCGTGCTGCGGTCGCAGCCGTCCGTGCGGAGCTGGTGGAGCTGGAAGCCGGGGTGTCGGCCGGTCGGCTGAGTGTGGCCTTCGCGGGCAAGGTGGAGGGCGGCATGCGTGCCCGCCTGGAAGCCGCTGAGGCCCGCGAGCGGGAGCTGCAGACGCCCACCCAGCTCCGGGACCTCATCGAGCCCGGGGAGGGCGTGGCGCGCTCCTGGGCGTCCTTGGAGATGCCCGCCAAGCGCGAGGTCGCCCGGCTGCTGCTGTCGCCCGCCTGGATCGGTGAGCTGCGGGTGCACACGGCCGCTGGGAAGCGGTGGCGCCACCGGGAGCTGAACGAAGAGCGGGTGACCTTCTCGCAGGCCGCTTGACACTCGCCGTTTGAGTGTGACTTTTGTTCGAAGTCGCCTTCCGTTACGCTCCGAAATCAGTCGGGATCGCAGGTGCGCTCGTAGATCCTCTGGCGGTCCGGCTGATGCAATTCGGAGGTCGGCGTGCCACGCGCTTACCGCATTTCCCCAGAGGTCGCGTCCCTGTCCAGGCGAGTCAACAGCCTGCATCGGTGGAGTGATGACCCGGCTAAGCTGGCCGAAGCTGAAGAGGCACTGGCCAAGGCAAAGACGGTGGATTCGATCCGCCGGGCGGTAGAAGCCGCACCCCCGCTGGACTCAGAGACCAGGGATCTCCTCGTCTCCATTGTGAAGTCCGCGTGATCTAGTTAGCAGTTCCCGGGCGTCCATCTGGAATCCCACTTGTTGGTTGTTGTGGTTGAACCCAACCCACCCATTCAAGGGGATAGCCATGTCTCAGGACGCCCTATTTGAGGGGATCAACAACGCGGTGAAGGCCGTAGGTGTCGTACTGGCGGACTCGCCGGAATTCCACCCGGTTCGCTGGGCGCTGGCCGGTGCAGCCATGGAGCTGGAAAAGGCCTGGAGTGCCGCCGAAGCCGAGTTCGGCACCGACCGCCTGTTCGGGGAGTGAATGCGAAAGGCCCCGGGAGTCCAGTCCGGGGCCTTTCCGTCACACCGTGATCAATAGAAAGGCTACCACTATGAACTTCCCGCTATTCGCGGATCTCCCCGACGGCGACCGGCAGGCCATCATCACGGAGTTTGTAAGCCAGGGTGGCGACACCAACAACCGGACTGACCTGATCCAGTGGATTGGGTCCAACAAGCGGCTATACGCCAACCACGAGGCGCTGTATTACACGCTTGGAGAAGCGCGCGTCACTGGTGGGCCACCGGACGATCTGGCCGCACTCACCTCGGAGGTCCTGGACGAGGTCTACGCGTTCACGGGGCGCTTCATCGCCTACCCATCGGACGACGCCCACGTGGCCCACGTGCTGTGGATCGCGCACACGTGGCTGATGGACGTGTGGGACTCCACGCCCCGTATCGCGTTCCTCTCGACCGAGCCGGGCAGCGGCAAGAGCCGGTGCCTGGAGGTCACAGAGCCACTGGTGCCCAAGGCCGTACACGCCTTCAGCGCGACTCCGGCCTACCTCGTGCGGAAGATCGCCACCGATCAGGTGACGGTCCTGTTCGACGAGGTGGACACGATCTTCGGCCCGAAGACCAAGGACAACCACGAGGACGTGAGGGCCGTCCTGAACGCAGGCCATCGGAGGGGCGCCGTCGTCGGTCGCTGCACCAAGGGAGCCAAGGGGCAGATGGTCACGGAGGAGCTGCCTGCCTATGCCGCCGTCGCGCTGGCTGGGCTTGGCAACCTTCCGGACACCATCCTCACTCGCTCAGTGGTCATCCGCATGCGGCGCCGGTCCACCTCGGAGCAGGTCGAGCCATGGCGTGAGAGGCGCCACAAGGCCGAGGCAGCGCTCATCGCCAAGCGGCTGGAGGAGTGGTCCAACTTCATCCGGCCGAAGCTCACAGAGCCGGAGATGCCCGAGGGCATCGAGGACCGCAATGCCGACGTGTGGGAACCGCTCCTGGCTGTTTCGGATCAGGCGAAACACGGTTTCGGCAAGGAATGGCCTCTGACCTCGCGTGTTTCGGCTGTTTCGCTTGTTTCGCTAGGTGGAGCAGAAGCACAGAGCCTAGGCGTCAAGCTCCTGGACGACATCCGGAATATTTTCAATTCCGTATCTGTGGACCGGGTGCCGAGTGAGTGGATGATCACGGCTCTGAACCAGTTGGAGGAGTCGCCCTGGGCCACGATGAAGGGTGGCTCTCTGGATGCCCGGAGGTTGGCATATCACCTGCGTAAGTACGACATCGGACCCAAGCAGGTGAGGTTCACCGACGGCAGCCTGAAGGGCTACATGAGGGTGGACTTCGAGGACGCTTGGAGCCGCTACCTCTAGGACGTTTCCCCTGTTACTGGTGTGTGAGTAGTTAGTTCAAACACTACATATCTGCACTCGGATGAATAAAAAGAAATATGTGGTGTAGCCGGGTTGAGGGGCCTTCCTTCCATACCTAGCGAAACAAGGGAAACAAGCGAAACACCACAGGTCATCGGGGTGCAGAGGGAAACAGAGTGCCGAAACATCCGAAACACAGCAGGAGCGGGTTACGCTTCGAATGGCCGTCCTTGCTAGCGAGGAATGCCCATGGTTGGCGAGACTCCGGGGTCGTGCCCCTACACCACCCGGCGCGCGACCCCGGCCCAACCATTCCCCAGGAGAGCCAATGAAGCGACAGCCAAAGCAGCGCATCAAGCGCAAGGGCTTGGACCGTGGAAAGGACGCTGCGTATCACTCGCTGCGTCGGCAGCTCGGTGACAAGAAGAAGGCCTGGTGACCCATGCGACCCATCCGAGTTGAGTTCGAAGCCGACCCGACAGAACTCATCGGGAAGCCGACCATGCACCCCGACTCTGAGGCCCGACTGAAGGCGGGAATCCAGCTCGGTAAGCGCATGGTCGAGGTGGCCCAGGAGAGCGACGCGGACACGGTCGTGTACTGGTCTTCACACGGCCCGGTCAAGGACGGCGTTCGGGAAGACGTGTGGGTCATCCGGCGCAGGCGCAGGGTCGAGGACTGACCGTGCCCGCGACCGGAGCACGCCGACGCTGGACCGGCGAGGTGGTGCGCCGTGCCCGTGCGGTGGTGCGTGCCCGGGGTGCGGTGCAGACGTGCTGGCGCTGTGGTCGTGCGATCGAGCTGGACCGAGAGCCGTGGGTCTGCGGTCACGTGCACGGGCTGGCTGAGGGCGGGCCGATGCTCGACCCGTCGAACTGGGCAGCAGAGCACAAGCGCTGCTCGGACAGCAGCGGTGGACGGCTGGGCATGGCACGGATGCGAGCAGCCAAGTCGGGCGGACGAGAGCGAAGGGAGCGGATCAGACGATGGTGATCGTTTTTGAGATCGATGTCCGAAACCCACCCGAAGTCCGCTCCCATTTTTCGCGCAGGCGCATCGTCGCAGGTCAGACAGAGGCCGGCTCATGAGGCCGATGGAGCGCGGAGCGAAGCGTCTCGGCTTCACCGGACGCTCTGCGCTGAAGGCTCACCAGCTCGAATGGGACGAGATCCTGGAGGACGCCCACGAGACGACCGCCATGTCCGAGCCACGACGCACCGGGAAGACGACCGCGCTGTGGTGCCGGTGGATCGGCCTGTGTGAAGAGCGCGACGATTTCATGATCCTGACGTCCGCGCAGAGCGGCATCATGGCGCGGCGCCGGTTCCTCGGGATGGCCAGGCTGCTGGAGCGTCACCACCCGCACGCCGACGGCGGACCGAAGATCAACAAGTCCGTGGGTCACGAGTCCTTCGAGTGGGCGAACGGCTCCATGCTGTGGGTGGTACCACCCAAGGACAAGAGTGTCCGTGGTGACGCTGCGGACGTGGCCTTCCTGGACGAGCAGCAGGAGCTTGACGCCGAGGTCTCCTACGACCTCCGAGGCGGCATCATGCCGCTCTTCGACACTCGCGACGACGGCCGTGTGGTCCTTGCCGGAACGCCGGGCAAGGTCCGGGCCGGGTGGTTCTGGGACAGCCTGGAGGCGGGCCGCAACGGCAAGCCCGGACACACCCTCATTGAGGACGCCGCCCAGCGGGGCCAGGACGTGGACAATGAGGCCTTGTGGCCGCTCTGGCACCCCGGCCTCCGCAACGGCCTCACCACCCTGGACAAGTTGCGCGCGCGCCGCGCGGGCATGGACAAGGCCACGTGGGCACGCGAGTACTGCGGCCAGTGGCCGGGCACCGACGACAAGCGCGCCCTGTCGGAGGAGAAGTGGACGGCGTCCGGGCTAGACATCCCCGTGGCCAAGCCGGAGCGCTTCTCCATCGCGTTCGACGTCGAGATCGACAGCAGCTCCGCCGCGCTGGTGGCCGCCTGGCGCGACGATGACGGCGTGGCCTACGTCGAGCTGCTGGAGCACGGCTCCCCGGCGGACGTCGGACGCGAGGCGCTGCGGGTGTCCCTGAAGTACCGCATTCCCGTGCACCATGACAGCATCGGCGCCAACTTGAAGGTGGCCGAAGGGCTGGAGCGTGCCCGGCCCAAGCCGAAGGTCAGCCCGCTGATTGTCAAGGACATGCACGTCGCGGCCTCAACTCTGGTCGAGGCGCTGGACGACGGGAAGCTACGGCACTTCAAGCAGCCCGGCTTGGACAACGCCGCAGAGGCCGCCGCCTGGCGCAACCTCGAAGGCGGCCAGCTCTTCGCCCGCCGGGCGTCCAAGGGTCCGGTCGCCCCGGTGGTCGCAGCCTCGGAAGCGCTTCTCGCATTCGACCGGCTCCCGGTCATTCGGAAGTCCCGCATCATTGCACGTCGCGCGGCTTGACAATTCACGGTGCATTGATACAAATCAGCATTTCCAGAAAGTGACTTACACTGCGCTTTGTGGGCCTTCTCTCCGCGTGGCGCCTGCTGAATCAGCGGCCCGGACGTTCGGTAGAGAACCCTGCCCTTCCTCCGACGTCGCCATTCAGTACCAGCAATCTGAGTCGTGTCGTCTGGAGCGATCTTCTCGGCTCCAAGGCACCGGTCAACCGAGAGATGGCGATGTCCATTCCGGCTGTCGCTGGTGGTCGCAACCTCATCTGCAATCTCGCCCGGAACCCGCTGCGCGCATTCCGGAATGAAACCGAGGTCGCCACCCCCGCGTGGATGTACCGGACCAACGGCGGGACCTCTCCGTTCCACCGGATGCTGTGGACCTTGGACGACCTGGTGTTCTCCGGGTGGTCGCTGTGGGCTGTGGAGCGTTCCACCGCTGGTCAGATTACGGACGCGGCGCGTGTCCCCCGCGAATGGTGGAACTTCGACCCCGACTCTTTCGAGATCTTTGTGCAGGGACAGACCGTCACCCCAGAATCCGTACTTCTCATCCCCGGCCCTCATGAAGGGCTGCTGGAAATGGCGGAGACGACCATTCGAGCTGCGGTCGATCTGGAACGCGCATGGGCGATGCGCGTTCGGCGCCCTATTCCGGCGGTGGAGGTCCACAGCACGGACGACACCCCCCGGACTGATACAGAGATTCACGAGCTTGTGGACTCCGTCAATGAGGTCATCGACGGCGGAGGCGGCGTTTTCCACACCCCGTCCGACATCGAAGTGAAGTCTCACGGTGACACCGTGTTGGACCTTCTCGTCCAGGGCCGAAACGCCGTCACGCTGGACTTCGGCCGGTATCTGTCCGTTCCCGGCGTCAAGCTCGACGCTGCATTGGCGTCTGCGTCTCTGCAGTATTCGACGGCTGTTGACGGCCGGAACGAATTCGTGGACACCACGGCGCGTTTCTGGCTCACCCCCATTGAGGCGCGTCTGTCCCTGGACGACGTCGTGCCCCGTGGCCAGCGCGTGGCCTTCGACCTGTCCGACATGACCGACATCCCGCAGACCGGGCAGGCCCCGGCGACGGAGGACTGACCATGACGACCATCACCGCCTACGGCACTCTGCTCACCGCAGACGCGGACACGCGGACCCTGACCTACCGCATCCTCCCGTACGGCGAGGAGGGCCGGACCAACGTCGGCAAGGTGACCGCCAGCAAGGGCGTGCTCACGCTTCCCTCGGACCCCGGCGCGCTGGTCGGCAACCTGGAGCACGACCGAAAGCGGCCGGTCGCCAAGGGCGTGACCCTCACCGAGGACGAGGACGGCCTGACCGCGTCGTTCCGGGTGGCCAACACCACGGCAGGCAACGACCTCCTGACCGAGGCAACCGAGGGCCTTCGCACCGGAGCGTCCGTCGAGATCGACGAGCCGGTCATCCGCGCTGGCCGCCTCGTCGGTGGCGCGCTGTCCGGCGTGGGCTTCGTGACCACCCCCGCCTTCCCGTCCGCACAGCTTGTGGCTGAGGACGCCGGAGAGCTGCCGGAAGAGGAAGAGACCCCGGCCGAAGACGAGCCGGAAGAGACCCCCGAGGGCGACCAGCCCGAGGACACCCCCGAAGAGGAGAGCGACGACATGACCGGTACCGCGACCGCCCCGGCGGACCTGCGGGCGTCGGCGGCCGGTGGCGGCCGTCGGCTCCTGGGCGCCAAGTCCACCCCCGTGGACGTCTTCCGCCTGCTGGCCAACTACGGCCAGACCCGTGACCCGCAGCTTCTGGCTGCCCTGTCGGACATCACGCAGTCCGGCATCAACGACGACATCGAGGTCCCGCAGTGGGTCGGCGAGCTGTGGGACGGCGTCGCCTACACCCGGCGCATCGTGCCGCTGTTCGGCCACGCCAACCTGACGGCCGCGAAGATCGCCGGGTGGCGCTGGGTCACCAAGCCGACCATGGCGCCGTACACCGGCAACAAGACGGCTGTGCCGTCCAACCAGCCGACCACTGAGGCCGTCGAGATCGAGTCCGAGCGCATCGCCGGTGCGCACGACATCGACCGCAAGTTCCGCGACTTCAGCAACGAGGGGTTCTGGGCCAGCTACTACGCGGCCATGACCGAGTCGTACGCCGTCCAGTCCGACGCGTTCGTTCTGGCTGAGGCCAAGCTGAGCGCTGTCGGTGTGACCCCGGGCGCTGTCCCGTCGGGCGTCTCGGCGGTGTGGGGCAAGATCGTGGACGGCGCGCTGGCCGTGCTCACCGGCACCAACGCCCCGCCCACCTTCGCCGTCCTCGCAAAGGACATGTACCGCGAGTTCCTGCTCACCCCGCAGGAGAAGGGCCTGGAGTACCTGGACGCGGCCCTGGGCCTGGAGGAGGGCACCGCCGCTGGCTTCCGGGTCGTGCCGAACCTGGGCCTCGACGACGGCGAGGTCCTGGTCGGTGTCAGCCAGGCCGCGACCGTGCACGAGCTGTCCGAGGTCCCGGTTCGTGCCGAGGCCCTGAACATCGCCAACGCCGGTGTGGACGCGGGCATGTTCGGCTACATCGCCGTCAACGTCCACAAGGACGCGGGCCTGGCTCTCGTCGACCCGTCGGGTAGCTGACCATGGCCGACTGGGCAAGCGTCGAGTTTGCGCGTCAGATGTGGGCGGACGCTCCTGAGAGCGACGCCGTACTGAACGCGCTGCTCGACGCTGCCCAGATCCAGTGCGAGGCCTACGCCCCGCCGGTCAACACGCCGACCGGGACACCGGCCTACAGGCTGGCCACGGTTATGCAGGCCCAGGATCTCTGGCAGAACACCGAGGCAGCCGGTGACGTCCTCGGGTTCGACGGGGAGTTCGCCATCCGCATCCGCCCACTCGGCGCGGACGTCAAGGCGCTCCTCCGGCCTCCGAGTGCCCGCCTGCGGGTGAACGGAGGGACGCCGTCATGACGAGCGTGCAGGCCGCCTTTGCGGACGTCATCGACGCCGCGCTGGACGACAGCTACGTCGTCCAGCCGTACCCGTGGGCGCCAGACGGCCCGGAGACGGGCAAGACCTACGTGTCGATCTACCGGACCGTCGTCACGCCCGCACCGAACCGGCAGGGCGCCCGGCTGCATGACCTGAGCATCGCCGTCCTGTCCAGCATCAGCGACCCGGCCCGGGCGGACGAGGCGCTGTCAGACGCCCTCGATGACGTCCTGGACGTCCTCGACAACGACCCGCAGCTACGCGGCCTGGTGTGGTCCGAGGCCCGCCGGACCGTCGTCGCCAACTACCCGGCCTACGAGATCACTACGCAGGTCGCCACCACGAACAACCCGGAGGGATCCTGACATGGCCGAAGTGCTGGTTGACCCCATCTTCATGAAGCATTCCGTGCTGGAGGTCGAAGCCGACAACTACGCGTCGGCGTGCGACAGCATCTCCATCACGCCGTCCCAGAGCGTCGTCGAATGGCGAGGCCTCCGACAGGGCGCCGTCTTCACCGACGTGACCGATCCGACGTACAGCGTCGTCATCAACTACGCCCAAGACTGGGCGTCGCCGGAGAGTCTGAGCCGGTACCTGTGGGAGAACCGTGGGCAGACCAAGACCATGACGTTCACGCCCACTGACGGCGTCACGCCGTCGTGGATGGTGGACGTGGTGATTGCCACGGGCGCCATCGGAGGTGCGCTCGGTGCGGCTGCAACGGCCTCGGTCACTCTGCCGGTGAAGGGTGAGCCCGAGCTGGTCGAGCTGGGCTCCTGACCCATGCTGAAGGTCGGGGACCATCGCGAACTTCAGGCCGCCGTGCTGGCCCTGAAGGTGATGAACCGCGACCTCAGTAAGGACATCCGGCGGGCCACCGTCCAGACCATGAACCCCGTGTGGCGGGAAGAGGTCAACTCCCGGGCACGGTCCGAGACCGATCGGCTGATCATCGCCAAGGGCGCCCGCATCGCCGGGGGCAACCCGCCGAAGGCCGTCGCCGCGTCCAGTCGCCGGAAGCTCTCCGGCGGGCTGGTGCCGGTGGAGTCGTGGGCGGGCTTCGAGTTCGGCTCCGAAAGGGACCGGATTCGGTCCTACAGGCGCCGGAATCGGTCCGGTTCCGGGACGCACCGGGTGACCCGCCACACCATGCGACAGCTCCCGGCCCGCACGCCCAAGGGACGGGTCGGCTACGCGGCCTTCGCAGAGGTCGGTCCGCGCATGGTCAGCCTCTGGATCTCGCTCATCGTCAAGAAGACGCACGACGCGTTCGAAGGGAAGTGATCACGTGGCACGACCGCTTGAAGTCCCGTTCGTCGCCAACGTGCGGGACTTCCTCCGAGGCACCGACTCTGTCAGTGACGCCCTGGACGACGTCGTCGACTCCCTCGACGACATCAGCCGCGAGGCACAGCGGGCGGGCCAGGAGGCCGGAGACGGCCTCTCTGACGGCGTCGACAGCGGCCTGGACGAGATCGTCCAGAAGGCGCAGCAGGCCGGAGAGGACGCCGGACGGCGGCTCTCTGACGGCCTCACAGAGGGCCGCCCGGCTGACGAGCTGGCGCGCGAGTTCGACACTTCCATGCGCAAGATCGAGGCTGACGCCGAGTCCGCCGCCCGGGAAGTCGGAGCCTCTGCCGAGAAGATGGAGGCGTCCTTCCGCGAGGCCTTCGACGCCGTCAGGAAGGACAGCAGCGACGCCGGGCGCAAGGTCGGCAACGATGTCGGAGACGGCTTCGACCGCGCCAAGGAGGGCGTAGGCGAGTTCCGCGACGAGGCCAACTCCACGGCGCGCGAGGCCGCCGCGTCGTTCGACGGCTCCGCCGAGTCCGTGGCCGACGCCTTCCAAGAGGTCGCAGCTAACGCCTTCGCAGGGTTCGGCCCGGCGGGTGCGGTCGCTGGCTTGGCTGCCGCTGCCGGTATCGGCTTCGCCATCAAGGCGTTCCAGGATGGCCAGGAGGAAGCCGAGGAGTTCCGGGATCGGATTTCCGAGATCACTGGGGCGCTGTACGAGATCCGGTCGTCCGGCGAGTCCCCACTCACCTTGGTGCGTGATCGCCTGATCGAGATGGCGGAGGCGGGCACCGACGCCGACGATAACCTGGCGAAGATCGCGGACATCGCCCGCGAAATCGAGGGGATCAACTTCGAGGATCTGGCGCGTGGTCTGGCCGGTGACCCAAAAGCAGCGCAGAGGAACATCGAGTTCCTGGACGACTACATCCAGAAGCTTGAAGACACCCGGCCCTACCTCAACGAGCTGAACTCCGATGAGTACGCGCTGCACGTCGCCCGTGAAGGGCGTGCCGGTCGGCTCCGAGACATGCTTGTTGAAGAGCAGAACGCACGCGGCGAGGCGAACAGCGGCCTTGCGGCACTCCTCCAGGCGGGCATCGATGGCGTAAACCGCGAGATCGCCGTTCACGAGCAGCGCCGTGACGCGCTGACGCAGTACGCCGAGGAGACCCGGGCCGCGCAGGAGGCGGCGGCACAGGGCTACGCCGACAGCATCCAGGACGCGTACAACCAGGCCGGGTCTGCGATCGACCAGTTCACCAAGGATGGAATCTTCAACCTCGACGCCTACAACACGCACCTGGAGACCAGCGCTGACGCGATCCGGAACTACCAGACCAACATCGTTGAGGCGTCGGCCTACCTGTCCGATCAGGCGCTGGAGTACGTGCGGTCGCTAGGTCCGGCGGCGGCTCCGGCACTCCAGGCCTTCATCGACGCACCCAACGACCAGAAGGCCCGGACGGCAGCGAACTGGAATGAACAGGGGCTCATCGCGTCGAGTTCCTATGAGGACGCGCTGAAGGCCGGAATTCCGGACGTCATCGACGGTCCGCGCGTCCGTGTCGGTCCGGTGGATGACAGCTCGTGGGTCGCCTGGGCGAACCGCGTCAGCCGCAACGGCATCACGGTCCCGCTCCGCGTCCAGACCTTCGCGAATCAGGCGGTGTGACGTGACCACGATCAGCGACGGGACCACCACCCTCACGCCGCTCCTGGTGGTCGGCTGGAACACGACCCGGGAGACGCGCACTCGCGTGCACGTGCTGATTGGCAGGACGGATCCGGATGTGACGATCCGCCCTGCCGCGCTGCGATCCGGGCAGCTCACCTTGCTTGTCAGCGATGCGCCGGCCTGTGACGAAATGGAGACCCTGCACGCATCCGGCGTGATCCTCACGATGGCGGATGACGACGTTGACGTGGCCGACATGGCGTACGTCGTCAGCGGCCCGCTGACGCGCGAGCTGGACCCGCAGACGCTGACGCGGTGGCTCCTCCGGTTCGACTTCGCCGAGGTGATCCCGTGACCACCTCCGCACACCACACCCGGATCCAGGTCGGCGGCGTGACCGTCGACCCGACGAACGTCCGCCTGGACCTCGACGAGAACCGGGTGCCGTTCGCGCTCTCGACCATCGAGGCCGCGTATGACCCGGACCTCGTGGACCAGCTCGACCCCCGCAACCGGGTGCCGGTGCACGTCTCCATGCGCCAGTCCTTCGGCACCTCGCGCACGCTGGCGGACGTGTCGGCGGACTACGCGGGCATGGTCCTGGACGACATGGGTGCCCTGTCCGACACGCTGAACGACAACCCCTCGATGGAGGACGGCACGACCGGTTGGGCGGGCCTGAACGGCACCACGGCCGTGCAAACCAGCGACCAGGCCCGGACGGGCACCTACAGCCTGGAAGTGATCCCGCCTCCGCCGACGCCCCCCGTGAACCTGTTGACGTCGACTCAGGCGCGGTGCTCCAGTACGGATGGATGGGGAGCGATTGAAGGCTGCACGCGCTCGGTAACGAGCGCCCAGGCTGCTGAGGGGTCCACCAGCATTGCCGTGACGTCGGGCGGCGCCCGCATCGGGGCGAATACCTCCCCACTAAAGACACAGGTTGCGGAGGGGACGCAGTACACGGCTGTAGCTGAAGTCCGCGCGGCGACATCCGGCCGTACGGTGAGGCCGTACATCGTCTGGCAGACGAGTTCGGGCGTCACGATCACAAGCGTTCTTGGCTCTGTAGCAGGTGACGGCACGTCATCCTGGACTCCGGTCTCTGTCACCGGCACGGCACCGGCAGGGGCGGCGCTGGCGTATCTGGAGATCACGTTCGGTGATGCGGTGACCCCTGCGGGTGAAGTCCACTACATCGATAAGGCGGGCTTCTTCGAGGGCACCAACACCGCGTGGGTGGCTCCGCCTCCGACGCTGCGGTTCGTCGATCTCGTGTCCGACCCGTTCGCCGTGTCTCAGGGGTCGCTGTTCTTCTGCCGCGCATGGGCCAGGCTGTCCGGCGCGACGAACACGCGCGCCGTCTCGCTCGACGTCGAGTACCTGGACGAGGCGGACAACATCATGGACTCCGATTCGTTCGGAGCGACGCTGCTGGACTCCACCGACGGGTGGGTACCACTGGTCGGTACAGCTCTCGTCTCGGACAACCCTGACGTGGTGGCGGCCCGGATCGTCCTCAGTGCGTCCATCGACCCGTCCAACCAGAGGCTGTTCTTCGACGACGTGATCATGCGCTACGCCCGCTCGACGCTGGCGAGCTTCACGGCGGAGTACGGAGAGCCGTACAACTCCGGTGGCTGGCGGCCGTCCACGAAGGTGCGCGCCGCGCTCTGGCTGCGGAACCGGACCGTCGACCACGAGGCCGGAACGGTGACCATCGAGGCCGCCTCCGCCGACGCAGCCCTGACCGACTACAGCCTGACGTCCAGGACCGTCCTGACGCCCTCTGGATCGACCGTGCGCGACTGCGTGAACCTCGTGCTGGGCCACACGCTGAACGCGGCTCTACCGGCCGGAGACACCGGCTCACAGACCGTCGAGGCGGACGCGCTGCCGTGGGAGCCGGGCGAGACCGGCTGGCAGTACCTGTCGTCGATCATCGGCACGTTCGGGCTGCGGCTCTGGTGCGACGAGGTCGGCCTGTGGCACCTCGAAGACCCGGAGACCATCGTCCCGCCGCGTCAGTGGAACGCATCGGTGGACAACGCCTCGCAGTTCGCGGACACCATCTCGCGCGACCAGGGCGACTGGGCCGACAGCGCGGTCGTCACCTACGAGTGGGATGACAGCAACGGCGTAGCGCAGACCCGGTACGACGCTGCCGGGGTGTCCGGTGGACGGACCATCACGCGGACCGTGGAGCGGCCATACCCGGGGTCCGGCCTGGCACGCGGCATGCTCCGCAAGGCACAGGCTCTGGGCCGCGTCGTCGACCTCGGAGCGCCCTCGGACTACTCGCTCCGGCCGTACGACGCCGCGCAGGTGACCATCCCGGACGCCGGGCTGACCCGAGGCGTCATCAGCGGTGTCACGTGGTCACAGCCGGACGACTCGATGACCGTGCGCACGCGCGGGCTGCTGGGCATCACAGAACGCTCCTGGCTGTACACGCCGCCCGGAGTTGGTTGGGAGGACGTGCCTGACGGTACGTCGTGGAGCGAGTACCAATGGGGTGACGGCTGATGGCCAACGGCGACACTGCCGCAAGCGTCGGCATGGATGTTGTGCCCGGATCGGCCGACATCAACAACGGCTTCGACGAGATCAACAAGACGCGGGACTACCTCGCGAACGACAAGCTCAACGGGACGCGTCGAGCCGACCAGATCACCAGCGGCACGCTGAAGGTGGCGCGCGGCGGGACGGGCCGGACGGCGCCGTTCAGCAACGCGTCGACCTCGCAGCCACGGCCGTCCGCGCGGCGGCTGCTGTTCGTGGACGTCGAGAACACGATCTTCTCGTCCAACGCCACCCTGCATCCGACGTACATCGGCTACTACGTGCACTTCACCACCCTGCTTGGCGTCGACTTCGACGACGGCCAGGCGGTGGAGCCGCACGGCGCGCCCTTCACCCCAACCGAGGTGATCGTGCAGGGCCTGCTCACCGCAGGCGGCGGCATCGTCGTCTGCACGGCGCGAGCTGACAACGAACCGGCCAACTCGGAGAACGTCTTCCTGCGTGCTCACAACGTGGCCGGACCCTACGACGGCACCCTGTCCAAGGTGGTCGTCCTGTGCCTTCGGGGGGCGTGACATGGGCTACGACCTACGGGGCCTCTGGATCTACGAGGAGAGCGACCCGGCCGCGCCGTTCAGCGACACGCTGAACCTCCTGGCGGAGTCGACGTCCGACGCGTTCGCCCTCGACCGCGCCCGCCTGGACGCGCTGGAGCTGCTGGGCGCTGGGAGCGTCTGGGTACCAACCCTGGTGAACGCGACGGTCGGGAACGGCACCCTGCAGGGCACCATGGCGTCCATCGGCAAGCTCACGTTCTGGTCTTTCACGTTCACTCTGGGATCGACCAGCACCGTGTCCGGCGGGACGTTCGGTGTCCAGCCCCCCGTCACGCCGCGTGCCGGGACGCTGGTCGCCGGATCCGGCTACGCGGGCCGTGGCACGTCCTCGACGGGCCGGACGCTGCTGGTGTTCCGGCAGACGACGGGGCCGGTCTGGCAGGGCCTCTACGAGGGCGGCAACCTGAGCGCCACGTCCCCGTTCTCCGGCGGGACCTGGCAGGCCTCAGACGCGATCTCCGGGTTCGGTGTCGTCCTGGCCGCCTAGGTACGCCTCCAGGGCCAGCAGGACGAGGGCGCTCATGTTCAGGCGGCGGGCCTTGGCGTAGGCCTGGGCACGCTCCCACAGCTCGACGTCCTCGTCCCTGACGTAGATGGCTTTGGTGAGCGGCATAGTCTTATAGTCGTCCTTCATAGATCTATGAAGAACTTCGCAGTACCGTTCTGCGAATCGGCCCGCCGCTGGTGATCAAGGCCCGGCGGCGGGCCGACGTCAGAGGAGAGGAGGCAGAGGATGCGTGACTTCACGTGGATCTGAGCGCCGACGAGCTGAAGGCCGCCTTCGGCCTACGGCTCCGGGAAGCGCGCCACGCGGCAGGCCTGAGTCAGTACCAGCTAGCCCAGGCGGCCGGTCTGCACTGGTCCTACATCTCGTCCGTGGAGCGCGGCCAGCGCAACATCTCGCTCCTGAACATCCGCCGACTCGCACACGCCCTGGGCATCCAGCCCGGCGACCTCGTCTAGGGAGACCCACATGAACCTTCACGCGGACACGAAGTCCTTCATCACCGCACTGCTGGTCATCGCCTTCCTGGCCTTCGGCCTGGTGGCGCTGTTCGCCTGAGACTCGGCGACCCCCGCGCCGAAACGGAGAGCCCCCGACGCCTTGGAGGGGTAGGCGTCGGGGGCTCTCTGCTGCGTGCGCTCAGGGCAGCAGCACGTACCAGCACAGGACGAACGACGTGACGAACGCGGCGCATTCGAGCCGGTTGTAGCGGGCCTGCCGCTTGCGGCGGAGCTGGACGGTGGAGCGGTGGATAGACACGGGAACCTCCCTGGTTGACTCACACATTTAGTGAGTACTGGTGGACCTCGTCGCGGTGCGCGCGAACGCCGACCAGCTGCCCGACGGCACTGGCGACGCCGCGCTCGATCGGTGCGGGCTCCTGCTCGTCGGCCCGGGACGACCACACCGTGCCGGCGAGGCGGCCGAGGCCACGACGCTGCCGGTCTTGGCCGGCGTCGACTGGGATCCCGCCGCGGCCGAGCGCATCAACGGCCGCGAGCGCCTGCGCACCAGCCTGTCCCGGCTGATGTCGTCGCGGCTGGTCCGTTCCGGACGCGGCGCGGTCGCGGAGCTCCTCGCGGCCGACGACCGGCGCCGCCGCGTCCTCGACGTCGCACTCGACACCACCGTGCTCAGTGGGAAGGGGGTCCGATGAGCGACCCACAGATCACCGGACTACCGATCTTCACGCCACCGCCCGATGCCACGACCGCCGGCACCGCCCCGCCGCGGCGCAGCATCCGCGAGGCGCTCGCCGCGCTGCCGCTGGCCACCCCGCGCAGCGAGCCCGACGTCGACTGGGCGCTGGTGCGCGCGTTCCGCCAGCAGGCGGCCACGCGGCTGTCCGACCAGGTCGACGACACCACTACCGAAGCCGGGCGCCGCGCCGCCGGCCGCGAGATCATCGCCCAGCTCCTCGACGACCACATCCGGCAGACGGTCACCACCGGCGGCGTCACCCTCGGCGTCGACCACCAGGCCGTGCTCGCTCAGGCTGTCTTCGACGCCCTCTTCGGCCTGGGCCGGCTGCAACCGCTCGTCGACGATCCCGCCGTCGAGAACATCGAGGTCTACGGTGCCGAGCCCGTGGTCGTCATCGACGGCGACGGCCGCATCACCCGGCGGCCGCCGGTCGTCGAGTCCGCCGACGAGCTCGTCGACCTCCTGACGTTCCTCGCCTCGCGCGGCGGGAGCAGCGAGCGGACGTTCTCGACGGCCAGCCCGAGCCTGCACCTGCATCTGCACGGCGGGCACCGGCTGGCCGCGTCGGGGTGGACGACGCACCAGCCGGTTGTGGTCATCCGCCGCCACCGCCTGGTCGACATCGACCTCCACGACCTCGTCGAGCGCGGCACCCTGACACCCCAGGCGGCAGCGTTCCTGCGCGCGGCGGTCCGGTCGCGCCGCAGCATCGTCGTGTCCGGCTCGATGGGCGCCGGCAAGACCACCCTGACCAGAGCTCTGGCCAACGAGATCGATCCCGAGGAGAAGCTCGGCACCATCGAGACCGAGTACGAGCTCGGCCTGCATCACCTACGCGAGCGGCACCGTCGCATCATCGCCTGGGAGGCCCGGCCCGGCAGTGGCGAACGCGGCCCCGACGGGCGCGCCGTCGGCGAGATCACCCTCGACGACCTCGTCTACGACGCGCTCCGCATGAACCTCGACCGCCTCATCGTCGGCGAGGTGCGCGGGCGCGAGGTGCTGCCGATGTTCAAGGCCATGCAGTCCGGTGCCGGGTCTCTCTCGACCATCCACGCCCACTCCGCCCGCGCATCGATCGAACGCCTGGTCACCTGTGCCATGGAGGCCGGTCACCGCGTCTCCGCCGAGTTCGCCTACCGCCAGATCGCCCAGCACGTCGACCTCGTCGTCCACGTCGAGACCCGCACCACCCCCTCCGATGCCCGGCGTCGGCGCGTGGTCACCGAGATCATCGCGCTCGAGCCTGGCGAGCACGGGCTGCCGGCCATCACCGACGTGTTCCGCCTCGGCCCCGGCGGTGAGTTGCGGCCCGACTCCACACCGTCCTGGCTGGCCGGCCTGCCACCGACCGGGTCGGAGTGGGCTGCGGGCCTGTCCGAGTCCCGATGGAGCGGCACCGGCCCGTTGGCCGCTACCCCGCCACCTGAGTCCCCGCCGCACCACACCCCACTGCCCGCGTCCGGAAGAGGCGCCCACCCGCCGGCCGTTGCCGCCTCACACGACATCCCGCCGCCCCAAGCCCTGCCACATGACGCGCCACCGGCCGCCGCCTCGCCGCCCGACACCCCGCCGGCCGCCGCCCCGCCGCCCGACGGCAAGGCCCGCCTCGACGCAGGCGCTCCGCGTCCGCAGCCGCGCATGGCACTGCCCCGGCTCACCAGGCGCACCGGAGGCCGGTCATGAGGCCGGCCGTCGCCGCCATCACCGCGGTCGCCGGGCTGGGCGGGCTGGCCGCCGCCGGGTTCGGCCTGGCCAGATCGCCGAACGATCCGGCCGCACCCCAGCGCGCCGTCCTCGCTCGCTGCGCCAAGGCGCTCCGTGGCGCCACCCCGGCCGCCCGCCGGGCCCGTCGCCGCCTCGCCGCGGCCGGCGTCGTCGGGCTGGGGGTGTGGCTGGTCACGGGCTGGTTGCTGGCCGTCGTGCTCATCCCGGCAGCCGTGTGGGGGCTGCCGGTGCTGTTGCAGACCTCGTCCGCGAGGTCCGACATCCTCCGGCTGGAAGCCATGAGCGACTGGGCGCAGAACCTCGCCACCGTGCTCGGGGTCGGCGTCGGCATCGAGCAGGCCGTCGCCGGCAGCCTGGTCACGGCGCCCGAGCCCATCCGACCGCAGGTCGCCAGGCTCGTGGCACGGCTACGGGCCCGTTGGGACACCGAGACTGCCCTGCGCACGTTCGCCGACGACCTCGACGACGCCACCGGCGATCTCCTCGCCGCGGCACTGATCCTCGGCGCCCGCCGTCGCGGCAACCAGCTCAGCAGCGTCCTCGACGGCCTGGCCGCGGCCGTGCGCGACGACGTCCGCGCGCGGCGGAGCACCGACGCCGAACAGGCGCGCGGCCGCACCACGGCCCGGCTGGTCACGGCGATCAGCGCGGGCGGACTCGGCCTCATGCTGGTCACGCCGTACGCCGACCCGTACCGCGCCGGTTCCGGCCAGCTGCTGCTCATCGGCCTGCTGACCGGCTACGTCGGCTGTCTGGTGTGGATGCGCCGCATCACCGCCACGCCGCGGCAGCCGCGCATCCTCGTCGCCGACGGTGCGCCATGACGACGACACAGCTGGCGGTCCTGCTCGGGCTGGGAGCGGGGGCCGGGCTCCTGGTGCTGCTCCGTGAGCTGATCGGACGGGTGGGCCGGCTGCCGCATCCGGTGTTCACGGCGCGGCGGCTCACCGGAACGTCCGGTCCCGGCGCCGGCCTCACCGGTGTCGCCGAGACGGCCGCGGGCGCCGCTGCCGACATCGGTGCGACCGCTCTGCGCAACGCAACCACCGACGTCACCGGGCCGACCAGCCTTCCCCATACGACCGGGGTCGACGGTGGCGGAATGGCGAACCGAGTGGGGCGGGTGGTCCTGCGACGCGCCGCCGGGTCGTCGTTGCTGCACGTGCCGTACCGCGACCTCGCCCTGCTCCGGCGCAGCGTGGCGCATTTCCTCGGCGAGCGCGCCATCTGCGCGGCCGTCGGTCTCGTGCTGCCGACGGCGGCCTCCGCGGCGTTGTCGATCGGCGGCGTCAGGCTCCCGTTCGTCGTGCCGACGGTGACCGGCCTGGTCACGGCCCTGCTGCTGTCGTACCTGCCGCTCTACACCGTCGCCGACCTCGCCCGCGCCAAACGCGCGGAGTTCCGCCGGGCCATGTCCACCTACGTCGACCTCGTCGCCCTCGAACGCGCGGCCGGGTCCGGGGCCACGCAGTCGCTGGAGGCGGCGGCCCGCATCGGCCAGTCGTGGGCGTTCCAGCGGGTGCGCGACGAACTGGCGCACGCCCGCTGGGCCGGCGTCCCGGCCTGGGAAGCGCTGCGGACGGTGGGCCGCGAACTCCGGCTGCCCGAGCTGACCGACACCGGCGACGTCATGCGCATGTCCGCCCGCGACGGCGCCACCGTCTACGACGTGCTCCGCACCCGGGCGTCGGCCATGCGCAGCGAGCTGCTGACCAGCGATCAAGCACGCGCCGGGTCTCGCACCGAGCGGGCGACGGCGCCGCTGGCCGCCACGGCGGTCGTGTTCATGCTGCTTCTCGCCGCCCCCGTCGCGATGCGGATCGGGTGATCACCGTGGCCCGTCCCTCCGAACGCGGCTCGACCACGCTCGAGACGGTCGTCCTCTGGCCGGCGGTGTTCCTGCTGATCTTCGGCATCGTGCACGCCGGCCTCTGGTTCCACGCTCGCAACGTCGCGTTGTCGGCGGCACGTGAGGGCGTCCGGGCGGCCAGCCTGCACGACGGCAGCGGCGGCACGGCGCGCGCGGCGGACTTCCTTGCCGCGACCACCGACGGCTCCGTCATGCGGGTCGGCGACATCCGCGAGACCACCGGCGCCGACACCGTGACGGTCACGGTCACCGGCTCCTCGACCACCCTCATCCCCGGCTGGCGCGTCGACGTCAGCCAGTCGGCCACCGCACCCATCCGTCGATGGAGCGCCCCGTGACCCCGCCCGGCCACGGCGACCGCCGCCGGCCCGGACCCGGGCCTGAATGCAGCCCCGCAAGCCGACCCGGCCACCTCGCGCCCCGCTGGCCGGGACGCAGCCCAGCGAGCCGGCCCGACGACCGCACGCCCCGCCCGTCGATGCGCCGCCAGCCACGCCGATCCGACCGCGGCTCGGCCACGCTCGAACTCGCCATCCTCGCGCCCGGTCTGCTGCTCCTCATCGCGCTGATCGCGTTGGCCGGCCGGTACGCGGTCGCCGACGGCGCGGTCGACCAGGCCGCCGCTGAGGCCGCGCGGGCGGCCTCGCTGCAGCGCACCCCGTCGGCCGGGCTCGATGCCGCCACCGAGGTCGCCCACGCGGCACTCGCCGATCAAGGGCTCGCGTGCCTGCACACCGAGATCGACGTCGACGTGGCCGGCCTGCGCGCGCCACCCGGCCGGCGCGGCCGCGTCACCGTCACCGTCCGTTGCCCGCTGCGGGTCGCGGATCTGCCGCTGCACGTCCCCGCCATGACGCTTACGGCAACCGCCGTCAGCCCCGTCGACACCTACCGAGAGAGGTGAGCCCATGCGCCCGCACGACCAAACCGGCAGCTTCACGCTGATCTTCGCCGTTGTGACCATCGCGCTGCTCGCGGTGGCCGGACTCGTCTACGACGGACGGCGCCAGCTGACCGCACAGCAGCGGGCCGACGCCGTCGCCGCCGAGGCGGCCAGAGCGGCGGGCCAGGAGATCGATGGATCGACGCTGTTCGGTTCGCCCGGTCTCGACCGTGCGCGGGCGGTCGCCGCGGCCCGAGAGCACCTCGCGGCCGCGGGCATCAGCGGCACCGTCACGCTCGACGGCAGCACGATCGTGGTGCGTACCGACGCCACCGAACCGGCGGCCATCCTGCCGCTGATCGGCATCACGACGCTCGAGGCGACCGGCGAGGCCAGCGTCGAGATCGTCACCGGACTGGGTCACACTGGCGGGGCCTCCGTGCCGAACTCGTCGTAGGCGGCGGCGACCTTCTTCGGGACGCACATGCGCCAGGCGTCGGTGACCAGCTCGCGCATCTCGTCCTCGTCGATGGCGGCCAGCCGCACGCGTACCCATTGGAACCGCTCGTCCGACTTCAACGGAGGGAGGAACTTCGACGGATCGGACGCGACCAGATCGTCCCGCTCGTCCCTGGGATAGCCGAAGCCCATGATCGTCTCGTCGGGCGAGATGGCCGCGTACACGATGCTCCTGATGCGGAACTTCACGCTGTCGCGGACCAGGCCCTCAGTGGTGCGGGGCAGCGACAGCGCGTGCCGCCGCACGTCGTCGATCGTCACCATGGGTCCGATTCTGCCGCGCGGGTCCGACAGCGTCGACGACGTCAGCCGGCGGCCGGGCGCAGGCTCGTCCTGTACCAGGCGACGGTCTCGGCCAGGGCGTCGGCGAGCGGCGTCGGCCGCACCCCGAACGTCAGATGGAAGGCCGACGAGTCCATGACCTGCGGCTCGAGGTACTGGTAGAACAGCTCGGCGTACTCGGCCATGAACACGTCGTCGAACGGGCCCCACGGCCCCGGCTCGGTCAGGACGTCGACGGAGAGCGGCCGGCCGGTGAGCTCGGCGATCAGCTCGTGCACCCGCCGCGTCGACACCGCCGGAGCCGTCGGCAGGTGCCAGACCCGGCCGGCCGCGTCGGGCCGCTCGCCGAGCAGCGCCAGCCCGGCTGCCACGTCGCGGATGTAGCTGTAGCTGTGCGGCAGGTCGATGTCGCCCATGGCCAGCGCGGTCTCGCCGGTCAACGCGGCCGGGAACACCGCCGCGCCCAGGCTGGAGTTGAACACCCGCGGGCCGAAGAAGTCGGCGGCCCGGCCGAGCGTCACCCGGACCCGGCCGCGCTGGTGCGCCTGGAGGTAGCGACCGTCGAGGTCGGCGCGCATCCGGCCCTTCACCGCGACCGCCCGCCACGGCGTCTCCTCCGTCATCGCCTCGCCGCCGGTCGGGCCGTACGGATACAGCGTGTCGGTGACGACGAGCCGCGCGCCGGTCGCTTCGGCCGCGGCGAGGACCGACTCCTGGATGCGCGGCATCACCTCGACCTGCCGCTCGTACGGCACATTCACGCAGTGATAAACGACGGCGGCGCCGGCGACGGCCGCTGCGGCGGCCACCGGATCGCGGACGTCGGCGGCGTACGGCTGAGCCCCGTCCAACGGAGTGGTGCCACGGCGATCGACGGTCCGAACGGTGTGGCCGCGGCGCAGCAACTGCTCCGCGAGCGTCGTCCCGGCCGGGCCGGTGCCCAGCACGACGTGCAGTTCCGTTGTCATGATTCCTCCGTGGTTAGGATCTGTAACTGATGGTTAGAGACTGTAACTCAGGTTAGGATGTCTATCAACAGCGAGGAGGACACGTGGTCGAGGTCGTCGAGCGCCGAAAGCGTTACCGCGAGCAGGTCCGCGACGAGATCAAGCAGGTCGCGCTCGGGCAGATCGCCCGCGACGGCGCCGCCGCGCTGACGCTGACCGGAGTGGCCAAGGAGATCGGCGTCTCCGGACCAGCGCTCTACAAGTACTTCGCCGGGCGCGACGACCTGCTGACCGAGCTGATCATCGACAGCTACGCCTCGCTCGCCGACGCGCTCAGCGCCGCCGCGTCGACGTCGGCCGGGTCGCCCGCCCGCGCCCGGCTGCACGCCGTCGCGCGCACCTACCGCGACTGGGCGGTGGCGCAGCCGCACCGCTATCTGCTGCTGGCCGGCACGCCCGTGCCGCGATACGAGGCGCCGGCCGACACCGTCGACAAGGCGCGGGCGGTGCTCGCTCCGCTGCTGGAGATCCTGGCCGCCGGCGACTCGTGGCCGCGCGCCGACGCCTTGCGCGCCGAGCTGGCGGCGTGGATCGCCGACGTGCCCGCCGTCGCCGACTGGGTCCGCGACGGCCTCGGCCCGGCCCCGACTGCGACGCCGGACGTCGCGCTCGCGGGCGTGGTGACGGCGTGGGTGCGGCTGCACGGCGTCGTCAGCATCGAGGCGGTCGGCCTGTTCAACGGCATGGGCCTGCAGCCGGCCACCGTGCTCGCCCAGGAGATGGACGCCCTCGCCGACGCCGTTGGCCTGGACTGACGCCGCGTCCGCCGACATCGATCACTGAAATTTCACCGCCGCTGTCACATTCGGCCCCACGAAAGCACCCATAGAAGGTGAGGCGCGTCGACAGATTGGGGTGAGCGGACATGGCCGGGGCCGACACTCCTGACTTCGGCGCGCCTCACCCCAGTGCGCCGGTGCGGCCGCCGCGGAGGGTCTTGCCGCCCGACCCGGCGACCGCACCGGACGACGGCGGCTGGACCACGCTGGCCTCGTTCCGCGATCCGGCGCAGCGCCATCGACGGCTCGAGCGCACGCTCTGGCTGCTGGTGGTGGCGGTTGCGGTGGCGGGGGTGGTGATCATCGGCGCGATCCTCACCTCCGGCCCGTCCTCCGAGGCCATCCTGCCGCCCGGCACCGGCAGCAGAACCGGTGGCTCCCTGAGCGGCGGCGCACCGAGCCTGGTCGCCGGACCGGGCGGCCCGGACGACGTTTCCGGCAGCCCCGGGACCGATGGACGCCATCATGACGGCACACCAGACGGCCACGCCTCGCCGTCGCCTGGGCACGACGATGACGGTCACGCGCCGCCGAGTGACGGCAGCGTGCCCGCGAACCCTGCTAGCCCGTCGCCGAACGATGGCGACGCGCCACCGGACCACGGCACGCCACCGGACCGCGGCGACACGCTGCTGAGCGACGAGTCGGCGGCGGGTGACGAGCCGGCGGCGGGCGACAAGCCGGGCGCGAGCCACGATGGGCCGCCGCCGGGCTGGTCAGAGGTGGCCCGCGGCTTCGGGCTCGCGTTCACCCGCACCGGCGTCGGCCACGAGGCGTGGTTCGCGTCGCTGTCATCGTGGCTCACGCCAGAGCAGGCCGCCGTGTACCGCGATGTGCCGATCGACGCCATCCCCACCGGCACCCTCGTCCGCGTCGACGTGGGCGATCCCGCCTCCGAGCATGCGCAGGGCACGCTGACCTACGACACCGGCATGGTCCTGGCGGTCGGCCTCAGCTACCGCGCCGGCGCCGGCAGCTGGCTCGTCGCCCGCGTCGAACTCGCCGACGTCGCGGAAGCGGGGTGATGCCTATGCCGGAAGGGCGGCGCACCGGGGCCTAGGTAGGCGACGGTCGAGGAGTCCAGGATCGGCACACCCGCGGCCGGTTCCCCGACGTTCTCACTCGCCCTTCACCCGATGCGCGCCACGACTGCAGCCGGGCGGCTGCCCCGCACCGGGGTGTAGGGCAGCCGACCCAGCCACCGTCGTGCCGCCGACCCCTGCTCGCGCCCCCAACCTCCCGCCGCCCGCGCCCGGACGTGGGACAACCGACCCTGCCGCCGGCACCCGCTCCCAACCCCCTGCCGCCCGCCGCCCGCACCGAGGCGTGGCGCAACCGACCCTGCCCCCGGCACCCGCTCCCAACCCCCTGCCGCCCGCCGCCCGCACCGAGGCGTGGCGCAACCGACCCTGCCCCCGGCACCCGCTCGCGGCCCCTGCTCGCGACCCCCTGCCGCCGACCGATTGGTCAAACTGGCGGCAGCCGGTGCCTGGACGCGCGTAGCGACGACTGGCGGGCCGGGCGGCGATGATCGGCTAGTGCCACGCCCGTTGCGGTCCGGACGGCAACAGCGCTCCGACTAGCCCATAGGCCACTTGACAGTCCGCCCGTGACCGTCCGCCCGTGCACATGGGGAGCGTTCGGTGTTCAGGTCGGCCGGCGATGACGGACCGCACGGCGCTCCGTCGTGAGCACAGCGCGGTCGGCGGCGCTGCGCCCGGCGCCCCAGCCGGCCGCGTTGCCGGCCGAGAACGAGCGGCGGACGGTGGCGGTGCTGAACAGCGACGCGAAGAGCGTGTCGACGGCGCGGGTGCGGTCGGCGAAGACGGGGACGAGGTCGGTGCCGGCGGCTGCGGCGGTCTGGGCGGCGGTGTCGCGGAGCCGCTCGCCGATGCGGGTCGCGTACGACAGCAGGAACGAGTGCCGGAACGAGCGCGTGCGCGACGTGCCGAGGTGGGTGTACTGGGAGCCGGTCGCCAACATGGCGCGGGCTGCCTGGACCAGCAGCGACGTCGACAGCACCTCCACCACGTCGAGGTCGATGCCGGTGCCGAGGACCGTGACGAAGCCGAGCTTCTCGCTGGAGACCGTCCGGCAGTGATTCGCCGAGCCGACCTCCGCCACGAGCAGCGTCTTCGGCCCGAGGTACGGCGCATCCAGCCAGATCCGGCGCGCCGACGCGACGGCCGTGCGACGCTCCGGCGTGACGGCGTCGGCGAGCGCCTCCTCGATGGCGTACCGGCTCATCAGCTCCTGCGCCTTCGCCGACAACGCCTCGGCCTCCTCCGGATACGGCGTCGACTCGGCCTTGGCCAGCAGCGCACGCACCCGGCCCAGCACCTTCTCCGGCGACGGACCCCGGCGCCCGGAGGTCTGGTCGCCAGCGCCGCCGGGACCGGTCGAACCGCCGGTGTGGCGGGAACCCGGCTCGCCGGCTCTGCCGCCCGTACCGCCGGTCTGATCGGAACCCGGTTCGCCTACCCTGCCGCCCGCACCACCTGCGCCTTCCGCGCCGCTCGCGCCAGTCGCGCCCACGCCACCATCGCCTCGTCCAGCGGCACGGCTGCCCGCACCTGCCCCGCCGCCCGCACCGCCTGCGCCTTCCGCGCCGCTCGCGGCAGTCGCGCCTGCCCCGGCGCCCGCACCGCCCGCACCGCCTGCGCCGCTCGCGCCTGCCGCGCCGACGCCACCATCGCCTCGTCCGGCGGTATGGCTGCCCGCACCGGTCGACCGGCCGGCGTTGCGGGCCGGGCCGTCGGCGGCGCCAGCGGTGGCCTGGCCGGGCGGCGGAAGGATGACCTGCAACGCCGGGAGCCGGAGCGCCAGCCCGACCCACTCCACCGCCGCCGCAACGAGCGCCGGCCGCGAGCTGCCGTGACGGTCGGGCCAGCCGGCCGGGTACGGCACCCCCGGGTCCCACGACACCTCCGCGCCGGCCGAGGCCAGCTGCGTCGTCCACCGCTGATGCGTCGTCGCGAGGGGATACTGAGCGGCGGCGTCGGCCATGGCATCGACGACGACGGGCAGGGCGAGGCTCGTGGCCTGCCGCCGGGTGACTTCGTAAAGGTCGACGGGGAGCCAGCCGGACGCCCAGAGGCGGTCGACCTGGGCGCGGAGGACCTGGACGAGGGCGACGTCGACGAGGCGGGCGGGTGCGGCCGCCGACAACGCCTCGACGCCCGCCACCACAGCGTCGGGGCCGCGGCGCAGGCCGTCGGCGGCGACGGAGAGGAGCCAGTCGGCCAGGGCGTCGGCGGTCAGCGGGCGCCGCCCGTCGCCGTCGTGCGAGAACACCGACCACCTCTCGTCAATCCGAAAAAGATCACCCGAACCGAGCATTCCGGCCCATCATCGCGCCTCGGTCCGACACAGTTGTCCTGCAAGCCCGGCCGCAGCCGCGGGATGCCCACGAGATGGACGACGCTACCGAGGTCGTCGAGTGGTGTCATACCTTGCGTCAGGTCGCCTTGTTCACCGACGACCGAACGGGAGATGCGTGCAATGACCAGTGGCCGAGTCCCGGTCCGCGACGGCGAGCTGTTCTTCGACGAGCGGGGCGCAGGACATCCGCTGGTCCTGCTGCACAGCGGATCCCTCGACCACCGGATGTGGGACGGCCAGGTCGGGCCGTTCGTCCGCGCCGGCTACCGGGTCATCCGCTACGACGCCCGCGGACACGGCCAGTCGACCACGCCGAAGTCGGACTTCGCGGCGTACGAGGACCTCCACGAACTGCTCACCCGGCTGGACGTGAACCGGGCGTCGCTGGTCGGACTGTCGTACGGGGCACGGACGGCGATCGACTTCGCGCTGGCGTACCCGAACACCGTCGAGATGATGGTGCTGGCCAGCCCCGGCGTGAGCGGCATGCAGTTCACCGACCCGGCCATCCTCGCGCTCATGCAGCAGCAGGCCGAGGCCGCGCAGGCTCGCGACGTCGACGGGTACGTGGAGTACTTCCTCCGCGCCTGGGTCGACGGCCCGCAGCGGACGCCCGGCGCGGTGGACGCGGAGCTGCGGGAGCGGTGCCGGAAGATGGCACGCGACGTCATCGACGCGCACGCGGCGGGGACGGGGGCGCTGCGGGAGCTCGGCGCGCTGGAACGGCTCCGCGAGCTGACGACGCCGCTGCTGGTGCTGGTCGGCGACCTCGACTCGTCCGACATCCACACCGTCGCCGGCCGCATCGAGGCCGAGGCGCAGTTCGCCGCCAGCGCCGTCGTCCCGGGGACCGGGCACACGCTGGCGATGGAGCAGCCGGCCGCGTTCAACGCCGCCGTGCTGACGTTCCTCGAACGGGCCCGGCTGGCCCGCTGACGCGGAGCGACCGAGCGATCGGGCGACCGGCGAGCTATTCGACGAGAAGGCCGCGGGTGAGAACGTCGAGGGCACCGTTGACGATGGTGTGCAGCGAGTCGCGGAAGCCGGTGGCGTGCCAGTAGGCGATCGCCTCGAGGAAGGCGGAGATGAGGGCGGCGGTGGCGACACGCAGTTCGAGGCCCTCGGGGTCGCGTCCGGTGTGCCGGGCCATGGTGGTCCGCAGTTCGAGGGCCATTTCGTCGGCCTGACGGTTCAGGCCGGCGCGCACCGCGGGCTCTTCCATAATGTATGACATGCGGCGCCGGATGGTCCGCTCGTCCTGATCGAACATCGACGCCGTGATGACGTCGGTGAGCACCTCGCGCAGCGCCGTGATCGGGTCCTGTGCGGCCAGTTTGTCGTCGAAGGCGCTGAGCATGATCGGGTCGTACTCGTCCCAGAGGATGATCATCTCTTTGGTGCCGAAGTACCGGTAGATCGAGCTCGGCGACACCTCGGCGGCAGCGGCGATGCGCTCGATGGTGACGTGCGCGTACCCGTCGCGGTCGAACAGGTCCAGCGCGACGTCCTGGATGTGGCGCATCGCCTTGAGCTTCTTGCGCTCGCGCAGGCCCAGCGGGCGCGTCGTCGTCTCGGTCATCAAGGCCGATGGTAGCGCCGACGACGGTCAACTGACAGTCGCTCGCAGTTCCGGCGGGTGGGAAGCGGCGAGACGGCAGACGGGCCCCGAGGCGGGCGGCAGGCGGCTCAGATCTCCTTCGTCAGCAGGAGGCTGCCCTGCCGGCGCTCGTAGCCGAGCCGGGTGTAGGTGCCGAGGGCGCCGCTCGGGTTGTCGGTGTCGACGTCGAGGCCGGCGTACTGCATGCCACCGGCGGCGTAGGCCCGCATGGCGGCCGTGAGCAGGGCGCCTGCCACTCCGCGGCCGCGCCACTCGCGCCGGACGGAGACGAGGTCGGTCCAGCCTTCGGTGAACCCCTGCGGCTCCCAGTCCTGGTCGTACGCCCCGGACATGAGGTAGCCGACGACCCGCCCGGTGCTCTCCTCGACGGCGATGAAGCTCCAGTCGGGCCGGAACTTCTCGCCGCCGACGACATCGACGGCCCAGGACTCGGCGTCGAACGGGCTGGAACCCCAGTGGTCGCGGGCGAACGACTCGTTGTGCGTGACGCGGACGTCCTCGTCGCGGTCTCGGGAGTAGGGCTCGATGCGCAGGCCGTCGGGCACGTGGCCGGCCGGCAGGTCGACGCCGAGGTCGCGGCGCATGTCGACGTACCAGCGGATGGGCGTGAAGCCGGCCGCTTCGGCCAGCCGGCGCGCCTCGGTGTGCGCTTCGTCGAGGTAGACCCGGATGCGGGCCGGCAGGTTCACCGTGGCCGCGGCCAGTTGCTGCCGCCCGCGCGCCTCGGACCACGCGAGCAACGCCCGCCCGAGGCCGCGGCGCCGGTATTCGGGGTGCACCGCGCCGAACAGCACCGGCGCCTGCGTGCCCTCGGTGACCGGCCGGTACACCGACCACGCATAGGCCCGGACGTTCCCGTCGGAGTCGAAGCCGGCGACGCTGTCGCGGACGGGATCGTGCCAGGCACCCTTGAACCGGTCGGCCAGCTCGGACTTCGCCACCCGTTCGTTCGCGTCGTCGTGGACGTCGACGACCTGGCACAACGCGAACCAGGCCGGAATGTCGCCGGGCGTCAGCGGCCGCCACGTCAGGCCGGCGTCGGCGGGCAGGTCGGGCAGCACGGCCGGCGCCGCGGCCCGGACGGCGAGCGGTTCGAGGTCGTCGGTGCTCACGCTGCACACCGTAGGCTCCGGCCGGGCGCGGAGCGAACGAATTTCCGGCCCGCCGAACCCGTCAGTCGGTGCCGAGCATCAGCGTCCACCACGAGTTGAGCAGCCCGCGCTCCACGCCGAGGCCGACGGACGTGTACGAGCAGTCGAGCAGCCGGTCGCGCTCCTCGCCGTCCCAGTCGCGCACGACCTGCTGGGCGTTGCGCAGCCCGCGTGCCAGGTTCTCGCCCACCGACGCGGTGTAGCCCACGGCGGCGGCGCGGTCCTCCGGCGTCTGCCCGTCCGGGTTGACGTGCGAGTAGTAGAACCGGTCGCGCATGTCGGCGCTGTGCTCGCGGGCGGCGGTGGTGAGCCGCGGGTCGATCCGCAGGTCCGGGCAGCCGGCGTCGGCGCGCGCCTGCTCGGCGGAGTCCAGCAGCTGCGCCTCGGACCTGGACAGGTCCAGCAGCGGCAGCTCGGGGTAATGCGGCGTCGGCTCCTCGGTCGGCTGGTCCGGCGGCTGGATCGTGGGGTCGTCGCTGGGCGGCTCGTCGGTCGGCTCGTCGGACGGTTCGGTCGAGGGCTCCTCGGACGGCTCGTCCGACGGCTCGTCGGTCGGCTCGGACGGCTGCGGCGTGTCGGGCTCGCGCGGCGGCGTCGTCGCGACGAGGTGATCGTCGGAGTCCTCGGCGTCCTGGCCGCTCGAGTCGTCGCCCGAGCCGCCCGATCCGTCGTCGGACTCGTCCGGGGACGGCGTCTCGGACCCGGACGGCGACGGGGTCTCGCCGGGCTCGGTGGGGCTGTCGGACGGCGTGGTGCCGGTGTCGGGTGTCGGCGTCTCGCCCGTCGTGAAGTCGTCGACCCGTGCCCCGCCGTCGGCGCGCGCGTGCAGCACCGGCGGGCCGTCCGTGATCGCCAGGATGATCCCCGCGATCGCCAGCGAGCCGACGAGCAGCACCACGCCGACCCGGGCCAGCAGAGGCACATCCCGGACGCGCCGTTCTCCGTTTCGCGGCAGGTTCGAGCTCACGGGGGCAGATCCTTTCCACCCGGGCCCGGCCGCACGCACCAGATCCCGGTCATTTCGCTGAGAACCGACATTCCGTAGCCATCGGCCAGTTTTGTCCAGGAACCACGCGTCTCAAACATCGATCAAGAAAGCCGGCATGAACAAGGACGGTCACGGAACGAGAGCGTCGAGGTCATACCGGTGAACACGCCGTCCGAAGAAGTTCCGCGGCCGCACCGTCGGCGAAGATGTCTCGCATGAGCGAACAGCAGGAGCGGCTCGTCGTCGCGGCGGCCATCGTCGACGACCTCACGCTGCCGACGCGGCTGCTGACGGCGCGGCGCAGCGAACCACCGGAACTGGCCGGCGGCTGGGAGTTCCCGGGCGGCAAGGTCGAGGCGGGCGAGCGGCCGCTGGACGCGCTGCACCGCGAGCTGCGCGAGGAGCTCGGCGTCGCCGTCGAGGTCGGTGGCGAGATCACCGGGCCGCTGGACGGCCGGTGGCCGCTGGGGCCGGGGCTGACGATGCGGCTGTGGCTCGCCGTCGTCGCCGACGGTGTGCCGGCGCCGCTGGAGGACCACGACGAGCTGCGCTGGCTCGGTCCCGGCGAGTGGGCCGCGGTGCCGTGGCTGCCGGCCGACGTCGCGGTGGTGGAGGCGCTGATCGCGCGCTGCCCGTCGGCGCGGGTCTGACGGCGGGGGTCTGGCGGCGCGGGTCCGGCGGCGCCGGGTCAACTGAGCGGTGGACGACGGCGCTCGCTCGCGGCATTAGCCTGGCCAGTATGACGACCCAGCCCGACCCGATCGACCAGCCCCAGGAGCCGCACGTCCTGCCCGGTGTCCGCGCCTCCGACGACGAGCGCGAGCAGGTCGTCCAGGCGCTGTCGGAGCACGCGACGACGGGTCGGCTCACGCTGGCCGAGCTCGAGGAGCGCATCGGGCTGGCCTACCGGTCCGTCACCAGGGACGATCTCGCCCGGCTGACGGCGGACCTGCCGGGGTCGGGTGGGCTGGCGCCGGCGTCGAGCCCGGGGCCGGTCGTGCGCTCCGACTCCGGCCAGCGCCGCTCCGCGACCAAGTGGATCGTCGCGTTCATGGGCGGAACGGAGAAGCGCGGCCGGTGGCGGGCGGCCGAACGCATCAACGCGGTCGCCGTCATGGGCGGCCACGACATCGACCTGCGCCACGCCGAGCTCGACTCCGACGACACGACGATCGTCGCCATCACCGTCATGGGCGGCATGGACGTGTACGTGCCCGACACCATCGACGTCGAGGTCGGCGGGTTCTCGCTGATGGGCGGGACGGGCGAGCGTGGCAGCCGGCGACCGGCGCGGGCCGGTGCGCCGCGGATCAAGATCCTCGCCTACAACCTCATGGGCGGCATCGACGTGTGGCGGCTGCCGGAGGAGACCAAGGACATGCCGCTGAAGCAGGCCAAGAAGCTGGCCAAGCGCGCGGAGTGACGGCGCGGCCGGGCGGCGCCCGGCAAGCCAAGGTGACCGGCGGCGGGCGCGGCGGCGGCCCCCGGGCCGGGGCGAGAGGGTGCGGCCCGCGAAAGCCCGGGCAAGCGGCGGCGACCCAGGCCGGACGAGCAGCGCGGCGGCGGCCCCCGGGCCCGGCGAGCTGGTGTAGCCCGCGAAAGCCCGGCAAGCGGCGGCGACCCAGGCCGGACGAGCGGCGCGGCGGCGGCGCGCGGGGCCGGATGAGCAGCGAGGCGGTGGCCGGCAGAGCCGGATGAACGGCGGCCGGGCGAGCGGCGGGGCGGTGGCCTGGCAGGGCCGGACGAACGGCGAGGCGGCCGGGCGCGGAGTGCGGCACGCGGGCGACCGACCGACGCCGGGCGGGCCGGACCAATCCGGAGGCGCCGGCCGTCTGGCGGCAGGCGTCCCGTCGGTGGACATAGGGCGGCCCCGCAGGCCGGGCACGGACCTGCGGGGCCGGTCTATATCCGGGACAGCTCCCCCGTGGAAGCGCCCGTGGGCGAGCGCGGGATGCGAGGCGGTGGAGGACTACCTCGTGTCCTGCGCTGGCTCAAACACTAGGCAGCCCCGCTTTCAGATCGCTTTCATCGCGCATTCACTGCTGGTCAGCGCGGAAACGGCCCCGGTCCCCGCGGGTTGCGAGGCCGGGGCCGTGGTGCTGACTGACGTCAGGCGGTGCTGCCGTTGCGGCGGGCGCGGATCGCGATCGCGGCGCCGCCCAGGGCGAGCAGCGCGACGCCGACCACGATCATCCAGACGTTGGACGAACCGGTGTCGGGGAGCTCGTCGCCGTCCTCGTCGCCCTCGTCGTCGCCGGCTGCGACGGTGAAGGAGACCGAGGTCTCGGACGCGGTGAGCTCCGGGTCGCCGCCCTCGACGGCCGCGGAGGCGGTGAGCGTGTACTCACCGTTCTGCAGCGCCTCGTCGGGGGTGAACGTCCAGGCGCCGTCCTCGCCGATCTCGAGCTCGCCGGCCCACTCGTCGGCGGCGGTCTGAACCCGCTCCGACGACTCGGTGACGGTGCCCTCGATGGCCAGCGTCAGCTCGGCACCCGGGTACACGGTGCCGTTGAACGTGACGTCGCCGGTGACGGTGGCGCCGTCCTCCGGCTCGGCGATGGTGACCGCCGGCACGGTGATGCCGAGGCCGGCGACCGTGGCGGACTGGGTGTCACCCTCGAAGGACTGCGTGACGGTGGCGTCGAACCGCTCGCCGACCGGCAGGTCCGCCGACGGCTCGATGGTCCAGGCGCCGTCGTCGCCGACGGTGGCCTCGCCGTAGGTCTCGTCGCCGACGGTCAGGGTGACCGTGGCGCCGGGCTGGCCGGTGCCGGTGAAGCTCGGCCGGGCGTTGCCGGTGGTCTGGCCGTCGGTGGGCGACGCGACCGTGAGCGCCTCGGCCTGCACCTCGGTGGAGGTGAAGGAGCCCTCGACGGTCTCGGACCGGGAGAAGTTGCCGTACGAGGCGGTGACCTCGTAGGTGTGCTCACCCGGCGCGAGGTCGTCGGTGACGGCGACGGAGAACGTGCCGTCGTCGCTGACGCGCCCCTCGTAGGTGGTCTCGCCGTCGACGACCACGCTGACCTTGTGGGTCGAGCGGGCGCCTTCGACGGTGCCGGTGAAGGCCGGCCGCGGGCCGGTCTCGGCGCCGTCCTCGGGCGAGGTGACGACCGGGGTGGCCACGGCGACCGCAAGCTCCCAGTCGCCGCCCAGCAGCGTCAGCGCGTTGTACTGGCCGGTGGCCAGCGAGTAGCCGATGCTGAAGTCGCCGTCGCTGTTGGGCTCCTGCGCCGGGTTCCAGCTGTCGCAGTCGGTGCGACCGTCGTGCGTCGAACCGGAGTTGACACCCAGGGCGTAGTTGCCGACGACGACCGAGCCGCCGCTGTCGCCGCCCAGCATGCAGGCGTTGAAGATGAAGCCGGTGACGTTCTGCTCACCGACCGGCGTGCTCTGCACCGGGACCAGCACCTCGCCGCAGGTCCAGCCCGAGGTGGCGCCGGACTTGCAGGCCTGGGCGCCGGCGACGGCGTCGATCGGGCCGCGGATCGTGACGGAGGCGTCGTCGGGCGCGCCCGAGCCGCCGCCCCAGCCCGCGACCTGCGGGACCGCGGTCCAGTCGGGGTTGGTGATGTCGACCAGACCACCGTCGTGCTCGTTGCCGTAGTGGAACGAGCCCGGCACGAACTCGCCGAGGTCGGGGCCGGGGAACTCCGCCGCCCAGTCCTCGGTGGCCCAGATCGGGCCGTCGAGCTCGATGTGGTGCACCGGGTAGGTGAACTGCTCGCCGGTGGCTTCGTCGACGCCGCAGTGACCCGCGGTGAGGTACCGCGAGTTGCCGTCGGGGTCGTAGCCGCTGAACCCGACGGAGCACCGGCTGAGGTCGAACGCGCCGGTCTCGTCGGGCTCGCTGATCTGGTACGCGTAGCCGTAGCCGCCCTTGTGGTCGCGGGCCGGCTGGACTTCGCGCTCGGTCTTCAGAGCGTCCAGCGGGCCGACGACGACCTGGGCGCCGGTGGCCTCGACGGCAGCGGCGTCGGAGTCGCTGCCGACATTGATGGTGACGGTCTGGCCGTCGATCGAGGCGCCGAGAACGTCGACGCCACGGTCGCGCAGCACGGTGGCCGCGTCGGACGCGGCGCGAGCCCGCTCGGCGTTGGCCAGGTACTGCTCGGGAGCGACGCCGAGATCGCGCTCGATCGCCTCCCGCAGAGTGGCCGGCAGCTGTGCTGCCAGCTCGATGAAGTCGTCGGCGGCGAAGGTCGGGACGGTCACCGGGATCTGTTCGTCGGCCTGGGCCGCGGTGCTGGAGGCGAAGACGCCACCACCCACCACGGCCGAGGCGACGAGCACCCCGGCGAACCGTGCCGCGCCTCGCCGACGCGGCAGCATTGCGCTCACAAATTCTCCAAATACTCCACTTGACATGGCGTTGCCCGGAATCGCCCATTCAGTCGGAATCTGGCGTCTGACGTGCGGAAACCCGGGCGAGATCACGGTACACAAGACCGCCTCGACGTGAGGGCACCATCGCCAACTGGTCACATTGAATTCGCGGAACAATTCTCCCGAGAGAACAACGAGATAGCGTTTGTCAGCGCAAATCCGGACAAGGCCGGGATCAGCGTCCGGCGCCGGCCAGCGTCAGCTCGGCCCGGGCCTCCGCGGCCAGCCGGACGTGCCGGTTCTCGACGGCGACCGCGACGGCGTCGGCGGCGGCCCGGCGCCCGTCGGCGCCGAAGTGGCGCAGCGTCCGCGCGGTGTCCAGGAGCGACAGCGCCCGCATCCACGTCGAGCCGAGCGCGACGGCGATGTCGACCGCCTGCCGGCACGACCGCAGCGCCGCGTCGCGGTCGCCGGCGGCCCGGTGCACCGCGGTCGTCACCGCCGCGGCGTAGTGCGCGTCGTACGACACCGGCGCGGGGGTCTCGACGGCGTCGGCGGCGGCGAGGTCGGCGCGGGCGTCGGCGCACCGGCCGAGTCCGGCATACGCCCGGGCGCGGGTGCGCAGGCAGCGGGCCCGGACCTGGGCCGACAGGAACTCGCGGTCGGCCACGCAGGCCGCGATGACGTCGACGGCGTCCTGGTAGCGGCCCGCCTCGACGTGGATGCAGGCCTGGTTCTCGAACATGATCAGCTCGCCGTACCGGTCGCCCAGCTCGCGGCGCAGCCGGACGGCGTGGTCGGCCGCCGCGACCGCCTCGTCCAGCCGGTGCTGCGCCGCCAGGGTCAGCGTGAGGTTCGTCCACGCGGCGGCCGTGATGCCGGGATGCGACGGCGGCGTGGCCGCGGCGAGCACCGTCCGCGCCGCCTCCTCGTCGTCGCCGCTGTCGCAGCACTCGCGCGCGACCGCGTCGAGCAGCACCAGCAGCCCGGCCGCGTGGTCGACCGCCGGGTACTCGCCGGCGGCCAGCTCGGCCCGGGCCAGCGCGACCAGCTGGGTGCGGCGCGGGTGCAGCCAGGCGTGGATCTCGGACCGGTCGGCGAACGGCCGTCCAGGCGGGCAGTCGTCGGGCGGCTCCGGCACCCCGGGAACGCTGTCGACGGGACGCAGCCGCAGCCGGGCGTTGCGCAGCGTCAGCAGCAGGTGCCCGAGCAGCCGATGCCGCGCCGCCTTGGCCGCGACCGGGTCGGCCACGGCGCGGATGTGGTCGTCGACGAGGTCGTGCCAGCCGTAGCCGCCGCCGGGGGCGGCTTCGAGCAGCCGGATGTCGGCCAGCCGGTCCAGCAGCCGCCGCGCGTCGTCGACGTCGACCTCCCAGACGACGGCGGCGGTCTCGGCCTCGACGGTGGCGCCGGTCAGCGCCGCCAGCAGCCGGTATCGCTGTGCCTGGACGGGCTGCAGGCTGACGTAGGTGGCGTCGAGCATCGCGCGGACGGCCAGCCCGCCGGCCCGCAGCTCGCCGAGGCGGTCGCCGTCGCTCAGCCGCCCGGCGAAGTGCTCGATCGGCCACGCCGGGCGGGTGGCCAGCCGGCCCGCGGCGATGCGGACGGCCAGTGGCGACCCCGCGCACCGGTCCAGGACGGCGGTCGTGGCGCCGGGCTCGGCGGCCAGGCGGTCGGCGCCGACGACGGACGCCAGCAGCTCGCGTGCCTCCGGCTCGGAGAACATGCCGAGGTCGGCCCGCGCGTCGGCGGGGAGGTCGGGGATCCGCCGCCGGCTGGTGACGATGACGGCGCACCCCGACTCCGCCGGCAGCAGCGAACCGACGGTGTCGGGGTCGGCGTCGTCCATGAGCACCAGCAGCCGGCGGCCGGTGCACAGGCGCCGGAACAGCTCCGCGCGCTCCAGCGGGCACGGCGGGAGGTCAGGGCCGCCGACGCCGAGCGCGCGCAGCAGCCCGGCCAGCGCGTCGGTGCCGAGCGCGGCGGCGTCGCTGCTGGTGCGGAGGTCGGCGAAGAGCTGGCCGTCGGGGTAGCGGTCGAGCACCTCGTGCGCCACGCGCAGCGCCAGCGTCGTCTTGCCGGTGCCGCCGGGGCCGGACACGACCACCGTCCGGCAGCGGCCCGCGGGCGCTGCGTCGTCGCGCAGGGCGGCGGTGAGCGTGGCGACCTCCTCGGCGCGGCCCACGAAGGACGGCGGCCGGGACGGCAGCTGAGCGGGCCGGGTGCCCGGACCGGCGGGCACGGCGACGGGCGCCGGCCTCGGCTCGGCGGACGGCCCGGACGGCGCCGCGGCGAGGCCCCGGGCGTCGTCGGGTGCGGCGAGGTCGTCGCCGGTGAGCAGCCGGGCGTGCAGCGCGGCCAGCTCCGGGCCGGGACGGCGTCCGGCGGCACGCAGCGCCTGGATGGTGCCGTGGAAGACGCCGAGCGCGTCGCCCTGACGGCCCTCGCGGTAGAGCGCGATCATCAGCTGGCCGGCGGCACGCTCGCGCTCCGGGTACGCGTTCACCAGCGCCCTCAGTTCGCGGATGACGCCGTCGTCGGGACCGTGCAGCGCCAGCCGCAGCTCGTGCGCCCGCTCGGCCACCGACAGCACCTCGTCCAGCAGCGACGGCGCCGTCTGGCGGGTCAGGACGTCGGGCCAGAGGCCGGCCAGCGGGTTGCCCCGCCACAGCAGCAGCGCCTGGTCCAGCAGGGCCAGCCGCCCGGGGAGGTCGCCGAGGGCGCGCGCCGCCGCGGACAGCCCGCGCAGCCGTGTCACGTCGACGACGTCGGGCGGCAGCTCGAGGCGGTAGCCGTCGCCGGTGGACTCGACCGCGGTGCGGCCCAGCACCGCCCGCACCCGGGTGACGTGCGTCTGCAGCGCGGCCCGCGGGTGCTCGGGTTGCGCGTCGGGCCAGAGCAGCCGGGCCAGCGTGCCGTGCGAGACGACCCCGCCAGGACGCAGCGCCAGCGCCGCGAGCACCACCGCCGGCCGCCCGGACGGCACCGGCACCGGCTGGCCGTCGCGGCGCACCTCGACGGCGCCGAGCAGCCGGATGTCCAGCTGGGCGCCGGGCTCCGCGACCTCGCCCGGACCGCCGTGCGGCCCGGCCTCGAGGTCACGGGTGTGGGTCACGGCCGCTCCGCCACCAGGTCGCGCAGTTCGGCGGCGCGCGCCGAGTCGAGCGACTCGAAGATGCGCAGCGCCGCGGTCCAGTGGGTCAGGGCGGCCTCGGCGTCGCCGGCGCCGGCCCGGCTGTGGCCCAGCTCGGCCAGCGCCTCGGCCTCGACGTCGGTGAGGTGGCCCTCGCGGGCGAGCGCCGCCGCCCGGGCGGCCGGTCCGCCGCCGTCGCGGCCGGCCCGGCGCAGCGCGTTGGCCTCCTTGACCAGCCCGGTGGCCTGCAGCGGCACCGAGCCCAGCTCGACGGCGACCGTGACGGCGCGCTGGAACCCGGCCACGGCGTCGTCGTCGGCGCCGGTCTCGAGTGCGAGGTGGGCGAGCGCCACCAGCTGGTCGAACAGCTCGACGCCGGGTTCGTCGCCGAGGTCCGCACCGGTCAGCTCGAGGTGGCGCCGCGCGTCGTCGAAGCGGCCCCGGCTGATCTGCACGTGGGCGAGGTTACGCCGGCAGCGCCGCCGCACCTCCGGGGACAGGACGTCGTCGGCCTCGGCGCACCGCTCGAACAGCTCGGCCGCCTCGTCGTAGCGGCCGTCCAGCTCGTGCCAGACGGCCATGTTGTGCAGCATGATCACTTCGCCGTACCGGTCGCCGAGCTCGCGGCGGACGGCCAGGCCGCGAGCGCCGGCCTCCAGCGCCTCCTGCCGGCGACTCTGTGCGCCCAGCGACAGCGCCAGCGCGTGCCAGGCGCGCGCCGTCAGCACCGGGTCGCCGAGCTTGGCCGGGACGTCCAGGACGGCCCGCGAGAGGTCCTCGGTGTGCGCCTCGCGGCAGCACTCGTACCGCGCCCGGGCCAGCGCCAGCAGCAGCGCCGCCGACTCGTCGACGACGTCCTGCTGGTCGGCGTGCAGGCCGGCCAGGCCCAGCGACGTCATCAGCGCGGTGTGCGGGTGCAGCCAGGCGTGGATCTCGGCGCGGTCGGCGAACGAGCGCCCGGCCACCTCGTGCGGGAACCACGGCCCGGGCTCGACGCCGTCGCTGCCCGGCCGCAGCACCGGCCACAGGTTGTGCAGGCAGCGCAGGTAGTAGCGGACGAGGCGGCGGCGGGCGGCGATGACGCGGTGGGAGTCGGCGACGGCACGCAGGTGGTCGTCGACGAGGTCGTGCCAGCGGTACTCGTCGGGCGCGGAGGAGTCGATCAGCCGGACGTCGACCAGGTGCTCGAGCACGCCGCGGGCGTCGTCGGCGGCGACGTCCCAGGTGGCGGCCGCGGTCTCGACGTCGACGGTGGGACCGGGGACGGCCGCGAGCAGCCGGAACCGGAACGCGACGGCGGGGTCGAGGCCCTGCACGGACGCCGTCAGCATGGACCGCACGCTGAGGTCGCCCATCTCGAGCTCGTCGAGCCGGCTGGTCAGCAACCGCTCGGCGAAGTGGTCGATCGGCCACGCCGGCCGGGTGACCAGCCGCCCACCGGCGATGCGCAGCGCCAGCGGCGACCCCTTGCACGCGCTGACGACCAGCGCCGTCGCGTCGGGCTCGGCGGCCAGGCGCGCCGGGCCGACCATCGACTCGAGCAGCTCGTAGGCGTCCTCGTCGGAGAACAGCGCGAGGTCGATCTGCACGTCGGCCGGGATCATGCTCAGCTGCGGCCGGCTGGTGACCAGCACGCTGCAGCCGCCGGCGCCGGGCAGCAGCGGCGTCAGCTGGGCGGCGTCGCTGGCGTCGTCGAGCACCACCAGCAGCCGGCGGTGCGCGCAGGCGGAGCGGAACAGCGCGGCCCGCTCGTCCAGCGTCGCCGGGATCTCCTCCTCGGGGGTGGCCAGCGCGCGCAGGAACTCGGCCAGCACCTCGGCGGGGTCGGCGGGGACGGTGGACCCGCGCAGCTCCGCGAACAGCTGGCCGTCGGGGTGCGCCTCGCGCAGCGCATGCCCGACGTGCAGGGCCAGCGTGGTCTTCCCCGACCCGCCCGGCCCCGAGATCAGTCCCAGCCGGGCCCACGACCGGTTCTCCGACAGCACGGCCGTGAGCAGGTCGATCTCGTGCTCGCGGCCGACGAACTGCGCCGTCGACCGTGGCAGCTGCACCGGCGGGCGCACCACGGGCGCCGCCGCACCGGCCGCCGCGGCGGCGCCGGAGCCGTTCGCCGTGCCGGGCGCCGCCGCCAGCAGCGTCGGGTCGGTGTCGAGGATGCGCCGGTGCAGGTCGGTGAGCTCGGGACCGGGATCGATGCCCAGTTCGTCGCGCAGCACCGTGACGACCTCGTGGTACGCCGCGAGCGCGTCGCCCTGCCGGCCCTGGCGGTAGAGCGCGAGCATGAGCTGCGCCCAGAGCCGTTCCCGCCACGGGTGCGCCGCGACCAGGCGGCGCAGCGACGGCACGAACTCCTCGTCGGTGCGGTCGAGCCGCAGCCGGAGCTCGTTCATCCGCTCCGTAGCCGACAGCAGCTCCTCGACCAGCAGCGGCGCGGTCGCCTTCTCGAGGTCGTCGGGGTTGAGCCCGGCCAGCGGGTCGCCGCGCCAGAGCGCCAGCGCCTCACGCAGCAGCGTCAGCTCGGTGGCCGGCTCGGCGTCGCGGCCGGCCGCGACCAGCTCGCGGAACCGGCTGACGTCGACGGCCTCGGGCGGGAGGTCGAGGCGGTAGCCGTCGCCGGCGGCCTGGACGAAGCCGTCGCCGAGGGCCGCCCGCAGCCGCGCGACGTGGGTCTGGATGGCCGCCCGCGGGTGCACCGGCTCGTCGTCGGGCCAGAGCCAGCCGGCGAGGGCGTCGACGGGGACGACGGAGCCGGGACGTGCGGCGAGAGCTGCGAGTATGACGGTGGGCCGGCCGGGCGGCACCGGGATCGTGACCCCGTCTCTGTGCACCTCGACCGGACCCAGCAGTGCGACCTCAAGCCGCGCCCGGCCCACCAGCTCTCACCCCTCCGATCCCCCATGCGCCACGGCAACCGTACCGGTGACTGACAGGTGATCGCACAGTCATCCAGTTGCCGGACCGGCTCGACCGGCGCTCATCTGGAGCGATCGACTTCCGACAAGGTTCGCAACCCACTCAGAAGGTGCATCTCTTGCACCATCAGACACATCGGATCACGAGGTCAGCACGAGTTTCAACGTGCGGGTGACGTGCTCGGCGGCGGCCGCCGCGGACGGCGCCGGGTCCATGCCGAACATCCGCCGACGGTGTGGTTCGCCCATGAGCAGCGTGAACAGCTGTTCGGCCAGCTCCTCGTGGTCGTCGGAGCGGACGGCGATGCGCTCGGGCGGCAGCGCGGCCAGCATCCCGGACAGCACCCCGATGTAGCGGCGCGGCCCGTTCGCGTAGTGCCGTGCGGCCAGCTCCGGGAACTTCGCCGCCTCGCCGGTGACCAACCGGTGCAGTCCGATCGCCTCGTCGGAGAGCATCAGCCGGACCAGCCGCACGCCGAACGCGTGGAGGTCGCCCACCTGGTCGCCGGCGTCGGGGGCGACGGTGTTGACGACGCGGTCGCCGAGGCGGCGCACCACGGCCACGAACAGGTCGGCCTTGTCGCCGACGGTGGTGTAGACGGTGCGCTTGGCCACCCGGGCCTCGGCGGCGATCATCTCGATGGTCGTGCCGCCGTAGCCGTGTGCGAGGAACAGCCGCATGGCGGTCTCGAGCAGCGCGTCGCGCCGGGCCGCGCGATCGACATCGCGCGGCCGGCCTCGCGGCGCCGTGGTCGCCCCCCGTCCAGTCACGTACTCATCCTGCTCGGAGGTAGGCTAGGAATCAATGAAACGCTAACGTTTCATTGTTTGCCCGGCCACCGCCGGGGCACCGCTGCGCGTCCAGAGGCGCGCCCCGTGACAACGAAGGGCGGGTAAGAGTGGCGACCACCAGTCGCAAGCGTCCGGCGCGCTCGGCGAAGAACCCCGAGGAGCTGCTCGGCTACTACCGGCAGATGCTCCTGGTGCGTCGGTTCGAGGAGCGCACCGCGCAGGCGTACACCGAGGCCAAGATCGGTGGCTACTGCCACCTCAACCTCGGCGAAGAGGCCACCGTCGTCGGCCTGATGTCGGCGATCGAAGAGCGCGACTACCTCTTCACGAACTACCGCGATCACGGCTACGCGCTGATCCGCGGCATGGACCCCGGCCGCGTCATGGCCGAGCTGTACGGCCGGCAGGACGGCGTCAGCAAGGGCTGGGGCGGCTCCATGCACCTGTTCGACACCGACGTGCGACAGCTCGGCGGCTACGGCATCGTCGGCGGGCAGCTGCCGCTCGCGGCCGGCGCCGCGCTCGCGGTCTCGTACCGCGACGGCGACGAGGTCGTCATGTGTCAGATGGGCGACGGCACCACGAACATCGGCGCGTTCCACGAGACGCTGAACATCGCGACGCTCTGGGACCTCCCGATCGTGTTCGTCGTGGTCAACAACCACCTCGGCATGGGCACGACGGTCGAGATGGCCTCGGCCGAGCCCGAGCTGTACAAGCGCGCGTCGTCGTACCGCATGGAGTCCGCGCGGGTCGACGGCAACGACGTCATCGCCGTCCGCGACGCCGCGAAGGTCGCCGTCGAGCGGGCCCGCAAGGAGCAGAAGCCCTACCTGCTCGAGACCGTGAGCGGGCGGCTGCGCGGCCACTCCGTCGTCGACCCCGCCGCGTACCGCAGCAAGGACGAGGTCGAGGCGGTCCGCGCCCAGGACCCCGTCGCCGGCCTGCACGACCGCCTCGTCGCCGACAAGATCGCCGACGCCGACCAGCTGGCCGAGATCGACGCCGACGTCCACCGCATCGTCAAGGCCGCCGTCGAGTTCGCCGACAAGAGCCCGGCGCCCGAGGTGTCGTCGCTGTTCGACCACACCTACGCCAGCCCGGTGCCGAACGACTCGCGCCGCCTCCCCGCTGACCCGCTGTTCCCGGTAGGAGCCTGACATGGCCGTCATGAGTTACCGCCAGGCGCTGCACGACACCCTGCGCGCCGAGATGCTCCGCGACCCCGACGTCTTCCTGATGGGCGAGGAGATCGGCCGGTTCGAGGGGTCGTACAAGATCACCGCCGGCCTGCTCGACGAGTTCGGGCCGAAGCGGGTCCGCGACACCCCCATCGCCGAAGAGGGCTTCACCGGCGCCGCCGTCGGCGCGGCCATGCTCGGCCTGCGCCCGGTCGTCGAGATCATGACCATCAACTTCTCGCTGCTCGCGCTCGACCAGATCGTCAACCACGCGGCGAAGATCTACGGCATGTTCGGCGGCCAGCGGTCGGTGCCCATGGTCATCCGCACGCCCGGTGGCGGCGGCCAGCAGCTCGCGGCCACGCACTCGCAGAACGTCGAGCTGTTCTACGCGTTCACGCCCGGCCTCAAGGTCGTGGCGCCGTCGTCGCCGGCCGACGCGAAGGCGCTGCTGCTCGCGTCCATCCGCGACAACGACCCCGTGCTGTTCCTCGAGAACCTCGCGCTCTACAACACCAAGGGCGAGGTGCCGGACGGTGACGAGCCGGCCGAGATCGGGCGGGCCGCCGTCACCCGCGAGGGCACCGACATCACGCTGGTCGCGTACTCCCGCATGGCGCACGTCGCGCTGCAGGTCGCGGAGAAGCTGGCGGCCGAGGAGGGCATCTCCGCCGAGGTCGTCGACCTCCGCAGCCTCCGCCCGCTGGACCGGCCGACGATCATCGAGTCGGTCAAGAAGACGTCCTGCGCCGTGGTGCTCGAGGACGACTGGCTGACGTACGGCATCGGCGCCGAGATCGCCGCGTCGATCTCCGACGGCGCCTTCGACTATCTGGACGCCCCGGTGCGGCGCGTGGCCATGGCCGAGGTGCCGCTGCCGTACGCGAAGTCGTTGGAACTGGCGGCGCTGCCGTCGGCGAACGACGTCGTCACCGTCGTCCACCAGACCCTCGACGCCGTCGGCCGCCGGTCCGTCGGCGCGCACTGAGGAGACTCTGATGACTGACATCCTGATGCCCCGCCTCTCCGACACCATGGAGGAGGGCGTCGTCAGCGCCTGGCGCAAGCAGGTCGGCGAAGAGGTGCACGCCGGCGACATCCTGGTCGAGATCGAGACCGACAAGGCCGTCATGGAGCACGAGGCCTACGAGGACGGCGTACTCGGCGAGATCCTGGTCAAGGAGGGCGACACCGCGCCCATCGGCGCGCCGATCGCCCGGCTGGTCGGCGCCGGCGAGCCGGTCGGCGGGTCCGCACCGGCCGCGGCGCCGGCGCCCGCTCCGGCTGCCGAGCCCGAGCCGGTGCAGGCCGAGTCCGCTCCCGCCCCGGCGGCCGAGCCGGCCCCGGCGACGCCCGCTCCGGCGGTCACGACGCGCGCCGACGGCGAACGCATCCTGTCCTCGCCGCTGGCCCGGCGCGACGCCCGCGACCTCGGCGTCGACCTCGCGACGGTCGCGGGCTCCGGCCCCGGCGGGCGCATCATCCGGGCCGACGTCGCCAAGGCGGCGGCCGCGGCCCCGGCTGCTCCGTCGGCCCCGGCCAGCACCCCCGCGGCGCCCGCCGCTGCCGCCGTCACGCCGGCCGTCGAGGAGACCGACGAGCTGATCCCGCTGACGTCGATCCGCAAGACCATCGCGCGCCGGCTCACCGAGAGCATGCAGTCGTCGCCGCACTTCTACGTCACCAAGACGGTCGACGCCGGCCCGCTGTCGGACCTGCGGGCGCAGCTGAACGAGCGGCTGGTCGCGGCGGAGAAGAAGAAGGTCAGCGTCAACGACATCATCGTGCGGGCCGTCGCGGTCGTGCTGCGCGACCACCCTGTGGTGAACTCGTCGTACACGCCCGAGGCGATCGTCCAGCACGGGCGCATCCACGTGGGCATCGCGGTCGCCACCGAGACCGGGCTGGTCGTGCCGGTCATCCGCGACGCCGACACGAAGAGCCTCACCAGCATCTCCGCCGAGACCCGCGCGCTGGCCGGCAAGGCCCGCGACCGCAAGCTCGGCCTCGACGAGATGACCGGCGGCACGTTCACCGTCAGCAACCTCGGCATGTACGGCATCGACCACTTCACCGCCGTGATCAACCCGCCCGAGGCGGCCATCCTGGCGGTCGGCGCGGTGCGGTCCGAGCCGGGCGTGAAGGACGGCGAGCTGGCGGTCGTGCGGAAGATGACGATGACGCTGTCGTCGGACCACCGGGTCATCGACGGCGCGAAGGCCGCTGAGTTCGTCCGCGACCTCGCCGCCGTGCTCGAGGACCCCTGGCTGGCGATCGCCTAGGAACGCAGGAGGCGGGCGCTCTCGGCGTCCGCCGGGTAGTACGCCTCGACGGCGAGCTCCTGCAGGGTGATGTCCTGCGGCGTGCCGAACGTCGTCACCGTCGAGAACAGCCGGACGTCGCGGCCGCGGTACCGGACGGTCATCGCGATGGTGACGTCCGGCCCGGCCGGCTCGTCGACGGGCTCGGCGAGGTAGGTGTCGTAGAGGGCGGCGATCTCCGGGTCGCCGTCCTCGGCCAGCTGCCGTGCCAGGCGGGCGCGGAACACGGCGCGGACGTCGGCGGGGTTGGCGATGCGCGCCGCGAACCCGCGGGGGTCCAGCGCCAGCCGGACCAGGTTGGGCGGACGGAGCAGCTCCGGGTGCACGCCCCCGAGGAACGGCGCGACCGCGGCGTTGGTCATGACGACGTTCCAGCGGCGGTCGACGACGAGCGCGGGGTACGGCTCGTGCGCCCGCAGCACGGTGACCAGCGCCTCCCGCGCCGCGGCCATGTCCTGCGCGTCGAGCGGGCGCTCCCGGTACCGGGGCGCGAAGCCGGCCGCGAAGAGCAGGCGGTTGCGGTGCCGCAGCGGTACGTCCAGCGCCGACGCGAGCCTGAGCACCATGTCGGCCGACGGATTGGACTTACCGGTCTCGACGAGGCTCACGTACCGCGCCGAGACGTCGGCCTGGAGGGCGAGATCGAGCTGGCTCGTCCGCCGCCGCTGCCTCCACTCGCGCAGCAGTTCGCCGACGCGGCGACCGTCACCGTCCATGGGCCGCAGGCTAGTGCGGCCGGTTCGGCACCGCCATGAACTGTGAGTTCATCGACAGGCGGCACCATCGCCGCCGATCCTGGCCGCATGAGCAACGATCGGATGAAGGTCATGGTGTGGCAGGCGGACGGCCGCGGGTCGATCGTGACGGTCGCGCACGGGCCCCGGGGCCCGGAGGTCACCGAGGAACCGGCCTCGGACCCGCACGTGCCCGGGACGGCCGGGATCGCGGTGCTCGACGACGCCGCCGGCCGGTTGGGCTCGGTGACGGCGCCGCTGGGTGCGCTGTTCTACGCCGGGCCGAGCACGGACGTCCTGTTCACCGAGCACGTCAGCCGGGGCCGGGTCGACGACCGCGCGCCCACGCAGGCCGCGGGCCGGATCGTCGTCGACGCGCAGCCGCTGCGGGTCTGGCGTCTCCTCGCCGACGTCGAGCAGTGGCCGCGCATTCGCGCCGACGTCGGGGACGTCGACGGGGACGGGCCGGCCACGCCTGGCGGGCGGTTCGGCTGGAGCAGCGGGGCGAACCGGTTCCACTCCCGGTTCGGGGCCGTCGAGCCCGGCCGGCTGCTGACGTGGGTGACGAGCGCGCCCGGCACCCGCGTGGCACACGTCTACCGCCTGGAGCCCGAGCCGGGCGGGCGGACGCGGGTGAGCTGCCAGGAGTCGCTGGCCGGCCCGCTCGTCGCGGCCGTGATCACCAGTGCGGTGCTGCAGGCCGGGGTCGACAGCTGGCTCGCCGGGCTCAAGGCGCTCGCCGAGGCGGCCTGACGGTCAGAGCTCGCGCCGCCAGATCTGGCCGACCAGATCGTGGCCGAAGCTGTGGTGCCGGTTCTCCTCGGCCAGCTCGAAACCGGACTTCTGGTAGATGCGCCGGGCGGCCACGAGCACGTCGTTGGTCCACAGCATCATCGACGTATAGCCGGCCGCCCGGGCGAACTCGAGGCACTCGGCGACCAGCCGGGTGCCGATGCCGGCGCCGCGGGCCTCCGGCTCGACCAGCAGCAGCCGCAACTGGGCGGTGGTGTCGTCCTTGCGCACGCAGAACACGGCGCCGACGGGACGGCCGTCCAGCTCGGCCACCCAGGCGCTCTCGCGGGCGGGGTCGAGGTGCTCGCCGTAGTCGGCGACGATGCGCGCCACGAGCGCCTCGTAGCTGCGGTCCCAGCCGTACTCGCGTGCGTAGGCGACGGCGTTGCGCTGCACGACCCAGCCGAGGTCGCCCGGACGCAGCCCGCGGACGACGACGGTGTGCGGCCGCTCGGACTCGCCCAGCAGCCGGCGGACGGAGTCGAGGTCGGCGACCAGCCGGCGGCGCTCAGGGTCGGGCAGCGCGCCGAGCAGCTGCTCGGCCTGCCGGTCGGACCGGCTCTGGAGGTCGGCGCGCGCCGCGCGACCGGCGTCGGTGAGCGCGGCCAGCAGCTTGCGGCCGTCGGCGGCGGACCGGGTGCGCTCGATCAGGCCGGCCGACTCGAACCGGGCCAGCGTGCGGCTGAGCTGGGCGGCGTCGACGTCGAGCGTCTCGCGCAGCGCGCCGACCTCGGTGACGTCGCGGCGGCCGAGCTCGAAGACGATGCGCGCCTCGGTGAGCGAGAACCCCGACCGCAGCAGTTCTTGGTCGAGGAATCCCATGACGCGCGTGTAGAAGCGGTTGAACTGACGGACCGCGGCCACCTGGTCGCGTTGCACCTCGGGCATACCGTTGACTGTATCAAGAAAACCCTTGACTCAGTCAACAACATTCTTCAGCAGGAGCGCGGTCGTCACCGGGCCGACGCCGCCGGGGACCGGGGTGAGCGCGGCCGCCACCTCGGCGACCGCCGGGTCGACGTCGCCGGCGAGACCGCCGTCCGGCGTCGGGTTCGTGCCGACGTCGACGACGACGACGCCGGCCCGGACGTGCTCGGGCGTGACGAGGTGCGTGCGGCCGACGGCGGCCACCAGCACGTCCGCCGACGACGTCACGGCGGCGAGGTCGCGGGTGCGCGAGTGGCACACCGTCACCGTCGCGTCGCGGTCCAGCAGCAGGTGCGCCAGCGGCTTCCCGACCACCGCCGACCGGCCGACGACGACCGCCCGGGCGCCGGCCAGGCCGACGTCGTACTCGTCCAGCAGCGCGACGACGGCGGCCGCGGTGGCCGGTGCGTAGGCGGGCAGCCCGGTGGCCAGCCGGCCGAGCGAGAGCGGGTTGGCGCCGTCGACGTCCTTGGCCGGGTCGATGGCGCCGGACACGTCCGCGAGCGCGACGCCGGGCGGCAGCGGCGTCTGCAGCATGACGCCGTCGACGGCCGGGTCCGCACTGAGGGCGGCGAGCCGGGCCGAGAGGCCGGCCGCGGTCGCCGCGGTGCCGAGGTCGTCGACGTCGCAGTCGAGGCCGACCTTGCCGGCCGCCGACGCGATGGAGCGGACGTACCAGGCGCTGGCCTCGTCGTCCGTCGCCGTGACGATGACCAGCCGGGCCGGTCGGCCGGCGTCGCGCCGGGCGGTAGCCCGTTCGGCGACCTCCGCGCGGATGCGGGCCGCGAGGTCGCCGCCGGCCAGCCGGCGCGCTGTCACGCCCCGACCTGCCGGCGCACGGCGGCGGTGACCTGGTCGGCCCGGGCCGCGAGGTCGTCGACCTCGCCGGCGGTGGCCGTCAGGCGGTCGCGGACCGCCTGGTCGGCGACGCCCGCGAGGTTGATCTCGACGTTCAGCCGGGCCGTCGTGGCGGCGGCCCGGGCGGCCTCGGCGGCGGCCGCGACGTCGGTGACGACGTTCGGGTTGCCGACCGGCAGCAGCTCTTCGGCCATCGCGACCAGGTGCGTCGCCGCGATGATGACGGCGGCCGGCGGCTCCGCGGCCGCGGCCAGCGCCGTCGCGATGGCCTCGGACCGGGCCGTCTTCTGCTCGTCGGTCTCCTGCGGCAGCTGGTACGTCTCGGTGACCGCGAAGAACGCCTCGGCGTCGTCCTCGGCCAGCTCCAGTGCGTCGGTGCGCAGCGCGTCGGCCTTCACCAGTACCCGCTCGACGACGTCGGCGTGCTGCTCGTACTTCGGGCCGGTGCTGTAGCGGGCCACCATGGCGAGCAGCGCCGCCGACTGGGCCGCGTGCAGGGCCGCGACGGCGCCGCCGCCGGGGGCCGGCACCCGGGCGGCCAGGCTGTCCAGGAAGGCGCCGATGGTCTCGTCGCGCACGGGATCTCCTCGAGTCGGCTGACGGTCGCCGGACCCAGTCTCCCGCGTCGCGACCGGCCGCCGCACGACGGGGCCGTCTCACGATGTTCATTACGTGAGACGCGTATCCCGGATTCGCCCGGTTCCGGCCGATCATGAAAGCAGTGGCGCGACCCCGGGCGCCGCGACAACCGAACAAGGCGGCACCGATGACGAGAGCCATCGACCAGTTGCTGACTCACGCCGTGACCACCTCCGTCCTGCCCGGCGCGGTCTGGGCCGTGGGCGATGCCGACGGCATCCGCTCGCAGGGCGCCCACGGGCTGCTCGACCCGGCGGCGCCGGACGGCCCGATGCGGCTCGACACCCTGTTCGACCTCGCCAGCCTCACCAAGATCGTCGCCGTGTGGTCGTGCGTCGGCACGCTCTGGGAGGACGGCACGCTCAACCTCGACCGCCCGCTCGCCGACTACCTCCCCGGCCTCGCCGGGTACGACCTCGGTGGCGTCAGCGCCCAGCACCTGCTCACCCACACCGCCGGCGTCCCGTCCAGAGCCAACCTCGAGGCGCTCTACGGCACCGACCGCGACGCCGTCGAGCGCGGCATCCTGCGCGAACCGCTGGTCCACCGCCCCGGCGAGGTGGTCGAGTACACCGACCGCGCCGCGCTGATCCTCGGCATCCTCGCCGAGCGGCTCACCGGGCTGCGGCTGGACGAGCTGAGCCGGGCCTGCGCCTGGGACGCGTTGCACATGGACGCGACCCGGTTCGGGCCGGTCGCCGCCGCCGACGTCCAGCGGTGCGCGCCGACCGAGTTCGACGCCGACACCGGGCGGCATCTGCTGGGCACACCGCACGACTTCTCAGCCCGGCTGCTCGGCGTCTGCGGCAGCGCCGGCGTCTTCTCCGTCGCCGCCGACCTCGGGGCGTTCCTGCGCTACCTGCTGGCGCCCGACCAGGCGCCGCGCCGGCCCGGCTTCGGGCCGGCGTGGATCAAGGAGTCGCTGAAGGTGCAGACCGGCCAGCTGGCACCGGCCCGCGGCCTGTTCTGGCACCCCGCGCCGACGCCACCGGGCGTGGGCGGGCGCGACGTGTGGGCGCACTTCGGCTTCACCGGCACCGCCATGTGGGTCTCCGTCCGCCGCCGTCGCTGGGCGGTGCTGCTGACGAACAAGCTCTTCTACACGCGCGACAGCGGGCCGATCCTCGGCCTGCGCAAGGCGTTCTGCCGGTACGCGTTCGACCTCTGACGCCGCGGGAACCGAGTGGGCGCGCGCGCCGTCTCAGGGCCGGACGAGGTGCGCGAGGGCTCGGCCGTACGGATGGGCGGGTCGCGCCGGACGTGCGGTTCGCCCGAGTTCGAGGCGACAGCCGCCGCGGGGTCGGTTACGCTCCCGGCGGCTGCGCCAGCATGTGGCGTAGACCTCATGACACGGATGAGAGCTCGCTCACGTCGTAACTCCTGCATACCAATGTGACGAATGTGGCGGCCGTTAACTCATAGCTGAGATATCGTTCGGCTCGTGGCAGACGACTACCGCGGCCAGATCGGCCGCTTGATCCGTGATTCGCGGCAGCACCGCGGCTGGACCCAGAGCCAGCTCGCCGACGCGCTCGGCACCAGCCAGAGTGCGATCCACCGGATCGAGCACGGGCAGCAGAACCTGAGCCTGGAGATGATCGCCCGTATCGGTGAGTCGCTGGACAAGCAGATCGTCTCGCTGGCGCCGCAGAGCCCGGTGCACCTGCGGGTCAGCGGCGGCCAGCAGCTGAGCGGCAGCATCGAGGTGCGGTCCAGCAAGAACGCCAGCGTCGCGCTGCTGTGCGCCAGCCTGCTGAACAAGGGGAAGACCACCCTGCGCGGCATCGCGCGCATCGAGGAGGTCAACCGCATCATCGAGGTGCTCGAGAGCATCGGTATCGGCACCCGCTGGCTGGGCGAGGGCCGCGACCTCGAGATCACGCCGCCGGAGCGGCTGGACCTCGACAGCATGGACGTCGAGGCGGCCCGGCGCACCCGCAGCGTCATCATGTTCCTCGGCCCACTGCTGCACCGCGAGGTCCGCTTCAAGCTGCCCTACGCCGGCGGCTGCAACCTCGGCACGCGCACCGTCGACCCGCACATGTCGGCACTGCGCCCGTTCGGCCTCGAGCTGAAGGCGACCGGCGGCTACTACCACGCCGAGGTGGACCGCTCGGTGTCGCCGGGCCGGCCGATCGTGCTGATCGAGCGCGGCGACACGGTCACCGAGAACGCACTGATGGCGGCCGCCCGCAACGACGGCGTCACCGTCATCCGCAACGCCAGCTCGAACTACATGGTCCAGGACCTGTGCTTCTTCCTGACGCGGCTGGGCGTGCGCATCGAGGGCATCGGCACCACGACGCTGACGGTGCACGGCATCCCCGACATCGACGTCGACGTCGACTACGCGCCGTCCGAGGACCCGATCGAGGCGATGAGCCTGCTGGCCGCCGCGATCGTGACGGGGTCGGAGATCACGGTCCGCCGGGCGCCGATCGAGTTCCTCGAGATCGAGCTGGCGCTGCTGGAGGAGATGGGCCTCGACTACGACCGCAGCGGCGAGTACGTCGCGGCGAACGGCGAGACCCGGCTGGTCGACCTGACGGTGCGCCCGTCGCAGCTGCGCGCGCCGCACGACAAGATCCACCCGATGCCGTTCCCCGGCCTGAACATCGACAACCTGCCGTTCTTCGCGCTGATCGCGGCCACGGCGAACGGCCAGACGATGATCCACGACTGGGTGTACGAGAACCGCGCGATCTACCTGACCGAGCTGACGAAGCTCGGCGGCAACGTCACGCTGCTCGACCCGCACCGCGTGCTGGTGGAGGGCCCGACCCGGTGGTCGGGGACGGAGATCATCTGCCCGCCGGCGCTGCGCCCGGCCGTCGTCGTGCTGCTGGCGATGATGGCCGCGAAGGGCACGTCGGTGCTGCGCAACGTGTACGTCATCAACCGCGGCTACGAGGACCTCGCCGCCCGGCTGTCCGTGCTCGGCGCCCGCATCGAGGCGTTCCGCGACATCTAGCGTCGTTCCGGTCGCACGACGCCGGACGGCCATGTCCGATTCCCGCTAGTCTCTCGCCCTCCGGCGGGCGAGACTAGAGGCATGTTGGACGAAGAGGCGTGCTACCGCGCAGTTCAGGGCCGCGATGCCCGGTTCGACGGCGTCTTCTACATCGGCGTCACGTCCACCGGCATCTACTGCCGTCCCAGCTGCCCGGCCATGACGCCGAAGCGCCAGAACGTGCGCTTCTACCGCACCGCCGCCGAGGCGCAGACGGGCGGCTTCCGGGCCTGCCGCCGCTGCCGTCCGGACGCGACGCCGGGCTCGGCGGAGTGGAACATCCGCGCCGACGTCGTCGGCCGGGCGATGCGGCTGATCGCCGACGGCGTCGTCGACCGCGACGGCGTCGCCGGGCTGGCCGGGCGGCTCGGCTACAGCGAGCGCCAGGTGCACCGGACGCTGGTCGAGGAGGTCGGCGCCGGCCCGCTGCGGCTGGCCCGGTCGCAGCGCGCGCACACCGCGCGGACGCTGCTGGAGACGACGGAGCTGCCGGTCACCGAGATCGCGTTCGCGGCCGGGTTCGCCAGCATCCGCCAGTTCAACGACACGATCCGCGAGGTCTACGCGCTGACGCCCAGCGAGCTGCGCGGCAAGGCGCGGCGGCGCGGCCCGACGGCCACGGCGGGGACGGTCGAGCTGCGGCTGGCGTACCGGCAGCCCGCGGACTTCCGCGGCGCACTCGACTTCCTGGCGCTGCGTGCGGTGCCGGGCATCGAGGAGGTCGACGGCGACACCTACCGGCGCAGCCTCACGCTGCCGCACGGCACCGGCGTCGCGGAACTCACGCCGCGCGACGGCTGGGTGCAGGCGACGCTGCGGCTGGCCGACCCACGCGACCTGACGGCGGCGGTGGCCCGCTGCCGGCGGGTGTTCGACCTCGACGCCGACCCGCAGGCCGTCGACGACCTGCTCGGCGCCGACCCCGCGCTCGGCCCGCTGGTGGCCGCGCGGCCGGGGACCCGGGTCCCGGGCACGGTCGACGGCGACGAACTGGCGGTGCGCGGCGTGCTCGGCCAGCAGGTGTCCGTGGCCGCCGCGCGCACCGTCGCCGGCCGGCTGGTCGCCGAGCACGGCAAGCCGCTGGACGCGCCGGTCGGCACCGTCACCCACGCGTTCCCGGCGGCGGCCGTGCTGGCCTCCGTCGACCCCGCGACGTTCCCCATGCCGGGCAGCCGCCAGCGCACGCTGCACGAGCTGACCAGCCGGCTGGCCGACGGCACGCTCTGCCTCGACCCCGGCGTCGACCGCGACGAGACGGAGCGGCTGCTGCTCGACGTGCCCGGCATCGGGCCCTGGACGGCGAAGTACGTGCGCATGCGAGCGCTCGCCGACCCCGACGTGTTCCTTCCGACCGACCTCGGCGTCAAGCACGCCATGGCCGGGCTCGGGCTGCCGTCCGAGCCGCGGGCGGTGGCCGAGCTGGCCGAGAACTGGCGGCCGTGGCGCTCGTACGCGCTCCTGCACGCCTGGTCCTCTCTCTGAAAGGCAGATCATGTACTGGACCACCATCGACAGTCCCCTCGGCACGCTCTGGATCACCGGCGACGGCGCCGCGCTGACCGGCCTCTACATGGAGCGCCCGGCCACGCTCGACCAGCCCGGCTGGATCGAGGACGACGCACCGTTCACCGCGGCGCGCGAGCAGCTGGACGCGTACTTCGCCGGCCGGCGGGAGGAGTTCGATCTGCCGCTGAGCCCCGTCGGCACGCCGTTCCAGCAGCAGGTGTGGGCGGCGCTGCGGGCCATCCCGTACGGCGAGACCCGCAGCTACCGCGAGATCGCCGAGCAGCTGGGCCGCCCGACGGCGTCGCGGGCGGTGGGCGCCGCGAACGGCCGCAACCCGATCTCCGTCATCGTCCCGTGCCACCGTGTGGTCGGCTCGTCCGGCGTGCTGACCGGGTACGCGTGGGGCCTGGAGCGCAAGCGGGCACTGCTCGACCTCGAAGCCTCGTAGTCACCAGCTCCAGCCGTCGTGCCGGAGCGCGCTCTCGATCATCACTCTGCGGATGGCCGGGGGCGCGTCCGGCACCGGCAGCCCGGCCAGCCGTGCGGCATCGAGCAACAGGTCGTCGTACGCGCGGCTGGCCGCGGCCAGGTGGTGGGCACGGGCCCAGCGGCCCTGGTCGCGTTCGAGCCGGCGGATCTCGCCGGCGACGCGGGTGAGCCGCAGCTGCACCGTGAGCGTCTCGAACGGATCGGCGGTGACGGCGGGCGCGGCCCGGCCGCCGGGCCAGCGGCGGCGCAGTGCCCGGGTGACGTCGTGGAAAGGCGATTCCATCGTGGGCTCCTCACCTGCATCGTAGCCACCTGTCAGCGGGCTGACGAGGCATTTTCGGCGCCGTGTGCGAAGGTGGGGCATGCCCGAAGGCGACACCGTCTGGCTGGCCTCCCGGCGCCTGCACGACGCCTTGGCCGGCGACGTGTTGCTGCGCACCGATTTCCGCGTCCCCCGCCTGGCGACGACCGACCTCTCCGGCCGTGCCGTCGTCGAGTCGGTGTCGCGCGGCAAGCACCTGCTGACCCGCGTCGACGGCGGGCTGACGCTGCACACGCACCTGCGGATGGACGGCGCGTGGCGGGTGTTCAAGGCCGGGCAGCCGTGGCGGGGCGGGCCCGCGTTCCAGATCCGGGTGGTGCTGGCGACGGCGCGCGCGGAAGCCGTCGGGTACCGCCTGCCGGTCGTCGAGCTGGTCCGGACGGCCGACGAGGACACCGTCGTCGGTCACCTCGGTCCCGACCTGCTGGGCGCGGACTGGTCGGCCCCGTCCGCCGTCGAGCGGCTGTCGCGCGACCCGTCCCGGCCGGTCGGCGACGCGCTGCTGGATCAGCGGCTGCTGGCCGGCATCGGCAACGTCTACATGAACGAGCTGTGCTTCCTCGGCGGGGTGTCGCCGTACGCTCCGGTGTCCGCCGTCCCCGGCCTCCCCTCCGTCGTCGACGAGGCGCACCGGCTGCTGCACCTCGGCATCGAGACCGGCCGCCAGGTGACGACCGGCGATCCGCGCCCGGGACGTCAGCACTGGGTCTACCGCCGCGCCCGGCGTCCGTGCTGGAAATGCGGCACCCCGATCCGCACCGGGCCGATCGGCACCGCGCCGCGTGACCGGGTCGCCTTCTGGTGCCCGCGCTGCCAGCCCGAAACCGGGTGAATCGTGTCACTGTAGGCGCGTGAAGAGGCTCGCGGCCGTCGCCGCCGTCCTGATGCTCGTCGCCGCCTGCTCCGACGAGCCGCCGCGCCTGTACGACCCCGGGTACGGCGCCGGGAGGGGCATCTACGACACGCGGCCGGGCCTGCCGTACGCGTTCGACGAGATGACGCTGTGCCTGGACGAACCCGGATCGGCGGTGGTGACGGACGTGTCGCCGATCGAGCCGATCGGCGGGTTCGAGGTGCTCGGCTTCTCCGTCCTGCCGGTCGAGGGGCCGTACGTCGGCCACCTCGGGGAACCGACCCAGCGGATGGCCGAGGCCGGCTACCCGACCCGCGGCCCGATGGTGGTCGACGACGCCTGCCCCGACGAGCAGTCGGGCGAGGGCGGCACGGTCTTCACCCTGGGTATCGAGGTCGCCTACACCGATGCGGAAGCCGGCTCCGCGAGCGGCTTCCTGGTGACCTACGAGTCCGGCGGCGAGGTCTTCACCGTGGTCAAGCCGTTCGGCATCTCGCTGTGCGCCGCCCCGCAGCAGGACCCGCCGCCACCCGAGTGCGAGACCCGCATCGTTGACATCGAAAGCTAAGCGTATTAGCTTTACGGCTATGGAGCTTCGCCACCATGCCTAGGGCCGGACTGTCGACGGCGGCCGTCGTCGATGCCGCGCTCGCGGTCGTCGACGAGCAAGGGCTGGAGGCCCTGACGTTGACGGCGGTCGCGGCACGCACCGGCGTGGCGGTCCCGTCGCTGTACAAGCACGTCGGCGGCCTCGGCGAACTGCGCGTGCTGACCGGCGTGCGGGTGTTCGAGGAGGCCACCGCCCGCCTGGCCACGGTCGCCATGGGGCGCAGCCGCGACGACGCCGTCGCGGCGCTGATGCACGCCTACCGCGGCTTCGTCCTCGAGCACCCGGCCCGGTACGACGCGATGGTGGCCGACCCGCTGCACGACCCCGCCTACGCCGCCGCCGGCGCGAAGCTGCTGGAGGTGTTCCTGGCGGTGTTGCGCGGCTACGGGCTGGACGGCTCCGACGCCGTGCACGCGGTGCGCCGGCTGCGCGCCGTCGTGCACGGGTTCGTCTCGATCGAGGCGGCCGGCGGCTTCGGCATGGCCGAAGACACCGACGTCACGTACGGCCAACTCGTCGACATGTACCTCGCCAGCCTTCCCCGCGACTGAAGGAGACCCCGATGACCCCGTTCCGCAACCGGCTGGGAGCCGCCGCGCTCGCCGTGGCCGGCCTGCTGTTCCTGCTCTACCCGGCGCTTCGCCCCTGGCACGACGAGGAGACGGCGGCCGGCGCGCTGGCGTCGATGGGCTCGAACGCCTGGGTCGCGTCGCACCTGTTCGCGATGATCGGTTTCATCCTGGTGCCGTTCGGCCTGCTGGCACTGCGCGACGCCGTGAAGGAGACGCGGGCGGAGCGCACGGCCGCCGCGTCGATCGTGATGTTCTGGATCGGCGCCGGGCTGACACTGCCGTACTACGGCGCCGAGAACTTCGCGCTGAACGCCATCGCCCATGAAGGGACCGACATCCTGGAACTGGCCGACGCCGTGCGGAACGGGTCGGTGGCCGTCACGACGTTCGGGCTCGGGCTGATCCTGCTGGGCGTCGGCGGCGTGCTGGCCGCGGTCGCCGTGTGGCGCTCGGGCGTGCTGGCCCGGTGGAGCGGCGTGCCGTTCGGCGCCGGCTTCGCGCTGTTCCTGCCGCAGTTCTTCACCCCGGCGGCCAGCCGGATCGGACACGGCGTGCTGCTCGCGGCCGGCTGTGTGCTGCTGGCCGGCGTGCTGTGGCGGGTGGGTCAGACCCGTTCGACGGTGACGTTGCCGGGGAACTCGCGGTCGGCGAACTTGCCGACGGCGTAGGTCGAGAACGCGTCGATGCCGGCGGCCACCGCGCCGCCGACCAGCGGCACCCGGCGCACCAGGGCCAGCGTGGCGTGCTTGCCGCCGATGCGGGCCACCAGCTGCGACGTGACGGCGGCGACGGCGCGCTCGACGACCGCGGGGTCGGGCTCGTTGATGCTGGTGGCGATGTCGAACGGCCGGCCCGGGAGGTCGCGCCCGCGCAGGGCGTCTTCGACGCCGTCGCGGCCGAGCAGCGTGACCAGCGCCGCGGTGCGGACACGGGGGTCGGCGATGTCGTAGCCGCGCAGGTGCGCGATGGTGGCGGCCATGCGCAGGTGCAGGACGGCGATGCCGGCGATGTTGGCCGGGATGGTCACCGGCATGGTGACGACGCCGCCGATGTTCGTGACGAAGCCCTGCACGCCGGCCAGCCGGACGTGCTGCTCGATGACGTCGCGGATGGCCCGCTCGACGTCGCCGCGCTTGTCGAGATGACGGCGGGCCACCTCGCGGGCGCCCGGGAAGCCGGGGAATCCCTCGATGGCCTTGGACATGAACTGGTTCGCGCCCCGGGCGGCGACGAGCGGCGCGGCCCGGCGCGCTGCGGTCGTGCCCGCCCAGGTTCCGATGGTCCGTCGCACACCCATGTCACCACTGTACGTGCGGAGGGCGCCGAGCGGATTACCCTGACGAAGGACCCCAACCCTTAGGGAGGCCAGGTGCCGGTCGAGCCACCGCCGACTCGATGGGAGCTGCCGAGCACGTCCGGCGACGACGACCTCGTCGCGTTCGGCGCCGACCTCGAGCCCGGGACGCTGCTCGCCGCGTACCGCAACGGCCTGTTCCCGATGCCGGTCGACCAGCTGCTCGGCCGGGCCACCGACCTCGCGTGGTGGTCGCCCAACCCGCGCGGCGTGCTGCCGGTCGGCGGGCTGAAGGTGTCGCGGTCGCTGCGGCAGTCGACGCACAAGTTCGAGGTGCGGGTCGACTCCGCGTTCGCCGAGGTCATCGAGGCGTGCGCCGACCCGACCCGGCCCGGCGCATGGATCAGCGACGACATCCGCCGCGCCTACGAGCGGCTGCACCGGCTGGGCTGGGCGCACTCCATCGAGGCGTGGACGCCGGACGGTCGGCTGGCCGGCGGGCTGTACGGCGTCGCCATCGGCGGGCTTTTCGCCGGCGAGTCGATGTTCCACGCCCGGCAGCGGTGGGGACGCGACGCGTCGAAGGTCGCGCTGGTCGCGCTGGTCGAGATGATGCGTGCCGAGCACCCCGTCGGGCGGCTGCTCGACGTGCAGTGGGGCACCCGGCACCTCGCCAGCCTGGGCGTCGTCGAGATCGCCCGGCCCGAGTACCTCAGCCGGCTGCGCCGCGCGCTGGAGCTGCCGCTGCCGCCGGCGTTCGCCGAACGCTCCGTGCACAAGGCAAAATGAGCGCATGCCCGAGCTGCCCGAGGTCGAAGCGCTCGCCGCCTTCCTGCGTGAGAAGGCCGTGGGCAAGGTCGTCACGCGCGTCGACGTCGCCGCCATCAGCGTGCTCAAGACGTTCGACCCGCCGGTCACGGCGCTCGGCGGGCTCACCGTCACCGGCATCGCCCGGCACGGCAAGTTCGTCGACCTCGACTGCGACGGCGTCCACCTCGTCATCCACCTGGCCCGGGCCGGCTGGCTGCGCTGGAGCGACGCGCTGTCGCCGAAGCCGCCGAAGCCGGGCAGCGGCCCGCTGGCGCTGCGCGTCCACCTGAACGACGAGTCCGGGTTCGACCTCACCGAGGCCGGCACCCGCAAGCGGCTGGCCGTCTACGTCGTCCGCGACCCCGCCGACGTGCCCGGCGTCTCCCGTCTCGGCGTCGACCCGCTGTCCGACGAGTTCACCGTCGACCGCCTGCAGCAGATCCTCACGAAGGCCGGCCGCGCCCAGATCAAGGGTGTGCTGCGCGACCAAGCGGTCATCGCCGGCATCGGCAACGCCTACTCCGACGAGGTGCTGCACGCCGCGAAGCTGTCGCCGTTCCAGCCCGCGTCGGCGCTCGACGCCGACGGCGTCGCCAACCTGCACGCCGTCATCGTCGACGAGCTGGCGACGGCGCTGAAGCGGGCCGAAGGGCTGGCCGCGAAGGACCTCAAGGACAGCAAGCGCACCAACATGCGGGTGCACGGCCGCGCCGGCGAGACCTGCCCGGTCTGCGGCGACGTCGTCCGCGAGGTGTCGTTCGCCGACTCCTCGCTGCAGTACTGCGCCACCTGCCAGACCGGCGGCAAGATCCTCGCCGACCGGCGCATGTCGAAGCTGCTCAAGTAGCCGTCAGAACCCGGCGGCCAGGGCGCGGGCCGTCGCTCGCGCCGCCGTCCGGCCGTCCGCGACGTCGCCCGTCGCCGCGTCCGGGCGCAGCGCGATCGTCTCGACGTCGGCCACGCCGGCCCAGCGCAGCCAGCCCTCCAGGTACGACGTCTGGAAGTCCGACCCGAACGCCGGGCCGCGGCCGGGCGCGTAGACGGCGCTGGAGTAGACGACCGCCGCCTTCTTGCCGCGCAGCAGCCCGCGGTAGCCGCTGGCCGGGTCGAACGCGAACACCAGGCCGGGCTGGCTGACGACGTCGATGAACTGCTTGAGCACGTACGGCACGCCGTGGTTCCACATCGGCACGCTGAACAGGTAGTGGTCGGCGGCGTCGAAGCGGGCGAACGCCGCGGTGACGTCGCGCCACACGTCCCGCTGCGCGGCGTCGAGGTCCTGGCCGGCGAAGACCGCCATCTTCGCGTGCGCGGCGGTCGGGCCGAACGCCGGCAGCGTGCCGTCCCACAGGTCCCAGTGGGTGATCTCGTGGTCGGGGTGCGCCTCGCGGTAGGCGGCGAGGAAGTCGTCGGCCAGCAGCAGCGACTCGGAGGTGGCGCCGCGCGGCGAGGCGGAGAGGTGCAGCAGGGTGGGCATCGGAGGTCCTTTCTGGACTACAGTCCGGTTGTGTCCAGTGACAAGAACGGACCCCGGTCCGTTTATTCCGAGCTGGTCGAGCTGCGGCCGGCACCGCCACCGAAGGAGCGCGCCGACGCCGCCCGCAACCGGGCCGCCGTCCTCGACGCGGCCGCCCGCCTCTTCGCCGACCACGGCGTCGACGGCGTGACGATGGACGCGGTCGCGGCGGCGGCCGGGGTCGGCAAGGGCACGGTGTTCCGGCGCTTCGGCGACAAGTCCGGGCTGGCGGTCGCGCTGCTGGACGAGCGGGAGCGGGACCTGCAGGAGGCGATCCTGTTCGGCCCGGCGCCACTGGGGCCGGACGGCGACCGCGCCGCGCCGGGCGAGCGGCTGGCGGCGTTCGTCGAGGCGTACCTCGACTACGCGCTGGGCCACCTCGACCTGCTGCGGATGTCCGAGACGGCGTCGCCGGGGGCGCGGTACCGCATCGGGGCGTACCGCTTCTGGCACCGGCACGTGACGCTGCTGCTGGCAGGGGCCCGGCCGGACGGCGACGCGGAGGCGCTGGCGCACGCCGTGCTCGCGCCGCTCGGCGCGGAGCACCTGCGCGCCGTCGTGACGGAACTCGGCGCCGCGCGCGCCCGGGCCGCCGCCCACGCCGTCGCCGCCGCGGTCGTCGCAGGGGTCGTCGCCGGCTGAGCCGCGCGCCTTTGCAATGAGCACCTATGCGCACCGGTGCGTATGGGTGCTCATTGCAAAGGCATCGGCTGGGCCGCACGTCAACGCGCCAGCCGGGCGACTCGGCGCATCGCCGAGGCCGTTCGTGCGGACGGCACTCATCGGCGGGGGCGACGGGACCGCGGGTCAGGCGTGGGTAGCGGCGGACGAGGGGCGCCTGGCGTGCGGTCGGTCCATTTGTTAACGTTCACAGCACGGTGGAGGGAGGCGGTGACGATGACCCCCGAGCGTAGTCCGGTGATGGCCGACGTGGCACGCATCGCGGGCGTCTCGCACCAGACGGTGTCGCGCGTCCTCAACCACCACCCCAACGTCCGCCAGACCACCCGCGACCGCGTCCTCGCGGCCATCGAGGAGCTCGGCTACCGCCGCAACCTGTCCGCGCGGGCGCTGGTCACACGGCGTACGAACACCCTCGGCGTGGTCGCGTTCGACACCACGCTGTACGGACCGGCCAGCACGCTGTTCGGCCTGGAGCAGGCGGCCCGCGACGCCGGGTACTTCATCAGCATCGTCAGCCTGAAGACCATCAACAAGAAGACGGTCGGCGAGGCGCTGGACTACCTCGCGGCGCAGGCGGTCGACGGGCTGATCGCCATCGCGCCGCAGGTCGAGGCCGCGGCCGCCGTGTCCGCGCTGCAGGGACACGTCCCGGTGGTCGCGGTCGAGGGCGGCGAGGCCGACGGCATGCCGGTGGTCGCCGTCGACCAGACGCGCGGGGCCGAGCTGGCCACCCGGCACCTGCTCGACCTCGGCCACCGCACGGTGTGGCACGTCGCCGGGCCGGCCGACTGGCTGGAGGCCGAGGGCCGCCGGCGCGGCTGGCGGCGCACGCTCGAGGCCGCCGGCATCGCGCTCCCGCCGGTCGTCGAGGGCGACTGGAGCCCCCGCGCCGGCTACGCGGCCGGCCGGCACATCGCCGACGCCGCCCGCACGGGCCGGGCCACCGCGGTGTTCGTCTCCAACGACCAGATGGCGCTCGGCCTGCTGCGCGCGCTGCACGAGGCCGGCATCCGGGTCCCTCAGGACGTCAGCATCGTCGGCTTCGACGACATCCCGGAGGCGGAGTTCCTGACGCCGCCGCTGACCACCGTCCGGCAGGACTTCGCCGAGGTCGGCCGCAAGAGCATCGCGCTGCTGCTCGACCTCATCGAGACCGGGCCGGGGCCCGATACCGCGCGCATCGTCGTCCCGCCGGCCCTCGTCACCCGCGCCAGCACCGCCCCGCCGGCGACCACCTGACCACCCGAACCACCGCCCCACACCGCACCAGGGAGTCACTTGTGAGCGATAACAACGACGACGCGGTCGCCGTCGGCGTCGACTACGGCACGCTGTCCGGACGGGCCGTCGTGGTCCGCGTCTCCGACGGCGCGGAGCTCGGCAGCGCCGTGCACGCGTACGCGCACGGTGTCGTCGACAGCGAGCTGCCCGGCACCGGCGAGAAGCTGCCGCCGGACTGGGCGCTGCAGGTCCCGTCCGACTACATCGACGTGCTGCGGACCGCGGTGCCCCAGGCGCTGGCCGCGGCCGGCGTCGATCCGGCGAACGTCATCGGCATCGCGACCGACTTCACCGCGTGCACGATGGTGCCGACGCTCGCCGACGGCACGCCGCTGAACGAACGGCCGGAATACGCCGGGCGCAAGCACGCCTACGTCAAGCTGTGGAAGCACCACGCCGCCCAGCCGCACGCCGACCGCATCAACGCGCTGGCCGCCGAGCGCGGCGAGCCGTGGCTGCCGCGCTACGGCGGGCTGATCTCGTCGGAGTGGGAGTTCGCCAAGGGCCTGCAGCTGCTGGAGGAGGACCCCGAGGTCTACGCCGCGACCGAGCGCTGGGTCGAGGCAGCCGACTGGATCGTCTGGCAGCTGTGCGGTAGCTACGTCCGCAACGCCTGCACCGCGGGCTACAAGGGCATCCGGCAGGACGGCGGCTACCCGTCGCGCGAGTTCCTGGCCGCGCTGAACCCGGAGTTCGCCGGGTTCGTCGACGACAAGCTGGACCAGCCGATCGGCCAGCTCGGCGACCGCGCCGGCGGGCTGACGGCGCGGGCCGCGGCGTGGACGGGGCTGCCCGAGGGCATCGCGGTCGCCGTCGGCAACGTCGACGCGCACGTGACGGCGCCGGCCGCGCAGGCGGTCGAGCCGGGCCAGCTGGTCGCGATCATGGGCACGTCCACCTGCCACGTCATGAACGGCGACGTGCTGCGCGAGGTGCCGGGCATGTGCGGCGTCGTCGACGGCGGCATCATCGCGGGGCTGCAGGGCTACGAGGCCGGGCAGAGCGGCGTCGGCGACATCTTCGGCTGGTTCGTCGACAGCTCGGTCCCGGCGAGCTACGCCGCGGCGGCGGCCGAGCGCGGCCAGGGCGTCCACGAGTACCTCACCGAGTTGGCCGCCGCGCAGCGGGTCGGCGAACACGGGCTGGTCGCGCTGGACTGGCACAGCGGCAACCGCTCGGTGCTGGTCGACCACGAGCTGTCCGGCGTGGTCGTCGGCCAGACGCTGGCCACGAAGCCCGAGGACGTCTACCGCGCGCTGATCGAGGCGACGGCGTTCGGCACCCGCACCATCATCGAGACGTTCAACGCCTCCGGCGTGCCGGTGACCGAGCTGATCATCGCCGGCGGGCTGATGAAGAACCGGCTGCTCATGCAGATCTACGCCGACGTCACCGGGCTGGAGCTGAGCGTCATCGGGTCCGAGCAGGGCCCGGCGCTGGGCTCGGCCATCCACGCCGCCGTCGCCGCCGGCGCCTACCCCGACGTGCGGGCCGGCGCGGCCGCGATGGGCAACGTCGAGCGCGGCGTCTACCGGCCCGACCCGGACGACCAGAAGGCCTACGACGCGCTGTACGCCGAGTACGTCACGCTGCACGACCACTTCGGCCGCGGCGGCAACGACGTCATGCACCGGCTCCGGGCGCTCAAGCGTGCGGCGGTGGCCCGATGACCACCATCGACGAGCTGCGCCGCACGGTCTGCGACCTGCACGCCGAGCTGACCCGCAACGGCCTGGTCAGCTGGACGTCGGGCAACGTGTCGGGCCGGGTGCCGGGCGCCGACCTGTTCGTCATCAAGCCGTCCGGGGTGTCCTACGACGACCTCACGCCCGAGTCGATGGTCGTCTGCGACCTCGACGGCACGCCGGTCGACAGCGAGCTGTCGCCGTCCAGCGACACCGACGCGCACGCCTACGTCTACCGGAACCTGCCGGAGGTCGGCGGGCAGGTGCACACGCACTCGACCTACGCGACGGCGTGGGCCGCGCGGGCCGAGCCGATCCCGTGCGTCCTGACCGCGATGGCCGACGAGTTCGGCGGCGAGATCCCGGTCGGCCCGTTCGCGCTGATCGGCGACGACTCCATCGGCCGCGGCATCGTCGAGACGCTGAAGGGGCACCGATCGCCGGCCGTGCTCATGCAGAACCACGGCGTCTTCACCATCGGCAGGGACGCCCGCGCCGCCGTCAAGGCCGCGGTGATGTGCGAGGACGTCGCCCGGACCGTGCACGTGACGCGGCAGCTGGGCGAGCCGGTGCCGATCCCGGCCGAGGACATCGACCGGCTCTACGACCGCTACCAGAACGTCTACGGGCAGTGACGAGGAGATGACGATGGACGATGTGTTCGGTCAGCGCGAGATCTGGTTCCTGACCGGGAGCCAGGGGCTGTACGGCGAGGACACGCTGCGCCAGGTGGCCGAGCAGTCCCAGGAGGTCGCCCGCGCGCTCGACGTGGCGGACGACATCCCGGTGCGCGTGGTGTGGAAGCCGGTGCTCACCTCGGCCGACGCGATCCGCCGCGTCGCGCTCGAGGCGAACGCCGACGACGCCTGCGTGGGCCTGATCGCGTGGATGCACACGTTCTCGCCGGCGAAGATGTGGATCGCCGGGCTGGACGCGCTGCGCACGCCGCTGCTGCACCTGCACACGCAGGCGAACCGGTCGCTGCCCTGGGCCGAGCTGGACATGGACTTCATGAACCTGAACCAGGCCGCGCACGGCGACCGCGAGTTCGGCTACATCCAGGCCCGCCTCGGCGTCGCCCGCTCGACCGTCGCCGGGCACGTCAGCGACCCCGCCGTCGTCCGCCGCGTCGCCGACTGGGTGCGCGCCGCCGTCGGCTACGCCGAGGTGCACGCGCTGCGGCTGGCCCGGTTCGGCGACAACATGCGCGACGTCGCCGTCACCGAGGGCGACAAGGTCGAGGCGCAGCTGCGCCTGGGCGTCTCGGTCAACACGTACGGCGTCAACGACCTGGTCGCGGTGGTCGACGCCGCCACCGACGCCGAGGTCGACGCGCTGGTGGCGGAGTACGACGACGCCTACGACCTGGTGCCGGACCTGCGCAAGGACGGCGACCGGCGCGAGTCGCTGCGCTACGCCGCCCGCATCGAGGCGGGGCTGCGCACGTTCCTCACCGACGGCGGGTTCCGTGCGTTCACGACGAACTTCGAGGATCTCGGCGGGCTGCGCCAGCTGCCCGGCCTGGCCGTGCAGCGGCTGATGGCCGACGGCTACGGCTTCGGCGGCGAGGGCGACTGGAAGACGTCGGTGCTGCTGCGGACGGTGAAGTCGATGGCCGCCGGGCTGCCGGGCGGCACGTCGTTCATGGAGGACTACACGTACCACTTCGGGCCCGGCGAGCCGAAGATCCTCGGCGCGCACATGCTGGAGGTCTGCCCGTCCATCGCGGCGGCGACGCCGTCGTGCGAGATCCACCCGCTGGGCATCGGCGGGCGCGAGGACCCGGTCCGGCTGGTGTTCGACGCCGCGCCCGGCCCGGCCGTCGTGGTCGGCATGGCCGACGTCGGCGAGCGGCTGCGACTGGTGGCCAACGAGATCGACGTCGTGCCGCCGGACGAGCCGCTGCCGAACCTGCCGGTGGCGCGGGCCGTGTGGAAGCCGCGGCCGGACCTGTCGACGTCCGCCGAGGCGTGGCTGACCGCCGGCGGGCCGCACCACACCGTGCTGTCGCAGGCGGTGGGGCCGGAGGTCCTCGAGTTGTTCGCCGACATGGTCCGCACCGAACTGCTGGTCATCGACGCCGGCACGACGAGCCGCCAGTTCACCAAGGAGCTGCGCTGGAACCAGGCCTACCACCGGCTGGCCCAGGGCTTCTGACCCACCCCACGTGTTGACGCTTCTATGTCAAGCTGCTGGTTGTTGGCGGGTCAGCGGCGGAAGTCGTCGTGGAGCTTGCGGAGGATGGCGTCGGTGAGGTGGCGTTTGAGCACGCGTAGGGCGCCGCGTGTGCCCTTGGTGTCGGTGTGTTTGGCGATCAGTTTCTGGGCGTCGGGGTGGTTGCGGGCCTGGGTTCTGGCGACGGTGTGGATGGCCTTGTTGAGGCGCCGGTTTGAACCGCCCCGGGATGTCCGGACACTTCGGATCGTGTCTCTACCCGGTCGGGATGAGACGGTTTCGTGCAGCGTAGTGTGCGGCTTCGACTTCGATCGGTGTGAGGTCGTCGATGGATTCGTGGGTTCGCTCTTGGTTGAACCAGTGGACCCAGTTGAGGGTTTCGAACTCGACGTGCTCGACGTCGCGCCAGGGTCCCTCGTGGCGGATCAGCTCAGTCTTGTAGGCGCCGATCTGGGACTCGGCCATGGCGTTGTCGTAGGCGTCACCCACCGAACCTACCGATGCGTCCACGCCGGCCTGCAGTAGCCGGGTGGTGAAGGCGAACGAGGTGTACTGGGAGCCGGCGTCGGTGTGGTGGACCAGGCCGGACAGGTCGGTGATGCCGGCCTGGCGGCGTGACCAGATGGCGTGTTCGAGGGTGTCGAGCACGAGTTGCGTGCTCATGCTGGTTGCTGCTCGCCAGCCGACGATCATCCGGGAGAACACGTCGAAGATGAACGCGACGTAGACGGTGCCGGACCAGGTCGCGACGTAGGTGAAGTCGGCCACCCACAGCTGGTTCGGGCAGGTGGCGGTGAAGTCGCGATCGACCAGATCGGCTGCTCGGGCGTCCTTCGGGTCAGGGATCGTTGTCCGCGTTCGCTGGCCCCTCAGCGCGCCCTGCCAGCCGTTTGCTGTCATCAGCCGCTCGATCGTGCACCGAGCCACGTCATGGCCGGCTCGGCGCAGGTGCAGCCACATCTTGCGGGCACCGAACCGGGCGACGAACCGCTGCTCACGCGCCGCGGCGATCAGTTCGATGATCTGCGTGTCGCGCAGCGCCCGCTTCGACGGCTCACGGCTGCGGACCTCGTAGTAGGTGGACGGGGCGATCTTGATCCCGTGCTCGGACAGCACGCGGCAGATCGGCTCGACCCCGAACTCCTCACGGTGTTCGTCGACGAACGCCGTCAGAACCTGGACGGGCGGTCGAGCTCCGCCGCGAAGAAAGCCGACGCACTCTTGAGGATCTCGTTCGCCCGGCGCAGCTCGGCCACCTCGCGCTTGAGCTCCCGGATCTCCGCCAGCTCCTGTGTGGTCCTGCCCGGCCGGGAACCGCCATCGACCTCGGCCTGACGGACCCACTTACGCAACGTCTCGGCCGACCCGATCCCGAGCTTGCCCGCGATCGTGCGGATCGCCTCGAACTCACTCGAGAACTGCCCCTGCTCCATCGACTCCGCTACCGCCCGGACCGCCCGCTCACGAAGCTCACGCGGGTACTTGCTGGGACGCGCCATGACCTCATCCTCCAACTAATGAAGTCTCCGGACATCCCGGGGCGGTTCAGTTCCCGCCGCGGTCGAGTCGGTGGCGTTCGGTGTCGGAGCTCCAGACCGGGATGGGGGCGGTGCCGGCCAGTCGGGCCAGCGCGGCGCCGTTGCGCACCCGGGTGGGGTCGCCGAGCTCGGCCAGGATGGTCGCGGCCACGACGGGTCCGACGCCGGGCACGGACAGCAGGTTCGGGCTCAGGCGCCGGGTGTGCTCGGACAGTTCGCGGGTGAGGGCGTTGATGTCGGCGGTGAGCCGTTGCAGGCGCTCGCAGTTGGCCAGCAGCACCCGCCGCAGCGTGCTGTCGGCGAAGGTGGCCAGCCGTGCGGCCACCTCGCGCACGGCCTTGAGGGTGATCAGCGAGACGGGTTCCAGACCGGGGGCCAGTTCGTGCAGCCGCCAGCGCATCTGGTTGATCAGCCGGGTCCGCTCGGCGACCAGAGCGTCACGCTCGTCGACCAGTGGCGCCACCTCCTGCCCGGGCTCGTCGCCACGGTGTCGGGTCAGGTAGCGCGCGTTGTCTGGGTTGTGTGCGGCCTTCGCGACGGCGAGGGCGTCGAGCGGGTCGGACTTGCCGCGCGGGCCGGTGTGGTGGCGCTCGGCCACCATCAACCGGACCGGCACCCACACCACCATCTGCCCGGCCGCGACGAGCGCGGTGGCCAGCCGCCGGGCCAGGCCACGGCCATCCTCGACCGCCCACACCACGTCCTGCCCGGCGGCGTGCCGACCGGCCCAGGACAGCAGCGCGGCGACGCTGGCCGGGTCGTCGGGCACCCTCAACGCCTGACCCACCCGCCGGCCGGTGTCGTCGATGATCACCGCGGTGTGGGTCTGCTTGTGCGGGTCGATCCCCACTGTCACCATGAGAGGCGTCCGTTTCTGCTCGCAAGCCTGTGACGGGCAACGTGTCGCGAGGGCCCGGACCGGGTGGACGAATCTCTCTTGGGGCGCTCACCCCAGGCTTCTATCAAGTCACTCCCGGCCGGGCCCTCGCCCCTTGCGAGCACCATGGACAGGTCAACACCAAGCCACCGGCCACAAGCCGGGACAGATCATGGATGAGTCACCCGACGCCCGCACCGGCATCCCACCCCGTCGAGCAGCACCCGGCACACCGGATCCTGACAGAGAGATCATGGAGAAGGGTGGCTCTCCAGCCGCGGGGAAGCCGACCTTCTCCGTGATCAACACGGGCTGCGAGCGAGAGTGAGACGCCCGCCACATTTCATGTCAAATGTGGCATAGTACATCTCACGTTGTTACCGGGAACACCCGCTGACCTGGGCGTTCCCGATCCCCGTCAAGTGCCGATCTCGCAATGAAGGGAAGACGGAGCATGACAATCGAGAAGCCAGGCCTGAGCCGCCGCACGTTCGTGCGCGCCTCCGCCATCGGCGCGGCCATGGTCGCCGCGCCGACGGCCCTCCCCGCGGCCGCCGCCGCGGCCCAGTCCACCGGCGCGGCCGCCGCGACCGGTGCGGCCCCGTACGTCGGCGCCGGCAGCAACGCCCCGGTGCGGCCGTTCTGGCCGAACGACGTCGACCTGGGGCCGGGTCTGCTGCAGGAGAAGCGCGACCGGATGAAGGCGTTCCTGCAGACGTTCGACGAGCGGCGCTTCCTCGTGCTCTTCAACAACCAGGCCGGCCGGCCGAACCCGTCCGGCGTCTCGACGCCCGGCGGCTGGGAGGACGGCGGCCTGCTCAGCGGGCACTGGGCCGGCCACTACCTGAGCGCGCTCGCGCAGGCCTACGCCGACCAGGGCGAGCAGGTCTTCAAGACCAAGCTGGACTGGATGGTCACCGAGCTGGCCGCGTGCCAGGCCGCCATCACCGCGCGCATGGAGGTGCCGGACGAGGAGCCGGAGGAGCCCGAGGAGCCGGTCATCGGCCGCGTCCCGGGCCGGTTCGGCAACGGCCTGCGCCTCGGCGGCGGCAGTGCCGCCCAGCACGTGCGGCTGCCGCAGGAGGCGGTCTCGCAGCTGACCAACTTCACAGTCGCGACCTGGGTCAACCTCGGCGCCGCGCAGAGCTGGAGCCGGATCTTCGACTTCGGCACCGGCACCTCGGTGAACATGTTCCTGACCGCCCGCGCCAGCGGGAACCTGCCCCGGTTCGCCATCACCACCAGCGGCAGCGGCGGCGAGCAGCAGATCAACGGCACGGCGCAGATCCCGACCGGCCAGTGGGTGCACCTCGCCGTCACGCTGAACGGCACCGTCGGCACGCTGTACGTCAACGGCGCGGTCGCCGGGACGAACTCCAACCTGACGCTGAACCCGACCAACCTCGGTGTCCCGGGCAACGTGTGGATCGGCCGGTCGCAGTACGGCGACCCGATGCTCAACGCGACCATCGACGAGTTCCACATCTTCGACCGCGCGCTGTCGGCCGCCGAGGTGCAGTCGCTGCAGACCTCGGCCGCCGGCACGACCGGAGGCGGCAACATCGCCTGGTACCGCTGCGACGAGACCGAGGGCGCGACGCTGCAGGACTCGTCCCCCAACGGCCGCGCCGCGGGCATCGTGCCGGTGCCCAGCGACAACCAGCCGCTGTGGAAGCCGGTCTACCCCGGCTACCTGGGCGCGATCCCGGAGGACGCGGTCATCCGCCTGGCGCCGCCACGGTTCGCCGTCTACGGCAGCAACCTCAGCACCAACGTGTGGGCGCCCTGGTACACGCAGCACAAGATCATGCGCGGCCTGCTCGACGCGTACTACCTGGCCGGCAACCAGACCGCCCTCGACGTCGTCACGAAGATGGCGAACTGGGCGCACCTCGCGCTGACCGTCGGCGACAAGACCCACCCGCAGTACACCGGGCCGATCACCCGCAGCGACCTCAACTACATGTGGGACACCTACATCGCCGGCGAGCTCGGCGGCGCCAACGAGATCTTTCCGGAGATCTACGCGCTGACCGGTGACGAGCAGCACCTCGAGACCGCCAAGCTCTTCGACAACCGCGAGTCGCTGTTCGACGCGGCGGTCGAGGACCGCGACATCCTGGTGGTGACGAACCCGAGCCAGATCGGCCGCCGCCGGCCGGCCCGGCTGCACGTCAACATGCACGTGCCGAACTTCACCGGGTACCTGCGGATCTTCGAGCAGACCGGCGACCAGGACTACTTCGACGCGGCGAAGCACTTCTTCACCTGGATCGTCCCGCACCGCATGTTCAGCCACGGCGGCACCGGCGGCAACTACCCGGGCTCGAACAACAACATCGAGATGTTCCAGAACCGGGACAACGTCGCCAACGCGATCGCCCAGGGCGGCGCGGAGACGTGCTCGATCTACAACGTGTCCAAGCTGGCCCGGAACCTGTTCTTCCACACCCAGGACCCGGCGTACATGGACTACTACGAGCGGGCCGTCTTCAACCAGATCGCCGGTTCGCGGGCCGACACGACGACGACCAGCAACCCGCAGGTGACCTACTTCCAGCCGCTGACGCCCGGCGCGAACCGGTCGTACGGCAACTCCGGCACGTGCTGCGGTGGCACCGGCGTCGAGAACCACACGAAGTACCAGGACACCGTGTACTTCAAGTCCGCCGACGGCTCGGCGCTCTGGGTGAACCTGTTCGTGCCGTCGACCGTGACCTGGGCGGAGAAGAACCTCGTCGTCTCGCAGGAGACGGCCTTCCCGCGTCAGGACAGCACCCGGATCACCGTCCAGAGCGGCGGCGGCCTGTTCGACCTCAAGCTGCGTATCCCGGCCTGGGCGACGACCGGCTACACCATCCGGGTCAACGGCCGGCCGGCGCCGATGCAGCCGGCCGACCCGGGCACCTACGCGACGATCCGCCGCACCTGGCGGCCCGGTGACGTCGTGGACGTGACGCTGCCGTTCAGCATCAGGATCGAGCGGGCCATCGACCGGCCGGACACCCAGTCGATCATGTGGGGCCCGCTGCTGATGCCGATCCTCGGCAACCCGGGCGGCGGCACGTACCGCGAGCTGACGCTGTACTCGCAGCTCAAGCTGGACGGCGACTACTCGCGCGCGGCGATCACCTCGGCCGGCACCAGCCCGGCGGGTGACCAGCTGTTCACCACGCACGGGTTCGCCCTGCGCCCGTGGTACGTCGGCGACACCCAGGCGCACTCGGCGTACTTCCGCCGGGTGGAGCCGTCGATCGTGTTCGGCGGGGTCGACACCGGCGTCCCGAACGTCAAGCGCAACGACGGCCTGCCGCACTACGACGTCCCGGTCACCGGCATCCCGCAGCCGGGCACCGACGGCCTGACCTTCCTGGACGTCGTGTGGGACCACGCGCCGTTCAAGAACCACGGCGCCTTCGTCTCGACGGTCGCCCGGACCGCCGAGGAGTTCGTCGCGAAGGGCCTGCTGACCGACGAGCAGAAGGACACGGTGGTCTCGGCCGCGGCGAACGCCCGGACCGAACTGGCAGTCTGACGCTCACCCCGCCCGCCGGCCGGTCCACGTGACCGGCCGGCGGGTACCACCGCACCGGAGGACGGCGCCCGTGATCGACGACTTCAGGCCGATGGAGCTGTGGGAGCCCGAGACCCGGCGCGACCCGCACGCTTTCTACGCCCGCGTGCGCGCCGCCGGCACGCCGATCCCGCAGTACGACCCGGCCGGCAACCGGTTCTGGATCGTCGCGCGGCACGCCGACGTGCTGGCCGGCTTGCAGCACCCGGACATCGGCCACGAGGTGCACCGGCACCAGGAGCCGGACCTGTCGCCGTCGCCGTACCCGCCCAGCGAGACCGAGCGGATCTCGTCCCGCCAGCTCATCGCCCTGGACCCGCCCGACCACACCCGGCTGCGGCGGCTGGTCAGCACCGCGTTCACCGCCCGCACGGTGGCCCGCCTGGAGGACTGGATCGCCGGCGTCGCGGCCGAGCTCGTCGCGCACGTGCGCACGCTGGGCCGGTTCGATGCCGTCACCGACCTCGCCGACCCGCTGCCCGTCAACGTCATCGCCCAGCTGGTCGGCGTGCCGGACGAGGACCGCGCCCGGTTCCGCGACTGGTCGGCGACCATCGTCTCCGGGTCCGACCACGACGGCTCGGCCACGCTGGCGTTCGCCGCGTACGTCGACGAGCTGGCCGCCCGGCGCCGGGCCGAGCCGCGCGACGACCTGATCTCGGCGCTCGTCGCACTGGAGGCCGAGGGCGACGCCCTGGACCGCGACGAGCTGGTCGCGATGGTGCAGCTGCTGCTGATCGCCGGCCAGGAGACCACGGTCGACGTCATCGCGAACGCGCTGCGACTGCTGCTCACGCATCCCGAACAGTGGGACGACCTGCGCGCCGACCCGGCGCTGGCGAGCGCCGTCGTCGAGGAGACGCTGCGCTTTCGCGGGCCGGTCGAGATCGTGCCGCCGCGGTTCACGTTCCGCGAGCTGGACCTCGCCGGCGGGACGCTCCCGGCGTTCGAGCGGGTCGGCCTGTCGCTGTGGGGCGCCAACCGCGACCCCGAGGTCTTCTCCCACCCCGACGTGTTCGACGTGCACCGCGCCGACGTGGCCGGGCACATCGCGTTCGGATACGGGAGCCACTTCTGCCTGGGCGCCTCGTTGGGCCGCCTGGAGGCCCGGCTCATGCTCGAGGCGGTCGCCCGCGAACTGCCGGGCCTGCGGCTGGCCGAGGGCGCCCCCGACGACGTCCGCCTGCACCACGGCGGCGTGTTGCCTCTCCAGGTCGGAGCGCCGGCCGGCTGACGCGCCGCTCTGGCGTGGGTGACACCCGCTTTGCAATGAGCACCGATACGCACCGGTGCGCATGGGTGCTCATTGCAAAGGGGCCGGGGTCACCACCCGTGACCAGAGTCAGCCGCAGGTCGCGGCCTGGTACCCGGCGCCGGCCCGCGAGGTCACCTCCTCACCGTCGACGGTGCCGGTGGCCTGGACGGTCACCTCGCCGGCTGCGAGCTCGGCCGCGCGCGTCGCGAACGACTGGTAGGCGGCGCGGCCGGGCGCGACGTCGTCGACCGTGCGGGTGCCGTAGGGCGTCTCGATCCGGACGTCGACCGGTGCGTCGTGGTCGTTGGTCACGCGCACCGAGACGAACGCGTTGCGGCCGATGCAGCGGGTCTCGGCCTCGACGGTGACCGGGACCTCCGGCGGCACGCCCGGATCGTCCGCGAACACCCGCCACTCCGTCGCCGCGACCGCGGAGAACGTCGTGCCGTTGCCGTTCGCGGCCAGCGTCGCGCGCAGCCGGTCGGTGGTGACCGGCGCGAACGTGACGGTGTTGAACGCCGTCGTGCTGGTGCCGTAGCCGGACGGGTCGGCGACGTCGGCCCAGGCGGCGCCGTCCCAGTACTGCAACACCCACGAGTCCGGCGCGGCCACGCCGTCGCCGGTGCCGGGCGGCTGGTCCCGCCAGAACTTGATCTCGGCGCCGGTGAGCCGGATCGGCCGCGACCAGGTGTACTGGATCCACTGGCTGGCCGGCCGGGTGCCCGACCACGTGCCCCAGATCTGCGCCTGGCTCGGGTTCGCCGGGTCGAGGCCGTCGTTGAGCGCGGTGACGGCGTTCCACCCGGCCGTGTACGACGCGGTCGCGCTGCCGAGCGGAGCGACGTTGCCGGTCAGCGGGCCGGAGATGTCCGCCGCGATGACCGCCGACTTCGCCGTCTCGACGTTGCCCGCGGCGTCGGTGGCCCGGAAGAACACCTGGTGCCGCTCGGCGTCCGGCGCCGCGACGGGGCCGGTGTAGGGCTGCCACGCCCCGCCCGCGCCGAGGGCGTACTCGATCCCGGCGACCCCGGACGTCGCGTCGGCCGCCGTGACCGTCGCCGTCCGGGCCGTCTCGTCGACGACCCCGGTGCTGACCGGCGCGGCGCGGTCGACGCGGACCGCGAGGCTCGCGTCGTCCGACGTGTTGCCGGCCCGGTCGGTGGCCCGCGCGACGACGGTGTGCTCGCCGTCGCCGGTGACCGTGACGTCGGTGTACCGCACGGGGCCCGCGGTCACGGGCGCGCCGTCGTCGACCACCGACTCGATGGTCACGCGGCCGCCGCGGTCGTCGGCGCCCTCGATCCGCACCCGCACGTCGGACCGGAACCACCCGGCACTGCCCGCGCTGCCGCTCGGCGTCAGCGTGACCACCGGCGGCGTCTCGTCGCCCGCGGTGTCGCCCGGGTCGATGACGGTGACCTCCGCCGTCACCCGTCCGCCGGCGTAGCCGAGCACCGAGCCCTCGACGGTGAACGTGCCGGGCGCGGCGACGTCGGCCGGTTCCAGCGCGTCCCAGAACGCCGGGATCCGCAGCGTCTCGCCGGACGACGGGAACGTCACCGGCACCGTGCCGGGCAGTTCGGTCTCGTCCACCTCGACCACCAGCGACGGCGGCGCGACGGACGCGGGCTGCTCGGCCAGCACCTTCCACTCCTCCACCGCGACGGCCGAGTACGTGCTGCCGTTGGTGGAGGCGTCGAACACCGCACGCACCTGCGTCGTCGTGACCGGGTCGAACGTGGTGTCCTGGAAGCCGTTCGTCGCGGTGCCGTAGCCGCTGGGGTTCGGCACGTCGCGCCAGGCGCCGTCCCAGTACTGGATCTTCCACGACGCGGGCGCCGCGACGCCGACACCGCTGCCCTGCGGCTGGTCGTTCCAGAACTCGATCTGCGAGCCGGCCAGCCGCATCGGCCGGTCCCACGTGTACTGGACCCACTGCTGCGGCGGGTTGTTGCCGGTCCAGGTGCCCCACATGTCCGGCGGCAGCGGGTTCGGCCGGACGATCTCGTCGTTGAGCGCCTTCACCCAGTACTGCGTCGGGACCGGCGTGTTCGACACCGTGACGGTCGCCTCCTGCGCCACGTTGGCCCGCGGCGTGACGTCCTCGACCTCGGGCGGCGTCGTCACGACCGGCTTGATCCGCGGCGGCGACTGGGTGTCGTCCCACTCGACGCGGTCGATCGCCACCGAGCGGCGGAAGTGGTTGCCGCCCACCGCGTCGGCCGTGTGGTAGGCCAGCCACCATTCGCCGTCGAACTCGACGATGCCGGGGTGGCTGGTGGTCGACGACACCGGCGGCAGGATGGTGCCGCGATACGTCCACGGCCCGGCCGGCGACGTGGCGGTGCCGTAGGCGATGCACGCGTGGTAGTTCGCCGGCGTGCAGGCCGACGTCGGTCCGGCGTTGTTGCCCGCGTAGGCCAGGTAGTAGGTGCCGCCCCGCTCGAAGATCCAGGCCGCCTCGAAGAAGCCGGTCAGCCCGGTGACGGTGCGGACCGAGCCGATCGGCGTCTTCATGTCCTGCGCCAGCTCCAGCATGCGCAGGTTGCCGAAGCTGCCCCAGTAGACGTAGACGCGCCCGTCGTCGACGAGGATGGTCGGGTCGATGTTGTGGATGGTGTTCGCGACCGGCACCCGCTGCGAGATGATCGGCGCGCCGACGTGGTCGGTCCACGGGCCCGTCGGGGTGTCCGACACCGCCACGCCGATGCCGAACTTGTCGCCGGCCGGGCTGGCCGCCTCGTTCACCGGGACGTACCAGTAGTAGCGGCCGTCGACGCCGCGCACGACCTGACCGGCGTAGGCGCGGCCGGGCGTCGCCCAGCTGAACACCTGCTCCGGGCGCATGAGCGACGGGTGGTGGGTCCACTCGCCCGCGTCGACGTCGGACGTCACGAACGCGCCCCACTCGTTCATGATGAAGTCGTTGCGGGTCGGGCCGGCCTCGTCGTGGCCGGTGTAGACGTAGAGCTGGTCGGCGCCGGTGTCGTTGCCCGGCGCCCCCGCCGGGACGACCAGCGGCGCGGGGTCGGCGGAGTAGTAGCTGCCGTCGCCGAGGATCGGGTTCTCGGTGTTCGTGAACGTGACGGGGTCCGCGGCGGCCGCCGGCGCCGCCGGGCCGAGCAGCCCGGCGGCGAGCGCGACGACGACGGCGAACGGCCCGCCGCGTCTGATCGTGGTCATGGGAGCCTCCTCTCTGGGGCTACGACCCGCAGGTGATGGCGGGGTAGTCGTCCACGAGCACGGACCTCCGCGAGCCGTCGGCGGTGGCGGCGGTGACCGTCACCTCGCCGGCCGGCAGGTCGGCCACCCGGGTGGCAAACATCTGGTACGCGGCGGCGCCCGGCTGGATGCCGTCCAGCGGCCGGTCGCCGTACGGTGTGGCCAGCGTGATGTCGAGCGGGACGGTGTCCTCGTTCGTCGCCCGCACGGCGATGAACGCCCGCCGCCCGAGGCAGCGCACCTCGGTCGTCACCGACACGTCCACCGGCGCGATGCCGTCGCCCACCGTCAGCGTGAGCGTCGTGGACGTGGTGCCCGCGTCGCTCACGTAGTCGGGCAGGATCAGGTCGCCCTCGATGACGTACACGCCGGGGGTTTCCACCACGGACTCGTCGAAGTCCCAGTCGACGCCGATCGCCTGGTTGTCGCGCGAGCCGTCGTTGTACGACACCTCGACACGGGCCGGCAGCACCGGCTGCTCACCCACGGCGACGGACTGCTCGAACTGCTGGGCGCCCTGGATCGAGATGCCGCCCGGCGAGTTCTCCGGCCGCACGTAGATGCGTGCCTCGGCGATCAGGCCGTACGTCGTGTTCGTGCCGTAGACGACGAACGGCTCGACGTTGGTCTCGTCGACCATGTCCGCCGTGATCGGCTGCCAGGTGAACGGCAGCGTGCCGCGCGGTCCGCTGGTGTACTCGACGTCCAGCTGAGCCGGCAGCTCCGGCACCTCGCCGACCACCGTGCGCATGATGACCGGGCTGGCCACCTGGCTGACGGTGTCGCCGTTGACCCGCCACCGCAGCACACCCGTCCCGGCGCCGCTGCCCTGCACGCCCGTGATGCGGATGCGCAGGTGGCTGGTGGTCACCGGCTCGAAGTCGAGGCGGTTGTACGCGTTGCGGGCGAGCGCCCCGGCGTACGTGGAGCCGGCGGTGAGCGTGACGGGCGTCCAGGTCTGGCCGTCCGCCGACTGCTCGACGACGTAGGTGTCGGCCCGCGGCATGCGGGTGCCGCCGTTGTCGTCGTACCAGTAGATGTCGGTCGAGCCGATCAGCACCGGCGAGTCCCAGGAGTACTGGATCCAGGCCGCGGTGGCCGGCGACGTGCCGTTGTTCGGCTGGCCCCACGAGCCCCAGCCGTTCCCGGCGCCGGGGTTGGAGCTGGCCGGCGTGGTCGCCTCGTTGACCCGCAGCGGGTTCTCCCACGGCGCGCTGCCGCTGGTGGTGATGCCGGCCAGCGCGCCGAACTCGGCCGACGACGCCTTCTCCGTCAGCTCCACCTCGACGTCGCGCTGCGTCGTCAGCTCGCCGTCCGACGCCGTCAGCCGGAACACGTAGGCCCCCGCGACGGTGCCGGTGACCTGCGTGGTCAGCGCGTTCGGCGCGGCGAAGATGACGCCCGCGCCGTCGGGCGTGGACACCGCCGACCAGCCGTAGGTCAGCTCGCCGGTGTCCGGGATGCCGTCGTCGATGACGGTGCCGGCCAGCGTCGTCGACAGGTTGCCGTCGCGCGACCGGTCGACGTTCACCGTCACGGCCGGCGGGTCGTTGACGACGTCGGGCACCTCGCGCCCGGAGTCGAAGACCTGGATCTCCGAGATCGCGGTGGAGAACGACGGCGTGTTGGTGAACGCCACCCGCACCCGGTCGGTCGTGACGGCGTCGAACAGCGCCTCGTTGAACTTGGCGCCGGGGATCTTCGGCGACTTGAACGTGCCGGGCAGGGCGACCCAGCCGCCGGAGCCGTCCGGCACCTGGATCGTGTACCGCTGCGGCTCGCGGTAGCCGCCGGTCTGGCGGTCGCTGACGAACCACACCTTGACGTTGTCGAAGCGCACCGGCCCCCCGAGGTCCAGCTCGACGTAGCCGCCGGGCTCGGTGGTGCCGTGGTTGCCCCAGTACGGCTCGTTGACGGTGGCGCCGTCGGTCACGGCGGCCAGCGACACCGGTCGCTCGGTGGTGCTGATCGCGCCCGGCGTGTAGTTCATCGAGCCGGTGCTCCAGCCGGGCGTGTGGAACTGCCGCCACGGCGTCGGGCGGACGCCCTGCTGCGTGAACGACGACGACAGCTCGGCGCCGGCGGCCAGGTTCGGCGCGTCCTCGCCGAGGTCGATGCCGGCGGTGCGCAGGTACGACGCGACCCGCTCGTCGTCGATCGCGGTGCCGACGGCCGACGGCAGCGCGCTGCCGGCGGCGGCGACGACGCTGACGTTCAGGCCCTCGTCGGCCTCGACGACCTCGTTGGTGTTCGGGTCGTAGACGAACCGGCCGAGCGCGTCGGCGGTGACCTTCTTCTCCCCGTCGACGAACAGGCTGTACCCCGCGCCCAGGCCGTACTCGGAGCCGTCGGCGTCCCAGACGATCGTGACGTCCTTGCCGTGATAGCGCAGGTTGTTCACCATGAAGTGGTCGTAACCGAGGTCGACCGGCCACAGCTCGATCACGTCGTCGGAGCGCGGCTGGATGCCGCCCATGTCCTCGACGTAGATGTAGTTCATGTTGCCGAGCATCACGTGGTTCGGGTTGTTGCGGTTGTAGGTGCGCGTCGCCGGGTTCCAGTTCGAGTAGTACTCGGCCTGGTTGGCCACCCGCACGTCACCGCCGGGGTAGATGCTCCACGCCATCCAGTCCAGCAGCCGCGCGGCGTACTCCGGTGTGACGTACTTCTGCTCCGGGTCGTAGTGCCGCAGCGCCGACCGGACCGCCCGGTACTGCACGGTGAAGTTGATGTTGGAGAAGTTGTTCGAGCCGCCGATCCCGAACTTCGACCGGTCGAACTGGTTGGCCGTGTAGAACGGGAAGATCGGGAAGTTGTCGCCGTAGCGCAGGAACCGGAAGCCGTCGACGTAGTCCTCGTAGTCCTCGAACGGGATGAGGTTCTGCGCGTACACGTCGTAGAGGTTCGACTCCTTCGCCGGGATGAGGTCCCGCTCGGCCTCGGTCAGCGGGTTCTGGCTGCCGCCCGAGCGGGCGCCGTGCGAGGTGCCGGCGAGGAACATCCGCATCTCCTCGCTCCACAGCCGGCCGAGGATCGACGCGCGGATCCGGTCGGCCTCCGCGCCCATCTCCGTCACCTTCGCCTGATCGGCGCCGGCCTGCTCGTACAGCTGCCGGGCCGCGTCGAACGCGCCCCACACGTACGCCGACTCCGGCCGCTCGATGGTGCGTGCGCCCGGTGCGCCGGCGTTCGTCCTGGGGTAGCCGAAGCTGATCGCGTCGGCGTCGTTGCCCGGCATGAAGTTGGTGTCGTAGGCGATCAGCCCGTCGTCGTTGCCGTCGTAGTGCTCCAGCTGGCCGACGCCGTCGCCCTCGAAGTAGCGGGCGAACCGCTCCGCCACCGCCGCGCCGCCGCCGTGGACGTTGTACGCCTCCAGGCCCGCGGTGCCGAGGTACTGCGAATAGTGGTTGTTCCAGCTGGTGTGGCCGGGGCTGTCGAGGAACGCCGACGAGCCGGACAGCTCGCCGATGTTCATGATCTGCCCGTAGGCGAGGTACGGGTTGCGGATCCACTTGGTGTCCTGCAGGTGCATCGGCTGGGTCAGCGCGACGGCGTTCTGGTAGAGATTCACCCCCTCGATCGTGGTCGGGTACTGGTAGACGTAGCCCGGCTCGTTCGCGTCGAGGCTGTTGTAGCGCTCGCCCCACCAGCGGTAGACGATCGCCTTCTCGACCGCCGCGTTCGGCACGTCGATGTACGGGATGTCGGCCGCCCAGCGCCGGTTGAACTCGGTGATCGCCGTGCGGGTGGCGTCGGACGGCGCCAGCCCGGCGTACTCGTGGAAGCTGTCCGCCGCGTTCGGCATGCCTGCGGAGTAGAGCACCCCGACGACGGACAGGTCGACGGACCCGCCCGCGGGCACGGTGATCTCGCGGTCGAGGGTGGTGCCGTTTCGCGTGAAACCAGCGGCCTTGAGGCCCACCGTCACCCGCGACCACGGGGTGTCGATGAGGCCGTTGTTGGCGCCGCTGGTGAGCGTCCGGGTGCCGGCCAGCTCGTCCGCCGCGTCCGTCGAGGTGGTCGCGAGCGGTGCGGTGGCGCGGACGGTGAACGTGACGGCCTCGGCGCCCGGGTTGCGGAACGTGAGCGCGGTGACCGCGACGTTGTCGTAGGTGATGGCCTTGGTCTGCTCGGCCACCACGCCGGTCGTGCCGACGGTGTACCGGCCGCTCGCGTGGCTGGGCGCGTTGAACCGCTCGGCGCCCACCTCGGCCACGGTCTGGCCGGGCACGGTGACGGTGTAGAAGTTGCCCAGGTTGTTCGGGCCGCCGGCGTACGCGCTGCCGGCGAAGCCCATGACGCCGAAGTTGCTGCCGCCGCGCAGGTACAGCGTGCGGCCCCGGGTCTGCAGGACGTTGTTGCCGCTGGTCCCGCGGACGCCGAGGATGCGGTCGAGGTAGTAGTCGGTGCCGCCGGCGGCGAGGTCCTTCTCGAAGATCGACTGGTGCATGTTCCCGGCGGTGTACGGCACGCCCGGCTCGAGCGCGGCCTCCACCTCGTCGGCGTTGACGAACGTGGGGTCGCCGATGTCCATCGTGTCGGTCAGGCCGTCGGTGTAGAGGCCGACGTCGCTCTCGTTGCCCGGCAGTACGTGCGTGTCCGCGTACGCGGCGCCGGGTAACAGCACCAGGCTGCCGCAGGCCAACGCGCCGCTGGTCGCGGTCGCGAGGGCTCGTCTGAAGGTTCGTCCCGACATCACCATGTCCTCTCCATCGGGGATCTGGGTGGATCTGGGTTCTGAGCACGAGCGGCGGCGGCACCCTCGGCCCGGGCCCGGTCGAGCAGCCGCCGCAGCCGGTCTCGTCGCCGTCGCAGCAGCCGCCGCACGACCAGCACGAGGAGCACGAGCACGAGCAGGAACAGCAGTTGTGCCAGCGGCAGCGCCCACGCGGTCGCCGTCAGCGTCACCGCCGCCGGGGTCGCGACCGCAGCGCCGTCGCGCAGCCGCGGCTCGACGGTCAGCTCGGTCGTCACGCGCCCGGCCGGCCAGACGTCCGGCACCCGGACCGACCGCTCGACGCGGCCGCCGGGCAGCAGCTCGCTCGGCTCGCCGCCGGCCACGCCGGCGGCGCTCGCCGCGGCCGTGAGGCCGACGGTGCCGGTGTTGACCGCCTCGTAGTGCACGACGAGGTCGCCGGGCGCGAACGGGTTCCACGACGGCTCGTACGAGACGCCGGTGACGTGCGCGTCCAGCCCGGCCACCGCCTCGCCCGCCACGGTGAGGTTCACCCGCACGCCGACCCGGCTCTCGACCGCCACTTCGGACCCGGCGGAGCGGATCGACGCCGCGATGCCGGCCGGGTGGTCGCCCGGCTCGGCGGTCTCCGGCACGGTGATCTCCACCGGCACGACGACCGTCTCGCCGGCCCCGACCACGGCCTGCTCCGGCACGCCGAGCCACGCGCCGCCGTCGACGGGAGGCGTGCCCGACGGCAGCATGTCGAAGCTGCCGCGCTCGGTCAGGTAGCCGTCGTTCGCACTGATCGAGAACGTCACGGGCGCCGCCGAGTGGTTGGTCACCGCGACGTGCTCGACGGACTCTTGGCCCGGTTCGAGCACGACGTCGATGACCCGGCGCCCGTCCGGGCCGGACGCGTCCGCCGGCGTCACCGACCACGTGATCGGCGCGTCGGCGGGCGTGCTCGCGGCGATCGCCACGAGCACCGCACCGAGGAGGCCGATCATGCGATCACTGGTCGAACAGCGACAGGGTCAGCACCGAGTGGTACTCGCCCGGCTCGACGTCCACCGGGGTGCGCAGCGCCAGCTCGGCGGTGACGTCCCAGCTGCCGGTCTCGTCCTCGGCGCTGAACGTCGAGACCAGCAGTTCCTGCCCGACGAGGCCGACGGCGGGCGCGCCGCTGCCGTCCGGGATGACGCTGGAGACCGGCTCGCCCTCGGCGACGTTGCCGGTCGGCGACGGCGTCAGCAGCTCCGGCCGCCAGCCGAGGTGGTCGGCGCCGATGGTGTGCTCGCCGCCGGTGAAGTCGCCGGCCTGGCCGACGACCGCCCAGAACGCGCCGTCCGGGATCTCGTCCGGGGTCCGTGTGTCGCTCACCGTCACGGTCGGGAGGGTGCCGGTGAACTGGCGGGCGTCCTCGTCCGAGCCGTCCTCCGCCAGGACGACGCCGTCGTTCGGCGCGACCGTGAGGGTGAGCTGGCCGGGCGGCGTCAGGTCGTCGATGACGACCGACAGGTCGACGCCCTCCTCCTCATCGGCCACGGCGGCCGTCGCCGACCCGGCGAGGCCCAGCGCGACCAGGCCGAGCGCGGCCAGGACCAGGGCGGGTCTCCCGGGCCGGGGTCTGACGTGTCGTGTGCTCATGTCGAACCTCTCCGTCGTTGGAGCGTTGTTAGCGTTAACACCTCCGCCGTGCGGAGGCACGGGCCGGGCACCTCACGAGGTCACCCGGGGACGGTCGAGCCGCGGATCACCACACGGGTGTCCAACGCCTCGACCCCGGACCGCGGCTCGCCGTCGATGGCGGCGAACAGACGCTGCGCCGCCACCCGTCCGAGCCGTTCGAAGTTCATGTCGACGCTGGTCAGATCGGGGCGTGCGCCACTGGTGAAGATCTCCCAGTTGTCGAAGCCCATGACCGCGACGTCGTCGGGCACGACCCGGCCGTGCTCCCGCAGCGCGTCCATGACGCCGCGGGCCACCTGGTCGCTGCCGCAGAGGATGGCGTCGAGCTCGGGATGCTGGCCGAGCAGCATGGACGCCGCGGCGCGGCCCCAGCTCTCCGTCCAGGACCCGAACCGGACCTCGCCGACGAGCTCGAGGCCGTGACCGTCGAGTGCGGCGAGCACACCCGCGGCGCGTTCCTGCGAGGCGCCGTAGGTGGGATCGCCGGTGATGTGGGCGATGCGGGTGCGCCCGGTCGAGACGAGGTGGTCGACCGCGCTGCGGCCGGCGCCGACGTTGTCGACCACGATGGACAGGTCGTCGGGGTCCTCCGACGGTGCGTAGGCGTAGACGACCGGGACCGGCAGCTCGCGGCCCAGCGACTGCCGCGGGTCGGTGCGGCTGCCGACCACGATGAGGCCGTCGACCCGGCGGCTGAGCAGCGCCTGGACGTGGTGCTTCTCGCGGATGGCGTCGCCGCGGGCGTCGCAGAGGAAGACCGCGACGCTGTCGGCGCCGAACGCGTCCTCGGCGCCCATGAGGATCGGGATGGAGAACCGGCCTTCGAGGTCGTTCGTGAGCAGTCCCACCGTACCGGTGCGGTCGGCCAGCAGGCTGCGGGCCAGCTCGTTCGGCGAGAACGAGAGCTGTTCGGCCGCCTCGACGACGCGCGCGCGGGTCTCGGCGCGCACCTGCTTGCGGCCGTTGAGCGCCTTGGACGCGGTGGCGACCGACACCCCGGCCAGGCGGGCGACGTCGTTGAGCGTCACCTTGCGCGAGGCAGGCGACGGCACGGCGTTGTTCATGCGGTGGACTGTACCCGAGGGCCCCGAAAACGGATAGACCGGTTTTCGTGGACGCCGTCGACCCATGTGGACGCCTGGAGAATTACCACGCCGTAGAGGGTTGACGCCGCCCAACCGACCTCCTACCGTCGCAGAAAACCTTTTCGGCTACTTTCGTTCTCCGGGGAGACGGCGATGCGACGTAGTACCAGGACACGGGCGACGACGGCCGTGACCGCTGCTGTGCTGGCGCTCGTGATGAGCGCCTGCGGCGGTGGTGACGACGACACCGACACCGCGGACAGCGGCGGCGACTCCTCGCCGGAATCGCTGGCCGACGGGGTCGACGACGGCAGCACCATCACGATGTGGACCAGGGCGGCCACCGAGGCGCAGTCCCAGCGCCTGGTCGACGCCTACAACGCCGGCCACGAGAACCAGGTCGAGCTGACCGTCATCCCGACCGACGACTACCTGCCGCGGGTCGGCACGGCGGCCGGCGCGGGCGAACTGCCCGACGTGCTCAGCCTCGACGTCGTGTTCGTGCCGCAGTTCACCACCGCCGGCGCGTACCTCGACATCACCGACCGCATCGACGCGCTGCCGTTCGCCGACGACCTCGCGCAGTCGCACATCGACGTCGGCACGCTCGACGGCGCGAAGTACGTCGTGCCGCACACCATGGACCTGTCGGTGCTCTTCTACAACAAGAACCTCTACGAGCAGGCCGGCCTCGACCCCGAGGCGCCGCCCACCACCATGCAGGAGTTCGCCGAGCACGCCCGCGCCATCGACGCCCTCGGCGGCGACGTCAGCGGCACGTTCTTCGGCGGCAACTGCGGCGGCTGCTACGTGTTCACGTGGTGGCCGAGCATCTGGGCGTCCGGCGCCGACGTGATGAACGAGGACGGCACTGAGTCGTTCCTGGCCGAGCCCGAGGCGCAGGCCGTCTACGACGTGTGGAAGGGCCTGGTCGACGACGACATCGTCGCGGCCGGCACCCAGGACGAGGCCGGCCCGACGTGGACCGGCGTCTTCCCCGAGGGCAACATCGGCGTGATGCCGATGCCGTCCACCACGCTCGGCCTCATGCCCGACACCTTCGAGACCGGCGTCGCGCCCATCCCGGGCGTCGACGGCGGCGAGTCGACGTTCGTCGGCGGCGACGCCGTGGGCATCTCCAGCAACAGCGAGGTCCCGGACGCGGCCTGGAACTTCATCGCGTGGACGCTCGGCGACGAGGCGCAGGTCGAGGTGCTGGCGCAGAACCGCGACGTCGTCGCCCGGACCGACCTCGCGTCGAACGAGTACTCCGACCAGGACCCGCGGCTCGTGACCATCAACGAGGTCGCCGGCGTCGGCCGCACGCCGTACTCCATGCGCTTCGGCGAGACGTTCAACGACCCGCAGGGCCCGTGGCTGCCGCTCGTGCGCAACTACGTGTTCGGCGACGGCTCGACGCTGGAGCAGGACAACGAGGCGGTCGACGCGTCGCTGCAGAGCTGACCGCCCGCCCCGTCACAGGAAGGACCCGACGCTTGGCCAGCCCAGTCCTGCGCGAGCCCGCGGCTCCGCCGGCGCACCAGACCCCCAGCTCCCGGGCCTGGTGGCGCACCCGGACGTTCCAAGGAGCGATGTACGCCGCGCCCGCCGCGATCTTCGTACTGCTGCTGTTCGTGCTCCCGCTGCTGCTGGTGGGCCGGATGTCGGCCAGCGAATGGCCGCTGCTCAAGGGCGGCCAGGGCCTGAACCTGCCGGACAACTACACCGGCATCGCCGACGACCGGCTGTTCTGGCCGGCGGTCGGGTTCACGCTGAAGTACACCGTCATCGTCGTGGTGGTGCTGCTGGTCCTCTCGATGGGGATGGCGCTGCTGGTGCAGGAGCGCCGCCGCGGCGTCGGGCTGCTGCGCACCGCGTACTTCCTGCCCGTCTCGCTCGGCCTGGCGTCGGCGTCGCTGCTGTTCTGGGGGTTCTACAGCCCGCAGATCGGGCCGATCGACCCGATCCTGCAGTGGCTGGGCATCACCGACGAGCCGATCCGCTGGATCGGGACGCCGAACATGGCGCTGTTCTCGTCGATCATCCTCGTGGTCTGGAAGTTCGCCGGGTTCTTCATGCTGATCCTCATGGTCGGGCTGCAGTCGATCCCGACCGAGGTGTACGAGGCGGCCCGCGTCGACGGCGCCGGCACGGTGCAGTCGTTCTTCCGCATCACGCTGCCGCTGCTGCGCCCGTCGATCGCGCTGTGCCTGATCATCTCCGTCACCGGGTCGCTGCTGGCGTTCGACCAGTTCTTCATCCTGACCAACGGCGGTCCGGACAACTCCACCACCACCGTGGTGATGATGATCTACCGGGAGGCGTTCCGCCGGTTCGACCTCGGCTCGGCGGCCGCGCTGTCCGTCGTCGTGCTGCTGGTGCTCCTGGTCATCAACATCGCCCAGTTCCGCTACCTGCGCCGTGGCGCGGACGGCTGAGGGGCGAGCGATGAGACTGCAGCAGGCCATCGGCCGCACGTCGTTCTGGGTGTTCGGCGGCGGGCTGGCGATCATGTTCCTCGTCCCGCTGATCTGGACGACCGTCGCGTCGGTGTCGCCGCACGGCGCGACGGCCCAGCAGGACGGCTACGGCTTCAACAACTACCGGACGCTGACGGAGTACGACGCCGGGCTGCCGACGTACCTGTGGAACAGCGCGTACGTCTCGATCCTCACGGTCGTGTTCACGCTGGGGCTGTCGCTGCTGGGCGGCTATGCGTTCGCCCGGTTCCGCTTCCCCGGCCGCGACGCGTTGTTCCTGCTGATCATCGCGATCCTCATGGTTCCCTACGCGACGCTGCTGGTGCCGCTGTGGGTGCTGATGGGCGAGATCGGGCTGCGGAACTCGCTGACCGGCCTGGCGCTGGTGCTGACGCTGTACCAGCTGCCGTTCTCGATGTTCATGATGCGCATCTCGTTCGAGGCGGTGCCCCGCGAGATCGAGGAGTCCGCGCTGGTCGACGGCTGCGGCACGTTCGGTGTGCTGCGCCGGGTGCTGGTGTTCGCGGTCTGGCCCGGGATGATCACCGTGGGACTGTTCGCGTTCCTGCACGCCTGGAACGACTTCATCGCGCCGCTGTTCATGATCAACGACAGTTCGCGCTACCCGTTGTCGCTGGCCATCGCCACGCTGCGGCAGCAGACCATGGGCGCCGTCGACTTCGGCGCCACCCAGGCCGGCGTCGTGATCATGGCGCTGCCCTGCCTCCTCCTGTTCGTGCTCCTGCAACGGCATTACGTGCGCGGCTTCATGTCCGGAGCGCTGAAGGGATGACCATCGTGCCCGACGATCTGACCGGCCGGCCCGTGGTGCCGAGCACCGGGCGGCTGCGCCCGCTCGGCCTGCGCGAGGTGCGCATCACCGGGGGCTTCTGGGGGCAGCGGCAGTCCGTGAACGCCGCGGCCACACTCGAGCACAACCTGAGCTGGGAGCGGCGGGTCGGCTGGATCGACAACTTCGCCGCCGTCGTCGAGGGCCGGGTGGGCCGGGACCGCCGCGGCCGCGAGTTCTCCGACTCCGACGTGTACAAGCTGATCGAGGGCATGGCCTGGGAGGTCGCCCGCACCGGCGACGAGTTCGCCGCGGCGTCCATCGAGGAACTGGCGAAGGTGATCGAGCGGGCGCAGGAGCCCGACGGCTACCTCAACACCGCGTTCGGCCATGCCGGCCAGGGCGAGCGGTACTCCGACCTCGAGTGGGGCCACGAGCTGTACTGCTACGGGCACCTCATCCAGGCCGGCGTCGCCCTGCTGCGCACCGGCGTGGACGGCCCGCTGGCCGACGTCGCCGTGCGGGCCGCCGACCACGTCTGCCGGACCTTCGGGCCGGACGGCAACCAGGGCGTCTGCGGGCACCCGGTGGTCGAGATGGCGCTGGTCGAGCTGTACCGGGTGACCGGCGAGCGGCGCTACCTCGACCAGGCGGCCCTGTTCGTCTCGCGCCGCGGGCACGGGGTGCTGGCCGACGTGGAGTTCGGCCGCGGCTACTTCCAGGACGACGTGCCGGTGCGCGACGCAGACGCGTTCCACGGGCACGCCGTCCGGGCGCTCTACCTCGCCTCCGGCGCCGTCGACGTCGCGGTCGAGACCGGCGACGACGAACTGCTGGCCGCCATCGAGCGGCAGTGGGCGGCGACGGTCGCCCGGCGGACGTACCTCACCGGCGGCATGGGTGCACGGCACATGGACGAGGCGTTCGGCGACGACTTCGTGCTGCCGCCGGACCGCGCGTACTCCGAGACCTGCGCCGCGGTGGCGTCGGTGCAGCTGGCGTGGCGGCTGCTGCTCGCGACCGGTGACGCGCGCTACGCCGACCTCGCCGAGCGGACGCTGTACAACGTCATCGCCACCTCGCCGGCCGACGACGGCCGTTCCTTCTTCTACGTCAACACGCTGCACCGGCGCCGGATCGGCGGGCTGCCGGCGGTGGATCGTCAGCACCCGCGCGCGGAGTCCGGCGTCCGGGCCCCGTGGTTCGACGTGTCGTGCTGCCCGAACAACCTCGCCCGCACGTTCGCCAGCCTCGCCGCCTACCTCGTCACCGCCGACGACGACGGCCTGCAGGTGCACCAGTACGCCGACGCCTCGGTGTCGACGCGGCTGGCCGGCGGTCGGCCCGCGGGGATCGAGGTGCGCACCGGCTACCCGTCCGACGGCGCCGTCGTGCTGCGCGTGACGGAGACGTCGCCGGCGCCGTGGACGCTGTCGGTGCGGGTGCCCGCGTGGGCCGCGGACGGTGCGGAGCTGGTCGCGCCGGACGGCACCCGGCAGCCGGTCGGGCCCGGGTTCGCGTCGGTGACCGCGCCGTTCGCCGTCGGCGACGAGCTGCGGCTGGAGCTGCCGATGCGGCCGCGCTGGGTCCGGGCCGACCCGCGGATCGACGCGCTGCGCGGCACCGTCGCCGTCGAACGCGGCCCGCTCGTCCTGTGCGCGGAGTCCACCGACCTCCCCGCCGGCCGCGACGTCGACGCCGTCCAGGTGGACGTCGACGCACCCCTGACCACCGACGACGACGGCGCGGTGCTCGCGTCCGGCGCGCTCACCGCCCCCGGTGACCACGACTGGCCGTACGCCGCCGACGCCGGCGCCGATGCCGCCGCGACGCCGGCCCGGATCAGGCTGGTGCCCTACCACTCCTGGGCCTCCCGCGGCCCGTCCACCATGCGGGTCTGGCTGCCCACCCTGGAGTGACCCCTAGAGTCAGGGCATGTTCGAGAACCTCACCACCGCGCACCTCGCCGACGCGTGCCTGCGGGCGGGCGTGCCGGTGCGGTGCGCGTCGCTGCCGCCGGTCGTCGCCGGGTGGAGGGCGGCCGGGCGCGCGCTGCCGTGCGTGCACGTCGGCAGCGTCGACGTGTTCCTGGAGGCGTACGAGTCGGCCGGGCCGGGCGACGTGCTGGTGGTCGACAACGGCGGGCGGCGCGACGAAGCGTGCGTCGGGGACCTCGCGGTGCTCGAGGCGCGCGCGGCCGGGCTGTCCGGCGTCGTCATCTGGGGGCTGCACCGCGACACCGCCGACGTCCGGGCCATCGGGCTGCCGGTGTTCAGCCTCGGCGCGCTGCCCACCGGGCCGCAGCGACTCGACCCGCGCCCGCCCGACGGCGGACTGGTGCGCGCCACCGTCGGCGACTTCGCGCTCACCCGCGACGACGCCGTGCTCGCCGACGACGACGGCGTGGTCGTGGTGCCCGCGGACCGTGCGGACGAGCTGACCACGCTGGCCGCCGCGATCCGCGACACCGAACGGCAGCAGGCCGACCTCGTCCGGTCCGGCACGACGCTGCGCGACCAGCTCCGCTTCACCGACTACCTCGCCCGCCGCCGCGCCGAGCCGGACCTCACCTTCCGGGCCCACCTGCGCGCCATCGGCGGCGCCATCGAGGAGTGAGCTGCCCGCGCCCTTTGCAATGAGCACCCATACGCACCACCCGGGTGGGCGCGGAGGTGGTGCGTATGGGTGCTCATTGCAAGGGGAGCTGACGGCGCTCAGGGCGCGCACCGCGGCGTCGACGCGGACGTGGTGCGTATCGGTGCTCATTGCAAAGGCGAACCGACCGCACTCAACGTCCGCACCGCGGCCTCGACACGGACCCGGTGCGCATCGGTGCTCATTGCAAAGGCGAACCGACCGCACTCAACATGCGCACCGCGGCCTCGCGATCCGGCGCCTGACGCAGCTGGTCGGCGAGACCGTCGAGCAGGTGCTCGGCGAGATTCTGCAGCAGCGCCAGGTGCGCGGCGTCGTCCGGGGAGCCGAAGGCCAGCACGACGTCGACGGGGTCGTTCTCGTCGTGGCCGAACTCCACCGGCGTCGCCAGGACGGCCACCGACAGACACAGCGCCAGCGCGCCGTCCTCGGGCCGGGCGTGCGCCAGCGCGATGCCCGGCGCCAGCACCATGTACGGCCCGTGCTCCTCGGCGATCGCGATGCATCGCTCCGGATAGCGCGGCTCCAGCGCGCCGTCGCTGACCAGCGGCGCGCAGGCCGCGTGCACCGCGCCGCGCCAGTCGGCGGCGCGCACGTCGACGACGGCGCCGATGACGGGGGTGGTCACGGCAGCCAGCCCTGCTCGCGCAGCGCCTCCTCCAGCTGCCGCCGCAAGCCGTCGACGTCCATGAAGTTGCTGATCGGCAGCACCACCGGCGCGACCGAGCCGAGGTCGTCGGTGTGCAGGCCCTGCGCGATGGCGACGTCGGCCCGCATGCCGCGCGCCGACGACACGTCGGTGTGCTCGACCTTCGCCTCGACGCCGAGCGACTTCAGCGCCTTCTCGGCGTTCATCTTGAGGATCAGGCTGCTGCCCATGCCGACGCCGCAGACGGTCAGGACGCTCAGCGGGCGGTTCGGTGCTGGGGACATCGGGAATTCACCGTTCTCTCGACACTTCGGATCGTTCATCATTCGACGCTGCCAGGCGCGCGTCGTCGCGGCGTTGCAGACGCTTGAGGAACCACGTCCACACCCCGAAGACGGCGACGACGACCAGGCCGGCCAGCAGCACGCCGTTGTCGCCGAACCCGGAGAACAGCTCGCCCAGCCCGAGCAGCAGCAGGATCATCAGGTACCAGTCCGGGTCGGCCAGCGTGGCCAGCTCCGGCGCTGTGTCGGACAGCAGGTTCCAGCCGAGCCACTGGCCGAACGCCAGCGACACCCCGGCGACGACGCCGGCCAGCACGGCGCCGCGCCAGCCGCCGAACGCGTTGCCGAACACCGCCGCGCCCGCGCCGACGAAGAACAACATGATCATCGGCGGCACCAGGACGAACCAGCCGGCCGCCGCGAACACCCCCATCAGCACGAGGAACGTCACCGTCGTCGACAGGAAGCCGACCATGACCGCCGTCGGCGCCACCGGGAAGATCGTCGGCGCGTCCAGGGCGGGACGCGAGCCGGGGATCGCCTTCTCGCTGATGCCGGTGAACGCCGGCACGATCTCGGCCAGGAACATCCGCACGCCGTAGAGCAGGATCGCGATGCCCGCCGCGAACCGCAGCGCCGCGATGATGCCCCACACCCACGGGTTGATCTCCGGGTCGTACGCCGCGGCCTGCGCGTCGACCACGCCGCCGTCGGCGAACGCCAGCCCGGCCAGCATGATCACCCCGATGACCACCGCCGTCGACACCGTGACGTCCTTGAAGAAGGACAGCCGCTTCGGCACCTTCACCTGCTCGACGTCGTCGCGCTCGGGGTTGCCGACGAGCGGCGCCAGCTTCCCGCTCAGCCACGCCACCGACGAGCTGGTGTGCCCGTAGCCCCAGTCGTCGGAGCCGATGACGCGGCGCATCATCGGCGCGATGAACAGCGGCTGGACGGTCCAGTAGCAGCCGGCCACGACCGAGCCGACCAGCACCAGCTGCCAGCGGTCCAGCTCGCCGAACACCTGCACCAGCGACGCCGTGATGACGACGGCCATCCAGAACAGCAGGTGCCCGGTGAGGTACACGTAGCGGGTCCGCAGCACCCGGACCAGCACCAGGTGCACCACGAAGCCGAGCGTGATGACCAGCGCGATGTCGCTGCCGTGGGTGCCCAGGAACTCGTCCAGCGTGTTGCTCGACGACGGCGGGTCCAGGCCGACCGCGCTGGAGACGATCGCCTGGAACGACGCCAGCCCGCCGACGAACACGTCGATGCCGATGAACAGGATGATGATGCCGATCGTCGCCCTGATCGCGCCGCCGACGACGTCCTCGACCGGCTTGCGCTGCAACAGCAGGCCGATGGCCGTGATCAGGCCGATGAGGACCGATACCTCGTTGAACAGGTTGGTCGCGATGAACTCGAGAACGTCCACGGGTGGGGTCTCCAGGATCTCGGCGCTCGGACGCCCCCCGTGTCGTTGCGCGCGACCCTACCGTCAATCGCCCGTGGCGAGGTACAGCAACGCCTTGCCGTACGCCTCCTCGGCCCGTTCGTCGTCGACCTCGACCCGCCGCCCGCCGACGTCGAGCGTCAGCCGGTAGCCGTCGTCGGCGCGGCGCAGCCCGGTGAACGCGCCGCCCAGCAGCTCGCGCAGCCGTTCCTCGCTCGGCAGCCAGAGCGCCGCCTCCTGCTCGACGCTGTCCAGCGCCCACTCGACCGTGCCGTTGAAGCCCAGCACCCGGCCGCCGCTGGGGAACTCGTGCACGTCGACGACCATGTGGGAGACCACGAACACCTCGTCGTCCATGCCGCGGTCGGCGATGACGAATCGGTCGCCCGGACGGGGCTCCCAGCGCAGCCCCGCCTCGCGCAGCTTCCGAGCCAGCTCGACGGAGATCATGCCCCCATTGTGACCCCGTTCAGCGGCGGCGGCCGAGGAGGCCGAGCAGCTTGGTCTGGTCGTCGGCGTCGTCGGGCACGGGGACCTCGGGGCCGCAGACGCCGGGGCGGCGCAGGTTGTCGCCCAGTTTCTCGACCATCGGCAGCAGGTCGGCGACGTCGTCGGGCGGGATGGTGTCGTCGAGGCCGGCGCCGCGGGCGATGTCCCAGCCGTGCACGACGAGGTCGAAGCCGAGGAACTGGTCGGCCGTGGCGGCCACCGTGGTCGGGCCGAACATACCCTCGTACGGGGTGTTCGCGCGCTCCGGATCGTCGAGGAGGTCCTGCATGGCGTCGCGGGTGTGCGTCCAGGCGGCGACGGGGTCGGCGGCGGCGGGTGGGCCGTCGGGCAGCGTGAGGCCGCCGAGCTTCGCGACGTCGCGGTGCCAGTCGACGAGGTGGGCGACGACGTCGCGGGTGGTCCAGCCCTCGCACGGCGACGGCGACTCCCAGCGATCGGCCGGGACGGACTCGATGCGGCTGGTGAGCGTGGCGGCCAGCCGGCGGTAGCGGTCAGCGATGTCGGTCATACGTCCACTGTGCCGCGACGGCGGGACCGGCGCTTGTACGGATCGGACATCGGGTGCGCCGCCGCTCAGGCCGCCTGTCCGGCCGGCACCGGCGCGTCGTCGACCACCGAGCCGGGGCCGTGCCAGTCGGGGACCTGGCTCTGCAGCAGCTCGCTGGGCGTGCTGGACGCGATGCGGCGGCAGTCGTGCGAGAGGTGCGCTTGGTCGCTGTAGCCGGCGAGGTGGGCCAGTTCGGCGAGGCCGAGGTGCGCGTTGCCGGGCGCGCGGGCCAGCGCCATGAACCGCTGCAACCGCAGGATGACCCGCAGCATGGACGGCGGGTAGCCGAACGCGGCCCGGCTGCGGCGCTGCAACTGGCGGTCGGTGAGCCCGGCGCCGTCGGCGAGCTCGGCGACGCTGCTGGAGCGCCGGCTCAGCACCCGCACCGTCCACAACGCCAGGGGGTCGGGGCCGTCGTTGTCGTAGAGCCAGCCCTGCGCCGCCGTGGTCAGGAGGCCGAGCCGGGCGTCGGCCGACCCGGCGTCGGTGACCTCGCGGGCCAGCGCCCGCGCACCGCGGCCGAGGACGTCGTCGAGCCCGACCCGGGTGTCGAGCAGCAGGTGCGCCGGCGTGCCGAGCAGCCCGGGCGCGACACCCGGCCGGAACCGCACGCCGACCGCTTCCGTGCCCTTCGGCAGCACGACCGGCCAGGCCGACGTCTCGGGACCGCACACGACCACCCGCCCGTCGGCCAGCCACATGACGTCGACGCAGCCGTCGGGCACCAGCAACTCGACGCCGTCGACCTCGGCCGTCCACCCGCACACCAGCGCGTCGCGCAGCTCGGGCGCGACGGCAACGGGGCGGTACCAGGCCATATCGCCAGCCTAGGCCGGAGCACTGACAGACCCGAGCGGCGTCCGGTAGGTTCCATGATCATGGTGACGCGACGATTGCGCCGTCTGTCCGTTCCCCTCCTCGTGGCCGCGACCACGGCCGGCGCACTCGCCGGTGTCGCCCGGGCCGAACCCGCCCCGGCGTTCGTGCTGGAGGACGGCGTCACGCAGCCGGTGTACTCGTACGCCGACGCCATCCGCGAGTCGGTGTGGGTCAACCTCGGAACCGACCTCGACGCCGACGGCGAGGCGGACCGCGTGGCGGTCGACATCGTCCGGCCGGCCGAGCCCGCCGCGGCCGGCCAGCGGGTCCCCGTCATCATGGACACCAGCCCGTACTACCTGTGCTGCGGCCGCGGCAACGAGGCGCAGCGCAAGACGTACGACGAGAACGGCGAGCCGGTCGGGTTCCCGCTCTACTACGACAACTACTTCGTGCCCCGCGGGTACGCCGTCGCGCTGGTCGACGACCTGGGGACGAACCGGTCGACGAGCTGTCCGGACGGCGGTGGCCCGGCCATGACCGGTGCCAGCGCCGCCGTCATCGACTGGCTGAACGGCCGCGCCACCGCGTACACGTCGGCCACCGGCGACGACACCGCCGACGCGGGGTGGTCGACTGGCGCGGTCGGCATGATCGGCAAGTCCGCCGACGGCACCGTCGCCAACGGCGTGGCCACCCTGGGGGTCGAGGGGCTGCGCACCATCGTGCCCATCGGCGCCGTCAGCTCGTACTACCACCAGCACAACGCGAACGGCGCCTGGGGCGGCTACGCGCCGCTGCGCAGCGGCCCGCCGAACCTGCTGACGCCGCGGGCCTACGAGCTGTGCGAACCGTTCTTCCAGGACCTCGAGACCCGATTCGACGACGACGGCAACTGGACGCGGTACTGGGCCGAGCGCGACTACACCCGCCGCGCCGACGACGTCGAGGCGAGCGTCTTCCTGGTGCACGGGTTCACCGACCAGGCGGTGCCGTCGGACCACCTCGCCCGCTGGTGGGACGCGCTGTCCGAGGCCGACGTGCCGCGCAAGCTGTGGCTGACCCAGGCCGGCCACGTCGACCCGTTCGACTTCGACCGCGAACGCTGGGTCCAGACGCTGCACCGCTGGTTCGACCGCTGGCTGCTCGACATCGACAACGGCATCGACGACGAGCCGATGGTGTCGGTCGAACACGCCCCCGGCTCGTGGACCGACGAGGCCGGCTGGCCGGCCGCGGGCGCCCGCGACGTCGCGCTGCACCCGTCGTCACCGGGCCTCCTGTCGACCGCGACGGCGCCGGCCGGCGACACCGCCGCCTACACCGACGACCCCGAGCAGGACCGCTGGGTGTGGGCCGCCGACCCGGACCAGCCGTCGCCGGCCCGCGTCCTCTTCCGGACCGAGCCGCTGGAGTCGGAGCTGCGGCTGTCCGGCTCCGCGTCGGTGACGGTGCGCGCGTCGTCGACGACGTCCGAGGCGGTGGTATCGGCGGCGCTGGTCGACTACGGGCCGGCGACCGTCCACGACTACCTCAACCCGGGCTGGGGCATCGAGAACCTCGAGACCCGGTCCTGCTGGGGCGAGAGCACGCCGTCCGACAGCGCCTGCTACCTCGACACCGCCCTCTCCCTCCAGGACGTCGACCACCACGTGCTCGCCAGCGGCACCGGCGACCTCGGCCACTGGGCGACGCTGTGGCGGCAGCTGCCGCTGCGGCCCGGTCGGGCGCAGACCATCACGTTCGACCTCACCGCCATGGACCACGTCGTGCCGGCCGGCCACCGCATCGGGCTGATCCTCGCCGGCACCGACGCCTGGCGGTCCGGGGCGCCCAGCCAGCTGCCCACCGTCACCGTCGACCTCGCCCGGACGTCCGTCGAGCTGCCGGTGGTGGGACGTACTCTCGACGAGTGAGGCTGAGCCCGACGGAGGACGCCAACCGCCGGTTGCTGCGCGCCTGCGACGCGATCGACCGGCCCTTCGCCGAGCCGCTCGACATCCCCGCGCTGCCCGGCCCGCCCGCGCTCAGCGAGGAGGTCGCCGGTCAGGTCCGGGACGTGCTGACGAAGGGAGCGCTCGGCGTGGTGTGCGTGCTCACCACCGACGACTGCCACAAGGCGTTCGCGGAGCTGTCGGCCCAGGGGCGTGGAGTTCACCCAGGAGCCGACCGAGCAGCCGTACGGCATCAACTGCACGCTGCGCGACCCGTTCGGCAACCAGATCAGGATCAACCAGCACACCTGATTCGCCCGGTTCGCGACACGCCTATGGTGTCGTCTAGCGAAATCTACGGATACCGCTAGACGACACCATAGAGTCCGATCATGGACCCGGTGCGCAATCCCTACGCTCCCGGCGCCGGTCAGCGTCCGCCCGAGCTGGCCGGCCGCGACCGCGAGCTGCAGCAGTTCGACGTCGTGCTGGAGCGCATCGCACGGGGCCGGCCCGAGCGGTCGCTGGTGCTCACCGGGCTGCGCGGCGTCGGCAAGACGGTGCTGCTGAACGCGCTGCGGTCGCAGGCCATCGGGCGTATGTGGGGCACCGGGAAGATCGAGGCGCGGCCCGACCAGTCGCTGCGCCGCCCGCTGGCCAGCGCGCTGCACATGGCGGTGCGCGAGCTGACCCCGCGGCACCGCGACCCCGACCGCGTCGACGGCTTCCTCGGCGTGCTGAAGGCGTTCGCGCTGCGCTCGGCCGGCGACGACGCGAAGCTGCGCGACCGCTGGCAACCGGGCATCGACGCGCCCGCGGCGACGGGACGGGCCGACACCGGCGACATCGAGGTCGACCTCGTCGAGCTGCTGGTCGACGCCGCCGGGGTCGCCCGCGACGTCGGGGTGGGCATCGCGCTGTTCGTCGACGAGATGCAGGACATCCCCGCGCCGGACGTGTCCGCGCTGTGCGCCGCCTGCCACGAGCTGTCTCAGCAGGGCCTGCCGCTGGTCGTCGTCGGGGCGGGGCTGCCGCACCTGCCAGCCGTCCTGTCGGCGTCGAAGTCGTACTCCGAGCGGCTGTTCCGGTACGTGCGCATCGACCGGCTGGACCGCGAGGCCGCCGACCGCGCACTGGTCGCGCCGGCCGAGGACGAAGGCGTCGCGTACGACGCGGCGGCACTCGACGCGCTGTACGCGGCAACCGAGGGCTACCCGTACTTCGTGCAGGCCTACGGCAAGGTGACGTGGGACAACGCGCCCACCGACCCCATCGGCGCCGACGACGTCCGCATGGCCGCGCCGGAGGCCGAGGCCGAGCTGGCGGTCGGCTTCTTCGGCTCGCGCTACGAGCGGGCCACCCCGGCCGAACGCGAGTACCTGCGCGCCATGGCCGCGCTGTCCGACCACACCCACGGCGTCGTCCCCACCTCGGACGTCGCGACCTACCTCGGCCGCAAGCCGTCGTCGCTGTCGCCGGCCCGCGACTCCCTGATCAAGAAGGGGCTGGTCTACTCCGCCGAGCGCGGCACCATCGCGTTCACCGTCCCCCATTTCGGCATCTACCTGCGCAAACACGCCACCGTCTGACGTACACCGGGTTGCCCGGGCAGCGGGTCGCGCCGATGATGGGCCGATGAACGACGTCGCCATCCCCCTCGTCGCGATCGTCGGGTTCAAGCGCAGCAGGTTCGCCCCGCTCGGCGGCATGCGCGTCCTCACCGTCCGCGACGGGGTCGTCCGCCTCCAGGGCAAGAACGGCACCGACCTCGAGTCCGACGTCGCCGCGCTCACGGCCCGGCTGACGAGAACCCGGACGGTCCGGCTGGAGTCCGCGGCGGGCTCCGCGTACATCTACGGGTTCGCGCAGCTGAGCAAGCTCCCCGACGCCCTCTCGCAGATCGTCATCCGCGAGAGCGCGGGCGCGGAGCTGATCGGCCCGTGCCCGCCCGGCACCCTGGGCGCCATGTCGCCGAAGACCGTCACCGGCGCGGCGAAGGTCAGCCGGGCGCTCGCCGACGCCCTGCACGAGCGCGGCGTCGGCGACAGGTGAATCGGGCCTTCTAGCGGTATCTAGCCTCAGAGCTAGAAAGCCCTAGACCTCACCAGAGACCGTAATCGTCGACGACGATCTGCTCGTCGGGCACGCCCTGCTGCTGGAGCCGTTCGAGGCTGGTCGAGACCATGCCCGTCGGTCCGGCCACGTAGACGCGGTGCTTTCGCCAGTCGCCGTAGGCGGAGACGATGTTGCCCATGAGGTCGGGGCTGCGGTCGGTCGGCCCGTCCGGCGACACCACCGGGACGACGGTCAGCCGCCGGTAGCGCACGCCGATGGACTCGAGGTGCGGCAGCGCGTACAGGTGGTCGCGGTCGCGCCCGGCGTAGAACACGTGGACGCGGCGGCCGTCCTGGCGCTGCTCGAGCTCCTGCAGCGTGGCCAGTACGGGCGCGATGCCGGTGCCGCCGGTGATGCAGAGCAGGTCGTGCTCGGACCGCGGCGTGGCGACGTCGTGGCCCTGCGGCGCGCCGAGGTGCAGGACGTCGCCTGGCTCGGTGCGCCAGACCAGCGCGCTGCTGACCCAGCCCGCGCCGACGGTGCGCACGTGGAACTCGAGCAGGCCGTCGTCGCGCGGTGCGGAGGCCATGGAGTAGGCCCGCCAGATCTTCGGCCGCCGCGGCGTGGTGACGTACGCGTACTGGCCGGGCCGGTACGGATAGTCCGTGTGCGGCCTGACCTGCATGATCGCGAGGTCGTCGAGGATGCGCCGGTGGTACACGACCTCGGCGTCCCACCACGGCGGCGAGATGACGGCGTCGCGACGGGCGGCGCCGACCATGATGCCGGCGATGTAGTCGTAGGCGTCGATCCACGCCTTCTCGTGCCGCGGCGTCCACGCGTCGCCGAGCGAGCGGCGGACGGCGAGGATGAGCGCCGTGCCGACGGGCGCGTAATGCTGGTCGATGACGCCGAACTTGCGGTGGTCGCGGCCGAGCCCTTCGAGGTAGGGCTGCAGCGACTCGCGGTCGCCGGCGTTGCCGACGATGCGCACCAGCGCGCCGACGAGTCGCGACCGCTGCACCGCCATGCCCGCGCCGAACAGCTCGCGCGTCTCCGGCGCGATGGTGAACAGCTGCGCATAGAAGTCGGAGCCGACCGTGTCGAGGTGGTCCTCGACGATGATCAGGCTCTCCCGCAGCGCCTCTTCGTCGAGACCTGTGGTGTTGGCTGGCTGAGGTTCCAGTGCTCGCTCCGGCTCTGCCTCGGTACCTGCTGCCGCGCCGGCTCCTGACGTGCCGTCGGGTGACGGGACGTCCTCACCGGCCGGACCCGACCGAGTGTCACTCTCCTGGCCGGCATCCGCAACCGCGGCCGCGCCGTTCTGCCGCCCTTGCACCGGTGATACTGGAACGCCGGGTTCGAACCACGACACGTTGCCGCGTGTGTCGGCACGGCCGGGTACGTCGTCGCCGGTAGCGTCGACCATGGCGTCGCCCGACGCTCCCCCGGTCCGATCCCCTTCCGCCCCACGTTGTCCCGAAGACCGGGAGTGAGTCCACATCGTCATCCTCTCCGCCCCGCCCTAACCTAGCGGTCGATCCGCCACTTCGGCACGGAAGGAAGAGCCACGGCCGGACATATCCGTGCGATGTGGGCATCCCGATCACCGGCCCGCGCGCCCATCGGCAGCGCAAGATCAGGTAAACGCGCTGGTGATCAACGGTGTGACGGTCATAGCCCGGCCACCTGCACAGTCGGCCGCGAAACCGGAGAACCGGAGAAGTCACATCTCAACATATGGACGTGATCGGGTGGCGAATGGTTCACTGTCGGGAGGTTTGGCAGAGTCGTGCAGTGGGCACCACTGGATGCGGGTGGCGTGGGTCCGGTGAAGGGAGATCAACCAGTGGGTCGAGTCGTGGCCACGAGGCGTGAGGCCCGATCCAACAGCGCACGCTCCGTCGAGCTGACCGGTGAGGTCAGCAACGTGCCGCACGCTCGCCACCTGGTCGCCGAAGACCTTCGCAACACCAACGTCTCGCCCACGGTCATCGAGAACGCGCTCATCGTCGTCACCGAGCTCGTCACCAACGCCATCCTGCACGCCCAGCCGCTGCCACTCAGCGGCACCCGCACCGGGGTCGTGCTGCAGTGGGCGGTCCTGGGCGACGACGTCCTCATCGAGGTCAGCGACGGCGGCGGCTCCGAGCGCCCGCGGGTGCGCCAGCCCACGTCCACCGAAGACCAAGGCCGCGGGCTGTCCATCGTCGACGCCATCGCCCGCGAGTGGCGGGTGCGCTCCGAGCCCGGCCGGGTGACGGTGCACGCCGTCGTCGGCCCGTGGAACTCCGGCACCTGACGCCGTCCGGCTCACACCCGGCGGCCGGAACCGGCTACCCTCGCCTGTCGTGAGTGCCACTACCGAAGTTCCCGTCGTCGGCCCCCGCCAGCCCTGCCCGTGCGGTTCGGGCAAGCGCTACAAGGCCTGCCACGGCAAGAAGGCCCGCGACGCCGAGCGGCAGTACGTCGTCCGCCCCTTCGCCGGGCTGCCGGGCGAGTGCGACTGGGTGGCCATGCGCGAGATCGTGTCCGCCGCGACGGCGCCGCTGCGGCTGGCCTCCGGCGACGACCGCTCCGTCCTCGTCTGCACGCTGCTGCCGGGCGCGTTCCCGGCGCTGGTGCGCGAGAGCGGCGAGATCCTGCTGGCGCTGCAGACCATGACGTCCACCGGCGACCCCGCCGCCGATCTCGGCCACACGCTGGCCGCGGCGCTCGAGGCCGAGCCCGGCTCGACGGTGAGTCCTGAGCCGCGTACGTCCAGCACGCCGCGGCTGCACGATCTCATCGACACCGACGCGGAATTCCAGGTGACGGTTCACGACGGATTCGACTACTGGTTGGATCCCGAGTCGGATGCCGCATCGGATGCCAAGGCGGCGCTCGAGGAGGCCAATTCGGCCGTCGTTCCGGCGGCCAGGCTGACGTCGGTCGAGGCGGCCTACTGGTGCAGCCTCGGCGACCGCGACCAGGTCCGCTGGGTGCTCCCGTACGACGAGGAGCCGCTGCTGGACGGGCTGGCCCGGCTGCACGCCGGCGGCGACGACACCCTCGGCGAGGGCACCCGGCTGCTCGGCACCTTCCGCGCCGCCGGTCTGCTCGTCCCGGTCTGGGATCTGGTCGACGGCACGCCCGCCGACGCCGTCGAGGAACCCGCCGCCGCGCTGGGCGAACGGCTGGCCGCGGCGGTGGCCGAGAAGGCGCCGCTGACGTCCGAGCAGCGCCGCGCTCGGGCCGGCCTCGCGAACCGTCAGGTGACCATCCGCTGACGTCGCCGGACCCCGGCGCAGAGAAGACCCCGACCGCTCACGACGGGGGAACACGAGCGACCGGGGCCTCTTTGGAGCTTACCGCCTACCAGGGGTAGAAGTTCCACCGATTGGCGACTTCTTGAGATTCATTCCGTTACGTTCCGGTCTCGACCGGTCTGTACCGTTGTCGAAACAGTGCCGTGGCGCGAAGTACACCGGCGTCAGCTAGGGCTCGGCTCCGCGGAGTCGCGGCGGATCGGGCACGACATACACCGCGGTCCGCCCCGGCCGGAGCCCAGCTCGCTGCCGGCGATGCGCAGCACCTCGATGCCGGCGTCCTCGAGCCGGGCATTGGTCTCGATGTTGCGCTCGTAGGCGACGGCCAGCCGCGGCCCGATGGCCAGCGTGTTGTTGCCGTCGTCCCACTGCTCGCGCTCGGCGGTGACGGGGTCGAGGCCGGTCTCGACGATGCGCAGCGCGTCGATGCCCATGGCCGCCGCGGCCGCCTCGACGAACGGCGCCGGCTCGGGGTCGACGACGAGGTCGTCGCCGGACCACCGCAGCGCGACCGCCGTCAACTCGTCGGCGACGTTCGGGTACATGACGATCGCGTCGTGGTCGACCATCGTGAGGACGGTGTCGAGGTGCATCGTGGCGCGGTCCTGCGCGATCGGGACGGCCAGGACGGTGTGCGCGAGGCCGCCGCTCAGCACGTTGCGGGCCAGCCGCTCGACGCCGGCCGGCGTGGTGCGCTCGCCGGTGCCGACCGCGACGACACCGGGCCCGAGCAGCAGCACGTCGCCGCCCTCGAGGTTCTCCAGCTGCGGGCCGTACACCTCCGGCACCCCGGCGAAGCGCGGGTGGTGCCGGTAGATCGCCGAGGTCAGACTGGTCTCGCGGCGCCGTGCGGCCATGGCGAGGCTGGTGACGGCGACGTGGTCGCCGATGCGCACGCTGGAGTCGCGGGTGAACAACAGGTTCGGCAGCGGGTCGATGACGAAGTCGTGCGGGTCCATCAGCCGGTAGGTCAGCCCGCGGCCGGACCGCAGTTCCTCGTGTGCGAGCCCGGCCATGAGCACCTGGGCGAGGTCGTCGGGGTGCAGCCCGCCGAGGTGCGACCGGAGCACGTCGCGCAGGGTGTCGCCGTGCCGCGGGTCGGACAGCGCCGCCTCGACGCACTCGTGCCGGGCGTCGTCGCCGGACAGCGTCTGTGTCAGCAGGTCGGCGAGGTAGAGCACCTCGACGCCGTGGTCGCGCAGCGTGCCGGCGAACGCGTCGTGCTCGTCCTGCGCGCGGCCCACCCACGGGACGCCGTCGAACAGCAGCTTGTCGTTGTTGCGCGGCGTGAGCCGCTTCAGCTCCGGACCGGGCCGGTGCAGCATGACGGTGCGCAGCCGCCCGACCTCGGAGTCGGCGGCGTCGACGGTGGTGGACGCGGACGTTGTCATCGAGAGCTGAGGCTACAGCCCCTAAGCTTGGCGCCCATGACCACCGAGGACCCCCGGGCCGACGGCGTCGCCGCGATCATCCCGGCCAAGGACGAACAGGACCGCATCGCGGCCACCGTCGAGGCCACGAAGAGCATCCCGGGGGTCGATCTCGTCGTCGTGGTCGACGACGGCTCCGCCGACCGCACGGCCGCCACGGCCACCGAGGCCGGCGCCATCGTCGTCGGGCACGCCCGCAACCGCGGCAAGGCCGCCGCCATGGAGACCGGCGCCACGGCGCTGGCCGCCATCGAGGCACGCGAGGCCGGCCGCACGGCGCCGCGCGCGCTGCTCTTCCTCGACGCCGACCTCGAGTCGACGGCGGGCAACGCACTGCCGCTGATCGGCCCGGTGCTGACCGGCGAGGCTGACATGACCATCGGCGTGCTGCCCGCCCAGCGCACCGAGGGCGGCGGCCGCGGCCTCGTGGTCGACCTCGCCCGCACCGGCATCGAGCGGGCCACCGGCTGGACGGCCACGCAGCCGCTGTCCGGCCAGCGCTGCCTCACCCGGGCCGCGTTCGAGGCCGCGCTGCCGCTGGCTGAGGGGTTCGGCGTCGAGACCGGCCTCACCATCGACCTGCTGCGGGCCGGCTTCCGCGTCGTCGAGGTCGACGTCGAGTTCCATCACCGCGTCACCGGCACCGACCTCAAGGCCCAGCTGCACCGCGGCAAGCAGTACGCCCACGTCATGCGTGCGCTGGTCACCCGCGGCATCCGCCCGTCCGCCCCGGCCCGGTTCCGCCGTGTCTGACGCCTGGGAGACCGACCGGCTCGACCTCGCCGGCTACCTGACGCGGCTGGGCATCGCGCAGCGCCCGCCGAGCCGGGACGCCTTGGACAAGCTGCACGAGGCGCACGTCCGCACGTTCACCTTCGACAACATCGACGTGCTGCTCGACCAGCATGCTGGGGTGGGGCTGCCCGCCATCCAGGAGAAGTTCGCCGGCCGCGGCCGCGGCGGCTACTGCTTCGAGCACTCGACCATCGTCGCCGCGGCGCTGCAACGGCTCGGCTACGACGTCGTCCGGCACCTCGGCCGCGTCGGCGACCCCGCGGCCGGCACCCAGCAGGGCCGCAGCCACATGGTCGTCGAGGTCGTGCTGGACGGTGAGCGGTTGCTCTGCGATCCGGGGTTCGGCATGGGCCTGCTGCGGCCGACGCCGCTGGCCGACGGCGCCGAGTCCGACCAGGACGGCTGGCCGTACCGCGTCGTCAGCGCCGGCCCCGGCCTCTGGGGGCTGCAGCGCTACCGCGAGGCGGGCTGGGAGCTGGCGCACACGACGGACGAGTACGACGTGAAGCCGATCGACGTCGTCATGGCGCACCACTACACCAGCACGTTCCCCGGCATCCACTTCCGCACCGGCCTCATGGTCGGCAAGCACCTGCCCGGCCGGCACGTCATGGTCACCCACCGCACGGTGACCATCCGCCGTCCCGGCGAGGCCACGGAGCACCGCGACCTGCGCGACGGCGAGCTGGCCGAGTGGCTGCGGGTGCTCGAGGTGCCGCTCGGCGCGGACGAGCTGGCCCGGCTGCTGGAGCGCGTCGCCGCCCTAGGGTGACGGCGTCAGCAGCTCGCGCTCGGCCGGTGACGGCGCCGGCGTCGGGCCCTGCGACGCCGCGACCGCGGCCATGCCCAGCGGCACGCCCACCGTCAGCAGCAGCGCCGGCACGATGATGCCGGAGTCGTTGGCGGCGAACCCGGCCGCGCCGGTCAGCAGCGCCGCCCACACCAGGTACCGGAACAGCGACCAGTGCTGCACCGTGCGGGTGACCGCGTTCTCGCCGTCGGGGCGGATCAGCCACAGGATCAGCAGGTAGGCCAGCGGCACCAGCCAGCCGTAGATCGGCCAGCGTTCCAGCGTGCCGAGCGACGCCTCGGCCTTGCGGAAGATCACCGTCAGGGCGTCGCCGGAGAGCAGGTCGGCGAAGAAGCTGCCGAAGTGGGTGCGCGAGCCGGGCGGGCGCAGCCAGTCGAGGAACGCGAACAGCCCGAACAGCGCCGTCGCGCCGAGCGCGGCGAGCGCCAGCTTCGCGATGGTGATGCGGGCGCCGAGGGTGCCGAGCACGAGGACGGCGAAGCCGGGGATCGCGGCCAGGATGCCGCCGACGTCGGCGCCGGCCTGCGGCGCGCCGTCGATGACCACGGCGATCATGCCGACGGCGGCCACCGCGCCCGCGGCGAAGCGCCGGGACTTGCCGATGTCGAGCAGCCACTGGCCCAGCGCCGCCGCGGCCACCAGGCTGGCCACCACGAAGATCGCGAACGGGATGTTGCCGAAGCCGTAGAAGCGGCCGGCCACCAGCGGCGAGAGCCCCAGCAGGCTGGACTGCTGCAGGCTCGACCCGCTGGCGACGTCGACCGCCAGCACCGTCGCCGTCACCCCGGCCACCACGCCCGGCGGACCGTAGGCACGGCGCCGCCACGGCCCGGCCAGCGCGACGATGGTCAGCACCAGCGTGCTGACCACGATCGACGTCCACAGCACGGTGTTCGGCTGGTCGTAGCGCCACCACCGGGTGATGTTGGCGAGGTACGACGCCACCGGCGCGGCCGCCACGAGCACGGCCACCACCTGCACGACGCGCAGGACGGCCGGGCGGAACGAGACGCCGCGCAGCAGCGCCAGCAGGGCCGCCGCGCACACGACCACCAGCAGCCCGCCGAGGATCTGGAAGAACGGCCCGGACTGGTCGCGGTAGATCGCCGACGCGCGGTCGACGCCGATCAGTTCGGACACCGTGCCCGCGGAGCTGCCCGGGTGCGGGCCGGCCGCCCGCCACGGCCGCCCGACGACGTCCTTCGCGGGGTCCTCGACGCCGGCGTAGGCGAGCAGCGTCGGCGCGATGTCGGTCAGCTGCACCAGACCCGGCCACAGCGTGGACGACGACGTGAGCCAGTTCGGCCCGAACGTGCCGCCGTCGGCGATGGGACCCAGGGCGAGCGCGGCGCGCAGCCCGGCCGGCGGGATCGGCGTCGGCTCGTCCGGCAGCGGGATGGTGGTGCCGACGCTGTCGGACAGGCCCGCGATCATCAGCGCGGTGTCGGGCGGCAGCTGGTCGATGATGCGCTTGACCTGCTGGTCGATGGCGGCCGCGGTCTGCGCGCGGGCGTCGAGGGCGGCTTGGTCGGCGAGCTCGTCGCTGCCGTTCGGCGCCGGGTTCGACAGCCCGCCGAGGTCGATGACCGTGACCGGGCACTGGTTCAGCAGCCCGGCGCCGATGTCGCCGGAGCTCTGGTGGTACGACGCGACCCGGCCGGTGGAGTCGGCCAGCGCCATCGCCGCGCCCGGGCCGACCGCCGTGGCGCACACGCCGGCCTCGGCCAGGCGGTCGCCGAGCAGGCCGATCTCGGCGTTGTAGGAGTTGTCGTCCTGTTGCTGCTGCAGCAGTTCCCAGCCCGGCACGACGACGCCCGGCCCGTCGGGCGCGGACGTGGGCTCCGGCGGCTGGCGGCAGAAGCGGTCGCCGCCGCCGTCGGCGTCGATGTCGTGGAGGTCGGTGGAGCGGCGCCCCGAGCTCACCGTCAGCCAGCCGTCGACCACACAGGTGCGGGTGCGGACGGTGCGCACCGTCAGCGATCCGGCCGCCTCGGAACCCGCCATGTCGTAGAGCGTCGGCATGCCCTCGGGGGTGATGTCGGGCCACGACAGGCCCGGGATGCCGAGGAGGACGACGCGCTGCTGCGGGTCGGACGTGGTGGCCGGCTCCGGCGTCTCGGCGGCCGCGGGCGACGCCGTGAGGAGCGGGGCGAGGACCGCGAGCAGGGCCACGAGAAGCCCGGCGAGGCGAGTCCGGACCGCCCGCACCCGGTGCCGTTCGGCGCCGGGATGCGTGCCGGTGCTGCCTGCGCGCTCCACGTCCATCATGCACGACCGTATCCGTAGCGGGCCGATCTCACGCCAACGACGGCGCTAATTGTGGCCAGGCTGACACACTAGTCTTCTGAACATGACCGATCGCTACGCCTATCTCGGCCCGGAGGCGACGTTCACCGAGGCGGCCGCCCTGCGGTTTCCCGCCCTGGCCGGCGCGACGCTGGAGCCGTCGCCCACGGTGCACGCCGCCATCAACGCCGTGCGTACCGGCGAGGTCTCCGGCGCCGTCGTCCCCGTCGAGAACTCCGTCGAAGGGTCGGTCAACGCCACGCTCGACGAGCTGATCCGCGGCGAGCCGCTCGCCATCACCGCCGAGGTGCTGCTGCCGGTCACGTTCACGCTGCTCGCCCGCCCCGGTACGGACCTCGCCGGCATCCGGCGCATCGTCACGCACCCGGTGGCCGAGGCGCAGTGCCGCGCGTGGGTCACGGCGAAGCTGCCCGACGCCGTCATCTCCCTCGGCCCGTCCACGGCCGCCGCAGCCGCATCGGTCGCCAACCGCACGCCCGGCCCCGACGGCACCGTCGCCGACGCCGCCATCGCCGCGCCGCTGGCCGGCGAGCGCTATGGCCTCGACGCCCTCGCCGTCGACATCGGCGAAGACTCCGACGCCGTCACCCGCTTCGTCCTCGTCACGCCGCCGGGGCGGCCGGGCCGGCCGACGGGCTCCGACAAGACCACCCTCGTCGCCTTCATCCGCGACGACCACCCCGGCGCGCTGCTCGAGATCCTCGAGCAGTTCTCCGCCCGGGGCGTGAACCTCACCCGCATCGAGTCGCGGCCCACCGGCAACGGCATGGGCCGCTACTGCTTCGCCATCGACGTCGAGGGCCACGTCGCCGACGCCCGCGTCGGCGAGGCGATGATGGGCCTGCGCCGGGTGTGCGCCACGGTGCGCTTCCTCGGCTCCTACCCCCGCGCCGACGGCGTCCGCCCGCCCGTCCTCCCCGGCACGTCGAACAGCGACTTCACCGACGCCGCGGAGTGGCTGGCACAGCTGCGCGGATGAAACCCCCGCGCGCTCCCGCACCCCGCCCGACTGCCCGCCCGGCGCCCGGCTTCGGACCCCGCGTGCTATGCAACGCGTACCGACGCGTCCCTACGCTGACCAGCGCGAACCGGTGACCTGGATTCCGGCCTCGTGCCCGAATTCGTGCCGGACTACACGTCAGACACGACCGTCTACGTTCAGTTGGCCGACTTCCTGGCGGACGAGATCAGAGCCGGCCGTCCGTCTGCCGGTGGCCGGCTCCCCGGCGAGAACGAGATGGTCGGGATCTACGGCGTCTCGCTCACGACGATCCGCCGCGCGCTCGGCGTCCTTCGCGAACGTGGCGTCGTGCGGACGGTGCCGGTCAAGGGCACCTTCGTCATCGGCCCGCCGCCGGCCGACGATGGCACGGAGCGGTCCGGCTAGACGCCGCCCGCGGCAGGCGTCCGCCCGAAACCCCCGCGCGCTCCCGCGTCCCGGCCCGATACCCTCGGGTGGTGCTAGATCTGCGCCTGATCCGGGAAGACCCCGACCGTGTCCGCGCCTCGCAGCGAGCGCGCGGCGAGAGCGAGACCGTCGTCGACGAGTTGCTCGCCGCCGACGAGTCGCGCCGGTCCTCCCTGGCCGAGTTCGAGCGGCTGCGCGCGGAGCAGAAGCGCCTGGGCAAGCTCATCCCGAAGGCCGCGCCCGACGAGAAGCAGCAGCTGCTCGCCACCACCCGCGAGCTCGCGGCCGCGGTGAAGAGCGCCGAGGCGGCCGCCGACGACGCGCAGTCGAAGCTCGACGAGCTGGCGCGGGTGCCGTCGAACCTCGTCCTCGACGGCGTGCCCGCGGGCGGCGAGGACGACTACACCGTGCTCCGCGAGGTGGGCGACAAGCCGTCGCTGGAGAAGGTCCGCGACCACCTCGAGCTGGGCGAGGGGCTGCGCGCCATCGACACCGAGCGCGGGGCGAAGGTGTCGGGCGCCCGGTTCTATTTCCTCACGGGGGTGGGCGCGCAGCTCGAGCTGGCCATCCTCAACCACGGCATGGCCACGGCCGTCGCCGCCGGGTTCACCCCGGTCATCACGCCCACGCTGGTGCGGCCCGAGATCATGGCCGGCACCGGCTTCCTCGGCGCGCACGCCGACGAGATCTACCGCATCGATGCCGACGACCTCTACCTCGTCGGCACCAGCGAGGTCGCGCTGGCCGGCTACCACGCCGACGAGATCGTCGACCTCTCCGACGGGCCGCTGCGCTACGCCGGCTGGTCGGCCTGCTACCGCCGCGAAGCGGGTTCCTACGGAAAGGACACCCGCGGGATCATCCGCGTTCACCAGTTCCACAAGGTCGAGATGTTCTGCTACTGCCACGAGGAGGACGCGGCCGACGAGCACGCGCGTCTGCTCGGGTGGGAGGAGCAGATGCTGGGCGACATGGAGCTGCCGTACCGCGTCATCGACGTCGCCGCGGGCGACCTCGGGTCCAGCGCGGCCCGCAAGTTCGACTGCGAGGCGTGGCTACCGTCGCAGCAGCGCTACCTGGAGCTGACGTCCACGTCGAACTGCACCACGTTCCAGGCCCGGCGGCTCGGCGTCCGCGAGCGCACCGACGCCGGCACCCGTCCGGTCGCGACGCTCAACGGCACGCTGGCCACCACCCGGTGGATCGTGGCGCTGCTCGAGAACCACCAGCAGCCCGACGGCTCGGTGTACGTGCCGAAGGCGCTGCGGCCGTTCCTCGGCGGACGCGAGCTGCTGACGCCGGTCGCGACGTGACGCTGCCCCAGGGGTGGCGCCCGGAGCTCGTGGCGCTCGACGTCGACGGCACGCTGGTCACGTACGCCGAGGCGCACCAGCCGCCCCGGCCACCCGTCGTCGACGCGGTGCGGCGGGCGCGCGACGCCGGCGCGCACGTCGTCGTCGCGACCGGGCGGTCGATGCACTCGACGCTGCCGCTGCTCGACCTGCTCGGGCTCAAGGACGGCTACGCGGTCTGCTCGAACGGCGCGGTGGTGGTCGACGTCGCGATGCGGGCGCCGGTCGAGATCGAGTCGTTCGACATCACCGACACCGTCCGCTACTTCACCGCCACCATCCCCGACGCCGTTCTGGCGGTCGAGGAGCTGGGCCGCGGCTACCGCGTCACCGGCGAGTTCCCGGCCGGCGACCTCGACGGCGACACCACCGTCGTCCCGCACGACCAACTGGTCGCCAAGCCGGTCACGCGGCTGGTGGTGCGCTGGCCCAACGGCGACCGCGACCGGCTGCGCGACATCGCCCGCGACTCCGGCCTGCCCAGCGTCGACTACGCCATCGGCTTCACGGCGTGGCTCGACATCATGCCGGTCGGCGTCTCGAAGGCGTCCGGGCTGGCCAAGGTGGCCACCCGCCTCGGCGTGACGGCCTCCGACGCGCTCGCCGTCGGCGACGGTCACAACGACCTCGAGATGCTGCGCTGGGCCGCCGTCGGCGTCGCGATGGGCCAGGCCCCGGACGACGTCAAGGCCGTCGCCGACACCGTCTGCGGGGACGTGGAGTCCAACGGCCTGGCCGCGCTCCTCGAGGCCTACTTCCCCGCTCCGGAGTAGAGGGCGTTCGCCGAACCGGCGTCACTCCGATCACTCTGATCCCACGAGACCGCACGCGCACCAAACCGGACAAATACCGCTCTTCGCCGCACCGATCTTCGTGTTCTACAGTGGCGGAGCACATCCGTCACATCTGAAAAGAAATCGATACTGAGGGGCACTTCCCACATGGCTGACACACTCCGCGAGATCCTTCTCGACCCGGCCCGCCGGCCCGCCGTCGTCAAGGATCTCCACCAGCTCGTCGACGCCGAGGTCTCCGACAAGAGCGGCGTCTCGGGGATGGCCGTCAAGGGCGGCTACGCGGTCCTGAAGAAGATCAACTCCGGGTTCGTCCCGGAGACCATCGACAACATGCTCGACTCCTTCGTCGAGCGGGCCGAGCCGTTCTACGCCGACTTCCAGGCCACGGGCGGCGGCTCGCTCGCCGACTACTTCGAGGGCCGCCGCACCGAGGTGGCCGACGCCCTGCTCGGGGTGTCCGACGCACGCGCCGCGGCGTCGCAGCGCGACAGCGTCAAGAAGGTCTACGGCAAGCTGCGTCCGCAGGCGCAGAAGCACGTCGAAGAGGCGCTGCCGCGACTCGCCAGCGTCATCGAGAGCCACGCCCGCACCGCCGCCTGACGAGCTCACTCACCCGCGCGGCCGAGCAGCCCCGACGTCGTCGAGCTGCTCGGCCAGGCGGGCCACCCCGGCCGTGATCATCCGGCCGTAGCCGTCGTCCTCCAGCTCGGAACAGGCGGCCAGGGCGAGCGCCTGGTGCGACCGCGCCGCCGTGAGATCGCCCAGCCGACGGTAGGCGTCGGCGACGTTGAGCTGCAGCGACGCCCCGAATCCGCGGGCGTCGAACCCGTCCGCCGCCGCGAGCGCGCGCAGATCCCACTCCAGTTCGGCCGCCACGTCGTCCTGGAGGTCGGCGAGGTGGTGCGCCACCACGCAACGGTGCAGCGGCGTGGCCACCGACTCCCACAGCTCGGTCAGGAGCGTGCGCGCCGTCGTGCGCGACTCGGTGTGGCCGACGGCGACCGCCGCGGCGATCCGCTCGAGCAGCGGATCGCCCGCCGGCATCGTCAGAGGTACATCCCGCTGCCGCGTTGGTCGCCCTCGTCGGGCCCCTGCTGGCCCGGCATCGCCTGGCCGGGCGCCAGCTGCACGCCCGGAGGCAGCGCCCGGCGCATCTGCTCGAGCTGCGCCCGCGCCGCCATCTGCTGCGCGAACAGCGTGGTCTGGATGCCGTGGAACAGCCCCTCCAGCCAGCCGACCAGCTGGGCCTGCGCGACCCGCAGCTCGGCGTCGGTGGGCACGTTGTCGTCGTCGAAGGGGAGCGCGAGCCGCTCGAGCTCGTCGACCAGCTCAGGCGCCAGGCCGTCCTCGAGCTCGTCGATGGAGGCCCGGTGGATCTCGCCCAGCCGGCGGCGGCTCGCTTCGTCGAGCGGCGCGGCCTTCACCTCGTCGAGGAGCTGCTTGATCATGCTGCCGATGCGCATGACCTTGGCCGGCTGCTCGACGAGGTCGGTGAGCGAGCGCTGCTCCTCCTGACCACCGGGCGCGGACTCGACGGCCATGCCGCCAGGGCCGACGACGACGACGCGCTGCTCGTCGTCCTCGTGGGTGTCGTGGGACTCGGCGTTCTGGTTGGGCTCCGTCATGGCACCATCTTCACCCCTCGGTCCCCCTCTCGACACCTCCGGGTCGAACTTGACGCACGGTCCGTCGTTCCGCCGGGCGCCGGCCGGCGGCCTCGGCCCTGCGCAGGGCGAGCAGCTCCAGCGTCCGGCGCCGCGCGGCCTGACGCGCGCGGCGCATTGTCGTGCTGTTCACTCGACCCTCCTGATCATCGGCAACCGACTCGGGGTGAAGACCACCGCGACGAGGACGGCCAGGACGGGGACGGCGACGCCGGTGAGGACGAGGCTGTCCCAAGCCCAGATGAAGTCCGGCGCTCCGAGCGCCGGCCACACCAGATACGCGAAATAGATACCCAATCCGGACCCGATCAGTACGCCGATTCCGCCCACGACCAACGCCTGCGCCCCAGCCAGCCCGCGCCGGCGCCGCGGCGGTGCGCCGACGGCGGCCAGGGTGGCGAGGTCGGCCCGCCCTTCGGCGGCCGCCAGCGAGACCGCGATCGCCACGCCGACCAGCGTCACGAACGCCGCGCCGGCGGTGAGCGCCAGCACCGCGGGGTCGCGTTCGGACTCGAACGGGGTCTCGACGGAGGCCCACGCGCCGGCCGACTCGATGGCCTGCAGAGCAGCGTCGAGCTGCTCGGGCGTGGCCTCATCGAACGTGACGATGCTGCCGGTCGTGCGCAGCTCGAATCCCTTCGCGGTCAACGTCTCCGCCGAGGCGAACGCCCCCGGCAGGCCTGAGTAGGCGAGCTCGCGCTCGGCCACGTGCCCGGGGAAGCGGACCGGCACCAGCTCGCCGTCAGCGGGATAGGTGTCGACGACGACGTCATCGCCGGCCACGAGGAACGCGTGGTCGTAGACGACCATGGCGCCGCCGGCGACGGCGTCGAGCACGGCCTGGTCGGGCGGGCCGCCCCCGGCGGCGGCCATGACGGCGGGGTCGGCGACGGCGGCCGACACAGATCCGCTCCACCCCGCGCAGCCGTCGCACTCGGGTGACCCGTGCAGCCACGCGACGTTGTAGGACTCATCGGCCGCGAACTGCAGCGTCGCCTCGGTGAGCCGGTGCACAGCGGCGCCGGGCAGGGTCCTGGCGGCCGCCTCCTCGGCGGCGCCGAGCTGGGCTACGGCCTCGTCTGCGGGTAGCTCGTACCAGTCGACGTCGATGCGGATGACGTTGTCGGGCAGCATCGGCGTGTAGCGCAGCTCGTCGGCCTTGGCCGAGCCGCCGGCGCCGAACGCGACCGCCGTCGACCCCGCCACGACGATCGCGATGGCCGCGACCGCCGGCGCCGTGCGGTGCCGGTGCCGGGCGGCGTCGCGGACGGCCAGCCGCGCCGAGAGGCCCAGCCGGTGCGCGCCGCGGGCCAGCGCGGAGATCAGCCCGGGCAGCAGCACGACGAGGCCGGCCGTCGCCACCAGCGCACCGGCCAGCTGGATGGCGATGTAGGGCGCCGTCGAGGGCTGGTTGACGTACGCGCCGGTGCCGGAGAGCTGCTCCAGCTGACGTCCGTAGTCGGCCAGGTTCCCGGACATGATGCGGCTGGCGATCAGCGCACCGCCGGCGCCGACGACGAACAGCACGAGCCCGACCAGCGGCAGCCGCGCCGCCACCCGCGTGGTCCGGAACCGCGCCGCCAGCGCGTCGACCGGCTTCATCCGGGCGGCGCCGATGGCCGGCACCACGGCGGCGGCCACCCCGGACAGCACGCCGACGGCGGCGGCCACGACCAGCTCGACCCAGCCGAACGTCCAGTCGTCGATCAGCTCGCCGAGATACCACTCCCACAGCGGCGCCACCGCCGGCACCAGCAGCGCGCCGGCGACCACCCCCAGCACCGCGCCGATGACGCCGAGCACCAGGCCCTGGGCCAGCACCGTCCGCCGCACCTGCGCCGCGGAGGCGCCGCCGGAGACCAGCAGGCCGATCTCGCGGACCTGCCGCCGGGCGCCGACGGCGAACGCGGCGCCGGCCAGCAGCACGACCTCCAGCAGTCCCAGGCCGACGACGAGCGCGACGAGCGCCGCCTGCTGCAGCTGGTAGGCGGTCGGCCCGCCGCCGGTCTCGTAGAACTGGTCCGGGTCAGCGACGGCGTCGCGCGGCATCAGGCCGACACCGTCGGCGGCCAGCAGCCGGCCGAGCTCGTCGACGTCGGTCCCGGCCGGGAGGTCGGCCAGATAGGCCTCGCCGCCGGTGAAGGACAGCTCGCCCCAGCCGGTCTCCAACGTGGCCGCGTACTCGGCGGCGACCGAGCCCGGCGCGGCGCTGACCACCTGGTCGTCGAGGTAGAACGGGTCGACGACCAGGCCCGTGACGCGCACCTGCGGACCGTCGTCGAACGTCACCGTGGCGTCGGGCCGCAGCTCGCCGTCGTCGAGGAGGTCCAGCCGCTCGGCCAGCTGCGACGTCACCACGACCTCGTCGCGCGCCTCCGGCCAGCGGCCGCCGTCGAGCCGGAACGCGTGGTCGGTCAGCGGGCCGCCCTGCGTCCCGATGTCGAGCATGACGCCGCGCAGCACGGTGTCGCCGTCGCGCGGCCGGATGCTCTGGATGCGGCGCTCGGGCTCCAGGACGGTGCCCGCGGGGAGCAGCGCGGGCAGGTCGACGCCGGCGGCGTCGCGGTCCGGCTGGTTGTCCGGGATCGCGTTGAACCACATGTCGACCATAGGCAGCAGGCCGTTGGCGGGCAGCGCGAGCTCGGCCCACGGCGTGACCTCGATGATCGCGTCGGCGTCGCCCATGCGCGAGTAGGCGGTGCGCTCAGGGGAGTCGGCGCTGCGGTACAGGACGTCGGCGATGGTCGCGCCCGCCACCGGGAGCCCCACCAGCACCGCGATCAGCAACGAACGGCCGAGGTTGCGGCGGACCTGCCGCCGGGCGATCCGCAGCGCGGGCCGCCATCCGCGCCCGGGACGCCTCACCCGAACCCGTCCGCGGTCAGCAACACCTCGGGCGGCGGCGCGGCGCCGGTGTCGTCGACCAGCGCGCCGTCGCGCAGGAACACGACGCGGTCGGCCCAGGCGGCGTGCCGGGCCTCGTGCGTCACCAGCAGCCCGGACGCGCCGGCGTCGCAGCGTGCGCGCAGCACCCGCAGCACGTCCTCGCCGGTCTGGGAGTCGAGCGCGCCGGTGGGTTCGTCGGCCAGCACCAGCCGCCGCGGCCCGATCAGCGCGCGGGCGATGGCGACCCGCTGCTGCTGCCCGCCGGACATCTCGTCGGGGAACCGGTCGGCGAGGTCGCCGACGCCCACCTCGGCCAGCGCCTCCAGCGCCTCGGCCCGGGCGGCCCGGACGCGGACGCCGTCCAGCTCGCGGGGGAGGGCGACGTTCTCGGCGGCGGTCAGCGCGGGGATGAGGTTGAGGTCCTGGAAGACGTAGCCGAGGCTGCGACGGCGGACGGCGGCCAGCTCGGCGCGGCTCAGCGTGGCGAGGTCGGTGCCCTCGACGAGGACGGCGCCGCTGGTCGGGACGTCGAGGCCGCCGGCGAGGTGCAGGAGCGTGCTCTTCCCCGAGCCGGACGGGCCCATGACGGCGATCAGCTCGCCGGCCCGCAGCGTCAGGCTGACATCGCTCAGCGCGTGCACCGCCGTGGCGCCGTCGCCGTGCACGCGGTCGACGGCGCGCAGGTCGAGGACCGGGTCGGTGGTCATCGCCGCACGGTCCGATCGGTCTCGTCCGCGCGGGCGCCGGCCGGGTTCGCCGGGGCGGCCGGGACGCCGGGGGTGGCCGGGCGGGGCGCCGTGGCCAGCCGCGCCAGCCGGGTCTCGGAGTGGTCGAGCCAGCGCACCTCGGCCTCGGCCCGGAAGATCATGGAGTCGAGCACCAGCAGCCACGCGGTGTCCTCGGACCCGTCGGCGACCGCCTTGAGCCGGGTCAGCTCCTGCAGATGCCGCAGCGTCGCCGTCCGCTGCGTCTGCAACACCGCCCGCACGTCGACACCGGGCGTCGTCAGCGCGAGCGCCACCTTGATCGCCAGCTCGTCGCGGGGCCGATCGCTGCCGCCGAGCGGCGTGGCGAACCAGCCGGTCAGCTCCGCATGCCCGGCGTCGGTGAGGCGATAGACGACCTTGCCGTCCTCGTCGGACTCACCGGTCTGCTCCACCAGCCCGTCGCGTTCCAGCCGGGCCAGCGTGGTGTACACCTGACCGACGTTCAGCGGCCAGGTGGCGCCGGTGGACCGTTCGAATTCGTGGCGCAACTGGTAGCCGTACATCGGGGACCGCTCCAGCAACGCCAGCAGACCGTGACGAATCGACATGGCTACCAAGTATGCATACCCAGTATGTTCCGTCAAGCCGACGCTGGTCAGCGCGGTGTCGACGACGTGGTCGGCGATGCTGTCGGCGCCCGCCCGTAGGGTGGGACTCCCTCCCAGCCGGGCGGGGACCGCACCCGGCAGAAACCGCAAACCGCGCACGCCCGAGCGGCAACCCGCGCAGGGCCGAAACCGCAACCCGCGCCTCGGCGGCAGCCCCCGCCTGCGCCCGGCCGCAGCGGCACCCGGCCGCCGCGAGGGCCGGCAGGGTCAGCGGGCGAAGTGGTTGGTCGGCACCGTCGACTCCTCGGCGGCGCTCAGCACGACCGGCCAGCGGGCCGGGGCGTGCACAGCGTCGACCAGCCCCGCCAGCCCGACCGGCCAGATGGGCCGCTCGGTCCGCGCCAGCTCGTCGAGGCTCCACCAGCGGTGGCCGATGACGGTGAGCTGCTCTTCCTCGGTGAGCCCGGCCGGCTCGATCTCCTGGCCGGGCGCGTCGACGACGAAGAAGGTCTCGGACTGGACGGCGATCTTGTCGGAGTAGGCGTGGACCACCGTGCGTTCGGCGATGGGGCCACGGATCTCCGACGGGCTCAGGCGGAGGCCGGTCTCTTCCTCGAGCTCGCGGACGACGGCGTCGAGGAGGGTCTCGCCGGGGTCGACGCCGCCACCGGGGGTGATCCAGAAGGTGGGCGCGCCGGGCGCGGACGGATCGCTGTCCTCGAACAGCAGGATGCGGCCGCCGGGCTCGAGGAGCAGCACCCGGGCGGTGCGGCGGTGAGTGACCGGCCGATCGATCTCGGACTCCAGCGACATGACCACGTTCGCCAGGGTACGCCCCCTTCGAGCACCCGTGACCGCTGATGTCGCATCGAGTCATCAGACCGACGTCATCGCCGCTGGTCTCAGCGATCTCAGGTGGTGAGCAGCACCTTGCCGACGTGCTCGCCGTCGGCGACGACGCGGTGGGCCTCGGCCGCTTCGGGCATCGGGACGACGCGGTCGACGACGGGGCGGACGGCGCCGGACTCGATCAGCGGCCAGACGTGCTCGCACACCTCGGCGACGACGGCGGCCTTGCCGGCCACGGTACGCCGGCGCAGCAGCGAGCCGGTGACGCGGGCCCGCTTCGCCATGACGGCGGCGAGGTCCAGCTCGGCGCTTCGCCCGCCCATCGTCCCGATGATGGTGATGCGGCCGTCGATCGCCAGCGCATCGACGTTCCGCGACAGGTACGAGCCGCCCATGATGTCGAGGACGACGTCGGCGCCGTGGCCGTCCGTCGCGGACCGCACGACCTCGACGAAGTCGTCGGTGCGGTAGTTCACCAGGATCGACGCGCCCAGCTCGGCACAGCGCTCCAGCTTGGCCGCCGAACCCGCCGTGACGGCGACCCGGGCGCCCAGCGCGCGCCCGACCTGGATCGCGGCCGTCCCGATGCCGCTCGCGCCGCCGTGCACCAGCAGCACCTCGCCCGCCCGCAGCCCGGCGGTCATGACGAGGTTCGACCAGACGGTGCACATGACCTCGGGCAGCGCGGCCGCGGTGACGAGGTCGACGCCGCGCGGGACCTGCAGCAGCTGGCCGGCCGGGACCGCGACCCGCTCGGCGTACCCGCCGCCGGACAGCAGCGCGCACACCTGGTCGCCGGCCTTCCAGCCGGTGACACCCGCGCCGACCTCGCTGACGGTGCCGCTGCACTCGAGCCCGGGCCAGGCCGGCGCACCGTCGGGGACGGGGTACTTGCCCATGCGCTGCAGGAGGTCGGCCCGGTTGACGGCGGACGCGACGACGTCGACGATCACCTCGCCCGGCCCGCAGACGGGGTCGGGCACCTCCGTCCAGCGCAGGACCTCCGGCCCGCCGGGCTCGGTGATGACGACCGCGTGCACGTGACCCCTCCGCTCAGACGCCGCCCGGCGGACGGTCCGCCGGGTCCTCGGGCTCGTCCGCCGGCGGCGGCTCGTGGGCGTCCTCGCGCCGCGCCCACGGGTACTCCTCGGACGGGCGGATGACGATGAGGCGGTCGCCGCGGACGAGGTGCCCGATGGCCGGCGAGTGGAACGGCAGCTCGTCGCCGTCGCGGACGACCGCCACGACGAGATCGGCGACCTGCCGCGGCTGCTTGCCCTCTTCGCGCGGCGACACCAGCCGCTCGGCCACCTCGAGACCGACGCCGGACGTGGTGAGGTCCTCGAGCACGTGGCCGAGCGCGGGGCTGACGGTCGCGAGGCCCAGTATGCGGCCGACGGCGTCCGACGACGTGACGACCTCGTTGGCGCCGCCCTGACGGACCAGCGCGAGGTTGTCGGCCTCGCGGACCGACACGACGATGTTCGCCGTCTGGTTGAGCTGACGGCACGTGAGCGTGGCCAGCACGCTGGCGTCGTCGCGGGCGGTGGTGATGACGATGCGGCTGGCGGCCGGGACGCCGGCGCGGCGCAGCACCTCGGTGCGGGTGGCGTCGCCCATGACGGCGACCAGCCCCTGCTCGTTCGCCTCGGCGATGGCGGCGGGGTCGGGGTCGACGACGACCAGCGTGTCGGTCGCCATGCCGTTCGCGAGCATCGTGGCCACCGCGCTGCGTCCCTTGACGCCGTAGCCGATGACGACGGTGTGGTCGCGCAACTTCTTCCTCCAGCGGTTGAGCCGCACCTGCTCCCGGCTCCGGGTGGTCAGTGTCTCCAGTGTCGTACCGATGAGGACGATCAGGAACAGCACCCGCAGCGGCGTGATCAGCACGATGTTGACCAGTCGCGCGCTGTCCGACGTCGGCGTGATGTCGCCGTAGCCGGTGGTCGAGAGCGACACGGTCGTGTAGTAGAACGCGTCGAGCAGGTCGACCGAGCCGTCGGAGTTGTCCGTGTAGCCGTCGCGGTCGAGGTAGACGAGCAGCGCCGTCAACACCAGCACGCCGACCGCGATGATCACCCGCTTGGTCAGCAGGCGCAGCGGGTCGACCACCTCTGCCGGGGCCGGCAGGTGGACGGAACTCTTGGTCTGCACAGCGCGACGCTAGCGGACGCGGCTCACTGCAGGGTCGGCGTGGTGACGTCCGGACCGTCGTTCCAGTCGCGGGCCAGCTCGGCGGCGATGTCGAGGGCGGCGTTGACGGCGGCCGCGCCACCGCCCTTGGTGGCCGCCGCGTAGCCCGCGATGAACGCCGTCACCGGCGCGGCGGGCCGCTCGACCGTGTGCGCGGCGTCGCGGGCGAGGTCGAGGATGCCGCCGACGTCGACGTCGTCGACCGGTACCCCCAGACGTTCACACAACGCGCTCACCCAGCTGTCCATGTCACGTACCTTCCTCCCGCCGTCCGGCCCATCCTCCACTGATCATGGCCGCCATCGGGCCAGGTCGCCCGGCGTGTCGATGTCCGCGGCGCCGCCGTCGTCCGGCAGCGTCGCCACGCGCAGGCGTTCCAGCAGCGCGCGGACCGGCCGGTCCCGCGGGTCGCCGACGGCGTCCAGGGCGGCCCGCAGCGGCTCGATCCGGTACGCCGCCACCAGCGGCTGTACCCAGCCGGAGGCATCGACGACGGCGACGGCGTCGACGTTCTGCTCCAGCCCGGCGAGCAGCCGCCCGACCAGCACCGACGACACCCGCGGGAGGTCCGCGGCGAGGACGACGACGGCGTCCGGCGCGACGTCCAGGGCGGCCAGGCCGGCGCTGAGCCCGGCCAGCGGGCCGCCGCCGGGCGGGTCTTCCCGGGTCCACGTGACCGGGGTGGACGTGTCGCGCCGCGGGCCGGCGACGACCACCTGCGCCGCGCCCGCGCCGTCTGCCGCGGCGACCGCGCGATCCAGCAGTGTCTGCCCGCCGACGACGAGCGCGGGCTTGTCCGTCCCGCCGAGCCGCCGCCCGGCCCCGCCCGCGAGGATCACCGCCGCCCAGGGCCCCGCGATCATGGGGCCGGCCAGCTCCGCCGGTGCCGCAGCGCCGGGTTGCGCTCACGTGCCGCCGCGAGGCGCGCCGGGTCCAGCGAAGCGGCCAGCCGGCCCTCCTCGTCGCCCAGCGCGGCGACCACGACGCCGAGCGGGTCGACCAGCTGGCTGAGCCCGCAGTACGCGCGCCCGGTCTGCGCCGCCGCGGCGACGTAGACGGTGTTCTCGATCGCCCGCGCCCGCAGCAGCGTCTGCCAGTGGTCCTCCTTCAGCGGCCCGCGCACCCACGCGGCCGGGACGACGAACACGTCGGCGCCGGCGTCGACCAGCGCCCGGCCCTGTTCCGGGAAGCGCAGGTCGTAGCAGGTCAGCAGGCCGAGCCGAACACCGTCGACGGTGACGACGGCGGGCACGGCGTCGCCGGCGCGCAGCCGGTCGGACTCGCGGTAGCCGAAGGAGTCGTACAGGTGCGCCTTGCGATACGTCGCCAGCACGGCGCCATCGGTACCCACCGCGACCAGCGTGTTGTACGGCCGGTCGGGGTCCTCGGAGCGCTCGAACATGCCGCCGACGACGACGGCGCCGGACGACCGCGCCACCGCGGCGAGCGTCGCCACGAACGGGCCGTCCAGCGGCTGCGCGACGGGGCCGAGCGGCAGTGCGGGGTCGCCGAAGTCGTGCATGACCGCCTCCGGCAGCACGACGAGATCGGCCTCGACGCCGTCGGTCAGCCGCCGGATCGCCGCCGTGTTCTCGGCGACGTCGGTGCCCGCCGCCAGCTGGACCAGTGCTACCCACATACGGTCATTAAAGCGGCACCGGCGTCGCCAGCGTCCCGTCGGCCAGGAACCGCTCGAGGTTGCGCAGCACCAGCTGCGCCATCGCTTCGCGCGTCTCGACCGTCGCACTGCCGATGTGCGGCAGCAGCACGACGTTGTCCAGCGCGAACAGCTCTTCCGGCACGTGCGGCTCGTCGGTGAACACGTCCAGCGCGGCGCCGCCCAGCGCGCCCGACGTCAGCGCGGCCACCAGCGCGTCCTGGTCGACGACGCTGCCGCGCGCGACGTTGACGAGGAAGCCGGACGGCCCGAGCGCCGCGATGACCTCGGCGGAGACCAGCGCCTGGGTGCCGGGGCCACCGGGGGTGACGACGATGAGCGCGTCGGCCGACCGGGCCAGCTCCACCGGCGAGGCCGCATACGCGTACGGGACGTCGTCGACGCGGCGGCGGTTGTGGTAGCTGACGGTGCAGCCGAACGCCTCGAGCCGGTGCGCGATGGCGGCGCCGATGCGGCCGAGCCCGAGGATGCCGACCCGGGTGCCGCTGACCCGGCGTCGCAGCGGCGCCTTCTCGCCGGCCGCCCACGCGCCACGGCGGACGAACCGGTCGCCGGCGGACAGACCGCGGAACACGTCGATCAGCCCGCCGACGGCGAGGTCGGCGACGCAGTCGGTGAGCACGTCGGGGGTGTTGCTGAGCGCGATGCCGCGCGGCCTCAGCGCCGCGACGTCGACCGCGTCGTAGCCCACGCCGAGGTTGATGACGGCGGCCAGCCGCGGCAGCGCGCCGATCAGCTCGGCGTCCATGCCGGCCCCGGTGACCGCGACGGTGACGTCGGGGCCGTGCTCGTCGAGGAACGCCGCCCGCTGCGGGCCGGACGGCAGCCGCAGCGCCCCGTACGTCGCCAGTCCTCGCTCGGCTGTCGGATGGAGCCCGCCCACCTGCAGAATCACGCCGTCAGTCACGGGCGCCAGCGTACAAGCCAGTGTTCACACCGCCGTCACCTGCCCGAACACCGGCCCTTACATGATCGTCCTTGACTCGAGCCATGGACCTCAGAGACCGCGAAGTCCGGCTCACCGACGGCAACATCGTGCTCAACGAGCACGCCGACGACGCCGGGCTGTGCGCCGTCTGCGGCTCGGCCTGGCCCTGCGACGCCACGCTGCTGGTGAGCGACCTGTACTGACCCGCGCCCGCTGCGCCCTTACGATGGCGCCGTGCTGCACCTGCGCGTCACGTCGCCCGCCGAGACGACCGACCGCATCGTCGAGCTGCTGGACGAGTGCCCGGGCGTGGCCAGCATCGCCGTCCTGCGCGGCGCGTCCGTGCGCCCCGAAGGCGACCTCGTGCTGGCCGAACTGGCCCGCGAGTCCGCCGAGGGGATGATCCAGGCGCTGCGCGAGCTGGGCGTCGACCAGACCGGCACCATCGCGCTCGAGTCGGTCGAGACGTCGGTCTCGGCGGCCGCCGAGCGGGCCGAGGACGAGGCGCCCGGCGAGGGCGCCGACGCCGTCATCTGGGAGCAGGTCGTGCGCCGCGCCGACGAGGACTCGGTGCTGTCGAACACGTTCGTCTGGTTCCTCAGCCTGGCCGCCGTGCTGGCCGCCATCGCGATCGTGCTCGACTCCGCCATCCTGGTGGTCGGCGCGATGGTCGTCGGGCCGGAGTTCGGCCCGCTCGCGGGCATCGCCGTGGGCCTGGTGCACCGGCGGTTCAGCATCGTGCGACAGGGGTTGGTCACCCTGGTGGTGGGGTTCGCCATCGCGATCACCGTGACCACCGTGCTCGGCCTGGTGGCGTCGTGGGCAGGCTGGATCGACGCATCGGTGCTGACGACCGACCGGCCGTTGACCGGGTTCATCTGGCATCCGGACCGGTGGTCGTTCGTCGTGGCGTTCATCGCCGGGATCGCCGGCATCCTGTCGCTCACGTCCGCGAAGTCGGGCGCGCTGGTGGGCGTGTTCATCTCGGTGACGACCGTCCCCGCCGCCGGGAACCTGGGACTGGCCCTGGCTCTCGGTGACGGCGCCGAGGTCGGCGGCGCGGCCGCTCAGCTCGGCATCAACCTGGCCGCGATCGTGCTGGCCGGAATCCTGACCCTCATCGCGTTGAAGGCGAGCACCGGCCGGCTGCCGCGGCTCAGTGCTGGACGGACGCCCGCCGCATGATGTCTTCGATGAACGGCGCCTTGCCCGCGCGGTAGGCGGGGCGGTCGTCGTGGTGCACGGCCGCCAGGCTCTGCTTGATCTCGGCGTAGCGCCGCGCGTCGTCGGGGTGGTGGCGCAGGTGGTCGCGGAAGGCCAGGCAGTCGCGGCCGAGCTGCGAGACGTACTCGACGACGTGCAGGTGGTGCGTGCGCCAGGCCGGTTCCGGGAAGCAGAACGACCAGCGCCGCAACTCTTCGTCGCCGGCCTCGGCCACCTGGGTCCAGCCGATCTCCCGCATCGCGGCGACGGCGCCCTGGGCCTGCTCGTAGGAGGGCACCATGGCCATCATGTCGATGATGGGCTTGGCCGGCAGGCCCGGCACGGCCGTGCTGCCGACGTGCTCGACCGAGCCGATCAGCCACGGACGCAGGGCCGGTTCGACCTGCTGGCGCTGCTGCTCGAACGACTCGGGCCACGCGGTGTCGTAAGGATGGATGTCTATCGGGTCGCGGCGCACAGCATCGTGCGCAGCCTCACTCTCGTGCATGCTTCGACCATAGCCCTCCAACCCCTGTCGTGACGCATGGGATTCGCAGGATCGTCCGGAGTTACGACCCTGTTCACGACCCGGACCGCGACCCGGCGGTCGTCCGCAGGTCGGGGTCGATCATGCCGGCCCGTTTCACGGTGCGCAGCGCCACCGCGACGTCGGCGTGGATCAGCCCGGGCAGGTGGCCGACGGTCTCGGAGAGGAACTCGTAGAGCGCGCTGTCGCTGGCCACGGCGATCTCGCCGCAGAGGTTGCGGTCGCCGGTGGTGGCCGCGATCATCACCACGCTGCGGTGCCGGGCCAGGATCTCGCCGGCGAGGCCGATCTTCGTCGGGTTGATGGTGAGCCACACGAACGCGTTGACCGTCAGCCCCAGCACCTCCGGCTCGACGACGGTGCGCATGCGCAGCACGCCCTGGGCCATCAGCGTCTCGGTGCGCCGGCGGGCCGTGCTCGGTGTGACGCCGCACCGGGCGGCGAGGTCCTGCCAGCTGATCCGGCCGTCGTCGATGAGCACGGCGACGAGATGCTCGTCCAGCTCGGACAGCGGCGCGGCCTCGTCGGGCTCGGGGTGCTCGCTCCACCGGTCGCGCCGCTCGGCCCGCAGCTCGGCGACGACGGTGTCGGGGAGCAGTCCGGGGTTCCAGCCGTGCGGGGTGGAGAACCGCCGGATCACCTGGTTGCTGAACGTCGCCATGACGCCGTCGAACCGCGGCAGCTCGTGCATCATCAGCCGGTAGAGGTGCTCGTTGGAGGTGTAGGCGATCTCGGCGACGCAGTCGACGCTGCCGGTGAGCACCTTGACCGAGCCGGTCTCGTCCCACTGCGCCAGCGGCAGCGCCAGCTCGTCGGCCGCGCCGGGCGCGCACCGCAGCCGCACGAACACCGACCGCGCCCGGTGGCTGATCTGCGAGTCGATCGCGCCGACGACGCGGACGGCGCCGGCGCGCCGCAGCCGGGCCAGCCGCCGCGACACCGTCGCCTCGGAGCTGCGCACCGCCTGCCCGATGACGGCGTGGGTGGCCCGCGGCTGCGCCAGCAGGGCGCCGATGACCAGACGGTCGAGTTCGTCGATCTTCACCGAATCCATCACATCACCGCCTTGTGTTCATGATTCCTTGCACATCTTGTCCATTCGTTGACACCTTGAATCACCGATCCCAACCATGGTGCCCCATATTCGGCAGGCGCTTCACGAGGAGGGACGGCATCATGTGGCGACGACCTCTGACCGCACTCGCGGTGATCGGCCTGGTCGCGGCAGGCTGCTCCGGCGACGACGACGGCGAGAGCGCGGGCTCCGGCGAGGGCGGCGGCAGCATCACCCTGTGGACGGTCTACGACACCGCCGACCGCATGGCGACGATGCAGCAGGTGCTGGCCGACTTCACCGAGCAGTCCGGCATCGACGTCGAACTGGTCGGCGTCAGCGCACCCGACCTCACGCAGGCCATGGTGTCGGCGGCCGCCGCCGGTGACCTGCCGGACGTCGTCGTGCACGGCGTAGAGGTGGCCGCCGGCTGGGTCGACGAGGGCATCCTCGACCCCGTCGTGGCCAGCGAGATGATCGACGAGCTGGGCACCGACACGTTCAACGAGAGCGCGCTGGACCTCATCCGCGTCGACGCCGAGGGCGAGTACGCCTCCGTGCCGTCCGACGGCTGGGGCCAGATGATCTTCTACCGGAACGACCTGTTCGAGGCCGCCGGGCTGGAGGAGCCGACGACGTACGAGAACGTGCTGGCAGCGGCCGAGACGCTCAACGGCCAGGACGGCGCCTCCGGCTTCGCGCTGGGCAGCACCGGCGGCGACGGCTTCACCATGCAGGTCTTCGAGCACGTCGCGCTGGCCAACGACTGCCAGCTCGTCGACGACGACGGAGAGGTGACGCTGGACAGCCCCGAGTGCGAGGAGGCGATCCAGTTCTACGTCGACCTCGCGCAGTACGCGCCCGCCGGCGCCGGCGACGTCGACACCACCCGGGCCAACTACCTGGCCGGGCAGACCGCCATGACGTCGTGGTCGCCGCACCTGCTCGACGAGCTGGCCGGGCTGTTCCCGGACACGCCGCTGACCTGCGCCGAGTGCGCCGCCGACCAGCAGTGGCTGGTCGACCGCACCACCATCCTGCCGCTGTTCCAGGGCCCGTCCGGCGACGAGCCGACCCAGTTCGGCCTCACCATCAACCTCGGCATCACGTCGTCGGCCGACACCGAGCCGTCCAAGGAGCTCGTCCGCTACCTGCTCGGTGACGGGTACATGGGCTTCCTGTCCATCTCGCCGGAGGGCCGGTTCCCGATGCGCAACGGCCCGGAGGCCGGCGACACGACCTACGTCGACGGCTGGACCGGCCTCGCGGTCGGCTCCGGGCAGGCGCAGCTCAGCGTCGGCGAACTGTACGGCGACGACGCGGTGCAGACCATCACCGAGGGCGCCACCGGGTTCGAGCGCTGGGGCTTCCCGCAGGGACAGGGCGCGCTGGTCACCGCGATGTACGGCGACCTCGAGCTGACGAACATCCTGCGCGAGGCGCTGGACGGCACCCTCACGCCGGCCGAGGCGGCCGCGCAGATGGACGAGAGCGCCACGCAACTCCAGTCCGAACTGAGCTGACGCCCATGGCCTCCGGACCGATCGCCCCGTCCGCCGCCGACCCGGCCGAGACCGCCACCGGGCCCGGCCGCGGCGGACGGCGCGGACGGCGCGGCCGGCGGGGTGACGGCCGGCGCGGCCCGTCGCTGCGCGTTCGCGAGGGCCGCGCCGGGCTGGTGCTGGTCAGCCCGACGGTGCTGATCGTGCTGCTGGTGGTCGTGCTGCCGTTCCTGTGGACGATCCTCATGTCGTTCCAGCGGCTGCGGCTGATCGACCTGCAGAACGTCTTCGACATCACGCTGACGCTGCGCAACTTCGAGACCGTGCTGGGCAGCTCGGACCTGTGGGAGATGGTCCGCACCACGCTGATCTACAGCATCGGCGGCACGGCGCTGTCCATCGGCGCCGGGCTCGCGACGGCGCTGGCGCTGCGGCACCGGTTCCCGGGCCGGATGATCATCCGGGCGTTCGTGCTGGTGCCGTACGTCATCCCGGTGGTGTCGGCGGCCCTGGTCTGGCGGACGCTGCTGAACCCGCAGTTCGGGCCGGTCAACGTGTTCGGCGTCGACGTACTGGGCTGGGACCAGCCGATCGGGTTCCTCAGCGAGCGGTTCCACCGCATCGAGCTGTTCGGCGTCGGGTTCGACGCCCCCATCGCGCTGCTCTCCGTCATCGCGTTCGAGGCGTGGAAGACGTTCCCGCTGGCGTTCTTGTTCATCCTGGCCCGGTTGCAGGGGCTGCCGCGCGATCTGGAGGAGGCGGCCCGCGTCGACGGCGCCACCCCGCTGCAGCGGTTCCGGTACGTCATCGCGCCGCAGCTGTCCGGCGTCATCGCGCTGCTGGTGCTGCTGCGGTTCATCTGGACGTTCCAGAACTTCAACGACGTGTACCTGCTGACCCGCGGCGCCGCCGGCACCGAGGTCGTCGCGGTGCAGGTCTACCAGTACCTGGTGGCACGCAACGACGTCGGCGGGGCGGCCGCGCTCGGCCTGCTGATGTCCGTCGTGCTGATCATCGCGTTCGCCGTCTACTACCGGTACGGCGTGCTCAAGCAGGAGTCGGAGGACTGATGGCGTCGCGGGAACGGGTCGAGACCCGGGTGCTCGGCGTCGCGCGAGTGCTCTGGCTGACGGTGGTGCTGATCGCCTGCGTGCTGCCGCTGCTCTACATGCTGCTGCTGTCGGTGCGGCCGTTGCAGGCCGTGTTGCAGGACCCGCTCGGCGTGCCGTCGCCGAGCGAGCTGAACCTGGAGGCGTACCGGAAGGTCATCGCGTCGCCCGAGGACGGCGGGTACGGCCTGCTGTCCTTCTTCGGCAACTCGCTGATCGTCGCGCTGGGCTCCGTGGTGGCGACCGTGCTGCTGTCGGTGCTCGGGGCGTACGCGGCGACCCGGCTGCGCTTCCCCGGCAAGAACATCATCAACATCTCGTTCTTCGCCTGCTACATGTTCCCCGGCATCGTCATGGCGATCCCGCTGTTCGTGCTGTTCTCGCGGCTCGGGCTGCGCGGCGAGCTGCCGGCGCTGATCGTCATCTACCTGGCGTCGACGGTGCCGGTGTCGGTGTACATGCTGCGCAACTACTTCCGCTCCATCCCGCGCGCACTGGAGGACGCGGCGATGGTCGACGGCTGTAACCGGGCGCAGGTGATCGTGCGGATCGTGCTGCCGCTGGCCATGCCGTCGATCGCCGCGACCTCGCTGTACGTGTTCATGATCGCCTGGAACGAATACCTGTTCGCGCTGCTCTTCCTGCTGGAGAGCCGGGACAACTGGACGGTCTCGCTCGGGCTGGCACAGCTGGACGACATCAGCGTGTCGGCGACCGTCCTGATGGCGGGGTCGGTGCTGTTGACGTTGCCGGTCATCGCGCTGTTCTTCGCCGCCGAGCGTCTGTTGGTCGAGGGCCTCACCGCCGGGGCCGAGAAAGGGTGAGCATGACGGACATCGACGGGCCGGTGCGGTTGCTGGTGATCGGCGCCGGAAACCGCGGCGGCCAGGCCTACGCCGGCTGGTGCCTCCAGCATCCGGAGGCCGCCGTCGTCGCGGGCATCGCCGAGAGCGACGAGCGGCGGCTGGCCAGCGTCGGCGACGCGCACGGCGTGCCGGCCGAGCACCGGTACACCGACTGGCGGACCGCCCTGACCCGCCAGGGTCCATGGGACGCCGTCGTCGTCACCACGCCGGACCGCATGCACGTCGACCCGACGGTGCGGGCGCTGGAACACGGCTACGACGTGCTGCTGGAGAAGCCGATCGCGCCGACGTCCAGTGAGCTGGACCGGCTGATCGCCGCGACGAAAGACCGGCCCGGCGCGATCACCGTCTCGCACGTCATGCGGTACACGGAGTTCTTCAACGCGCTGAAGCGGCTGCTGGACGAAGGCGCCATCGGCGAGCTGCAGGGGATCGAGCACGCCGAGCACATCGCCTACTGGCACTTCGCGCACAGCTACGTCCGGGGCAACTGGCACCGGACGGCCGACTCCAGCCCGATGCTGCTGGCCAAGGCGTGCCACGACCTCGACATCCTGCGCTGGCTGGTCGGCTCGCCGTGCATCGCGGTGTCGTCGTTCGGCGACCGGCGGCACTTCCGCATCGAGAACGCTCCGCCAGGCTCCACCGACCGCTGCGTCGACGGATGTGCCGTCGCCGCGACCTGCCCGTACAACGCCCACCGGTTCTACGTCGAGCAGCTGGCCGGCGTCGAGACCTGGCCGGTCTCCGTCATCACCGACGACCCGTCGCCCGAGGGCCGGCTGAAGGCGCTGCGCGAGACCGACTACGGCCGCTGCGTCTACCGCATGGACAACGACGTCGTCGACCACCAGACGACCTCGCTGCGCTACGCGAACGGGGTGACGGCGTCGCTGGTGGTGTCGGCGTTCACCGAGCAGAACACCCGCGTCATCACGATGATGGGCAGCCACGGCGAGCTCAACGCCGACCTCGAGTCCGGCCGCATCGAGGTGGTCCGGTTCGGCGAGTCCGCGCCGGACGTCGCCGGTCTGCCACCCGCCGAGCGGCGCGTCGAGCAGGTGTCGAACGACCGCGCCGGGCACTCCGGCGGCGACGCCGGGTTGATGGCCGACTTCGTCGAGCGGACCCGCCGGCGACGCGCCGGGCGGCCCGTGCAGGCCGCGCCCAGCGCGTTCGAGGAGAGCCTCGAGAGCCACTGGGTGGCGTTCGCGGCCGAGCGGTCGCGCCAGAACGGCACCGTCGAGTACCTGTGACGGCGCCACGTCCGAACCTGCTGCTGGTCACCACCGACCAGCAGCGCCGCGACACCGTCGGGCCGGGCGCGCCGGGGTTCCTGCGCACGCCGCACCTGGACCAGCTTGCGCACGAGGGCATCCGGTTCGACGCCGCCTACGCGTCGACGCCGGTGTGCGTGCCGTCGCGGGTCACGCTGCTCACGGGATTGTCGGCGCTGCGGCACGGCATGACGCACAACGGCCGGACCGGCGACGTGCTGGCGCCGGACGCGCCGACGCTGCCGGCCCGGCTCGGCGCGCTCGGGTACGCGACCGTCGGCATCGGGAAGATGCACTTCACGCCGCCGCGAGCGCACCACGGCTTCGACGAGCTGATCCTGCCCGACGACTACTACCGGACCGGCGTGCCGGCGATGCGGCACGGGCTCGGGCAGAACGAGCTCGCGCCGGGCATGGCGACCGTCCCCGAGGCGGAGACGCTGACCTCGTGGCTGTCGGAGCGGGCGGTCGAGCACATCCGGTACCGCCGCGACCCGACCCGGCCGCTGTTCCTGTGGCTCTCGTACAGCAAGCCGCACCCGCCGCTGGACCCGCCGGAGCCGTACTACTCGATGTACCGCGACGCGCCGGTGCCGGAGCCGGTCGTGGGCGACTGGGCCGGCGACGACGCGCCCGCGGCGTTCCGGCGGCAGCGCCACCGCGGCTCGTTCGACCTGCTCGACGCCGCGACCGTGCGCGCCGCGCGGGCGGCGTACTACGGGCTGGTGACGCAGCTGGACTACAACCTCGGCCGGGTCCTGGCGGCGCTGCAGGACGCCGGCGAGCTGACCCGGACGACGATCGTGTTCACGTCCGACCACGGCGAGTTCCTCGGCGATCACCGCACCGGCAACAAGGTGTTCTTCCACGAGGCGTCGGCGGGCGTGCCGATGATCGTGCGGCCGGCGGCGGGCACGTCAGCCGTCCCGCCGGGCACGGTGGTCCGGACGCCGGTGACGCTGGCCGACGTGCTGCCGACGTTCGTGGCGGCGGCCGGCGGGCCGGCCCCCGACGACGTCGACGGCGTGGACCTCGTCGGGCTGGCCGCCGCCGGAGACCGTCCGCGCGTCGTCGTCGCGCTGGCCGGCGGCGACGCCGGGCCGCCGGGGATCCCGTACTACCTGGCCATGACGGACGGACGGCACAAGTACGTCTGGTACCCGGAAGGGCCGGCCGAGCAGCTGTTCGACCTGGGCTCCGACCCGGACGAGCGGCACGACCTCGCCCGCTCCGCGTCGGCGCCCGAACTGGACGGCTGGCGCGACCGCCTCGTCGCGGCCGTCACCGACGCCGGCGGCGCCCACCATCTCGTCGACGGCGCGCTGCCCGCCGTCGCGCCCATGACCGACACCGTCGCCGAGCAGCGGGCGAACGGCTGGCCCGGCTACCACACCGAGGCCTTCCACCTCGACGTCCGCCACTGACCTTTGCAATGAGCACCTATACGCACCGTGCGCGGCCGGTGCGTATAGGTGCTCATTGCAAGGCGGCCGGTGCGTATCGGTGCTCACTGCAAAAGCGGCCGGTGCGTATCGGTGCTCATTGCAAAGCGGCCGGGAGGTCGAAGGCCGGGAACAGCTCCGGGCCGAACGTGGTGATCTCGGCGATCAGCCCGTCCTCGACCCGGAGCACGTCGATCTTGAAGGCGTCGAACGTCGCCCCACCCGGCAGGCGCAGGTAGCAGGCGGCGGCCGGCAACCGGTTCGCCGACGTCGGCAGCAGCCGCCAGTCGCCGTGCTCGGCCGCCGCGGCGTGCAGCGGCGCCAGCGCGGCCCAGCCGTCGAAGCAGACCGGCTGCGGCGGCATGGTGACGCGGATGTCGTCGCGGACGAGCTCGGCCATGCGGCCGACGTCGGGCCGCTCGCTCAGCGCGACGTAGCGGTCGAGCAGGTCGCGCTCGTCGGCGCTGAGCACCGTCCGCGGCGGGGTGGTCTCCGGCGACCGAGGCGAGCGCTGCAGCGTCGCCCGGGCCCGTTGCAGCGCGCTGTTGACCGCGGGCACCGACGTCTCCAGGATCGCCGCGGTCTCGGCGGCCGACCAGCCGATCGCGTCGCGCATGACGAGGACGGCGCGCTGCTGCGCGGGCAGTTCCTGCATGGCCGCGACGAACGCCAGCTCGATCGTCTCGCGGCCGACGACGACGGCCTCCGGCTCGTCCGCGTGCGGCGCGACCTGGTCGAGCAGCCGGTCCGGGTACGGCTGCAGCCACGGCACCTCGGCGAACGAGCGCACCTGCTCGGGCCGCCGGGACCGCAGCCGCAGCAGGTCGAGACAGGCGTTGGTCGCGATGCGGTAGAGCCACGCCCGCAGGTTGGTGCCCTCCTCGTAGGAGTCGCGGTGCGTCCACGCCCGCAGCAACACGTCCTGGACGACCTCCTCGGCGTCGTCGAACGAGCCGAGCATGCGATAGCAGTGCACGTGCAGCTCGCGCCGGTGCCCCTCGGCGGCGGCCGTGAAGTCGTCCATCGGGACATTCTGCAAGTCGTTCGCTCCGGACCGATGAGTCCGCGGCCGGAGTGTCGTTACACGGGCATGAACACACTCGTACTGGACATCAGCATCTCCCTCGACGGCTTCATCACGGCGGCCGGGCAGACCCCCGACCAGCCCCTCGGCCAGGGTGGCGAGCGCCTGCACGACTGGGTCGGCACCGACGCCGGCCGCGACGTGCTGAACGACGGCATCGGGCGGCTCGGCGCGGTCATCACCGGCCGCCGGAACTACGACGACTCCGTGCCATGGTGGGGTGCGGACGGCCCGTCCGGCCCGGCCCGCCGGCCGGTGTTCGTCCTGACGCACGAGGCGCCGGAGGAGTCGCCGGAGAACGGCGTCTACACCTTCGTCACCGGCGGCATCGAGGACGCGTTCGCGCAGGCCGCAGCGGCGGCGGGCGACGGCGCGGTCTGCGTCATGGGCGGCGCCGACGTCGCCCGGCAGTACCTCGCCGCCGGCCTGGTCGACGAGATCTCGCTGCACGTCGTGCCGGTGCTGTTCGGCGACGGCACCCCGCTGTTCGACCGGGCCACGACCGCCCACGTCGAGCTCGAGGCCGTCAGCACGAACCAGACCGACGCGGCCACCCACCTGACCTACCGCGTGGTCAGGTGACGCCGGCGGCGCGCAGCGTCAGGTAGCGCCGCTCCGGCACGCTCGCCGTCCGCCGCGCTGCGCGCAGGTACGCCGCACGGGCGCCGTCCGGGTCACCCGCCAGTTCGAGCAGGTGGCCACGGACGGCGTCGAGCCGGTGCGTCTGCGCCATGCGGTCGTCGGCGTCGAGGGTGCCGAGCAGCGCCAGCCCGGCCCGCGGCCCGTGCACCATCGCGACGGCGACCGCCTTGTTCAGCGTGACGACGGGGCCGGGCGCCACCCGCTCCAGCACCTCGTAGAGCGCGACGATCTGCGGCCAGTCGGTGCTGTCGGCCGTCGGCGCCTCGTCGTGGACGGCGGCGATGGCGGCCTGCAGCTGGTACGGACCGACCGGGCCGCCGCCGAGCACCCCGGTGAGCAGCGCGACCCCCTCGGCGATCTGGGCGGCGTCCCACCGGGTCCGGTCCTGCTCGGCCAGTGGGACGGGGACGCCGTCACCCGTGCTGCGCGCGGCCCGGCGGGCGTCGGTGAGCAGCATCAGCGCCAGCAGCCCGGTGACCTCGCCGTCGCCGGGCGTCAGCCGGACCAGCAGCCGGGTCAGCCGGATCGCCTCGGCGGTGAGGTCGGCCCGCTGCGCCGCCGGGCCGGAGCTGGTGGTGTAGCCCTCGTTGAAGATCAGGTACAGCACGTGCAGGACGGTGCGCAGCCGCTCGTCCCGCTGCTCCGGCGGCGGCGGGCCGAACCGCGCGTCGCCGGCCCGCAGTTTCTGCTTGGCCCGGCTGATCCGCTGCGCCATCGTCGCCTCGGGCACCAGGAACGCGGCCGCGATCTGCGCCGTCGTCAGCCCGCCGACGGCGCGCAGGGTCAGCGCCAGCTGGGCGGGCAGCGCCAACGACGGGTGACAGCACAGGAACAGCAGCGTGAGGGTGTCGTCGGCCCGCTCCACGTCGCCGGGCTCGACGAGGTCGAGCGCGGCCACGGTCTCCTCGCGGCGACGGCGCGCCTCGGCGCTGCGCACCTCGTCGACGAACCGGCGCGACGCGACCGTCACCAGCCACGAGCGCGGGCTGTCCGGCACGCCGTCGACCGGCCACTGCGTGGCGGCGGCCAGCAGCGCCTCCTGTACGGCGTCCTCGCAGGCGTCGAACTGGCCGTACCGGCGCACGAGCACCCCGAGGACCTGCGGCGCGGCGGCGCGCAGCAGGTCCTCGACCGCGGGGTCGGTCACAGGTCCGGCGGGGCGTCCATCGCCGGGCGGACCTCGAGCCGGCCGGAGTACTTCACGATCTGCCCGGCGAGCTCGAGCACCCGCTCCTCGCTCTCGACGTCGACCACCCAGAAGCCGATCAGCGACTCCTTCGCCTCGGCGAACGGGCCGTCGGTGGCGACCGGGAGGCCGTCCTGCAGCCGCACCGTCTTCGCGGCGCCGGGGTCGGCGAGACCCTGCTGGAACACCAGCTCGCCGGACGCCTCGAGGTCCTTGTCCAGCTGGACCATGAAGCCGATCATCTCCTCGATCCACTCCTTCGACGCCGTGGCCTGCATCGACTCGGCGTCGCCGAACATCATCAACATGTACTTCATCGGGGTTGCTCCCGTCTCGTGGCGCCGCCCTCGGGCGCTCTCTCGGCAGTGGGTCGGAGCCGTCGCGGCATTCTCGACAACCGGCTCAGATGTCGTTGTCCTTGCCGGCGCAGCGGATCGGCTGCATGGCGTCGAGCGCGGCCCGGTGGGCGTCGTCGACCGGGATCGCGGTGGGGATCTCGACGCCGTCGCCGAGGTCGATCCAGGCGGTGAAGCCGTACGGCCGCTTCGCGTCGCCGATGGCGTGGCCGCCGCAGCGCAGCACGTCGGCCACCACGCGCAACTGCCCGGGCGGGAGCGCGGGGTCGGCCTCGGGCGTGATGGTGAACAGCACGCTGCCGCGGGTGTTGGTGAGGGTCGCCGGCGCCGTGCCGCCGTCGACCCGGGTGACGGTGAGGACGCCGGTCAGCGTGCCGTCGGCGCGTGGCTCCAGTGGGCCCATCGCCAGCGTGACGGCCTCGGCCAGCGCGGCGTCGCGGCAGTCGGTGCGCAGCAGGCGGTCCAGCGTGCCGTTCGGGTGCGGGAGGTCGAGCACCTGCTCGTGCTCGTCGCCGTCGCCGACGCGGGCGGTCAGGCGGACCTGCGACGGGGCGGCCGCGGAGTCGACGCCGTCGGGGCAGCGGGCCGGGCCGTACTCGACCTGGAGGTCGACCGGGATGTCGCCGGGCCCGATGGTGGAGTCGCGCGGCTGCGGGCCGGTGGCCTCGAAGGAGTCGCTGAGCAGTTCCGCCGACGTGACGGTGACCGGCTCGGCGCCGTGGTTGGTGACGGCGATGACGACCAGTCCGGACCGGTTGAACGAGCGCCGGATCTCGGCGGTGGCGCTGAGGTCGGGCGCCGCCGCGGCGCCGTCGCCGCCCGCGACGTCGTCGTCATCGCCCGTGGTCAGCGCCACGACCGTCGCCGCGATGCCGGCCAGCAGCACCGTCACGACGAGGACCAGGACGAACCGCAGCCGGCGCATGGTCCAGTATCTCCCGCTGCCGCGTCAGTGGGGAGGCGCCGGCAGCGGTCGTCCGTCGAGGGCGGCCAGCGCCAGCAGGACGGTGGCGCCGGTCAGGCCGAGCGGTGCGACGGCGGACGGGCGGCCGTCGGCGGTGACCTTCTCGGCCAGCGCGCCGAGGTCGGTCCGGCGCAGGTCGAGCCAGCTGAGCAGCCGGTGCGCGAGCGCGGTGTCGCCGGTCGACGCGGCGGTCAGCGCGTGCAGCGACACCTGCGGCGTCCACGCGGTGAGGACGTCAGTCCACTCCTCACCTGGCCGGACCCCGCCGTTGCCGACGGTGGTGGCGTCGACGGCGGACCGCCAGGCCGCCGCGACGGCCTCGTCGTGGGGAGCGAACGGCGGCAGCAGGAACGCGACCGACGCGTCGCGGCCGCCGCTGCCGCTGATGCGCCGGGCGTAGCCGTGCGCGCCGAACCCGCCGGTGACCGCCGCGGCCAGCCGCTCGGCGCCGTCCGCCGCCCGGGCCGCGAGCCGCGCGTCGTCCGGCCCGCCGAGCAGGGTCAGCAGCTCACGACCGGCCCGCAGGCCGAGCAGCAGCGGGGCCGCCGAGCCGAGCGTCGCCTCGTCGAGGTCCATCTCCCAGAAGTCCTGCGACGCCCGCGGCAGCCCGGTCGACGGGTCCAGCGCGGCCAGCGCGGCGCCGACGGCGGAGCGGACCATCGGCGCCAGCGAGCCCACGGCGCCACCCGTCGCCCCGGCCCACAGCCACGTCGCCCACAGCGTCCAGCCGATGCCGTCGAGCTGCAGCCCGCGGTCGTCGGGCACCCCGCGCGAGCCGTCGGGCAGGTAGCGCGCCTGCCAGGTGCCGTCCTGCTCCTGCATGGCGGCCACGTACGCCAGCTGCGCGAACGCCGGCTCGGGCCGGCCGCACACCGTCAGCGCGGCGGCCATGTAGCCGACGTCGCGCGGCCACACGTAGCGCCAGTACGGGCTGCCGGCCGCCACCGCGGCGCCGTTGGCGAACGTCAGCACGCCGATATCGATCAGCGCCTCCTCGGCCATCGGCTGGTACGGCGTGCCCCGGCCCGGCAGCTCGGTCGCCGCCAGCAGCTCGCGCGCGGCGTCGGCGTCGTCGCCGGTCGGGACCGCCGCGCCGGGCAGCGCGCCGGAGGACGGGTCGAGGTAGCCGGTGCCGGGCAGCCGCCGGAGCCCGCTGTGCGGCGGAACGATCAGCGGCGCGCCGTCGGCGCCGATGACCACCCCGTCGGAGTACAGCCGGGTCTCCGGCGACCACGCCGTGCCCCGGGTGCCGAGTTCTGCAGTCTGCATCGGCACACCGTAAGCACAGCTACGCCGTGACGACGTCCTCCGACACCTCGTCGGAACCGATCTCGTAGCCCGACTCGCCGTGGTGCACCCGGTCGACGCCGACCACCTCGTGGTCGTCGTCCACCCGGAACCCGATCGTGCGCTGCAGCACCAGGCCGATCAGGTACGTGACGACGAACGAGTAGGCCAGCACCGCGCCCGCACCGACGACCTGCCGCCACAGCTGGTCGACGCCGCCGCCGAAGAACAGGCCGTCGACACCGGCCGGCGCGTCCGCCGTGGCCAGGAAGCCGATCGCGATGGTGCCGACGAGCCCGCCGACCAGGTGCACCGCGACGACGTCGAGCGAGTCGTCGTAGCGCAGCCGGAACTTCAGGTCGACCACCAGCGAGCAGATCGCCCCGGCCACGACGCCGAGGATCAGCGACCCGACGGGGTTCAGCGCCGAGCACGCCGGGGTGATCGCGACCAGGCCGGTCACCACGCCGGACGCCGCGCCCAGCGACGTCGCGTGGCCGTCGCGCAGCTTCTCGACGACGATCCACGCCAGCATCGCCGCACCCGTCGCCGCGACGGTGTTGACCAGCGCGACCGCCGCGACACCGTTGGCGCCGACGGCCGACCCGGCGTTGAAGCCGAACCAGCCGAACCACAGCAGTCCGGCGCCGAGCATCACCAGCGGCAGGTTGTGCGGGCGGTGCGCGCCCTTGGCGAAGTCGCGACGCCGCCCGAGCACCAGCGCCAGCGCGAGTCCGGCCGCACCGGCGTTGATGTGCACCGCGGTGCCGCCGGCGAAGTCGATCGCGAGCAGGCGGTCGGCGATCCAGCCGCCGTCGCCGTCGGCGAACGCGAACACCCAGTGGGCCACCGGGAAGTACACGAGCGTGCCCCAGACCGCGGCGAACAGCAGCCAGGTCCAGAACTTCGCGCGGTCGGCGATCGACCCCGACACCAGCGCGACGGTGATGACCGCGAACATGCCCTGGAAGCCGACGAACAGCATCGACGGGATCGTGCCGGACAGCGCGTCGGGGCTCATCAGGCCGGAGAGGCCGAAGAACTCACCCGGATCGCCCAGCAGGCCGCCGCCGAGGTCGGTGCCGAAGGCCATCGAGTAGCCGTACAGAACCCACAGCACGCTGATCACGCCGAGCGCGCCGAAGCTCATCATCATCATGTTGACGACGCTCTTCGCCCGGACCATGCCGCCGTAGAACAGCGCGAGGCCGGGGGTCATCAGCATGACCAGTGCGGTGGACGCGAGAATCCACGCGGTGTCTCCGGTATCCATGCGGGCAGCGTGGTCGCGGGGCGTTTCGCCAGGTGGGCGCCTGCCGTTACGAGGCGGTTAATCCGGCAGCGATCAAGACTTCCGCCGGTGACATTCCTGCGGCAGGGTATGGGCGACAGACACGGCGTCGCCGGGTCCTCGATGGGGAGGTCTCCCGTGATCACCAGCACGATGATGGACGTTCCGCTGCAGGTGCGCCGGCTGCTCGAACACGGTGCGACGATCCACGGCGGCAGCCGGGTGGTCACGGCCACCGGCACCGGATCCGGCGTCCACGAGACGACCTTCGCCGACATCGCGCGGGCCGCGGCCCGGCTGGCCCGAGCGCTGTCGTCGCTCGGCGTCCACCCCGGCGACCGGGTGGGGACGTTCATGTGGAACAACCACCGGCACGTCGAGGCGTACTTCGCGGTGCCGGCGATGGGCGCGGTGCTGCACCCGCTGAACATCCGGCTGTTCCCGGAGCAGATCGCGTTCACCGCGAACCACGCGGCCGACCGCGTCGTCATCGTCGACGGCTCGCTGCTACCCGGGTTCGCCAAGCTGCTGCCGTCGCTGAAGTCGGTGCGCCACGTCATCGTCGCGGGCGCCGCCGACCGCGGTCTCCTGGAGGGCACCGGCGTCGGCGTGCACGACTACGAGTCGCTGCTGGCGGCGCAGCCGGTGACGTACGACTGGCCGGACGTCGACGAGCGAGCCGCCGCCGCGATGTGTTACACGTCCGGCACCACCGGCCACCCCAAGGGCGTCGTCTACAGCCACCGGTCGATCTACCTGCACGCGCTGACCGAGGCGATGCCCGACCTGTTCGACCTGTCCGCCCGCGACCTGCTGCTGACCGTCGTCCCGCAGTTCCACGTGCTGGCGTGGGGGCTCCCGTACGCCGCGTTCGCCGCCGGCACGTCGCTGGCCATGCCAGACCGCTTCCTCGCGCCGGAGCCGCTGGCCGCGTTCATCGCCGCGGCAAGGCCCACCATCGGCGCCGGCGTGCCGACCGTCTGGGTCGGGCTGCTGCAGTACCTCGAAGCGCACCCTGAGATCGACATCTCGTCCCTGACCAGCCTGGTCGTCGGCGGGTCGGCGATGTCCGAGACGCTGATGCGCGGGCTGGACGCCCGCGGCATCACCGGCCTGCACGCGTGGGGCATGACGGAGATGAGCCCGCTCGGCACGTTCTCGCGGCCGCCGGTCCACGCCGCCGACGAGGACGTCGACGGCTACCGGCTCGCCCAGGGCCGGTTCGCCGCGCCGGTCGAGGCCCGGCTGGTCGGCCCGGACGGCGAGGTGCTGGCCTGGGACGGCGAGTCCGTCGGCGAGCTGGAGGTCCGCGGTCCCTGGATCACCGGCTCGTACTACCAGGAGAACGACGACGAGCGCTTCGACGACGGCTGGCTGCGCACCGGCGACGTCGGCACCGTCACGTCGGACGGCTACCTGCGCCTCACCGACCGCGCCCGCGACGTCATCAAGTCCGGCGGCGAGTGGATCAGCTCGGTCGAGCTGGAGGGCCACCTCGCCGCGCACCCCGCCGTCGCCGAGGCGGCCGTCGTCGGCGTCCCGGACGACAAGTGGGGCGAGCGGCCGCTGGCCACCGTCGTCGTCAAGGAGGGCGAGCAGGTCGACGTCGCCGAGCTGCGCGAGTTCCTGGCCACGAAGGTGGCGAAGTGGCAGCTGCCGGAGCGCTGGGCCGTCGTGCCGGAGATCCCGAAGACGAGCGTCGGCAAGTTCGACAAGAAGATCATTCGCGCGGCCTACGCGCACGACGACCTGAACGTCACTACGCTCGGCTGAATGCCGGTCGAGTTCATCGGAGCCAACCCGAGCGCCACCCTCATGCGCGCGGACTCCCGTGCCGGATTCGTCTCGCTCTGGGAGGCGGAGTGGAGCGTGCAGGGCTCCGGCCTCGCGCTGCTCGTCTGGGTCGACGGCGACGACGTCGTCCGGCTGCTCACCCCTGACGCGCCGCTCGGCGGCTGGCTGACCGACACGTTCAGCCGCTGGTTCCCGGAGCTGGAAGGGCTGCCGGAGATCGGCGAGCCGGTCGAGTGCGACGTGGTCGAGTGGCACGTCGGCTCCGACCACGCCCGCGCGAAGGTGGTCGGCGCCGACGGCACCCGGGTGGTCACCACGATCAGCCGGCCGGTCGAGACGCGTCCCGGCGAGGCCGAGTCCTGGCAGCTGGGCGGCGTGCCGTGGACGCTGACCAACCTGCTGACGTTCTGCACCGACGCGACCCTCGAGGTCGACGGCGCGCGGGTGCTCGGGCGCCCGGAGGTGGGCGGCGCCGACGGCCGGGCCCACTCGTCGGCGGTCATCGCCACCCACGAGACGTGGACCCGGCACGTTCAGGCCTGAGCCACCAGGTGCACGACGCCCGCGGGGTTGGCGATCCAGTGCGCCCGCATGGCGTCGGGCAGCGGCTCCAGCTCGTCCCGGGCGGTGGCCCCGGCCGCGGCCAGCCGCTCCATCGCGGCCGGCAGGTCGTCGGTGGACAGCTCCAGCCAGACGTCGGAGCGGCTGTAGTTCGGCACCTCGTCCAGCCACAGCACACTCGGGCCGAACTCGACGCGGACGCTGCGGGTCACCCCGGCGGCGATGTCGGTGCCGGTGACGTCCTTCGCGGGCAGGCCCAGCACGTCGCGGTAGAACGCGACCGTGTCCGGGTACTGCGCCGCCGGGATCTTCATGGCGATGTTCACACTGCCCTCGAACGTCATGCTCCCTCTTCCTCTTCGGCCAGGCGCTTGATCGTCGCCAGGCGGGTCTCCCATGCGGTGGCCAGCTCACTCAGGTCGCGGGCCGCTTCGGCCAGCCGCTCCGGCCGGGTCCGGTAGCGCACCTCGCGCCCGGCCCGCCGGCTGCTCACCAGGCCCGCGTCGTCGAGCACGGCGAGGTGCTTGACGACCGCCTGCCGGGTCACCGGCAGCCCTTGGGCCAGCGTGCTGGCGCTCGCCTCGCCGCGCTCGGCCAGCAGGTCGAGCAACTGCCGGCGGGTCGGCTCGGCCAGCGCCACCAGCACGGCGTCGAGCAGTATCCGGGTCATGCCGGGGTCGACTCGGCGTAGGCGCGCAGCTCGTCCAGCTCCAGCCGCCAGCCCTCGGTGTTCTGCTCGACGGACGTCGCCTGCCGCTCCGGGCCGCCGGCGAGGCCGTCGAACCCGCTCTCGACCACCCGCAGCCGGGTGCCGTCGCCGTCGGGCGTGAGCGTGAACACGACCCGGGTCGAGTTGCCGTCGCCCGGCGCGCCGTCGTCGAGCGCCCACCGGAACGCGAACGTCGTGTGCGGCTCGACGGTCTCGACGACGCCGCGCGAGACGCCGTACTCCTTCCACGTCAGGGTCAGCTCGCCGCCCGGGCGCAGGTCGATCGTCGCGCCGGCGTCGGCGAACCAAGTGCCGAGGTGCTCGGCGCGGGTGACGATCGCCCAGACCCGCTCGGGTGCGGCGGCGATGACGATGTCGCGTTCGATGCTGTCGGTGGTCATTCCGTGTCTCCTCACTCTTTGTGCAACCCCAGAGTTGCACACGGTGTGACCGTTGTGCAACTCGTGGGTTGCGCGCGATAGCGTGGCGGACATGAGCGTGCTGATCGACACCGACTCGCTCGGCCGGCGGCTGGCCGCAGGAGAGCGCATCGTCCTGCTCGACGTCCGCTGGAAGCTCGGCGACCCGCACGGCTACGACCACTACCTCGCCGGGCACCTGCCCGGCGCCGCCTACGCCGACCTCGAGACCGAGCTGGCCGGCCCGCCGTCGCCTGCTGCCGGCCGCCACCCGCTGCCGTCGGTGTCCGTGCTGCAGTCGGCCGCGCGGCGCTGGGGCGTGCGCGCCGGCGACACCGTCGTCGCCTACGACGACCTCGGTGGCATGTCGGCGGCGCGGGCGTGGTGGCTGCTGCGCTGGGCCGGGCTCGCCGATGTGTGGCTGCTCGACGGCGGACTGGCCGCGTGGACGGCGGCCGGTGGGGCGCTGGAGACCGGGCTCGTGACGCCGCCCGCCGGTGACGTGGTCCTGCGGGCGGGCGCGCTGCCGACGCTGACCGCTTCCTCCGCGGCCGCCCTGGCCGCCTCGGGCGTGCTGCTGGACGCGCGGGCGAGCGAGCGGTTCCGCGGCGAGACCGAGCCGGTCGACCCGCGGGCCGGGCACATCCCCGGCGCCGTCAGCGCCCCGACCACCGACAATCTCGACGCGACCGGCCGTTTCCTGCCGGCTTCGCAGCTGCGGGCCCGCTTCGCCGCCCTCGGTGCCGACGGCTCCCGCCCCGTCGGCACCTACTGCGGCTCCGGCGTCACGGCGGCGCACGAACTCGCCGCCCTCGCCGTCGCCGGCATCGACGCCACCCTCTACCCCGGCTCCTGGTCCCAATGGTCCGCCGACCCCGACCGCCCCGCCGCCACCGGCCCCTGACGGCCGACCCAGAGGACCAGGAACCGATGACGCCTCACTCCTACGCCGCCTTCCCGTCGCTGCATGACGTCTACCTGGAAGACTCGTGGGTCCTGGGCGTCTTCCCCGCCGAGCACGAGGTGACCTTCAGGATCGAGGCCGTCCTCACCGCCGCGCATCCCCACTACCAGCCGCCGAAGCCGGGCGAGCAGTACTGCTACGCCCTCGCCGATCTCCAGATCCGCAGCACCGCACCCATCGACCATCAGCTCAGCGGTGCCCGGCCCGCTGTCGACCGCTCCGGGACGTCCGACCTGGGCAACATCGACACCTTCCGGCCGACCGGGCCATCGACCTGGGAGCTCCGCGGCGACTGGGGCGCCGTCACCGTGCAGCATCCACACGTCGATCTCGCCCTCCGCGGCACCACTCCCTAGCACCACCACGCGACACGGACCGCCACCTACAGACCCAGGCCAAACCTCGAGGGTCGGCCGACACAGGACGTCGGTGACGGCCTACGCTCGTCCGGCGTTCTGGTCGAACCATGGACGCCCGTCGTTCTCCCACTCGCGGCGGTAGTCCTCGAAGGACGCCGGCTCCGCCGTGCCCGGGTTGTCGTCGTTGCCGAACTCGAACCCGCAACGCGGGCACACCTCGTATGACGGACGGCCCGGCATGTTCTCGTACGGCGGGCTCAGCTCGATGCCCTCTGGTGGCGGCCACGTCGCGTACGGGCGGACGGTCAACCCGGAATGCCCACAGACGGGGCAGATGTATCGGAGGCGACCAGCTGTGAGCTGTGGTCGATCGCCAGTCGGCTCTGGGGTCACGCCGCCCACCTCACGTCAGCCGGCACGAAGGGCCGCGACGATCGCGGGCTCGCGCGCCGCCAGCTCCACCAGCGCCGCCCGGGTGCGACCCGGCTCGCCGATCGCCGCGAGGTTCAGCAGTCCCGGGTCGCCACGCCGCTGGCCGGCCTCGATGCGGTCCGCCGCCATCCCCATCCGGACCTGCACGTGCGCCAGCACCGCCGACGGCGCGACATCGCCGTAGGCGGAGGCCAGCAGGGCGAGCCGGCGCGCGGCGACCGAGACCGGCAGGTCGGCACGACGCAGCGGCACCGACATCCACGCGACGAACGCGAGGTCGTCCAGCGCGACGCCCGGGCCGGCCATGTCCCAGTCGACCACGCCGACGACGCGGTCGCCGTCGACGATCCAGTTGTAGGCGGCCGGGTCGTTGTGGCAGACGATCTCCCCGGGAGCGAGCGCCCGCGTCCCATGTCGCCACGCCACCTCGCCGTCGGGCCGGTATCCGGCGACGGCGTCGTGGAAGCGGCGCAGCCAGCGAGCGCCGTCCGCCAGCAGCGCGTTGCTGACGACCTCGTCACGGGCAACACCGCGGCCGGCCACCCACCCGAGCACCTCGCGGCGCTGCTCGTCGACCCCGCGCACCGGAGGGACGCCGTCGAGACCGGCCGCACGCAGCCCGTTCAGCAGCGCGTGGACGGCGGGCGTCCACGCTCCGGTGGGCCGCCGCACGGTGTCGCCGACCCGCACGGCGCCGCCCACCCGGCCACCCGGCAACGGCGTCTCGGCCTCGCTCACCGGCCCGATGCTGCCACACCCCGGACGTGGCACACTTGCACCTGCCTGGAGGGCTGCCGGAGTGGCCGAACGGGGAACTCTTGAAAAGTTCTAGGGCGGGGCCCTCTCCGTCCTCATGGGTTCGAATCCCATGCCCTCCGCTTGGACCCGCTGAACGCCGACGCCATCGACCGTGTCGCCGACCTGGTGTCGGGGCTCGGCATCGGCGCGCGCCCGCTGCGTGAGGTGCTGGCCGCGCTCGTCGCCGGCGCCGCCCCGCTCGACGATCTCGTCCGCCGGGCCGCGGTGCCGCGCCGCCAGGTGGAACGGCTGCTCGACGCGCTGGGCGGCGACCTCGAGACGCACGGCGGACGGTTCACGGTGCGCGACGCCGCGCGGGCGGCCTACCGCGACCGGTTCGGGCTGGACGGCCTGACGCCGCCCGAGCTGCCCGGCCCGGTCGACGCGCTGCCCGGTGGCGACGTCGCCCGCCGGGTCGCGGAGGTCGTCGCCGCCGCACCGGCCGCCGTCCAGGCGCTCGACCACGTGCCCGCGACGCCTGTCACGGCACTGCGCCGGGCGTTGTGGCTCGACGCCACGTACGACCTCGACGGCGCGACACTGGTCTGCATCGGCGACCACGACCTGACGTCCGTCGCGTTGTGCCTGGTCAACCCGCGGGTGAACGTCGTCGTCGCGGATCTCGACGAGAACCTGCTGGCGTACGTCGACGAGCAGGCCGCCGCGCTCGGCCTGCCCGTCCGCACCGTCTGGGCCGACTTCCGGGCCGGGCTGCCGTCCGTCGCACGCGAGGTGGGCGACCTCGTCGTCACCGACCCGCCGTACACCCCCGAGGGCGTCCGGCTGTTCCTCACCCGCGGCCTCGAGAGCCTGCGCGACCACGCCAACGGCCGGCTGGTGCTGGCCTACGGCCACGGCCGCCACCAGCCGGCGCTGGGACTCAAGGTGCAGCGCGAGCTGGTCGGCCTGTCGCTCGCCACCGAAGCGATGCTGCCGCACTTCAACCGCTACGACGGCGCCCAGGCCATCGGCAGCGCCAGTGACCTCTACGTCCTCCAGCCCACGGCGGCCACGTGGAAGGCGCTGCCGCGCACCACCCAGGAGGCCATCTACACGCACGGGCCGCAGTCGCTGGAGAGCGGCCGGCCCGACGCGCAGGACGTCATGACGGCGCTGCTCGACGCCGCCGCGGGACCCGAGTCGCTCGACGTCGGCGCCGTCGTCGCGCTCCGGCGACCGCCCGGCGGCATCGCGCTCGGCGACGTGTTCGCCGGCCGGGCCGCGGCCGCCATCCCGCACGCCCGGACGGCCGCCGTCGCCGTCCACCTCGTCGGCGACCCGAACACCTGGCTGCTGCGCACCCTGCTGGCGCTCGACATGCGCCGTCTCGCACTGGCCGTCCAGAACACCCACCCGGCGGTCACGTCGCAGGCCGGGCAACAGGAGCTGCAACGACTGGTCGGCACGAAGTGGCGGCTGCGGTTCCGGCGCAGCACCCCCGACCCGAAGCACGCCATCGTCGAGGCCGTCGCCGTCGACGCCGCGGACCTCCCGCCCGCCGACGTCGCGTGGCGGTTCCTGCTCGACACCGCGCACCGGCGCCTCGGCACCGCCTGGCGCGACGCCCTGGTCAAGGCCGGCCGGCGCACCGGCGGCGAGCCGCTCACCAAGGACGAGGCGCGGCGCATCGTCGACGCGTCCGGGCTGCCGCCGCACGTGCTGGAGTCGCCGCTGGTCGAGCTGCCGATGCACCGCATCGCGGCGATCCTCGCCGCCGTCACCGCCAATTGATCGTTTCCGCCTCCCGCGACGCCGTCCGTCGGGCATCCTGGAGACGGGTGGGAAGCGCCGCGGGGGCGGCGCACGACGGACAGGCAGGAGACCATGAGCACACGGGTGGCCATCGTCTGCGACCAATGCGGCGACCTGGGGAACCTCGGATCGACGCCACACCATGCGCGCGCGACGCTCTCCGGCTGGAGCCGGCTGCACGGGCTCGACCTCTGCCCGCTGTGCCGCATCATCGCCGAGAACCGCGCCCGCATGGCCTCCACGGCCTGACCTCCACGCGGGCTGACCTGCGCACGCGTGACACACTGGGTCCGTGACACGCACGGTCTACGGCCCACCGACCCAGCTCGCGGTCCGCGGCGTCGGAGTCGGCGCCGCCGGTCTCGGTCTGGTCACCATCGCGCTGACCGTCGTGCTGGCCGTTGACCTGCCCGGCTGGCTGCAGGCCGTCCTGCTGGTGCTGCTGGCGCTGGCCGCGGCGGTGTCGCTGGTCATCCTGCTGGTCGGGGTGCTGCGGGTGCTCGGACGCGGCACCCGGCTGGTCCTCGACGACGACGGCTTCGTCAACGCGACGGGGTTCGGCGTGGGGCGGCGGGTGCCGTGGCGCGACGTCCGCAAGGTGCAGACCGACGGCGCCATCGTCTCCGTCGACCTCTCCGGCGGCCGGCAGAGCCTCATCCGCACCGCGTCCATCGACGTCGAGCCCCGGGTGCTGGCCCGCGAGCTGCGCGGCCGGCTCAACCGCGACCGCGGTTACCGCCCGCTCTCGGGTCAGGACGATCTCGCCTGATCCGGGCACACTAGGCAGGAGTGCGTAGACCTGTTCCCCTGCTGACGATCGCCGCGCTGGCGATGGCCGGCTGCGCCGACGACGGTGACGGCGCGGCCGGCGGGCGGCCCACGCCCACGGCTCCGTCCGTGTCAGAGCCCGCGTCGCCCCCGCCGGACGACGCGCCCAGCCCGTCGGCCACGCCGTCGCCCACTCCTTCACCCACGTTGCCCGGCGGCGGGACGACGATCCTGCCCGAGCACCGCCTGGTCGGCTTCGCCGGCGGCCGCTCCCCGGCGTTCGGACGGCTCACCCCGGACGGCCTCGACGCCGCCGCTGAGCAGATCGACGCCGTCGCCGCCGGGTACGACGGCGACGGCCGCACCGTCCTGCCGGTGTTCGAGCTGATCACCGTCATCGCGCACGACTCGCCCGCCGCCGACGGCCTGTACCGCACGCACGAGCCCGACGACGTCATCGCGGCGTACCTCGACGCGGCCCGGCGGCACGGCGCGCTGCTGCTGCTCAACGTCCAGCCCGGCCGGGCCGGCTTCCTCGACGAGGTGACCCGGCTGGAGCCGTGGCTGACCGAACCGGACGTCGGGCTGGCGCTGGACCCTGAGTGGGCGGTCGGACCGAACGAGGTCCCCGGAAACGTCTACGGCAGCACCACCGGCGCCGAGCTGGACTCCGTCGCCGCCTACCTGTCGGCACTGGTCGCCGAGCACGACCTGCCGGAGAAGGTCATGGTGTTCCACCAGGTGCACGCATCGGTCGTCGTGGACGAGGCCGCGCTGCGGCCGCACCCGGGCGTCGTCACCGTCAAGAGCGTCGACGGCATCGGCAGCCGCGCCGACAAGGAGCGCACCTGGACGACGCTCATGGGCACCAAGCCGCCGCACGTCGCCGCCGGGTTCAAGCTGTTCTTCGACGAGGACGCCGAGCGCGGGCCGCTCATGACGCCGGCCGAGGTGCTGGCGCTGCTGCCGACGCCGGACTACGTGCTGTACGAGTGAGTCAGCAGACCGAGCCGGCGTCGACCGGCTCGTCGGCCGCGGGCTCGTCCGTCGCGCCGTCGGTGGGCTCGTCGGCCGGCTCCTCGGCCTCACCGGAGGCCTGCTGGACGTCGGCGCCGGACCGCTCGCTGCTGGCGTTCTGACTGGTCGCCTCGGTGGTGTCCTCGTCGGGCGGCGTCGTCTCACCGGCGTCGGGCGTCGCGGGGGTGCCGGCCAGGATCTCCTGGATGCGCGCGTGCAGCTGGTCGTAGTCGGGGTCGCTGGACGTCGTGCCCATGCTGCCGAAGAACTCGTTGTCGAGCGTCAGGCTCTCGAGCGGCTGGGTGCGGACCTTCACCATCAGCTCGATCAGCGCCGGGAACAGGTCGGCCGGCACGTCGGAGGTGATGATGTCGCCGGCCGCCGACGCCAGGCTCTGGTACTGGCTGAGCAGCGTGGCCGGGTCGGCCTTGTCGACGATGGCGTTCATGACGCAGCGCTGCCGCTCCATGCGCTCGTAGTCGTCGCTGCCGCAGCGCGAGCGGGCGAACCAGAGCGCGTGGAAGCCGTCGAGCAGCTGGTCGTCGCCCTCTTCGATGTATCCGTTGGCCTGGGTGCAGCTGCCATCGGGGAGGCTCTTGTTGCCCCACGGGATGTCACGCGGCACGTTGACGGTGATGCCGCCGAGCGCGTCGACCACGGCCTCGAAGCCGGCGAGGTCGACCATGATGAAGTAGTCGACGTCGATGCCCAGCGCGCCCTCGACCGCCCACTTCGTGGCGTCGGCACCGGGGTCGCCGACGCCCTCGAACACGTCGGGGTGGTCGCGCGGCACGTTGGCGTAGACGGCGTTGAGCATCCACTCGAGCGGGTCGCCGCTGCCGGTGAAGCCGTTCGGGTACGCCTCGGCCAGCGGGGTGCCCTCGGGGAACGGGATCTGCGACAGGTTGCGCGGCAGCGAGATCATCGTCGTCGCGCCGGTCTCGGTGTCGATGCTGGCGACGATCTGGGTGTCCGGACGAAGACCGGTGCGGCCCTCGCCGGCGTCGCCGCCCAGGAAGAGCACGTTCAGTCGCGGCTTGTCGGCCCACGGGTCGGACACGTCGACGTCGGGCGTGGTGTTGCTGCCGCCGCTGGACGAGATGTTGCCGACGAGGTCGCGCTGCGTGAACGCGTACCGCGAGCCGACCGCCAGCGGCGCGACCACCACCGACGCACTGAGGACGACGACGAGCGCGCCGGCCAGCCGCTTGCCGGCGGGCAGGCCCTCGGGCTCCAGCGACCGGTGGCTGCCGACGGCGATGAGCAGCCAGGCCGCCGCGCCGGCCGCGAGCGCCGTCCCGAGGATCAGCATCATCTGCCGGTCGCCGCCGTACGACGCCAGCTCCGTCGGCGGGATCAGCACGACGACGGCGAGCGCCAGGATGGCGAGTGCGGCGAGGATGACCAGGACGGTCGTGCCAAGCCGGCGCTTGCCGGCGGCGATGAGCCCGGTGCCGGGGATCAGCGAGCCGAGAGCGGTGAGCCCGATGAAGCGACCGTAGCGCTGGTTGCGCTGGTCGCGGCGCGTCTGCAGCCGAGAACGTCGAGCTCCTTGAGCTCGTCGGGCGCGTTGCACCGGCCGGTCACCCCTCCTCGCTCTCACGTCGTCAGCACTCATGATCCGCTCTATTCGCCGAAGCCAGGATAATCACACCTCGGCCCGGCTCAGCCGGACCTCCGCGCAACCACCTGTGTAACAAGACGCGCGAACCGGCTCATAAGTTGCCATCGTGATCACCGTCACGGTTTCAGCAGCGCCCTGACGTCGGCGTCCTGGACCTGAGTGAAATCGACGTACCACTCACCGACCGCCTGGAACGTCCACGGCCGCTCCAGCACCACCACAGCGTCGGCCACCCGCTCCAGTTCCTCCACCGTCTCCCTCGGCCCCACCGGCACCGCGACGACCACCTGACCCGGCCGTGGGCGCGCCGTCACCAGCAGCTCCGTCGCCGCGCGCACCGTCGCCCCCGTCGCGATGCCGTCGTCCACCAGCACCACCGTCCGCCCCTCCAGCCGCGGCGGCGGGCGGTCGCCGCGCAGCAGGCGCTCCTTCTCCTCCGCCTCCTCCTGCGCCCGGCGGAACACCTGCTCCAGCTCGGCCGGCGGCAGCTGCACGCCGCTCACCACCGCGTCGTTCACCACCCGATGCCCCGACGCCGTCACCGCCCCCAGCGCCAGCTCCGGCTGCCACGGCACGCCCGCCTTGCGCACCACCAGCAGGTCCAGCTCGCCGTGCAGCGCCGCGGCCACCGGCGCCGCAACCGCCACGCCCCCGCGCGGCAACCCCAGCACCAGCACCTCCCCGGCGTCGCCGAGCCGCTCCAGGACCGCCGCCCCCAGCCGTTCACCAGCCTCGCGACGATCCCGCCAGCCCCGCCCGCGCGATCTCACACCACCCGACTTTGCCGTCTCCGCCGCCGGAACGGTAGCCTTGCGTCGCCCGGTGTTGCACCCAGTGCTCCAACGGGCATGGAGGCGTCGCCTAGCCCGGTTTATGGCGCCCGCCTGCTAAGCGGGTTGAGGGCTCAAACCCTCTCGCGGGTTCAAATCCCGCCGCCTCCGCCCCACCAGCAAGGATGCCGAGGGCCGGTCCGAGACAGGACCGGCCCGAAGCGGCTCCCGTCTCAGTTTTCGTCTCAGTTGTCATTCGTCCGGCCTCCACAGCAGCCCGTCGACCTGCTCAGCAACAGCGCGCCGGATCGAGTCGACGACATGCTGATAGCGAGCGGCCATAGCTGTCGTCGACCATCCCATGATGGACATGACGGTGCGCTCGGGCACGCCGAGGATCAACAGAGCGGTGGCGGCAGTGTGACGTGCGTCATGCAGCCGACCGTCACGGACACCCGCGGCCTTCAGCAGCCGCTTCCACTCGTGATAGTCCGTCGACGGCACCAACGCCCGGCCGTCCGGCTTCGCGAACACCCGATCCTCGTCGTGCCAGGCGTCGCCGGCCTCGCGACGTTCCCGGTCCTGCTGGCGGCGGTGGTCTTCAAGAAGCTTCATCAGCTCAGCCGGAACACCGACCTCTCGACGGCCGGCGCGGGACTTGGTCTCCTTCGTCTCCGGGTTGACGCGCTTGCGGTTCGGGCAGTCGCCGGCCCTCTTCTTCCCGCACGATCCGCTGCACCCGTGCGCGTATCGCGGCCGAAGGGCACTTCGCCGAACCCGCAGGGTCCCGGTCTTCAGGTCGACGTGTGACCACTTCAGGCCTAGCGCTTCGCCCTGACGAAGACCCAGCGCGAGCGCGATCGCCCACCGCGTACCGTTCCGGCGCTCCATGGCCAGCTTCAGCAGTCGTCGAGTCTCCTCGACCTCGTACGGTTCGACCTCGGGTTCTTCCAGCGATGGAGCCTTCGCCAGACTCGCCGGGTTCGCTGTCAGGTACCCGCGCTTCAAGGCCACGTTCAGGGCCAGTCGGATCGTCCGGTGCACGTGGTGAGCCGTGCCGGGCTTGCGGCCCTTCTCGACCTGGATCTTGAGGTAGAGCTTCTCCAGGTGTTCCGGTGCGAGGCGTTCGAGCCGGTGCTTCCCGATGCCGGGGATCAGATGGACCTTCACGTCAGTCAGGTAGCCCGCGTGTGTGTTGTGGCCAATGGTCGGCGGAACGGCGATGTTCTCGATCCAGTGCGTGAGCCACTTCTCGACGGTCCATCGCTGGCCGGCCTTACGAACCTTGCCGGTGTCGCGGTCGCGTTCGAGCTTGCGGACCGCGGCGATGACCTCGGCTTCGGTCTTGCGTTGCACGTGGCGGCGGTCCGGCGAGCCGTCGTCTTTGATGCCGACGGTGACGCGGCCGTGCCAGTCGCCGTCCTTCCCGAGGTAGATGCTCGATGCGCCGTTGGGTCTGCGGGTGGCCATCACGCGACCTGTCCCGCGGCTTCGGCACGGCTCAGCTGGTCGGCGACGTACTCGCGCAGGCACTCCAGCGGCACGCGCCGCAGGTAGCCGATCTTGATGGAGCGGATGTCTCCGCCCATGACCAGGGCGTACATGGTGGTCCGTCCGATGCGGAGATAGCGTGCGGCTTCCTCGATGGTCAGGACGTCACCGGCTGATCGCAGTTCGATCAGCGTCTCGTCGTCGTTCATGCGGGCTGTTCCTTCCATGTCACGCCGCCGGGGCAGCGGCAGGCCTTGCAGTTGCCGAAACACCGAGCGCCTGGGGTCCGGCGCGCGTCTTGGCGTCCTCGTACTGGGTTCGCCAGCGGTGTTTCTGCGCGATGGCGTGGGCGATGAGCCGGGCGTAGGTCGGTGCGTCGAGGTCGCCGGGCTTGGTGGTGGTCCACACGTAGCGGGGCAGGCCGTCGGGCCGAGCGGCGGTTACCGAAAGCTCGTCGTGGTCGTCCATCTCGATCCCGGCTTCGGCCAGGACGGCGCGGACGACGGAGGCACGGTCCGCGCGGTGGTCGTCGAGGGTCTTCCCGGTCCACCGCCGGGACACGAGGACGCGGCGGCCGCCGAGGCCGAGGTGGTCCCGGTCGTGCGCCTTGGACCCGCAGCGGCCCGGCTCCATCCCGCCCTTCGCGTCCTTGGGTTGGACGCCGTAGCGCAGCCAGTTTGCGCACGTCGGCGAGCACGGAAGCCACCGGACTTCGCCTGCGATCCGGTCAATGTGCGCGCGCCTCGCCGCCGACACGGGTGCCTCGCCGTCGCTGTCGTCGTGGAGCGGGTCAGTGATCGACTTGGTCAGGTACTTGGTGAGGTAGCCGATGACCCGGTCCGCGAGCGGTGTCCCGGCGATGACGCCCTGGATGTCGACCTGGGTCCCGGCCCGGATGACGTGTGCCGGCGTCGCGTCGGGGTCGTCGTCGATGGCGTCCAGCGCCTCATCCCACGACGGCAAGACCGCGCCCGTCGTCGGGTCGGCGTAGGCCTGGGCCAGTTCGTCCCACACCGGAAGCTCGTCCGGGCCGGTGTAGACGGGTTCGCCGACGCTGGGCCACCACACCTGGTGGTACGTCGCCGCCACCACCTGCTTGACCAGCTTGCGCGGGACGGCTCCGCGGATCGCGGCGTGCAAGTGCGGGGCGAGACGGCGTTGGGGTTCGACGGTGGCGAAGTACTGCACCGAGTAGCCGGTAGCGCGGCGCAGGTTCTGCCAGAACCGGTCCACCAGCTTCGGGAAGTGCATCGCATCCAGCGCCGCCCGCCGGTAGTCATACGAGGCCGGGTCGACCGGCACACCCTCACCCGTGACGCGCCCGTACGACGGCAAGGTGAGCGTCACGAACATCGACGGCCGATACGTCTTCCCATCCGGCGAGGTGAACACCCGCCCAGTCGTCCGGTCCGACACCGCCAACCGCGGCAGGTCCGGCGCGTCCTGACGCCGCCGAGTCGACCGCACCCGACGCCCGGACTCGTCATCCTCGTCGGCCTGGTCGACGGCGTCGCCCTCTGCGCCGTCAGGGTCGGGTTCGGGCTTGGGTGGGTCCTCGGTGAGGTGCCAGCCCTCGCGGCACTGCTGAATCCGCAACCGACGAGCCGCGTCCGCACAAGACGGGCACACTTTGGCGCGGGTGGCCCCGCACCGGATCACCACCGTCCGCGATGCGCCGGTGAGGGTATCGGTGACGTGTTGCAGGATCGGCCGCACGCACACCCGCTCAGAAGCTGCGAGCTCGCGCATGGTCGCGTCGCTTGGCAGGGCCGTCATGCCGATGCCTCCTCGTCCGCGGGCGCCTTGTCGGCGGGCGTGGGGCTGGTGAGGTCGGTCAGGTCGCGGCGGAGGTCTGCGGTGCGGGTGGCGATCTGTTCGGCGGTGTGCTCGTCGATGTAGGGAAAGCGGACGCGTTCGAGCTGTCCGCCGGCGTCGGCGACCACGGCGACACCGGGCATGCCGGCGGGTATGTCGACCGGCGACACGGCCGAGCCGCGGACGACCGGGCCGAGGATCGCTTCTGCGGCGTCGTCGGACAGCACCCGCCAGGCCGTGCGCACGGAGGCGTTGTCGCGGATCGCGGTCGGGATCGCATCCGAGGTGGGCTTCTGGGTCAACAGGCGGGTGATGATGCCGGCGGAGCGGCCCTTCTTCACCAGCGCCGACAACCGCGCCGTGATCGTGGCCGCTACGGTCTTGGTGTCCTTGTCCATGCCCTTGGCGTCGGTGAACGTCTGCACCTCGTCCACGACCAGGAACACGACCGGGTGGGCTGGGTCGAGCGGGAGGTTCCAGAAGTTCGCCTGTCCCCGCTGGGTCTTCTGCGTCTTCAGCCGGGCGCGCATCAGCTGGTGCACGGACTCGACCAGGTCGAGCACGACGTTCAGGTCTTCGTCCTCGTTCGTGTAGGCAGCCGCGCGCGGGGTGTTCCAGGACCAGTCCTCGCCGCCTTTGCCGTCGATGACGACGTATTGCACGGCCGGGTTCTGGATCAGCCCGCACGCCAACGAGGTCTCACCTGCGGTCTTCCCACTGCCGGGGACTCCACCGCCGACCTCGGCAGCGATGTTCGCGTAGTCACGGGTCCGCCATGCCCCGTCCTCGCCGACGGCGAACCGCACCGCGCGGAGGTCCGTCACCGGGTCGACGTCGTCCAACACGACACCGTCAGCGAGCACGTCACGCTCGACCAATGTCAGGTCGACCAGGCCGGGACCGGTCGAGGTGACCCGGACGGCCGGGGCATTGAGGGCGTGGGCGAGTTCCGCGGCTTGGCACTCGAAGTCGCCGGGCTCCTGCCCGGTGAGCAGCCGCACGTGCAGGACGTCGCCGACCGGACTCTCAGTCACCTGCACGAGCCGGGGTGTCGCGAACTCGCCGGGGCGACCCGGGAGCGGGCGGTGCAGGCCGCACGACTGCATCACCTCGACCCAGCGCAGCCCGTAGACGGTGCGGAGGCGGTGCCGGGCGACCAGCCAGCCGACGAACCGCCAGTACGACCAGGGGTGCACCCACCGCCACGCGAGCGCCAGCAGCGGCGGACACACCACCAGGACCAGCAGGCCGGCCCAGCCGTAGGCAGCGAAGACGAACACGACGAGCGCTGCGGCGGCCAGGGCGCGCTTGAAGCGCCACGCCAGCTGGAGCAGCCAGACACCCGTCACGACTTTGAGGAGCCACATCATGACGCCCACCTCCCAGCCGGGCTCGGGACGCCCCGTTCAGGCGTCGTCGCGTTCGTTCGATGCATCGAGGTCGCCTCAGAGGTGCGCGAAGTCGTCAGCGCCACGTGGCGGGCGTGCGCGGCGGCGTGGCAGCCAGGACACAACCGTTCACCGGTAGCCGGGTAGAACCACGCCTGCGCCACGGTCACGAGGCGCGGGCAGCGCGAGCAGTCCACGAGAGCCGTGATCACGACGTCGCCTTCGTCCGTCGCCGCGTGCTGGTGCGGGCGGGCCGGCGAGACGGCTTCGTGCAGCCCTTGCACGGCGTTTCGGGCTCGGGAGCCAGGTGACGCCCACAGGACGGGCAGCGGAACAGGTAGGCCGTCGCGGTGAGGTCGTGCGGGAGCACACCGAACAGGACCGGGTCGCCGTTCATGCCCGCTCACCACATCGGTCCGGCTGCGCCATGTCGCGCTCGAACGTGCGGTCCAGGTCGGCGTCGACGGTCGCGACGACCCACGGGGCGACGATCAGCAGCGCAACCGCCACGGCTGCGTAGACGGCGAGCGGGAGTCGCCACGAGGTAGGTTGGGACACACCAATCCCCTCCATTCGGGGGTGTTGATTGGGGCCACCGGGGACGGGCGGTTGTCTAGGCCATGAACCCGTCCCCGGTGGGGACTCATCGCGAGAGCGCGGCCACTCCTTCACCGTTGGTGGCGTCGCTCACCGCGGCCAGCTGCACCACCAGGGCGTCATCAGACGCGGCCGGGTACACCCACGCCGGCAGTTGCGCGTGCACGACGGCGAGCCAGTCCGCGAGAACCGCGGCGCCGCGCTGGTCGAACGACACATCCATCGGCGACCACGCCACCCGGCCACCGAGCGTGGCGACCAGGCGGACCAGGTTCTTCTCACCGCTCGACATGACGCCGTACGCCTGCACCTCGCGAGACGCCTGCGGACCTTGGGCCTGCCACTCCCAGAACGCCGCATCGTCGTCCGGCGGCGGGTAGCGGTCTTCGTACTCCGCCCACGCCGCCGAGTGCGCCAGATGCCCGTTCACGGCCCCAGCGACGGTGTCCGGCCAGTCCGGGTGCACGTCGATCCGCCCGGCGATCCGCTCGACCAGCTGCCGCACCCACGGATGCCGCTCGGCCAGCCAGTCCGCCGCCCGATACACATCCGACGGCGCCTGCACTGTCGCGGCCGCCATCAGCCGACCTTCTTCTCGCCGGCCTTGACCGGCTCCTGCGCCGACCCCTCGGACCGTCCGGCCGGACGCGGAGCCTCACCGCTGCCGGGTGCTTTGACGCCGGTCGCGCGGTACTCGTACCCGAGGAACTTGAACTCGCCCTGACCCATCACCTTCGGCGACGCCGTCAACCCAACCAGCTCCACCGGGCGCATCCCCGGCAAGACCTCATCCGGCAACGGCGCCGGCTGGACCTCGGCGGTGAAGATCACCTCGAAGGACGCCCGCTTCGCCTTCTGCTCATCCGGATCCGTCACCGTCGCCCGCCACTGCCGCAGCCCCGTCACCTCGTCCATGAGCTGCCGCTGCTCCTTGCCCCGCGCCCTCTCTTCCTGCGACTGGTACTCCAGATCCGGTTCGATCTCACCGACCAACACCAGACCCCGCGGGAACGCCTCACCGAACTCCACCGGGAATCGGTGCCCTCGCTGTAGTGCCATGCCCTGCTCCTTGCTTCCTCTGGGCGGTCACGACCACCCTTGACCGATAGGGGTAGCTCTATAGAACATCTCGTCATCGCAGATGTCAATAGAGGTAGCTCTATAGCCCGCCTGTCGCGCGGACGATGAGTAGAGGTACCGTTATCGGCTGGAGGTGACGCCATGGCCACCGGCTACCGCGAGCTGGCAGACATGCTCCGAGCGGCGATCTTGCAGGGTGACTATCCCGAGGGCTCGACGCTGCCCAAGCAGGACGAGCTAGCCGCCGAGCACGACGTCAACGTGAAGACGGTCCGTAACGCCGTCTCACTTCTGGCTGCGGAAGGACTGGTGACGCCTGTCCGCCGGCGCGGCACCGTCGTTCGCATCCGGCCTCCGATGCAGCGCCTCGGCGCGGAGCGGTACGCCAAGAGCAAGTGGAAGTTCGGCAACCTCGTCGCCTTCGCTGCCGACCGTGAGGCGTCGGGCCGGCCGTGGAAATGGACCGATCAGACACAGACGGTCCGGCAGGTCCCTGCCGACCAGGAGACTGCAACCGCCCTGTCCGTGCCGGTCGGGTCGACGGTCTACGAGCGCGCAAGGCTCGTGAAGGACGACGGGACGCCCACCCACACTCTCGCCAGCTACTACCGGCCCGAGGACGTCGAGGGAACGCCCATCGTCGACCCGACGCCCGGACCCGCCGGCCGAGGCGGTGGATTCGCCGTCCTGACATTGCAGGGCCTGGAGCCGCACGAGATCGCCGAGACCTTCTACGCTCGCATGCCCACGCCGGACGAACGCGAGACGCTGGAGCTGCCGGCCGGCGAGCCGGTCATGATCCTTCAACGCCACACCACCACCGAGAGTGGCAAGGTGGTCGAGTTCGCACGCGGCGTGCACTCGGCGTCGCGGTTCTCCTGGAGCTACACGTTCAAGATCCCCGACTAAGTGGGTAACTGACGACGATGAGCGCTGACCGACCTGGACTGCCCGACCACGTCCTGGCGGACGCGCAAATCCTCTGGGACTACCACCAGCTGCACCACGAGCTGCGCCCCACCGACGTCGGCATCGGCCTCGGCAGCCACGACCCCGGAGTGCCCGACCACACCGCCGACCTCTACCACCGCGGCATGTTCCCGCTCATCGTGTTCACCGGCGCCAACGCCCCCACCACTATCGACCTGTACCCCGACGGCGAAGCCGTCCACTACGCCCGACGAGCCGTCGAACTCGGCGTCCCGGCCGACGCGATCCTGATCGAGCCACGAGCCACGAACACCGCCGAGAACTTAATCTTCACTCGCCAGCTACTCGCCGAGCACGGCATCACGCCACAGGCGGTCACGCTCATCACCCGGCCCTACCAACAGCGCCGCGCCTACGCCACCTGCCGCAAGCAATGGCCCGACGTCGACGTCATCTGCTCATCCCAACCGCAGACCTTCCGCAACTACCTCGACACCATCAACGACGACGACCGCGTCATCAACATGCTCGTCGGCGACACCCAACGCATCACCCTCTACGCCGAACGCGCCTACGCCCTTCCGCAGCCCATACCCGCATCGATCCAGCGCGCGTACGAGCACTTAATTCGCCTAGGATTCGACTCCCGCTTAGTGACCTAGTTACATGCGCCGCAGAGCCTATTCGGCCTACCAGTGATCAAGGTCAAACGGATCAGAGTCCGCATCTACAAATTCCATAAACCGCGTAACCAACCGGCGCCCCACAACGGCGGTCGCTTGCGTGAAGGCAAGGGCGGCGGCCTCGGCGCTAGCGAGCTCCAAGGGGTACGGCCCATCTTCAGCAATCGTCCCCGGGATCAACTCCCGGACCCGAATCGCCTGCTCTCCACGACCATAGATCACAGGCAGTCTCACGAAAGAAACTCGATCGCCATCAGCAATAAGATAGATTCCGAGATAGACATGCGAGTCTAGGTGTGATCCAGGCGCACTCCGCCAAGCTATCGCCACAAGAGCGGGCGAATTAGCCGCCAGACTGAACGGCTCAACCTTCCGATCTTGCAAGAAGTCGACGTCACCCGAGTCGATTAGTTGCGACATTGGGGACCCAGCGCTAGAAACGTCGATACCAAGCTCACCGCCACTTGCCTCGCTGAGGCGCATCAAATCGCCGTGCAGGAGCTCATCTAGACTGCGGTGCATCATGGTTCCGATATCATCGACGCGCGCCCGCAGTCTCCTCGTTCGATCCGCTTCGGCACGGCGAGCATCTGCGCTGCGGCGCTCAGCTAAGCGTGAGGCCACGGCCAAAGCCTCGGCAAGGTCCTGTCGATCCTGATGCGCTGGCAGTTCCGAGGCCCCAGAAAGCATTTTGGAAATAGTATCCAGCTCATGCAGAACGACGGACCAATCGGCGAGCCGGGCGCGAGGATCGGTATCTAACAGCTGCGCGAATAGCTCATTCAAACCCACTAACAGCGGCACTCCAGTCACGCTCTCGATCCGATATCGCCGTTCAATCTGCGCCTCACGAGCCGGTGGATTCGTGGCCGCGAGAATCGCCCAGGCGAACTTCGCCCATGCATAGAAGTCAGCAGGTCGCTGATCAATCCCATCGGCGATTCCCGATTCGTTCTCGGGTGCTATGTAAAGCCGTGAACCAATCGCCTCGGCGGGCGCTGTTAACCGAACGCTCTCCTCGATTTTCAGGCAAAGCCCAAAGTCCGCCAAGAGCGGCTTGCGACCGTCAAGCAGAATATTCGATGGCTTTACGTCACGATGCGCGTAGCCTCGCTCGTGCAAGGCACGAAGGGCCGCGGCCACATCGCGGACGAGGTCGATGCCATCTTTTACACCTAGCGCTTCGGCTTCCGGCCCGACGAATTTCTGCAACGAGCCCTCCGTGTACCACGGCATCACAAACCACGGCCGCTCGATCGCCAGGTCTTGATCGACTATGGGCGGCACAGGCAAGGCGTGATCCGCGAGCCTAGCCATCGTCTCGACTTCGCGTCTGAAGCGCTCGCGCCGGGCGGGGTTCTTGAGGCGCTTCAGCGCGTAGCTACGTCCGGCTTCCCCACGCCTTGAGACCTCATAGACCCACGCCTGGCCAGACTCGTTCAGCGCACCTCCGGCGACTCTCGGCCAGTGCTTTGGCAGCCCCATGGAAACCCCCATGTGTTAGTCCTCTAGTGCGGTCATCTCTCGCACCGAGTAGAATCCCTTCGCGGGATCGAATATAGGTAAGCTGTTCCTCTCTCCTTGCTGCAAGGGTCGGCCAGCGAAGTGCGGAGTTGATACGCCATTGCAACTCCACATCAACTGGAAAAGCTGTGTATTCAAGTGTTTATATACTTTCCCAATCTGAGGGACCCCGCCGATACCTGGGTAGCGCTCATCCCCTGTGATCTCGCACAGGATCTCGAATGGCTCCATGTCGATATTATTGCCATCGCGATCACGCTCTCGCAGTAGCACCCTTGTTCGCCTAATGGCGTCCACGACCGCTTGCTTATTATCTCCGGAGAAGAAGAATTTCGATTCGTTGGCGCCCAGCAGTCGGCGGAAGATGAAGCGTCGATTCCCCGCGTCGAACGCCAGCCTCCACGCCTTGAATTTATCGTCTTGCCAATCATAACCCCCGAGCAAGAAGTAGTTGTCTGGCTTATCTGGGTGGCGCTGACCCACTGGCAAGGAGTGGATGGCGTCATAGGTTTGTTGAAAAACACGCAACGTGTGACCCTTTAACTTGGAAAGCGGAAGGCGGCGACTGGAGCTAAACGGGTAGTTCTCAATAGCCCTCTGCATCTGCATCAAGAGTGGGTACGCCCATTGAGTGTCACCGGCGAACGCTATCAATGCATCCGATCGGCCAAGTTGAAAGACCTTCTGTGCGTGATCCAATGCCTGACCACCACTCAATCGACTGTCGGAGGCAATCACCAGCTCGTAATGCGAGAGTACGCGTCGCAGAAAGACGGTTAGCAGTGTCACAGATGGCTCCTTGAGTTATGCACCCCTCAGACCGCGTAATCTAGCGCAAATACACCGCCAACGGCTCATCTAGGAATGAACGGTCCCACGGATGCTTCAGGTCCACGTTGGTGCGCGCGTCCGTCCGGGATCGTCCAGCCCTGCTGAGGCGCTGCCGGCGTCACCCACCAACGTTCCGCCGCAAGCATTGGTCCCCGGTCCGTGGCATCGCATTCATCGCCCGATACCAGAGTCACTGACGCCATTGCCATGCCTTGCCACGAAGTCCGCGCCGTGCATTGCCGGACTGAGCTATTGAGGATCAAGCGGCGCGCTACGCGCGCCGTGCCCTCCGGCCGCCGGGCCGGGCATGCGGCCTGGCGGCCGTTCCGGGCCCCGGCGGCCGGCAGGCACCCGACGTGATCCGCTCGGCCACTCCTGCACCATTGCCGCGGCGGCGTCGTCCTCTTAGCAGCCATTCTTTTGGCCTCCGCTTCACACGTCAAGGGCGCCTGCGGCGTCACGACGTGATCGCTACGCGACCCTTGACACGCTCCGCTCCAGCCAACGACCTGGCAGCTATGAGGACGACGCCTCAGGGTGAGCAACGTGCTCGCAGTCGCAGTCCTTGCCGACCAAGCCTGAATCAGTTGATCACACAGGGCCGGACTCGGAGTGCGGAACATGCGGAGGCCATGCAGTCTCGTGATTCAGAACAACAGCTCTTGACACAGCCCGTGAGGGACCGCGATTCAAGCGACGCAACATACCTCGACGATTAGGCCTCGACTGATAAATGGCTAGCGCGCTGACCGGCCTATTTGCATCCAGGATCTCTTCAATAAACGAACTCGGAAACGTCCATCTAACGGCATCGTACGGTTCTAGTCTATATGGAAGCTCCGGACCTTGAACCCTATCACCCCAGAAGGAAATCTGGATGGGCGTGGTACCCGGATACTCCCAGTCCAGATCAATTAGCGTCACTGCGCGACCACCCGAATTCGCTACCGTTACCCGCACCTGGTAATCGGGACTTTTATTCGTCCACATATGATTAATCCCCAGGCTTACTGCGACAGCAGGACGCTCAGCCCTCGCTCGAATGACCTGCCACCCCAGGCTTGCGACGGCCGTCGCGAGGGCGAAGCTACTCACCACCTCGGCGTAGCTCAACATACGAAGTTCCCTGATCTCGATAGCAGCCGCTTAACAGGAACTAGCGGGCGTTGGAGTCTGCTTGCCGGCCTCGACGGGGAGGCGGTTAATGTCATACGACTAGCCTCATAATCAGGCTCTGCGTCTTGCCTGATTGAAGTCCACGACATTCGATGGAAGCCTTCTTGGGGCTGGCGACTCGAATGGAAGCTCTTCTGAAGTTGCATGCTGCGAGAGCACCGCAGTCGCGAGCTCATATGACCATCCAGCAGCCGCTGAGAATGTCTCAATTTGCAACGCGGGGCCATATGCGATCTCCATTAGTTTACGCAATGACCTTGGCTTTTCGCGCGGCACGTGACCTGGTTCTGCGCGGTTCCAACCACGCGCACTGATTTGGCGATAGAGCCCCGTCGCTCGTTCCTGATCAATCACTCCGAGCTCTCGCGCGCGTCGCACCAGACTTTTAATCGAGACGCCCCACCTGGTCTTAAGCATCGCAAGCCCACTCAGCGTCAGTCGCTTCGGCATCTCACCTGCGAGCGCGTGAAGAGGCGTTAACAATTCAGCTGCGAATAGATCTGCTTCCGCCTCAATGTCTCTTCCCGCCGCCCGGTCCTTGTGCAACAGCAAATGTCCAAGTTCGTGGGCCACGCTAAAACGGAGGCGGTCACCAGGGACACCGTCCAAGAGCCCGATTAGGGGTTCCTTCTCGTACCAGGCGCAGAAAGCATCGAGTGAATTCTCGGCGAGCGGCAAGCCTAGGATCGTAACCCCGGTTCGTTCGATTGCAAGAACAAGATAAGGAAGTGGTTGATTAGGCGTGAATCCCATTATCTCCCGCATCGCGCGCGCAGCTTCCTGTGGAGACAGTCCGTACGCTGACTCTAGGCGTACCGGAATTGCGCTTCCGTGTGCGCGCATGCGCTTATGTTCCTCATGAATGAGCCGTGCCCATTGGAGCGCCGAAGCCTTCGACCGTTGGGTGAGTCGGCTACGGGATCTAAGTTGCGGCGAGTGACCTGCTAATTCAGGCGTTGGGTCGCGAGTAAAGAAATCAACGGTGACGCCCAGCGTTGCCGCCAGGAGTGCAGTTGTCTCGCCGTCAGGCTGGCTTAGGCCCTTTTCAATCCTCGAAAGCTGCGACTGCGTCAGGTCGGGCATCCTGTCGACGAGCCCAAGTTGTGTTAGGCCGTGCATCTCGCGCAACTGCCTAACTCGCTCGCCGAAGATCACTTCTATCCCTCTAGCTGGTCGGACTTGTAACTGGGCCGCAACTCGTCAAGGTCGGCCGCACGGAGCATACTCATGCCACGCGAGAGAGGCCCGGCCCAGTCCACGATGACGCTGTCCCGGCGGTAGTCGCCGCCTAGCGGGCGGACCAGCGTCATGGGGTCGAGAAGGCGACTCTCGTCATCAGTCCAGAGAAGGAGGTGGTTGTCCGTATGGAAGTCCGACAACGCCGGCATCTGCCGCCAGAAGGCCTGCCGCCGCGCGGAGCGCCCCGGCGGTGGGATCAGATGGCTGCGCGTGCCTTCCTTGTACGGCGAGCGAAGCACCCTCACGGCCAGGCCGTTGTGGGTGATCAAGATCCCAGAGAGTGAGAGTAGCGGCCGGCCGCTGGACTCGTTGGTGGCTGTGATCCCCAGGTTGCCCAGCTCCTTCGACGCAACGCGCCGTGCCGTGTGCGAGAAGTAGTGAGGATCGTCGCCCCGTGCGAAGCCACTATCGAGATGCTGTTGCGCGGCGGCTTCGAGACCCTTGGTTAAGGCATCGAAGACGGGCTTGATGATGTTCTGCAGAGCGCGGACGCTGTCGCTGTAGGACCCCATCTGCATAATATGCCACGTAATGTCACACGGCTGCTGGTCGGCGCGCCGCGCTGCAGGCACCAGGATGGGCCGCGTCACCGTTAGTACTCAGGCACAGGTCAGCGCACGGTGATGCTGTGGCCCGGGAAGTCAGCGACGATGCGGATGCGGCCGCCGAGGGCTGCGACGTAGCGGCTGATGGTGTCGACCTCGGTGCGGGTGAGATCGCCGCGTTCGATCTCGCTGACGCGCTTCTGGCTGACGCCCATGTCGCGAGCGACGTCGGTCTGGGTGCGGTGCTGCTCGCGCCGGATCTCCGCCAGGCGGTACGCGGCCTCTTCCGCCTCCAGTTCGGCACGGGCCTGAGCAACGGCGGCCTCGTCGAGGTTCAGCTTCGCGCGGGTCTCCGCCCACGTCGGCCAGCGCGCAGTATCGGTCGTGGTCTCGATCTCCTGAGTCATCTCTCGCCCCCTATGCCTTGCCCTCGTCGAGCATGGTCAGCCACTCGTCGTATCGGTCGTCTGCGAGCGGGATGGACGCCTTGTACCAGCGTTCCCACTCACCTCGCTTGTCGCCAGCCACCAGGAGGATGGCGGCGCGCCGTGGATCGAACACGAACAAGATCCGTACCGTGCGCGCACGCAGCTCCTTCATGTTGTGGTGCCGGCTGCCCTTGATGCTGTCCACCGTCGGCCTACCCAGCGCCGGCCCGTCCTCAGCCAGGCGGTCAAGAGCTGCGGCGACAGTCACCGCGGTCGTTCCAGTCAGGCCCTCCAACCATCTGGCGACGTCAGGGTGTTCGTGAATCACCCAGGCATCCATCAATATACCTCACAACTTCTAGTAGGCAGGCGGTATGTCCCGTCAGCTCACGGTCATCGCCAAGCCACCCTTCCGATGGACCGCTCACGGCGGCCGGCTCGTCGCTCGTCCCGGCATCGGGGAATCTGAGGCAACGAGCCGGCCGCCCTTGCGGAGCCGCTAGCAGTCAGTCACGCCGTTCACGGGTTCCGTCCAGCTCGGTCGCCCGGTCGGCGGCCTCGGACAGCGCCGCTGCGATGTCGGGCACGCTCGGCGTCGCCAGCAGGTAGCCGGCCGTCGACGCCCATGGGGTAGTCACAGTCAGCTCGACACACACAGACGCCCGCGGCTGGACGCGTTGAGCAACGTTGACGCCGACCACGCCGGCACCGTTGATCCCGCCCTTGACTGACGCAAGGTACTTGCGGTGCACCGCGTGCATGCCGGTCTCGTCGCACCACTTCACCGAGCACGCCGCATTGCGGCCGGTCAGCCCGGTCACGGCTGGCGCTCCTGCTCAGCGATGTACAGCTGGCGCACGTCCTCCAGCGACGCGCGCAGTTCGCTCAACCGGTCCGCCAGCTCCGGAACCCCGGAGAACGTCTCCGCATGCTCCTCGACCAGCCGGACGGAGCGGTCCAGCGTCTCCATGTGAACTTCGAGGGCGAGTGCTCGGCCAGCGGCACGATCGAGCCGGCCGCGGAACCCAATCACGAGCCCACCGCGACGCTGGTAGAGCCGGTCCAGACGCTCGATGATCTGCTCGTCAGTCATGCCCGGCAGATACACCCGCGCGTCGGACAGGATCGTGGGTGTCCAGCCGGCCCGCTGCGCGATGGTGCCGAGGCGATGCATCTCATCGGCCAGCTGGTGCGCCTCGATGGCGGTGATGGCGAAGTGCGCGTACTGCTCGCTGCCCTCCGGCTTCACGACCACGTCGATGGTCGGGCCTTCCTCGTCATGGAAGACCACGACCTCTCCAACGTCGTGATGGATGAACGGTGCGCGGGTGATGATCTCTCGCTTCTTCGGCTTCGGTACAGTGACCACGGGTCTCTCCTGGGTAGCTCAGGTGGGATCAAGTCCCCGGTCCGGTGTTCACGCACCGGCCGGGGGCGACTAAGGGATGAGGTCGACCACCCGTAGCGGCGGACCACGCGCCGACCGCGTTCGTCTCAGTTTCCGTCTCAGTTGGGGTCGTTCAGCCACGTTCGGCGGGTATGAGCACCCCACGCTCACCACGGCAGCAGACGCCGATGAACGGCCCCGAACGGGCGGTGGCAAGCCTGCTAAGCGGGTTGAGGGCTCAAACCCTCTCGCGGGTTCAAATCCCGCCGCCTCCGCCCCACCAGCACCAACGCAGAGGGCCGGTCCCACCAGGACCGGCCCGACGTGCGTCCGGGCTCAGGGGCGCGCGTCCAGCTTCGCGAGCAACGCCGCAGCGATGGCGTCGGTCTCCCGGATCGACAATGTCGGCACGCCGTCCCAGTGTGTTCCGCCTTCAGCAAGGGTCGCCGCCACGTGAAAGTGGACATGCGGCACTGACTGATGTGCTGGAACCCCGTTGTTCTGCCACACGGCCACGCCCTCGGCGCTGTGCGCACGAGCGACCGCGGCCGCCCACCGTTGCACGCTCCGCATGAGCGCTTCGGCCACGTGCGTCGGAACGTCGATGATCGTTTCGTGGTGGTCGACCGGGATGACCAGCACGTGGCCACGCCCTCGCTGTTCACGCGTCACCAGCACCGCGGTCAGAGCGTCTCTGCCGATGATGGTGTAGGGCCTTCGACCAGCCAGGTACTCGCAGAACGCGCACGGGTCGTCGATCGGGACCTGGATCGGCATCCGCGAACGGTACCGACCATCGCGTACGCCCAGGTGCGGGACCGGCCCGACGAGCGTGGGGGGCTTGTAGCGTGACGCCATGGCGTGCCGCATGTCGGAACTCATCGTCAAGTGCCGAGACCCGCAGGGGCTGGCGGCGTTCTGGTGCGAGGTGCTCGACTACGTCGTCCTCGACACCGAGGACGGGGTGGAGATCGGGCCGCGGGAGGGGTTCGGCGGGTTGCAGCCGACCATGATCTTCAGCGCGAGCTCCGATCCCGAGCTGGGTCCGCTGCGGCTGCACTTCGACGTCAACCCCACGGACCGCGACCAGGACGCGGAGCTGGAGCGGCTGCTGGCCCTCGGGGCACGCCCGGCCGACGTCGGGCAGACGGGAGAGGAGTCGTGGCATGTGCTGGCCGATCCGGAGGGCAACGAGTTCTGCCTGCTCCGCACCCGGCTGAGCTGAGGCCGCACGTGCAGGAGACCGATCCGCGGCTGCGGCACTGGCGCACCCGCCTGGCGGCCCGCGCGGAGGAGGCGGCGACGGCGGTGGGTGCGATCCCGGGAGTGGCCGGGGTGGTGCTCGGCGGCAGCTTCGGGCGCGGCGAGCACTGGCCGCTCAGCGATCTCGACCTCATCGTCGTCGGCGCCGGCCGGCCGGTCGCGGAGCTGGCCGCCGAGGTCGACCAGTGCGCGTACCAGCTGAGCGAGATGTGGGGGACCAGCGGCATCTACACGGCCGTCGACGCGGGGCGGCTGACGTTCGACGCGGGCGAGCTGGGGGAAGATCCGGCGGGGCGCATGGACGATCACCGCTGGCTGCACGGCCTCGACAAGGTCTACGGCGGCCGCCCGGCCCGCGACGACGACGGCGTCGCGTCGGCGCTGCTGGAGCTGTCGGCCCGCCGGCGCTTCGACGAGGCCGTCGTCGGCCGCCGGGTGGAGGCGTGGCTCGCGACGGCGCGACGGTCGCTCGCCGACGCCGAGCGGCGGGCGGACGACGACGCCACCGCCGCCTGGATCGCCGTCCGGCAGGCCGCGACCGCGATCGCCGAGGTCGCGACCGAACGCTGGGGCGAGCGGGCCGGCTCGCTCGGGCGGTACTGGACGCTCTTCGAGGCCCGCGCCCACCGCCACGGCGACCCCGCGTTCGCCGACCGGCTGCTCACCGCGGCGCACGCGCATCCCACACCACCCGTGGACGTCCCGGAATGGCTGGCCGACCGCATCGCCCTCTCCTATGAGGCCCGGCAGCTCGTCGGCGAGGACGTCACCCCCGAACAGAACGCGCGCGACAACCAGCTCGCCTACGCCGGCCTCTACCATCGCCGCTTCCCGCGCTCGGCGTACACCTGGATGCGCCCACCACCGGACGCGGGCGTCCGCGCCGCCGTCGGCGCCCTGCGGACCCTGGCCCGATTGTGACCGAATCGGACATACGCCCCCATCGGGGATGTTGCTAGGGTCGGATCGCTTCGATGTGCTCACGAGAGGTTTCCGCAGGTGATCACTTCGTCCAAGCGGTCCGCGGCAGCGGCTGCCCTGATTCTGTCCGCCGGCGTCCTGGCCGGGTGTGGTGGCGGTGACGACGACGCCGCGAGCGGTGAGTCGACGCCGACGCCGGCGTGGGATTCGACGCCGGGGGTGCCGGGAAGCGCGGAGGCCACACCGGCCGCCACCGACGACCCGCAGGCCGCACCCGACGCACCCGAGGCGCCCGAGGCACCCGTCGACGACGGCGGCGAGCCACCGGCCGGTGATCCGGCCGACGGCGGCACCGGCGGCACGGACGGGGGCGGCGACGCCGCAGGAGCACCAGCCGACGGCGACACCGGCGGCGGGGAGCAGCCCGACCCCGGCGGCGACGACGGTGACGGCGACGCGCCGCCGCCGGTCGCCCAGCCGATCGACGCCTGCACGCTGGGCGCCGACGCCATCGCCACGCTGGTCGGACCCGCCCCGGCGCCCGAGGACCTGTCCGACCCGGCCGAGTTCGGGCCGTCCTGCGGCTGGACCGGCGCCGGCGGCGAGCTGGTGCTCAACGTCTCGACGTTCGACGACTGGGTGGGCGCCGCCGGCGCGCTCGGCGCCGCCGAGACCGTCGACGGGCTCGGGACGGAGGCGTGGGAGGCGCTCGGCGCGCCGTCGAACCTGCAGGTCGCCTGGCGCCGCGACGACGTCTCGGTGTCGGTGTCGGCCAGCCTTGCCAGCGGTGGCGCCGAGATCGTCGACGTCGCGCGGGCCATCGACGCCGCGCTGCAGGCCGCGGGCTACTAGCTGATCACGTAGTCGTCGCCGACGGCGCGCTGCAGCTCGGACTTCGACACGTCCGGCGGCGACGGCGCGGTGAGGTGCCAGCGGTGCCCGTACGGGTCGAACAGCCAGCCGCCGCGGCCGTGCGGCGAGTCGGTGACCGGACGGTCGACGGTGGCACCGGCCGCGACCGCGCGCTCGAACAGGCCGTCGACGTCGTCGACCTCGAGCACGAGCGACACGGACGAACGCCCCGGCGTGGGCGCGTACACGCCGCCGTCGGGCCACTCGTCGGCGATCATGACGCGGGCGCCCTGCACGGTGAACTCGGCGTGCCCGACGGTGCCCGCGGCGGGGTCGGTCCAGCGGCTGGTCTCGACCGCGCCGAACGCCGCCGCGTAGAACTCGAGCGCGGCCGCGGTGTCCTTGGCACAGAGATACGGGGTGACGGTGGCCATGAGTCTCTCCTTCCGGCCCGATCCACGCTAGACCCGCGGCGGCCGCCCCCGCTTGGACGAATGGGACCTCACGGCGCCGCGTACAATCCGAGGTCGACGGCGCGCAGCGCGAGCAGCAGGTCGGCCCGGATCAGCTGCTCCGGACCGGCCAGGTCCAGCAGCGACGACACCCGGCGCAGCCGGTACGAGACGGTGTTCTCGTGCACCTCCAGTCGCTCGGCCGTCCGCCGCACCGACAGCCCGGTCGCCAGATACGCCCGGACGGTGTCGACGAGCTGCCCCTGCCCGGCCAGCGGCTGCAACGCCCGGGCCGCCAGCCGGCGCGCGTCCAGCGGGTTGTCGATCAGCATGACGTCCGCGATGACCTGGTCGAACGGGACGACGACGCGGTCCAGCCCGGCCCGCCGGCCGGCCTCCAGCGCCGCCACGGCCTCACGGCAGGACGCGGCCGCCTCACCCAGCCGGTCCCGCGGCTCGCCCAGCCCGATGACCGTCCCCGCCGCCATGCCCGGTCGCCGCGCTGCCCGCGACAGCATGTCGCCGAGCCCCGGCAGGTCCGGCAGCACCAGCAGGATCGTCGCGTCCTTCGAGCCGACCAGGATCCGCGACCGCAGCCGCGGCCGCAGCACGTCGACGATCTCCCGCTGCGCCCGCGCCACCTGCAACGGATCGTCGCCCGCCCCACCCACCGCCACGGCGCGATGGGGGACCTGCGCGGCAACGCCGATCAACCGGGCCGTTCCTCGACGTGCGCCGGGTCCAGCGGTTCGCCGCCGGCCAGCCGCGACACCAGGTCGGTCGCGATCTGGTCGAGGTGCGCCGCCGCTTCGCTGCGCGTGCGCCGGTACGCCTCCGTCGACACGGCGACCATGACGTCGACCGCGCCGGCCAGCAGCCGGGCCAGCCGCGTGTACTCGTCCGGCGGCATCGGCGGGCCGGCGGCGACCAGTTGGTCCAGCAGCCGCCGCTCGGCCGAGTGCCACGACGCGACGACGCCCTCGATCGGCACGCCCTGGACGGCCCGCCGTTCACCCAGTTGCGCCGCCGGCGTCACCTCGTCCGGCCGCAGGCCGCGGTTCCCGGCGACCGCGACCAGCAGCGCGCGCAGGTTGGGTGTGACGACGCCGACGAGGTCGTCGAGGTCCATGCGGGCGTCGTCGTAGCCGGGCAGCCGTTCCCAGACGTCGCCGACGAGCGACTGCGCCACGTCGGGGACGCGGCTGAGGAGGAGCTCGGCCCGTTGTGTCAGATCCACAAAACGTAGTGTGACAACTTCCGGAGATACCCCATAGAGCGACGGGCAGATTGTGGACAACATGGCACCCCAGCAGACGTCGGCGACCGGGGAGGCATTCGTGAGCACCGAGCGTGACACCACAGCCGTCCAGAGCACCGTGGCCGCGGACATGGAGGACCATGCCCTCGAGCCGGTCCCCGCCGACCGGCGCAAACCGCTGATCCAGCTGATCGTCGTCCAGATGGGCTGGAACATCAGCGTCAGCAGCTTCCTCGTCGGCGGCGTGGTCGGCGGCGGCACCTCGTTCACCGAGGGCCTGCTGGCGATCCTGCTCGGCAACGTGCTGCTCGCGGTGGTCGCCAGCCTGGTCGGCATGGTCGGCTTCCGCACCGGCCTGACCAGCTACCTCACGTCGCGTGCGGTGTTCGGAACGCATGGCGCGGTGGTGGTGTCGCTGTTCCTCGGCGTCGTGGCGATGGGCTTCATCGGCGTGCTGATGGACACCTGGGGGCTGGCGGTGAACCAGCTGATCCCGGAGATCCCGAAGTGGGCGTTCATCGTGGCGTTCAGCGGGGCGATCCTCACCACGGCGATCTTCGGGTTCAAGGGCCTGCAGCGGTACTCGGCGATCGCCGTGCCCGTGCAGGTGGCGATCGCGCTGTTCGCGCTGGTCCGCATCGGCGATCTCGACGGCGGGTTCAGCGACGTCGTCAACTACACGCCGGCCGCGCCGATCGGCTTCTCGGTGGCCATCGGCGCCGTCATCGCGACGTGGGTCACCGGCGCCGCGCTGGTCGGCGACGTGCAGCGCTACGCCGTCCGCGCCCGCGACGTCGTCATCTCCAGCTTCTGCGGTTTCGCCGTCGGCGCCGCGGTCTTCGAGCTCATCGCGACGGTCTCGGCGATGAAGGTCGGCAACAGCAACTTCGTCGTCGTCATGCAGGGCCTCGGGCTGCTCGCGCCGGCCGCGGTCATGCTCTTCCTCGCGCTGTGGAACACCGCGGACAACAACATCTACTCGGCGTCGCTGGCGTTCACGAACGCGTCGAACACACTCGGCCTCAAGGTCGCGAAGCCGGTGTGGACGGTGTTCGCGGTGCTGATCGCGCTGCTCATCGCGTTCGTCGGGCTGGCGGCGGAGTTCCAGCGCTTCCTCGGCGTCATCTCGGTGGTGGTGCCGCCGTTCGCCGGCGTGCTGATCGCGTACTTCTGGGTCGTGGTCCGGCGCTGGGACGCGACCGAGCTGCTGCGCACCGCCCCGTCGGTGCGGTGGGAGGCGCTGGGCTGCTGGGTGGCCGGCGCACTGATCGCCCGGTACACCGACCTGATCATCGCCGACGCGATCGAGGGCCTGATCGCCGGATTCGTCCTGTACGCCGTCGTCGGCACCGCGGTCAGCCGATGGCGCGACCCGTCCCCGGCCGCGGAGGTGCGCTCGTGAGGTTCGGACTCGGCGTCCCGACCGGGACCGAGGGGCTCATGTACCCGGTCCCGTACGCGGACATCGACCAGGCGGTCGAGCTGGCGGTGACGGCGGAACGGCTCGGCTTCGAGTCGATCTGGGGCAACGACCACCTGACGACGCAGCGCTACGTCCGCGCCGAGTTCGACCAGGCGCCGCGCTACTACGACCCGTTCGGCTACCTGAGCTACGTCGCCGCCGTCACGGAGAGCATCCGGCTGGCGACGGCGGTCATGGTGCTGCCGTTCCGGCACCCCGTCGTCGCCGCGAAGCAGGCCGCCACGCTGGACCAGCTGTCGCACGGACGGGCGGTGCTCGGCGTCGGCATCGGCGCGTACCGCGAGGAGCTGGAGGCGGTCGAGCCGCGCCGCAAGGTGCACCGCGGCGAGCACGCCGAGGAGGCCATCCCGGCGCTGCGCGCGCTGCTGACCGAGCGGTCGGCGTCGTTCCACGGCACCTGGGTGGAGTTCACCGACGTCGAGAGCTTCCCGAAGCCGTACCGGGACCGGTGGCTGCCGATCCTGTCCGGCGGCAACTCGCCCGGCTCGCGCTCGCGGGCGGCGCGGTACGGCGACGGCTGGCTGCCGGCCTGCCTCACGCCCGACGAGGTCCGGGACGCCCTGGCCGGCATCACGGCCGAGGCCGCGGAGCACGGCCGCGAACTTCCCGACGACTTCGACGTCGCGCTGCAGGTCGCCGTCAGCGTCGCGCCGACCCGCGAGGAGGCCTGGCGCCGGTTCGAGTCGTCGCAGGTCTTCAAGCATCTCGCGTCGCTGTCGAAGACCACCTTGAAGGACCAGGGCGTCGGCGACCTCGCCGCCCGCAACCTCATCGGCACCCCTGACGACGTCGCCGCGCAGGTCCGCGCCTACCGCGACGCCGGGGTGACGACCTTGGCCGGCCTGCTGTTCGCCGTCGACACCGTCGCGGAGACGACCGACGCGATGGCCGGGTTCAGCGAGACGATCATCGCCGCCGAGACGAAGGGCAGCCGATGACGGCCGGCCTCCCCACCAAGCCCGCGATCGACACCGCCGCCCTCGCCCGGGACCGCCTGGCCCGGCTGCGTGCGCGGCTCGCGGACCAGCCCTACGACGCGGTCGTGCTGACCGAGCCGGAGAGCGTCCTGTACGCGACCGGCTACCGCAGCATGCCCGGTCAGGTGTTCCGCACCCATCGGATGGCGGCGCTGGTGACCGCCACCGACCTCTGGCTGGTGGCGCCGGCGGCAGACGTGCCCGCCGGCGCCACCGTCCTGCCCGTCGACCGGATCTCGCCGTTCGGCCGGTTCTACGTCGAGTCCGGCACGCCCGACCCGGTCACCGAGGTCGCCGACCGGCACGACGGGCTGGCCTCGGCGCTGGCCGCCGCGGTCGCGACGCTGCCGTCGTCGGCGCGGCTGGCGGTCGAGACCCGCGACGTGCCCGCCGACGTGCTCGCGGCCTGCGGCGACGTGGTCGAGGACGGCGCCGGCCTGCTGTTCGCCGTCCGGTCGCGCAAGCTCCCCGCCGAGGTGGAGCTGCTGGCCTACGCCGCCCAGCTGGCCGAGGCCGGCATCGACGCCGCGCTGGCCGCGGCCGGGCCGGGTACCACGGAGGCCGAGCTGGCCGCCGTCGTCGCCGGGACCATGGTGGCCGGCGGCGGCGACCCGCGCTTCGTCGTCGCGCTCACCGGCGAGCGGTCCGCCCTCGCCGACGCCGTCCCGTCCGGACGCGCCTGGAAGCCGGGCGAGATCGCCCGGTTCGACGTCGGCTGCGTCGTCGACGGCTACTGGTCCGACATCGGCCGCACCGCCGTGCTCGGCGAGCCGTCGGCCCGGCAGCGCGACGTGTACGCCGCGGTGAAGGCCGGAGAGGACGAGCAGCTGGCGGCCGCGCGGCCGGGACTGCCCGCGTCGACGCTGTTCGGGATCGGCCTCGACGCGGTCGCGCGCGGCGTCCCCCGGTACCGTCGGCAGCACTGCGGGCACGGCATCGGGCTGTCGATCTACGAGCCGCCGATCGTCGCGCCCGGCGTCGGCACCGAGCTGGCCGAGGGCATGACGTTCTGTTTCGAGACGCCGTACTACGAGCTGGGATGGGGCGGGATGATGGTCGAGGACGCGGTCGTCGTGACCTCCGGCGGCGTGGAGCGGCTCACCCGGTCCGGCCGCGACCTGAGTGTGGTGGCGGCATGACGTACACCCGGACGCTCGCGTGCCTGCGCTGCGCGGCGAGCTACGCCGACCCGTCGCTGGAGCTGGTCGGCCGCGGCTGCCCGGCCTGCGAGGCGGACGGGGTGCCGGCCAACGTGTTGCCGGTCTACGACCTCGCCGGGCTGAGCGCCGTGCCGGTGTCCGGCGGTGAGCCCGGGCTGTTCCGGTACCGCGCGCTGCTGCCGCTGGCCGCCGGGACCCCGGCGGTCTCGCTGGCCGAGGGGGCGACCCCGGTCGTCGACCTGCCGGCCGTCGCCGAGCGCCTGGGCGTCGCGTCCGTCGTCGTCAAGGACGAGACCCGCAACCCGACGTGGTCGTACAAGGACCGGCTGGCGTCGGTCGCCGTCACGAAGGCCGTCGAGCTGGGCATCGACACCGTCGTCGTCGCGAGCACCGGCAACCATGGCGCCGCCATCGCGGCGTACGCGGCGCGGGCCGGGCTGCGCTGCGTCGTGCTGACGGTGGCCAGCGTGCCGTCGACGATGAAGACGCTGATGCAGGCGTACGGCGCGTCGGTGGTCGCGCTGCCCGAGCCGCGGCAGCGGTGGTCGCTGATGCGCGAGCTGGTCGAGAAGTTCGGCTGGCTGGCGATGTCCGGCCACGCCGACCCGCCCGTCGGGTCCAACCCGTACGGCGTCGACGGCTACAAGACCATCGCCTACGAACTGGCCGACCAGCTCGACGCGCCGCCCGACGTCGTCGTGGTGCCCGCCGCGTACGCCGACGGCCTGGTGGGCGTCGCCCGCGGCTTCGCCGACCTCGTCGAGCTGGGCGTGCTGGAGCGGTCGCCGCGCATGGTGGCGGCCGAGCCGTTCGGACCACACGCCGCCGCGCTGGCCAGCGGGTCCGAGGTCGCCGGGCCGGTGCCGTACCAGCCGTCGGTCGCGTTCTCGACGGCGTCGCCGGTCGGGACGTTCCAGGGGCTCAGCGCGCTGCGCTCGACCGGCGGCGCCGCGGTCGCGGTCCCGTCCGACGAGGTCATCCTGGCCGCCCAGCGCGAGCTGGCCGCGTCCGCCGGGCTGTACCAGGAGGCGGCGTCGGCGACGGCGTGGCCGGCCCTGGCGGCGCTGGACCTGGACCCGTCCGCGTCGGTCGTCGTCATCGGGACGTCCACCGGGCTCAAGGACGTGGGCGCGACGGCGGCCACGCTGCCCGAGGTGCCGGTCATCGAGCCGGCGGTCGACGCGCTGCTGGCCGCGATCGGGTCCTGATGCGGCTGGCGTTCTCGCTCTCGGGGCACCGGCCCAGCCGGTCGGCCGTCGCCGCCGCCGTCGCCGCCGAGGAGGCCGGGTTCGACGAGGTGTGGGTCACCGAGGACTACGTCGAGCGCGGGGCGTTCGCGCTGGCCGGGGCGATCGCGCAGGCGACATCGTCGGTCCAGGTCGGTATCGGCGTGGTGAACCCGTGGACCCGCCATCCGGTCGTGCTGGCGATGGAGTTCGCGACGCTGGACGAGCTGAGCGGCGGGCGGGCGCTGGCCGGGCTCGGCGCCAGCAACGAGCGCTGGATGACCGGCCAGCTGGGCATCCCGTTCGACCGGCCGCTGAGCCGGCTGGCCGAGTCCGTGTCCGTCGTGCGCCGCCTGCTCGCGGGCGAGCACGTCCGGCATTCCGGGCCCGCGTACACCGTCGATGCCGCGCTGTCGTTCCGGCCGCTGCGCCCGGACCTGCCGATCGTGCTCGGCGTCAAGGGTCCGCGAGCGCTGGAGCTGGCGGCGGAGTCGGCCGACGGCGTGCTGCTGTCGATCCTCGCCGGGCCGTCGTACATCGAGTCGGTGCGGTCGGTGGTCGGCCCGTCGATGCGGCTGGCCGGGTACGTCGGGCTGTCGGTCGCCGATTCCGGGGCCGAGGCGCGCGACCGCATCCGGCCGCTGGTCGCCCGGTTCCTCGGCATCCACGGCGATCACCTGATCACCCGGTCCGCCGGGCTGTCGGCGTCGTCGTGCGCGGAGTTCCGGGCCGGGCTGGTCGCGGGTGCGCCGCGGGTCGACCTCGTGACGGACGACCTGCTCGACCGGCTGGTCGCCGCCGGGACGCCGGACGAGGTGGCGGCCGCGTTCGCCCGCTTCGCGGCGGCCGGCCTGGACGTCGCCGTCGTCCGCGACGACCCGGACGTCGCGCCCGAGGAGATCCTGCAGCAGGCCGCCGACGCGATGGCTGGCGGTTCGGTGGGGTCATAGCGCCACCGAACCGCCAGCCATACACGACTACATGCCGAGGCGCGCCTTGAGGCCGTCGAGCTCGGCCCACAGCAGCGTCGGCAGCTGGTCGCCGAACTTGTCGAACCACTCGGCGATGCCCGGCACCTCGGCCCGCCACTCCTCCGGGTCGACCTCGAGGCACGCGGCCAGCTGCTCCGCCGTCAGGTCCAGGCCCGAGGTGTCCAGCGACTCCGGCGTCGGCACGTGGCCGATCGGCGTCTCCGTCGCCGCCGCCAGGCCCTCCAGCCGCTCGACGACCCACTTGAGGACGCGGCCGTTCTCGCCGAAGCCCGGCCAGAGGAAGCCGCCGTCGTCGTCGCGGCGGAACCAGTTCACGTAGAAGATCTTCGGCAGCTTGACGGCGTCGGCGTCCTTGCCCATCGCGATCCAGTGCGCGAAGTAGTCGCCCGCGTTGTAGCCGATGAACGGCAGCATCGCCATCGGGTCGCGCCGGACGACGCCCACCTTGCCGGCCGCCGCCGCCGTCGTCTCCGACGAGAGCGTGGAGCCCATGAAGACGCCGTGGGTCCAGTCGCGCGCCTCGGTGACCAGCGGGATCGTGGTCGCGCGCCGTCCGCCGAAGAGGATCGCCGAGATCGGCACCCCACGCGGGTCGTCGTACTCCGACGCGATGATCGGGCACTGCTCGATGGGCGTGCAGAACCGCGAGTTCGGGTGCGAGCTGACCTCGTCGCTGTCGGGCGTCCAGTCGCGGCCCTTCCAGTCGGTCAGGTGCGCCGGCGGCTCGTCCGTCATGCCCTCCCACCAGATGTCGCCGTCGTCGGTGAGCGCGACGTTGGTGAAGACGCTGTTGCCCTTGGCGATGGTGCGCATGGCGTTCGGGTTGGTCTTCCAGCCGGTGCCGGGCGCGACGCCGAACAGGCCGAACTCCGGGTTGACGGCGTACAGCCGGCCGTCGTCGCCGAAGCGCATCCACGCGATGTCGTCGCCGAGCGTCTCGACCTTCCAGCCAGGGATGGTCGGCTCCAGCATCGCCAGGTTCGTCTTGCCGCAGGCCGACGGGAACGCGGCCGCGATGTAGTGGACGGCGCCGTGCGGTGCGGTCAGCTTCAGGATCAGCATGTGCTCGGCCAGCCAGCCCTCGTCGCGGGCCATGGCGCTGGCGATGCGCAGCGAGTAGCACTTCTTGCCCAGCAGCGAGTTGCCGCCGTAGCCGGAGCCGTACGACCAGATCATCCGCTCCTCGGGGAACTGGGTGATGAACTTGGTCTCGTTGCACGGCCACGCGACGTCCTGCTGGCCCGGCTCCAGCGGTGCGCCGACACTGTGCAGACACGGCACGAACGGCGCGTCGTCGCCCATCGCCTCGAGGACGCGGGCGCCCATGCGCGCCATGATGCGCATCGACACCGTCACGTACGGCGAGTCCGTCAGCTCGACCCCGAACATCGGGTTCGCCGCCGTCAGCGGGCCCATGCAGAACGGGATGACGTACATCGTGCGGCCGCGCATCGAGCCCTTGTAGAGCTCGGTCATCTCGGCCTTCATCTCGTTCGGGTCGCGCCAGTTGTTCGTCGGCCCCGCGTCCGCCTCGTTCACCGAGCAGATGAACGTCCGCTCCTCCACCCGCGCCACATCCGTCGGGTCCGTGCGCGCCCAGAACGAGTTCGGCTTCTTCTCCGGGTTCAGCCTGACGATCGTGCCCGCGTCGACCAGCTCGTCGGTGAGGGCCGTCCACTCCTCGTCGGAACCGTCGCACCAGTGGATACGGTCCGGCTGGGTCAGCTCCGCGACCTCGCGGACCCAGGCGAGCAAACCTGCGTGGGACGTGGGCGCGTCGTCGAGATCGTGTGCAGCTCCGGGTTCGGCGAACGTCGTCATGTAGCGGTCACCCTCTTCGTGTTCGGGGCGCGCAGTCGGCCCTGCGGCGCGTTCCGGGTATGCGGAAGCGACCCGGTCTCAGGCCATTCGGAGACGGGCGGTGTTCCGCGGGGATGCTCAGCACGCTAGGACCGGCATCTCAGGGACTGGAACCGACGATGGGGTGATCAGGACCACACAGGTGCCCGAAATTCCGGACAAAATGGACAGTGGTACGTACCTCACCGTACCGGTCGAGGTTGATGGTACGTACCAGAGGGCTGGGTTGGAGACGCAGCAGCCGCGGCGGCCGCGCCACCCGCTGGCGACGACCCGGGGCGTCTGTGTACGGACCGGACGCTACGCGTGCACGCACTCGACCCCCGCGACCTCGGGCACGTCCGCGCCCGCCGCGCCGAGATCCGCCCACAACCCGGGCGCCGCGAGCTCCGGGCACGTCCGCGCGCACGACACCGGGACCCGTCCACGGCTCGGCCCCGCGACATCGGGCATGTCCGGGCCCGCGGCACGGGACCCCGCACACGGCTCGGGCATCCCGGGGAGCCCACCCACGCACTCGCCACCCAGACCCGTCCACAGCCCGGGCACCGCGACCTCGAGGCACCTCCGGGCCCGCGGCACCGCGACCCCGCAACTCCGCGACCCCGCAACTCCGCGACCCCGCAACTCCGCGACCCCGCGACCCCGCGATGCAGCCCGCCACAGGCACGTCCGGGAACGCCGCGGCCACGGCCCGGCACGGCAGATCGGCCGCATCCGGCACACGGCGCCGAGACCCGCCCACAACCCGAAGCACCGCGAGCTCGAGGCACGTCCGGGCACACGACACCGGGACCAGCACGCGGCCCAGCACCCCGGACTGGCTCTCCCGGCACCGGGACCCGCCCATCGCCCAGGCACCCCGGATTGGACGCTCCCGGCACACAGCCGCCCAGGGCCCGTCCACAACCCGAAGCACCGCGAGCTCGAGGCACGTCCGGGCACACGACACCGGGACCAGCACGCGGCCCAGCACCCCGGACTGGCTCTCCCGGCACCGGGACCCGCCCATCGCCCAGGCACCCCGGATTGGACGCTCCCGGCACACAGCGCCCAGGGCCCGTCCACAACCCGAAGCACCGCGAGCTCGAGGCACGTCCGCGCACGCGACACCGGGACCAGCATGCGGCCCAGCACCCCGGGCTTGCGCTCCCGGCACGGGACCCGCCCATGGTCCGGCACGACCGGTCGGCTGCATCCGGAGTACGTCGCCGGGACCCCGCACACGGCTCGGGCATCCCGAATTGGGCACGCCCGGGTACGCGGCACCCAGACCCGTCCACAACCCGGGCACCGCGCGTCAAGGCACGTCTGGGCACTCGGCACCCATGCGGCGCCGCGGACCGCCCGACCCGCAGGCGCCTAGCTCACCGGCCCGTCCCCGGGATCAGACGACCGCGCCCGCCCGGATGACCGTCCGCCCCTTCTCGTTCCACAGCAGCGACGCATCGGCGAACGGGTCGCCGTCGAACAGGAGGAGGTCGCCGGCGGCGCCGGCGCCGATCCGGCCCAGGTCGTCGCGGCCGAGTAGTTGAGCGTTGACCGACGTGGCCGAGCGGAGCGCGTCCAGCACGCCGAGCACCTCGACCTGCAGCCGCAGCCCGACCAGCTGGTCGTCCTCGAGGTCGCCCATCAGGTCGGTGCCGAAGCCGACCCGGACGCCGGCGGCCCGCGCCAGTTCGATGGCGTGCTTGCCGGAGTCGAGCACCTCGCGGTTCTTGGCCTTGGAGATCGGGTTCAGCCCGACCGCGTCGCCGCGGCGGTCCATGGCGTCGTACGCGGCCAGCGTCGGCACGAGGAACGCGCCGTGGTCGGCCATCAGCCGGGCGGTCGGCTCGTCGAGGAGGTTGCCGTGCTCGATCGAGCGGACTCCGTTGACGACGGAGTGCTCGATCGCCTCCGGCGAGTACGCGTGCGCCGCGACGTACGAGCCGCGCCGGGCCGCCTCGTCGGTGATCGCGCGGACCTCGTCGACGCTGTACTGCGGCCGGTTGATGGGGTCGGTCAGCGACACCACGCCGCCCGACGTCATGATCTTGATGGCGTGGGCGCCGCGGCGGAACCGGTCGCGGACGGCCGTGCGCACCGCGTCCACCCCGTCGACGACCTCGGTCATGTGGGCGTGCCCGACGCACAGGTCACGGTCGCCGGGACGGGGGTCGCCGTGGCCGCCGGTCTGGGACAGCGCCGGGCCGGTGTAGAAGTAGCGCGGCGCCGCCACCAGGCCCTCGTCCAGCGCACTGGCCAGACCGGGATCGCCGCCGGCGACGTCGCGGACGGTGGTGAACCCGCGGCGCAGGGCGTTGTTCAGCCGCCGCGCCGCCTTGAGCGCGACGTAGCTCAGCGGGCTCGAGTCGATGCCGACCATGTCCAGCCCGATGCCGTACGCGTGGCAGTGCGCGTCGATCAGCCCCGGCACGACCGTCCCGCCCCGCGCGTCGATCGTCGTCGCGGCGCCGTCCTCGGCGGCGGCGGGGTCCACGATCACGCCGTCGACGATGTGGAGGTCGCCCTCGGTCAGCTCGGCCGAGGAGCCGTCGAAGATGCGGGCGTTCGTGATGGTCAGGCTGGCCGGCTGCTGGCCCATGGGCGGTCACCCTCTCGTCGTAGTGGTGTCATGTCACACGCTATAGGTGCTGTCTGCGCTGGTCGTCGGCGGCCTGAAAGGGCTTGGCGTGATCCGATTTCGGCCTCGACGCTCGGACCGGTACACTCGGTCACCGGTTCGCTTACGCGCGAGTCGAGCGCCCGTAGCTCAACGGATAGAGCATCTGACTACGGATCAGAAGGTTAGGGGTTCGAGTCCCTTCGGGCGCGCACACTGAGCCCCAGGCCATCGGCCTGGGGTTTCGCGCATTCTGGACCGTTCAGGCCCGGGCCGGCTGGGCCAGGACGGTGTGGAACGACGCGGCGATCGCGGTCCGCGTCCCCAACCCGGTCCGTTCCTTGATCGCCGCGATGTGCTTGTCGACCGTCTTCTCGGTGATCCCGAGCGCCTCGCCGATGTCCACGTTGCTCGCGCCCGCCGCGATCAGCGCCGCCACCTGGCCCTGCCGCAACGTCAGGTACACCGGCTCGGCCGACGTCCCGGCCGCGGCACCGAGCGAGACCGGCAGCGACACCGTCGCCAGGTCCTCGCGGCGGGTCAGCCCGAGGGCCCGCAGCGCGCTCGCCACGTACCCCTCGACCGTCCGCACGCCGAGGAACAGCGCCGCCGCGATCTCCCGGTTGGTGCGGCCGGCGGCGGCGAGCGTCGCGACCTCGAGCTGCCGGGTGCTCAGCAGTCCCTCGGCCGCGGCCACCGGCGTCCGGAACAACTGCACCGCCCGGGTCCGGACGGCGGCGACGCGCGCCTCGCTGGCGTAGGCGTCGAGGTTGGCGAGGGCGCCGAGCGCCGCGTCCCGGCGACCACGGCGGACGGCGTCGGACAGCAGCAGCCAGCGGGTCCGGAAGATCTCGAACCCGTTGCCCAGATCCTCGACGACCGGCGCCTCCTGGACGGCGACGCCGGACCGCAGCGCTCCCATCCGCTCCCGCACGATGAGCACGTACGGCGACGGCATCATGTGCTCGACGACGCGACGCAGCCGCTCCGCCTCGGCGTCGTCGCCGTCGGCCACGGCCGCCGCGAAGAGCATCTCGGCGATCAGCGCGCGGTCGGAGTTGGTGAGCACCAGCTCGTCGATGCCGCCGTCGGCGAGCACGATCCGCCGGGCGCCATCGGCGTCACCGACGCTGGTCAGGACGATCGCCATCTCCATCAGCACCGAGTGCCCGAGCGACCGCCGTCCCTCCCGCCAGTCGCCGAGCAGCAGCAGCCGCTCCAGCTCGGACATCGTCGCGCCGCCGTCGGGCAGCCGCTCGCGCGACATCACGGCGAGCACGTGCTGCACCGAGCGCGCGTGCATCCACCACGACCAGTTGCCGGAGTCCTCGAAGCCGGTCAGCGCCCGCTCGATCAGCCCCGCCGCGTCGGCCACCCGCAGTTGCGTCGTGTAGCTGCAGCCGGTGGTGTGGTCGAGGAACGGCCCGATCGCGCAGAGCCCGGCCCGCTCCGCCGCGCGCCGGGCGGCGTCGGCCACGGCCAGCGCCTCGACGACCAGCGAGTGCGCCAGCGACAGCGTCGGCACCCAGTAGAGCAGGTCGATCGCGTCCAGGATCTCGTCCGGCTCGCCACGCTCCAGCAGTTCCAGGAGCCCGATCCGGGCCTGCTCCTCGAGCGACAACTGCTCCGCCCAGTCCGCGGCCGTCGGCGCCGCCGTCCAGCCACCGGCCGGCTCGACGCCGTCCATGACGAGGCGATGGAACGCGACGGCGACGAGGGCGCGGACGCGGGTCGCGGCGGACCCGCCCGCGGGCGGCGGCCCGGCCACGGGCGGCGGCCCGGCCACGGGCGGCGGCCCGGCCTCGGGCGCCGCATCGAGGTTCAGCGTGAACGCGCCGAACGCCGGCTCGAACGCCACCCCGAGCTGCTGCTGCACCTCGACGTCGCGGCACAGCGCCGCGTCGGTGAGCGTCGGCAGGACGGCGGTGAGCCGCTCGTGCGCCGGCCGTTCCCGCCCGCTGAGCTGCTCGTACCGCGCCAGCCGCAGCACGCCGCGGGCGGACGTCGTCAGCGCAGCCGCCACGTCACCGCGGGTGAGCGCCGGCAGCGACCCGCCCGCGAGCACGGCGCCCTCGCCGTCGACCAGTCCCCGCCTCACCGCCGCCGCCGAGAAACCGTGGAAACCCCCATGCCCGGACGGCGGCATGCGTAGGAACCCCACTCGCCCATCCCGTGTCCCCTCCCTACGGTCGAGCCCGTGACTTCGACGACCCCTGCCCGCTTCCGGGCCACTGCCACCTGCGCCGTTGCCACGGTGCTCGTCGCGCTGACACTTCCGGCCACACCCGCCCAAGCCCTCGGCCTGACCTGCCGCTGGACCGGAGCCGGGGGCGATGCTAACTGGTCCACCGCACAGAACTGGGCCGATTGCGCGGGCGGGGCTCCGGGCGACGCCGACGGCGTCGTCTTCGGGCCCGGTGCGGCCGGCCAGGAGGCCGTCAACGACCTCGGCGGCACGACGTTCAGCGTGCTGCGGGTCGAGGCGCCCGGCTACGAGCTGTCCGGCGACGACATCGAGGCGCACTTCTTCACCGTCTCGGCGCCGACGACGCTCGCGACCGGCCTGGAGATCCCGTCCAGCGCGGGCGAGCACCTGCACCACGTCACCGCCGATCTCACCATCGAGGCGCCGCACCAGCTGCGGTTCACGCAGGCGGCGAACGCGACGGACATCGTCCAGCTGGAGGACGGCGCCACGCTCGCGGCCCGCATCGGCGGCGACGACGAGGCGCTGCGGTTCCGCGGCGACGGGATCGTCGCCCTCCGCGGCTCGACGTACGCGGGGACGATCGGGCTGGAGGATTCCGTCACGGTGCGATGCGGAGGGACGGACTGCGGCGGCGCGGGCGGCGCCGTCACCGTCGTCGAGGAGGCGACGCTGGAGTTCACCGGCGACACCGAGTTCCAGCGGCCCATCACGCTCGGCAACGGCGGGGTCCTCGGGCCGTACTCGCTGGTCGCGGGGCCGCACGCCGTCACGCTCGCCGAGCCGGTGACGCTCGGCGCGTACGTGCACGTGCGGGGCGGCACCGGCGGCGATCCGCTGTCGTTCGCCGGCGACCTGCACGTCGGCGACGGTGTGCTCGCCCTCGACGGCGACGCCGTCGTGCCGCAGTTCGCCAGCCTGACCAGCGACCCGAACGGCGAGGTGCTGGTCGGGACGGCGCACGGCCCGGGGCGCCTGAGCATCGATGAGGGCCAGTTCGGCCACGAGGGCCTGACGGCGGTCAACGGCGCGGAGTCGCTGCTCGTGGTGAACGACGCGCTCGCCCTGGGGCCGGCGGGGTCGGGCATGACGACGGCGTACGACGGCGCGGTCGTGGGCACCGAGGACACGATCACGCTCGACGAGGAACTGCGGGTCGGCGACCAGTCGGTGCTGGCCACGCTCGCGCCCGGGGCGAGCCTGACGGTGACCGACGTCGCGCTGACGAACGGCGGCGGGCGGGTCGAGACCCGGGCCACGCCGTCGGTCGTCGACCTGGTGTCCGTCGGGGGCTCCGGTGACCTCGCGTTGGCCAGCGCGGGCATCGACGCGCCGATCATCTTCAGCGACGGCGGGTCCAGCACGTACGACGGACTGACGGTCGCCGAGAGCGGCGCCGTCTCGCTGCACCGTGACACGTCCGTGCCGGGCGACTTCGAGATTCAGGACGCGCACGTGACGACCGTCCACACCGGCCACGCCGACCTGCACGACCTGATCCCGGACAGTGCCGAACTGTCGATCACCGGCGGCGGGATGTTCGTGCTCAACGACAACGAGGCAGTCGGTTCCTTGGCCGGGTCCGGCGCGGCCGGTTCGGTGCTGCTGGTCGACGCGGCGTCGGCGCTGTCCGTCGTGGGCTCCGCGTCGACGTCGTTCGACGGCGACCTGCGGGGTGCGGGGACGCTGCGGCACGGCGGCTCCGGCTCGCTGGTGCTGGGCGGCGACTGGACGCAGAACGCCGCCGGGTCGCGGCTGTCTGTGGCCGGCGGTTCGGTGGCGGTCGACGGCGACCTGGGCCTGACGGCGGCTTCGGTGCAGGGGGTGCTGCGCGGCGCCGGGACGGTGGGGTCGCTGGCGCTTTCCGGCGGGACGGTCGCCCCCGGGGCGTCGGCCGGCTGTCTCACCGTCAATGACGAGTTCACCGGTGATGGCACGGTGGCGGTCGAGCTCGGTGGGTATTCGGCGTGCGACGGGTTCGACCGGATCGCCACCTCGTTCCAGACCCTCGGCGACGTCACCTGGGACGTGACGGTGCTCGACGGGTTCGCCCCGGTGGAGGGTGACGAGTTCGCCGTCGTGACGACGTCCGGGCCGGGCAGTACGGATCTGGCGGCGCAGGAGGTCACGTCCGGCGAGTACACGTTCGACGCGGTGTGGGACGGGACCGACGTACTCCTCCGCGTCACGTCCGCCCCCGACCTGCCGCCCACGCCGTCCCCGTCGCCGTCGCCCGATCCGACCGACGGCCCGGGCGACGAGTCGGGGTCCGAGTCGGGGAGCGGTTCGGATTCCGGTTCGGAGGCTGGGTCGGACGACGGCTCCGGCGTGGGCGACGACGACCCGGGCGAGGGCGACCTGCTGCCGGACACCGGGGTGTGGACGCTGGGTGGTGTCGCGCTCGCCGGGCTCCTGCTCGCCGCCGGACTGCTGGCCCTGCGTGCGCGCCGCCGCGCCATGGGCGCCGCCTGACCGTCCCGACTGGCCGGAACGGGCGGGCGCTGCCCGACGCCCCGGCCTGGGGCGGCGCAGCGCAGCGCCATGCTCCGAAGCGCCGACCCTGCCCCACCCGGCAGGGTCGGCGTGCTCGTGCCAGCACCCGGGGCGGCGTCGCCGTCACCGCCGCCCACGCGATGGCGTCGGCGCATGCGCGTGGGCCTGGCCGCGTGCCAACCCCGCCGGCGTCGCTACGCTGCGCGCCGGCGGCGTAGACGAGCGTCAACGCGTCGGACCGGCACCTGCCAGCACCCGAAGTCATCGCGCGGCGTGTCCAGTGGGCGTGCTCAGCGTTCCAACGTCGGCCGCGCAGCGCGTCCGGCCGACACGTCAGCCCACCCGCGTCAGGACCACGCCCCGGCCGCTGCGGCCTCCCGCACGACGTCGCGGAAGTCGCGCGGCGGGCGGCCGAGGGCGCGTTCCACTCCGTCGGACAGGTGGGCGTCGATGCCGCGGCGGATCGGGCCGATGAGGCTCACGTACTCGTCGGCGTCGGCGGCGGGCCAGCCGTCGTTCACCAACTCGCGGACGAGGTCGTCATGGTCGACGTGGGTGTAGCGGACGTCGCGGCCAGACGCCGCCGCGATCTCGGCGGCCGCCTCGGCCATCGTGACCGCGCGCGGGCCGGACAGCTCGTACGTCTGCCCGACGTGGCGGTCCTCGGTCAGCGCTGCCACAGCGACCGCCGCGATGTCATCGGCGTCGACGTAGCTCGCGGCGCCGTCGCCGGCGGGCAGCCGCAGCTCACCGGCCAGCACCGAGTCGCGGAAGAAGCCCTCGCTGAAGTTCTGGGCGAACCAGCCCGGCCGCAGGATCGTCCACTCGACCGCGGCCGGGCGCAGCGCCGCCTCGCCGTCGATGTGCGCATTGCCTTCCATCAGGTGCGGCGGCAGATAGTCGGGCACGTCGACGCCGCGGCCGGAGAGCAGCACGATCCGCTCCACCCCGCTCTTGATCGCGACATCGACGAAAGGCCGCGTGACCGGAGCGGCGTCGTACGGGACCACGAACGCCGAGCGCACGCCGTCCAGCGCGGCCGGCCAGCTGGTCTCGTCGGTCCAGTCGAACGGCGTCGCGCTGGTGCGGCTGGCCGGGCGGAACGGCACCCGGAGGTCGTCGAGGCGAGCGGCGACCCGGCGGCCGACCTTGCCGGTGGCGCCGGTGAGGAGAATCGTCATGCCGCCAGCCAACCTCGCTCTCGGTGGACGCTGAATGGTCCAGACACTCTGATTCATGCGACATCGTCTACGGTGATGGGATGGATCACCTGACCGACCTGCTCGACGACGTGCGGGCGAGCGGCGCGCTGATCGGGCGGACGGTGCTCGACTCGCGCTGGTCGGTGCGGTTCGCAACAGGCGCCGAGCTGACGTTGCTCGCCGTTCTCGACGGGACCGCCTGGCTGCACCCGCTCGACGGCGACCCCGTGCGGGTCGGCACCGGCGACATCGCCGTCGTCCGCGGGCCCGAGCCGTTCACCGTCGCCGCCGGTCCCGACGCCCGCCCCGACGACGCCATCGCGCTGGCCGACTACTGCGCCAGGAGCGCGCAAGCCGGCGCCGTGGGGCGCACCTGCGACCCGGGCGCCGCCGGCGAAACGGTCGTGCTGACCGGGACGTACGACGGCGCCACCGGCATCAGCGAGCGGTTGCTCGACGCGCTGCCACGGGTGCTGGTGATCGCCGAGGACGACTGTGTGTGTCCGATGCTCGACCTCGTGGCCGACGAGATCGCCGCGGACCGGCCGGGCCAGCAGGTCGTGCTCGACCGGCTGCTCGACCTCATGCTGGTCTCGACGCTCCGCGGCTGGTTCGAGCGGCCACAGGCATCGGCGCCGCACTGGTACTCGCCGCTGGACGATTCGACGGTCAGCCAGGCACTCCGCCGCCTCCACGACGATCCCGGTCACGGGTGGACGGTCGGCTCGCTCGCCGCCGCGACGGGGGTGTCCCGGGCGCTGCTGGCCCGCGACTTCACCGCCCGCGTAGGCGAGTCGCCGATGAGCTACCTCGCCGGCTGGCGCCTGTCGATCGCCGCCGACCTGCTGCGCGAGACTGATGCGACGGTCGAGAGCATCGCCCGGCAGGTCGGGTACGGGAGCGCGTTCGCGCTCAGCGCCGCGTTCAAGCGACGCCGCGGGCTGACGCCGTCGCAGCATCGAGCGATCGCCCGCCCGGCTCCCGAACCGACCCGCCGCGCGCGCAACGCCGCCGGCTGACGCGCTCTTCGCCGGGCGCCCAGTCGCTGAGGCCGGGCTCGATGCGGTCGAACGGCGTCGTCGTGTCGCCTGCCACGCCCCGGGCGACCACAGCCCGGGCCCAGGCCGGCGAGGGCCATCCGGCACACCCACCGCTGGCCTGGGTACGGGTCCGGGCACGGCCGGCGGATGGAGTCCGTCAGCCACCCGCACCACCCCGGCGCACTGGTCTCTCCCAGCGCCAGGCTTCGACCACACGGCGCGCCCGTCGCTGCCGGTACCGGCCTCGTCGACACGGTGCACCGGTACCGGCGTTGGACCCGGCAGCGCGCGTCCATTTCGTCGTCAGGTCATCGTCATCTCGTCCTTCCTTGTCAACGGTCCACGTCTGGCGGCCTCCAGGGGTCAGCGCATCGGCAGCACCTGCCGTGCGGCACAGGCGGTCCGGGTGAGGTCCCGGAAGTCGACCTGTTCACCGCCACCGAAGACGCGGACCGCGACCCCGGGTGCGGCGAGCCAGAAGAGCTCCCCGACGTCGGTGAAGCCGGGGCCGTCGGGGTGGGCGAACGGCTCGGTGGCCCAGCTGATGGGATCCCGCTCGAGGTACTCGACCAGGAAGCCCCGCAGCGCCGCCGCATCGGTGAACGCCGGGCTGCGCATGACCGTGACCTGGAGGTCGACCCGGTAGGAGTCGTCGGGGTACGGGCCGGACTCCCAGACCCGCGACCGGAAACCGACGTCGTCCCACTCGTACTCGAAGTCGGTGACGAGTGGGCCGATGCCCGGCGGCACCCAGCCGAGCGCGAAACCGTCGAGCAGCTGGCGGTGCCGGGGCGGCGGGGTGGGTCTGCAGTCGACCGTCCAGCCCGGGACGGAGGCCGTCTTCATCGGCGCTCCGGCGGCCGGCGCCGCGCCCGTCGCCGCCGTGCCCGTCACCGCCACCTCCGTCGCTGCCGCCACGCCCGTCACAGCCTCCGTGACCGTCGCGGCCGCCGCACCCCTCACCACCGCCGCGGGTCTCGGTGCGGCCCGAGCCGGCCCGGGCTCCGTCACCACACGCACCGGCGGTTGTCCCGTCGCCGCCCCCGCGGCCAGCGGACTCTCCGCCGGCCCAGCCGTGCCCCACACGGGAGCGGCGACCGCTCCTGCGACCACGGCCGCGACCGTCACGCCGCACACGGCGGCACCCTTGATGAGCTGCATGAATAGCGTCCTCTCCGACGAAACCGACGAGGCTTGGCACCTCGGTCCGACCGCTCCCGGCCGGACCCCTTCATCGTTCGCCGAACCGGCCTCCGCCCGCTCCCGCCGAACCCGGAATTGTGGACAAGTCGGCAGATCGGAGTGGGCTGTGGACAAGGCCCGTCCGCGTGGCGTCTCCACGGTCAGGAACCGGGGGCGGCTACGATCCGCTGTGATCGACAAGTCTCTGGGGGGAGGCGGCGTGTGGGCGCTCTCCAGGCCCCCGGCGCCTCAATGGGTGCGGGAGTAGGGAATCGATGCCGCTGACGCTGCGCTATGCCGCGCGTTCCGACGTCGGCCTGGTCCGGGAGGGCAACGAGGATTCCGGCTACGCCGGCCCGTACCTTCTGGCCGTCGCCGACGGTATGGGCGGCCACGCAGCGGGTGAGGTCGCCAGCCGGGCGGCCATCGACGAACTCGTCAACGCCGATCAGCTGCCCGATGGCGACCCGATCGACGTCCTGTCGGCCGCCGTCAGCGCCGCGAACGGCCGCATCGACGACATGGCGCGCGCCGATCCGTCCCGCGCCGGCATGGGCACGACGTCGACGGCGCTGCTGTGGAACGGCGTGCAGCTGGCGCTCGGGCACATCGGCGACTCCCGCGCTTACCTGCTACGCGACGGGTCGCTGACGCAGATCACCCGCGACCACACGTTCGTCCAGTCGCTGGTCGACGACGGCCGGATCACGCCCGAGGACGCCCGCGAGCATCCCGCGCGCTCCGTCGTGACGAAGGTGCTGCAAGGGCTGTCGCCGATCCACCCGGATTACTCGATCATCGACGTGCAGGCCGGCGATCGGCTCCTGATCTGCAGCGACGGCCTTTCCGACGTCGTCACCGACCAGGAGATCGAGGCGGCGCTGGCCCGCGCCCACACCGTCGACGACGCGGCCGGCCAGCTCGTCGCGATGGCCCTCGACTCCGGCGCGCCCGACAACGTCACCGCGGTCGTCGGCGAGATCGTCGAGGCCGACGGCACGGACACGGCGACCGAGTCGTACGTCGTCGGATCCGCCGCCGAGAGCCTCGAGGACGCCCAGCCGTCTGAGTCGCCGCACGATGCCGAGACCATGCGCTACGCGCCCCGTGCCCGACGGCGCCGGCGGCGGCGCTGGCTGCGGCCGGCCATCGCGGTCGCCGCGGTGATGGCGGTCGGCTGGGCCGGCCTGACGTTCGCCAACGGCTGGGTCCGCGACCAGTACTACGTCGGCGTCAGCAACGGTCAGGTGGCGATCTACCAGGGCGTCCGGCACGAGCTCGGCCCCGTGCACCTGTCTGAGCTGTACGCGGTGCCCGGCGGCCTGCCACTCGACGCGTTGCCGACGGTGTATCGCCACGAGGTCGGCGCGACCATCGCCGCCAGCGACCTCTCCGACGCCGAGCAGGTGATCGACACGCTGCGGCTGCGCGCCTGCCGGGCGCACCAGCGCGAGGCCTCCGAGACCACCGAGACCGACAACGGCGACGGCGACGAATGGCTCGGCGACGAGGTCGGCTTCCCCGGGCTGCTCTGCGCCGGGTAGGCGCGGGTTGCTCGGCCGGGACGCGCGCGGCTCGCTCGCGCCGTCTGCGGACGGGGCGCGGCGTCCCGCGAGCACCGTCAGACGAGCACGACCTTGCCCGTCGTCTGCCGGGACTCGAGGGCGGAGTGGGCGTCGGCGGCGCGTTCGAGCGGGAACCGGTGCACCAACGGGACCAGCCGGCCGGCGGCGGCTTCGGCGAGCGCCCGCGTCTCCAGTCCGCGCAGGAATCCGGGCCGCCCGACCTGGTGCCGGCTGATCGGCCACGACGCCGTCAGGGCACGCTCGACGAGGTCGGAGGAGGCGAAGGGGAGGATCTCTCCGGACGACCACCCGAACATGACGAGCCGTCCGCCGGCGCCGAGGAGGTCCATGGCCGCGAGTCCGAGCGGGCCGCCGACGCCGTCGAGGAGCAGGGTCGGGGCGAGCGGGCCGAGGGCGGCGCGGACGTGGTCCGGCCAGGCCGGATCGGTGTAGTCGACGGCGTGCGTGGCGCCGAGGTCGCGGACCTGCCGCACCTTCGCCGGACCCCCGGCCGCCCCGACGACGACGGCGCCGGCGTTGCGCCCCGCCTGGACGAGGAGGCTGCCCACCCCACCCGCCGCGGCCGTGACCAGAACCACGTCATCGCTGGTCAGGAAGGCGCGGTCCAGGACACCGACCGTCGTCCGCCCGGTCCCGATCATCGCCACCGCGGCGTCGGCGCCGAGCCCGTCCGGCAGCACGTGCGCCGACTCGGCCGCCACGACCGCCAGCCGCGCGTACCCGGCGCTGGCCTGACCGAGGTGCGCCACGACCCGCCGGCCCACCCACGCCGGGTCGACGCCGTCGCCCACGGAGTCCACGGCGCCGGCGACCTCACGGCCGGGGATCGCCGGCAGCGCCGGCAACGGCAGCGGACCGCCGCCGCCCTGACCCGAGCGCAGCGTCGTGTCGATCAGGTGCACGCCGCTGGCCTCGACGGCGACGCGCAGCTGGCCGGCCGCCGGCACCGGATCGGGCACCTCCTCGTAGCGCAGGTTCTCGGCCGGGCCGAACTCGTGCAGACGGATCGCGTGCATCAGGGTCCTCCGCGTCGTGGCGCCGCCGACCGAATCAGCAGGCGCGGCGCCCGTTGGCTTCGCATGCTGTCACCGCTACGCTAAAACCTGAATCTAAGTTGAGGTCAAGTCGAGGAGCCGCCGCCGTGGACACCGTCGCGTGGAACAAGTCCGAGCTGACCGTCGGCGAGCTGTCCCAACGCAGCGGCGTCGCGGTGTCGGCGCTGCACTTCTACGAGCGGCAGGGCCTGATCACGTCCCGGCGCACCTCGGGCAACCAGCGACGATACAAGCGTGCGGTGCTGCGACGGGTCGCGCTGATCCGCATCGCCCAGCGAGTCGGTATCCCGCTCGCCGAGATCAACCACGCGTTGGCCTGCCTGCCCGACGGCCGCACGCCCAATCAGAAGGACTGGGCGGAGCTGTCCTCACAGTGGCAGGCCGACCTCGACGCACGCATCCGGCGGCTGCAGCAACTGCGCGACGACTTCACCGACTGCATCGGCTGCGGCTGCCTGTCGCTGCGCAACTGCAGGCTGGCGAACATGCACGACGAGCTGGGGGAGCACGGTCCGGGACCGCGGCGGCTGATCGAGGACGACGACGGGGTCTGCTGCGACTGACCGGCCGGCCGAGGTACGGCGACCCGGCAACCCGGCGACACAGCCGGCCGACGGCCAGGCGGTCAGCCGTCCGACCCTCCCGCACCGGCGATGACCTGCTCGCACGCCAGCAGCAGCACCCCGGCGCTCCACGCGTGCGACAGCGTCAGCACCATGCCCTTCGGCTGGAAGCACTCGGTCTGGTAGTAGCGCTCGGTGATCATGCCGCGGTACGAGTTCAGCTCACCGTCGGCGGTCGCGAGCAGTTGGCGGAAGCAGTCCAGCGCCTCGTCGGCGCGCTCGCGATAGTGCGGGTCGCCGGTCGCGGCGGAGAGCTCGGCGAGCTCGCGCGTGCATACCAGCCCGTACGCGTGCAGATGCTGGTTGGACGGCGACGCCTGGTCGCCGCCGCGGGTGGCGAAGCCGTAGACGCCGAGCGGCGTGCGGGGGGCGAACCGCACGTTGTAGGTGTAACGAAACGTCAGCATCCAGTCCGCGGCCCGGCGCGCAAGCGAGAGCCAGCGCGGGTCGCTCGTCCGCCGGTGCAGCGCCACGTACGCCATGACCGCCGCGTAGCCGTCCTCCGACGTCGGCGCGAGGTCGACGTCCTCGGGGGCGCCATGGATGAACTCGCGCTCGACGAACCGCGCGTAGTACTCGCCGGCCCGGACGGCGGCCGCCAGGTACGAGCCGTCGTCGTCGAGACGAGCGGCCGAGCAGAACGCCGCGATCCAGGTCAGCCCGGACGCGCCGGCCCACGACAGCACCCGTCCGTCGGCGGCGTCATGGACGGAGCCGAGGTTGCCGTCGGCGCGCTGCCGGTCGCGGACGACGTCCAGGTTGGACCGCGCCGCGGCCGCCCAGGTCGCACGCTCGTCGACCTCCAGCGCCCGCAGCAGGAACAGCGTCGCCTCGCCGAGGGTCCGCGCGTGCAGACCGCCCCGGATCGGCGTCCAGCTCTGCGTCCACCCGCCGGCCCGCTCCCACCGTCCCCAGAACGTGCCGGACGGCGACAGGTTCGCGCAGCAGAAGTCGATGACCCGCGTCGCCGCGTCCACGGCCGGCACCGACCCCGTCCGCCGGCCGTGCGCCAGCAGCGCGTACGCCCACGGGATGCCGCTCACCCAGCCGACGTGCATGGCCTGACGGTCGACGGGGCGGCCGTCGCCGCCGGTGACCTCGCGGTCGAAGCCGACGGTCTCCAGCAGCACGCCGGGATCGGGGTCGTAGTGCCAGCGGACCAGTCCCTCGGCGGCGATGTCGGCCGCCTCGGGCACCGTCACCCACGGCGTGACGGGATGCAGCGGGCGGCTCCGCTCGTGGAGGGCGCGCAGGATCGGCGCGTAGGCATGGCGGTCGGCCGGCAACGTCGCGACGACGGCCCGCAGCTCGACCCGTCCACCCGGCCCCCAGGTGTACGTCGCCGAGGTCGCGGGCAGCGGCGTCGCGGACCCGTAGTAGGTGACCGGGTCCTCGCGGAACGGGAACACGACGTGCACCTCGGCCACGTCGCCGCGATGGGCGAGCCCGACGCCGGTCGGTCCGGCCGGCGAGGTCTCGTCCGTCCCGATCATCGTCCCGCCGGACGCGCCCCAGGCGAAGGCCGCCGGGGTCGCGGCGCGGTCGGACCGGAACGACCAGTGGTCGCTGACCATGCCGGCCGGGTCGTCGGCGCCGGCCTCGAACCGCGGGAACCGGCGGTCGCAGTCGGCGGGACGGTTCTCGCCGTAGAACAGGCCGGGGATCAGCCACCACGGCTCGGCCGCGTCGGCGACGGCCGCGACCAGGCGCAGGTGCCCGGTGAACGGCGCGCTCACGGCCACGGACAGCGTGACGTCGACCAGCCCGGCAGCGCTCGGCGGCCCGGTCGTCACATCGACGGTGAACGGGCCGGCGACGACCTCGCCCGCAGTTCCGGCCGCCGCCCCCACCACCGTCCCGCCGGCGTCGATTGCCTCCAGCCGCAGGACCGGCGCCGGCTCAGTCGTCATCGGACGGCGAACCGGGAACCTCGGCGTCGACCGGCCACTCGAGCAGGTCGACGCCGACGACCGGCGCGGCGGGATCGCGCGGGACCCGGAACGTCCGCAGTTGGTACGGCCCGAAGTCCGCCTCGACGACCCGTTCGACCAGCGGCAGCGCCAGCCGCGCGGCCGTCACCGCCGTCCCCGTCGTCTCGACGGCGCGGACGATGAGGTCGGGCGCGGCCGGGTCGCCGTTCTCGCCGCCCTTGACCGCGGTGATCAGCACCGGTCCGTCGTCGGCCGCAAAGCTCCCGGTGGCGGGCAGCGAGCCGTCGTGCGAGCTCTCCAGCATCGCCCGCGGCGCCGAGCCGAGCACCGCCGCCCGCCGGGTGAGGCTCGCGGCCCGCCAGTCGCCGGCGTGCGGGACCAGCAGGTACGTGAACCGCTGCACGCCCTGGTCCTGGAACGAGTAGAAGCCGTCGGGGTCGAGCAGCCGCGGGTCGTGCCACGAGTAGACCGGGCTGCGGACCGCCGTGATGCCGATGGACGGCGACGCCCCGGCCGACGCCGGTGACACGTCGTAGCCGTGCTTGGCGTTGTTCACCACGGCGAGCCCCGCCCCGCCCGAGCTGAGGTCGACCCACGACTGCCCGGGCTCCTCGGCGCCGTCGACCGGCCGCCGCAGCGTCGCGAACGGGATCTCGTAGGTCGCCTCCGGGTCGGCCAGCGCGACCGGGAACCGCAGCTTGAGCAGGTGCGCCTGCTCGCGCCAGTCGATCGTGACCCGCACCTCGAGCTCGTCGGCACCCTGACGGAGGATGAACTCCTCGGTCATGGTGGACCGGCCCCACGACCGCTCCACCCGCAGCCGGGCCCGCTCCGGACCGCTCTCGCGCAGCACGATGCGGGTCGTCTTCATCGCCTCGCCCGGCCACGCGTAGGTCACGACGCCGTGACCCCAGGTGTCCGTCGGGTCCTCGCTGACCTGGGTGTGCTCGCCCGCGGCGCCGGCGACGAGGTCGACCCCCGTGCGCTTGTCGAGCAGGCTCGACAGCCAGCCGGTGGACGGGTCCAGCTCGGCGCGCAGCAGGTCGTTCTCGAGGACCGTCTCGGATGCGCTCAGCGTGCCCGGCGCGGCGCCATCGGCCCACGTCAGGCTGCCGGCGGTCCTGGGAAGCAGCCGATACAGGCGATAGCCCAGCGGCGGCAGGTCGGCCCGGAACACGACGGCGCCGCGGCCCTTGTCGTTCGTCGTCGCCACGGACTGGGTTCGCTGCGACGGCACCAGCCCGCCGTCCGCGTCGACCACGTGCACGCCGGTCGGCTGCACGCCGTACTGCAGCTCGATGTCGGTCGAGACCGGCCACGGGTGCGGGTTGAAGACGAGCACCGGCTGGGTGCCGTCCTCGAACGGGACGGCGACGTCGCGGGCGATGCGGTTGTGGACGCGGGTGATGATCCGCTTCGCGATGGCGACCGCCTCGCCGAGCTGGTCACGAGCGTCGTCGTAGGCCGGCTCGATCGCGGATCCGGGCAGGGTGTCGTGGAACTGGTTGAACAGGAGCTGCTTCCACGCGTGCCCCAGCTCGTCGCGCGGGTAGGCGTCGCCGTGCACGACGGAGCCGACGGCGGCCCAGCGCTCCGCCGACAGCAGCGCCGCCTGGGCCCGTCGCACCCACTGCTTGATGCCGGAGTGCGCCGAATAGCAGCCGGACGCGTGATGCTGCAGGTCGTCGCGCCAGACCCGCAGCCCGGAGGCCCTGCCGCGGGCGATCAGCTCGTCGAAGTAGCGGCGCGGCGACGACATGATCATCCTTCCGTACGAACCCCGCTGGTCGTGGCGGTGGATGGACTCGATGTTGGCCTTCGTCGGTCCGCCGCCGTGGTTGCCGACGCCGTAGAAGATCATGACATCGCCGAGCGAGCGGTCCAGCTGGCCCAGCGACTTCTCCGTCTGGTGCGCGACGTCGCCCGGCGGGCTGCAGTACTCGAACGGGATGCGGTACGCCAGCACGCGGCTGCCGTCCGGCGCCTCCCACCAGAACGCCGTCCCGTCGAGGTCGCTCTCGTGCGGGCCGGGGCGCAGGAACGTGTAGGAGTCCATCCGCTGGCCGCGCAGGACGGCAGGCAGCATGGCGTTGTGCCCGAACGGGTCCGCGTTCATGCCGACGGTCGCGATGACGCCGAACTTCTCGTGCAGATAGCGCTGCCCGTACAGGCCCTGGCGGACGAACGACTCGCCGCCGGGCACGTTGCAGTCGGGCTCGACCCACCAGCCGCCCGTCATGACCCAGCGGCCCTCGGCGACCCGCTCACGGATGCGCTCGAACAGCTCCGGATCCTGCTCCTCGACCCACGCCAGCAGCACGATCTGATCGCAGGTGAAGACGAAGTCCGGATACTCGTCCATGCGCTGGATCGCCGACCAGAACGTCGCCCGTGCCTCCTGGTAGCCCTCCTGCCACGGCCACAGCCACACCGGGTCGAGGTGTGCGTTGCCCACCATGTGCAGCGTGCGCCGGCGCATGGCCGGCGGCCGGAAGTCGTCGGTGCTCATGCGGTCGGCTCCTCCGGTGCGCTCTCGGTGCCGGCGGCCCAGGCGTCGGCGATCTCGCTGATCAGGTGCAGGGCGAGCGTGTGCATCTCCTGGATGCGCGGCGTCTGGGTGGACGGCGCCAGCAGGACGTGGTCGGCGTACGCGCGGGCGGGTCCGCCGTCACCGCCGCCGAACAGCACCGTAGTGGCGCCGTTCTTGCGGGCGGCCTCCAGCCCGGCGACGACGTTCGGTGACCGGCCGCTGGTGGTGAACGCCGCGACGACGTCGCCCGGGCGGGCCAGCGCCTCGATCTGGCGGGCGACGGTGTCGGCGTAGGTGTAGTCGTTGGCGATGCAGGTCATGACGGTGGGGTCGGTGGTGAGCGTGACGGCCGGCAGCGGCCGGCGGTCGCGGTCGTAGTGACCGATCAGCTCGCCGGTGAAGTGCTGGGCGTCGGCCGCACTCCCGCCGTTGCCGAACGTGTAGAGGACTCCGCCGGCGGCGAAGGCGCGGCAGATGAGATCGGCGACGTCGCGGATGCCGGGGAGCAGGGCGCGCATGGCCTCGGCGGCGACGACGTGATCGGCGAGGTGCCGTTCGAGCTGGTCAGGCATGGTCGTCCTCCCGTGCGGCCGACGTTTGCGGAGCGTGCGCCGCGCGGTCACCTGGCGCGTCCGCTGCGTGCGGCGCGTGCGGCGCGTGCGACCGGTCCGCCGCGTGCGGCCCGTGCGGCGCGTCCAGCCCATGCGGCGCGTCCAGCCCATGCGGCGCGTCCAGCCCATGCGGCGCGTCCAGCCCGTGCGGCGCGGCCGACGCGGCCGACGCGGCCGGTGCATGCGGCCCGTCCGCTGCGTCGAGTGCGTCCAGTGCGACGACGCCGGCGCCGACGACGCAGACGACGTCGCCGAGCCCTGCCAGCACGACGCGCGCCGCCTTCGCCGCGGGCGGCATGGCGTCGCGGGCGACCGCCTCGGCGACCGGGTCGAGCAGCATCGCGCCGGCCCGGGTGACGCCGCCGCCGAGCACGACGAGGTCCGGCTCGAACACGTTCACCAGATCGGTCACCGCCTGGCCCAGCACGTCGGTGGTCTCGGCCCAGATCTCCCGCGCGAACGCGTCGCCGGCCCGTGCCGCCGCGGCGACGTCGGCCGCCGTCAGCGACGTGGCGTCGGCGGGGTGAGGGTCGACGGTGGGGTGCGGGTCCGCAGGGCCCGGGTCCGCGGAGCGCGGGCCCGAGGGGCCGGGGTCCGCGTCGTGCGGGTCGGCTGGGCGCGGGTCCGCGGGGCGCAGGTCCGCGGGACGCGGGTCCGCGGGGCGCAGGTCCGCGGGACGCGGGTCCGCGGGGCCCGGGTCGGCAACGCGCAGGGATGAGGTCGCGCCGGCGCGCAGGCCCTCCGCCGCGCGCTCAGCGATGTTCGTCCCGGACACGTACGCCTCGAGACAGCCGCGGCGCCCGCACGAGCACGTCCGTCCGCCGGGACGGACCATGAGGTGGCCCAGCTCGCCGCCGTTGCCCGCGGCGCCCCGGTGCAGCCGTCCGTCGATGACCGCGCCTCCGCCGACGCCCGTCGAGATGGTCAGGTAGATCATCGTGCTCAGGCCGCGGGCCGCGCCGAACCGGTGCTCACCGAGCGCGGCCGCCGTCGCGTCGTTCTCGAGGTACGCCAGCACACCGAACTCCTGCCGCGTCAGCTCACCCAGCGGCACGTCGATCCAGCCCGGCAGGTGCGGCGGCGAGATGAGCACGCCGGTCGCGCTGTCGAGCGGGCCGCCGCACGAGATCCCGACGGCGGCGATCGGCTCGTCGAGCGCGGCTGCGGCGACGGCCCGGTGACCGAGGTCGAACAGCCGGCGGATGACCGTGTCCGGGCCCTCCCAGCGCCGCGTCGGCTCGACGATCAGGCCGTGCACCGCGCCGTCCGGCGTGACCACGCCGACGGCCAGCTTGGTGCCGCCGATGTCCAGCGACAGCACCGCCCGCCCCGATGCGCGGGAATCCTGCTCGTCCATCCGGTCCGCTTCTCCGTCCCCGTCTCAGGGACGTCGGCCTCGGCGCCCCGCTCCACGTGGGATCGATCCCAGGTGGCCTCCGCATCATGACAAGTGCACCCTGACCGAGTCAAGAGGGATCGTTCCCACAGGTGCATGGAGCCGGCGGTCTGAACGTGACTGCGTGAGGCCCGGAGGACGGGCGTCACCCAGGCGCAGTGCGGCGCTTCAGCCCGAGAGCGGCGCTCCAACGGGCCGGCGGTGCTCCAGGCGGCGAGCGGCGCTCCAACGGGACCGGCGGTGCTCCAGGCGGCGAGCGGCGCTCCAACGGACCGAGCGGCGCTTCAGCCCGAGAGCGGCGCTCCAACGGGCCGGCGGTGCTCCAGGCGGCGAGCGGCGCTCCAACGGGACCGAGCGGCGCTTCAGCCGGAGAGCGGCGCTCCAACGGACCGAGCGGCGCTTCAGCCGGAGAACGGCGGAGGGGTGGGCGAGGGCCGCCCGTCGTGAGGACGGCCTTCAGACGGCGCGGGTGGACTGGCGATGCACGATCTGCGTCGGCATCATCACGGTCTCGGGGCCGGCGTCGGGGTCGGCGATGCGCTCCAGCAGCCGTCGTACCGCCGCGTGGCCCAGGGCGGCCTCGTCCTGCGCGACGGCGGTGAGCCCGGGCGTCACGAGGCTCATCCAGGGCGCGTCGTCGAAGGAGACGAGGGAGAGGTCGTCGGGGATGCGCAGCCCGAGGTCGTTCGCCGCCCGCCAGACGCCCTCGGCGAGGACGTTGTTGGCGGCGAACACGGCGGTCGGTCGCGAGGACGGCCGGAGCAGCGCCACCGCCGCGGCGCGGGAGGCGTCGACGTCCCAGCCGGAAGAGACGACGAGGTCGGCGTCCAGCGCGATGCCTGCCGCCGTCAGCGCCGCCTGGTACCCGGCATGGCGGTCGCGGCCGGTCGTCCACGTGGTCTCGTCGATGAACAGCGCGATGCGCCGGTGTCCGAGGCCGATCAGTTCGGCGATGACCTGTGAGGACGCCCGATGGTTGTCGACGACGACGGCGTCGCAGGCGTCGGCGGCGAACTGACGGTCGACCTCGATGACGGGGATGCGGTGCCGGGACAGGTAGGTGGTGACGTCGGCGGAGACGGGGGTGACGACGACGCCGGCGACGCGGGTGGCGACGAACGTCTCGGCGGCCTCGACCTGGGCTTCCGCCGAGCCACCGTCCTCGGCGAGGACGAGGCTGTAGCCCTGGGTGCGGGCCGCCTGGCCGACGCCGGCCGCGAGGCGGGCGTAGAACGAGTTGCGCAGGTCCGAGACGAGCACGCCGAGCGACAGCGAGACCTGCTGCTTGAGGTACCGGGCGGTGGCGTCGGGCACGTAGCGCAGGTCGTCGGCGGCGGCCAGCACACGTTCGCGCACGTCGGTGGCGACGTAGCCGCGCCCGGTCAGCGCCCGCGACGCGGTCGAGCGCGAGACCCCCGCGGCGGTGGCGACGTCCTTGATGGTGGCGCGGCGCTTCAGCTCGGCCGCTGCCGAGCCGTCACCGTTGACCCGACGACCCACCTTGCGCCTCCCTCACGGCTCGACGACGTCGACCAGCGCCTCGACGTGCTGGCCGAGCCGCAGCTCTCCGACGGTCAGATCGGCCGCGACCGGTGTGCGCCGGCGCGGCGTGCGGCCGGCCGTGACGTCGAACGCGGCGGTGCCTTCGTCGCCCGCGGCCAGCGTGAGCACCTGCTCCGCCGGGTCCGCGGACCAGCCTAGCGGGATCACCATCCGCACGGTGACCTCGGCCTTCTCGGGCAGCGGGTTACGGACGACGACGTCCAGCCGTTGTGTGGAGCCCGTCGCCACCCGGCTGCGGTACGGCGTGATGCGCGCGGCCACCCCACCGGCGCCGAAGTCGACGGACTCCAGCGGCAGCAGCTCTTCGTGCAGCTCGACCAGCTCGTCACCCAGCTCCGTCAGCAGGGCGAGGTACGCGTCGTCGACCCAGCGCGGCTCCCAGTGGCCGCTCACCATCAGCCCGGGCGCGACCCGGCGGTACAGGGCGGCGCTGCGCTGGTAGTCGCCGACGCGGAACAGGTTGCGGTACTGGTAGTTCAGCACCTCGCGCCGGCCGCCGGGTACGCCTAGGTGCTCCTGCTGGTCGCCGGTCGCCAGCACCCGCACGCCGTCGACCTCGAACTCGAAGCCGGCGTGGTACAGCGTGTGACCAGGCAGGTCGTGCACCGTGATCTCGTACTCGTGCCACCGGAACGACTCGCCGACCGGCAGCGACCGGTCCACCGGGATCGGGTCGTACCAGAGGCAGGGCAGATCGTAGTGCTCCGGATGCTCCAGGATCGGCGCGACCGTCGACGGTGCCCAGATCTTCGTGCCCTCGACGTCGCGCAGCAGCGGCAGCCCGGCGACGTGGTCGTCGTGGTAGTGCGTCGGCAGCGCCACCTCGACCCGCGCGACGCCGTACTGACGGCGCAGCGCCGGCAGCGACGCCAGCCACGGCCGCCGCGACGCGCGGTCGGTGCCCGACGGCAACCCCGTCGTCATGTCGTAGCCGTAGTCGATGAGCAGCGCGTTCCCGGTCTCCGACAGCAACACGTACGAGCACGCGTTGCTGGTGCGGTTGAGCAGCAGGTGCGGGGTGAGCTCCCGGAACGGCGACTCCAGCCGTCCGCGCAGGTCCCACGGGTGCGGACGACGCGCGTCGACGTAGCGCTGCATCCGCTCGGCCAGCAGCTCCAGCGCCGCCCGCGGATCGGGCATCGGCTCGCCATGCGACGGCAGCAGCAGGTCCAGCGGCTGGTCGAGCAGCTGGTAGCAGGAGAGGACGGTCATCGCCGGCCCCTCGTTCTCGGTGTACGACCACTGCGTGGCGGCCAGCGACCACACCTTGCCCGGCGCGTGGATGAGATCGCCGGTGAACGCGATGCCGCCGACGACGTACGTCACAGAGCCGGTCGTGTGCCCCGGCGTCGGCAGCACGCGTACCTCGACGCCGCCGTAGGTCGCGGTGCGGTACTCCGGCACGACGCCCGCGACCGGGACGGACGACAGCAGCGAGAACTTGTCCTGCCGCAGGTTGTAGTCGTTGACGATCGGGCGCGACGCCCACAGGTCGTCGACGTGCGCGAACAGGTCCTGCTCGACCGGCGGCGCGTGGACGGCGACGCCGGCGGCCACGGCGCGCGGCAGGCCCTGGCCCTGATCGCGGTGGTGGTGCGTCATGAGGACGTCGGTGAGCCGCTCGATGCCCATCTCGGCGAGGTGGTCGAGCACGGCGCCGGAGCCGAAGTCGACGGCGATCGCGTCGCGTCCGTTCGGCGATCGGACGACGTAGACGTTGCAGGTGTCGCGCACGCGGAACACCCCGGGCGCGATCTCACTCCACGACATGACCCGATGGTATCGTTCCCACAATGCTGCTCCCGCGTCCTCACCGCCTCGTGACGGCCAGGATCCCCGAGCGTGACGAGGTCGGCGTCGGGTCCGTCGTCATCGAGGCCGGCGCACACTGCGACACCGCGGCCGCCGTGCTGGCGGACCTGCCGACGGCGCCCGGCGGCGAGCCGATCACCGTCGCCGTCACCGTCGACGAAGCGCGCGGCGGGCCGCCGGAGGGCTACCGCCTGGTCGTCGACGGAACCCACGTCACGATCACCGGGTCGGACCCGGCCGGCGCGTTCTACGGCGCTCAGACGCTACGGGCGCTGACGGCGGACGGCGTGCTGCCGCCGGTGACCGTCGAGGACCGCCCTGACCTGCGCTGGCGCGGCACGATCGAGGGCTTCTACGGCCCGCCGTGGTCGCACGCCGACCGGCTGGCGCACCTGGAGTTCGCCGGCCGGCACAAGCTCAACACATACGTCTACGCACCGAAGGACGACCCGTACCACCGCAAGCAGTGGCGCGAGCCGTACCCGGAAGCCGAGCTGGCGCGCATCGGCGAACTGGTCACCGCGGCACGGAGCTCGCACGTGCGCTTCGTCTTCTCCGTCTCGCCCGGGCTCTCGATGGTCTACAGCGACCGGGCCGAGCTGGACCTGCTGCTCGCGAAGTTCGAGCAGGTCCGCGCGGTCGGCGTCGAGGACTTCGCGCTGCTGTTCGACGACATCGCGCCGGACCTCGAGCACGAGGCGGATCGGACGGCGTTCGGCACGGCGCCGGGGTCGTCGGCGCGGGCGCACGCCGCCGTCTGCCGCGCCGTCATCGAGCGGCTGGAGCGGCCGCTGATCATGGTCCCGACCGACTACGCCGGCATCGAGGCGACGCCGCACCGCGACCAGCTCGCCGCCGAGCTCCCGACCGATGTGCTGGTGTGGTGGACCGGCCGCGACGTGGTCGTCGGCGACATCACGCGGGCCGAGATCGACGCGGCCGCGCGCTCCTACGGCCACGAACTGCTGCTCTGGGACAACTTCCCGGTCAACGACTTCGACTTCCCGCGGCTGTTCCTCGGCCCGCTCGTCGGCCGGACGACGGACCTGGACGGCGCGCCGCTGGCCGGGATCACGGCGAACCCGATGCCGCACGAGGCCGCGTCGCGGATCGCCGTCGCGACCGTCGCCGACTGGGCGTGGAACCTGGCGGCGTACGACCCGGCCGACGCGCATGAGCGCGCACTGGACGCCGTTGGGGCCACGGAGGCGGTGCGGACGCTGGCCCGCGCATGTACGTCGTGGCCGCCGTCGGCGCCGCAGGATCCGGAACTGTCGGCGTTGATCGAGGCCGCACTGGGTGGCTCGCCCGCGGCGGCGGACGCGTTGCGGGACCGGTTCGAGGCGATGGTCGCCGCCGCCCCCGACGACGACCGTGCGCCGGATCCCGCGCCGCAGGCCGCTGACCAGCGCGAACGCCGAGTGTCTGAGCCCACCCGTAGGGTGGGGTCCCTCCCTACCGGGGCGGGGTCCACCTACCAGCTCGCGGCGGCGCCACAAGCCGTCGCGTCGGATCCGGCCGACGATTCGCGCCCGGCCGACGGGTCGCAGCGGTCGGCCGACGAGTCGCAGCCCACGGCCGACGAGCAGCGGCGGTCGGCCGAGCGGATGGAGCGCGAGGTCACGCCGTGGCTGGTCGCGTTGGCCGACACCGGCCGGGCCGGGCTGGCCGCCCTGGCGGCGCTCGCCCCGTCGGCCGGCGACGCGGGCCGGACGACGGCCGCCCAGGCGCTCGCCGTCGCCGAGGCGCACGAGGAGCAGAACATCCTCCGCGGCGTCGTGCCACCCTTCGTACGCGCCGTCCTCGACCGGGGTTGACGCTGGGGTCCTCGTGGGCGGGAGCTCCGACCAGACCTGTCCTGCGCGACGGCGGAACGTCTAGGCAAATGTCTATACGTTGCGTAGAGTTGCGGGTGCTGAGGGCAGTAGCCCGAGGAAGTGAGCCCCACGGCCAGGCGGAATGACTGGTAGGTGGGGCTTCGCGCTATCCGACCTCGGCCACTGTCACGTGGTCGGCGACCCGTTGTCTCCAACTCCCACCGGTGGCCCAGCACCATGCGATCGCGTCCGGTGCCCACAGCAGCGGCTCTCGATGTGGCATGTCGTGCTGGTACGGCATCTCGGTTCCGGCCTTCCGGCTAGCGTCGTACAACACACGCCGGTCCAGTTTCTCGGTTGACGTGTCGCGCTCCAATACGAGGCGATCGACTCCGAGGTCGACCAGGTCAGGAAGCATGGCGTTGAGGCAGTTCTCACGGGCGCTGTGCCGCGAACGGCAGACGTAGAGCCGGCAACTGCCGATAACCTCCAGCACAGTCGCAAGGATCTGCTCCTTCCGGGCCGGACGCGTTTCCGCCTTGAAGTGAATCCGCTGCTGCTTTCCGACCAGGAGTCCGCGCATGAGTTGGCGAGCCGCCGCGACATCGCCACCTGTGATCACAACAGCGGCGACGATGTAGTCGCACTTCTTGGACTCATCGACATAGGCGTGCAACGCCATGCGCGCACCCGCTTCCCTGATCGTCAGTCTGCTGCCGACCAGTGTGCCTGTCGATGGTGACAGCTGGCACTGTGAACACCTGGCCACCTTGCGCCGCGGGGCGCTCAGACCGCGAGCACCTGGCCGCCGTCGCGGAGGGCGGACTGCAGGCGGGCGACGTCGACGGACTGGACGGGGCGCCCGGTGCGTGCGGCATCGGCCGCGGCCAGGCCGGCGGCGTGGCCGAGCAGCTGGTACTGCACCTCCATCCGCACCGACGCGAACGCGACGTGCGACGCGGACAGGCAGACCGGGACCAGCAGGTTCGTGCAGTCGGCGAACCGCGGCACCAGGGCGCGGTACGGGATCGGGTACGGCCGCACCGGCACCGACAGGTAGCCCTCGGTGAAGACCATGCCGACCGGCTTCGGGTGTTCGGCCACCCAGCGCCACGTGCGCTGCACCTCGCGGATGTCGACGTGGTAGGAGCCCATCGCGACGACGTCGTGCTGCGGCCGCGGCTCGGGCAGCAGGTCGTGCTCGGTCAGCACGTACTCGCCGAGCATCCGGCGAGCCTCGCGGACGTACAGCTGGTGCGGCAGGTGCCCGGTGTCGGCGAACTCGTCGGCGGCGTAGCCCCAGCCCGAGAGCTCAGACCGGACGGACGACGGCACCGCCGGGTCGTGGGACAGGAACCACAGGAAGTCCTGCGCGTGGTGCAGGTGGTGCCGCCGGATCCGCTCCCGCTCGGCACGGCCAGCCGTCGGGTAGGCCCACGCCGACCCGTCCAGCACGCTCAGCGAGAACGGGCCGATGGAGTTCCCGTCGCACTTGCCGTTCGGCAGGTTCTGTTCCAGGCCGAGCAGCCGGCCGGCCCGCACCTCGACGCCGTCGCGCCGCCACCGGTCGAAGAGGCGCCGGCCGAGCTCCCAGTACGCGTCGTCGTACCCGTCGCGACGCGAGAACGGCACCCGGTCCGACGCGGTCGTGAGGCAGACCCGGTAGCCGTACGACATGACGCCGCCGTCGCCGCTCCCGACCGGCGCGAGCGGGCGGTCGTGCAGTTGCGGCAGCGGGCGGCCGTCATCGGTGAACGGTGAGATCCAGGGCGGGACGGTGTGCATGCCGGGCACCAACTCCTGCCGCCCGGCGTACCGCTCGCCGTAGAGCGACCGGTCCTCGCGACCGACGGCGTACGGCACGCCCGCGGCGGCGAGCAGGTCGCCCTCGTAGGACGCGTCGACGAACACGGCGGCGGCCGCCTGCGAGCCGTCCGCGAGCTCCACCGACCGGATCGCCCCGTCCACGACGGACGCCGCCGCGAGAGCAGCGCCGAACCGGACGTCCACGCCGGCCTCGTCCAGCCAGCGCAGGTAGATCGCCTCGGCGACGTGCGGCTCGGGCCCGGCGTAGTGCCCGACGTGGACGCCGTACCAGTCGGCGACGGCCCGACGCAGCTCGCCGGCCATCCCGCCGACCACCCGCACGTCGCCGACGTCGGTGTAGCCGAGCCCGCCCGACGTCATGCCGCCGACGTGCCGCCCCGGCTCCAGCAGGACGACGGATGCGCCGGCCCGGGCCGCGGCGACGGCCGCGCACACCCCGCCGGACGTAGCCCCGTAGACGACGACGTCGGTCACGAGCGGCGCTCCGCCCACGTGCGCGCGACCAGCGCGAGGTCGTCGGCCGTCAGGGCTTCGCCGGAGTTGTCGATCGACTCCACGTAGTACAACGCGGGCACGCCCAGCGACGCCTGCGCCTCGACGTAGGCCCGCCAGGACGCGCGATCGGGCATCGGCCACTGGTCGGTGTCGATCGGGTGGTCCGGCAGTGCGGCACGGGTGACGGCGTGCCGGAACCGCAGCTGGTCGACGACGGGCACCGGGGCGCCTGCGACGTCGCGCTCGAGCACGTCGTTGAGCCGCACCATGTCGGTGACGTCGCCGAACGACGGGTGCGGCGTGTGCGTGACGACCAGCGCGTCCGGCTTGGCCGCCTTCGCCGCCGCGGTCATGGTGGCCAGCAGCGCGTGCAGGGCGGCGATGCCCCACGGGCCGGCGGCGGCACGCAGCGACTCGCCCGACGGCGCCCGCTGGGTGAAGTCGACCTTGAAGCCGTCGGCGTCCAGGCCGTCCGGGCCGAGTAGCTCAGTGACGACGCGGGCCAGCCGCGCGCGGTAGGCGGGGTTCGCGACGTCGACGGCGACTGGGCGGCCGGCCGGGTCGGTGACGCACTCGTCCGCCGGCAGTCCGGCCGGGTCCCAGGCCTTCCACCACAGCAGGACCCGGCGGCCGGCGGCGTGCTGCCGCGAGATCCAGCCGCGCAGGTCCGGCCAGTGAACCGTGTCGACGGAGCCGGTGCCGTACGCCGCCTGCCAGCGGTCGTCGATGACGATGGTGCCGGGCCGCACGCCAGCCGCGTCGAGGACGCCGAGCAGCTCGTCGTACACGTCCTGCCGGGCGAGGTCGGCCGCCGAGGTGTCCATGCCGGCGGCGCGGGCGCACTGGGCGCCCCAGCCACAGAAGAGGGGTTCGGTCCACCAGTCCGGCCGCGGCCTCGGAGGTGACGACGGCGCCAGCCCACGCTCGACCAGGTCGTCGCGGTAGTCGGCGAGCGCCTGCCACGGCGTCGCGGCCGGACGCAGCACGACGGACGGCGTGCGGACCTCGGCGCCGGCGACGGTGTGCCCCTCGTAGTCGAGCCGCAGCAGGAACCCGCCGTCGAGCGGGTCGTACCGGACGGCGGTCATCGTCAGCTCGTCGACCGGCGCCCGGATCGACAGCCCCCACCAGGGCCCGTCCGGCACGTCCGTCGCGCTCTCGGCCGGACGCGAGCCCAGCGCCCAGCACAGCGGTGGCGGCGAGAAGATGCCGTGCAGCCGCCCCGGCTCGGCGTCACCGACGACGCCCAGCGACGACGCGGCGCTCGCCGGGCGGACGACGTGCACCGGCTCGGTCGGCGCCGGGCTGAACAGCGACGCGAACCCGATGGCGGACCGGAACGTCCCGGCCGCACCGCTGCGCAGGACCGCGCGGCCGCCGAGCAGCGTCACCTCGCCGAGCAGGCCGCCGCGGCCCGACGCCGTGGCCCACACCTCGACCGCACCGTCGGTGCAGCGCACGTGCACGGCCTTGCGCCCCCACACCGCGCTCGCCGCCTCGACCACCAGCTCCACCGCGTCCGCCGACCGGGAGACGACCTGGGCCGGCGTGACGTCGTACGACTCGTCCCGCCCGCCGGCGACGTCCAGGCTCGCCAGCAGCGACAGCTCGGTCCAGACCCGGCCCTCCGCGTCGCGCAGCACGGCCCGCGGCTGCGCGGGGTGCACCTCCAGCCGATAGCCGGGGGCGATCACGGTGGTTCCGTCGACGATCAGGGTCACGCGTCCTCCTCGATGCCGTCCAGCCCGCCGGCCGCGACGATGCGGGCGTAGAGCCGGCCGGAGTCCTTCACCGTCCTGCGCCCGGTCGGGTAGTCGACGTGCACCAGCCCGAACCGCGGCCGGTAACCCAGCGACCACTCGAAGTTGTCCAGCAGCGACCAGTGCAGGTAGCCGCGCACGTCGGCGCCACCGGCCATCGCCTCGCCCATCGCCCGCACGTGCGCACGCAGGAACGCCTGCCGGCGCACGTCGCGCACCCGCCCGTCGTGCAGCGGCGCGTCGCCGAACACACCACCGTTCTCCGTCACGACCAGCGGGAACGGATAGTCGCGGTGCAGCCGGAGCAGCAGGTCGCGCAACGAGTCCGGCGCGACCTCCCAGCCTTCGTCAGTGCGGGCGACGTCGCCGGCCGGGCCGACGACGCGCCAGGGGAACGGCCCCGGCGGTGCAGCCGCCATGACGCGGCGGGTGTAGTAGTTCACGCCGAGGAAGTCGCTGCGCCCTGCGATGGCGTCCTCGTCGCCGTCGCGGATCGCGCTCAGTGGCCGGCCCAGCGCGCGTTCGTAGTGCTCACGCATGTCGGTGGGGTAGCCGCGGCCGGCCAGCGGGTCGAGGTACCAGCGGTTGACGTAGCCGTCCGAGCCCCAGGCGGCCGCGGCGTCCTCCTCGGACGGCGTCGCGGGGTCGCACGGGAACAGGCTGAGCGCCGCGCCGACCCTGACGCCCCGGTGGGCGCGCAGCACGTCCGCGCCGGCGCCGTGTGCGAGCAGCACGTGGTGCCCCGCCGCCACCGACGCGCCGAGGTCGCGGACGCCGGGCGCGTGCAGCCCCAGCTGGTAGCCGAGCAGTGCGATGATCCACGGTTCGTTCTGCGTGATCCACCACTCGACGCGGTCGGCCAGGCGTTCCGCGACAGCGGTCGTGAACTCGGCGAACGCGTCGACGCAGGACCGCGCTGTCCAGCCGCCGTCCGCCATCAGCGCCTGCGGCATGTCCCAGTGGTTCAGCGTGAGCACCGGCGTGACGCCACGGGCCAGCAGCGCGTCGACGAACCGCTCGTAGTGGTCCAGTCCGCGCTGCTCGACCCGGCCCCGGCCGTCGGGCAGGATCCGCGACCAGCCGACCGAGAACCGGTAGGCGTTCAGCCCCAGCGACGCGATCAGCTCGACGTCGTCGGCCCAGCGGCGGTACGAGTCGCTGGCCAGCGAGCCGTCACCGCCGCCCTCGATGGCGCCCGGCCGCCGGGCGAAGACGTCCCAGACCGACTCGCCCCGGCCGTCCACGTCGAGGCTGCCCTCGACCTGGTACGCCGAGGTGGCCGCACCCCACAGGAAGTCCGGCGGGAAACGGAAGGTCATGCCTCCTCCAGCGCAGCGGGTTCGGTGTTCCACGACTCCAGCAGCAGTCGCCGCGGCCCGGCGTCGTCGCGCCACTCGACGGCGAACCGGCGCCGCTCGCCGGGCAGCAGCGGCCGCGGATCGTCGTCGACGAGGGCCCAGCCGGTCGACTCCGGCGGCCGGTCGTCGCTGAGCTGCAGGCCGATGACGGCGGGTCCGGCGGCGTGCGCGACCTCCACCGATTCGCCCCGATGTTCCACGTGGAACCACACCTTGGCGGGCTCGAGTTCGAGCAGCGGGGTGAGGTCGGACGCGGTCGACAGCGGCAGGCACTCCCGGTCGACGCGCCGGCCGTCGGCGTCCGACCAGGTCAGCTCCGCGAGCACGAGCGTGTCGTGCGGCGGTGTGTCGACGACGAGCCGGCCGGCCGGACGTGGCGTGCGGACGGGGTCCGTCACCGGCCACCGGTCCTCGGCCAGAACCTCGCCGGACGCGGAGAGCAGCCGGGCGGTCACTGTCCCGCCGGCTGCGCGGCCGGGCCCGGACCAGAGCCACGCCTCCACCTCGACCGGCGCGCCGCCGAAGGCCAGCCGGTCCAGCCGGGCCGTCACGCGCTCGGGCGCGAACGCCCGGGCGACCGCGTGGTACGCGGGCTTCGGTTCGCCGGCGTGGTCGACGACGGCCGTGCACCAGGCGTTCGGGTACGACTCCGCCAGCTGCCACGGCAGCACCATGCTCGACCGCGGCCACCGCCGCCGGTCCGCCTCGACGGCGTACGCCAGCCCGCTGGCCTGCAGGAACTGACTGGCCCGGCGGAACGCGTCCGGTGTGCCGAGCCGCCCCCCGAAGCACTCCTGCACCAGCGTCGCGTTGTTCCACCAGTCGCCGAGGTGCCGGTAGACGGGGTTGTCGCGGCCGACCGGCCAGCGGTCGTCCGGCGGGACCAGTGCGGTCCACAGCCGCCGGTTCGCCATGCCCTCGACGCCGAACTCGGTGTGCGCCAGCGCGCTGCCCTCGTTGTACAGCGTGTAGTGCGCCGTGAGGCCCTGGTGCTCCCACGGCCCGTGCACGTCGTGCCCGCCGTCGCGGAAGTGGAAGGCCGGCCCGGTCGGCGACGTCGGCAGCCATGACCGGCCCGGGTCCAGCCGCGTGACCTCCTCGCTCAGCGCCGCCAGCGCGGGGGAGCGGTCGTCCGACAGCGGGCCGGCGTCGTCCTCCAGCTCGTTGCCGCCGCCCCACAGCAGCAGCGACGGGTGGTGCGTGCGGCCCGGCACGACCGTGGCCGCTTCGGCCCGCAGGTGATCGACGAACGCCGGGTCCGCCGCTGGCGCGCTCTGCATCCCGGAGCTGGACTGGGAGAACTCCTGCCAGACGAACAGCCCGGCGCGGTCGCACGCGGCATAGAACGACGGGGTCTCGATCAGCCCGCCGCCCCAGACCCGCAGCAGCCGCGCCCCGGACCGGCGGGCCAGCTCGACCAGGTGCTCGACCTTCGCGTCGGTGATCTCGCCGTACAGCGCGTCGGCGGGCGCCCAGTTCCAGCCGGTCAGCTCGACGCGGCGGCCGTTGACGACCGCGGTATAGGGCAGCGCGCCGGACGGCGCACCGTCGTTCGGCGTCAGTACGGCATGCCGGAACCCGGTGACCACCCGACGCGACGCGTCGCCGGCCCGCACGATCACCTCGTACAGCGGCTGCTCACCGAGCCCGCTCGGCCACCACAGCGCCGGGTCCGGCACGTCGATGGCACCGCCGAGAGCGCCGGACGCGTCGACGGGCAGCGGCCCGGCCGCCACCAGCGCACCGTCGCGCCGGACCTCCACCGCGGCCGACGTCGACCCCGTCACGACGCCGGACACGACCACCGTCGCCGCCGCCGGGTCCGCGGACACCACGGGCCGCACCGACACCTCCTCCAGGTGCGCGGCACCGATCTCCAGCCGCACGCCGCGCCAGATGCCCTGGTGCACCAGCCGCGGGCAGAAGTCCCAGCCGTAACCCATCCGCGGCGCGTGCACCCGGACCCGCTCGGTCCGGCCGACCTGCGGCTGCGTCGTCGGCGCCGGCTCGACCACGACGGCCAGCCGGTGCGAGCCGCCGTCCGCCACCAGCGCCGTCACGTCGAACCGGGCGGCTCGGTACAGCCCGTCGACGCGGCCCACCCGGACGCCGTCCACGTACACCGTCCCGCCCGGGTCGACGCCGTCCAAGCACAGCACCGCCCGCTCGCCGTCCGCCAGGGCCGCAGCGGCGAACGTCCGCCGGTACACCCACGACCGCGTGCTCACCCACTCCGCGGCCCGCGAGTTCCGGCCCACGTACGGCGACGGCAGCTCGCCGGCCCGGACCAGGTCGCCGATCACCGCGCCCGGCACTCGAGCCGGCAGCCAGCCCGGCGCCAGCGCGGCCGCGCCGGCCACGGCGCCCGCGTTGTTGCGCGCCGTGACCGGCTGGTCCACGAACCACTGCCAGGTGTCGCCGAGCGCCTCCCGCACCGACCACGAACCGCCGAGGTCGACCGTCGTCACCCCTTGCTGCCGGTCGTCGCGATGCCCTGAACGAAGTGCCGCTGACCGAGGAAGAACAGGATGATCATCGGGATCGTCGTGATGACGCTCGCGGTGACCACGATCTCCCAGTGCCACTCACCGCCGAAGCCGTACTGGTCCAGCAGCGCCTTCAGACCGCGCGGCACGGTGAAGTTGTCGCTGTCGCGCAGGTAGATCAGTGGCCGCATGAGGTCCGTCCACGCCGCCTGGAACTCGAAGATCAGCGTGATGATCAGGGCCGGTTTGCACAGCGGCATCGCGATGCGGGTGAAGATCCGCCAGTTGTTCGCGCCGTCGATCTTCGCCGCGTCGAAGAGCTCCCGTGGCAACCCGAGGAAGAACTGTCTGAGCAGGAAGATGTAGAACGCGCTGCCGAACAGGTTCTGCGCCCACAGCGGCGTGAGCGTGTCGACCATGCCGAGGCTGTTCCAGATGAGGAACTGCGGGATCATCGTCACAGCGCCGGGCAGCATCATGGTCGCCAGCACGATGCCGAACAGGAAGTTGCGGCCGCGGAACCGGAAGTACGAGAACCCCCACGCGACCATCGCGCTGCTGATCGTCACCGTCACCGCGGCCAGCACCGTCACCAGGACGGTGTTCCACAACCACAGCGCCATCGGCGCCTCGTGCCAGACGTCCAGGTAGTTCTGGAAGGTGAACGTCTCCGGGAAGAGCTTGTTGTCGAAGACCTCGCCGCGTGGCTTGAACGACGCGCTGAGCAGCCAGATGAACGGGTAGATGAAGACCAGCGTGGCCAGGATCAGCGCCGTCCAGATCAGCGCCTTGACCGGCGTGATCCGGCGGCGGCGCCGGGCCGGCTTCCGGGCGGTCTCCGGCTCGGCCGGTGCGTCGAGCCGCGTGTCTGCCGTCATCGCTGCTCACCCTCGTAGTAGACGAACCGCCGGCTGACCTTGATCTGGATCGCGGTGAAGATCATGATGATCACGAACAGCAGCCAGGCCATCGCCGAGGCGTAGCCCATGTTCAGGAACTCGAACGCCTGGCGGAACAGGTAGATCACGTAGAACAGCGCCGCGTCGTTGCTGTAGGTCGTGTTGCCCGACCCGAAGAACGCCGTATACGCCTCGGTGAAGGTCTGGAACCCGGCGATGGTGTTGACGATGAAGATGAAGAACAGCGCGCCGCTGATCATCGGGACGGTGATCTTCCGGGTCTGCTGCCACCAGCCGGCGCCGTCGACCTTCGCGGAGTCGTAGAGCTCCTGCGGCACGTTGCGCAGCGCCGCCAGCAGGATGATCACCGACGACCCGACCGACCACAGGCTCATCAGGATCAGGCCGGGCTTCACCCAGTTCGGGTCCGTCGTCCACGCCGGCCCGTCGATGCCGAACCAGCCGAGCACCCCGTTGATCATCCCCTCCTGCCCGTTGAACAGCAGCAGGAGCAGGATCCCGACGGCAACCGGCGGCGTCATCTTCGGCAGGAAGAACGCCGTGCGGAAGAACCCGGACGCCCGCCCGGCCTTGTCCAGCAGCAGTGCGAGCGCCAGCGACACCACGCAGTACAGCGGCACCTGGATGACCGTGAAGATGAACGTGTTCCACAGCGCCGTCCTGATCTTCGGGTCGCGGAACAGCTCCTCGTAGTTCTCCAGCCCGACGAAGTTCGGGCTGTTGATCACGTCGTAGTCGGTCAGCGACAGATAGCCGCTGTAGATGATCGGCCACAGCGTGAAGATCAGGAACCCGACGATCCACGGGCTGATGAACAGCAGCGCCGCACGCGTCTCCCGCCGGCGGCTGATGCGGCGTGCCCGGGCCGCTCGGTCGTCACCGAGCGGCCCGGACGCGTTGACCTGCGTGGACGCCAAGGCGTCAGCCCTCTTCCCGCTCGTCCCAGGTCGACCACGCCTCGTCCAGCACCTTCTGTGCTTCGTCCTGGGCCTGGGCCAGGGCGTCCGCGGGCTCCTGCTGCCCGTTGAGGACGCGGTTGACGGCGTCCTGCCAGGCGGTCTTGAACTCCGCGTCGGCCGGGTTGGCCGGCAGCGTGAACGTGTGGTCGTTGGCGTCGTAGGTGGCCTGGACCGCCGCGTCCCACTTGGCGTCGCCGCTGGGCGTGACGAACTGGTCCTGGATCTGCTGGTCCGCCTCTGCGTTGCCGGTGAGCAGGCCGGTGAACGGCTTGCCCTCGGCCTCGCGCAGATCGACGCGGGCCTGTGCGGCGGCGATCCAGCTGTCGGTCTCGGTCATCGTCTTGATGAACCGGCAGGCCGCCTCGGGGTTCTCGCTGCCCTTCGGGATCGCCCACGCCGAGCCCGACGCGTACGCCAGCGGCTCGCCCTCGCGGTCACGGACGGTGTCGAAGGCCATCGGCGCGTCCGGCGAGACGTCGTTGAGCACGTTGACGTACCACTGCTCCATCGGCATCGCACCGAGCACGTTGGTGGCGAACTGGTTGCCCGCGCCGAAGAAGTCGGCGGAGTCGCGGTACGCCTTCACCGTGCCGAAGCCGCCCTGGGCGTCGTAGATGCCGACGGCCCACTCCAGCGCCTCGACCACCTTCGGGTCGTCCAGCTGTGCCGTCCGGCCGTCCTCGGAGAGCAGGTCGGCGCCGTTGGCCCTGGCCCACAGCGGCAGGAACTCGGGCAGCTTGCTGTCGTAGCCGATGACGGACAGCGAACCGCCGCTGCCGACGTACATCGCCTGGTTGGCGGCGGTGATCGCGTCCCAGTCCGAGCCGTTGACGTCGTCGAGCGTCAGGCCGGCGGCGGCCAGCAGATCGGCGTTGGCCTGGGTGATCTGCACCTGGTTGAACTCCGGAATGCCGTAGATGCTGCCGTCGAAGGTCACCTGGTTCAGCGCCGGCTCGCGGTAGATGGAGGTGTCGATGCCCTCGCCGTCGATGCATGCGTCGAGCGGGATGATCGCGCCGCGGGAGGCGAAGGTGCCGATCTGGTCGCGGTTCGCGTAGACCAGCTCCGGTGGCTCGCCGCTGGCGATGGCCGACAGGAACTGCTGAATGTCGAGGTCGCCCTCGATCAGCTTGACCGTCGCCGGAGCGATGGCCGCGTTGGCGAGGTCGACGCGGGTCTGGCCGATCTCGTCGCCGGCGCCGAACCCCATGACGTCGAGCTCACCGCTCAGTTCCGCTTCGGGGTCGAACGTGGTGCCGCTGCCACCGGTCTCGTCGTCGGACGAGTCGCTGGTGCCCTGAGCGCACCCGGCGAACACCAGGCCGGCCGTCAGCGCCAGTGCGCTCCACCTGACGGCTGCTGTCTTCATGGACCGTCCTCCACTCCAGAGGGAGGCGCCGGCGAGCGGCGCCCGAACGTCTGCAGCGACGTCCAGGAGGGAGCGTCGCGTTGTCCGCAGGTACGCGCCGTTCCGGCCTGATGCCGGAAGACGGCTGGCTCCGCGCCCGATGTGGCATCGTTGCCATGTGAGAACGTACCCACACTCGTCCATGCCGTCAACGGCTCTGGCTTAACGAAACGGATACGCACGGTTCCTCCGCAGGTCAGGCCGGTGTCGTCAGCGCGACGAGGCGGCGCGCCGCCAGCTCTGGCGACGTGAGCACCGGGGTCGCCGTGACGCCCACCTGTGTCGCCGCGGCGGCCATCGACGCCTGCGCCAGGACGACGACGTCGACGCGTCCGTCCCACCGCCGGATCGCCGCCTCCGTGGTCCCGGGCCCGTCCACCAGTTCGGCCTCGACGGTGACGGTGCGGCCGGCCTGGTGCGCGCTGCGGTGCAGCAGCCGCTCGGTCGGGCCGAGCGTCGAGTCGACCGTCGCGAGGACGGCGACCCGGCCGCCGTCGCCGGCCAGCTCGACGGCGCGGTCGGCCATCCCCTGGTCGACCCGCAGCACCGGGAGGTCCGGCTCCGGCACCTGCTCGGTCGCCTCGCCCAGCGTCGAGCAGGTCACGAGGACGCCCGCGACGCCGCGGCCACGCAGGTGGGCGACGTGCGCGGCGAGCCGCTCGACGACCTCGGGACCGACACCGCCGGCCAGCGCAGTCCGGAGCAACCACGGGTCGACGACGTGAATCGGCTCGACGTCCGCCGGCGCCGCCTCCGTCACGAGGTCGTGGAACGTCGCCGCCAGCGCCGGGACGGTGTGGACCAGCCCGAGCCGGGTCACGCCGTCCACCAGGGCGTCGCGTGCTCGTCGACGATCTCGGTGAGCCGCCGCAGCCGGGGCGCCGAGCGCGCCGCCAGTTCCGTCAGCGGGCCGCCGACCACGTCGCTCCACAGCGCCCGGCCGGCCAGGAACCCGGAAGCGCCGGCCCGGCAGGCGGCCTCGACCGCGGCAGCGAAGCGGTCCTGCCGCACGCCCTGCGACAGCACCACCCACGGCCCGGTGACGGCGTCGTCGAGCGCCCGGCAGGCGTCCAGCAGCGTGGCCGGATCACCCTCGCCGGCGCTCGGCACCTGCGCCTTGTACAGGCTCGGGCCCAGCGGCGACAACTCGCGGGCGGCTTCGGCGATCGCCGCGTTCAGGTCCCACGTGCCGCGGTCGAGCTCGGCCGGGGTGGCCCGCACGACCGGTTCCAGGACGGACAGCACGCCGCGCTTCCGGGCCCGTTCGACGAACTCCTGCGCCAGCGCCACGCGCCGCTCGCGCAGCTCGTCCCGGCGCCAGATGACCAGCAGCTTCACGGCGGCGACGCCGTCCAGGTCGCTGCCCTCGCCGACGAACCCGGGGTCGAGCGCGGTCTCCTCGACCGGCCCGCCGTCCTCCTGCGTCAGGTCGTCGACGGCGAGGATCAGCCCGCAGCCGTCCGGCAGCAGCTGGCTGCCGCGCAGCTGGTCGAAACCGTAGCGGCGGTCGATCAGGAAGCCCGACGCCAGCGGACCGAGCTCGCGCGCGACCGCCAGCTTGAACGCCGTCAGCACGTCGTCATGCGGCCGCCCGGCGCCCGCGTCGTCGAACATCGTGCGCAGGCTCTCGCGCTGATCCATCGCGACCATGGCGAGACCGCCGCCGGGCCGGGCCAGCGCGTCGAGAGTGGGTGGGGTCATGCACTGAGTTTGTTCGAACTCTCACAAATTATGCAAGGAGTGTTGGATCCTTGACATTCGGTGCGGCGGACGGGTTGGCTGGGGGCGTGCGCTACACCGACGCGCCGCGCCGTCGCGACGAGCTGCTGCGACGCCTGCGGACGACCGGCTACCTGTCCGCGGCCCACGCGGCGGCCGACCTGGACGTCTCGGAGATGACGATCCGGCGCGACCTGCGGCAGCTCGAGGTCGACGGGGTCGCCGTGCGGGTCACCGGCGGCGCGCGGCTGCCCGACGGCGACGGTGTGCCGTTCGAGCTGCGCGCGGACCGCTCCGCCGCGGGGAAGGCCGCGGTGGCCCGGGCGGTGGCGAAGCTGCTGCCGGACGGTGCGACGGTGGCGCTGGACTCCGGAACGACGGTCGCCCGGCTGGCCGAGCTACTGCCCGCCGGGCTCACCGTCGTCACGCATTCAGTGCCGGTCGTGACGGTGTGCGCGGCGCGGCCGGACCTGCGGCTGATCGGGCTCGGCGGGGTCTTCAACCCGGCGACACGGTCGTTCGGCGGGCCGGCGGTGCGTGCCGCGTTGTCGGACATCGTGGTGGACGTCGCTGTGCTGTCGGCGACCGCAGTCGGGCCGTCCGGCGTGTTCTGCGCCGACCCGTACGACGCCGAGACGAAGCGTGCGCTGGCCGCGGCGGCGCGGTCGGTCGTCGTGGCGGCCGACGGGTCCAAGCTGGCGGCGCGGGCGCCGATCCGGTTCGCGTCCTTGGAATCCGTGTCGACGCTGGTCACCGACGCGTCCGCGGATGTCGCGGCGGTCCGGGCTGCGGGGGCGCGGGTGATCCAGGCGTGACGGTGCTGCGGCTCGGCGTCGTGGCCGACGACGTGACCGGCGCCTGCGACCTCGCCGGCGTCGTGACGGCGGCCGGCCTGCCCGCGTCGGTACTGTTCGGCCCGCCGTCGCCGTCGGACGTGCCCCCGGACGGCGCCGAGTGTGTCGTCGTCGCGCTGCGGACCCGGACGGCGCCGGTCGCCTCCGCCGTCGCAGAGTCGGTGGCGGCCGGGCGGTGGCTGCTCTCGCATGGAGCTCAGCGGCTGTACCAGAAGTACTGCTCGACGTTCGATTCGACGGCCGCCGGGAACATCGGGCCGATCGCCGACGCGCTGGCCGGGCTGGTGGGTGGGCGATCCGTCGGCACACCGGCCACGCCCGCCGTCGGCCGGACCGTCTACCAGGGCCACCTCTTCGTCGACGGGCGACTGCTGTCGGAGTCGCCGCTACGCGACCACCCGCTGACCCCGATGACCAACGCCGACCTCGTGCGGCTGCTCTCGGCCCAGACGCCGCGGCCGGTCGGGCTCGTGCGCTGGCCCTCCGCGGGGGTCGCGGGGTTCTCGGCTGCTGAGCATGTGCTGCTGGACGCCCTCACCGACGCCGACCTCGACCGTCACGCCGCTCTCCTCGCCGACGGCCCCGACCTCCTCGGCGGCGCGTCCGGCCTGGCCGGCGCGCTGGCCCGGCACTGGGCCGCGCTGGCGCCGTCACCGCCGTCGCGGCCCGAGACCCGGCGCAGTGCGCCCTCCGCTGCCGCCTCTGCTGGCAACTCCCGTCCCGACAAGGCCCATCCCGACGTAGCTCGTCCCGACATAGCTCGTCCCGACAAGGCCCGCACCGACGTAGCTCGTCCCGACGACGCCCGCACCGACATAACTCGTCCCGACAGTGCCCATCCCGACAGTGCCCATCCCGACGACGCCCGCCCCGACATAGCTCGCCCCGACGACGCCCGTTCCGTCAACGTCGGTTCCGGCGACAGTGACACCCCGCCCGGCCGGGTGGGAGGCCCACCCTACGGGCGGGCACCGACACACTCCGCCGCGACGACCCGGCCACCTCTGGTTTCGGCGCCGCAGGCCGGGTCGCTGCGGACGCCGGGTGACTGGCCGGTGCTGCCACCGGGCGGCCGTGTCGTGCTGGCGGGCAGTTGCTCCGCGCGGACCCGCGAGCAGATCGCCGCGTTCGACGGGCCGGTCATCCGGATTGCCGTCGGCGACCTCGCAGCCGACTCCGCCGCCGATCCGGCGGCCGGCACAGCCACCGGCACCGCAGCCCATCACGGGCCCGACCCAGCCACCGGCACCGCAGCCCACCACAGGCCCGACGCGACCACCGACGCGGCCACCGGCACCGCAGCCGACCGCGTGGCCGGCCCAGCCCGCGCCGTCACGATCGCCGTCGGCGAGGCATTGGCGGCACTCCCCAAAGGTCCGGTCGTCGTCACAACCTCGCTGCCGCCCGAGGAACTGCGCGCCGTCCAGGAACGACACGGCCGGGACCGGGGCGCGGCGTTGGCCGAGCGGGCCCTCGCCGCCGTCGCAAGCGCGCTCGCCGACGCGGGCGTGCGCCGGTTCCTCGTCGCCGGCGGCGAGACGTCCGGCGCGGTGACCGAGGCGCTCGGGATCAGGCAGGTGCGCATCGGCGCGCAGGTCGCGCCGGGCGTTCCGTGGACCGTCAGCACCGGGCCACGGCCGGTGGCGCTGCTGTTGAAGTCGGGCAACTTCGGGCCGCCCGACCTGTTCACCACCGCCTGGGAGGTGGGACCGTGATCGAGGTCGAGGCGCTGGTCGCGGCGTGCCGCCGGCTGGCCGCCCTGGGGTTGTCGCCCGGCGGGTCCGGCAACGTCAGCGTCCGAGTGGGCGAGCAGGTGTTCCTCACGCCGACCGGCGGTGCGCTGAGCCGCGTGACCGACGCCGACCTGGCGGTGCTGTCGCTGACCGGCGAGCCGCTGTCCGGTGCGCGGCCGTCGAAGGAGTTCCCACTGCACCTGGCCGCGTACCACGTGCGGCCGGAGGCGCGGGCGATCGTGCACCTGCACTCCGTCCACGCTGTCGCGGTGGCCTGCCTGGACGAGCCAATGCCGACCGTGACGCCGTATCAGGTGACGCGGCTGGGACCGCTGCCGCTGGTGCCGTACGCCCCGCCGGGCAGCTCGGCGCTGGCCGAGGGCGTCGCGGTCGCGCTGGCCGGCCACCACGCAGCGCTGCTGGCCAACCACGGCAGCGTGGTCGCCGCAGCCGACGTCGACCTGGCGGCCGATCTCGCCGAGGAGCTCGAGTCCGCCGCCCAGCTGGCACTGCTGCTGCGCGGCCTGCCGTACCGCCAATTGCCGCCCATCAACGCTGGGCCCGCCACCAGCTGACCGTGGCGGCAACGGCGTCGTCGAACGAGGTGGGGCGCTGGCCGAAGGTCGTCTCGAAGGCCGACGAGTCGATGACGAACGGCCGAGTGAACTGGTAGCGGGTCTCCTTGAGCTCGCGCATCATCGGCACGGCCAGTCCCGCGACGTCCTGCGCCCAGTACGGCAGCCGGCGGATCCGGGCCGGCGACGTGCCCGCGACGGCGGCCGCCGCGTCGGCCAGTTGGCGCGCGCTGAACGGCGGCGCCGTCGGAACGTGCCAGGCCCGGCCGTAGGCGCGCTCGTCGCTGCCGGCCGTGGCGAGCGCGGCGGCGACGTCGTGGACGTAGGTCCAGCTGCGGACGACGCCGGGATCGTGCAGGTAGGTGGCGGGCTTGCCGGCCAGCAGCGGCGGGAAGAACCGGTCGCCGACATGGCCCTGGTCGCGCACGCCCGGGCCGTAGTAGTCCGACGCACGCAATTCGGTCATGCGGATGCGGCCGGCCTCGTGCGCCGCCAGTGCGTCCGCCCACATCCGTGCCCTGACCTGCCCTTTCACGCCGCCGCCGGTCAACGGCAGGTCCTCGGTCATCGGGCCGTCGACCGCGCCGTACGGGTACAGGTTGGCGAGCGTCGTCAGGACGGCGCCCGTGGCCTGCGCGGTGCCGAGCAGCGCGGCGGCCATCGGCGGCCAGTCCTGCGTCCAGCGGTGGTACTGCGGGTTCGCGCAGTTGTAGAGGACGTCGGCGCCCTGCGTGACCTGCGTCAGCCGGGCCTCGTCGGCGGCGCTGGCCGCGACCTTCGTGACGCCGTCGGGACCCGAACCGGACCGGCTGACGACGGTGACCTCGTACCCGTCGGCGACGAGGCGCTCGGCCAGCAGCCGGCCGATCTGCCCTGCGCCCACGATGACGTGCTTGCCCATGACCTGCTCCTCAGTGTCTGTCGCTCTGTTCCGAGAGCAATGCTCTCTGTTCGGAGCGAGTCTGTCAAGAGCATCGCTCTCTGTTTGGTGCGGTGCTCTGCTAGGGTGTTTCGCATGAATGCCGGACGGACCGCACGCGAGCGCGCCCGCGCCGAGCTGACCAGGGAGATCACCGAGATCGCCCGGCGTCAGCTGGGCACCGAGGGCGCGGGCGGGCTCAACCTGCGCGCCATCGCCCGCGAGCTGGGCATGGTCTCGTCGGCCATCTATCGCTACTTCCCGAGCCGCGACGAGCTGCTGACCGCGCTGATCATCGACGCGTACAACGCGGTCGGCGACGCGGTGGAGCGTGCCGACGCCGGTTGCGACCCCCACGATCACGCCGGCCGGTGGCGGGCGGTCTGCCACGCCCTCCGCGACTGGGCGCTCGCGCACCCGAACGAGTACGCGCTGATCTACGGCTCGCCGGTGCCGGGCTATCAGGCGCCCGCCGACACCATCGGGCCGGCGGTGCGCGACACGGTCGTGTACGGACGGATCCTCGCCGCCGCGTACACCGATGGGGTCCTGACGCCGCCGGGTGGGTTCCCCGCGCCACCGAGGTCGTTCGCGGGCGACGCCGAGGTGGTCCGCGAGCTGATGCCCGGCCTCCCCGACGACCTCGTCGCACGGGCCGTCACCGCGTGGACCGGGCTGTTCGGGTTCCTCAACTTCGAGTTGTTCGGCCAGCTCACCAACGTCGTCGAGGACCGCGCGACGTTGTTCGACCACCACATCCGCACCCTCGGCCGGCTGATCGGACTTGACCTCAAGACTGCTTGAGGTTGCAGCATCGGACGATGCCATCCTCGCTGTTCAGCCGGGAGTACCTGCCGTTGGCGATCGGCGCGGTCGCGCTGGTGACACTCGGGGCGTTCGAGAACCGGGCGGTCGGCACGGCGCTGCCGACGCTGGTGCGCGAGTTCGACTCCGTCGGCAGCTTCGGGCTGGCCACCGCCGCGCCGATCGCGGCGTACGTCGTCTCGCTCGCGCTGGCCGGGATGTGGGCCGACCGCTCCGGCCCGGTGCCGCCGCTACGGGCCGGTGCCGTCACGTTCGCCGTCGCGCAGGTACTGGTCGGGACGGCCGCCGGGATGCCTCAGGTGATCGGCGGCCGGTTGCTCAGCGGCCTCGCCGAGGGCCTGATCGACGTCGGGATCATGGTGCTGATCGCACGGGCGCTGCCGGAGGCGCTGCGGCCGCGGATGTTCTCGCTGTTCGCGGCCGCCTGGGTGCTGCCGTCCGTCGTCGGGCCGTTCCTCACCGGGATCGTCACCGAGGGGATCGGCTGGCGGTGGGTGTTCCTCGGCGCGCTGGCGGTGCTGGGCCCGGTGTGGGTGCTGCTCCGCCCGGCGCTGCGGACGTTGCCGCCGTCTGAGGACGGGCCGCGTACGGCGGACGCGCCGCGGCCGGGCGCCGCGCTGCCGCGGCCGGGCACAGCGCCGCGGGCAGGCGCCGCGTCGCAGGCGCGCTCAACGCCGCCACCGGCCAACGCCGGGCGGCGGGCGGTGCTGCCGTGGGCAGTCATCGCGGCGGCCGCGGTGTTCGGGCTGTCGCTGGCCGGGGAGCACCTGGCCGCCGACCCCGCACCGGCCGTCGCGGTCGTGGTCCTGGGCGCGGCGGGGACCGGACTCGCGGCGGTGCGGCTGCTCCCGCGCGGGACGTTCCGGGTGCGGCGCGGCCTGCCCGCCGTGGTGGCGCAGCGGGCGTTCGCGGCGGCCGCGTTCGCGGGCGTGGGCGCGTGGCTGCCGCTGCTGCTGACCCTGGTGCACGGCTTCACGGCGACGACGGCCGGCGTGAGCCTGTCGATCACCGGCGTCGCGTGGGCGTTCGGCTCGTGGTTGCAGGGCCGCGAACACGGCCGCGCGCCGGCGGTCGTCCTGCGGGCTGGGCTGGCCGCGATGACGGCCGGGCTCGCCGCCACGACACTGCTGACCTGGCCGACGCTGCCGCCGGTGGTCGGGTTGCTGGGCTGGGCGCTGGCCGGCGTCGGGATGGGGCTGACGTCGCCGGTGCTGTCGCTGCTGATCCTCGCCGCGTCGGACCGGACGAACCAGGGCCGGAACGTCAGCGCCGGGCAGCTGGCCGGATCGCTGAGCACGGCGGCGGCGCTCGCGGTCAGCGGTGCGGCGGTCGCGCTGACGTCGCCCGGCCCGGCGACCTTCGCCGGCATCCTCGTGGCCGGCGGCGTCGTCGCGCTGGCCGGACTGCTGACCGCAGGCCGCGTTGTCGGCGACCGCACCACTACCGTCGGCACGCGGACGTAGAGCGAGATCGGCCCGGCCGGTCCCGGCACGAGCCGCCAGCCGACGGGGCAACCCGACCGGACCCAGGATTTGACGCCGCCGACGGTGAGCCTGCCGGAGCGCCCGGGAACCTGGTCGGGCTCGGCGCCCAGGCGATGGCCGTCGCAGGGCTGCGGGCACTGCTGGACGGCGACGTTCGGCGCCGCTGCGGACGGCGGCCCGGGCGACTGGTGCGGCCGGCGCGCTCCTCCGGGTTGACGGTCCACTGCGGGCGCCTGGACGGCGATGCGGTACGACCACGGCTTGCCGCCGGCCGAGTGGTCCGACTAGCTGCCGGATCCGGTCGTCACCGCGCCGTGACGGGCAACGTGCGCCGCCGACAAGATCGGCGTAGACCCGCGCGACATCGGCCGCCAGCACTCGCCCGTCGCGACCGACGGCCGTGTGACCCGGCCATCTCCCGAGCTCCGGTCATTGCGGCTCGGTGACCGACGGCGATGCGGTCCGGCTCCGGCCAGTTGCAGGCTCCGGTCGTCACCGCGCCGTGACGGGGACCACCTGCACCGCCGACCACGTCGGCGTAGACCCGCGCGACCTCAGCTGCCGGACATCGCACCTCGCCGCGCACCCCGACCGACGGCCATGTGGCCCGACCATCTCCAGGCTCCGCTCATCGGCCCCGCTGCGACAGACGGCCATACGGTCCCGGCTCCGGTGATCGCCGCGCCGTGACGGGCAACCTGCGCCGCCGACAAGGTCGGATTAGACCCGCGCGACGTCAGCTGCCGGAACGCCGCACGTCGCCGCGCGCCGTGACCGACGGCCGTGTGGCGCCGCCATGTCCCGGGCTCCGCTCGTCGCCGCGCCGTAGCCGACGGCGACGCGGTCCCGGCTCCGGCCGTCGCTGCGCCGTGACCGACGGCCATGCCGTGCCGGCTCCGGTCGTCACCGCGCCGTGACGGGCACCACCTGACCCGTCCCCGTCCCATCGACGAGGTCGGCGTAGACACGGGCGACCTCGGCCGCCGGGACGCCGGGATCGGGGTCCCAGCCGAACGCCTCGAGCGACTCGCGCACCCACCCCGGCGCGACGAGATTGAGTCGCAGCCCCCGCGGCAACTCGCCCGCCGCCGCCTCGACGAACGCCGCCAGCCCCGCGTTGACCAGCGCACCGAACGACCCGCCCGGCATCGGCTCGACGAACGTGCCGCCGGTGAGCGTGACGGACCCGCCGTCGCGGAGGTGGTGCAGCGCGGCACGGGCGAGCCGCACCTGACCGAGCAGCTTGCCCGGCAGTCCGGCCAGGAACTCGTCGTCGGGGGCCTCGACCAGGTCGGCGGTCGGCGCGTTGGCCGCACAACACACCACGGCATCGACGTCGGGCACCGACCGGAACAGCTCCTCCACCGTCGCCGGCTCGGCCATGTCGACGACCACCGGCCCGCGCCGGGACGCCCGCACCACCTCGTGCCCGCGCCCGGTCAGCTCCTCGGCCACCGCCGTGCCCACGATGCCGCTCGCCCCGATGACGACGATCTTCACCTGCTGCCTCCGGTTGCCCTGACCACGAAAATTGATCCGAACGCGAAGATCCCGGCCAGGTGAGTACCTGACCGGGATCTTCGGTGTGGTGCGCGAGGGGGGAGTTGAACCCCCACGTCCTTTCGGACACACGGACCTGAACCGTGCGCGTCTGCCTATTCCGCCACCCGCGCGTGCTGCGGCACAAGGTTAACACGCCCCGATGGGTGGTCGATTCCACGATCCGGGCCTCTGGATGTCAGCATGGGCGGGAAGACATTGAGCGCCGCCGGAACCAGCCGCCAGCCGTCCTTCGTCACATAAGGTTGCGACGGCCGTTTCCGCACGGCCCCGATCCAGGGCGCATCCGCAGCACCACGCTACGCGCCGTTACGATCAGGGTCTTGCCCGCGGTCACCAGGTGCGAGACGTGGAGGGAGGTACCCGTGGGGGTGTTGCAGCGCTTCGAGCGCCGGCTCGAGAGCATGGTCCAAGGTGCGTTCACCCGAGCGTTCCGCTCCGAGGTGCAGCCCGTCGAGATCGCCGCGGCCATCCAGCGCGAGCTGGACAACAACGCGCAGATCGTCAGCCGCGACCGTTCGCTCGTGCCGAACGACTTCGTCGTCGAGCTGGGGCCGAGCGACTACGACCGGCTGACGGCGTACATCGGCACGCTGGCCACCGAGCTGGTCGAGCTGGCCCGCGAGCACGCCGAACTGCAGCACTACGCCTTCACGGGACCGGTCGGGGTCGGGTTCGAGCGGCACGAAGACCTCGGCACCGGCGCCTTCCGCATCCGCAGCGCGGTGCGCGCCGGCGTCGACCGCGGGTCGTCGTTCGCGCCCACGCCCACCTCGGAGCGGCAGGCCGACGCGTTCCTCGTCATCAACGGCACCCAGCATCCGGTGCTGCCGCCCGGGGTCGTCCTGGGGCGCGGCAGCGAGTGCGACCTACGCATCGACGATCCCGGCGTCTCGCGCCGGCATCTGGAGATCCGCGTCTATCAGCAGGGGACGCAGTCCCAGCTGGTGGCCGTCGACCTCGGCTCCACCAACGGGACGATCGTCGACGGCGCCCGAGTGGGCCAGGCGCCCCTCACCGACGGCTCCCGCATCGTGATCGGCTCGACCACGATCGACGTCCGCCGGCGCGGTTCCGGGAGGTGAACGAGTGTCGGAGCTGACACTCACGGTCATCAAGCTCGGCTTCCTGGCCGTGCTGTGGCTGCTGATCCTCTCCGTCACGTCGGCCATGCGGGCCGACCTGTTCGGCGTGCGACCACCCAAGCAACCCAAACCACAGAAGGAAGCCCGCGACGCGGCCCGGCAGAACCGTCAGCCGCGCGGCGCCAAGGGCACGCCCACCAGGGCGTTCATCGTCGAAGGGCCCGACACCGGGAAATCGGTGGCGCTCGACGGCACACCGGTGACGTTCGGCCGCGGCGCCGACTGCACCATCCCGCTGGCCGACGAGTACGTGTCCACCCAGCACGCCAGGCTGCGGTTCCACGAGAGCCAGTGGTACGTCGAGGATCTCGGCTCCACCAACGGCACCTACGTCGGCAACCAACGCCTCACACGCAGCACGCCGGTCACCGCCCGCAGCCGGTTCCGGCTCGGCAAGACCGTCGTCGAGCTGCGGAAGTAGGTCCCGATGCCGTTGACGCTGCGCTACGTCGCGCGCTCAGACGTCGGCCTGGTCCGGGAGGGCAACGAGGACTCCGGCTACGCCGGCCCCTACCTCCTGGCCGTCGCCGACGGCATGGGCGGGCACGCGGCCGGCGAGGTGGCCAGCCAGGCCGCCATCGACGAGCTGGTGCTGACCGAGCGCGAGCCGCACGACGGCGACCCCCTGCAGACCCTGACGGCCGCCATCGAGTCGGCCAACAAGCGCATCCGCCAGCTCATCGTCGACGACTCCAGCCGCGAGGGCATGGGCACGACGGTCACGGCGCTGCTGTGGACGGGCACGACGCTCGGCCTCGGCCACGTCGGCGACTCCCGCGCCTACCTGCTGCGCGACGGCGCCATCCAGCAGCTCACCCACGACCACACGTTCGTCCAGTCGCTGGTCGACGAGGGCCGCATCACGCTCGAGGAGGCCGGCGTCCACCCGGCCCGCTCGCTGATCCTCAAGGCGCTGCAGGGCCAGGGCGACGTCGACCCCGACCTTCAGGTGCTCGACGTCCGTCCGGGCGACCGCCTGCTGGTCTGCAGCGACGGCCTCACCGGCGTGGTGTCCGACGCCACGCTGCAGGACACGCTCGGCTCGGTCGACGGCCTCGACGACGCCGCCGACGAGCTGATCCGGCTGGCGCTGGCCGGTGGCGCACCCGACAACGTCACGCTGGTACTGGCGGACGTCGTCGAGACCGACACCCCGCGCCAGCCCGACGACACCGCCGAGGCGTTCCTCGTCGGCGCGGCGGCCAGCAACGACGCCCCGCCGCCCGAGCGGCCACACCGTCGCCGTCCGGGCGCGGCGTTACGGGCGCTGGTCGGCGCCGAGGAGCACCGGCCGACCCCCGAAGACCTCGAGGCCATGCGGTACGCGCCGCAGCCGCCACGGCGCCGCCGCTGGCTGCGGACCGTCATCATCGTCGCCGCGGTCGGCGCCATCGGCTGGGTCGGCCTCGACCTCGCCAGCGGCTGGGTCCGCAACCAGTACTACGTCGGCGACAGCAACGGCCAAGTGGCCATCTACCAGGGCGTCAGTCAGGAGATCGGACCCATCCGACTGTCCGAGCTGCACGACATCCCGGGCGGGCTGCCGGTCGACGCGCTGCCCGACATCTACCGCGAGCAGGTCGCCGACACCATCGCGGCCGACGACATCGACGACGCCGACGCCGTGGTCGACCGGCTGCGGCTGGAGGCCTGCCGGGCGCATCAGCGCGTCGGCGGCGGCGAGACGCCGGCTCCCACGCCCACTCCGACGCCGCAGGCCGGCGGGGCCGCCACCCCACCGGCCACCCCGCCGGCGGAGCCGCCGGCCACCGAGCAGCCGACCGACCCCGCCGAGGGCGACGGCTGGCTCGGCGACGAGGTCGGCTACCCCGGCCTGCTCTGTGCGGGTGCGTCATGAGTCTCGACCGCGCCCGCGCCCGCACCGAACCACCGGCGCCCGAGACCGTCACCCCGCGCCGCGGCCGGGGCACCGAGCTGGTGCTGCTGATCTTCGCCATCGGCATCGCGACCTTCGCCTACATCAGCGTCGACCTCGGCGCGCTGGGCCGGGTCCCGCCGAACGCGCTGGCCTACCTCGGCGGGCTGTCGGCCGCCACAGCGGTGGCGCACGTCGTCATCCGCCTGCGGGCGCCGTACGCCGATCCCGTCATCCTGCCCATCGTCGTGACGCTGTGCGGGCTCGGCCTGGCGATGATCCACCGGCTCGACCTCGCCGACGGCACCACGCGGGCGTCCACCCAGCTCACCTGGATGGCGATCGGCGTGACGCTGTTCGTCTGCGTGCTGCTGTTCGTGCGCGACCACCGGGTGCTGTCGCGGCTGCCGTACCTCGCCGGGCTGGCCGGGCTGCTGCTGCTGGTGCTGCCGCTGCTGCCGATCGTCGGCCACTCCATCCGTGGCGCCCGCATCTGGATCAACGTCGGGGGCATGACGTTCCAGCCGGGCGAGGCGGCGAAGATCATCCTGATCATCGCGTTCGCCGCGTACCTCGTGCAGACCCGCGACGCGCTCGCGCTGGCCGGGCGCCGGTTCCTCGGCGTCGACCTGCCGCGGGCCCGCGACCTCGGGCCGATCCTGCTGGTCTGGCTCGGCGCCCTGGGCATCCTCGTCGTGCAGAACGACCTCGGCCCGTCCGTGCTGCTGTTCGGCATCTTCGTGCTGATGATCTACGTCGCCACCGAGCGCATCTCGTGGATCATCCTCGGCCTGCTGCTGATCCTGGCCGGCGGGTTCGCCGCCAACGCCGTCGTCTCGCACGTCGCCGAGCGCATCGACTTCTGGATGGACCCGTTCATCGACCCGCAGGGCCAGGTCGCGCAGTCGCTGTACGGGCTGGCGTACGGCGGCCTGCTCGGCACCGGCCTCGGCCAGGGCCGTCCGGAACTGACGCCCATCGCCGAGAGCGACTTCATCGGCTCGGCGCTCGGTGAGGAGCTGGGGCTGACCGGGCTGATCGCGATCATCCTGCTGTACGCGCTGCTCGCGTCGCGTGGCCTGCGGGCCGGCCTGCTGCTGCGCGACCCGTTCGGCAAGCTGCTGGCCGCCGGGCTGGCCGCCGGCTTCTTCCTGCAGGTCTTCATCGTGCTCGGCGGCGTCACCCGGCTCATCCCGCTGACCGGCCTCACCACGCCGTTCCTGTCGCTCGGTGGTTCGTCACTGGTGATGAACTGGGTGCTGGTCGCACTGCTCATCCGGTTGTCCGACGCGGCCAGGCGACCGGCCCCGCCGTCCGCGACGTCGTCCTCGACGACGGACACCGCCGTCACCCAGGTCGTGAGAATCCGATGAACTCCCCGATCCGCCGTATCTCCGCCGGCTGCCTGCTGCTCTGCGTCGCGCTGCTGATCAACGCCACGTACGTGCAGGCGTTCTGGGCCGACGACCTCAACGCGCGCTCCGAGAACCGCCGGGTCCTGCTCGACGAGTTCTCGCGCGAGCGCGGCCCCATCCTGCTCGCCGACGACACCCCCATCGCGCAGTCGGTGCCCGTCGACGACGAGTACCAGTTCCAGCGGCAGTACCCCGAGGGGCCCATGTACGCCCCGGTCACCGGCTACTACTCGTACTTCTTCGGCCGGACGGCCATGGAGCGGGCGCAGAACGACATCCTCTCCGGCGACGACGACCGGCTGTTCGTCCGCCGCCTCATCGACCTCGTCACCGGCGAGGAGCCGCGCGGTGGCGCCGTCCGGCTGACCATCGACCCCGCCGCCCAGCAGGCAGCGTGGGACGGCCTCACCGAGGGCGGCTACAAGGGCGCGGTGGTCGCCATCGACATCGAGACCGGCGCGATCCTGGCCATGGTCAGCTCGCCGTCCTACGACCCCAACCCGATGGCCAGCCACACGACCGAGGTCCAGCAGGAGACCCGCGACGCGTTGGCCGCCGACCCCAACAAGCCCGACCTCAACCGCGCCATCGCCCAGCGACTGCCACCGGGTTCGGTGTTCAAGCTGGTCACGGCCGCCGCGGCGCTCGAGTCCGGCCAGTTCGACCCGGACACCGAGGTGCCGGGTCCGGCCGAGTACGACCTGCCGCAGTCGACCCGGCCGCTGCCCAACCAGAACGGCCAGGCCTGCGGCGACGGCACACCGACGCTGACCGAGGCGCTGCGGGTCTCGTGCAACACCGCGTTCGCCTACCTCGGCAACGAGCTGGGCGACGACGCGCTGCGCGAGCAGGCCGAGAAGTTCGGCTTCGGCACCCAGCCGCTCACCAACGACGACATGAACGCCGCGACCAGCGTGTTCCCGGCCAACCCGGACGAGCCGCAGACGGCGCTGTCGGCGATCGGCCAGTTCGACGTGTCGGCCACGCCGCTGCAGATGGCCATGGTCTCCGCGGCCATCGCCAACGACGGCGTGCTGATGGAGCCGTACCTCGTCCGCGAGGTCAGCGGCCCCGACCTCGTCAGCCCGATCGAGCGGACCGAGCCCGAGGAGCGCACCCGCGCCGTCTCGCCGGAGACCGCCGAGGAGCTGACCGACATGATGGTCGACGTCGTCGAGAACGGCACCGGCCGGAATGCGCAGATCGACGGCATCGAGGTTGCCGGCAAGACGGGCACCGCGCAGAGCTCCGCCGACCGCCCGCCGTACGCCTGGTTCACGTCGTTCGCACCGGCCGACGAGCCCAGCGTCGCGGTCGCCGTCGTCATCGAGGACGCGCCCGACACCGCCCGCGACGACATCGGCGGCGGCCGCCTCGCGGCGCCCATCGCCAGGGACGTCATGGAAGCGGTGTTGGGATCGTGAACATCTTCACTGTTCGGTCAGGTACAGCGCCGGGTGGTCCGGAACGGGTAGCCTGCCCGGGGTCGAGTCGAGAAAGGGCCGCACAATGAACGAGTTGCGACTCCTCGGAGATCGCTACGAGCTGGGCGAGGTGATCGGCCGTGGAGGCATGGCCGAGGTTCGCCGCGGCCGCGACTCCAGGCTGGGCCGCATCGTCGCTCTGAAGATGCTGCGGGTCGATCACGCCAGCGACGCGACCTTCCAGGCCCGGTTCCGCCGCGAGGCGCAGTCGGCGGCGTCGCTGAACCACCGCAACATCGTCGCCGTGTACGACACCGGCGAGGACTACGTCGACGGTCACCGTCTTCCGTACATCGTCATGGAGTACGTCGAGGGCCAGACGCTGCGCGAGATGCTGCAGGAGCAGCAGCGGTTCACGCCCGAGCGGTCGATCGAGATTCTGGTGTCGACGCTGGACGCGCTGGAGTACAGCCACCGCGCCGGCATCGTCCACCGCGACATCAAGCCCGGCAACATCATGATCACCAGCGGCGGCGAGGTCAAGGTCACCGACTTCGGCATCGCCCGGTCGCTGGCCGACACCGGCATGGCGCTCACCCAGACCGCCGCCGTCGTCGGCACCGCGCAGTACATCTCGCCCGAGCAGGCGCGTGGCGAGCAGGCCGACGCCCGCAGCGACCTCTACGCCAGCGGCTGCGTGCTCTACGAGCTGCTCACCGGCCGGCCGCCGTTCATCGGCGAGTCGCTGGTGTCGGTGGCGGTGTCGCACGTGCGCGAGCAGGCCACGCCGCCGTCGGCGCTGGACCCGAACATCACGCCCGAGCTCGACGCCATCGTCATGAAGTCGCTGGCCAAGGACCGTCTGCACCGGTACCAGAGCGCGTACGAGATGCGCACCGACCTCGAGCGGGCCGCCGCCGGGCTGCCGGTGGCCGCGGCCGCCGACACCTCCGCCGCGACGCAGCTGATCGCGAACGCCGGCGCGCCCACCGTCGCGGCCGGCGCCATGGCGCTCGACGACGACACGCCGTACCCCGACGAGCTGCTCGACGAGGAAGAAGAGGACCAGCGCAAGGGCTTCAGCTGGTGGGCCGTCGTGCTCGGCGCGCTGGCCGTGCTGGCCATCGCCGGTCTCATCGGCTACCTCGTCTTCAACGGCAGCGGAACGGCGCAGGCCACCGTGCCGAACCTCGTCGGCATGACGCAGGAAGAAGCCGAGACCAGGCTCGCCGACGAGAACCTCGAGCCGGCCATCGAGACCGAGCCCACGAGCGACGAAGCGCAGATCGGCGCGGTCATCCAGCAGGACCCGCGGCCGTCGACCCAGCTCGACGAGGGCTCCACGGTCACGCTGACGGTCGGTGTCGCGCCCGACATGGTCCCCGTGCCCAATGTCGTCGGGCGACCACAAGCCGAGGCAGAGCAGGCCATCCGTGACGCCGGGCTGCAACCCGGGAACGTCACGCAGCAGGACGACGAGGCAGAGGCCGGCACCGTCCTCGCCACCGACCCCGAGGGTGGCACCTCGATCGCTCCCAACAGTCCGGTGAACCTGGTCATCTCCAGCGGCGAAGTCGCCATTCTGGTGCCGAACCTCGTCGATATGAGCGAGGACGCCGCCGTCAACGAGCTGCAGCGACTCGGCCTCGAGCCCGACGTCCGCCGCCAGGAGACCGCCGACCAGCCCGAGGGCAACGTGTTCCGGCAGGAGCCCGGCGAGGGCGCCGAGCTGGAAGAGGGCGACACCGTCATCATCTACGTCGCCGAGGCACCGCCGGAGGAGCCGACGAACGAGCCGACGGAGACCGACACCCCGACCGACGACCCGACCGAGACGCCGGGCAACGACACCGGCGCCGAGGGCGGCACCGAAACCGGTGGCGACGCGGGCACCGATGCCGGGACCGACACCGGCAACGACGGCGGCAACGACGGCGGTGTCCTCGGGCCGTAGCCGACGCCGTCGCACGAACGAGAGCCGCGCGGCTCGGGAGCCGATCCCGGGCCGCGCGGCTGTTTCGTGTGACGGGTCAGGCGGGGAGGTCGACGGCCGAGCCGTGCGCCACGACCGGGGCCAGGCCAGCGGACCGTGCCACCGCGCCGTCGTCGCCGCAGACCTCGAGCCAGTTGGCCAGCATGCGATGCCCGCCCTCGGTGAGCACCGACTCGGGGTGGAACTGGACCCCCTCGACGGCCAGGGTGCGGTGCCGCATGGCCATGACGACGCCGCCGGCGGTGCGGGCCGTGACCTCCAGCTCGGCCGGGACGGTGCCGGGCTCGACCGCCAGCGAGTGGTAGCGGGTGGCCGTGAACGGGCTGGGCAGGCCGGTCAGCACGCCGTCGCCGTGGTGGAGGACCTGGCTGGTCTTGCCGTGCAGCAGCTCGGGCGCGCGGCCGACGGTGGCGCCGTACGCGACGCCGATGGCCTGCAGGCCGAGGCAGACGCCGAAGACGGGGGTGCGCCCGGCCAGCGTGTGAACGAGGTCGACGCAGCCGCCGGCCTTCTCGGGCGTGCCGGGCCCGGGCGAGAGCAGGACGCCGTCGTAGCCGTCGGTCGAGCCGATCTCGTCGTTGCGGCGCACGTCGCACTCGGCGCCCAGCTGGGCGAGGTACTGGACCAGGTTGAAGACGAAGCTGTCGTAGTTGTCTACCACGAGAATGCGCCGGCTCACGACCGCTTGCCTCCTTGGACGCTGCCCTCGAAGGCGGGCATCGCGATGTTGTCTTCGTCGGTCACGCCGTAGTACAGCCCGATGCGGTCGGCCCAGGCGCGGTACTCGCGCACCTTCGGCTCGTTGTCGAGCGCCCGGCGCATGGCGTCGGCGTCGCCGATGGCGCTGATGGTGTACGGCGGATAGAAGGTGCGGCCGTTGAGCAGCAGCACCGGGCCCTCGCACTGGACCGTACTGGTCCAGATGATGCGCTGGTCCATGACGGTGAGCGCTTCGGCGCCGCCCGCCCACAGCGCGTTGATGACGCCCTCGAGGTCCTGCTGGTGCACGAGGTAGTCCTCGGTGTTGAACGGCGAGTCCTCGCCCAGGTTGTTCGGCAGGTCCGCGTCGTCGAGCGTGACCGTCAGCCCCGGCCCCTGCACCGCGGTGAGACCGGCGGCCGGCATGATCTCCTCGGTGTGCCGGTCGATCTCGGCGGACTCGCCGTCGCCCTGGCCGGCGGTGAGGTCTTCGATGTCGGACGACAGGTCGTCGATGCGCGCCTGAAGTTCCTGAACCCGTTGCTCCTCGGCCCGGACCAGGTCGGAGAACGCGATGACGTCGCTGCCGCGCAGGTCTTCGCCGTCGGCGGCCTTGGCGCTGGTGATGAGCAGGACACCACAGCCTGCGAGCACCAGCGGCGCCAGGAAGCGCCAGGCTCGGGGGTAGTCGGACGACCGGCTGATGGTGTTCACCTCCAAGTGGGACGATCAGGACTGCACGCCGCGATGTGGCGCTCGGCCCGCTGACGACTACGCTAGCCGAGCATCACCGCAACCAGCCAAGACCGAGAGGAACCGACCGTGCCCAAGTCTCGCAGCCGTCGCAAGGACGACGACTACACCCCGCCGGAGCGGAGCGAGCTCAAGGACCCGACGGTCTCCGGTCGCTGGGTCGTCCCCACCATGATCACCCTGCTGCTCGTCGGCTTGGTGTGGATCGTCGTCTACTACCTCGTCGGCGACGACATTCCAGTCATCAAGGACCTCGGCGGCTGGAACCTGTTGATCGGCATGGGCCTGATCACCGGCGGCTTCATGACCGCGACCCGCTGGAAGTGACGGCAAACCGCCACTGACCTGCGAGGACGGGGTTGTCCACAGGTTATTGCACAGCTGTGATTACACGCGTGTAATTTTCCCCAGTGGGGATAACCCCTGTGGATAACTCCGTCCGCGACGGTGGGTTGTGGACGGCGCCAGGCCCGGCGCCATGGGGTTCGGTGGCCATGGGGTGCGGTGGGCATGGGGTGCGGGGCCTGGGGTGCTGAGGCGCGCGGTTCCGCACCGGTGCGCGTCGGCGCCGCGGCCCCCATCGCTGCGCGTGCGGGACCGCGCCGGCGGACGAGCCGGTCGTCCTCGATATCCGGGGCGCCGTTTCGAGGCCGCTTTCGGACCGTTCGGCGACATTCCGGCTATCGAGGTCGAGGGCTCGACGTGCCAGGGCGGCGGCGAACCGGCCGTCCGCCGCCGAACGCCCGGCCGCTGCGACGAGCGACCGGGCGACGACGGGAGGTCAGGCGACCGCGACCATGACGGCGGTCGTGATGATCATGGCGGCACAGAGTGAACCGATCAGCGCCCACAAGCCGCGCTGCTCCTTCGGCGCGTAGGCGAACACCGCCGCCAGCGCCGTGCCGATGACGAGGCCACCGAGGTGGGCCCGCCAGTCGATGCCGGGCACGGTGAACCCGAACACCAGGTTGATGCCGAGCAGCACCACGATGCCGCCGGTGTCGCGCCCCAGCTTCCGGGCGATGATGAACAGCGCGCCGAACAGCCCGTACACCGCGCCCGACGCGCCGTAGGACAGCGAGTACGGGTCGGAGACGGTCAGCAGCGACGCCGCCGAGCCGCCGAGGGCGGACAAGAGATAGAGCGTGAGGAACCGGCTGCGGCCGAGCACCGGCTCGAGCGACGAGCCGAGCAGGTACAACGCGACCATGTTCAGCCCGATGTGCAGCACGTTCTCGTGCGTGAACGCCGCCGTGACGAGTCGGTACCACTGGCCGTCGACGATGCCGAAGGAGAACGGGTCGTTGCGCTCGCCGAGGACGAGGCCGAGGCGGGCGCTCAACTCGTTGGTGCCGATGCCGCGGGCGTAGCGGTCGTAGAACGAGTCGCCGCGGGTGCCGACGACCAGGCCCGCCACCCAGATGACGACGTTGATGCCGATGAGGGTGAGCGTGACGATGGTGGCGCTGGTGTCGCGACGCTGGCCACCCAGCACCGTGCGGGCCTGACGGACGTTCTTGCGGCCCTCGGCGACGCACTCGGGGCACTGGTAGCCGACCGGGGCGGAGATCATGCACTCGGGGCAGATCGGCCGCTCACACCGCGAGCACCGGATGTACGTCTCGCGGTCGGGGTGGCGATAGCAGGTCGGCGGGGCGGCCGAGTCGCCGCTGGTGGGCGGCTCGGCCGGACCGCCGGCACTTCCGGTCATGGGGGAACGCCGGCTCTCGGTCTCAGCCGCCGGTGACGGTGACCGACTCGATGACGACGGGCTCGAGCGGCCGGTCGGCGCGGTCGGTGGGGGTGCTGGCGATGGCGTCGACGACGTCGCGGCTGGCTTGGTCGGCCACCTCACCGAAGATGGTGTGACGACGGTTGAGGTGCGGCGTCTGCCCGACGGTGATGAAGAACTGCGAGCCGTTGGTGTTGGGTCCCGCGTTGGCCATGGCCAGCAGGTACGGCTTGTTGAACGCCAGCTCCGGGTGGAACTCGTCGGCGAAGTCGTAGCCGGGGCCGCCGGTGCCGTTGCCCAGAGGGTCGCCGCCCTGGATCATGAAGCCGCCGATGACGCGGTGGAAGACGGTGCCGTCGTACAGCTTGTCGCTGGTCTTCTCGCCGGTCTCGGGATTGACCCATTCACGCTCGCCCTTCGCGAGCTCGACGAAGTTGCGCACCGTCTTCGGCGCGTGGTTCGGCAGCAGAGCCACGGTGATGTCGCCGCGGTTGGTGTGCAGGGTGGCATGAAGCTCGTCGGCCACGGGTAAGCCCTTCGCTGTCTGATGTCCTCGATTTGCTCCATCCTCGCACGCCGTGGCGTATGTCGGCATACGGTCGTCGGTAAGGCAAGATCGGGGGAGACACCAGGTACAGGGGCCCTGGCAGGCGATCCGACAAGGGAGGCCCAACGTGAGCAGGCTATTCAGCATCCGGCGCAACGGCGGCACCGACGACGCCAAGGTGCGCACGCAGGAGGCTGCGGAACAGGCCCGCCAGGCCGCGCGCGAGGCCGGCCGGCGTGCTCGTGAGGCCGCGACACCGGTGGTCGACTCCGCACGGGAGAAGCTGACGCCGGTGGTCGAGTCGGCCGTCGACAAGATGGCTCCGAAGGTCCAGGCGGCACGCGAGAAGGTCGGTCCGGCCGCCAACCAGGCCAAGGACACGCTGCTGCACGACGTCGTCCCGAAGGTCGCCGACTCGCTGGCCGTCGCGGCCGACAAGTTCTCCGAGCGCGCGCACGATCTGTCCGAGCGCACGGCCGCCCTCGCGGAGAAGACCGAGAAGCAGCGCAAGAAGAAGCGCCGCCGCAAGGTCGTCGCCGTGCTGGGCGGGTTCGCCGCCGCCGGCGCGGCGCTGGCCGCTGTGGTCCGCCGCCGTGGGCAGTCCGACCAGTGGACGACGTACGACCCGTCCACGGGCCCGTGGGCCCCGGCACCGGCTCCGGCGCCCGACGCCGAGTCGGCCGCCGAGGAAGAGCCGGCCCCGGTCGCGAAGAAGGCAGCCGCCGAGAAGCCGGCCGCCAAGAAGGCGCCGGCGAAGAAGAGCGCACCGGCCAAGAAGGCCACCGCGAAGAAGGCGCCGGCGAAGAAGTCCGCGCCCGCCTCGACCTCCGGCAACAGCACCCAGGGGACGCTCGACGGCAGCCAGAACTAACCAACGAGCCAGCGAGCCGGCTGACGAGACCGCCGCCCGGGCGATGTGGAGTGTGCGGCGGGTGCGGAGCCGGCGTCAAGAGCGTGCGCGGCCTGCTTCACCGCCGCGAAGCGGAGCCGGCGCAGCACCCGCCGCACGCTCCACAACCACCTAGGCGTTCTTCGTGACGTCGGCGAGCGTCGCCATCTCGGCGAGCACGCGTGCGGCGGCCTGCACCAGCGGCACCGCCAGCAACGCGCCGGTGCCCTCACCGAGGCGTAGCGAGAGGTCGAGCAGGGCCGGTTCGCCGAGGCGGTCGGGCAGCGTGTGCCCGCCCGGCTCGGCCGACGTGTGTCCGGCGACGAGGTAGCCGGCGGCCTCCGGGCAGAGCGCGACGGCCGCCAGTGCGGCGGCTCCGGCCACGACACCGTCGACGAGGACGGGGACGCGGGCGGCCGCGCCGGCCAGCATGACGCCGGCCAGGGCGGCGTGCTCCAGCCCGCCCAGCGACGCCAGGGTGCCCAGGGCGCCGTGGTCGGGTGCGGCGGCGTGCCGGGCCAGCGCCGTGCGCACCACGCCGACCTTGTGCGCCGTCCGGCCGTGGTCGAGGTTGGCGCCCTTCCCCGTGACATCGGCCGGGTCGGCGCCGGTGTACGCCGCGATCAGGGCGGCCGACGCGGTCGTGTTGCCGATGCCGACCTCGCCGGTCACCAGCAGGTCGGCGCCGCCGTCGATCAGTTCGGCCGCGACCTGGGCGCCCGCCAGGATCGCCGTCCGGCACTCGTCCAGCGTCATGGCCGGCTCGACGGCGAGGTCGCGGGTGCCGCTGCGCACCCGCTCGTCGCGAACGCCGTCGGGCACCGGGCCGAGCCGCAGCGTCCCGACATCGGCCACCACGACCCGCGCGCCCACCGTCCGCGCGATGGCGTTGACGGCGGCGCCACCAGCGGCCACGGTCGCGACCATCGCCGCCGTGACCTCCTGCGGCCAGTCCGACACCCCCTCGGCGTGCACGCCGTGGTCGGCCGCGGCCACGACCACCACGGGCGCCGACGGCACCGGCGGCGGGCACTGCCCGCTCATCGCCGCCAGCCGGGCGCCGAGGTGCTCCAGCCGGCCCAGGCTGCCCGGCGGCTTGGCCAGCCCGGCGTGCCGGTCGCGGGCCCGCTGAAGGGCCTCCTGGTCGACCGGGCGGACCGCCGCGATCAGTTCCTCCACCGTCATGCCGGGCTCCCGTCCTCGATGGTGCGCAGCGCGGCGACCAGCCGCGCGGTGGTCTCCCGGTCCCGGACGGCGACCCGCACGGCGCGGTCGTCCAGGCCCGGGAAGGTGTCGGCCCGCCGGGCGGCCAGGCCGTGTTCCAGCAGCCGCTCGCGCAGCCCCGGCCGCTCGGCCTGGACCAGCACGAAGTTCGCGTGCGCGTCCCACACCCGCGGGCCGCCGAGCGCGCGGATGGCGATGATCAGCTCGGCCCGCAGCTCGGCGACGGCGGCGGCCCGGGCGCGCCGCTCGTCCTCGGCGACGGGCGAGGTCAGGGCCTCGATCGCGGTCAGGGCGAGGCTGTTGACGCTCCACGGCTGACGGCGGGCGGCGAGCCGCGCGACGATGTCCGGCGGGCCGGTGACGTAGCCGACCCGCAGGCCGGCCAGCCCCCACAGCTTCGTCAGGCTCCGCACGGCGACGACGCCTGGGAGGTCGCGGCGCCCGGCCACGCCGCCGGCGTCGTCCAGGAACTCGGCGAACGCCTCGTCGACGACGACGGTGCGGCCGGGCCGGGCCAGCGCGGCGACGGTCTCGACCGGATCGAGCACGCCGGTCGGGTTGTCCGGCCGCCCGAGCACGACGAGGTCGGCGTCGGACGGGACGGCGGACGGGTCCAGCCGCCAGCCCTGCTCGGGGCGGCGCCACACCCGGACGACCGGGACGCCGGCCGCTCGCAGCGCCGCCTCCGGCTCGGTGAACGACGGGTGCACGCAGGCGGCCAGCCGCGGCCGGAGCGCGTCGGCCAGCAGCCAGAACGCCTCCGCGGCGCCGTCGACGACCAGGCACTCCTCCGGTGGACGTCCGTGCCGGGCGGCCGCCGCGGCCCGGGCGGCGCGGTCGTCGGGATAGGCCGCGAGGTCACGTACGGCCGCCGCCAGCCGGTCGGCCAGCCACGGCGGCGGCCCCGGCTGCACGTTGACGGCGAGGTCGGTCGCGCCCGGCGGGACCTGCGTGTCGCCGTGCTCGCGCAGCCGCGGGTCGGCGGGGGCGGCCGGCGGGGCGTCGGGCTCGAGCCGCACCACCCGGCCGCCCACCACGAGCAGCGCCTCGTCCGCCGCCGCCGACAGCGTCTGCACGGCGCGTCCGTGCACGTCGACGTAGAGGCGGGCGCCGGGCCCGCCGGCGTGCACGCCGAGGCCCGGCTGGCCGGCGATGACCACCACCTCGACGTCCAGCGCGGCGACCGCGCCGGTGAACGCCCGCAGCGCCGCCACCACGGCGTCCTCGGCGCGGGCCCTCCGGTCGGAGTCGGGCACGTCGTCGCCGACGAACACGCCGGCCGACTCCAGTGTCTCGGCCAGCCACGTGTCCAGCGCGTCGACCAGCACGAACGTCCCGTCGCCCGCCTCGGCCACGGCGGCGGCCAGGTCGAACGTCTCGAGCGTGCGCCAGTGCGGCGGGCGGTCGGCGCGGTGCCGCTCGACCCGCGCCTTGAACTCCTCGTCCCGGACCACGGCCGGCGCGACGACCACGACCGGACGGCCGCTGGCCTCGGCCCGCCGCGCCGCTAGCCCCGACTTGCCCGACTTCTGCCCGCCCAGGACGAGCGTCAGCCGCCCTCGCGGCGACGGGCCGGGCTGGGGGCGTGGCGGGTGCGGCGGCAGGTTCACAGCAGGTCCTCCTGGACGAGGGCCGCGACGGCGATCGCGACCGCGAGGGTGGTCAGGGCCACGGCGGCGCCGAGCACGTCGCCGGTGACGCCGCCGATGCGCCGCCGAGCCGCGCGACGCAGCCCGAGCACCGGGACGGCGGCCGCGGCGAGCAGCACCGGCGCCCACCAACCGGCCGTCAGCACGGCCACGACCAGCACGGTTGCCGCCGCCACCAGTGAGTCCACCACACCGAGCCGGCCGAGGCGGCGGCCCTGGCCGTCGGTGCGGGCCGGCGGCAGCCAGGCGGCCAGCACCAGCGGCGCCGCCCGCCCGATGACGTGACCGGCGACCAGGAGCCGGGCGACGTCGGCGAACGCGTCCGAGCCGGCGCCGACGGTGGCCAGCAGCGCGACCCGCAGCAGCAGGTCACCGGCCAGCGCCAGTGCGCCGTACGTGCCGAGCCGGCTGTCGCGCATGATCTCCAGGCGCCGCTCGCGCGTCGCGCCGCCCCACAGGCCGTCGGCGGTGTCGGCGAGGCCGTCCTCGTGCAACGCGCCGGTCACGATCACCGTCACCAGCACCGCGGCCACCGCACCGACCAGCGGACCGGCCAGCCCGTCCGCCACCCACCAGACGCCCAGCCCGGCCCCCCGACCACCACGCCCACCAGCGGGAACCACGCGCCCGCCCGGTCCAGCGCGGGCCCCGAGAACGGCGCCGGCCCGACCGGGATACGGGTCAGGAACCCGACCGCCGCCCGCAGCGCCCCGATCACGACAGCCCCGCCAGCGACCGCAGCACCCCGGTGTCCACGTGCGCCTCCACCACGTCGGCCAGCCGCTCGAACGTCGCGTCCAGCGTGCGCGTCGGCCGGGCACCGAACAGTGCCTGGAGCACCGCCTCGTCCTCGAACCACCCGTGCGGGTACCACCCGGCGACGTTCCCGTCGACGGCGAGGACGACGTCCGTTCCCGAAGCGTCGACGGTGCGGCCCTGCCTGATCTCGTACCCCGACACGGGCAGCCCGCTCAGCGCGGCCCACGGCGGATCCAGTGCCGGCAGCGTCAGCGACCCCCGCTGGACCAGCTTGTCGCGGGCGAACGTCGTGGTCAGCGGCAGCAGGCCGAGCCCGTCACCGGAGCCGTCGACGCCGTACGGGTCCTCCAGCCGCCGCCCGAGCAGCTGCAGCCCGCCGCAGACGCCCAGCACCCGCACCCCGGCCCGCGCCGCCGCCACGACGGCGGCGTCCAGACCCGACGCCCGCAGCCACGCGAGGTCGGACGCGACGTGCTTCGACCCGGGCAGGATCACCGTCGACGCGCCGTCGAGGTGCCAAGGCTGCGTCGCCCAGCGCACGTCCGCGACCTGCTCCACCAGGGCGAACTCGTCGAGGTTGGACGCGGCCGGGTAGCGGACGATCGCGACCGGCGGCAGCCCGCCGCGCACCGGCGCCCGCAGCGCCGCGCCGTCCTCGTCGGGGAGGTCGTGCCGGATCATCGGGACGACGCCGACGGTGGGCACGCCGGTCAGCCGTTCCAGCTGCTCCGGGCCGGGCGGCAGCAGCGACGCGTCGCCGCGGAACCGGTTGAGCACGAAGCCGCGGATGCGCCGCTGGTGCTGTGGCGGCAGCAGCGCCCACGTGCCGTAGAGGTGTGCGAACGCGCCGCCGCGGTCGATGTCGACGGCGAGCAGCACGGGAGCGTCGGCCCGCTCGGCGACGCGCATGTTGACGATGTCGTTGGCGGCGAGGTTGATCTCGGCCGGGCTGCCCGCGCCCTCGATGACGACGACGTCGTACTCGTCCAGCAGCTCGGCCAGCGCGTTCTCGACCGTGGGCCAGAGCGCCTCGCTGCGGTCGCGCCACGGCCGCCGGGACAGCTCGGCGTCGACCCGGCCGAGCCGCACGACCTGGCTGGTCCCGGACTCGGGCTTGAGCAGGACGGGGTTCATCCGCACCTCGGGCTCGACGCCCGCGGCGCGCGCCTGCAGCCACTGCGCGACGCCGATCTCGCCGCCGTCGACCACCCGCGCGTTGTTCGACATGTTCTGCGCCTTGAACGGCGCCACCGTCAGGCCCTGACGCGCGTACCAGCGGCACAGCGCGGTGGTGAGCAGGCTCTTCCCCGCCCAGCTGGTGCAGCCCTGGATCATGACGGCGCTCATAGGCCCCGCACCCCCGCGACGACGGCGGCAGCGGCGGCCAGCGCCCATCCGCGGCGCCGGGCCAGCCGCAGCGCCGCGGCGACGCCGTCAGACGACACCGCCCGGCCACCCGCGCCCAGGTCGTAGACGCCGGGCTTGGCGAGGTGCACCCCGAGCCGCAGCGCCAGCGCCGCCATCGGCCAGCCCGCATTCGGCGACGGGGTCAGTGCGGCCTCGGCGCGCAGCCGGCCCCACGGCACCCGGCGACCGGCCAGCAACAGGCCGGTGATCCGTGCGGGCAGCAGATTGAGCAGGTCGTCGGCGCGGGCCGCGACTCGGCCGGCGTGGTTCCAGCGTGGCGTGCGGTAGCCCCACACGGCGTCGGCGGTGTTGGCGAACCGGTATGCCGCGGCCGCGGGCAGCCCGCCCGCCGCGTACCAGAGCAGCGGCGCGACGACGGAGTCGGACAGGTTCTCGCCCAGCGACTCGACCGCCGCCTGCCGGACCTCGTCGGCCGTCAGGGCGGACACGTCGCGGCTGACGATGCGCGCCACGGCCGCCCGGCCCGCCGTCACGCCACCGGAGACCAGGGCCCGCTCGACCCCGGCGACCTCGTCGAGCAGCATGCGGTGCGCGAACAGCGGCCACAGCGCCGCGCCGGCGACGACCGGGCGCATCGGACCGGGCAGCCGTCCCGCCGCCCGCGACACCACGACGCCCGCTCCGTACGCCGTCGCCGCGCCCACGGCCCACGCCAGCCCGCCGGCCACCACCGCGCGAGCCGGTGGACCCGGCGGCACCCGCCGCCCGGCCCACGTCAGGTAGCGCCCGGCCCAGCGCACCGGGTGCGCGGCCAGCGGCGGCTCCCGGAACGCGGCGTCCAGCCCCACGGCGACCGCGACGGCTGCCGCGGCGCCAGCCCGTCGCCCTTTGCAATGAGCACCGATACGCACCGGTGCGTAGTAGTGCTCATTGCAAAGGGGGCTCATGCGACCCCGCCGACGTCGCGGACGCCACCGGCCGGGCGGGAGCGCAGCGGCACCACGACGACACCGCCGTGCGGATCGGTCACGACCCGCACGCGCGCCCCGTAGTGCTCGCGGATCAGCTCCTCGGTCAGCACCTCCTGCGCCGACCCCTGCGCGACCACGCGGCCGTCGACCAGCAGCACCAGGTGGTCGGCGAACTGCCCGGCGGTGGTGAGGTCGTGCAGCGCGCTGACCACCGTCAGTCCACGCGACGCCCGCAGCTCGTCGACCAGTTCCAGCACCTGCTGGGCGTGCCCGAGGTCCAGCGAGGAGGTCGGCTCGTCCAGCAGCAGCACCGGCGCCTGCTGGGCCAGCGCCCGGGCGAGGACGGAGCGCTGGAACTCGCCGCCGGACAGCTCGGTGACCATGCGATCGGACAGCGACCGCAGCTCCAGCGTGTCCAGCAGCTCGCCGGCCACCGCGAGGTCCTCCGCCGACTCCGTCCCCAGGTAGGGGACGTACGGCGTGCGCCCGAGCAGCACGTAGTCGAGGACGGTCATGCCGTCGGGCCGGGCCGGGTCCTGCGGGACGACGGCGACCAGCCGGGCCCGCTCGCGCGAGCGCAGCCGGGCGACCTCGACGCCGTCGAAGGCGATGACGCCGGCGTGCTCGACCGCACCGGACACCGCCCGCAGCAGCGTCGACTTGCCGGCGCCGTTCGGTCCGACCAGCGTCATCCACGTCCCGGCCGGGACGCTGAGGCTGACGTCGTCGACCACCCGGCGCTCCAGCAGGGTGACGCCGACGCCCTCGACGGTCAGGGTGGTCACCACGGCCTCCGAGCACTGCGCAGCACCAGCGTGAAGAACGGCGCACCGACGAACGCCGTCACGACGCCCACCGGCAGCTCGCCGGGCGAGACGACGGTGCGCGCGACGAGGTCGGCGACCACCAGGAACGTCGCGCCGACCACCGCCGCCAGCGGCAGCACGATGCGGTACGACGAGCCGGCCAGCATGCGCACGATGTGCGGGACGACGATGCCGACGAAGCCGATCAGCCCGCTGACCGACACCGCGGCCGCCGTGCCCAGCGTCGCCGCCAGCACCACCGCCAGCCGAACCCGCGACGCCGGGACGCCGAGCGTACCGGCCTCGTCGGGCCCGACGCTGAGCACGTCGAGCAGCCGCCGGTGCGCCAGGATCACCAGCGCCGACACCGCGATGTACGGCAGCACGGCCAGCACCTCGTCCCACCCGGCGGTGAGCAGCCGGCCGAGGATCCAGCCGTACACCTCGCGCAACGAGTCGGAGTTGCGCTGGTTCACGAAGGTCTGCACCGACGTCAGGAACGCCGCGACCGCGACCCCGGCCAGGATCAGCGAGTTCGTGCTGCGCCCGCCGACGCTGCGGCCCAGCGCGTAGGTGGCGGCCACGCCGAGCACGCCGCCGGTGAACGCGGCCAGCGGCACCAGCAGGCGGTTGCCGCCGGAGACGATCGCGAACGTCGCGCCGAGCCCGGCGCCGGCGGCGACGCCGAGCAGGTACGGGTCGGCCAGCGGGTTGCGGAACACGCCCTGGTACCCGGCCCCTGCGAGCGCCAGCATGGCGCCGACCAGCAGGCCGAGCACCACCCGCGGCGCGCGCAGCTGCCAGAGCACCGCCGCCTCGCGGTCGTCCAGCCCGCCGGCGAGGTCGACACCGGGGACGAGGTTGACGATCTCGGTGACGACGCCACGCAGCGGCAGCCCCGCGGGCCCGACCGTCAGGCCGAGCAGGACCGCCGCCACCAGCACCGCCAGCGAACCGAACAGCCAGCGCCGGGGCAGCCGGACCGCCCGCAACGTCGCCGTCGCGGTGTGCTGGTCGGTGCCCACGGCCCTGCTCACGGGCGTCAGTCGACCGTCGCGAGCGCCGCCCGCTCCTCGACCACGACACGCAGGAAGTCGACGATGCGCGGACCCCAGCGGCTGGCGATGTCGGGGTCGACCTCGACGATGCGATCCTGCTGCACCGCGGTCAGCTGGTCCCAGCCGGGCCGCGCGGCGATGTCGTCGGCGGTGACCCCGCCGGCCCCGCCGTCGGCGAAGAAGACGATCTCCGGGTTCGCGGTGACGATGAACTCCGGCGACAGCTGCGGGTAGCCCCCGGCGGCGTCGGGCGCCTCGTCGGCGACGTTCGCCAGGCCGGCCATGGCGTAGATCTCGCCGATGAACGTGCCGCTGGTGACGGTGTACAGGTTGGCGTCGAGCTCGTGGTAGTACGTCACCGGCGGCGCGTCGGCCGGCACCTGCGCGACCAGTTCGTCGATGTCGGACTGCATGGTGCCGACGACCTCGGCGGCGTCGCCGACGTGGCCCGTCACGGCGCCCAGCTGCTCGAGCTGCGTGTAGGTGTCGTCGAGGGTGGCCGCGGCCGGCAGGACGATGGCCGGGATGCCGATGGCGGACAGGCCCGAGACCAGCTCGCCCGGGTCGTTGGAGGCGACGACGAGGTCGGGGTCGTAGCCGACGATCGCCTCGACGTTCGGCTCGAACGCGGACAGCTCCGTCGTCGGCGCCTCGGCCGGGTAGTTCGAGTACGAGTCGGCCGCGACGACGGCCTCACCGGCGCCGATGGCGAACAGCATCTCGGTGGCCGTGGCCGACAGCGAGACGATCTTCTCCGGCTGCTCGGTGAGCTCGACCGGCCCGTTCGCGGTGTCGACGGTGACGGGGAACGCGGCGGCGTCGCCGGCATCGGCGGCCGGGGCCGACGAGGGCGCGTCGCTCGGCGCTGCCGAGTCGCCGTCGTCGTCACCACAGGCCACGAGGACGAGCGGGAGCGCGGCCAGCAACAGGGCGGCCCGCGCGGGACGGGTGGATCGCAACGTACGCCTCCTTCACGACGGTGAGGGGGCGCCGATGGCCGGTAGCCACCTGCGAACCGCCCTTCTACCGAGGACGAATCCGAGCCACGAGGCTGGCGACCTGACTCGTCCGTCCGCGGCAGGCGGGCGGCTTCACAGTTGCGGGACAGCGCCGGAATCGAACCGGACTTCGCAGACACTCGTCGCACCCGGGCCGGAGCCCGGGCATTCGCGATCCTATCGTCTCCGGCGCTGTCCGTTGCTCGCGCCGGTCAGAGTGGGCGGTTGCAGTAGCCGTGCCAGGTGCCGCCGTAGCGGTCGTTGAGCGTTCCGCCGCGCGGGTGCGGGTACGCCGCCCAGGTGCTGGCGCTGCCCGTCGACAGGTACCAGTCGCCGATGTACGCGGTGCCGAACCCACCGGACGGCTTCTGCCAGCCGATCCTCCAGACGTACCGGTCACCGTTGATGCCGCACAGCCCCGAGGAGTCGAGGTACCAGTTCGTCACGTAGACACTGTTGCCGTTGTACAGCGTCACCTCGCGGCCGGTGCCCCGGTCGAGGACGCGGACACCCGACGCCGGCGCGCTGGTGATGGTCGTGCACACCTCGTCGTAGTAGTACGGGGGGAAGTTGATGGAGAACCGGCAGTTCCACAGGTTCGCCGCGGCGACCGTCTGCTCCGTCGCACCGGCCGCCGCCTGCGCCGGAGCACCCGCCCCGGCGAACAGCCCGCCGATCAGCACCACCACACCCACGAGTGTCCTCAGCCTTCTCCGCATGACTCCTCCAGACTCGGTCCGCCCTGGACCATGATCGGAGTGTCGTCCGGGCCGGCGTCGCGTCGGCGTCGGCGCTGCGTCACGGCCGCAGCAGCGTGAGCTCCACCGCGTCGATCGACTCGGGGTCGCCGACCATGTCGATGGCGACGATGCGGTCGCCGTCGAAGGTGAACCGGAACAGCGCCTTCGGCCGCCCGCCCGGCGCATATGCGGCCGCCGGGACGCCGTCGAGGAGGACGGTCTCGGCGTGCGCCGCGCGGCCGGAGAAGACGCCCGCGACGGCGTCGGCGCCACGCAGCAGCCTGGCCAGCTCCGGTGCGCCCTGCGCCCGGCCGGCCCGCGCATTCTCGATCGCGACCTCGTCGGCCCGGAGCACGACGTCGGGGTCGAGCAGGGCGAGCAGGTCGTGGAACTGGCCGTTGCGCGACGCCGCCAGGAACGCGTCGACGACGAGCCGCTGCCGGGCCGGATCGGCCGACGACGACCGTGCGCCCTGAACCCGGCGACGGGCCCGGCTGGCCAGCTGGCGGGTGGCGGCCGGCGTGCGCTCGAGGATCGCGGCGATCTCGTCGAACGGCATCGCGAACAGGTCGTGCAGGACGAACGCCAGCCGCTCGGCGGGCGCGAGCGAGTCGAGCACCACGAGCAGCGCCGGGCCGACGGAGTCGGCCAGCACCACCTCGCCCTCGGGGTCGGGCGCGGCGTCGTCGGCCGTGGCGGTGTCGCGCTCGGCGTCGTCGAACGGGTCCTCGCGCCGCGACGTCCGCGAGCGCAGCATGTCCAGCGCCACCCGCGACACGACGGTCGTCAGCCAGCCGCCGAGGTTGCGCACGTCGCCGGTGTCGGTGCGGCTCAGCCGGAACCAGGCCTCCTGGACGGCGTCGTCGGCCTCCGTGGCCGAGCCGAGCATGCGGTAGGCCACGGCGTGCATCCGCGGCCGGTTCTCCTCGAACCGCTCGGCCAGCCAGTCGTCGTCGTGCATCGGGTCTCCCGTCGTCACTACGTTGACGCGCGGCGGGCGCCGGATGTGACCGCACCGCGCACCAGCAGCTCGGCGAGGTGCAGGCCGCGCACCCCGGCCAGGTGGCCGGCCTGCGTGCGGCAGGACAGCCCGTCGGCCAGCAGGACGGCGCCGGGCGGGGCCGCGCGCAGGGCCGGCAGCAACGCGGTCTCGGCCACCGCGACCGAGACGTCGTAGTGGCCGCGCTCCATGCCGAAGTTGCCGGCCAGCCCGCAGCACCCGGCCAGCACGGTGAGGTTCGCGCCCAGCTCGCGCAGCAGCGCCTCGTCCGGCCCGTACCCCATGACGGCGTGGTGGTGGCAATGCGGCTGCACCACCACGTCAAGGCCGCCGAGGTCCGGCCGCTCCCACGCGTCGTCGCCGGTCAGCAGCTCGGCCAGCGTCACGGTCCCGGCGGCGACGACGTTCGCGCGCGGGTCGTGCGGCAGCAGCTCGACCAGGTCCGAGCGCAGCACGGCCGTGCACGACGGCTCCAGCCCGACGATCGGCACGCCCTCGTCGGCATACGGCGACAGCGCGTCGACCAGCCCGGTCAGCCGGTGCTTCGCGGCCGTGAGCTGCCCGGTGGTGATCCAGGTCAGCCCGCAGCACACGCCCGGCGGCGGCGTCAGCACCTCGTACCCGGCCGACTCGAGCAGCTCGACCGCGGCCACCCCGATGGACGGCGACAGCAGGTCGGTGAAGGTGTCGACCCACAGCAGCACGCGCGGCCGGTGGTAGGTGGACCCCGCCCCGGTAGGGAGGGACCCCACCCTACGGGCGGGCACCGACACCCGGCGCTTGAACCACCGGTGGAACGTCATCGGCGCGAACCGGGGGATCGACCGGCGCGGGTCCATGCCGCCCAGCCGCAGCGCCAGCCGCTCGATCGGGCGGACGGCGAGCAGCGCGTTCAGCGGGCGGGCGAACCGCGACGCCGGGACGGCCCAGCGGGGCAGCCGGCCGAGCGTGTAGTGCGTCCACGGCCGCCGGCGACCCGCGTAGGCGCGGTGCAGCACCTCGGACTTGTACGTGGCCATGTCGACGCCGGCCGGGCAGTCCGTGCCGCACGCCTTGCAGGACAGGCACAGGTCGAGCGCTTCGTGCACCTCCGGCGCGCGCCAGTCGCGGGCGACCAGCGAACCGTTCGCCAGCTCCTGCAGCACCCGGGCGCGGCCGCGCGTCGACGTCGTCTCGTCGCCGACCGCCACGAACGACGGGCACATGAAGCCGCCGCTCGCGGTGAGGTCGGCCCGGCACTTGCCGACGCCGACGCAGCGGTGCAGCGCGTTGGTCACGTCGCCGCCGTCGTGCGTGAACGCGAACCCGTCGGCGGCGGGCAACGGCCGAGCGGCCGGACGGCGCAGGTCGCGGTCGAGCGGCGCGGGCCGGACCACGACCTCCGGGTTGAGCCGGTCGTCGGGGTCGAACAGCGCCTTGAACCGCTCGAAGACGCCGATCATCCGGTCGGAGTACAGGTACGGCAGCAGCTCGCCGCGGGCACGTCCGTCGCCGTGCTCGCCGGACAGCGAGCCGCCGTAGCCGCCGATCAGCCGTGCGGCGTCCGTCATCAGCGACCGCAGGGCGGCCCCGCCGGTCTGCAGCGGCAGGTCGACGCGCACGTGCACGCAGCCGTCGCCGAAGTGGCCGTACGGCGATCCGGCCAGGCCGTGCTCGGTCAGCAGCGCGTCGAGGTCGCGCAGGTACGCGCCGAGGTGCTCGGGCGGCACGGCGGCGTCCTCGAGCCCGGGCCACGCCTGGGCGCCGTCGAGGGTGCGGCCGGCCAGCCCGGCGCCGTCCTCGCGGATGCGCCAGATCGCGCGCGCCTCGGGCCCGTCCGGCAGCACCCGGACGGCGGCGGTGCCGGCGTCGCTCGCCAGCACAGCAGCTTGGTCGGGCGTGCCGACCTCGACCAGCAGCCAGCCGTCGCCGGCGGGCAGGCCGGGGACGGTGCTCGGGCCGCGGCCGCGGCGGACGGTCTCGACGATGCGGAGGTCCAGACCCTCCATCGCCAGCGGCCGGTGGGTGAGCAGCGCCGGGACCGCGTCGGCGGCCGAGGCCATGTCCGGGTAGCCGAGCACCACGAGCACCGGGCTCGGCGGCGTCTCGACCAGCCGTACAGTCGCCTTCAGGACGATGCCGCAGGTGCCCTCGGTGCCGACCAGCGCCTTGGCGAGGTCGTGGCCGTGCTCCGGGAGTAGGTGCTCCAGCGAGTAGCCGGAGATCTGCCGGCCGAACCTGCCCAGCTCGGTGCGTATGACGTCGAGATTGCCGTTGACCAGCGCGGACAACCCGGGGACGGCGTCGAGGTCGCGGCCCGCGGCGAACCGGCGGCCGGCGCCATCGAGGACGTCCACCTCGAGCACGTTGTCGGCGGTGCGGCCGAACGCGAGCGCGCGGGAGCCGCAGGCGTTGTTGCCGATCATGCCGCCGACGGTGCACCGCGACCACGTCGACGGGTCCGGCCCGAACCGCAGCCCGTGCGGCGCGGCTGCCCGTTGCAATGACCCGAGCACCACGCCGGGCTCGACGACGGCGATCCGCGCGTCGGGGTCGACCATCTCGATGTGGTTCAGGTGCGCCGACAGGTCCATGACGATGCCCGGCCCGACGGCGTTGCCGGCCACCGAGGTGCCGCCGCCGCGCGCCGTCACCGCGACACCGTGCTCGCGGGCCACCGCCACGACGCCGGCCACCTCGTCGGCGTCGCGCGGGAACACCACGGCCTGCGGCACCACCCGGTAGTTCGACGCGTCGGCCGAGTACTCGGCCCGCCGCAGCGCCGACCCGTCGACCTCGGCGATGCCGTGCGCCCGCAGCGCCGCGACGAGCTGGTTCACACCGGGCCGGCCACGGGGTTGACCAGCGGCTCCAGCCCCGACACCTCGCAGCGGGCGACGTCGCCGGCCGTGACGACGACGGCGCCCGGCGTTCCCGTCGAGATGATGTCGCCGGGGTAGAGCGGCATGACCTTGCTGTGGAAGCTGACCAGGAACGCGGGCGAGAACCGCATGCGCCCGACGACGTTGCTGCGGCGCTGCTCGCCGTTCACGACGGTGCTGACCTCGACGCCGGCGAGATCCGGACCGCCCGGCTGGGCGGCGAGCGCCTCGGCCAGCGGGACGATGTGCGGGCCGAACGAGAAGAAGCCGGGGAAGTTCTTCGAGCGGGTCAGGAAGCGCGGGTTGCGCTGCAGGATGTCCTCGGCGGTCTGGTCGAGGACGGCGCACAGGCCGAACACGTGGTCGAGCGCGGTGTCCTCGTCGACGTTGCGGCAGTAGCGGCCGATGACCAGGCCGACCTCCGCCTCGGCCGTGACGCGCTCGCTCTGCACGGGCAGCGGGATCGGCTCGCCCGGCCCGATGATCGTGTGGTTGCCCTTGATGAACGACGCCGGCTCGTCGGGCACCACCTCGGCGAGGTCGGCCGCGTGATCGACGTAGTTGAGGCCGATGCCCCAGATCTTCGGCGGGTTCCGGTACGGCGCCGCGTACGTCACCTCGTCCGCCGGCCGGAACGCGGCGCCGTCAGCGGTGGCCGCCGCCTCCTCCACCTCGTCCATGCGCCGGTCGGCGATCAGCGACATGACGTCGCCGGTGAACTCCGGCAGCAGGTCCGCGACCACCGCCACGCCCTTCGTCGGATGCACGACGGCGGCCCTCGGCACGTCGTCGACGAGGATGGACGCCAGGCGCATGGGTCTCCTTCGAGTCGCGGCTGGATGCCCACCCATCGTAGGCAGCGCGGGGCGCGCCGAGGGTGCGGTCAGCCGTGCTCGCGCAACTGCCGCTCGTGGTCGTCCACGCCCCAGGCGACCAACGGCTGGAGCGCGCGCATCAGGCTCTGCCCACGCTCGGTCGGCCGGTACTGCACGAGCACGGGCGTCGTCGGCACGACGGTCCGCTCGATCAGCCCCTCGGCCTCCAGCTCCTTGAGCCGCTGGTTCAGCAGGCGGTCGGAGATGCCGTGCACCGCCGCGCGATACTCCACGAACCGCCGTGCCCCGCGGACGCCGGCCAGCATGATGCCGCCGCTCCACTTCTTACCGATGATCTCGATATAGCCGGTGAAGAGGCGGCACTTCTCGTCGTCGATGTGCTCGAACCCGGTCTCCGGCCGGTCCGGCACGAGTCTGGTCTCGATAGCCACGCACTCATGGTAAGTCGCTAACGGGCAGTTGGCCAACTGCGCTCTGGATCCGCAGACTGAGGAGCGTGAACTACGGCCACCGTCTCGAGTTCGGCACCTTCATCACGCCCACCAACCAGTCGCCGCAGACGCCCGTTCAGCTCGCGCAGCTGAGCGAGCAGCTCGGGTTCGACGTCGTGACGTTCCAGGACCACCCGTACCAGCCGGCGTTCCTCGACACGTGGACGCTGCTCACCTGGGTCGCCGCACAGACGTCGCGGGTGCGGCTGTCCGCGAACGTGCACAGCATCCCGCTGCGCACGCCGGCCGTCCTCGCGCGGGCCGCGGCCAGCCTCGACCTGCTCTCCGACGGACGGGCCGAGCTCGGGCTCGGCGCGGGCGGCTTCTGGGACGCGATCGAGGCGATGGGCGGACGGCGGCTCGCTCCGGGCGAGGCCGTGCAGGCGCTCAGCGAGGCGATCGACGTCATCCGCGCCCTGTGGGACGTCGACGCGCGCGGCGGCGCCCGGGTCGGCGGCGAGTTCTACCGGCTCGACGGCGCCAAGCGCGGCCCGGCGCCGAAACATCCGATCCCGCTGTGGATCGGCGCGCTGAAGCCGCGCATGCTCCGGCTCATCGGCGAGAAGGGCGACGGCTGGCTGCCCAGCCTGCCGTACCTGCAGCCCGGCGACCTGCAGCGCGGCAACGCGATCATCGACGAGGCGGCCCGATCGGCCGGACGCGATCCGCGCGAGATCCGCCGGCTGGTCAACCTCGGCGGCCGGTTCGCCTCGTCGCGCGCCGGGTTCCTCCAGGGCACCAGCCAGGACTGGGTCGACGACCTGCTGCCGCTGGTGGTCGAGGACGGCATCGGCACGTTCATCCTCACCGGCGACGACCCGCGGACCATGCAGCAGTTCGCCGAGGAGGTCATGCCGGCGCTGCGCGAGGCCGTCGACGACGCGCTGCCGGCCGGCTCGGCCGGGGAGCGGATCCGCCCCGCGGCGGCCATCGCGGCCCGCCGCGACGGCATCGACTACGACGGCGTGCCGGAGGCCCTGCGCGACACCGCCGTCGAGCCCGGCGACCCCGGCTACCGGACGGCACGCGGCGGCTACCTGCGCGGCGGCGCGCCCGGCCTGGTGCTGCGCCCGTCCACGACGGACGAGGTGGTCGAGGCGCTGGCGTACGCGCGGCGCCACCCCGACCTCCCGCTCGGCGTTCGCAGCGGCGGCCACGGCATCAGCGGACGGTCGACGAACGACGGCGGACTGGTCATCGACGTCGGCGGACTGAACGGGATCGAGGTGCTGGACGCTTCACAGCGGCTGGTGCGGGTCGGCGCCGGCGCACGGTGGGCCGACGTGTCGGCGGCGCTGGCTCCGCACGGGTGGGCGTTGTCGTCCGGCGACTACGGCGGGGTCGGGGTGGGCGGGCTGGCGACGGCCGGGGGGATCGGGTACCTGTCGCGGTCGCACGGGCTGACCATCGACCACCTGCGGGCGGCCGAGGTCGTGCTGGCCGACGGGTCCGTCGTCCGGGCCAGCGAGACGGAGCACCCGGACCTGTTCTGGGCGGTCCGCGGCGCCGGCGGCAACGTCGGCATCGTCACGTCCTTCGACTTCGTCGCCGACGAGGTGGGCGACGTCGGCTGGGGCTTCCTCACCCAGGTGCCCGAGGACGTCACCGACTACCTCGTCCGCTGGGGGTCCGTCGTCGAGAACGCGCCCCGCGACCTCACCAGCTTCCTCGTCATGGGCCCGCCGCGGAACGGCCAGCCGGCGGTGGCGCAGAGCCGCAGCGTCGTCGAGTCCGACGACCCCGACGTCGTGATCGCGCGGCTGCAGGAGATCGCGTCGATCGCGCCGCTCTACGACCAGGAGGTGACGATCACCCCGTACGCCGGCATCATGCAGAACGTCGCCGCCACCGCCCACGTCGCGACCGGCGAGCCGGTGGCCCACAGCGGCCTCGTCGAACACGTCACGCCCGAATTCGCGGCGGCGGCCGCCGCGGCGCTGACCAGCGGTGCGATCTACTTCTTCCAGCTCCGCGCCGTCGGCGGCGCCGTCTCCGACGTCCCGGCCGACGCGACGGCGTACGCGCACCGGTCGGCGAACTTCTCGGTGACGGCGATGGGCGCCAACGCCCGGCGGCTGGACGAGGCGTGGGCGACGCTGCGGCCGTTCTTCTCCGGCATGTACCTCAGCTTCGAGACCGACCAGAGCCCCGAGGCGCTGGCCGCGGCCTTCCCGCCGGCCACGATGCAGCGGCTGCGCGAGGTCAAGGACCGCTACGACCCCGCCAACGTGTTCCGCCACAACTTCAACGTCGCGCCCAGCGCCACCCCGGCGGCCGTGACGAGCTGACCGTCAGGGCCGGTGCGCCCACAGGAAGTCGACGTAGCCGGGTGGGACGGCGGCGCCGGTCGCGAGCATCCAGTGCACGCGGCTGGCGCCGACCAGCGCGAGCGTCGCCCGGCAGCCCGCCTCGACGTCGTCGCGCGAGACGAGCCCGCCGGCGCCGGCCAGGTAGTCGTCCAGCAGGGCGGTCCGCGCGCCCAGCATGAGGTGCGCGAGGTCGGCCCCGACCGGCGCTGCGCCCAGCGTGCCCCAGTCCAGCGCGACGGTGTCCGGCCCGTCCGCGCGCAGATTGTCCGGATGCACGTCGCCGTGGGAGAGCACGTGCGGCAGCGCGGCCAGCCGCGACAGCAGTTCGTCGCGGCGCGACCACAGCCGCCGCGCCCGCTCGTCCGCGTCGACGGCGGACCAGTCGAGCTCGGAGACCGCGACGCGCTGCGCCAACTGGTGACCGCCCAACCACGGCACGTCCGGCAGCACGGCGCCGGCCTGCCACGCGCCCAGCTGCAGCGCCGCCGTCCGCACGTCGGCCGGCGTGGATCCCACGTCCTCCAGGTACACCGTCTCGTCGACGACGCCGTGGCAGCGCGGCGCCCGCAGCCCCGGCCCGTCCGGCAGCAGGCCCGACGCGTACGCCAGCGGCTCGCGCCGCCAGTACGCCCAGTGCCGCGGGTCGGTCGCGCCGTGCCGATGCCGCCCCGACGTCAGGGGACGGAACTCCTTGCGGATCGCCGTCGCCGTACCGCCGCCGCGCAACCGCACCGTCACCCGCGTCAACCCGGCGGTCGCCGCGCCGGTGCCCTCGCGCAGCGGCGTCTCCTCCGCCTCCGTCACGTCGGCGGGTGGGCGGCCGGTGAGGCTCAGCAGGACGGAATCGGGCAGCACCGGGACACGATAGACCAGTAGTCGTTACTGACGCCCGGTGCATTGTCGCCGGTTATTCTGCGGACATGTCCCAGGCTCCTGGCCAGCTGCGCTATCGGGGGCGCTGCGTTGACTGCGCCTGGATCGGCCGCCAGTTCGTCCGCTACACCACGGCCGACGCGGCGGCGCGCGATCACGCGGGCGCCCACCAGCACACCACGTTCGTCGCCGACCAGTACGAGATGCGCATCGTCGGCTCGACCATCAGGCCGACGCGCACCCGTCTGGCCTAGCCGATGACCTCGCATGGCGCCCCCGTACCGGGGTACTGAAACGGGGGACAGACCCCGGTGCGGGGACTTGGCCACCTCGGTGCGGGGGCTGGGCGTGAGGTGACCCGAGACCAGCCATACCCTCGAAGCTGATCATCGAACAGGGCCGAAGGTCCGTGGCTCGCCGCACGTGGCCGTCGTCGCCGTTGGCTGGTGGAGACGAGGGGAATCGAACCCCTAACCCCCGCCTTGCAAAGGTGCGTCGCCAGCCTAGCCCCGACCTGTGGGTATTCCTGGTCCTGGTCGTTGCGCTCGCCCTGACCGTGATTGACCGACTCCGCGCCTCGGTTCCCGCCGAGTGTGGCACGTTCATGGCACGCCGCTGCCCCTCCCTCACTCCGCCCCGTCCTCCTCATAACTGCCGCCTCAAGGCCGGAGCGGAGCGTGTCAAGGGTGGCGCTTGCGCCATCGCGTGCGACGGCCGAAGGCCGCCCTTGACTCGTGGAGTGGAGGCCGGACAATCGCGGCATGAGGGGGATGGGACCGGACCGCCCAGCTCGTCCGGTGGCGGCGAAATCGGCCCCCTGGTGCGCCACGATCTGGTGCCTAGGGTCAAGGTAGGCCCCCACGGGCGTGATGAAGAGGCCACACGCTCCGGGGGACTTGGGAGCGCAGGCCGGGGCTTACGCCTCGTGGAACTCCCGAGCCAGCGGCGGCCTGGCGCGTCGGCTCCCCACGCGCCGCGCTTCGTGGGGGCGTGACCGCGTCCTCGCGACATGAGGGCGCCGGACGAGGACCGCCCAGCTCGACGGGGCATCGGTTCGGCTCAGCGGTGCTGTCCGGCTCGATATCGTCTCGTGGTCGACGGCGGCGAGCTGGTGAGTAGCGCCTAATCCTGGACAGTGGCCGGCGGGCTGCTGTTGGATCACCAGGCCGGTGACAGGTGAGACACGTTCTCACTTCGTCACCGGCCTGTCTGCGTGCTGGCCGCCCGGCCCGGTCGCCCGGAACGGCCGAAGGCCGCACGCCCGGCGTGCCGGGCGGGCGGCTGCGGTGCGCGAAGCGCGCCGCCTTGACGGAGTAAAGAAAGTTCTCACCACGCATCAGCGTCACCGGGCCGGGGCGGGGTGAGGTGGTGATAATTGCGCCGCTCGCGGCCTACTGACGGGAGCTGGGGCTGTCGGCTCTGGCTGGCTGGGCGGTTGTCAACGGGTCGAGGTCGGACGGATGTCAACTGGGCCGAACCGGTGCGCCACGCTCGGATCTGTGCCGCCCCAACCGGCCCCGAGTGGCGTCGACTGGCCTGGCCTGCCCGCCCCAGGTGCTCCAGGATCGGCATGCCGACTAGTGGAAGGACCAGCCTTCATTCTTGATGATGTCGATAAATCGCCCGTGCTTAACACTCCGCTGTGTGCAGACATAGGGAATTTTCGGCGTCCCCGGACCGCCATTCTTCTCACCGGAAATGACCATACACCTGTGCACTTCGGCAACCGCGATCACGAATGGGTCGGCGGCGTTCTTCCTGCCCTGTGTAACCCAACTCGGAAATTGCTGCACAATCGCCCCAGAAATTGCAGCGATAGCCGCATCGGTAGTTTTTACACAACTTGCGCGGGCAGCACTGGAATCGCTGCACCACTCCTTAACCGGGGCGTCCGTAGAAATCGCCTCGTTCCAGGCCTCTTCTGACATAAGCAAGCGCCCCTCTGCTATAAGTGCGTCGACTTGCTCCCATAGGCCAGGAAAATTTGCGGGTGGGTAGTATCGTTCAATTCCGTCAACAAGGCCGCTGGTATCAAGGGAGTAGATAACAGGGTTCGGAGCCGCCGTCATGACAGGTCCTCCCCAACGACGCTCGCCAGCTTGGGAACCTTGTCGTATGTAACTTCTAGGAGTTGAGCTAGGTCCCGCGAGCTTAGCAAGTCGTCGTTGTAGGCCTCAAGAACCTGATGGACGAAACGCCGACCGAGATCACGCGCCTTAAGCTGATAAAAGATGGGCGAGTCTTTCCCCGCGCGCTCTACCTTCTCCTGGACCTTATATGCCCGATACGCCGCCTCGAACTCCGGCTTGAGTCTCCTGTAGTCCTCCCAGCTCGCGCGTCCGAGGTCAATCATCCTCACGACGGCAGCCTCGCCACTGGCGCCAAAATCGTTACCTAGGGCGCGGGCGATATCGATGGTCAGCGCCGAACCTCGAAGACCGCCTAGGACACTAAGGAAAGTCGGGCGAGGCATAAGGACTGATGCGGCCACGCGGTCACACGCGCGCTCCACTTCCGCGTCGCCTTCCTGCTGCAGGTCGCAAAGTCCGCTGGAACGGAAACCGACGTGCGCGAGTTCATGTAGGAGCGTGAATGCCTTACCTCTCGGCGAGTCAGCCCCGTTTAGCGCGACAACTGGGCACGCCCCATCAGCGAGTGAAAATCCCCGCATCACTTTTGTGTCGACCCGCTGGACCTGGATGATCGTCACATTCAGGCTCTCGGCACGTCTGATCAATTGTCGGAGGAAGTCCTGTGCGCGCAGCACGACCGCCTTCGGGATGTGATCAATACCGAGGGCAGTCCGGAGTGCGACGGCTGAGGTGTCCGGGTCCGCGCTCGGTGACAGGGTGAAGTCAGCCACGGTTCGCTCTGGCGGCAGTTCGAGTTCGTCGGCGATCTCGCGCAGGGCGGCCCTCTGGCGGTGCGCTCGCATGATCGCCTTTTGAAGCGCTGAGGGCGCAACTTCGGTGCGAGTTTCGGAACTTCTAAAGTCTGGCAGGGTCGGCAACTGCTCATCGGCTACCGGCTCACTCATGAACAGCGCGGCAAGCGGCCGGTGATAGGTCTCCGCCATCGTGCGCAGTTGGTTGATGGTGGGGTCGGCATCACCACGTTCCCAACTGGCGACCCGGTCGGGCCTTACGTTGATCCTCGCGGCGGCGGTCGCCAGGTCGAGACCGGCCGTCTCACGCGCCCACGCGAGTACACGAGGGTTCACCGCTATCCGCTGCACGGCAGCCACGGCACCTCCCTCAACGTGGGCTAGACCCGGTAGCCCAGATCCTAATCTTATCCGAGGAGCGTCGCCCTGTTCGACGCGCTCGACGGCTTCACTTGCGTTTATCGAACAGGAGTTCGATACTGAATTCTATGGCGCGAGTACGCAGATCTGACCCTGACAAGATCCTGGCCGCGCAGCTCGACGCGACAGCTCGACGCGCCGCGTTCGACGGGGCCACACCGGATGCCGCCGCATCGGAGTTGCGTGCGCTCGCTGATGGCCGCGTCGACATCCTCATGCGAGCGGCCGGGCATATGGCGGGCGTGTGGTCGGTGAAAGCTCGCTATGACGGCGGTGTCGCGTTGATCGCTGCGGGCTTCCTGGTCCGCGCAATGGGCACCGAGACGGACGATCTGAACCTCGCTCACTGGGTCGACGAGGGTCGGTTCGCAGCGCGCCGGACGGTGCGTGACGCTGCCGCGCTGGCCTCCTTCCAGCGCGCGCAACGGCGGAGCTCTGGGCGCTAGTTGTCCTCCACCGAACCGGGAAGATATGGCGTCCCCCTCGCCTCCCGGACGACCGTCGCCAAGGTCGTCATTGAGTCGATCACGACCGCAGCTCCGGCCGCAACAAGCTGTTCGCCCTTGCCTGACTTGTTGGCATAGCCCACCGCGTAAGCGCCAGCGCGCTTCGCCGCCACGGCATCGGTACCGGAGTCGCCTACTAGGGCACACGTTCGGATGGACACATCAAGCGTCGCAGCGGCCTCGATCAGGTAGTGAGGGCTCGGCTTCATCAGGCTCGGCTCAGGGGTTCGCCGCGCCGCGATGTAGTCCACCCGTCCCGTCAGTCCGTGCAGCCTCAAGTACGTAGCGACCGCTGCGGCGGCGTTGTTGCTGACCACCGCCAGGCGTCGCCCTCGTTCGTGTGCAGCGTCGATCACATCCACTGCGCCTGGGGTTGGCGTTGCGGTCTCGACCGCCCGCAGCTCGGCGGCGACGAGAGCGTCATGGATCGCTGCGACAACCGCCGGTCCGCCGTTCGTGCTGTAGCGGTAGATCGATAGCGGATCGTCGTCGTCTTCCAGCTCGGCGGTTACGGGCACGCCAAGGCGCCGAAGAGTGTTCCGCAGTTGCTCGGCGATTCCGGGAGCTGGGAGGCCGGCGAAGACACTGCATACCGGGCCGTCGAAGTCGAGCATGAGAACGCTCGTTCGCGAGATGAGCTCGGCAAGTGCTCGTTGCGGCTCCGCGATCACGACGCGGGCTCGATGCCGACCGTGGTCCAGATGCTCTCGAACCAACGTCGGGCTTGCTCGACGTACTGCGATCCGGTGGATTCATCGTCATCGGTGAGTGCGTGGTGGAACAGGACCGTGTCCTTGCCGCCGAGATCGTAGATCGCCGTCGTCTCGTCACCGATAGCGAGCTGGTGTTCATAGACGGGATAGAACCCGAAGAACACCTGCGCATCGTTGATGATGTAAAGCTTGAATGGCGGCGGCGTGCCGTGCACTCTGACCTCGACACTCGCCTTCTTGACCAAGCCCAGCTCGGCCAGCTCGTGCACCGAATGCGCAAGCGAGCGAACGTGCCGGTCGGTAATCTCGGCCATGCGCTCTCGAATCGGCGCGAAGTCCCCCGGTTCGCCCACGCGGCGCGGCAGCGTCCACGGCAAGGTCGTGTCGGGCACCAAGAGACGGATCGCCACATTCTGCGGAGTCAGCCGACCACTGCGGATCTTGTCCAGCGGCTCTTGCATCGCGCCGTGCAGCGTCTCGCCGCTGAACCCCGCGAAGTCGACCCGCACCGCGTCGGCCTCAAATGCCTGTTCAAGGTGTGGGCGCAGCCCGACGGGCTTCTCCGTGCGCTCACGCACGAAGACGCCACTTCCCTGTCGCGACACGATCAGGCTCTCGTCCCGCAGGATGTCGAGCGCGTTCTGGACGGTCTGTCGCGCCACACCGTAGGTCTCAGCGAGCTTGCTCCCAGATGGCAGCTTCTCCCCCGGCCCGTACTTACGAGTCAGGATCGCCGCACGCAGGGCGTTTGCCACCTGGATATACGGCGGCCGCGAGTCATCCGGATCGAGTGCCATAGCTCAAGAATACGGCCAAGCCAGCCAACCTAGACAACTTCCTTGACTTGCCTAACCTGCCTAGCTAGCCTGGACATGTGACGCCGCGTATGGCGGAGTCCGGCATCCAAGGAGGCAGTGATGGCACTGCAGGGACGTATCCCGGTCACCCACGACATGGTCTTCCCGCATGGCGCGATGGTGCGTGGTGAGGTCACCCAGGTCGACGACTTCGACCAGTCCACGAAGGACAACCGGGTCCAGGAGATCGACAAGGTCACCAAGCTGCGCGTATGGCAGGTCCGGGTCGACGACCTCGACGGCGAGGCCCGCAAGGGTCAGGAGACGATCACGGTCAAGATCCTGGCCGATGTGTGCCCCTCGCTGCCCGACCCGATCTCGGACAAGATCCCGTACCGGCCGGTCGAGTTCACCGGCATGACGGTCACGCCGTACGTGGACGACAGCCGTGGTCGGCCCCGGATCGCGTACAGCTTCCGCGCGACTGGCGTCCAGGCTCCGGGCAGCTCCCAGAGCGGCCGCCGCGAGAAGTCGTCCGACCAGCAGGCCGCGTGATGGCCGGGTCGCTCGCTCCGTCCGGCGGCGTGCTGTACGTCGATGAGTCGGTGACGGTCGACCCGCTCGACTGTGGCGTGGCCCTCGACGGCCTGAACACCGGGCCGGTTCAGCTCGTCACGCTCGATCCGAGCGTGTTGTACCGGCTGGCCGCTTGCGCGATGGTCGCCGCCGACACCCTCACCACGAAGCTCGCCAGCCAGGCGGGCACTCCTGGGGCCGTTGCCCCTCGATGAGCACCGCCGGGGACCGGACTGGCTCCTACACCTTCGGTCCCCGGCGGCTTCCATCTCCAACCCCCTGATGAGGAGGGGAGAGGCATGTTCAACCGTACCGCTCGGCCAACCTCGTGGGCCGTCCCGCTCGTACTGGCCGCGCTGCTGTTCCTGAGCGCCGTTGCTGGCACGACCGCCACCGCTCTGGGGCTGTGGTCCCGGTGAACGGCGACCCGGTCCTGTTCGGTGCCGTCGCCACAGGCGGCAAGGACGGCGCGTTGTACACCTTCGCGTGCCCGTCGTGCGGCTATCACTACTCCCGCCAGCCCGGCACGGTGTGCGCCTCGTGCTCGAAGCCGCGCAAGTCTGCGAAGTCGCCTCGACGTTCGAAGGCGGGATCGCGATGAGCCGGTGGTTCCGGCCCGCTGACCGCCCGCTGCTGCGCTGCCCGGTGTGCCGTTCGCGGACCATGCACGACCCGGTCGACCTCGGAGACGTCAACGGCGACGTGCCCGGCTTCGAGTGCAGCGAGTGCGGTGCCTTCACCGGCGCTGTGGCTGCGCGCAGGTCGAGGGCGGTGTGAGCCGTGGGTTACCGGGTCTTGTGCTGTGACTCGTGCCGCGCGACCACGCTCGATTCCGGTGAGTCCGGCGGTTGGTTCGTGTTCAACGACGCCGGGTCTGTGGCGGGTAATGCCCGCTGCCCGGAGTGTCTGCCCGATCAGGACGCGCCGTGGCGTCTGCCCGACCCGTCCCGGCTCTGACCGCCCGGAGGGCTCTCATGACGACGACTGCTGATGCTCGCCGTGACGGTGGCTGCTCGTTCTGCCGCCAGGTCACGGACCCGATGTGGATCTCGAAGGTGACGGCGCTGCTGTACTGCGACGACTGCCGCCGGATGATCCCGCGCCAGACCATCGACCGGGTGGTGTGACCGATGCCCACCCCGCTTGGCAGGACGCGCCGTCCGCGTCTGCACACCCGGCACTGCAACCGCTGCGGCGGCCGTCTCAACGGCGCTGGGATGCCGCTGTACCGGGCCGGGACGCTGTGCCCGGACTGCTGGTGCACCACCCGCGTGGAGCGCTTCGAGGCCAACATGCGCGCCGCCGTGGCCGCCCAGCTCGACGACGAAGGACTGTCCCGATGAACCCCAACACCGCTCTCACCCTCGCCAAGACGCTCCCGCTCGGCTGGATCGGCCGCCACATCCGTGGCACCGCCCACCGTGGCTGGTCCACCGTCCGGTGGCCGTTCCGCCACCTGATCCTGACCCTCACCATCGTCACAGTGGCCGTCCTTGTGACCGTCGCTGACGGGCCGCTGCTTCTCGCCGCCGCCGTCGCCCCGGTCGCGCTCGGCGTCGTCTGGCATCGGCTGCACCCGCGCTCGTTCGCGCCGATCCGGTCCCGGCTGCTCGGCTCGATCCGTGGCCCGCTGCTGTACCGGTGGCGCTGGCGTCGGCTCTGCCAGGCGTGCGGGCTGACGAAGAAACCCAACCCGAAAGGCGACGAAGAGGCACCGATCCTGGTCCGGGTGCGTGCCGTCCCGGCCGGTGACCAACTCCACGTCCGGCTGCGGGCCGGGCAGATCCCCGACGACTTCACCCGCCGCGCCGAAGACCTCGCGCACGCCCTATCCGCCCGCGAGGTCCGCGTCACCTCGCCCAAACCGGGCTGGGTGCGGCTGCTCGTCTCCCGCCGCGACGTGCTCGCAGACGGTCTCACCCTGACGACCGTTGCGCCGTCGCTCGACCTGACGCGGGTGCCGTTCGCGGTCGGGGAGGACGGCATGTGGCGGCACCGCTCCTACGCCAACGTCTCCGGCGAGGTCGGCGGGGGCCTACCCGGCTCCGGCAAGACGGCCGGCGAAACCTCCCTCGTGGCCGGGCTGATGCAAAACCCCGCCGTCCAGTTCGTGGTCATCGACGGCAAGGGCGGTCAGGACTGGGCCTGGATCGCCCCCCGTGCCTCGATCTACATCGCCGATGACGAGGACTTCACCGTCGTGCGTGACGCGCTCGCCACCGTGGTGCGGGTCGCTCAGCACCGGGTCCGGACCCAGCGCGAACGTCGCGGCAACTCGAACTACTGGAACCTGCCCATCGTGCCGGAACATCCGTGGCTGGTCGTCATCGTCGATGAGGTCCAGACCTGGACCGAGGCCCGCGCCATCACCGACAAGGCACAACGCGAGCTGGCCAACGAGATCACCGCGCTCATGGGCCGCCTGGTGAAGAAGTACCGCAGCGCGGGCGTGGTGACCCGGTTGTTGACGCAGAAGCCGACCGGCGACACCCTCCCGACCCACATCCGCGACAACACGTCGATCCGGACCGCGTGGCGGGTCAAGTCCCGCGCTGCCGCCGTCTCCATCCTCGGAGACGACGCCCTCGACGGCACCACCATCACCCCCACCGGGATCAGCGAACTCACACCCGGCGTCGCGGTGGTCGCGGACGACAAGGGCAACCTCGAACGCGTCCGCTTCCCCTACGTCCCCGAAGACCTCGCCGAACGCATCGCCACCGACACCGCCCACCACCGCCGCGACCTCCGGACACTGCTGCCGCTCGTCACACCCAGCCTCACCCCGGCCGACAGCGACGACCAGGACGACGACAGCGATGTGGCGGCATGACCGGGCGCGCCTCGCTCACCTGCCGCCGCTGCGGTCACCGCCTCGATCCCATCCTGGCTCGCCTCGGTGTGCACGTGATCTGCTGCGACCCCGCCTGCCAGCAGTGGCCGTGCGACGGTACCCACCTCGACAGTCAGGTCGCGGCATGACCTCGACCTCCACGGTGCACGCCCTCGACGTGGACCAGCTCGCCGCCCGCATCTCGGTGTCGCGCGCTGAGCAGTCCACCCGGGGGTGCTCGAACCCGATCCGGCTGCAAGGCTCGTCGGTGCATGTCGACGCCGCGACGGGTGAGGTCGTCGGCACCTACTCGTCCGACGACGAACCGGACGGGCACACCTACGTCCGGTGCGGGAACCGGCGCGAGGCCGTCTGCCCGTCCTGCTCGCGGGAGTACAAGGGCGACGCCTGGCACATCCTCATGTGCGGGCTTGCTGGTGGCCTCGGCGTTCCCGAGTCGGTGCGCACCCACCCCAGCGTGTTCGTCACCCTCACCGCACCCAGCTTCGGCCCCGTCCACCGCGCCACCGGTAAGAAGGGCCACGGTAAGAAGGCACCGTGTCGGGCACGCCGCGACCGGCCCGTGTGCCCGCACGGACGACCGCTTTCGTGCACCCGCCGCCACACCGACGACGACCGGTTCGTCGGGCAGCCGCTGTGCCGGGACTGCTACGACTACACCGCCCACGTGATTTGGCAGTGGCACGCGCCCGAACTCTGGCGCCGGACCACGATCGCCCTTCGCCGCCAGCTCGCCCGCGCGGTCGGCATGACGGTCAAGGACTTCCGCGATCTCGCCCGGCTCTCCTACACGAAGGTGACCGAGTTCCAGGCCAGGGGAGCGGTGCACTTCCACGCCGTCATCCGCCTCGACGGCCCGGCCGGACCCGACACACCGCCACTGCTCGACCTGAGCGCCGCCGACATCACCGCCGCTGTCCGCGCCGCCGCCGACCACGTCTACGCCGACGCCGCGACACCTGACGGCGGCACGCTGCGGTTGCGGTGGGGTGCCCAGCTCGACACCCGCACCATCACCCACGGCGCTGGCCGCGACGACAGCGAGGGTCCGGCACACCCGGAGATGGTCGGCGCGTACCTGTCCAAGTACCTGACCAAGTCCACGGAGGAGTTCGGGCTGCCCACCACCGGCCGCGTCCGCTCCGCCAGTGATGCCCGCCACGCCGGGGCCACCGACCACGCCTGCCGGATCATCGCCGCCGCCGCACGCCTCGTCACCGTTCACGAGGACTACCGGCCCATCGCCCGCCGCCTCGCGACGCTCGGCTACCGGGGCCACCCCATCACCAAGAGCCGCGCCTACTCCGTCACCTTCGGGTCCCGCCGCGCCGCCCGCCGCACCTGGCGACGCCGCCGCGCCCACCTCGAGCCCGATGCCGTCGTGCGGGACGTGCTCGACCTCGACCCCGCCACCGACGACCAGGTCGACGCCGTCATCACCCTCGGCTCCTGGACCTACGCCGGACGCGGCTACCTCACCGACTTCGACGCCGCCAACGCCGTCCGCACCCACACCCTGACCCGCATCCGACGCGCGCAGTAAATCCTTCGACCGCGGCTGCCGGATTCGCCCGCTGGCCAGCTGCTCCCACAGGAAATCTTCCGGCCCTCAACCTTGGAGGACATCATGTCTGTGCAGGCAGACCGACTGCTCACTGTCGATGAGGCCGCCGAAGTACTCGGCACCACCGTCCGCTTCCCTCGCCGCCTCATCGCCGAGCGCCGCATCCGCTTCGTTCGGGTCGGCCGCCACGTGCGTATCCCGGCCTCGGTGCTCGCGGCCTTCATCGCTGCTGGGACCGTCGAGCCACTGACGCCCGGTTGGTCGCGGCGGGCAGCCTGATGCCGCGCCGCCGCTCCTTCGGCAGCATCCGCAAGCTGCCGTCCGGGAAGTACCAAGCCCGCTACCGCGACCGTGACGGGCAGATGATCAACGGGCCGCAACCGTTCGACCGCAAGGGCGATGCTGAGCTGTTCCTAGCCGATGTCCAGGCATCGATGGCCCGTGGGGACTGGATCGACCCGGAGGCAGGCAAGGTCACCCTCCGCGACTACGGAACGGCTTGGCTCGCCCAACGTTCCGACCTCGCCCGGAGGACGCACGAGCGGTACGAGGGCGCGTTTCGGCTCCATGTCTGCCCCACGCTGGGCGGCAAGCCGCTGAAGGAGATCACCCCGGAGGTTGTGCGGATCTGGCACTCGGGGCTGCTGGCGGCTGGTACGCCGTGGCCCACGGTTGCCAAGGCATACCGAGTGCTGCGGGCGATCATGACGACTGCCGTCGACGACGAGCGCATCCGCCGCAACCCGTGCAAGATCAAGGGTGCTGGGGATGATCGCAGCCCGGAGCGGGAGGTGCTGAGCGTCGATGAGGTCGAGGCCGTCATGTCAAAGATCGACCAGCGCTACCAGGTGATGGTCCTGCTCGCCGCGTTCACGACGTTGCGCCTCGGGGAGCTGGCCGCGCTGCGCCGACGCGACATCGACCTCGTGGGCGGCTGGGTGCACGTCCGTCGTGCGCAAGCTGAGCTGGACACCGGCGAACTGATCATCAAAGCGCCCAAGTCCGACGCAGGCGTGCGCAAAGTCGGCATCCCCACGGATCTGATCCCGTCGCTGCGCTGGCACCTGGACACCTACTCCGAGCCTGACCGCAACGGTCGCGTGTTCGTCGGTCCCAAGGGTGGCTACGTGCGTCGGCAGAACTTCCGCCGCCTGTGGGTCAAGGCGCTGACGGCGGCAGGGCTGACAGACGTTCACTTCCACGACCTCCGGCACACCGGCAACACCTTGGCCGCTGCGGCTGGCGCGAACCTTCGGGAGCTGATGGAACGGATGGGCCACACCAGCACCCGTGCCGCCGTCATCTACCAGCACGCCGCCAAGGGCCGCGACCGTGAGATCGCGGACGGCCTGAACGTCCACATCGGCGGGAAGATGAAGCTTCCGGGGGTGGCCTCGTGACCGGCGAAACCGGGGGACTGTGGCACGTTCGTGGCATGTCGTGCCGCTCGACGAGGGCTGCTGGTGGTGTTTGCGCTGGTGGAGACGAGGGGAATCGAACCCCTAACCCCCGCCTTGCAAAGGCGGTGCTCTGCCAATTGAGCTACGTCCCCGCTGGTGCGGAGCGGCCACCGCACCGAGGGCGCAGGGCCGGACCGCGCCAGCAACCATAGCGCGTCACCGCGTTGTACAGCGAATTCATGCCCGAACCCGGGCGGCCACGCAGACCTCGCCGCGAACGGGCGAGGGCTCACGTGGCCGTCGGTGGGTGGGTCAGCGCGGGTCGGCGGGCGGGATCGGATCCGTAGCCTCAGCCCACAGGTCCTGCTCGGCCCGTCCGGACTGGTAACGGCGGTAGCCGAGGTACCCCACCACAGCCACGACCGCTCCGAACAGGATCTTCTTGTTGAACACGATGGTCCGCCTCCAGACGGTGGTCGACTCTCGTGTGAGGTTAACGCAGAGATCCCGGCGGCAGCAGGGCGACATCGGAATCACGTCACTCCAGCATGCGCTCCATCCGCATGATCTCGGCCTGCTGCGCGTCGACGATCTCCTCGGCCAGCTCGCGTGCCTCGGGATCGATGCCGTCGTCGAGCTGGGTCTCGGCCATGTCGACGGCGCCCTCGTGGTGCTCGATCATCATGGTCAGCCACATCCGCTCGAACTCGGCGCCGGTGGCGGCGCCCAGCGCGGCGAGGTCGTCCTCGGTGAGCATTCCGGCCATCTCGTGCGCGTGACCGCCCTCCAGCGGTGGCGGTACGAAGCCCCAGCGGTCGAGCATCGCGGTCATCTGGTCGATCTCCGGCTGCTGGGCGCCGGCGATGGCGGCGGCCAGCTCGACCAGCTCCGGACTGACGCCGTCGGCCGGCAGCATGGCGGCCATCTCGACGGCCTGGGCGTGGTGCGGAATCATCTGCCGGGCGAAGTCGACGTCGGCGGGGGTGAACTCCTCGTCGTCGCCGGACGAGCCGCAGCCGGCCAGGACGACGAGGGCGAGGGCGGGCAGGGCGAGGCGCCTGCGGTGCATGGGAAGTGGTCCCTTCAGGGGTGCGTGGACGGTGGCCTGGGGCGACGCCCCGGGCGTCACGTCCGCTGTACGCACAGGGACGTCAGCAGCGCGGCACCGTGCGGACGCGGCGGCGGCCGCGCCCAACGCGTCCACCCGGCCACGAACGCGTCGCGGGGCCGCCCCACGACGTCGGGGAGCCGAGCCGCTCGCAGCCGGCCGGCCAGCACCAGCGCGGCCGCCGTCAGCACGGCCAGGCACAGGTGCGCGAGCCCATGCCCCGACGGCGACGGCTCGTGCTCGGCGTGGGCGGCGGCCGCCGTGGCCTCGCGCCCGTCGGTATGACCGGCGCCGGCGACGTGGTGCATGGCCACGAGGCCGAGCAGCAGCGCGGCCAGCACCAGCAGCCGCGACACCGTCCTCACGGCCACCGAGCCTACCGGGACGCCCCGGACGGCGGACCCGCCGCGACCCACCAGACCGTGGGCGCTACGGCATGCCGATCCACCACGGCGAGTGGGTGATGAGGGCACGAGAAAGCCCCTACCGCGGTAGTCGATAGGGGCTCTGAAGTGGGTGGGCCTAACAGGACTTGAACCTGTGACCTCTTCCTTATCAGGGAAGCGCTCTAACCGTCTGAGCTATAGGCCCGGGAATCTCGCACCGAGTGCGCCGCGCCAGCGTACCTCACCGTCGGCGGCCAACCCAAACCGGCTGACCGCCGCCGCGAGCGCCGGATCAGTCGTCCTCGGCGAGGGTCAGCTCGAGGCCGCCGAGCAGGCTGGCGGAGAGGTTGTACAGGAACGCGCCCAGCGTGGCCAGCGCCGTCAGCAGCACGACGTCGACCACCGCGATGAGGGTGGTGAAGCCGAGCACCCGGGACAGCTCGACGTACTGGTTGATGTCGATGCCGGAGTTGCTGTCGGAGGCCGTCATGTCGGTGACGATCTCGTCGATCGAGCTGAACACGCCGGCGGCGTCGAGGACGGACCAGAGCACGGCGACCGCGACGAACATGGTGATGCCGAGCGCCACCGACAGCAGGAACGCCGTCTTCATGACCGACCAGGGGTCGACCCGCAGCAGGCGCAGACGGGCCTTGCGGACCCGGCCGGGACGGCGCGAGCTGGTGGACCGCGACGTGGCGGCGGAGGCGGCCGACTTGGCCGAGCCGGACGTGCGCGGCGTGGCCGGCGGAACCGCCTCGAGGCTGGCCTGGGTGTCGGCGGCGAGGTCGGACGGCGGCACGGGCGCGGCCGGGACGGGGCCGGGCGGCGTGCCGGGAGCAGCCGGAAACGCCGCCGGAGCGGCGGCGTTCTGCTTGGCCACCAGCGACGGCGGCGGCACCGGCCCGTTCGGCGTGGCGGCCGGGCCACCGTTGGGCGAGCTCGGCCCGGTGGGCCGCTTGCCGTTGCCCTGCGGCTGCCCGCCACGCTGGCCGTTGCCGTTCTGGGGACCGCCGTTCTGCGGGCCGCCGTTCTGCGCGGGCTGCTCGGCCGGCCGGGACCACGGGTTCTGCGTGGCGTCGCCGACGGAGCGCGGCGTGGTGTCCTCGCGGGAGCGGTTGCGCGTGGCGACGCGAGCGGCGGCAGCGCCGCGCGGCTGCTGCCCGCCACCCTGCTGCCGGCGGTTGTCGACCGCGGGGTCGGCGTCGCGCTGCCCGTTGGGGGACCCGTTGTCACCGGGTGCCCCGGGCTTCGCGCCGTTGGCCTGCTGGTCCTGCCGGTCCGCAGGAGGCGCGTTCTTCTTACGCGCGTCCTGGTCGGACCCTGGACGCCCGGTCGCGCCGCTGCTCGTCACGAGCCATCACCCTCCGCGTCGATCTCGGAGTCCGCCGCGTCCTCGACGGCCTCCTCCACCGAGTCTTCCTCGGCACTGTGCGCGATGGCGACGACCACATCGTCGCCACCGAGCGCAACGTACTTGACCCCCATGGTGTCACGACCCTTGGCGGGAACACCCGCCACTGGACTACGCGTCACCCCTCCGGATGCCCGGATGGCGAGTACCTCGTCGCCGTCGCCGACGACCAGGGCACCCACGAGAGAGCCTCGGTCTTCATGGATCTTCATCGCCTTGATACCCAAACCCCCGCGTCCCTGAACACGATATTCCTCGACGACGGTTCGTTTGGCGAATCCACCATCTGTGACGGTAAAGACGTACGAGTCGGTTCCATCACGCACAACGGACATCGAGAGTAGTTCATCGCCGTCGCGGAACTTCATGCCGACGACGCCGCCGGTGGCCCGGCCCATCGGCCGCAGCTGGTCGTCGGTGGCCGTGAACCGGATGGCCTGCGCCTTGCGCGACACCAGCAGGATGTCGTCGTCGGCGCTGACCAGCTCGGCGCCGATCAGTTCGTCGTCCTCTTCGCGGAACAGCACCGCGATGACGCCGCCGGAGCGGTTGGAGTCGTACTCGGTGAGCTTGGTCTTCTTCACCATGCCGTGCTTCGTGGCCAGCACGAGGTACGGCGCCTGCTCGTAGTCCTTGAGCGTCAGCACCCGGGCGATCTTCTCGTCGGGCTGGAACGCCAGCAGGTTCGCGACGTGCTGGCCCTTGGCGTCGCGGGCCAGCTCGGGCAGCTCGTACGCCTTGGCGCGGTAGACCCGGCCGCGGTTGGTGAAGAACAGGATCCAGTGGTGCGTCGTGGTGACGAAGAACTGGTCGACGACATCGTCCTCGCGCAGCTGCGCGCCGCGCACGCCCTTGCCGCCGCGCTTCTGCAGGCGGTAGAGGTCGGCCTTGGTGCGCTTGGCGTACCCGCCGCGGGTGATCGTGACGACCACCGGCTCTTCGGGGATGAGGTCCTCGGCGGTGAGGTCGCCCTCGGCCGGGACGATGCGGCTTCGTCGCTCGTCGCCGTACTTCTCGACGATCTCGGCCAGCTCCTCGCGGATGATGGTCCGCTTGCGCTCGTCGGACTCGAGGATGGCCTGCAGCTCGGCGATGTCGGCGACCAGCACGTCGTGCTCGTTCTGCAGCTCGTCGCGCGACAGCGCGGTCAGCCGGCGCAGCTGCATGTCGAGGATGGCCGTGGCCTGGATCTCGTCGATCTCGAGCAGCTGCATGAGGCCGGTGCGCGCCTCTTCGACGTCCTGCGAGCGGCGGATCAGTGCGATGACCTCGTCGATCGCGTCGATGGCCTTGAGCAGCCCCAGGACGATGTGCAGGCGCTCGCGCTTCTTGCGCAGCCGGAACTCGGTGCGCCGGCGGATGACCTCGACCTGGTGCGTGACCCAGTGGCGGACGAACGCGTCGAGCGACAACGTACGCGGCACGCCGTCGACCAGCGCCACCATGTTGCAGCCGAAGTTGTCCTGCAGCTGGGTGTGCTTGTAGAGGTTGTTGCGGACGACGGTGGCGACGGCGTCGCGCTTGAGCACGACGACGATGCGCATGCCGGTGCGCGACGACGAGTCGTCCTTGAGGTCGGCGATGCCCGGCACCCGGCCGGTGTCGGCCAGCTCGGCGATCTTGCGGATCAGCGCGTCGGGGTTGACCTGGTACGGCAGCTCGGAGATGACGAGGCAGGTGCGGCCGCGGCTGTCTTCCTCGACCTCGACGACGGCGCGCATGGTCACCGAGCCGCGCCCGGTGCGGTACGCCTGCTCGATGCCGTTGGTGCCGACGATCAGCGCGCTGGTCGGGAAGTCGGGGCCCTTGACGCGCTCGAGCAGCGCGGTCAGCAGCTCCTCGTTCGACGCCTCGGGGTGGTCGAGGTACCAGTCGACACCCGACGCGACCTCGCGCAGGTTGTGCGGCGGGATGTTCGTGGCCATGCCGACGGCGATGCCACCGGAGCCGTTGACCAGGAGGTTCGGGAACCGGGCCGGCAGCACGTCGGGCTCGGCGCCGCGGCTGTCGTAGTTGGGGGAGAAGTCGACGGTCTCTTCTTCGATGTCGCGGACCATCTCCATGGCCAGCGGCGCCATGCGGCACTCGGTGTAACGCATGGCCGCCTGGCGGTCGTCGCCGCGCGACCCGAAGTTGCCCTGCCCCTGCACCAGCGGATACCGCATCGACCACCACTGGCCCAGCCGGACCAGGGTGTCGTAGATGGCGGTGTCGCCGTGCGGGTGGTAGTTGCCCATGACGTCGCCGACGACGCGGGAGCACTTGGAGAAACCGCGATCGGGCCGGTAGCCGCCGTCGAACATCGCGTACAGGACGCGGCGGTGCACCGGCTTGAGACCGTCACGGACGTCGGGCAGCGCCCGGGAGACGATGACCGTCATCGCGTAGTCGAGATAGCTGCGCTGCATCTCGACCTGCAGATCGACGGGCTCGATCCGTCCCCCGGGTCCGAACGCGTCGCCGGCCGTGGTGGTGTCGTTGGTCACGAGTGGTTCCTCCAGGTGCGACCTGCCGGCCACACGTCAGATATGACGCGCGAGACAGGCCCACGGTTGTCTTCGTCCCCGTTGTGTTTCATGTCCGGCGCGACTAGATGTCCAGGAAGCGGACGTCGCGGGCGTTGCGCTGGATGAACTTGCGCCGGCTCTCGACGTCCTCGCCCATCAGGGTGCTGAAGACCTCGTCGGCCTGAGCGGCGTCGTCGAGCGTGACCTGCAGCAGCAGCCGCTGCTCGGGGTCCATGGTGGTCTCCCACAGCTCGTCGTCGTTCATCTCGCCCAGACCCTTGTAGCGCTGGATGCCCTCGTCCTTCGGCAGCCGCTTGCCGGCCTCCTGGCCGGCCTGGATGAGCGCGTTCCGTTCGCGGTCGGAGTACGCGTACTCGGGGTGGGCGTCGCGGCCGCCCCACTTGATCTTGTACAGAGGCGGCTGGGCGAGGAACACGTGGCCGTGCTCGACGACCGGCTTCATGAACCGGAACAGCAGGGTGAGCAACAAGGTCTGGATGTGCTTGCCGTCGACGTCGGCGTCGGCCATCAGCACGATCTTGTGATAGCGCAGGCGGTTGAGGTCGAACTCCTCGTGCACCCCGGTGCCCAGGGCGTTGATGATCGCCTGGACCTCCTGGTTCTGCAGAATCTTGTCGATGCGCGCCTTCTCGACGTTGAGGATCTTGCCCCGGATCGGGAGGATGGCCTGCACCTTCGGGTCGCGGCCCTGCTTGGCCGGGCCGCCGGCGGAGTCGCCCTCGACGATGAAGAGCTCGCACTCCTCGGGGTTGGTCGACTGGCAGTCGGCCAGCTTGCCCGGTAGGCCACCGCCGCCCATGAGGCCCTTGCGGCTGCGGGCGGCGTCGCGTGCCTTACGGGCGGCGACGCGGGCGATGGCCGCGCTCTGCGCCTTGCGCGCGATGAGCTTGCCCTCGGCTGGGTTCTGCTCGAACCAGGCGCCCAGCTGCTCGTTGACGATGCGCTGGACGAACCCCTTGGCCTCGGTGTTGCCGAGCTTGGTCTTCGTCTGCCCCTCGAACTGCGGCTCGGCGATCTTGATGCTGATGATGGCGGTGAGGCCCTCGCGAACGTCGTCGCCGGTGAGGTTGGCGTCCTTCTCCTTCAGCACGCCCCAGTCGCGGGCGAACCGGTTGACCAGCGTGGTCAGCGCGGCGCGGAAGCCCTCTTCGTGCGTGCCGCCCTCATGGGTGTTGATGGTGTTGGCGAACGTGTGCACCGACTCGGTGAACTGGTCGTTCCACTGCAGCGCCAGTTCCAGGCTCATCGGCTGGCCGTCGACGTCGGTCGACTCGGCCTCCCAGGAGATGACGGTGGGGTGGATCGGCGTCTTCGAGGTGTTGAGGTGGTTGACGTAGTCGACCAGGCCGTCGTCGTAGCGGTACCGGACCTCGCGCGGACCGTCCGGAGCCTCGGAGTCGGCGTCGACGTCGTCCTCGGCGCCGGCGTCGGGCTCGGTGGGACGCTCGTCGCGCAGCACGATGGTGAGGCCCTTGTTGAGGAAGGCCATCTCACGCAGCCGGGTGGACAGCGTCTCGAAGTCGTACGTGGTGGTCTCGAAGATGTCCGAGCTCGCGTAGAACGTCGTCGAGTTGCCGGTGCGCTCCGACGTCTCATGCCGCTCCAGCGGGGCATCAGGGACGCCGTACGTGTACGACTGCGTCCACCGGTAGCCGTCGCGGTGGATCTCGACGTCGACCTTCGTGGAGAGCGCGTTGACGACGGAGACGCCGACGCCGTGCAGGCCACCGGAGACCTTGTAGCCGCTACCGCCGAACTTGCCGCCCGCGTGCAGGACCGTCATGACGACCTCGACCGCCGGCCGCTTCTCGACCGGGTGCAGGTCGACGGGGATGCCGCGGCCGTTGTCGACCACACGGACGCCGTCGCCCGGGAGCAGCGTGATGTCGATGTGGTCGCAGTAGCCCGCCAAGGCCTCGTCGACGGAGTTGTCGACGACCTCGTAGACCAGGTGGTGCAGACCTCGCTCGCCGGTGGAGCCGATGTACATACCAGGGCGTTTACGGACCGCTTCGAGACCTTCGAGTACGGTGATGGCGCTGGCGTCGTAGGACGTAGTGTCCGTCACGAGCGGGGGACCTCCTGCCAGGGATCAGGCCGCACCACGCCTCCCTCAGGCCGCTTGAGAGGCCCAGGAGACCGTGCGGCCTGGATGGACGCCCCCATTCTACCTTGTGCCGACGCGAGAATGCGCGTTCTGCGGCCCTGAATGCCCCGTGGAGCCGCGTAGATCGCCTCGCATGTGTCCCCATACCCACACCGGGCGCCTCGGCGTCGCTGGGGGCCGTCTGGCGCCGCGGAGCGGATCGGCCGAATTCGGTCAGCCGTACGTATCGCGCGGGCCGCGCCCGGGCACGCTCCGGGGTCCGCGCCGCCAGCTCGGCGCCTGCGGTCCGCGCACGTCGACCCTGGTGACAGAGCCGTCGCCGATCTCGGCGTTGAACCGGCGGACCAGCTCGGCCGCGAACAGCCTGACCTGCGTCGCCCACGCGGTGGAGTCGGCGCGGACGGTCAGCACGCCGTCCTCGTAGTGCTCAGGCTGGACGTGCGCCGCGACCTCGGGCCCGACGACGTGGTCCCAGCGGGCGACGGCGCCGTGCACGGCGATGTCCTCGGCCCAGCCGTGCTCGCCGATCAACCGGTCGACGGCCGAGCCCACGGCCTGTGGGTCGCGGTCGTCGGAGCCGGGTCCGCTCCAGCCGGCGCCCGGGGCACGGCGACGGCGCCAGGTGCGCCCGCCGCTCCCGCCGTCGCCGGACTTGCGCGACGGTGCGCGACGGCCCGTGCGGCCCGCCACCTTCGCCCGCGCGAGCAGCGCCTTCGCCAGCTCCTCGCCGTCCGGGTTCCACGTGAAACCGTCGGCGGGCCCGACGGGTTCGGTGGCCGGCGCCGGCAGGTCGACGTCAGGCCTCGGAACGGTGACATCGTCGCTGTCACTCATCGGCCGTGCACCTCCCGTCACTCCGCCCGCCGGACCTCGCCGCCGAGCACGTCGACCCTGGCCCCGGTCAGCCCGGCCGGCACGTCGGCCGGCACCGCGGCGGTGACCAGCACCTGCTCGGCGCCCGCCGTCAGCTCGGCCAGCCGGTCGCGCCGGCCGGAGTCGAGCTCGGCGAACACGTCGTCCAGGACCAGTACAGGGTCACTGCCGGCAGAACGCAACAACTCGTAGGAGGCGAGTCGCAGCGCCAGCGCGAACGACCACGACTCGCCGTGGCTCGCGTACCCCTTCGCCGGCATCGGGCCGAGCGACAGCACGAGGTCGTCGCGGTGCGGCCCGATCAGTGACACGCCGCGGTCGAGCTCGTCGCGGCGGACCCCGGCCAGCGCCTCGAGCAGCGCCGCCACCAGCGTGTCGCGCGACGGCACCAGCTCGGCGCCGGGGCCGAGCGACGACTTGTACGTGAGCCGCGCCTCGCGGTCACCGGACGGGCCGGAGCCGCCGGCCACCGCGTCGTACGCCTTCATGACCAGCGGCTGGAGTGCCTCGACGAGGTCGAGCCGGGCGGCCAGCAACTCGGCGCCGGCCTGCGCCAGGTGGGTGTCCCAGACGTCCAGCGTGCTGAGGTCGGGCCCGCGCGGCGACCCACCGCCGCGACTGGCCCGCATGGCCATGCCGGCCGACTTCAGCAGGGCGTTGCGCTGCTTCAGCACCCGGTCGTAGTCGGACCGGACGCCGGCGAACCGCGGCGCGCGGGCGACCAGAAGCTCGTCGAGGAACCGGCGCCGCTCGGACGGGTCACCCTTGACCAGCGCGAGGTCCTCGGGCGCGAACAGCACGGTCGTCAGCACGCCGAGCAGCTCGCGCGGCCGCGGGACCGGCGACCGGTTCAGTCGGGCGCGGTTGGCCTTGCCCGGCGTGATCTCGATCTCCAGCAGCGTGCTGCGCGGCTCGCCGCCCATGGTCTCGACGACGCTGCCGCGCACGACCGCCCGCTCGGCGCCGAGCCGGACCAGGGGAGCGTCCTGCGCGACCCGGTGGCTACCCAGCGTGGCGAGGTAGTTCAGCGCCTCGACCAGGTTGGTCTTGCCGTGGCCGTTGGGGCCGACGAACGCCGTGACGCCGGGCTCGAGCGGCAGCTCGACCGAGGCGTAGGAGCGGAAGTCGGCCAGCGACAGATGGGCGACGTGCATGCGCGAGCCGTCAGGCCCGGGTGTCGCCGGTCCCGGACGTCGGCCCGGCCTCGGCCGCCTTGACCGCGTGGCCGCCGAACTGGTTGCGCAGCGCGGCCACCGCCTTCATGGCCGGGGAGTCGTCCTGCCGGGACTCGAACCGGGCGAACAGCGCTGCCGTGATGACCGGCGCCGGCACGGAATTGCGGATGGACTCCTCGACCGTCCAGCGGCCCTCGCCGGAGTCTTCGACGTACCCCTCGATCTCGGCCAGCGCGGGGTCCTGCTCGAGCGCCCGCACCAGGAGGTCGAGCAGCCAGGAGCGCACGACGGTGCCACGCGACCACGCCTTGAGCGTGCCGTGGATGTCGTCGACGACGCCGGAGGCGGCGAGCAGCTCGTAGCCCTCGCCGTAGGCCTGCATGAGGCCGTACTCGATGCCGTTGTGCACCATCTTGGCGTAGTGACCTGCGCCGACGCCGCCGGCGTGGACGAAGCCCTCGTCGCGCGGACCCTCGGGACGCAGCGCGTCGAAGATCGGCATGAGGCGCTCGACGTGCTGTTTGTCGCCACCGGCCATCAGCCCGTAGCCGACGTCGAGGCCCCAGATGCCGCCGGACACGCCGCAGTCGACGTAGCCGACGCCGTGACCGGCCAGGATGTCGGCGTGCTCGCGGTCGTCGGTGAACCTGGAGTTGCCGCCGTCGATGACGAGGTCGCCGTCGTCGAGCAGCTCGCCCAGCTCCTGGACGGTGGCCCGGGTCGCCTCGCCGGCCGGCACCATGACCCACACCGCACGTGGCGCCGACAGCCGTTCGACCAGCTCTTTCAGGCTGCCGACGTCGCTGACCTCGGGGTTGCGGTCGAAGCCCACCACTGTGTGGCCGGCGCGCCGCAGCCGCTCGCGCATGTTGCCGCCCATACGACCGAGGCCGACCAGGCCCAGCTCCATGACGTTCCCTTCCGTGGCCACCAGAGTTCCTCCCCGTGACGATGCGCCGTGCGGCGCGAGCCCGATGTCACCATCCTCGCGCGCCGGACCAGCCGCGTGCGACCAGGGGTCGTTTGCCCGGATGAGCCGGCACAGGCCGTCAGCCCGACAGCCGGATGGGCATGGCGAGGTACCGGTAGCCGCCGGCGGGCTCGGCCTCGGCGCTGTCGACACCCTGGATGACCACCGGCTTCAGCGGCGTGTCGGTGAACGACAGGTGCGCGAACGGGGTGCCGAGCGCCTGCAGGCCGTCGAGGAGGTACGTGGGGTTGAAGCCGGTGGCGATGGCCGGGCCCTGGACCTCGGCGGGCAGCGCCTCGGAGGCCTGCGCGTCCTCGCCGCTGCCGGCCTCGAGCACGACCTGGCCTTCGTCGAAGGCGAGCCGGACCGGGGTGTTGCGCTCGGCCACCAGCGCTACCCGCTTCACCGACTCGACCAGCGCGGAGATCTCGACCCGCGCGACCGTGGCGGTCTCGGCCGGGAACAGCCGGCGGTAGTTGGGCACCCACTCGCCGTCGATGAGCCGGCTGGTGGTGTGCCGGCCGCCGGCGGCCAGGCCGAGCAGGCTGTCCTGGGTGCCGGTGCCGAGCGCCAGCGTGACCTCGCCGGCCGGGCCGAGCGTCTTGGCGGCGTCGACCAGCGTGCGGGCCGGCACCAGCGCGACCGCGGAGATGTCGGGGGAGCCGGGGTTCCAGGTGAACTCGCGGACCGCCAGCCGGTACCGGTCGGTGGCGCCGAGCGTGACGGTCTCGCCCTCGATCTCGATGCGGATGCCGGTGAGCGTGGGCAGCATGTCGTCGCGGCCGGCGGCGACCGCGACCTGGCTGACCGCCTCGGCGAGGACGGCGCCGTCGACGGTGCCGGAGGCGTCGGGCATGGAGGGGAGGTCGGGGTACTCCTCGACCGGCAGCGTCAGCAGCGTGAACCGGGCGCTGCCACACGTGATGGTGACCTTGGCGCCGTCGGCGTTGAGGTCGACCGGCTTGTTCGGCAGCGACCGGGCGATGTCGGCCAGCAGCCGGCCGGAGACCAGGACGGTGCCACCGTCGGCGACGTCGGCGTCGACGGACACGCGCCCGGACACCTCGTAGTCGAACGACGAGAACGTCACCTGGGTGTCAGACGCGTCGATGCGCAGGCCGGCCAGGACCGGCACCGTCGGCCGGTTGGGCAGGGTGCGGGCCGTCCAGGCCACCGCCTCTGCCAGTACATCGCGATCGAGCCGGAACTTCACCGGTCCGTCCTCCCCTCGGGCACGCGCCCGGGTCGTTGTGGTTCGACGTCATCCTTCCACGGGCTACCGACAGTGGCGGCCAGAGGCGTCAATCGGCGGCCGTGAATCACACGATCCACAGGAACCGGCCCGCAAGGCTTGTGCGCTGCCAGTCGATCCATGGATAGGTCAGTCATGTTCATAGCGTTGGTGGAAAGTGTGGAAAACCATGAACGTCGCAGGTGAGCGTGGCTACCGTTGTCCACGGAGGCTGTGGGCAGGGCCAGTGGGTGACGTGGACCGTTCGAGGTTGTCCACCGATGAGTGACACTTTCCCCGGGTCGGTCCACGGCGATGGCACTCATGTCCACAAACTTGTCCACAGCCTGTGAGAAGTCGATCACGCCGTGCGCGTGTGCTTCTCGGACCGTCACGACTGCCGGGCCTGCTGCTTGATGCGGTTGGTCAGTTCGGTGACCTGATTGAAGACGCTGCGCCGCTCGGCCATCAGCGTGCGGATCTTCCGCTCGGCGTGCATGACCGTGGTGTGGTCGCGGCCGCCGAAGTGCTGGCCGATCTTCGGCAGCGACAGCTCCGTCAGCTCGCGGCACAGGTACATGGCGATCTGGCGGGCCGTGACGAGCACCCGGCTGCGGCTGGTGCCCTGCAGGTCCTCGATGGTCAGCCCGAAGTAGGCCGACGTCTGCGCCATGATCGTGGCCGCGGTGATCTCGGGACCGGAGTCGGTGGGCACGAGGTCGCGCAGGACGATCTCGGCCAGCGAGAGGTCGACCGGCTGGCGGTTGAGGCTGGCGAACGCCGTGACGCGGATCAGGGCGCCCTCGAGCTCGCGGATGTTCGTGGCGATGCGGCTGGCGATGTACTCGAGGACGTCGGGCGAGACGTTGAGGTGGTCCTGGGTGGCCTTCTTCGACAGGATCGCGATGCGGGTCTCGAGGTCGGGCGGCTGCACGTCGCACGTCAGGCCCCACTCGAACCGGTTGCGCAGGCGGTCCTCCAGCGCGGACAGCTGCTTCGGCGGGCGGTCGGACGTGATGACGATCTGCTTGTTCGCGTTGTGCAGCGTGTTGAACGTGTGGAAGAACTCCTCCTGCGTCTGGATCTTGCCCTCGAGGAACTGGATGTCATCGATGAGCAGGACGTCGACGTCGCGGTAGCGGCGCTGGAACGCCGACGCCTTGTCGTCGCGGATGGAGTTGATGAAGTCGTTGGTGAACTCTTCGGAGCTCACGTAGCGCACCCGGGTGCCGGGGTACATCGTCCGTGTGTAGTGCCCGATGGCGTGCAGCAGGTGGGTCTTGCCCAGCCCGGACTCGCCGTAGACGTGCAGCGGGTTGTAGGCCTTGCCCGGCGCCTCGGCGACGGCGACGGTGGCGGCGTGCGCGAACCGGTTGCTGGAACCGATGACGAAGGTGTCGAACGTGTACCGCGGGTTCAGGTGCGGTTCGGTGTCACCACGCCGCGGGGACTCGGCCGGCGGGCGTGGCACGAATGCCGGCGCCTCGGTAGCGGCACTGACCAGCGGGATCTCCTCGGTGTCGACCGAAGACGATGACGGTGCGTCGAGGAAGCCGCCCGGCATCGGTGGCGGTGGCGGCACGCCGTCGGGTGCGGCGCCGTCGGGCGGCGGCGCGACGCTGACGGCCAGGCCGACCGGCCGGCCGAGCACCTCGGACAGCGCGTCGATGATGACCGAACGCAGCCGCTGCTCGACCTGGGCTCGCGCGAAATCGCTCGGGACGGAGATGACGGCGGTACCCTCGACGAGAGTGACGGGGCGGGCCTGCGACAGGAATGCGCGTTGTTGGGGCCCGATCTCGATGGAGTCGAGCTCAGCCAGAGCCTTGGCCCATGCGGTGGGGAAGTCGATTCCGGCCTCGTCTGCCACCGTTCACTCCAAACTGGCGGCATCTGGCTGGCCACCCCGTCGTGTTGTCCACACGGTCGTCCACAGGGTGTGGAGGGTGTCGACACGTGCGGTTTTGTCTCCATCCGCTCCATTGTGACCTGCGCGAACGCGGTTGCGATACCGTGGTGCGGTACAGGGCGGACAGCGTGCTGGAGCACGTGACGCTAACAACATGCGGCCAGCGCTTCAACTGATGTCCACAGGTTGCCCCCAGATGCCGGCGTGTCGTTGCCGGCGCCGCGCTGTCCCTCAGTGCCATGATGGACGGTTGTCGCCATACGCGACGCAGCGGGTCGCGAGTTTGACCTGAAGCGTCGCCACCGCGTACCGTAAATCGGTCCGACGAGGGCTCCTGTTGTCATGCCCGGGCTGCATAGTCCGGGGATGCGTGGACTCCGCGCGGCAACCCGAAGCACATCTCATCGATCGACACAGGAGCTCGGACGTGGTCAAGCGCACCTTCCAGCCGAACAACCGCCGTCGTGCGAAGACTCACGGCTTCCGGCTGCGCATGCGTACGCGTGCCGGCCGTGCCATCCTCGCCGCCCGCCGCAGCAAGGGCCGTGCCAAGCTGTCCGCCTGATCCGGCTGGCACGCTTGCGCTCGCTCGACGATCCGAGGTGCTGAAGGCCGAGCACCGCCTGCGGCGCTCGGCCGACTTCCGGGTGATCGTGCGCCGTGGGGTTCGCGTCGGACGGCCGACCATGGTCGTGCACCTGTTGCCCGCCGGCGAGTCCGGCGACGTCGCAGGTGCCGGCCCGGCGTCGGTGGGTCTGGTCGTCGGACGCACGGTTGGGGGTGCAGTGGTGCGCAACACGGTACGGCGCCGGCTGCGTCATCTCCTCGCCGAGCGGGTCGACCGTCTCCCCTCCGGTTCCAAGCTCGTGGTCCGGGCGCTGCCCGGTATCGCCGGCGCTCCCAGCTCCGCTCTCGCGCGTGAGCTCGACGCGGCCATCGACCGCGCCGTCACCCGAGCGGAGCACCGGCGATGAAGACCATCCTGGTCGCCCTCCTCAAGGGCTACCGACTCGTCATCAGCCCGCTGTACGGGCAGACCTGCCGCTACTACCCCAGCTGCTCGGCGTATGCCTTGAGCGCGGTGGAGCGGCACGGTGCCCTGCGCGGAAGCTGGCTGGCCCTGCGTCGACTCGGCCGCTGCCACCCCTGGTGCGCCGGCGGCGTCGACCTCGTCCCCACGCGCGAGAACTACCGCTGGTGGGGCCGGGCCGCCGGGACTGACGGCGACGACGAGCCGCACGCGGCTCCGTCGCATGAAGCTTCCGCGCCGCGGACGGACCTGCCGCCCGCCGCACCGACCTCACTCCGAGGAGTCTGATACACCCGTGGATACCATCCTCGCGCCGTTGTACTACCTGGTCAGCTGGATCATGATCGGCTGGCACTGGCTGTTCTCAGAGCTGATCGGCATCAATCACGACGGCGTGAACTGGGCGCTGTCGATCATCGGCCTCGTGGTGGTCATCCGCATCCTGCTGATCCCGCTGTTCGTGCGGCAGATCAAGTCGCAGCGGAAGATGCAGATCCTCCAGCCGCAGCTGCGCGAGCTGCAGAAGAAGTACAAGGGCGACCGTGAGCGCCTGCAGCAGGAAATGATGAAGCTGTACAAGGACACGGGCACCAACCCGTTCGCGTCCTGTCTGCCCATCCTGCTCCAGGCGCCGTTCCTGTTCGCGCTGTTCCGGGTGCTCGACGGCATCGCGAAGGGGCACGAGCGGGGCGCGTTCACCAGCCAGCCGGACCTGTTCGAGTCGGCGGGGCGGGCGGAGATCTTCGGTGCGCGGCTGGCCGACTCGTTCATCAGCTCCGACAACATCAACACCAAGATCATCGCCGCCATCATGGTCGTGCTGATGGTGGTCACGCAGTTCATCACGCAGCGCCAGATCATGCGGAAGAACATGCCGAAGGAGGCCCTGGAGGGCCCGTTCGCGCAGCAGCAGAAGATCCTCCTGTACGTGCTGCCGCTGGTCTTCGCGTTCTCCGGCGTCTACTTCCCGCTGGGCACCGTCCTGTACTGGCTGACGTCGAACTTCTGGACCATGGGCCAGCAGCTGTACGTCATCCGCCGGATGCCGGCGCCGGGCACCGAGGCCGAGAAGGCGCACCAGCGCCGCCTGGAGGAGAAGGCGCGGAAGAAGGGCGTCGAGCTGCCCACGCCCGACACCGGGGAGCCGGAGGAGCCGGAGCAGACCGAGGTGGTTCGGCGGCAGCCGAAGAAGACGACGCGCTCGCAGCGCAAGAAGAAGTAGCCGGCGGCGACGACCGCACGGCGGCAGGGCTCGGCGGGCAGCAGACCCGCCCCACAACGAACGTAGAAGGAGTCGACGGTGAGCGACGCTGGCACGGAACTCGATGCGGCGCAGGAACGAGAGAGCGAGGCCGGCGAGCCGCTGGCGAAGCGGCTCGAGCGCGAGGGCGACATCGCGGCGGACTACTTGGAGGAACTGCTCGACATCGCCGACCTCGACGGCGACATCGACATGGACGTCGAGGGCGACCGCGCGGTCGTCTCGATCATCGGTGACGGTCTCGACGCCCTGGTGGGCGACAACGGCAAGGTGCTCGAGGCGCTGCAGGAGCTGACCCGCCTCGCGGTGGTCCGCGAGACCGGCGAGCGCAGCCGGCTGATGCTCGACGTCGGCGGCTTCCGGGCCAACCGGCGGGCCGAGGTGCTGGAGCTGGCCAAGCGGGTCATCGAGGCGGTCCGCACGTCGGGCGAGCCCGAGTCGCTGGGGGCCATGTCGCCGTTCGAGCGCAAGGTCGTCCACGACGCGGTCGCCGAGGCGGGGCTGCGCAGCGAGTCCGAGGGCGAGGAGCCCCGGCGCTACGTCGTGGTGATGCCCGGTTAGTGGTCCACGTTTCACGTGAAACCACATCGCTGACATTCTCAGGAGGCCGAGTCTTGGACGACGTTCTCGCCGTGCCGGACTCGGCCTCCGTCGTGTTCGGGGACCGGCTGGAGCTGGCGGCGGCGTACGCCGCGCGGCTCGCCGGCCCCGGCATCGAACGCGGCCTGCTGGGGCCGCGCGAGGTCCCGCGGATCTGGGGCCGGCACATCCTGAACTCGGCCGTCGTGGCGGAGCTGATCGACGATGGCCGGGCAGTGGCGGATGTGGGTTCCGGCGCCGGCCTGCCGGGTATACCCCTGGCGATCGCGCGGCCCGATCTCGAGGTGGTCCTGATCGAGCCGCTGCTGCGGCGTAGCGAGTTCCTCGCCGAGACGGTCGAGGCGCTCGGGCTCGACGGCGTGACCGTCCTGCGGTCGCGGGCCGAGGACGTCCAGCCACGGGCCCGGTTCGACGTGGTGGCGGCGCGCGCCGTCGCGCCGATGGACCGGCTGGCGGGCTGGACGCTGCCGCTGCTGCGTCCCAATGGGGTGCTGTTGGCGCTCAAGGGGCAGTCGGTTTCTGAAGAGTTGCGCGATTCCGCCGCGTCATTGGCGAGAATGGGCGCTGCGTCGTGGAGAGTTGAAGAAGTCGGCGCCGGTGTGGTCGACCCGGCCACACGGGTCGCCGTCGTGGTCGCCGGCCGAAC